>CAZLFQ010000001.1:0-67747 GCA_964558975.1 uncultured Candidatus Midichloriaceae bacterium
GCACTTATGTATGCGAGTCAGAATGGTCATATAGAAGTAGTAAAAGAGTTGTTAAGCCGCAATCCAGCTTTGCTAACTGGCGTTGGCAAATTAAATGGACAAGAAAGCAATGCATTTGATCTTACATTTAAATTTTGTAAAGATGAGAATAAAAAAGCGGTGGTACTTAAGTTTTTATTTGATCAAAACCCACAGTTCTTTGCTAAAAGCGCAGCTAAGCTAGATGTTGATTATCGCAAACAAATTGGTATAGTTTTGCCAAGTGAAGTAGCACAGCCAGTTGTTATTCCCGCACCTCTAGTAGTAAGTGCTCAAGCACCTGTGCAAAATGTTTCATTGGTTGATAGAACTAATGCATTGCGTGACGCAGTTGTAAATGCAGCACAAACAGAATTTAGTATGAATGTTGATTTGCAAAGAACCATGAACGCCAGTGGAGTAGCTTCTACTCTAAGTGGAGTGCAAAAATTCCTTGCAGAAACTTCTATAATATACTTACCAATAGGTGTTGATTTTGCAGCAAAAGGTTCGCTTACTGATAAAGTAGAAAATACTGAGATTGTATTTAAAACAATGATGAACGAAATTAATCGTAATATCACTGACCCAGCTCTTTCTGGCTACTTGAGTAGGATTTAATTCAAAAGCCTGTAGAAATGCAGGCCTTTTTTTTTGTTAAAACAAAAAATTAAACTTTTAAAATGCGCGCTTCGCTCGTAATTTTAGAATTTAAAACTAATTTCCAAAATGCTCCAGATATAGTAATATCGAATTAAAGGTATTGTTAAAAGGGGAATGTATGCTCCGCTATTCTTGGCTATTATTGCTACCTACACTGGCGCTAGCAGGTGAAACTAACGTTACAATTTATAGTACTGCCACCCCTGGTTCGGTATCACCAGAAATGTACCGTCCAACTCCAACATCCGCCAATAACGGATGGGGATATAACACACAAATTCCCGGTTACGCAATTGTAAGAGAGCAAAGAGAGTTAGAATTGAAATCTGGGGTGAATCAAATAAGCTTTGCAGACGTTGCTGCATTTATTGAGCCTACTACAGTTTCGTTCAAATCATTAACGGATCCAACTGGGACTTATGTCCTAGAGCAAAATTACAATTTCGATTTAGTGAACGCTCAAAAATTAATTGAAAAATTCGTTGGTCAAGAAATTACAGTTGAGCAAAATGCAGGAAATAGTATCCAAAGTACTGTTGGGAAATTATTAAGCGCATCTGGCGGCTTGGTTTTGCAAGATAAAAACAACAAAGTTAATACCATTAATGGCTATTCAAATATCAGGTTTCCTGAGCTTCCAAGTGGTTTAATTACTAAGCCAACATTGTTATGGAGCATTAATGCGAAAAAAGATGGGAAGCATAATGTTGAAACAAGTTATCAGACCACAGGACTTACGTGGTGGGCAGATTATATTGCCACATATGAAGATGGTGAAAATGCCAACAAAGGTTTTTTGGATTTAGCTTCTTGGGTAAGTATAATTAACAAAGCTGGTGCAACTTTTAATGATGCTAAATTAAAGTTGGTTGCAGGTGATGTAAATCGTGCTCAGCCACAATATAACAGGGGCAGGGGTGTTTCAATGATGAAAGCCTCGGCTGCCATGGAAGACGCTGGCTTTGAAGAAAAATCATTTTTTGAATATCATCTTTACACATTGGGACGCAAAGTAAGTATTCCTGATAACTCAACAAAACAATTAGAGTTGTTCCCTAAGGCAATAAAAATTCCTGTAACAAAAGAATATTTTTATTATGGTGCAGCTCAGCCTTACTACGGGTATACCTATACGGAAAGAGGTGGAGAAGAATCAAATTCCAAAGTTGAAGTGTTCTTAAACTTTAAAAATAGTGAAAAAGAAAATTTAGGCGTGCCACTTCCTTCTGGTAGAATCCGAGTTAATCAAATAGATAAGGTAGATGGATCAATGGAGTTTATTGGTGAAGATATAATTGATCACACGCCAAAAGATGAAAAAGTGAGGATTAAACTTGGTAATGCATTCGATATAGTTGGAGAACGCAAACAAACTGATTTTAAAATGGATTCAGCGCGTAAAATTATGGAAGAAAGTATTGAAATTACTCTTCGAAATCATAAAAAAGACGATGTGACTATAACTGTAAAAGAGAATCTATATCGTGGCAGCAATTGGAAGATCTCAGACAATTCTGATAAGTTTGAAAAGGAAAATTCAAACACTATAATTTTTCCTATAGAAGTTAAAAAGGATGGAGAAGTTAAGGTTAAATATAAGGTTACATATACTTGGTAGTTTTTGTAACAAAAGTTTAATTTCTTGAGCTTGGTATTTTATAGTATAATACCCAAAAAACTTGGGGTTTAAAGCTATGAGACAAACCATGAATCGTGATATTTGCGCGCAAATAGATACAAGATTAGTTAATCTATTTGATTCAATTCCTGATGCAGGTAGCAAGACTCCTCAAGAATTCTTTTCTGCAGTTTTTAGTGATGAAGCCAAGGGTAGAGCATCATTAAGCATGAATGCAATAAGAAGGACTTTTGTTCACAATATAGTAGCGAGTAAGCTTCCTGAAGCTGATGAAATGGTGTCCGCTATAATTAATTTAATTACTACATCCCACCGTTATTTAGACCAATTAATCAATGCTGGTGATAATCTTGTTGCTGATGCGTGTAAATCTGGAAGTAATGAAAGAATAGAATTGGTTTTAAAGACTGGTTTTGGAAGAGGAAAGTTGGCAGAAATTGATCAACAAGGAAAGTTAAAGATATTTAATACCGATCCAGAAAGTTTGATGAAAGTTGAAGATTTTTTTAGAAGTTGGAGAAGTGAAGCTAAAAACAAAAGTTTATTTGACTATTTTGTAGAAGAAAGAACGAAGCCTGCAAACCTAAGCCAATTACTCCCAAGTGAGTGGGATGCACTAGCAAGAGTATTCCCAGATAAAATAAGCCAGATTAATCAACTTAAGGAAAAGTTTAAGCCTAAATCTAAATCAGCTGCAGCTGTTTATAAAGCTGGTCAGGTTGATAAGTTTTTAGCTGTTCTTGAAACTAGTGCAGGCATGGCAAGCTTAACAGAAGTTGACGCGCAAGGAAAATTAGAGATATTCGGTTCAAACTATGAACTGTTATTTAGCCGATTAGGAATCGAAATAGACCAATATCACATTATCAATTTGGAAGGGTTTTACAAACGCTGGAGAAGTAATGGCGAAGAAAAAAGTTTGTTAGATTTTTGTCTTGAAGCGGCAACTAGGCAAGAAAATCCAATTAAATTCCATCCAAGTGTTTGGCATTTACTAAGAAGAGTATTTGTAGCGCAGTTTGTAGATCATTCTGAACCTAGTGATGAAGCTATAATTTCTTATCCAGGAGACTTTGTAAATCAAGACTCGGTTACAAGTTTGGACAGCTTTACTGAAGATTTGGTTCAGATGAGTGCAGATGACTTTAATACTACAGAAGGCAGACTTAAAGCTTACGCTCTAGATAGAAATGGGAAAACACCTCTGCAATTGGCTGCAGAAAGAGATGATCATGAGTTGGTAAGAATGATAGTAGATACCGCAGTATCCTGTGACGCTATTTATATTAATAGTGGTGAATTGTTGAGAAATGCAGGCGAGAAATCAGCAGAAATACTTGTTAGCAAGTTGCGTAGTTTTGTTTCAAGGCAATTAAAGCCTAATAAGTATAGAGATGAAACTTCTGAATTTTTAACTAGAGCTAATCCAAATTTACTAAAAGCAGTTCTGAAAGTTTTCTATTCTGAAATTATACACAGGTCATTAGGTGACTTAGTGATAGCTGCAAATACTAATGTCTTAAAAGTTCTGATTGAAAGGGATAAAGATAAAGTTTTAGCTAAGATTTTAGCAGTTCTACCAGATCTACTTTCTAACAAAAGCAAAACTGCCTTGATATTATTTGATTTTGTTAAAGAGAACTACGCCATTGATGAGCAAGAAAAGCTTGCTGCTGTGCAAGGGAATAAGGGCATGACACTATTTCATGTTGCTGCATATTTTGGAAATGTAGATGTTATCCGTGCTGTGTATGCCACTGAAGCTGGTAAGAAAGCAGCGCAAGTTAGTAATAGTGAGAGTGGTGCACCACTAGTACTTGCTCTGCGTAGAGGAAAAGTAAATTTGGCAGCGATTGAAGAATTGTTGAAATATCCAGAAGTTCAAGCAACTCTTGAATTGGTTAGCTCTGAACAAAAAAACATTTTCCATCCTTATGGGTATAGGGACATTGTCGCTCCAGAAGTTTTGCGACTTGTATTACGTACTTTCCCAAGGTTGGTAAATTTACTAGCTCAGGAAGATATTAGTGGAAATATTCCAATCTCATCGTTTGAAGATGAGCATTTGCAAGTTCTTGTTGAGCTTGCTAGTGAAATAGAGGGTTTCGCCCTTCCTTCTGGGTGTATACCATGCTTAGTGAACCGTTTCTTGATGAATGGAAATGCAGGATTGATACCTATGATCACAGCATCTGAAGAAGGTAAGGCGGCGCTAGGTGGACTAGATGCACAAGGGATATTGCCTTTAAGACGAGCTATGTATTCAGGCGATTTGGATAGGGTGAAAAATCTTTTAGCGTGCGACATAGTAAAAGAAAATATGGCTGTTTTGAATAAAAATGGAGAGACTATATTTCATTCATTTGGCTATGTAGCGAATTCCCAAATTAAGCCTGAAATATTGTCTTATGTATTAGAGAATTATCCTGAATCTAGAAAATTACTTTTACAAGCAGGAAATGCAGTTTCTCCGTTAAGACAGTTTAATATTGGGCAATTACAAATAGCTTTTGGTTATTTAAGCAAAGAGGCGGTTGAAGAAGTGTTGTTGTCAACAACAGAACATGCAAATAATCTTGTACAGACAGCATTCGTAAAACTTGGAGAAAGTGATACTTCAGGGTATGAGCATGATAACGCAAGAAAAAAAGTTGAGTATTTGCTTGGAGAAATAAAAAAATGTTCTGATGCAGATAAGAAAAAAGCAATATTTACCCAAGAAGTTGAAGATATAGAAGGAGTGAAGAGAAAATTTTTAGATACGCTTCCAGAATTTGCTAGAAAATTGATTCCTCAGGAATTGTTAACTTTGGAATTAGATCAATGCACTCTTGCAGCTTTTGTTGGTATGATTAGATGTGCTGCATCTAAAGAACAAGCTAGAGCAGTTTTAAATGCAGCAGATGAAAGTGGTTTATCGCTTTACTATAGGATAAGTCCTGAGCAGAGAGCTGTATTAGATTCTGTGTTTGTTGATATGTCTGCAGTTAATTCTGTACTTGCAGCGACCACAGTTGCTGCAGCAGTGCCTGTGGAACATGCTAGTAGTACATCTTTGCAATCGGATATGCCTGTAGATGGTGCTTTGGTTAATGTACAAAATAAATCAATGAAAAAGAGATCGGGCACAGAAGCTTTGCTAAACGATCACTATAAGACCCATAGAAATATAGATGGTGAAAGTAGGTAGAAACAAACTTTCTACTTCTCATTCAAGGATTCCCTAACCGTTTTAATAAATGGATTGGTAATATATTGTAGCACTGTGCGTCGATCAACCATGATATCAACGTTTGCAATCATCCCAGGAGAAATATAAAATTTTTTCTTATGGTGAGTTAGATAGTTTTTGTCAGTTTTTATTTTAACATGGAAATATGGTTTATTATCTACAGGATTCGCATAGGTTTCAGGCGAGATTTGCTCAACTTTACCTTTTAATAAGCCATATATAGCATAGTCGTATGCTGTAATTTTTACACTCGCTTCTTGCCCCATTTGAATTAAGCCAATATCTTCAGGGCGTACAGAAGCATTAACAATTAAGCTGTCATCTTGAGGAACTAAAGAAATAATTTCCTGACCTGCTTGAATAGAACTCGAAGTTGTAGTGTTAGGGATCTTATAAACTATACCATCAATAGGTGAAATCACTTTACTACGCTCAAGTCGTTTTGCAACATTGGTAAATTCAGCATTTAGCTGATTTTGTAAAATTCTAGCCTGAGCTAATTCAGCATTAACTTGTTTCTTATAATTATTTATGAATTGTGATCTTAAGCTTTGTAGTTCTTTTAAAGAACTTTCAGCAGAAGGGAGGTCGGATTTTAATGCATCTAATTTTATTTTATTTTCTGAAAATTCTTTTTTACTCTCAAGCATTCTCATCTTTGTAACTAGTTGTTGAGCTTCCAATTTTTCTAAAGTTGTTACTTCATCTTGGATGATTTTTTCTTTTTCTTCGTAAATTATAATTTGCTCTTTGATTTTTGTAATCTCAGAATTCTTTTGTAAGATTTTTTGATCGTTAATATTCACACCATCTTTGAAAGTTGACACTTCATTTTTATATCTTTCAAGAACCTCAGTTGCTAATTGAGAAGAATAATCGGTAATCTCTTTGGAGAGTTCTAAATCTTTCTCGTTAATCTGAGCTTCAAGCCTAGCGATATTTGCTAAATTTGCATAATACTGCTTTTCAACTGACGTGCTATTAGCTTGTTGGGTGGCCTGATCAAAAGTAATTAGAACAGTTCCCGCCTTTACACTTTGTCCTTCTGTTACATGAATCTTTTCAATAACATTTGTTTCTGGAGAAATAATAGTATTTATTTTAGAGAAAGTTTCTATTTCACCTTTTGAATGAACGTAAGCGTCAATTTCAAAAAAAGTTGCCCAGATCATAAAGCATGTAAGCATTGAGATTAAAATAAAATATAAATACACATATGCTTTAGATGGTTTAGTGTTTATTGCTTTAAAAGTAGGATAAATACCTTGGTTATTGAAATCTGGTGAATCAAAGAAGTGAATATAATTTCTGCTTTTGCTTAAACAGTAGTTGAAAAAAGATATAATAAGACTACTAGGTTTGGTAAAAATGTATTTGATAAGGTAAAAGATTGATGATAACGCCAAATATAGAATATTATATATGTCCATAAAAGGATTGAAGCTAAGGCGCTTTTTTTTCTTTTGATGATTCTCTTTTTCTTTCAAACTCATATTTCCTATCCATTGCTATAGCTATATTTTTGTAAAAATACATCTTTTGGTCCAAAAAATTTTACTTTCCCTTTCTCTATAAATAAGACTTTATCAACTATGTTTAATACACTTAATTGATGGGAGATTATAATTAAAGTTTTGTTCTGTGAGTATGTTTTTAAACGATCTAAAAATGCGTATGATGTCATTTTATCCATCATGCTCAGAGGTTCGTCCATCAGTATTACGGGAGGATTGTTAGCAAAGGCACGAGCTATAGCAATTGATTGCTTTTGTCCGCCTGATATTTTTCTTCCTGACTCTCCTACATTAGTATTAAGACCATCTGGAGAACTACCAAAATGTTTGTCTATTCCAGAAACGGTAATGGCCGTATTTAAGCCTTCTTTGCTATCAACTTTAACTAATGGATTAAGTAGAATATTATCAATAATCGTACCGTTAAATAGAAATATATCCTGAGGTACATAACCAATGTTGGCTCTCAAATCATAGGGATGGATTTGGTTGATATGAAAATTATCAATGTAAATATTACCTCTACTTTGTTGATATAAGCCCATAATCATTTTACTGATAGTGGTTTTTCCTGAACCAATTACTCCAACTATTGCAATTTTATCATTAGGCTTAATCTCGAATGTAACATCTGATAAAACTTCTTTCCCAGCTTCATACTCGAATGAGACGTTTTCAAAGCGAATAGCTCCATCTAATTTATACTTAGGTAAGTATTTTGTTTCAGAATTCTGTTCAGATTTGGAATGCATTATTTCATCTAATGCTTTGTATGCTGACTTTACAGAATTGAATCTCATCAGAAGAATAGAAGTTTGTGAGAATGGTAGAACAGCTCTTGAAGAAATTATCATGCATGCAATTAATGCACCTACAGAAATACTATTATCAAAAAAACTATAAACGCCGACGACGATTACAAGTATGTAATTTAAGCTTTGTAGCATTGTGATTATGTTTGTTGAAAGAGAAAATATTGAATGATTAGCTTTCATTGATTTGGCATGTTGCTCAGATATTCTATCCCACGCTGCTTGAATTTTCTTCTCAGCAAGATTCAATTTTATTGTTTCTAAGCCTAATAACGCTTCTACTAAAAAGGAGGTTTTTTGATTGTTTAAATAAAAAGCATCACTAGAATAGCGTTCTGATAAAACTTTGACTATCAGGCTGGCAAATAATACTAAAAATATCATCATTATGCAGATTGAAAAAATCGCAACTCCACCTATGTATGCAAGAAGAGCTAAGTAAAGTATTGCAAAAGGGATATCTAATACCGTATTTATTGTAACGCTTGATAGATATTCTCTGATTATTTCTAAATCCCTCATATAGCCAGCAAGTGAGCCAGAAAGATAATTTTTATCACTAAGCTTAGAGTGAAGTATTTTATTCAGGAGTTTATATGACAGAATAATATCTGTATTTTGATTAGCGAAATCTAAGAAATAAGACTTAATACTTCGGAGTAAGAAATCAAATAAAACGGCAATACAGATTCCTATAGTTAAAACTAATAACGTGCTTTCAGATGAATTAGGAATAACTTTATCGTAAATATTCATCGCATACAGTGGCAAAAAAAGACTTAAAATATTAGCGAAAAAAGTTGCGATTAAGGTTTTAGAATATAACTCTTTAAAATGTGAAACTGTAGATATTAACCAGTTTTGTTTTTGTTTGATTCGACCAAATACAGATGTTTGCATGGAGTCGTTGTTATGGTTTATGACGATGATTTTTCCATCGTAATTTTTTTCGAATTCTAATTTTTTAACGTTACTCCGATTGTTTTCATGGTCAGTGATGATTAATTCATCACCCACAATTTCATTGAGTACTACAAGCTTGCCATCTGTCATTACAGCTAGGCAGGGTAGTGAGCTTGGGCCTATTTTTGGCAAGGCTACGTCCTGCAAAACAGCATGTATACTGAGTTTTTCTAGGCCTAAAATAACAATCTGAATCGGTGAAAGATCTTTGAATCCAGCTGTGCTTACCATCACATTGTTAAGCGACAACGGTATGTCAAAAAGCTCGGCAACTCTTAAGATTATATGATGTGCTGAGTTTATTCCTTTCATTACAAAAAACGCTTACCTAGCATTATTAATAATTCTAGTATAAGCGTTTAATGTATAGAATTACAAGATTGTTATTCTATTAGCAATTGAGTTCAAGTCGGTAATATGTACTCCTGATAATGTAATATTACCACCACCTGTGAAGTGTATTGTAGTGTCGCCAGAGTTATTTGATAACTCTGTTCCAGCTCTCAAATCATCTAAATTAATACAATGGTCGTGGTTTACATCAAATAGTCCCCTGAATACAAGCTTATCATTATCAGAAACCTTGAAGTCTAGAATTGTATCATTACCTTCACTAACTAGTTTACAATGATTTCCTTCGCTTAGGTTAAATTCGAACTTATCTGCGCCATCATCCCCTTTCATTGTATCATGTCCTTTTCCGCCGATAATTAAATCGTTTCCTTTTCCACCGTCAAGGTAATCATTACCCTTATCACCATATAATTTATCGTTGCCATCACCACCATTTATTACGTCATTACCTCTTCCACCATATAGCTTATCATTTCCGTCTTCTCCGCATAGGTGGTCATCTCCATCTCCTCCATCTAAAAGATCATTTCCATCTTCCCCATATAGTCTGTCATTACCTTTACCACCGTAAAGCTTATCATTACCACTACCACCATTTAATTCGTCATTACCTTTACCACCTTCTAATACATCATTACCATCCTCGCCCCAAAGTTTATCATGACCATCTCCCCCATCAATTTTATCGTTGCCAGAGCCACCGAATAAGAGATCATCACCTTTTCCACCGAAAATTTTATCGTTTCCATCATTACCATGTATTTGGTCGTTACCTTTATCTCCATGGATAGTATCGTTACCAGCACCACCATATATTAGATCGTGGCCTTTTCCGCCGTGTATTTCATCATGACCATACATACCGTGGATTTCATCGTTACCATCGCCACCGTATATTGTATCATTACTGTTAATCACGTTTCCTAAAAATGTTTCATTCAAGGATTTCATAACAACGCTTACATTATCTATGAATCCTCCTAGTTGATCATCTGTACCAACAGCTCTGAATTGCAGAAGCGATGTTGGGCCGGCTGCTCCAGTCAATTCATAAGAAACATTTTGCCAACCAGCAACACTGCCAGTAAGTGTGCCAACTACAACGCCATTCCATAGAACTTCAACACCATTACTTGCTGCCGCAACGCCAGGTCTTGGGCTATAATCGAATGTTAAAGTGAATGTGTGAGGTCCTTTTGTTGCGATCGCTTGTGCTATAGAGCTATTAGTGTCAACGCCGTTATCACTATCTAACTCTACTTTGTTGTTTCCATGAGAAGCTCCTATTCCTGCAGTTCCACCAGTTTGAATTTCAACACCAGTACCTGAAACAACGTTCCATCCATTAACACCAGATGCAAATACTTCCCAGCTACCGCCATGATCATCAACAACTACATCTTCAAAGCTTCCGTTTACAACTAAATTACCGCTATTAGGGATGTATTGAGTATTGTCATAATCATCACCATAGATCTTATCATCACCCTTACCGCCATACAACTTGTCATGACCTTGCCCACCATTAATTTGATCATCACCACTATCACCATGTATAGTGTCATTTCCTTCGTTACCATCTAATTTATCATGGCCTTTGCCACCTTCTATGATGTCGTTACCTTGTCCGCCTGTGATATAGTCATTACCTTTGTCACCGAATAACTTATCGTTTCCAAGTCCACCACTAATTTCGTCGTGCCCATCTCCACCATGTATTTTATCATTACCATCTTCACCAAATAATTTGTCGTGGCCTTTACCACCTTCAATTATATCATTACCAGCGCCACCAAATATAAGGTCATCACCTTTGTCGCCGAATAATTTATCATTTCCTTCGTTACCATGAATTTGGTCGTTTCCAGAACCGCCATGCATGGTGTCATTTCCTTCCCCACCGTACATTAAGTCGTGGCCTTTACCACCTTCCATAAGATCATTACCTTTTCCACCACTCAGCTCATCGTTTCCAGAACCGCCATATAATTTATCATTACCATCTTCACCCCAAAGTTTATCATGGCCTTTGCCACCTTTAAGAATATCATTACCTAGTCCGCCAAATAGTAAGTCATTACCACTTCCACCTTTTAATGTGTCGTTACCGTCTTCGCCATATAGTTGATCGTGGCCTTTTCCGCCTTCCATTATATCATTGCCAAGGCCGCCATACATAAGGTCATTACCTTTTCCACCGAACATCTTATCATGGCCTTCATTACCGTGCATTTGATCATGACCTTTGCCGCCATGCATTATATCATTACCAAGGCCACCGTACATTAGATCATGGCCTTTTCCGCCAAATAATTTATCATTACCATCCCCACCATTTATTTGGTCGTCACCTTTGCCACCGTGAATAGTGTCATTACCTTCGTTACCATCTAGTTTGTCTTTGCCTTGTCCACCTTTTATTATATCGTTGCCAAGACCGCCAGATATATAGTCATCGCCTTTTCCACCAAATAATTTGTCGTTTCCATCACCACCGCTGATTTCATCATCACCTTTGCCACCATGTATAGTGTCATGTCCAGCTTCGCCAAATAATTTATCGTTACCAATACCACCTTTGATAACATCATTACCAGCGCCGCCATAAACTAGATCATCACCTTTTCCACCGAAAATTTTATCGTTTCCATCGTTACCGTGTATTTGGTCGTTACCTTTATCTCCATGGATAGTATCGTTACCCGCACCACCATAGATTAGATCGTGGCCTTTTCCGCCGTGTATTTCATCATGACCATACATGCCGTGAATTTCATCATTGCCGTCACCACCATATATTGTGTCATTGCTGTTAATTACGTTTCCTAAGAATGTTTCATTCAAGGATTTCATAACAACGCTTACGTTATCTATGAATCCACCTAGTTGATCATCCGCACCAACAGCTTTAAATTGTAGAAGCGATGTAGGCCCAGCTGCTCCTGTCAATTCATAAGAAATATTTTGCCAACCAGCAACGCTGCCAGTAAGTGTGCCAACTACAACGCCATTCCATAGAACTTCAACACCGTTACTTGTAGCTGCAACACCAGGTCTTGGGCTATAATCGAATGTTAAAGTGAATGTGTGAGGTCCTTTTGTTGGGATAGCTTGAGCTATAGAGCTATTAGTGTCTACGCCATTATGACTGTCCAACTCTATTTTTTTATTACCATCAGAGGCACTTAATCCTGCTGTACTTCCTGTCTGTACCTCAACCCCAGGTCCTGAAACTACATTCCATCCATTAACACCAGATGCAAATACTTCCCAACTGCCACCATTTGCAGTGACTACAGAGTTCTCAAAGCTACCATTTACTACTAAATTACCGCTGGTCGGGATGTATTGTGAATTATTATAATCATCACCGTATATTTTATCATGACCTTTGCCTCCATGAATGGTATCGTTCCCAGCTCCACCAAATATTAGGTCATTACCTTTGTCACCATGAATAGTGTCGTTTCCTTCATTACCATGAATTTGATCATCGCCTTTCCCACCAAAGACAGTGTCGTTTCCAGAACCTGCATATACTAGGTCATCACCTTTGCCTGCATGTATTGTATCATTACCCTCGTTGCCGTGGATTTGATCATTACCCTTTCCACCTTTCATGATATCATTGCCAAGGCCACCGTACATAAGATCATTACCTTTCCCGCCGAAAAGTTGATCATGACCGTCACCACCATTTATTTGATCATCACCTTTTCCGCCATGAATGATGTCATTACCTTCGTTGCCATCAAGTCTGTCATCACCTTTTCCGCCCTTTATTTCATCATTGCCTTTGCCACCATATATAACATCATGACCTGAATCCCCGAATAATTTGTCGTTTCCATCACCACCGCTGATTTCATCAGTGCCTTCACCGCCGTGGATAACATCATTACCAGCTTCTCCATACAATTTATCATGGCCTTCGCCACCTTTCATTATGTCGTGACCTTTCCCACCATACATAACATCATTGCCTTTATCTCCATGCATTTCATCATTGCCGTCTTCACCATACATCTGATCACTACCAGATCCACCGTGCATTACGTCGTTACCTTTTCCGCCGTACATTACGTCGTTACCTTTTCCGCCAAACAACTTATCATTTCCATTGCCGCCGCTTACTTCATCATTGCCTTTGCCACCGTGAATAATATCATTTCCATCTTCTCCCCAAAGTTTGTCGTGGCCTTTGCCACCTTTCATGACATCATTGCCTTTGCCACCAAACAGTAAGTCATTACCTTTCCCGCCATTCATTACATCATGGCCGTCTTCACCATAAAGCTGGTCATGGCCTTTACCGCCATTGATCTTATCATTACCTTTTCCGCCATAAATAAGGTCGTTTCCACGACCTCCTTTTATTTCATCATTTCCATCCATGCCGTGTAGTTGATCGTGGCCTTTGCCACCAAATATTTTATCATTGCCACCATGGCCATAAACTATGTCATTACCCTTGCCGGCATGAACTATGTCATTGCCGCCTTCTGCGTATATGACATCATTCCCCTTCTTACCCTTGAAGATTTCGCTTGAATTATTACCGTATAGACTTTCGCTATTATTAGTTCCTATATGAGTATTTACTGTCATGGCAAACTCCCGTGTTTTTTGTCGCGCATAACAGTAAGTTTAAACTTTAAAAGTTAATTAGAAGTTAATTTTGACCTAAATATTAAGATAGTATTACAATTTCTAGAGGTCTAAATCTGAGCTTAAAGGCGCATCAATTTTAACTGTCTGGCTGGTAGAATTATCCAAAGAATCAAAGTAACCTTGTTCTACTTCAGCCAACTTTAATTCATGATTGTTAGCCCAGTCCGTGCCATGCCCTTTAGGGTCTATATTATACCAAGTTATTTCAGCTATCATGCCTTCATTATCTGGATTGCTTTGAAGTTCTTTAATGAATTGAATAGTGCCTACAACAGCATCATATTGTATTTTAGGGTCTATATGTCCTTGTGAACCCTCAGGTAGAGACGCTCCTTTTGTGGATGGGTCGTAGTATTTATAAGGTTCGTTTGTAGTTTTATCTATAGCGGTGAAGCCTGCTTCGGTGAAGACAATAGGTTTCATTTTAGGACTCCATTCTGTTTCCCTGCCATCAGGATTAACGTGCTTATTTTTCCAAAACCATTCAAAGTTTTTTACAGCATATCTTTCATCAAGAGGCATATACTCATCACCTTTTAGGTAGTAGTCGTAATCGATACCACTCGTCCAACCTTCCTTTACGGATTCGGCTGTTACTTGCTTCATTGATTTATCATTAGTGATTCTAAAATATGCATCTAGCCCAATATAATCAATATTTGGGTCAGACCACAATGCGTCCATATGATACCAGCCACCTTCTGTATGATGGTATTCGGACCAATTTGCCGCATAAGTAAGCTTCACATCATTACCAACTATTGCTCTTACATCAGCAGCAAGATCTTTAAATTCTTGTACTGCTTTAAATTCAAATTTTGAGTTATGATAGGATGTGAGTTTTTCAAATTCAGACCCAATTATCAAGTCGCTAATAACGTTTTTTAGTTGAACGCCATTATGCTCAAGGCCTGCGTAATGCTTGATGAACGCATCGTATTCTTGAAAGAAATGGGCAACATCAGCATCACTTTTTGCTTCGATATCACCTCGCCACGGCTTGCCCTCTGCATCAATAAACAGCATGGGATATAGTACTACATCAATTCCTTGAGCTTTAAGGTGAGAGCAAAATTCAACTATCGATTCATCTGTAGGTGTTCCACCCCAATTTAAATTTCCTTTAACATCTACGGTAATTTTACTAGCTGTTTCACGAGTTTGGTCACCAACTTTCCAGTCAGCTCCTGTTTTATTCTCAACTTTAGGTTCGATATTGATTTTACCCGCATTTGTAGTATCGCCAAACCAACCAACCACAAGGCTAACCTTGGTTAGGTTGGGGTAATCTTGCTGTAATTTTGCTATTGTTTCATCAACATTAGATTTGTTTACATCGTAGATATATTCGCCCGCTCCAGGCCCTATCACAACTGATGTAACTTCCTTGGAAGCTTGCATTTTTTCTATTGCTTTAGGAGCCATATCAACCTCTGTATTAAGGGAGTATAGTTGATAATTGGTTAAATTTTGGTAAATTTTTAATAGAAAACACAACGCAGTACTTTAATAAGATAGCGATTATGCTATACAATTAGGCATTATGACACCCGAAATAGGTAAATTGTTACTGTATCTATCACTTGCATTGAGCTTGGTAGGGTTTGTTTTGCCGTTTTTTAACTTGCAGATAAAATTTATTCGAAGAATCTCTTTAGCTAACTTCTTGCTAATAGTTAGTGCATTCTTCTGTTTGGTATACTGCTATATAGTTTCTGATTTTTCAGTACTAAATGTTTTTTATAATTCCCACACCAATAAACCTTTAATTTATAAAATCTCAGGAGCATGGGGTAATCATGAAGGTTCAATGTTACTGTGGCTTTCTTCGATTTCATTTTTTACCGTTTTGTTTTCATATTTTGCACAAGGCGAGAAAAAGCTGATTCTGTATACCTGTGCAATTCAATCTATGTTACTGACAATTTTTTTATCGTTTGTAATTTTTACATCCAACCCATTTATTAGATTGTTTCCAGCACCTGATAACGGAATGGGTCTAAACCCAATTTTACAAGATATTGGCTTGGCGATGCATCCGCCCATGCTATATCTAGGTTATGTTGGTTTTTCTGTTGCGTTTTCTGCTGCAATTGCAGCTTTGTTACTAGGTAATGTTGATAAAGGTTGGGCTAGAATGGTCAGACCATGGGTTATACTTTCATGGACTTTTTTAACCGTAGGGATTGGGCTTGGCAGTTGGTGGGCATATAGAGAATTAGGGTGGGGTGGTTATTGGTTTTGGGATCCCGTAGAAAATGCATCACTGATGCCGTGGCTTGCTGCGACTGCATTAATTCACACTGCAATTGTTACGGATAAAACTGGGCAACTTAGAATTTTCTCATTGTTGCTGGCAATTGTTACATTCAGCTTGAGCCTTGTTGGTACATTTATAGTTAGATCTGGTATGATAACTTCTGTACATTCATTTGCTCAAGATCCAAAAAGAGGGATTTTTATACTCGGCATAATTGTTGGGATTGTTGGAAGTGCTCTGTTTTTATATGGTCTAAAAGCACATATCATAAAATCTAAAGAAAAAAGTTTTCACCTTTTATCACGCACAATTTTTATATTAGTTAATAATCTATTATTAATAGTTGCTGTTACAGTCGTGTTAGTTGGAACTATTTACCCACTAGTTCTTGAACTATTGACTGGGGAAAAAATTTCAGTTGGAGCCCCATATTTTAATTCACTAATTGCGCCAATTGCTATCATCGGTTGTATGATATGTGTAATTGCAACGGATCTTAATTGGGAAAAATCTAAATTTTCACAATTAGCAAAGAAGCATTATAAGGCAATTTTAATTAGCTTTTTTATAACGTTATCGATTTCATTATACTGTAAAATTTTTAGTTTAATTCCTCTGATTGGCATATTTGCTGGGTTTTGGTTGGCTACCCGTATGACTTTAAGCATGATTGAAAACAGACCATCTTTTAAATCTAGTTTTTATGCCATGTACCTTGCTCATCTTGGTTTTGCATTTTTAGTGATTGCAGTTTCGGTGAATGCTGCCCTGATAAAAGATTTTGAAAAACCAATGTCGTTTAAAGAAGAAGTTTTAGTTGGGAATTTTAAGGTTAAGTTCAATGGAATTGATTATCAAAAAGGGCAAAACTATGTCTCACGATTTGGAATTTTTGAAGTAATTTTGCCCAATCATAAACAGATATATTTGTATCCTGAAACTAGGTTGTTTATGATTGAGCAACAGCAAACAACAGAAGCAGCAATCTATCATCATATTTTCTACGATTTATATATAACCATTGGAGAAATCGATGACGCAGAGCGAATCATGGTTAGAGTTTTTGTAAGGCCAATGATGGGTTGGATATGGTTCAGTTGCATTTTGATTTTCTTTGGTGGTATAAATGGATTAGTACTCCAATTTATAAGAAGAAGTAATGAGCGAAATAAATCGGTATATTCATAGTCTTTTGAGAAGGCAGAACCTCACTTCAGATGATGTTGCTCGTGCTATGCAGATAATGACACTAGGAGGTGCGACTCCTGCTCAAAGCAGCGCATTTTTAACCGCACTAAGGATGAAGGGTTATACTTCGGAAGAGCTAGCTGGGGCTATCAATTTCTTAAGTTTTAAACAACGAATTCATGATTTTAAAAAGCCTACTGTTTTTATATCAGTTACCTCTAAGTATGCTGATTCTTGGATTGGTAGTGCAATTATATTGGCTAGCCTGAATATTCCAACATACCTGCAATTTCAGAGATCTGAAGAAATGCATGTCGGCAATGTATTGAATATAGATATGGAAGCGGATTCAGATACTCTTCATGAATTATTAGAAGAGTTAGGTTTGGTTGTTGCTCTCCAAGCAAAGCCCAAGGCTTTCCGAAATATTTTGCCAATGCAGCAAGAATTAGAATTTACTAATCTTTTTGATATTACATTCCCGTGCGCAAGTCCTGTACAGCCCTTGGCAATTATATATGAGCAATTTGATAATACAGATTCAAAGCTTTTGATTAATTCAATAAACCACACTTCATGTGGCTCAGCTGTAGTTATAGAAAGTGATGGTATTGCTTTACGACTATATGATAACAAATTGTATAAAATTGAAGATTTAAACAGCTTTACAGAGCCTCATGCATTAGGTGTTTCAGAAAAAGGGGCGAGATTACGCGCATTTTTGCATGGAACAGAAACATTAAATGAGGGAGATATATTAAGAAAAGCTGCTGAGGTGCTTTTCTTAACTAATGCAGTTAAATCAGTTGATGATGGAGTGAAGTTAGCAGCAAGTGCGGTTAGAGAGCGTCATTTGTATGCAATTTTAGATAAATTAATCCATATTTCTAATAATATGGGTATTGATGATACTGTAGAGAATGAAGAATAAAACTATCTCCTTGAAAAAAAGCTAATTTGTGGGCTATTATCAAATATGAATATATCTTCTCATAATGAGGTTTTTCTATGCACTTTGGGCAAGCAGATAGCTTTAAATCTAAAAAGACTTTAAGCGCTAACGGTAAGCAGTACACATATTTCAATTTAAATCAGGCAGCTAAAGAGATTGGAATTGATCTAAAAAAGATGCCAAACTCTTTAAAAGTTCTTTTTGAAAATCTATTGAGGTTTGAAGATGGAAAAGCTGTTAGAAAAGCTGATATCGAAGCTTTAAAAGGTTGGATGAAAAATAAAAAATCAGATCATGAGATTGCATACAATCCTGCGCGTGTGCTGATGCAAGATTTTACTGGTGTTCCAGCTGTTGTAGATTTAGCCACAATGCGTGATGCAGCCAAGAATTTAGGTGGTGACCCAAAGAAAATTAACCCGCTTATTCCTGTAGATCTAGTAATTGATCACTCTGTTCAAGTAGATAAATATGCAAATAAAGATGCCTTTGCTTCAAACGTAAAGCTTGAAATGAAACGCAACAAAGAGCGTTATGAGTTTTTAAAATGGGGACAAACTGCGTTTAATAACTTCCGTGTTGTTCCACCTGGGACAGGCATTTGCCATCAGGTGAATCTAGAATTTTTATCGCAGGTTGTTTGGACAAGAACTGATGGCGCTACAACATATGCATATCCTGATACATTAGTAGGAACTGACAGTCATACAACAATGGTAAATGGTTTATCGGTTCTTGGTTGGGGTGTTGGTGGTATTGAGGCCGAAGCTGCTATGCTTGGTCAGCCAATTACAATGGTTATTCCAGAAGTTGTTGGATTTAAACTAACTGGCAAATTAAAAGAAGGAATGACTGCGACGGATTTGGTACTAACAGTTACCCAAATGTTGCGTCAGAAAGGTGTAGTAAATAAATTTGTGGAATTCTATGGAGATGGCTTGAAGCATCTACCGGTAGCTGACAGATCAACAATTGCAAACATGGCGCCAGAATACGGCGCAACATGTGGCTTCTTCCCAGTTGATGAAGAGACAGTTAAGTATCTTGAACTTTCTGGCCGTTCTAAAGAGTGTATAGAGCTTGTAAAAGCATATGCAAAAGAGCAGCAAATGTGGAGAGATGACACGGCTCAATATGAGTTTACAGATACGTTGGAATTAGATTTAAGCAAAGTTGAGCCAAGTCTTGCTGGACCTAAACGTCCTCAAGATAAAGTCTTGCTTTCAAGCATGAATGATAACTTCCAAAATGCATTACCACTTTTAAATAAAGATGCAGCAAACGTTGGAAAATCTTTCAATGTTGCTGGTAAAGATTTTAGCATACAAAATGGTGATGTGGTTATTGCGGCGATTACTAGTTGTACTAACACATCGAACCCAAGTGTTATGATTGGCGCGGGTTTACTTGCGCGCAATGCTGTTCAGAAAGGGCTAACTGTAAAACCATGGGTTAAAACATCGTTAGCACCAGGGTCGAAAGTGGTTACTGAATATTTGGAAAGCGCAGGCTTACAAAAAGATTTGGATAAGTTAGGTTTCCAACTAGTAGGTTACGGTTGTACAACATGTATCGGTAACTCTGGCCCATTAATGGATGAGATCGAGAAAGTAGTAGGTGAGAAAAATTTGGTTGTTGCATCGGTTCTATCTGGTAATAGAAACTTTGAAGGCAGGATTCATCCAAACGTTCGTGCTAACTATTTAGCATCTCCACCGCTTTGCGTGGCTTATGCTTTGGCTGGAACAGTGAACTTTAATTTTGAAAAAGATTCATTAGGCAAAGGCAAAGATGGTAAAGATGTCTTCTTAAAAGATATCTGGCCTACTAATGCTGACATAGCAAATGCTGTGGCTGCGAATGTGAATTCAAAAATGTTTACATCGAAATATGGCGATGTGTTTGATGGCGATGCAGAGTGGCAATCACTTGCTGCGCCAAAAGGTATGAATTATTCTTGGAATAGCTCGAGTACATATATCAAGCGTCCACCATATTTTGATAATATGAGTCACGAACCTGAAGGGACTACAAATATTAAAGGAGCTAATATTCTGGCAATATTTGGCGATAGCATTACGACCGATCACATCAGCCCTGCTGGGTCAATTGGTAAAGGTGGGCCTGCTGAGAAATATCTAAACGAGCATGGAATTGATCGTAAAGACTTTAACTCATATGGCGCGCGACGTGGAAATCACGAAGTGATGATGCGTGGAACATTTGCTAACGTTCGTATTAAAAACGAAATGTGCGGTGGTGCTGAGGGCGGTTGGACGAAATTCAAAGGGCAGGGGGATAACATCTCTATTTATGATGCCGCAATGAAATATATTGATGCTGGAACGCCTACAGTTATTTTTGCTGGTAAAGAATATGGTACTGGCTCATCGCGTGACTGGGCGGCAAAAGGCCCTAATTTGCAAGGTGTGAGAGCGGTTATTGCTGAAAGCTTTGAGCGTATTCATCGTTCGAATTTAGTTGGCATGGGTATAGTTCCATTGCAATTTAAAAACGGCATGACTCGTGGTGATTTAGGTTTGAATGGAACAGAGACTATCGATATTGAAGGCATCGATAATATCACCCCACTTAAAACTGCGAAATGTAAAATTTTCCGTGATGGCAAATTACTAAAAGAATGTGAACTAACTTGCCGTGTGGATACCGAAGTTGAAGTTGATTACATCAACAACGGTGGAATTCTGCATTATGTATTGAGAAGATTGGTGCAGTAGATTTTCTTCTTTGGATTCGAAGAATCCGTTGGGTGTGCTAATTTTTGCTAAAAGCTGCCGTAGGCGCGCAAAAATTCCCCCCCAAGAGCACACCCCAACATCTTCTTCTCATCTATTTAAGATTAGTAAAAACATTTGCAATCAAATAATTAGTGTTTAAATTTATCGAGAACGAATATGGAAAAAATTTATGACTATCGCGTTTGATTCTATTCAAGATGTAGTGGGAAATATTACAATGGCTTCTACAGTGCTGTCAGTCGCAGATAGTGCGTTAGGTGAGATAAAAGATACTTTGACAAAAATTCGCTCGCTGGCCGTGACAGCAAGTTTAGGGGAGTTATCCCAAAGTGAAATAAAATATCTTGAAAGAGTGCAAAATCTATTGGTTTCAGATGTGCAGCGTATTGCTACAACTACAGAAGTAAATGGGTTTGAATTGCTGGAAAGTACATTTGTAGGGAAATCATTCCAAGTTGGTTTTGCGGAGTCAAATCGTATTTTTATAAGTTTTCCACAAGCTATGACTGCAGTAGGGTTGGCAATAAATGATATTGCCCTAGATTGTACAGGATGTATTGAGTATACCTTTGTAAAGGTTGATTATGCTATTGATACAGTAAATAAAGAAAGGGCGGAAATACAGGGTTTGCAGTATAGAATAGAGAATGCAAAGTCTAACTTAGAAAATCTGGTATTCAATCTGTGCGTCGATCAATGCTTGGTTCGAGAATCTGACAAGTTATTTAGTCTGCTAGATAATGATGCTATAGTTTAGTTTGCTAAGGCAAAACATCTTGAGTGTAATGAAAGTACTTAGAGCGCCTTTAGCGCGCCCCCATCTATTTAAGTAAAATTGCAAAAGCATAGATGACATAAAGTAAACACATTAACGGATTATTCGAATCCGAAGTAAATACATTTGCAAACAAACAATTAGAGTTTAGATTTATTTAGAACTAATATGGAGAAAATAATATGCTAAATTTCGAGCAAATTAACGGTGCAGCTGCAATTTTGGGTGTATTATATTTTACTAATAGAATGGTAAGGTTTTATGAATTCAATAAAGGTATACATGCTTTTAAAGATGAGCCACTGATGGGCTACATTTTTGGTCTCTATCTTGATTCTAGTGAGTTTAAAACAATAATGCTTATAAAAACTGCGGCTGTTGGTTCGTTGTTGCTAAGTGCTTATGTAGCGAATGGAACATTTACAGTGGCTGCAAGTGCTTTATGTTGTTTGGCGTATGTTGCAATTAACAATAATCAAAAAAAGCTAGATAAAGCATTGCAACCTTTTATTGACTTTAAAAAATCTGATATTAATTTTGATCCACATGAAAGAAACCCACGTATTAGCATCCTTGAAGGTATGATCTGTGGACGAGTTGATTTGTTTAACGAGCGTCTTTTGAATCGAGATCGGCTATATTTATAGGTGCATAAAGCGTGAAACAAATCCAAATAAACAACATAACTATCCACACCGAACATTTTGGTGACGCAGCAAATCCTGCTGTTCTGCTTATAATGGGTGCAACCGCGCAAGGGTTAATGTGGGATGAGCGGTTTTGTAAAGCTCTAGCAAATCTTGGTTTGTTTGTTATTAGGTATGACCATAGGGATACTGGTAAATCATCGCGAATTGATTATAACAAGAATCCATATACCTTGGATGATCTAAAAAATGATGCGATAGCGGTTTTAGATGGTTATGGAGTTAAACGTGCTCATTTCGTTGCAGCTTCAATGGGAAGTTTTATTGCGCAGAAGGTGGCGATAGATAATCCAGATAGGATAACCTCTCTGACTTGCATAATGTCTTCGCCAAATCACCAGATATTTGTTGATGGATTTTTGGGGAATGACATCTCGCATCACCCGTTACCTGCATCCAACCCTAAGATAATGGAATATTACCAAGAGTTGCTCTCTATTAACCCTAAAACTGTAGAAGAGTCGAATCATTTGCATTCAGAAGCTTGGAAAAAGATTGCGGGGCACGAGGAGCATTTGCACATACGTATGTTTGAAGGGAAAATTCTTAAGCGCCTAAAAAACCATAAATACATACATAATCATAGCTTTGCCTTGGCCAACTCGCCTGATTTATATAATGATCTGCATAAAATTGCGGTTCCAACATTAGTAATACATGGGGAAGAAGATTACGTACTACCATTTGAGCATGGGAAACATCTGGCTGATATGATTAAAGGATCTAAATTCTTGGCATATAAACACATGGGGCATTGCTTCTCTGAAGCAGTATACAAGCGGTTATTGGTGGATCTGAAAAATCACCTGAAATAAGGTGTCAGCAACCTTGCCTAAACAATATACATATGTTAGAGTTCTAGACGCATGTCAATTGAGATATAGAGGCTCATGCAGAAAGAATCAAACGCCGTTAGGAAAGACGATATGAATCAAGAGTATGGTGCACATTCCATTAAGGTCCTAAAAGGACTAGAAGGGGTTCAAAAACGCCCTGAAATGTATATTGGAAATACGGCAGATGGAACAGGCCTACACCACATGGTGTATGAAGTGGTTGATAACGCTGTAGACGAGTCACTTGCAGGGCATTGTAATAGAATTATTATATCTATAAATACTGATGGTTCAGTATCGGTAAACGATAATGGTCGTGGTATCCCAACCGATATCCATAAGGAAGAAGGAGTATCTGCTGCTGAAGTGATTATGACACAGCTCCATGCTGGTGGTAAATTCGATAGTAACTCATATAAAGTTTCTGGTGGTCTACACGGGGTAGGTGTTTCTGTTGTAAACGCACTATCTGATTGGTTAGAAGTTACTATTTGGCGCAATGGAAAAAAACATTGGATGCGCTTTAGAGATGGTGTGGCTGAAGCCCCACTTAAAGAGGTTGGAGATGCTGAGGGTAATAAAGGTACGCAAGTTACTTTCATGCCATCGTTAAAATATTTCCCAAGCACAGATTTTACATATGCAACTCTTGAACACAGAATGCGTGAATTAGCGTTTTTAAATTCTGGAATCAGAGTTATTTTAGAGGATCATAGAATTTCTCCTAAGCTTTCAACAGAACTTCATTATGAAGGGGGTGTTGAAGCTTTTGTTAAAGAATTAGACAAAGCAAAAAATGCCTTGCATCCAACAATCAGCCTAATGGGCGAGTCTGAAGATGTGAACGTCGACATAGCTATGCAGTGGAACGACAGTTATCATGAAAACACTTTGTGTTTTACAAATAATATTCGTCAACGCGATGGTGGCACGCACTTGGCTGGGTTTAGAGCGGCTTTAACTCGTACTGTAAATACATATGCGAATCTACTTGGCGTTAGCAAAAAAGAAAAAATTGATCTAACTGCTGAAGATATGCGTGAAGGTTTAACCTGCGTACTTTCTGTGAAAGTGCCAGATCCTAAATTCGCATCACAAACAAAAGATAAATTAGTAAACAACGAAGTTAGAACTGCAGTAGAAACTGTAGTTGCCGATAAATTAAGCCAGTGGTTTGAAACGCATCCCAATGAAACGAAATCTGTAGTTGGAAAAATTGTTGAAGCGGCAATCGCTCGTGAAGCTGCGCGCAAAGCCCGCGATCTTACTCGTAAAAAGACTGGCTTGGATATGTCTAACTTGCCAGGTAAGCTTGCAAACTGTCAGGAAAAAAATCCTGAGCTTTGCGAAGTGTTTATAGTAGAGGGTGAATCTGCTGGTGGTTCTGCAAAACAAGGTAGAGATAGAAAAGTACAAGCAATTCTTCCGTTAAAAGGAAAAATCCTAAACGTTGAGCGCGCTCGTTTTGACAAAATGTTAGGTTCTGCAGAGATTGGAACTCTTATTACAGCTCTAGGAACTGGAATAGGTAATGAAGAATTTAATTTAGAAAAACTGCGTTACCATAAAGTAATTATCATGACCGATGCGGACGTAGATGGTTCGCACATTAGAACATTGCTTTTAACCTTCTTCTATAGATATATGCCAGATTTGATAAAAGCTGGGCATTTGTATATTGCGCAACCGCCATTATATAAAGTGAAGAAAGGACAGACTGAAGTTTACTTGAAAAATGAAGAAGCGTTGCAAGACTATTTGATCAATGCGTCGCTTGATGGAACGGTTGTAGTTGCTGCTGGCCAACAACGCGCTGGGCAAGATTTATTAGGCCTATTCAAACAAATAAATGAATTTGTAAATGAGCTTGATAACGCTGCAAAATCATTACCAAAAAATATTTTAGAAGTTGCAGTACTTTCAGGATTGTTTAGTGAAAAAGGTGAGCACACCTCTACGCTAGATACAGTTGGAAAAAGAATGGTTGAGCTATTCCAAAATATTGATAATGGTCCGCAGACAACTTGGTCTTATAAAATTGATGGAATTAATATTTCTCTAAATAGAACTGAGCGTGGCGTTACTGAGGTTCATACATTGAATCATGCATCTATTCCACAGTGGGAAGCTAACAAGTTAGAAGCGTTAGTAAAAAATATTCGTGATCTGTTTGTAAATACTTTAAGCATCGAACGTAAAGACATAAAAGTTTCGTGCAAAACTCCTTCTGACTTTATTTCAAGCGTATTTGAGATGGTGAAAAAAGGATTGTACATCCAACGCTTTAAGGGTTTAGGTGAGATGAATGCAGATCAGCTGTGGGATACAACGCTTAACCCAGATACCAGAACTTTATTACAAGTTAAAGTTGATGATATTGGAGAAGCTGAACAAGTCTTCTCGGTACTAATGGGTGATGTGGTTGAGCCACGCAGACAGTTCATTCAAGAAAACGCCCTCAAAGTTGAAAACTTGGATGCTTAGTACTTTGTGAAAAGCCTTGAAACGCTAATTGCAGAAATACCAAATATTAAGAATATAATCTTTGATGTCGGTGGTGTTTTGTTGCGCCCAACTGAAAGCAGTGACGATATCTCATTTAATCCAATAGAAGAAAACGTTGGAACACTAAAATACTTACAAAAAAATATAGACTGTTTTGTATTACAGATGCGAGCTCTGAGCAGGTTAACAGTGAAATTGAGAAATTTGATTTTTTTAAATTCTTCGAAGAAATTATTATATCTAATAAATGCAGCATTAAGAAAAACTCTCCATTGATATATAAGTATTGCATAAGCAAGTATAATTTAATATCAACTGAAACCTTGTTTATAGACGATAGGGAGGAGAATATTACTGCTGCAAAAGAAGCTGGCTTAAATGTGATAAAGTACAAGGCTTAGTTAGTTAGGCATCTCTGCTTGCTCTCTCCTGAAATTTGAAAACTTAGATGCTTAGGCAATATATTAACTTGTGATCTATTACTAGAATCGGTATATTTCTGCATAAAATTTAAGATTGTCTTATGCAAAATATTGACTCAACAATTCGAGAGCTGGATGTAGCTCGTTATAACACGCTTGGAGTTCTTACTTCAACGGATCATAGAATTGGTATTCAATATATTTTTGACACGTTTGGCCATCCTGTAAATTTAGATGATTGTAAAAGCGCAGAAACTGACAAAGTATATAATCAGATTGTTGACCTAATCTCAATCCATATAGATATAGAGAAGCTTAAGAAGTCTACAAGGCAAAAAACTGATCCAAGTAAATATGAAAAATGTGTAGGTCAGTTATTAGAATCAATTGTCACACCAGCTAACCTTAAGTATGTAGAAATTGCTTTGGCAGTTGCAGTGAATTACGGAAGCCAATATATAGTTCGTGATATATTCAATAAGTTAGATGAGAAAAAACTTAAAATTGATTTAAACTCATATAATTTTTTGCGCATAGGGTGCTATCCGAGTTATCAAGATGATAAGAGAAATAGAGATTTTGAAAAATGTGCAAATATTCTGCTTCAAAGAGGATGTGATCCAGATTCAAGTGAATTGAAGCGTTTTAAACTAGTAAATAAACCGACGCAAGTCACACTCAAGCGTTTCGTAAGAGATAGTGAGTTATTTTTTTTGCAGCACTATACGTCACCGACAATGTCTTTTAGAGAAATTGTAAAAAGAAGTTTAAAGATCTCAATCTTCCCGTCATTATCTGAACGCAAAATCAAAAGTGATGTAGAAGTATCAATTAATAATAAATCAGTAGCTTCATCGTCATTATGTAGTGTACCCGCTTGGACAGATGGTAGAGTTACAATTCAAATTTTAACTAATGCTGTAAATGTTCACGTAAATATTGCTCAATATCAAACAAATACTGTTTCTAAGTAAATTTAATTTTTGCTGATGCTAACAAATTCTTTTGAAATCGTTCTAGATTCCAAAATATTTACAATAACATTATATGGTAAATAAATTACAGTTTCAAAACTGTCCTTTAGGACATTCGTTATAGTTAGTAGATACTCAGTTACAGCATCTTTAGCGCTAGATTTTACAGTTGGTAAAAAATTATTAACTAAAATATTTGGAAATTTTCTTACTATTATATCATCAATATAACCCTTCTCTAATAAAGTAAGAAACCCAATATAGACAAAAGGACTTTCAATAACGAATGCGTTTGCACCGGTTAGATAAGTAATTTTACTCAGCAATTTAGTTTTTTCTGAACTTGAAGTTAACACTCCCCATGTGCTTGAGCTAAAATATAAATACGTCATGAATAAAAAAGTATTTTTCGCAGGGTCAAAAATAAATGGCGAGATATTATTAAATAATAATGCACCAATTCCTAAAGTAACTTTTGTATCTCTATATTCCTTTTCTTTAGAATCGTTACTGAATACATACCCCACGTAAGCTGCAAAGCCTGCTGCCAGAATTGGATTACACCAAATACTTGTAATAGTCATCTGCACTATTCCAATGGAGAAAAGAGTTTTTAAGAATTTTCCTGGTCTATGAGAGTCGTGAAGAGTGTTAATTAAAAACTTCAGGTCTGAATATTTTTTAGAGAGTTGGATTAAATCTTCCCATCTATCTCTATTCGTTCTTTCTTTCACATACTTATTTATTACAGAAGTTTTTGTTCCTGCAATTAAATTAGGGTCATTAACTGGCTGTGGTTTTGTATTGGGATCATAATCATCTTGAATTTCTATAGGAGCTTTAACTGAAGTAGTAAAATTGCTCAACATGACAAATTCTTGAGCTGTTGGTTTCTCACCTTGCTCTGCTTCAACTGGAATTTCTATTATTTTATCTAAAGCATCACTTAATGACTTCATTAGAAAACCCCAATTTAAGTTTTCTTAATCCTAACTTTTCTGAAAATGAAATAGCAACCGATAATTATCATTGGCAGAGATAAAATTTGCCCCATGGTAAAATAATTTAGAATGTATCCTATTTGGAAATCTGGCTCACGGAAGAACTCTACAAAGATTCTGCATGCTCCATAGAGAGTTATGAAAATTCCTCCTAGCATCCCTTCTTTTTTTCTTATTTTATCTTTATGTACTAATATATTCATTATTATAAATAACAAGATGCCTTCAAGCAGAGCTTCATATATTTGTGAAGGATGTCTTGGCAAGCCACTAGTGTTTGGAAAGATTACAGCCCACGGAGCATCAGTAATTTTTCCATACAATTCTGCATTAACAAAATTTGCAATTCTTCCAAAAAATAATCCAATTGGAGCAACGCAAGAAACTAAATCTAGTGATCTAATAAAATTAAATTTATGTTTTTTTGAAAGAAGAAAAATTGCAAAAATTAATCCAATTAGTCCTCCATGAAATGACATTCCACCCTTCCAAATGAAAAAAATTGTCTTTGGATCGAAAAAAAATTTTTCCAAATCATAGAAAAAAATATAGCCAATTCTTCCACCAAAAATAATTCCAAGCACAGAAAATAAAATTATATCATCAAGCGCGTTATCGCTTAAAACAACGGGTTTCAGACGATTTAGTTTTTTCAATAAGATGAATCCAAATACAATTCCAACTAGATATGCAACTGCATACCAGTGAATTGAAAAAGGACCGACACTAAAAAAAATTGGATCAATTTGTGGAAAAAGTATTGCTTGCATCTAAAATATTGTTATACAATGAATTATAGTTGTGTTGTTACACGATAATAATTGTTTTTAAAGACTATGACAAATGATAAAAAGTTTTTAGATGATGTTTCGAAAATTGCGAGTTCAACATTCGCCTCAATGGTGAGTATGAAAAACGAATTTTCAAATATTGTAAAAGAACAAATCAAGTCAACTTTAAAAGGAATGGATTTTGTAACTCGCAATGAATTTAATGCTTTAAAACGTCTAACTTCTGAAATTAAGATGGAGTTAGATAAAAACAAACTAGGAGGACAAACCATGAAAAAGAAAACAGCAAAAAAAGCTACAAAAAAAGTAGCAGCTAAAAAACCAGCTAAAAAAGCTAAATCAAAAAAGAAGTAGTATCTTATATATTATATAAGATGCAAATCTTTTTGATTGGCTGTGGTAATATGGGTGGTGCGATTGTAAGCGGAATGCTGAAGTCGAAAAACTTTAAAGTAGAACAAATTACAGCAGTGCTACCCCGCCACAGTGTCGATTTCTCAAAGGTTTCCCAAACCTACAAAATCAATGTCATTGATAACCTTCCTGTTGAAGTAAAAGCAGATATTATTATATTTGCTGTGAAGCCCCAAATTTTAGACGAAATTTTACCTGCATATCAAAAGCTAATTTCTGAAGATACGTTGTTATTGTCTATATGTGCTGGAAAAACTTTGAAGTATTTCTCGCAGTATTTTCCCAAAAATAAAATTGTTCGTACCATGCCCAATTTAAATGCTGTAGTTGGATTGGGGTCGTCAGTAGGAATTGCGAATGCAAAATTAACAACTGAACAAATTGATGTAGTTGAGAAAATATTTAAAAGCACGGGTTCGTATACGTGGATTAGTGATGAGAATTTAATCGATGCGGTTACAGCAATTTCAGGAAGTGGGCCTGCTTATTATTTTTTATTCACAGAATTATTAGCGCAAGCAGGTGAGAAATTAGGATTGCCGCAAGAACTTGCGCAACAACTAGCACAAGAAACTTTTGTTGGTTCTGGTGCTATTTTAGCATCAGGAAATAAAACTCCAAAAGAGTGGCGTGAAGCTGTGACTAGTCCTAAAGGAACAACTGCAGCTGCGTTAGATACTTTTAATTCAGAAAAAAGATTGCAAATAATTATTGAAAACGCTACACGTTCAGCAACAAATAGAGCAAAAGAATTAGCATAAATTAATTATTGATTAATTTATCTATATAGCTAATCTACAAAAAAAATTGGTACTTTATGATTAATATAGCAGATCAAGAAATAGATCTAGAGATAGGGCTTGTTCCACTAGATCATGAACTAATTGCTACAACTATATTATCTAAGGGAATCGATTTGATGAGTGAAGTTATTAATGTAACAATAGCTATCTCTAAAGAGGTATTGAGGTCTGGATCAATGCTCGATCGAAGAGATAATTCTATTAGTGATACAAAAGAATCGCGAAATAGTATAGGCAGATAAATTTCTCTTTCCGAAACATAATGATTAAGTTGAAGGGATTATACTTGACTAAACCCGTATTTTTCATTAGATTACCTTACTAATAAATTATATCAAAAGGACAGATGGCTACACATAAGTCAGCAATTAAAGCTCATAGAAGATCTTTGGTTAACAAAGAAAGAAATACTAGCATTCTCAGTAAGATAAAGTCGGTTATCAAAAAGGTTGAGGAGCTTATTGCTTCAGGAAAATCTGCAGATGCAGTCACTGCACTAAGAAATGCAGAATCAGAAATTATGAAAGCTGCCACGAAAGGTGCAGTAAATAAAAATGCTGCTTCAAGAAAAGTGAGCCGTCTAACTAAGAAAGTAAAAGCAATCTCTAAAAAATAGTATTGGTGTGCTAGCAAAAGCGCTTAAAAGTGATTCAAATCAGTTGGTTATCTTTTTAGCGCTTTTAACATTTGCGCGCCTAATTTGGCTTTATGTTTCTGGCCATGACCTCTATGGAGATGAAGCCCAATATTGGCTTTGGTCTCAAAATCTAGACTGGGGATACTACTCAAAACCACCTGTTGTTGCTTGGGTTATATATCTTTCTACTGCTACATTTGGTGAATCTGAATGGGCAATTAGAATCTTTTCTCCCCTAACTCATACAATTATTTCGATAGTTATATATAAAATAGCTATAGAGCTTTTTGATAAAAAAACAGCCATCTGGTCAGCTATTACCTACATTACTCTGCCAGCGGTATTCGTATCTTCTTCTTTGATATCTACTGACCCATTTTTGCTATTATTTTGGTCGCTTAGTTTCTACGCTTATATTAAGGCCTTAAAAACTGACAATCTTACATGGTGGGTTGCACTTGGAATTACTGCTGGTTTCGGCATGCTAACCAAGTACAGTATGGGACTACTCTTAATATCAATTCTGCTACACTTATACTTTTCTGGAAAACTGCCTGTAGTTTTGAAGTCACCTAAAATTTGGATAGGCGGAGTTATTGCTTTCATAATTTGGTTGCCAAACTTAGTGTGGAATTATAACAATGCCATGGCAAGTTTTAATCATACGTATGACCTAGCAAGAGGCAGGGCGGACTCTCAGTTTTCAATTAAAAACTTTGGAATATTCTTTATTAGTCAGTTTGCTGTATTTGGCCCCATACTGTTTTCTACACTGATTTACTTTTTCATCAAAATCAAAAAAACTGAGTTTAAAAAATACTCACTATTGCTTATATTTTCACTAACGTTCTTTATTGTTATTTGCGTTCTTTCTTTTTTGTCTAGAGCTCATGCGAACTGGGCAGCTCCAGCATATGTTGCAACAACTATTTTAGTTGTTCACTACCTTCTTTCCAAAAACAAACTGAATCTTTTAAAAGCTAGTTTTATGCTGCATTTAGTTTTAGGTGTGTTGCTTTTATTTTATGGTGCAGCAGTCCAAAATTTTGATATTCCTCTTTCAAAAAAGACAGACATATTTAAAAGAGTAAGAGGTTTTGAAGAGATTGGTGATCAGCTTGATACATACAGACTTATCTACCCAAATGTTTTTTGGGCGGCTGATGACAGAATGAATTTAAGTTCTCTTGCTTATTATACAAAGCCACATGCTTTTGATTTGAAAAAATGGAATCCATCAATGCAGATTAAAGATCACTTCGATCTCACTACTAGCATGGCAGAAGCCGTTGGAAAAAATGTGGTGGTGATATCGAATTACTATACAGCATCATCACTGATAAAATATGGTAAATCTACAGAAGAGATTGGTTGTTTATACTATTCACCATATGAAGGTTTGGAGAAGAAGTTTAATTTGATCTTGATAAGAGGTTTTAAGGGTTATTATGGTTAAAACGAGTGCAAAGAAACACCAACTCACGGTTATAATATTTGCGGCTTTGCTAGGCATGTTATTCCGTTTTTATCCTCAGCTGGATATAGGATTTTCATCGCTATTTTATAATTCAGAAGAAGGTTTCTTTCTTGATATGAACCCCATAGTAAAAATATTGCATAAATCAGTGCCGATAATAAGCTTTATATTTGTATTGGTTGCTGGTTTTTTAGGATGTAGAACTTTGCTTCACAGAAGATCTTTGCACCCTAAGCATTATATGAAAATCATATATGTAACATTGGTATGTTTGATTGGCCCAGGCTTGATTGTTCATAATGTAATTAAAGACAATATTAACCGCGCTCGACCTAATGAAATTGTAGAATTTGGTGGTGAAAAGAAATTTAGTGCGGCTTTCCAAGTTTCTGATCAATGTGAGAGGAATTGCTCATTTGTATCTGGACATGCTTCAGTTGGATTCATGTTTTTTGCATTAGCGTTTTTACTACATGGTAGACAAAGATCTATTATGATGGCTATTTCAGTAGCTTTAGGTTTAATAGTTGGCTTAGCAAGAATTATGGAAGGAGATCACTTCTTAAGTGATGTAATTTTTGCAGGTTTTGTAGTGTACCTTACTGCATACTACTTAGAAATGCTTCTTAAGCCAAACTCAATTAGCTCAAGATAAGCTTCTAGTATTGGCCAAATTTAGACGTTCACGAATTAAATTTGAGATAGGTTTTAGTATTTTTGCTGATACTTGCGATGCTAGTAATTCATCACTTGGTAAGTCTTTATTTAGGGTGGTACTTAATATTTCGAATTTAGTAGGGGCATAATCTTTTTTAACTGACTTGCGCATTTCTTTTTCTAATTGCTTTTCATACTCTTCATCAGCTAGGATCAAAACTTTAGTTGTACCATTTGTAATAGCATTGATTTTACTCAAGACGCAGTCTTTTAAATCAAAAAAACCGTATTTCTCTTTTTTCTCAAATTTGAAATTAAGTTGATTTTCTAAATTGGTTATGAGTTTTTCTTGCGTAGGATGGTATGCCACCATAAAACCATTAGAGCAAAAAGTTGTGTCCATTAATTTATATAAAGAGTGTTCTATTGATTCTGTTGAAACTCCATCTCTAATTACTAGAACTATTGAATCATAATCTTTTTCAATACTCTTTTTATTATCTAATGATTTGAGTAAATGGTTGATGAGAGCTGAGTGAATTGATACGGATATTAAAAGTGCGTCGCCACGTAATTCGTTAATTTTGCTTTGTAAAAAACTGTAGGCTTGTTCTTTATCCTTAAAATCAATCTCCCTGCCGATACTTAAAGTGGTTAAGAATAGTTTTGCTTCAAGGGACTCATTGCCACCATAGCATTCTAAAAGTTCATTCAGTATCACTCTAAAATGATTGGTAGATGGTGTAGTATTGATGTCTTTGTCAGATATTTCTTCCTCGCTAGATGAGTCACTTTCAACTTCTGAAGGAGGGGTGCTTGCTGGAGTGATGGTAGGAGTTTTTCTTCTTTCGCCGCTATTGTTTAATGCTGCAGTTATTTTTAATTCATGTGGGTCTTCTGCGCTCCCGCGCCTTCTTTGCGGTAGGGCAATGCTAGAGATGCCACCTGTCACAGAGCGTGATCTTCTGAACAGAGGTTTAGCTGTGCTTGATACATGAGAATCTGATTTAGAATCTTGTAAACCTTCGTCTTTAACAGTTATTTGCAATCTTGGCGGTGATGCGTTTAGTTTGTGAAGCATGTAAACCTATAAAATTAATTCAACTGCGCCAAAGTAAGTTTTGATTTATCCGTCATTTTGAATAGTGCGATTGCAGAAAGTAAAGCTGCAAACATCAAATAATATGCAGGTGTCATCAGGTCTCCAGTAGACTGAAGAGCGAATGTCATCAGAAGTGGTGCTGTGCCGCCAAATATACTCATGCTTAAGCTGTGGGCCATAGAGAGCCCAGTATAGCGGATTTTTAATGGGAACATTTCAACAAGCATGGCTGGTAAAGGGCCAAATAGAATGCCAAGTAGTATTGCCCCAGCAAATTGACTAATTATCGCTCCTTCAATACCAGAATGCATAAGTTTCAATAGGGGGTAAGCGCAGAATAAAAAGCCAATTATTGCAGGCATCATAACTGTTTTTCTGCCAAGTTTATCAGATAGTACACCAGCAATGGGTATAGTTATTCCATATAGTACAGTGCCGATCATTGCAATAAGCAATGCATTTTGATCGCTCATATGAGTGAATTCTTTCATATAGCTTATGAAGAAGATATTAACTATATAAAAACTTACTGAGAGGATTAGTTCAATTAAAACTGCATGAAATAATATCTTGTGATGATTTTGGAATAATTCTTTAATAGGCATTTTAGGAAGATGACGCTCTTTTTTTTGTTTAGCAAAAACTTCTGGATCATGTAAAGTTGCACGCATAACCCCTCCAACAATTGCTCCTACAATACTTAGTAAGAATGGAATTCTCCACGCCCATGCATAGATTTGCTCTTCTGTGAAAATATGAGAAATAGCTGTTGCAGTTGCAGAGCCTAAAATTATCCCAATAGCCAAACTAAGTGATGCAAAGCTACCAGCGTATCCACGCCCTTTTTTAGGGGAGTGTTCTATGATGAAAATCATTGATCCTGTAAATTCTCCACCCATAGATACGCCTTGGAGAAGTCTAATAAGCATCAGCATGAATGATGCAACCCAGCCAATTTGCTCATATGTAGGCATAATACCAATAAAAAAAGTTGGGATAGCCATTAAATATATAGAGATGACTAGTGCCTTTTTTCTTCCGTATTTATCTCCAATATGACCAAAAATTACTGCACCTAATGGGCGCATTAAAAAACCTGCAGCAAACACTGCAAATGCAGCAATTAACGAAGCTACTGGGTCTGAAGATGGAAAAAATAATTTGCCTATAACAGTTGCAAAATAGCCATAAAGAGTGAATTCATACCACTCTAAAGCGTTTCCAATCATGCAGGAGGCAATTACTTTATTCATTGAATATCAATATGTTAAATATCAGCGCTATTATAGTGCTCAAAAAAGAAAAATAAAAGCTTTTGAAGTGCTGCAGTGCGGCATAAAATTGGGCTTTGCTATATTGAGATTGCAGCTTTGTAGAAAAAGTGGTATAATGTTCACTCAAAATTTTTATTTTAGGAAAAAAATGAAAAAATTATTAATAGCGTCTTTAGCTTTACTTACTTTGTCTGCATGCACACACCCAAAAGTTGAAGTTGATAAACTTCAAGATGGAACAATGTCATGTCATCAAATTTCAGCTGAGATAAGTGATCTTAGATCAATGAAAAGAGAAGTAGAAGGAAACAGAGGTATGTCTGGTCGTAACGTTGGTATGGCTCTTCTTTTCTGGCCTGGCATCATTGTTAACGAGATGAATGGTAGTGAATCAGAAAAACTTATTTCTGAAAGAATGACTAAGCTTGTAGCACTAAGCAATAAAAAAGGTTGCGGCAATTAAGGTTTTGTAAAATTAATTGAGATTAAAGGAGATCATTTTGGTCTCCTTTTTTGTTTTTCATGCATTGCAAAAACTCTCTCCCATTGTTTTTCAAGAGTGAATTTTTTTATGAAAGTGCTATGTGCGCACTCCGCTTTTTTATTTGCTAGTTCAGGATTGGATTTTACAAGTTTAACAATTTTATCGATATCCATAACAACTTCAGTAGGTTCTTTTTGTGGATCTATATAATAAACACAATCACCAAACTCCCTAATTACAAAAGGATTTTTATCGGATATTATAACTGCACCTGCTGCAGCTGCTTCAAAGATGCGTTTTGAGGGAATACCATGTTTGTTGTGGAAGTCAGTATGTAAAAGTAATGCGATCCCCGAGCTATTTATAGTGTTAACCAAGCTTGTTGCATCAAAAGAGATTGAGCCCTTGTATGAATTCTTTAAGAAATTCCAATTTTGTTTTCTGCCATAAACAGAATAATAATCTTTCTCATCAAGAAGCATGTGGATTTTTCTATAGTGATCAGACTGTCTGCGACTATCCCAGTTTGATCCGCTATAAAAAAGGTTAAGTCTTTTGCTTGGAATATACAAAGTGCTAGGAACAGACGGAAAATAATTAAAAAGAAACTGCATATTCATGTCTTTCTGAATATGTTTGAGTTTGCTTACAAAATTTTGTGCCCACTTTTCATTGTCCCCATATACAATAAAGCCATCGTAGCGATTTAGCCATTCCGTACCTTTCGGGTCAACTACTAGACCTGTTTCCATTTGTACAGACTCGTAATTACCAACATCAAGCACGCCATACTCTCTGTAATTTGTAGGCTCAAATAACATGTTTGGACAATTGTAGAAGATGAAATCTGGAGCAATAAAATAGTTAACTATTTTCTGCAGGTTTGTAATATAGAATTCAAAAAAGCGAGTGTAACGAGGTGAATTTGTAAACTCGAAAATATAGCAATCTGATCCTAAATTATTAATTGCTTGGCAGTTGTGAAACGTTTCTTGTTTTTCAGCTAATGAGTACTTTGAGGATATTAGTAGCACTTTATATTTTGGGTTTTTATCAGCAGAAGTTATTGCAGAATATTTATGGATACTAAAAAAGAAAAAGTAATGCACATAAAAACCTATGCCTGTAATAATTAGTAGAATCAAAAGAAAATAATATTTATCTAAGCTTTTTTTCTTAGCCTTCACTTTTCCTATACCTACTATTTGTTGATATTGATGCTTCATGCATCGTAAATACTCTGTCCCATTGTTTTTCTAAAGTGAATTTTTTTGTGAATACATTATGTGCGCAAGCTGCTTTTTTATTTGCTGACTCAGGATTAGATTTGATTCGTTGTACAATGTTATCGATATCCTTAACGACTTCAGTTGGTTCTTTTTGTGGATCTATATAATAAACACAATCACCAAACTCCCTAACTACAAAAGGATTCTTATCGGATATTATAACAGCCCCTGCTGCAGCTGCTTCAAAGATGCGTTTAGATGGAATACCATGTTTTATGTGATAATCACTATGGAATAATAATGCAAATCCAGCTTTGTGGATTGTATTGATAAAACTATCAGCATCAAACTTTATTTCGCCTTTATAAGAATTTCCCAAGAATTGCCATGAATCAGCACGCCCGTAAACTTCAAAATAGCTTTTTGTATCAAGTGTTCTAAATATTTCTTTAAAGTGTGCTGAGCTTCTTTTCTTATCCCAATTAGTGCCAGAGTAAAAAAGTTTTTCACGTTTGGAAGGTTCGAATTTAGTTTGTGGAACGGTGGGATAAAATGAGTAAAGTATATTATTCTTGTTGATAATAGAGATCTCATTTAAGTTCGAAATTATTTTATCTGCCCATTCTTGATTGTCTCCATAGATAATAAAATTATCCGTAAGTTTAAGCCATTTTAGATTAATTGAATCGAGGCTTTGGCTGTCTTCAATCTGAATTGATTCATGTTGCCCAACATCTAAAGTTACATAAACCGGATATTTGCTTTTCTCATACAGCATGTATGGAAAAGTATAAACTATCAAATCAGGTTTGATGTAGTCATTGACCTGTCTTTGAATAAACGCAAAATAATGTTCAAAAATCTTTGGTGTATTAAGTAAAACCCCAAATTGAAATATATAACAATCAGCCCCTAAGTTGTTTATAGCTTTGCAGTTATGAAATGCTTCTTGAAGTTCGCCATATATCTCTGAATTGGCTACAAGCAAAACTTTTTTGGGGTGACTGCCTGACGTTGGAAAGCTTGTAAGCTTAAAAGAAAATAAACTAATAAATGGTAGTAAAAAAAGGCACAATAATACTGCCAAAAAAAATGTATCTAAACTTTTTTTCTTTTTTTTCATTTATATAAGTTTTCAAAGCATATTGAGTAAGTGATTTTAAAGGTGAAAATATAGGTGTCATTAATTATTTTATGTTTTGGGTTAATAAAATATGCCAGTTGTTGTATTTTTTTACTAATTGAGTATTATGCTAAGCAAAGAAAATATGAATGTTCCAGATGTCAGATATTAAAGAATTAGCCCTTAAGAGTAATGCATGGCCGTTTCAAGAGGCGAGGGCGATCTTAAAAAAAATTAATAACAAACTACCTGCTAAAGGCTATGTGCTGTTTGAAACAGGCTACGGCCCATCGGGTTTGCCACATATAGGTACTTTTGGAGAAGTGGTGCGTACTACAATGGTTCGTAGAGCCTTTGAGCTGATATCAGACATGCCAACAAGGCTTTTCTGCTTTTCTGATGATATGGACGGGATGCGTAAAATTCCTGACACAATTCCTAATAAAGAAGAATACAAGCAATATATGGACTTACCTCTGACATCGATTCCTGATCCATTTGGAACGCATGAAAGCTTTGGTCATAATATGAACTCAAGATTGAGAGCATTTCTAGATACATTTGGTTTCCAATATGAATTTTTCAGTGCGACAGAGTGTTATAAAAACGGCATGCTTAATGAATATTTAAATAAAGCACTTGAGAAGTATGATGAGATTATGGATGTTATGATCCCAACCCTAGGTGAAGAAAGGCAAAAAACATATAGCCCATTTTTGCCAGTTGATCCTGATACTGGACGAGTACTACAAGTGCCAATGTTGGAAGTAGATAAAAAAAATCACACAATCACTTTTGAAACTCCGAGTGGTAAAAGAGTTACTACTGAAGTAACGAATGGTAAAACTAAAATGCAGTGGAAGCCAGATTTTGGCATGCGTTGGGCAGCCCTAGATGTTGATTTTGAAACATATGGGAAAGACCATTTGGTGAATGGACCTATTTATACAAAGATTTGCAATATCATTGGTGGCAAAGGACCGCACCAATTTTTCTATGAGTTATTCTTAGATGAGAATGGCCAAAAAATTTCAAAATCAAAGGGCAATGGTTTGACCATTGATGAATGGTTACGCTATGCGCCCCAAGAAAGTTTGGCATATTATATGTATCTTTCTCCTCAGCGTGCTAAGAAATTATACTTTGACGTCATTCCGAAATCTGTTGATGAATATATCCAGTATTGGAAGTCATATGAATCACTGGATTTAGCTAAGAAATTGGATAACCCGCTTTACCACATTCATAACGGTAACCCACCTGCGTTGCAGCCAGTTATCAGCTTTGCGTTATTATTGAATCTAGTAAGTGCATGTAATTCGGCAGATCAGCACGTGATTTGGGGATATATCAAACACATGTTACCTGACAGCACACCTGAAAACTCGCCGTTTTTAAATACTCTAGTTGAAAAAGCTATCAATTATTACCATGATTTTGTAAAGCCAAATAAGAAGTTTAGGCCAGCGACAGATAAAGAAAAAACAGCGTTAGAAAAATTAGTTGGCGTGCTTTCAAGCTTGGATATAAAAACTCCAGCTGAAGAAATTCAGAATCATGTTTATGCAATCGCTAAAGAGTTTGAATTCGATCAGAAAGATTGGTTCAAAGCTCTTTATGAAGTGTTATTAGGCGCAGAGCAGGGGCCACGTTTCGGCTCGTTCGTTGCGCTTTATGGCGTTAAAGAAACTGTTGAATTAATTAAAAGTAAAATTTAAGGAATATAAATGTCTTTTGAAGCGAAGTTAGACAAGATAATTGCAAAGCATGGTGCGTTGAATGATAAGATGATGGATCCGTCATCTATGAACTCACAAGAGTATGCAAAAGTTGCAAAGGAACATTCGGATTTATCGTCGATTGTGAAGCTTGCTCATGAATACAAAAAAGCGAAACAAGACCTTGCCGACTCTACAGCACTACTGACTGATCCAAATGCTGATGCCGAAATGAAAGCCTTTGCGGAAGAGGAGGTTACGACCCTAAAGCAGACTTTGGAAAAACTCGATCACGATATTAAAATTGCTTTGCTGCCAAAAGATGATGCCGATGCAAAAAACGCTATTCTTGAAATTCGTGCAGGGACGGGTGGTGAAGAGGCTGCATTGTTTGCCGCAAATTTATTTAGAATGTATCAGAGATATTCAGAACGTATGGGATGGAAGTTTGAATTACTCTCAAAGTCCGATACTGGCTTGGACGGCTTTAAAGATGCATCAGCTATTATTTCGGGCAAGGATGTATTCTCAAAATTAAAGTTTGAATCTGGCGTGCATCGTGTGCAACGTGTTCCAGAAACAGAGTCAAGTGGGCGTATTCATACCTCTGCTGCAACAGTAGCAGTGCTACCTGAAGCTGAAGAAGTTGATATTCAAATTAATGAGAGCGATATACGTGTAGATGTATTCCGTGCCAGTGGTGCAGGTGGGCAGCACGTTAATACTACGGAAAGTGCTGTACGTATTACCCATCTACCTACAGGAGTTGTTGTAAGTATTCAGGATGAAAAGTCTCAGCATAAAAATAAAGCCAAAGCAATGAAACTCCTGCGCTCTAGGGTTTATGAAGCTGAACGAGAAAAGAAAGATAAAGAACGCTCTTCTATGCGAAAAGGTATGATTGGCAGTGGTGATAGGTCTGAGCGTATTCGTACTTATAACTATCCGCAGAGCAGGGTGACTGATCATAGAATTAACGTCACGCTATATAATCTGAATATGTTTATTAATGAGGGCGAAATTGATGAAATCATTAGCGCGCTTATAACTCAAGACCAAGCAGATAAGCTTTCGGAGGTATCTGAGGATTGATTTGAAAAAACAATGCTTTAGATGCGTAATTTAATAAATATTTAACATTACTTTTGTTCTAAGCCACAGTTAGGCATGTTATAAGGCTTCCGTAACTTAATATTATGGTAAGTATTATATGAAGAACGAATTACAGAAGAATTTGCTAGGGCAAATTCAAACGGGTGTGAAGCTTAAGAAAGTTGTCGAGCAAAAAAAAGTAATTAGTCAGGAAGAAGAATTGAAGCTTGCTTTGGCAAGAGCTGCACAAGGTGGTAAACCAAGTGATATTAAGCAAGATGCAGATAAATTAAAAGAGACGCCAGAAGAAAGAATTAACAGGTTGTTGAACGAAATTATAACTGCTGAAGTTCAGTTGGAATCTTTAAGTAAATTAACTAATGAAGATCTGTCTAAAAAAGCTTTAGAAAAAGCAGAATTGCGTCTTGAACAAGATAACAAGCTAAAAGCTCAAGCTAAGGAAACTTTAAGCAATTATGAAGTTGCTTTAAAAACTCTGAATTCTACGTATGCTGCGCTAAGGAACGATTTTCTAGGCGAAGGTTACGACATTAACGAAGAAATTTCAGAAGAAAAACTAGCTGCAAAACCTAAGCATGCTGATTTGCTTAAAGATGTTTTGAAAAAAATGCAAGAGATCAAAACCATAATTGGTGATCTTAAAAATTTTGTTAAAAACGATGCATCTGTTTCAAATCAAAAAAAACCAATAATTAATGAAAAAGCAAAGCTTCAAAAAGAGTTGAATTCTAAAAAGTCTGAAATTGAAAAAGCTATTCGTATTAAAAATAAGGCAGAAAAAGGTTCAGATGTATCAGCTGAATATAATGAACTCTATTTAAAGGCAAAAGAAGCGCGCCAAAAGAAAAAGTTCGTTGTGAAAAAAAACAATTTAAATGTTGGTAAAAATGCCTCACGTTTAGATACTATGCTTGCTAAAGTTGATGACCACATATTCGAATGTGCAGAATTAAAAGAAAGAGCTAAGCAACTTTTACCTGATGTGCAACTAGCGGCAGTAACTGCTGATGTTTCTGCTTTTGAAGCAACTATAGCAAAGCTTCAAAGAGAGCTTCAAGAAGTGAGAGTGCAATTAGCTGCTCGTCATCAGGAATCTTCGTCTTCTACTTCAACGTCTACTGTTGAAACTGAATTACAAAAAAGACAGGCGAATCTCGAAAAGTCACTCAGAGTTTTTGATAGTGTAGAAGACGAAAATGCACATGAGAACCTTGCAGTATTATTAGCAAAACTTAACGAGGCTGAAGATTTTAGATTAGCAGCGCAAGAACTTGATAATGAAGTGAGAGTTTTAAGGGTAAAAAATGTAACTCTACAAAAAGAGCTAGAAACTTTGAGAGCAAGTTTAACACCAGATTTTTCTGCAAGTGTTCAAAGTAATTTGGCATATTGGAAATATGAATCGCATCAATTAAAAAAAGAAAAAGAGGCTCAAGCAGATGAATTAGAAAAAGTTAAAAAACAGTTAAGCTCTTTACGGGGTTTATTAGAAATTGATTCAGTTCAAAATATTGAAAGATTGAAGGTAGAAAATGATCAACTAAAAGCTGAAATTGAGCATTTGCAAAAGCTAAAAGAAGCTGAAGATTTTAGATTAGCAGCGCAAAGACTTGAAAACGATGCAAGAAAGTTAAAAGACGAAAACACCCACTTACTTGCTGAGCTTGAACGTCAAAGACAAGAGGCCGCAGAAGCAGCTAAAAAAGTGGTTAGTACACAAGCGTTAGAACAAGAAAACGTCCGCTTATCTTCTGAGCTTACGCGTATAAGGGATCTTGCATATAATAATGCTGCCAATAATTTTGAATTAAATCAGAAAAAAAGTAGTTTAGAAGAACGCTTGGATGGCTTAAATAAAACTAATGGGCAATTACAAGCTCAAGTTAGAGATTTGGAGAATAAACTAAGCGAAACTATTCTCTCGAAATTAATAAAGAAAGTTCAAGCAGCGCGTAAGTATGCATCAACTTCTCTATCTAATTCTAGAGAGTTTTTAAACTCCTCTCCTTTTGTACATTCTGTTGTTGCAACTGGGGCGATAGTCACTGCTGCAAACATGGTATTTAGAGTATTAAAGCCAGAGTATGCATTATTAAGTCAATATAGAGTATATGATAGGAGCTTGGCACAATTAGCCATAGCATCTTATGCATTCGGTTCAAATTTATTTGCTTGTTATAATCTTGCTGGCGTAAGGAATTCCAACGAGCAAATGGCCGCAACGATTCTAGCAGAGTTATCTGCTGTTGCATTAAATACGGTTGCTGGTGCAGCTTTAGGTTTATCTTGGGCAAATACAACCCTGATTGGCGCTACGACGTCTTTAGCTGCTTATGCAATGGGAACTCAAGACAGATGTTATGGAGAGTATAAAATGTCAATTTCTGATGCGGTTTTATTTGCTGCTTGCGGTTTGTCACTCGTAGATATGTTATCTCGTCTGACAACAGGTACATTTGGTCCGTTATCGCAATACGGAATGTTTGCAGCTGGTATTGTGCCAATGGCTTGTGCAGCTCAAAACTTCTTTGGCAAAGAGTTGTACAATAGTAAAACATTTGGTGACCAAGTACTTGTATTGACTTTTTCAGCGCTTGCAACAGCTGCAACTACAGCTGTATTAACATACTTCGAGAAAGTGCAACCTATTGTAACTCTTGGAGCAAGCGTCGCTCTGGTAGGATTGAGCTATGCTAGAGAAGCTCACTCTAGAGGGTAATATCAAAATTTAAGAAAAGAGGGGGAATTACCCCCCTCTTTTCTACCATTTAAATGCACTTCGGTTTTAATTTTGCGATATGTCTATGGTTCTAATGCAATATAAATATAAACAAATACTAAAATTACACCCAGAAGTACACAAAAGGGCTTGCACTTTCCCAATAATTTTGTACAATGCCTACACTTATAATTGTATATAAATTGGAGAATTAATGGCATTTTACGAGTGTACATTTATCGCAAGACAAGACATTCCTGCTCAGGACGTTCATAAGCTTGCAGATAAGTTTGTGGATCTTTTCAAAGGCTTAGGGGCACAAATCCTTAAAAAAGAGTACTGGGGACTTCGCAGTCTTGCTTATATTATTAAGAAGAATAAGAAAGGGCACTATGTAATGTTAGGTGTAAGTTCTGACGCTAAGGCTATAAAAGAATTCGAGCGTAACTGTAAGATCAACGAAGATATCTTGAAATATCTTTCTATCAAAGTTGATAAAATAGATGATGCTGCTTCTCCAATGATGCAAGCACCTGCTAAAGCTACTCCAGGGCTTGGCGCTAACGAAGAAGTAATGTAATTTAAAGAGATTTATATGATGGAAGATTCAAATAATTACCATGGTTCGCTAATACCGAATTCAGTACTGTTTAACAGAAAATCGTCTTCAAGAGGTGGAAGCAGATGTCCTTTATCTGGAAAAGACGCTCCACAGATTGATTATAAGAATATAGTGTTGTTGTCTCAGTATGTTTCTAAAAGAGGAAGAATTCTGCCAGGCAGAATAACAAACGTATGTGCAAGAAAGCAACGTGAGCTTAAAAAAGCTATTAATATCGCAAGAACTCTTGCGTTATTACCTTTCGCTGCGGCGTAATAATTATCAGTGAGAAATTAAATGCAAGTTATTTTACTAGAAAAAGTGGAAAGATTAGGAGTTATTGGCGATGTAGTAACCGTAAAAAACGGCTTCGCTAGAAACTTTTTATTACCACGCAAAAAAGCAATAAGAGCTACAGAATCTAATATCCAAATCGTTGAACAAAAAAAAGCAGAGTTAGAAGCTGAAAATGCTGCTAAAAAAGCAGCTGCTGAGAAAATGGTGGCAAAAATCAATGGTTTGATGGTTAATTTGATCAGGCAAGCTGGCGAAGATGGTAGACTTTATGGTTCTGTTACTTCAAGAGATATTGCTAATGCAATAAATCAAACAGGCAAAGCTGAAATAGCTTATGATATGATCATTCTAAACAGTAAGTTTAAAGAAATTGGAATTTATCCAATTGACGTTATGCTTCATGCTGAAGTTAAAGCAATGATTTCTCTAAACATTGCTAGAAGTGAAGAAGAAGCTAAAGTTGCTAAGGAAAATTTAGGTAAAGAAGCTAAGAAGTCTGAGAAGAAAGCTGATGTAGCTGCGGCTGCTGAAGGTGAGCCAGTAGCTGAAAAGCCTAAAGCAAAGAAATCTGCTAAAAAAACAGCAACTGAAGAAAGTGCAACTGAAGAAAAGCCTAAAAAAGCTAAGAAAAAAGCTTAATTTTACTTTTAGTTATATAATTCTTTAAAGCCATACAAAACGCTTTGTATGGCTTTTTTCTTGTCCTGAATTTAACATTTTACGCTTCAGTCAGCCTAAAATGTCCAGATATTTTATAAACATTGCTTAGACTCCCTGTTTTATGATATAATACGCGCTTTAGTCTTTTAGAGGGGATAATATGTTTGAAAAAGGAATAGATAACATACTGCCGTATTTTAAGCCTTTTAATCCTAATGCTTTTTATAGGATACAAGTTACAACAACAGTCTTTATTATTACTTTTACAAAAGCATTTATACTCAAAAGTTTGGTGGATCAGTACAGAGAAAAGCCTAATGAAATGATGGTCAAAGGCGAAGAACAAGGATTTTATCTTTCAGCAGTTCAGAGCATGGCTGCGGCTGGTGCATGGATTTTATTAGATTTTATTTCATCCCACTTAAAGCACAGGCTTGCTGAATCGCTTAGATCAGACATTGGGGCAAGTATTCTTGATAAGTTGCAAAAACCTAAGCTAGCATTTGTCTTAAAATCACAATACCCAGATATTGCTGCATCGTTACCACAGCTGTTGGCTTGTGGAATTACTGATTATTCAATATCTATAGTTGAGAATACTTTAGGTTTTATAACGCAATCAGTAGATTTTTTAAGTTCTGCATATAGCTTCAGCCAAAGATCAGATAGGTCGATTCTTATGACCTGCTTTGCTACAACTGCGTTGATGAGTTTGTTTTCATTCTACTTAACTCAAGGCTCGCGTGGAATTGTGAAAGCTAAAAATACGAGCGAACTTTTTGTTAGAATTGATGCTAGAAATGTAGTTGAGAATAGTTTTCAGATTGTATCTAAAAAAGCTGAAGGAAATGAAATTGAATCTCTTAGAAAAAATTTTGATAAATTAGGGGAGAATTCTAGCTCTAAGACTTCATTTGAAGCAAGAAACTCATCACTAAATTGGTTAATGACAGATTTGTCATCAAGAATTTTAAGTGCTACTATGGCACCATTAGTGTTTGCCCAAAAATTATCATTTCAAACAGAATTTTTTGCATTAAATAGAGAGTTATATCAAGTTAGATCTTTTGTATTGTGGATTTGTGCTGTAGTTACTAGTAATTTTGCGAGTCTAAATGAGCAATTGTTTAATACGAGAACAGCGTTAGACGATTGTTTGAAGAAAGTTAGTAATAGTAAGCTGGTCTTTGATAATAAGTGCCAACTAAGAATTAATAACTTGAGGTTGTTTACTGCAGATAGGTCCAAAACTATTCTGGATTTGAGTGATCCTGTTATTTTCAAAGCAGGTGTTTATCTACTTAGAGGCGCTAATAGTACGGGGAAGAGTACGCTACTAAATGCAATTGCGGGTATAAGTTTTGGTAATGCTGAGGGTCATATATCAACTGCAACTGAAGAAAGGCAAGTGTATGTACCTCAAGAAGTAAATCATAAAGATGGTATATCTATTCTAGATTTAATTATTTATCCTAAATCAATTAGAGATTTCTCTCCCAGAACTCCTACAGATGTCAGGAAAGAAATTATCAGAATGTTAGACTATTTTAACCTAGGACATTTAAGTGCAGATCTGGATCAAATCGGTAATTGGAGCTCAGAACTGTCTGGAGGTCATAAACAAATCATTTCAATAGTTCAGGCTTTAATAAATCATCCAAAAGTTATCCTTTTGGATGAGGTTACAAGTGCAATGTCTTCTGATGTTAAAATATTAGCAAAAAACCTAATTAAAAACTATGCACTAAAAAATCAAGATGTGATTGTAATTCATATTGAGCATGATGGAAGGAATGATGAAAGGTACTACACGCATAGACTATCTATAGAAAATAGAAAGTTAATAGTGAACGAATATTCATCTCGCCAGAGAAACTAAGAATTAATAACCATTATATCTTGGTTGGTAGTTTTCTTCTTTTTAGCTGCGCTTGATCTTATCAAAAATAGAGCTGGAAGCGACATTAATGCAGAGATAATAAAGAAGCCTTGCCATCCTACAATATCTACCACAAAGCCGCCTGTGCCAGATATTACCGTTCTTCCTAATAAGGCAAAGCTAGATAAGAGCGCATACTGAGTAGCGGTAAACTTAATATTACAAAGACTTGCTAAATAAGCCATAAAGATACAGGTCCCAACACCACCAACAAAATTTTCAATAAATATCACTGGCATAAGCACCAAATCATTATGTCCTGCATAAAGCTGCACAATAAAGAGGAGATTAGAAGCTGATTGTAGTATAAGAGTTAGAAATAAGCATCTATGTATATTGACTTTTGAAGCAAGTAAACCACCGCAGAATATGCCAAAAAGAGTTGCTACAGTACCTATACCTTTGACTATATTAGCAATTTCAATTTTGCTAAATCCTAAACTGATTAAAAAGGGATTTGTCATCATTCCAGCATAAGCATCACCTAATTTAAATAGAGCGATGAATAATAAAACTTTCCAAGCTTGCGGTATTCTTTCAAAAAAATCTGAAAGAGGTTCTAAATAAGAAGTTTTCATCCAAAGTTTAAAGCTTAAAGTTTGAATTTTTGTTTTATAAGATGTTGGCTCTTTTAAGAATAGTACAGTGGGAATGGCAACTAACAATAAAATTGACATGAATTTGTAAGTGAAGCTCCATCCATAAAAGCTTGCTAGATATAAAGAACCTGCAGATGAAACTAGCATGCCTAGCCTATATCCAAGAACTGTAGTTGAAACGCCTGCTGCTTGTTCCTCTTTTGTTAAAGATTCAATTCTAAATGCGTCAAAAACAATATCATAAGTTACTGAAAAAAATGCGATAGCGAATGCTGTTAGAGCAACCAAAAACAGTTCGTTGACTGGGTCTAGCAAAGATATGTGAAATATTGAAAGAGAAACAAGTATTACGCATAGAAATATCCAAGATTTTCTTCTTCCAAATTTTCCTAGTAAGGGTAGGTTAATGTTATCAACTAATGGTGCCCATAGATATTTAAAGGAATATGGTAGTCCTGCAAGTGCAAAAAGACCTATCGTCGAGAAATCCAATTTAAGTTCTGTAAGCATCGTTGTTAGAGTTGAGGCAGCAAGCGCTAACGGTAAACCGCTAATTATGGAAAGTATGAATATGCCAATGAACTTAGGCTTTAAATAGACTATCATGCTGAACCTAAAAATAGAGTTTTTAGGGACAATGAAATCAGATTATATGCCAAGATTCCCAGTACCTAAAAATTTTGAAGATTGAACTAACCCATATGCAGCACCTGCAATAAAAGTCAGCCCTGCCACATTTGTAAAGTGTGAAGAAAGAGCAGCTTTTGTAAGTTCGATTGCAGCCATGCCAGAGATAGACATTATAAAAAAATCAAAAGCGTCTTTAGGAAATGCTAATACTTTGTTTGAAAATACTCCCGCAACGATCCCAGTTGCTATACCTTGTGATGCAATTGGCAAATAAGGACCGTAGTGTGAGCTTGTTAAAGTGTTTTGAACGCAATAAAGAACGGCTGCCGCACCTGCTAAGCATAGCCCTTGACGCAAATGAATTGTCATTAATTTATGCTGCCGCTTTAGCTGCTTTTTTAGCTAAGGCTTTTTGTATTCTTTTCTTAAGAACAAGCGCATCTTTTGTGATTTTGCGAGCTGGTGTTTTAAGTAAATAGCTGTCAATACCATCGTTATGCTCAATGGTTTTGATTGTATTCGGTGTTAAGCGAAGGCTTACGCTATGGCCTAGAGCATCACTGATAAGTGAAACTGGCTGAAGATTCGGTAAATATCTTCTCTTTGTTTTGCGGTTTGAGTGAGATACTTTATGGCCTGATAGTACTCCTTTGCTTGCATTTATATCACAACGTCTAGACATCCTTATATCCATTAATTCATTAAAAGTTACATACTTTTAGCAGGTTTTGCTGAAATATTCAAGCAAGATTAACTAGCTATTTTACTTTTTTCTGCAGTAAATTCATTTGTCTCTTGCTTTGAGATCGATTGCACAATTTTTAATATACTCTTTCTAGTGCTATAATCTTTAACAGAGGTGTATGCTTTTACAAGTTCTTCAATCTCATAAGCTATTGGAGAACCTTCATATTTAGCTTCTACGTCATACAAACTAAGTGCAGAATTATTGTTATCATAGCCATATTCTTCAGTAGTAATATCTTCAAAGAAATAGCCAATTTTAACTTTTAAATGTTGGGCAAGTCTGAATAAGGTGCTAGCGCTAATTCTATTTGTACTTTTCTCATATTTTTGAATTTGCTGAAAAGTTATGTTGGCAGCTTTGCCTAACTCTTCTTGGCTTAGCCCAAGTTCAAGTCTTTTTGCCCTTAATTTAGGCCCTATATGCTGATCTATAGGGCTTTTTACCAGTGTACCCATTTAACTCACTTATTTCTTAAAGAAGTTAGTATGGCGTATTCTAAATAAAATTACCAGTAATAAAATTGCAAATACTAGGTTATTAACTATTTTATAAATGATTGATTCTATTTTATTTTTTATCAATGGCTTAGGAAGTTTGATATCCATGAAGCCGACATTATTAGTGCCAAGACTTTCAAGAACTTCTCCATAGGGGGAAATAACGGCACTGATACCATTATTTGCTGATCTAATCACTGGTATACCATATTCAGCTGCTCTAAATTTTGCCATAGCGAAGTGTTGGTGTGGGCCAATACTTTTGCCAAACCATGCATCGTTTGTAACATTTAGAATCCACTCAGCTCCATTAATATTGAGATTAGGAAATATAGTTTCATAACATATCAGAGGAAGGAAAGGGGGTAAGCCTTCGATCTTTATAGTATTTGTTGGGTTTAGGCCTGATGAGAAATCCTCCGCACCATGTGTAACTTTATGTACAAATGGTATGAAGTTTTTGAAGGGTATATATTCGCCAAATGGTACGAGTTTCTCCTTGTCATATACGGCAATAAGCTGACCTTCAGAAGAGATTGCTATCAATGAATTATAAAAAGTGTATTTGTCTAAGTTCTCTATGATCCTATCTGAGCCAAACACTATAGCGCCGTTTTTAGGTGCAATCTGGGCTATATGATTTAAATTCGTATAGTCTCTAAATCCAAATGGAAAAGCTGCCTCAGGCCAAATTATATATTTAAGTTTTGGGTCTTGGTGAAGTATTGATAATTCTACTAGTTTTTGTAGGGCTGAGTTTTGCTTTAGTCTATTACCCATTGGATGTTCTAATATGCTCGGTTGAACTAATCTAATCTTAAAATCAGTATGTGTGTCACTTTTCTTATCTATTAACTTATAATTACCATATCCCCATACAAAACAAGCTAAAACGATTGCTACTTTGATTACACAAGAATTTTTTGTGTACAGAAAGCTGCCAACAAAAGCCAATAATAAAGAGCATCCATAAACTCCAGCAATAGTTGAAAACTGTAATAAAGTATTAGAAGCGGTAATTGCAAAGCCAAGTAGATTCCAAGAAAATGGAATGATAAAGTTTGTTCGTAGCATTTCAACAATTACCCATAAGCTGATGAATGCCAACATTCGTTCTACTTTAGAATTATTGAAAAATGATAGAAGGTAAGTTACAAGACCAGTGTATATACCAAGTACTGCGGGTATTAATGTTAATGCAAAAGGTATCATCCAGCCAAACTGTGTGGGGTCAGAAAGCAACGCGTGAGAAAACCAGTATAGACTAGTCATGAAATGCCCAAAGCCAAAAAACCATCCGATCCAAAACAATTTCGATTTTTTACGGTATCTATCAAGTAGGAATAATAAGCCTGTGAACGCAATAATTACTGCTGGAAGAATTCCAAACGGGGCAAAAGCTAATGTAAGTATGGCGCCTAAAATATAAGCTATAAAATAACTATTAGTAATTATTTTATTAGTGGTTAGCTTCTGCAGAAGCGTGTTCATCATCGACTTCACTGGCATCTTTTTTGTTATGCGCAGCTTGGGTTTCTCCTTCGTTTTTACTTTGTAGTTTTTGGTTTTCATTTGCAATTTGCTCACGTTCTTTTCTTTCTAGTTCTTTGTCTGCAATTACATCTTCAGGAGTAATTGGATCAAACAGATTGCTTAATGGTACAATGACTGCAGATTGTTTATCAAGATCATCTAGCCAGCGATTTACCAATTTTATTGTCATCGGATAAGGGTTTATGTAACCTACGGCAACTCCTTTGCTGTTTGCTAATCCTTCTAACCTAAGAAGGTTACTTGTTATTTTCCCCTCGTTTAGTTCTTCATCAATATTGATATGAATAGGAGTGTATTCAGCGGCTATACTGCTGGTAAGACTATTAAGGCTTTGGTCATTTCCAATGTTTCCATAAGCAAAAATCTTTCTTTGCTTCTTAAGATTTTCTAGTACTGGTAGTAAATTTGTTCGCGAGCTGCTAAAAGTTTCATTAGGGCTCGTGTAGACGCCAATTATTTTTTTTGATCTAGAAAGAATCCAATCTAATCGGGATAGATTTTCGCCTATACTCAAGTTTTGCAATAAAGCGTAAGGTCCTGGATCATTAACAGGATAATCAATTGGTTGCATTGGAAGGTTTATTAAGGTCTCGAAGCCTTTTGACACAGCTTGATCCACCCATTCATCAACATTGTTTGCATATGGAGAGAATCCTAATGTAAAATTTTTTGGAAGCTGCAAGGCTTCAAGGGTAAGAGATTTGCTTAATCCTAAATCTGTAACGATTATAACGATTTTGTGCTTTGTCTTGTTTTCTTCTGTAAGAGGCGCAGCTCTGAACATCTCAACAGCTTCTGCTTTTTGTTCTGTCTCTTCTTTTTCTAAATTTTTAGTTGTGGCTTCTTGGTATTGTCTAGCTAATTCTTCTTTCTTTAGAGTATCTGTGATTACTTTTCCCGCAATAACAGCATCGCTTTCAAGGTTTATTAAAGCCATTTGACCGTTATCGACAGCATCCATTGTATGAGATTTGGAATGCACTAAATAAAATACTATGGTTAGTAATACTAAGCACCAAAAAATTGTTTGTGATATTGTAAAGCCTAGTAACCTTGGTTTTTCTTTGAATGGCTTAAATAATAAGCTTAGTTTATAAAGTTTGCCTTCACCAAGGCGAAGCCTGATATTTTTCAGTTCCTGAATTTTAAAAATAAATTTTAAAAGTTTTTTAAACATAAGTGTTTATTATATACAATGGTCTGATAATAAAATCGCGTTGCTAATTGCGCAAGCGATTTTGTTGAGTGAAATTTTTTATTCTTGGTTTGCTTGGCATATTCTAGAAAGTGGTTCACAACTTTCAAATGGTTTATGCAGTGCAATATGTGCATCATATTCTTCAGTTTTTTGAGTGAGATACTCTGTTACTTCTTGGTTGGAAGCATATTGTGCAGGAATATTTCCTGCATGGTCTTTTGCATGAGGGTTTGCCCCGTATTTAAATAGCAAATCTATAACTTCCAAATTTGTTCTCACTGCGGCGATATGAAGTAATGATTGGCCTAAAGAATCAGCGTCATTTGCATTTGCACAATTCTGAAGGAGATATTTTACCATATCAACCTCGTTATGTTCTTCCATTCTTATAACTAGACTTAAGGGTGAGATGCCATCTTCAGATTTTGCATTTGTGTCTGCCTCATTATCAATTAAGAACTTAGCCTTATCAAAATCACGTTCTGTTAAAGCTACCATTAGAGCTGTATTTCCATCTTTGTATTTAGCATTAATACCGACAACGTTTTTAATTAGTATATCTGCAAGGAAGTTACTACCTGAGCCTTTGTTGTAATTTTCTAAAAATAGAGGGTTGGATGATAGAATTGTTAGGCTTATACCAACGGCATAAGTAGAAAGTATACCAGCTGAAATCCCAATGCTATCAATCTGCTCTTTTAAATCTTGTAATGAGGCAAATCTACCAATTACATCACTACTGCTGCTAATTTGAAATTGTTTTATTTCTTTATCATCATGGAGACCTATCATAAGACTGAATTCTCGATCCCCCCTGAAATATAAGGAGTAATTAGCTTTTTCAGGCGCAACAAGTAATGTTGACTTCAATACTCCACCAACATATTGCGTTACAACTCTAGCCCTAACCGAATAATCACCAGTTGATTTTTCATTAATTTGTTGAGCAAGATTTTCTAAAATGGCTTGGTTTGTTGCTCCAGAGCCTCTAGTGATATCATGAAGCTCACGGTAATTAACACCGAAACGAAGTGCTGTACCAGCAACGCCAACTAATTCTGTGCCTGCACTGTTAAACGTTAACGATTGAGCAAACCCACCATACTCAATTATTTTTTCTACTTTGGTATCGCTTGAAGATATATAGTAAGTAAGTTTGATCCCTTCGCCAACTGTCCAATTATTTTCAGCTTTAGGATATAAAATATCATTAGCTCTAATAATAGCATTAACATCTGCACCACTATCAACTAGAATCTTTACCATCTCAGTGCTTTTTCCTAATACAGCTGTGTGAAGTGGCGTTTTATCGTATTTGTTTTTAATATTAATATCTGCTCCATTTTTGATTAGAAACTTTGCCATCTCAGTTATTTCCAATAACACAGCTCTGTGAAGTGGTGTTTCACCGTATATGTCTTTAATATTAATATCTGCTCCATTTTTGATTAGAATCTTTGCCATCTCAGTGCTTTCTATTAATACAGCTGTGTGAAGTGGTGTTTCACCTCTACAATTTTTAGCATTAACTTCTGCCCCGTTTCTAATTAGAAACTCGAATACCTCACTTTTTTTAAATGGTGCAGCTTCGCGAAGTGGTGTTCTGCCATCTCTATCTTTAGCATTAACGTCAGACCCATTTTTAATTAGAAACTCAACCATATCAAGTAGTTCATGCCTTGCAGCTGTGTGAAGAAGTGTTGCATCTCTATGATCTCTGACATCCATGCTAGATCCATGATCAATTATATATCGTGCAAGGTTTGAATCTCTAGATTCAATTGCAGTAAATAATGGGTGGGTTAGAGGATGCTCAGTGACTTGGCTTAAGAGATAATTCCAGTATAGATTTACAGCTTTGTATAAATTTTCACCATCGTTGATGATCTTTGAAAATGCTAAATCTGTGAGAATTGTTGAACCAAGTATGAAGGTGTTTTTAAGAGTGACTAGTGTTGCTCTAGGGTGAGTATATTTGTTTGGCAAATCAGAAAGTTCGGTGATGCTTGTATAAACCATTTCCAAGAGTTGAGTAGAGTGCTTCCCAGAATAGTACTCAAGAATCTTATCTATAGTATGCAGCTGTTTTTGCACCATCTGATTACCCATATCAAAGCGTAAAAAGCCAATTTGTGCAGAATCACGGTCGAATTTCTTTACTGAGTAATAAGTTGGCAGCAAAAAAGCAGCAGTAAAAACTGGGTATAGCATAGCATTCCTTTTTAGATTGCCAGATTATATAGCTAGGCTAGGGAATATAAACAGAAATTATGAAGAATGAGTGCTAAATTTTCGCATGAAATTTCCAGCTTTTAAAACGTCTTCTATTCTCCTATCTAAAAACTCCCAAGTACTATGGTGGTCTTTAGAGTCATCATTGAGCCAGTACATTAAGGTAGAGCTATAAACTCCAGCAAGTAATGTACGTTTTGTGTAATGGTTGAAGTCGGTTGCGGTGTCACCAGCTTCATACCACATTTTATCAACCGTTCGCCACGTAAAACTCATTGCGCTTGGAATATTAAAAGGGAGGGCTAAAAAAGAGACTGTTTTACTAGCTACAGGCTTTTTCATTAAGCTTAGCCTGATTACAGCAGCTTTCTTGATTTTCTCGCGGATTTTCATTTTATCTAAAGGTAGCTCACGAATTTTTATGACCATTTGGTGGTCGAGATCATCCAGATAATAGTCCAAAAGCCCCATAGCACCATTCATAAACTGTAGTTCGGCCATGTTTTCATCAAAGCCAGCTTTGACTGATGCTTGGCGCAGCAACTCTTTTGACCACCCTTCAAAATGTACGATCTTAATGGCTTGTTGGAGTATCTTATGCTTAATTTTTTCTTGCAAAACGAGCCTTTTTTTGCTAGTATTATAGGCGAAATAATAGTCCAAAAAATGAAAGAATCAATACATATACATAACGAGAAAGATTTTGAAGGAATGCGGGCAGCAGGAAAGTTTGCTGCAGAAGTTTTAGATTTTATTACTGACCACGTTCAAGTTGGAGTGACGACTGATCATTTAAATACTTTGTGCCATAAAATGATTGTAGATGCTGGTTGTATCCCAGCGCCGTTAGGGTATAAGCCATCAGGCAGAACGCCATATCCAAAATCGATTTGTACATCAGTTAACCATGTGGTTTGTCATGGAATTCCCAGCGATAAGAAGTTGAATGATGGTGATATTTTAAATATCGATGTTACCGTGATAAAAGATGGTTACTACGGTGACACAAGCCGTATGTATATTGTAGGCAATAAGACCTCTATCAAAGCTAAAAGATTAGTGCAAGTTACTTATGACTGTTTGATGAAAGGAATAGAGCAGGTGAGGCCAGGAGTAAAATTAAACCAGATTGGTAAGGCAATTCAAGAATATGCTGAAAACCAAGGTTTTTCTGTTGTTAGAGATTTCTGTGGCCACGGAATTGGCAAAGTGTTTCATGCTGCGCCAAATGTTACGCATTATTATGAACCAGGTTTCAAAATAGTTTTAGAAGAAGGAATGTTTTTTACAATAGAACCAATGATCAACGCTGGCCGTTTTGAAGTAAAAGAGCTTGCAGATGGTTGGACAGCAGTCACGCGTGATAAATCATTATCTGCTCAATTCGAGCACACCATTGGCGTGACAAAAGACGGTTTTGAGATATTTACCTTGTCACCTAAAAAGGCTTCGAGTTCAAGCCATCTGTATAATAAGGTTGCTTAGTTTTTAAGAATTGCTACTATCTCATTGATTAATATTGTGAGGTTTTATGGATAAATATTCTTTACCAATGCGAGTTACGCACTGGTTTATGGCTTTTTTAATAATTGTATTATTAGCTGTGGGCTTATGGATGGAAAGTTTGCCAAATGATTACCCAGGAAAGTATGATGTTTATGCACTCCACAAATCTTTTGGCGTGATAGCGATGGCATTTATTATTTTTAGATTATCAGTAAGATTGAGATCCAAAATTCCAGCATTACCTAAAAACATTACTAAATTCGATGCGAATTTGGCAGCTGCTACAGTAGTGCTACTATATGTATGTATGTTTGCTATGCCAATGAGTGGTTATTTGATGTCTACTTTTGGTGGGCATCCAGTTCAGCTTTTTGGTATACCACTTCCGTCATTGTTCAGTGAGAATATGGAAGCTGCAAAATTTAATAGAATGATTCACGGATACGCAGGTTATGGTTTAATAGCTATCATAGTATTGCATATTTTAGGTTCTTTTAAACACTTGCTTGTTGAAAAAGTGAATTTATTTAAGAGAATGTGGTAATCATCTTGTTTAGGGTTGTGTAAAATAATTTGCTAATTGTTTAAAAAAGGCTTTGTTTTTAGACTTTGGATATGTTATACAATCCCCTACCTAACGTTATAGTGATCCCGTAGCTCAGTCGGTAGAGCAACTGACTTTTAATCAGTGGGTCGGATGTTCGAATCATCTCGGGATCACCAATTTTCTTTAAAATCTTCCTAAATAACAATTGTGCAAAAGTTGATTCTTTAGTTTCATCTGGTTCTTTTTTAAAATTTTATCCACCTAAAAAAGCAAGATAACATTGACAAATTGCCCTATTTCTTTTAACTCTTGAAGATGAATAAAATGACTCTCTATCATGAAAAAATTATTAGCCGTTATTCTGATTTCCTCTTCGACCCTCGCTTTCGCTTCAACCGATAAGGATCATCCTAAACAAGTAGATTGGCAATTCGAAGGTGCGTTTGGAACTTTTGATAGACAGGCTATCCAACGCGGATTCAAAGTTTACAAAGAAGTTTGTTCTGTATGTCACTCTTTAAAGCGCATAGCGTTTAGAAATTTGCAAGATATTGGGTTCACTGAGGAAGAAGTAAAGTCTATAGCTGCTGGCTATAATGTTCAGGATGGGCCTAATGATGAAGGTGAAATGTTTGAACGTCCTGCAAGACCATCTGATAGATTCCCATCACCGTATGCTAATGATAAAGCTGCAAGAGCTGCAAATAACAATGGGGCGCTGCCACCAGATCAATCTCTAATAATCAAAGCTAGAGAGGATGGTGCTAATTATGTTTACTCGTTAATTACTGGTTATCAAAATGCTCCTGCTGGATTTGAATTAGGTGAGAACATGCACTATAACCCATATTATGCTAATGGCGGTAAACAATTCTCTATGATTCCACCTCTTACAAAAGATGGGCAGGTTGAATATACGGATGGTACTAACCCTACAATTGATCAAATGTCGAAAGATGTCGTGCATTTCCTTCACTGGGCTGCTGAGCCTGAAATGGAAGAGAGAAAAGCTCTTGGCTTTAAAGCTATAATATTTACTGCTGTATTTACTTTGATTTTCTATTTGGCGAAAAGAAGGATTTGGAAGAGGGTTAAGTAGTTATTGAGATGCTTAATTCGGTAATAAACACATTTCGGCTAATTAAATTACTAATTAAATGTTGTGTGTTTGGTATTCCAACAGCATACCTTGCTCTGCTTATATACATAAGAATTAACGGATCCGCTAAATCAATTGAAAAAGCACAAAGAGCTTTGGGTAAGAGGTTAACTTTCTGGTTACAAAGCAGCGGGCCTAGTTTTATTAAGCTTGGTCAAATTCTGTCCACTAGACCAGATTTAACTGGTGATGTAGTTTCAGAAGAGCTTTCGAAATTAAGAGATAGGTTGCCACACTTTAGTTTTGCAGAGGCGAGAAAAATTATTGAAGCTGAGCTTAGTGTAGACATAGATGAAGTTTTTCTGCAGATTGAGCATAAACCAGTTGCTGCCGCTTCAATTGCTCAAGTGCATAAAGCAGTTACATTAGATAATGATCAAGTTGCTGTAAAAGTTCTGCGTCCAAAAATTAGAAAACTTTTCGCTAGAGATCTTAATCTGTTTGAATTTGTTGCAAAGTTTTTTGCCTTATTTAGTCATGATTCAAGTAGATTGCGGTTAAAAGAAGTTATAAAAACATTAACAGAAATAGTTCGTAATGAATTAGATTTGAGATATGAAGCAGCATGTGCAGATAAGCTAAGAGAGAACTGCAAAAATGATTCAGGGGTTATGATTCCAAAAGTGTATTGGAACTTAACATCACAAAAAGTTTTAACAACCCAATGGGTTGAAGGAATTGCAATTACTAATAAAGCTGAGTTGACCAAAGCAGGCCATGATATGCAAGAAATTGCAAAAAAACTTGCTGTCACTTTTTTCAATCAAGCATATAGAGATGGATTCTTTCATGCCGATTTGCATCCCGGAAATTTATTCGTTAATAAGGATGGTGATATTGTTCTTGTGGATTTCGGTATAATGGGTTCAATGAGTGATAAAGATAGAGTTTTTATTGCTAAAGTAATATATGCCTTTATCCAAAAGGATTATAAGGCGGTTTCAGATTTACACTTCGAAGCTGGAATAGTTCCTAAGCATATTGATAGAGAAATGTTTGCATTGGCATGTAGGAGTATAGGCGAGCCAATTGTTGGCTTGCCCGTGAATCAAATATCAATTGGCAGACTTTTAAAGCAATTATTAGATTTGTCTCGTAACTTTGAGATGATAACTCAAACTCAATTTTTACTTTTGCAAAAAACCATTCTAACTATCGAGGGGGTAGGAATGGAGATTTATCCTGAGGTTAATATGTGGAAGCTTGCTGAGCCTTGGATTAAAGATTGGGCTAGTGAGAATTTTGGCTTAAAGCATAGGATAAAGCAGGCTTGGAAAGATATAAAGGTGTTTTTGATCAACTTTCCGCATCTACTTAAAAAGCTTAATGAAATTATTGAAAAGCTTTAGAACTGTTTCACGTTTTTTATTTAAACTTCTAAAACGTTGGTAATGTAGGCTATTCCAATGTTTATGGTTGGCTAGTATGGTTGCGAATGTTAGATAATCCAGAAAGTTAGGTTATTGCTTATTAAATTTGCAAATCGTCATTATTTATGCTATAATGCTTCGATATTTTTAATATTTAGGAGTTTTAATGCAAAATAACCCTATGGATCGCAGTTCTACATCTCAACCTAGACAATTGTCAGTGCCGCCAGTTGCTCCATTCAATATTTTCTCTGAGGTTAGAGTTAGTTATAAGTCGTTCTATATACAAGCCCTTATGGAGTTGGATGATAGAGAAGCAACGCCTGAAGAGCAAAAAGGTTTTAAAGAGGTTATAGATAGTTATTTAAAAAACTCTTTAGATCATTTTGAAGAAATTCAAGATAGTGCAAAAAGGTTGGCTTTTCGCAATAAATTTAAGACGGATTACGAAGACCTTTTGAAAGAAATAGCAACATCTTATTCAGACCATGATGTTAGGCCAGTTACAATTAATCAGCTTAGAGGTGCTGATAAGCAATTTGTTAAGCTTTGCAATGATCATAAATCCAGAGCAAATAAAGTTGTACTTGGCGAAAAAGCTATGTTGAAGGTAGGAAATATAGTCTCTTACCATAACTCTGAAGGGTTCGAAGAATCCTCTATTAGGAGTAATGATTTACCTTTAAGTAGACCAGGATCTACTCCGTTACCTTCAAGAAGGTTGAATTTTGGGTCATCTAGTTCAACAACAAGTGGCGCATCAACATCTTTATCTTCTAAATTACCTACTTTATCAGAGAATTCTGTCTTTAAAAGTGGTTTTGGATCAAGTTCGATTATGTCTTCAGATAGTATCGTAGCTGGCGCTCCTAAAGTAAGGCCTAATAGGTATTCTGACACACCAGTTTCTGGAGCTTCATTAAGAAGTTCGGAGCAATCTCAAGATTTAGACGAAGCTCTTGCAACCTGTTTATCTACATTATCTCTAAGTTCAAGTGGTTCTTCTTCATCAGATTCGAGCAGTTCTTCTTCTAAGAGCAGCTCTAGATCTAGCTCGCAAAATGGCTCTACAAATTCAGATGATGAGTCTGATTCTTCCATAGGCTCTCCACGACCAACTGTTTCGTCGCGCAATTCTTCTGGTGCGTATGTCCGTGCAAGAAGTGATTCTGATAGCTCTTCTTCCTCAAGTAGTCATAGTGAGAGGTTCAAAAAAGCTCAAGATGTTAATAAGGATAAGTCGCCAAGAAGATAGTTTAATAAGTAGGGGATATTAAGATGCTGGGCAGGGCAGTTGACAATTTAAATACCTTATTAAATAAAGCTGAAGAGAAAGAGAATCAGTTATCTGACAGGATACGAAATAGCTTTGTCGTTAATAAGGCCGCCACACTTTTAAGTAAAGTTGGCTGTCCATGTTGTCATTTATCAAGATACGTCGAAGGCGTATCTGGTTCGGTTATGACGCATGGTAAACTATTTGCTTCTGCCGTTTGTGCTTCTAAATTTTCATTTTTTGCAAGTATTACTTGTATTACAGCTTATTTAGCAATATCCAGAATGCAGACTTTATATACGAGCGATTTGTATCATTGGGGTTATGTTTACGATAAGGCTTTTACTAACTCTACTATTCTAAAGTCAGACTTCCCGATTGATTATAAAAATATTGATAGCCCAGAGATCTGTTACCCAGTCACAAATGATTTTGCTCCTATAAATACTTGCAATTCTGTAGAACACAATCTGCATTACGTAATGATGCAGAACATTTGGGCGAAATTTATGATTATGGGGATTTATACTTTTAATCCGCTCATTTCATCTACGTTGACAGAAATATTAAATATATCGTTTAGAAGTAAATTGTTATCAATATGGTTGAAAGACGATAATAATCAGTTGGCGCTCAATATTGCTGATCCCAAAATCGCAGCTGAATCTTCGCAAATAATAAGAGTATACACAGGACAATACATTTCGAGCTTAATACCCAGAGTATTTTTGTTTAGCGATATGTTTGCCTTGTTTAGTCAAGCTATGGCGTTATATACAGTGTCTACAGCGCTGGCAAATTCAGGATTGAATTATAACTTTTTTTACGTGACAGCATTTTCTTTTATAACTTATTTGACTTCTAATTTTTTAATAAGTCGTATAAATAAATTAAATCTTAATAAAACTCAGGACTCGGCTACTGAATTCTCTAATAGCTTAGAATATAGTGCTAATAATGCATTACAAATCGAAGCTAATCTAGCTAGGGCAGAAGAATATAATACATTACAAGGATTGCTTGGAAGGGTTGGATTTGGAGCGATAAAAGGGGCTGCATTTGGCGCAACTTTAAACATCGTATCAACCATTTTTTCTGATTATTCAAATGTGCTTATTATGTGGAGATCGACTGCAAGTATTGCTTCAAATCCTGCTCTTTACTTGAAGTTACAAGAAGCGATGAATTTAAACTATTCTCTTGTACATACAGTATCTTGGTTTTTTGGAGGAATAATCGGTACTTCAGGGCTGGATCAAGCTTATGATAAAATCGTAAAATTTAGAGAATCTATTGATTTTTATAAGGACTTTCTCTCTCAAAACAAAGAGTTGAAACTTAAGCGTGAAGCAAAAGGAGAAATTTCTATAGCAAGTTTAACCCTATTTAAACCTCTATCAGCAGAAAAAATTAAGACAAAAGCCCCAAGAGATTTTTTAGTTTCTAATTTGAATTTTAAATTTAAGAAGGGTGTTGTTACTGGAGTTGTTGGCAAATCGGGTTGTGGCAAGAGTTGTTTATTTAATGCTATATTTGGCAACAATCCGTTTGCTCAAGGAAATATTAATTCTACAACACAAAATAATATTGTTTACGTTCCACAAAAACCAGTATTTAAAAATGGATTCAGTTTAAAGCAGTTACTAACTTATACTTTAGACGATGAGCTAAAACTGCTTACAGGAGATAAGGTTATACAATTAGGAGCGAAAATCCGTGGCTGGATAAAAGAGATGGATATTGAGAATTTATTAATGAAAGAAACTGAAAATAAAGCTTGGCTTGCATCTGTGAGTGGTGGAGAGGGGCAGAGACTTGCAATATTACAAGCTCTTGTTCGTCTATGGGTAAAAAGAGTTAACAGACCAGACGATACCCTTTTGCTTCTATTAGATGAGTCAATTGGTGCGTTAGACCCAGATAATAAATCTATAGCTTTTGATCTAATTAGAGATGAAGTTAAAGCCAATGGTATAGTTGCAATTCACATTGACCATTCCGATAAGGAGGTTATTAAATCGCGTTATAAACAAGACTTAATAGACTTTAATAAGTTAATAGAGCAACAAAAAGCCAAAACTTCTGTTTCTATTTAAGTCCTTAAGCCGCCATTTACGCTTATAACAGTACCTGTTATAAATCCTGCTGTGTCGTCAGCAAGGAAACATACCGTACGGGCAATTTCAGATGCTTCACCTAGACGTTGTACAGGAACTTTAGCAATAATACCTTTTAAAGCTTCTTCAGGAACTGCAGCAACCATATCTGTATTGATATAACCCGGAGCAATGGCATTTACTGTGATTCCAGCTCTAGCGCCTTCGAGTGCTAGTGATTTGGTAAATCCTTCAATACCTGCTTTAGCAGCTGCATAGTTGGTTTGACCCATCATGCCGTTTGCATTTACAGAGCTCATGCTGATGATTCTGCCCCATTTATTTTCACGCATTTTTTCAATAACGCAGCGCGATGTATTAAATGCCGAGCTCAAGTTTGTTGTGATAACATCATTCCAATGTTCTGGAGTCATTTTATGCATCATGCCATCGCGAGTAATACCAGCGTTGTTGACTAGAACTTCGCAACTTCCACCAAGAATTCCTTCGGCTTTTTTAAAGCCTTCAGAGCATTCATTAAAATTCGCAACATTGCACTTTAATGTTTTGATGCCAGTTTCTGCTTCAAATTTTTTTGCAGCCTCATCATTTCCAGCGTATATGGCACATACATTGTACCCAGCACCTTTTAAAGCTTTTGAAATTGCAGCACCGATTCCACGCGTACCGCCTGTTACTATTGCTCTTCTAGCCATTTTAACCTCCTGTTAAATTATCTTTGAATGCACATTGCAACACCCATACCACCACCAACACATAATGTTGCAAGTCCTTTATGAGCATTTCTTCTTTTCATCTCGTGAATTAGAGAGACAAGAATTCTTGTTCCAGAAGCGCCAATTGGATGTCCCAATGCAATTGCTCCACCGTTTACATTAACTTTGGTTGTATCCCAACCTAGTTCTTTATTAACGGAAATTGCCTGCGCAGCGAAAGCTTCGTTAGCTTCAATTAGATCTAAATCTTTTACAGTCCATCCAGCTGCCTTTAAAGCTTTTTGAGCAGCGGGAATAGGGCCTGTACCCATAAGTTCTGGAGCGACACCTGCTTGAGCAAAGCTTACAATTGTAGCTAGAGGTGCTAAGCCTCGCTTTTCAGCTTCTTCTCTTGTCATTAATATTACTGCTGCAGCACCATCGTTAATACCAGATGCATTACCTGCTGTTACAGTTCCATCTTTTTTGAATGCAGGTCGAAGTTTTGCTAAATCTTCAGCTTTTACACCATGTCTAACAAACTCATCATTTGCAAAAGTGATTGTATCTTTTTTAATCTGTACTTGGATAGGTACAATCTCATCTGTAAATTTCCCAGCTTTTTGTGCAGCTTCAGCTTTGTTTTGCGATTCAGCAGAAAATCTATCCTGCTCTTCGCGTGATATTTTGTATTTCTCTGCAACGTTTTCAGCGGTAATTCCCATATGTGTTGTAGAGAAGGCATCAGTTAAACCATCTTTAATCATAAGATCGGTAAACTCTGCATTTCCCATCTTTTGACCATTTCTCATATTTAAGCCGTGTGGACACATGCTCATGCTTTCTTGACCACCAGCTACTACTATATTGCTGTGACCTGCTTTAATTGCTTGGTATCCAAGAGCAACTGATCTTAGTCCAGAACCACATACTTGATTCACAATCCATGCTGGAACTTCTTTTGGAATTCCTGCGCCAATTGATGCTTGTCTAGCTGGGTTTTGTCCTTCGCCACAGCTAAGGATTTGCCCCATTATGACTTCTGACACTTCTTCGCCTTTAACTTTAGATTGGTCTAAAACAGCCTTAATCACTGCTTGCCCTAACTTATGAGCAGGCATTGAACCTAGTGTTCCATTAAAATTACCGATACCTGTACGTAAAGCGCTAACTATTACAATATCTTGTTTTGACATGTTTTGACTTCCTAAAATGAGGTTTTTCCTATAAAATAACTCTAGAATAATTAAGACTTTGTGTAAAGGTCAGTTAAACAATGGTGCTAAATGACTGCAATTCCTTATAATTTAGAAGAAGCTAAGAAGAATAAAAAAGCATTATGGATAGTGTTTTGGATACACTTTTTCATGTTCTTTGTCGTGTTTGTTGCTGGTGTTATGGCAGAATCGTCAGCTCTACTTGCTGATTCTCTTGATTTTATAGGTGATGCTGCTAACTATGCTCTGACGATGTTTGTTATGTCACGGGGGGTTTGGATGCGTGCCACTGCTTCAATTCTCAAAGCTTTGACAATGTTAGGTTTTGGTATTCCAATGTTGTTTTACGCAATAAGCAGATATACTACTCAAACTGTTCCTAATTATGAAGTTATGAATGCAGCTGGAATGGTTGGTATTTTAGCTCACATGATATGTATATATTATCTATACAGATTCCGAAAAGGAGACAGTAATCTATTGTCGGTTTGGATTTGTACAATAAATGATCTTATCAGCAATGTTCTCATAGTGATCGCTTCTTATTTTGTAATGACGACAAACTCTATTGTGCCTGATGTGATCGCCGCAACAATCATTGTCACTATTGCTCTTTATGGAGCTTGTGTTATCCTCAACCGCGCACTATCTGAATTGAAAGCGTTAAGAGAGAATAAGAATTATGCTAGAGCTGACACCTAAAGGAATTGTTCAAGAATTAGATAAATATGTGGTTGGCCAACAGGATGCCAAAAGAGCAGTGTCAATTGCACTTCGTAATAGGTGGCGCAGGAAACATGTTCCGCAAGATATGCAGGAAGAGATTTACCCGCACAACATACTAATGGTTGGGCCAACTGGTGTTGGTAAAACAGAGATTGCTCGCAGGCTTGCAAAGCTTGTTCAAGCACCATTTATTAAAGTCGAAGCTACAAAATTCACTGAAGTTGGATATGTTGGGCGCGATGTGGATTCTATTATTCGCGATCTTGTTGAGTTCGCAATTAAAATGATGCGCGAGAAAATGCGTAAAGAAGTCGCCGAAAAAGCAGTGACAGCCGCTGAGGCTAGGGTGATTGTTGCTTTAGTTGGCGACAAGGCTAGTGAAGAAACAAAAAAGAAATTCTATGAGAAATTCAAGAAAGGTCTTTTAGATGACCATGAAATTGAGATAAATGTCAATGAAGGGCAGGGTGCAGGAGGAGTACCTATGTTTGATATTCCCGGTATGCCCGGAGGGCAAATGGGAGTCCTTAATATTGGCGAGATGTTAGGCAAAGCAATCGGTGGACCAAAAATGAAACTTTCAAAACTTAAAGTTTGTGAAGCCTATGACATAGTGCTGAAAGAAGAAAGCGATAAGTTGGTCGATGAAGAAAAAATGATCAAAGAGGCAATCCATTTAGTGGAAAATGATGGAATTGTGTTCTTAGATGAGATTGATAAAATCGCATCCCGTGCATCTGAAGGGCGTGGCGAAGTTAGTCGTGAAGGTGTACAGCGTGATTTATTACCATTGCTCGAAGGCTCGGCAGTTAGTACGAAATATGGAATTGTTAAGACGGACCATATTTTGTTTATAGCATCAGGCGCATTCCATTTAGCAAAACCATCAGATTTGTTGCCAGAATTGCAAGGTAGGTTGCCAATTAGGGTTGAGCTGCAAGCTTTGACTGAAGAAGATTTAGTAAAAATTTTAAAAGAGCCAAAGCATAGTTTGATAAAACAATATAAAGCTCTTTTTGAAGTTGAAAAAGTGACTCTTGACTTTGTTGATTCTGGTATCAAAGAAATCGCCCGCATTGCGACTAACATCAATAAAGAAGTTGAAAACATTGGCGCAAGAAGGCTTCATACAATTTTGGAAAAGCTTCTTGAGGGAATAAACTTCACAGCCAGCGAAACGCCAAATTCTACAATCAAAATTGATAAAAAATACGTAGAGTCAAACCTTGCCGATATTACCAAAAAACAGGATCTTTCGAAGTTTATTTTATAACGTAGCTTTAACGCTTTCTTAATATTTCTGTAACATCTGTAAGCTATAATTATTCTTATAATTTAGTTATTTAGGGGAATTATGGAATTTAAGACACTTATCCAGAAGATAAAGACTGTTTCTACAGAGCCAGAGTTGGCAATTTTACTTGCTGAAGCAAATTTGACTTATGATGAATTGTTTTCCGATACTGCAATAGGGGGACATACCGAAACGATACAAAAGATTTTGGAATTAGCTAAAGATAAAATCACAGATGTAGCTATTTCTTCTGGGTTTAAATGGGCTGCAGCATTTGCTAAGACCGAAACAGTCTCAAAAATTTGGGAGTTGGCTAAAGATAAAATCTTAGATGAAGATATTTCTTATGGGTTCGACTGGGCTGCTATGTATGGACACTCTGAAACAATGTTAAAAATTTTGGAATTGGCTAAAGATAAAATCTCAGATGAAGCTATTTCTTATTGGTTCAAAGGGTCTGCAGAAAATAGCCATACCGAAACAATGTTGAAATTTTGGGATTTAGCTAAAGATAAAATCTCTAATGAAGCTATTTCTTATTGGTTCGAACGGGCTACAGCAAATAGACATACCGAAATAATGTTGAAAATTTTGGAATTGGCTAAAGATAAAATCTCAGATGAAGCTATTTCTGAAGGGTTCCAGCGGGCTTCAGATATTGGACACACCGAAACAATTAGAAAAATTTTGGAATTAGCTAAAGATAAAATCTCAGATGGAGCTATTTCTGGAAGGTTCGAGTGGGCTGCAGATTATGGACGCACTGAAATAGTAGTAAAAATTTTGGAATTGGCTAAAGATAAAATCTCAGATGAAGCTATTTCTGAAGGGTTCGAAATTGCTACAAGGAGAGAGGACATTGAAACAGTAGTAAAAATTGTGGAATTGGCTAGTGATAAATTCGCAAATAAACAAGTTTCTAGATGTTTCCAGTGGGCTGCATATGAAGGACGCACCGAAACAATGTTAAAAATTTGGGATTTAGCTAAAGATAAAATCTCAGATGAAGATATTTCTAAAGGGTTCAGATTAGCTACAAATAATGGACGCACCGAAACAATGTTAAAAATTTGGGATTTAGCTAAAGATAAAATCTCAG
>CAZLFQ010000001.1:67847-364308 GCA_964558975.1 uncultured Candidatus Midichloriaceae bacterium
AATGTTAAAAATTTGGGATTTAGCTAAAGATAAAATCTCAGATGAAGATATTTCTGAAGGGTTTGAATGGGCTGCAAATTATGAGCATACTGAAACAGTAGTAAAAATTTGGGATTTAGCTAAAGATAAAATTTGTAATTTACAATCTACAAAACTTAAAGAAAAAACAGAGAAGTTTTTTGAAGATTTATCATATTGCCCCGATGGAGGAGATAGCCTATTGCAAGGAGAGTATATAAGTAAAGGATTTAGCAAAAATGTTGCATACTGTAATCATTATGCTTTAAATGTCGATAATTCCAAAGAAAAAGAAATACCTTTAACCACTCATCACATCTGGCTAACTAATGCTGAAAAACCAAAAGAATTAACAGAACACATGCAAGCCTGGGCTAAGAAAAGCGCTGCAGTACTATCTGGGAATACTAACTGGCAAAATATTTTTTGGGTAAATGATAAAAAACTAATACCTAACACAGTAAAAGAACTTGAAAAAGTTGGCTATATATTCAGAGAAGTTAGCGAACTTGGACAGCTCACCTTAAATGCTGAATACTCGAGTGCTCTTAGCGGTAATAAGTTTGGCTTAGCAAGTGATATTTTAAGATATGAAATTCTTGATAAACTAGGTGGCTTATATTTTGATACAGACTACGACCTCTTAGCTGACCCAAGTAAGCTACATACTCAAGTTGATTTTTACACAGGAATTGAGCCATTTGGGAAATTCAAAGCTGGAAATGCGATCATAGGAGCAAAGCCAAATCATCCAATAATTAAAGGTATGCTTCAGCACATTAAAGAATGGTCGGATCAAACTTCTGCCCCTAAGTTCCTCAATCAATGTTCTCAGTTCGATCAGACCATTTATATCACTGGTCCATTTGGGTTTACAAAAGCTTACCTGGAAAACAGCGGCAAAGAAGGAAACATAGACATTGTTATAAAACCCGAGACAGTCTACTCGGAGGAGTATAAACATAACGGCGGAAAAAATATTAACCCAAGTGATAAATTTACAGATCATTTAGAGTGTGATCATTATTGTACCCTAAAGAATGCAAATAATGAAGAGTTGGTCTTAGGTTATCATTATTGGGGAAATACTTGGGTAAAAGCTGAATTCGGTAGCTGTGGGTAGCCTTTACAATTCATAGAAATACGTAGAATCAAACCTCGCTGACATTACCAAAAAGCAGGATCTTTCGAAGTTCATTCTTTGATTGCATACAAATTTTAACAAGAATTTAATATAAAATCGGTTGTTTTAGCTTTTATGAGTAGTGTATAATCCCTACCAATTATATTGGAATATATTTTGAGAATACGATGTTAGTAGAGCATTACGTACAAGACATGACCGCTGCCTATGATTACTTAACACCTGATAGTAATTTTGTGTTTATAGAAATGCCCATGAGCGAAGATCTAAAGGATGCTTTGAATTCTGCGACAATTATTAAAACAGATGTTAAAGTTTCTTTTTTAAAAAGCGTAAATGGTGAACAAAATTTAAAATTCTTTCAAGATGAGGTTTTAGCTGCTTTAAAAGACTTGATTTTCTCCCAGGATGAAAGCTTATATAATATAGCCTCAGAAATGATAGCAGATGTTGCTAATTCTTTTAAAAAAGATTTTTGCTCAAACTTTAAGAGTAAAGAAGTTGCTCTTACACTTATTTCAACAAAAATAGGTGAGCAACGTGAAAGTGTGAATAGGTTTCATTTAGATACACCTTCGCCCGATTATTTCTTTATAGGGGTGCTAAAAGGTCAAACGACACTTTTTTATGATGGTAAAACCGAAGATCTACTAGATCAATATTCTTCAATAAAATTATCAAAAGTATATGATGAAACGACTAATAAACAAATCATATTAAATGATTTAATTGATGAATGTCCAGCAGCTATTGTTTATCCTAAATATGGCTTTGCATCTGTTCACTCTACCTCAGAAACTCTTCACTCGGCTCCGTCTTTAGAAAAAGATAGACTTAATATGAATCTGAGATGTATTTGAAGTGTATAAGCATAGCTTTGAAGTTTTTTAGTGATTGCTATTATTACTTGTACTGAAGTGGCATAAATTGTAAATGAGTTGAATTATGTGCTTCCGCTTATGAATAAAACGTTCTAACCAAATGTAATTACAAACTCTGTGTATTTGCCAATTTCAGAGTTGCACTCAATATTGCCACCCATATCTTCAACAACCATTTTACAGAATGCAAGACCAATACCTGTGCCGCTTTTACTTTTTGTGTAAAAGCTATTAAATATTCTGGCTGTATCTTCAGCAGTCAATCCTTTACCATGATCTTTAAAATATAATTTATTATCTTTTGCGGTAATCGAAATATGAACATCAAAGCCAGCATGATCTTTTACATTGTTTAGCAAATTTAATAAAAGATATTTGACGTTGTTTAGAGAGCCGTGGAAAGAGAAATCGTCAATTATATCAATATCGATTTTACTACCAGATGAATTATAATCGCGCAGTGATACTTGGATAATCTCACTTATTTTATATATTCCTATATCTTCACTAACTCCGTGGTTTCTGATGCTGGATAATATGTTATCAACTGTCGATACGCTATTGTTTGTAATTGTCTCAAGGTTTTTGCTTATATCTTGTAATAATTTAAATTCTTCCTGACTAAGTTGTAAATTAACTTTATCTCCTTTGGAGATTACATTTGAGCTATCAATTATCGTTTGAAGAGTTTGTGCAGACATGTTTAACGTAGCTAGTGGGTTTTTAACTTCGTGAGCGATGGCTCCGCTGAATACACACATTGTTTCTATTTTTTGTTCATTTTCAATTTCTCTAGATCTTAAAAAGTATAATGTTCCTAAGAATATAAATAAGTATATGTAGCCAATATTGCTAAGTAAGCCTAGAAATTGAATATCTGTTGTAAGATTATAAAGTGCGTAAGCAAGGGTTATACCTACAATATTTAGTATAAAGAATCTTATTGAATCGACAAAGAAGCTGAGTGCAAAAATAGCGAGAACGCCACTTAATAACCAAAAATCATTTCCATGACTGAAGAATAATAAACATCCTGCAGTAAAAGGTAGGCAATATGTTAATAGAAAATACCAGTAAATTCTTAAACATTTGTTTATCAAAGCTGTAGAGAATAAGCCATCTCTAAACAGAAACAATAAAGCTAAAAAATATCCGATTAGGAAGATTACCCCAATAATTGGGTTGCTTTTAGAAAAGATAAAATATGATGAATAAACAAACATTGAAATCATTATATAAATACAAAATTCATTGTACTTAGTTTTTGTGATTTGTTTTGTTCTAAGCTTTTTGCTGATGTTAGGTAACTTTAGTTTTGAGAAAGAAGATACCCAAGATATTGGTCTAAGTTTTTTATTTTTATTAACGACAATATATCCTGTAAAAATCTGAATGTAGTGTGCTGAGAAAAAACCAATTATGCTACCGATTATTCCAAAGCAATAGCTTATTGTGGCAAATTCTCCGAAATATATGCCAGATGAAATGGAAGATATTACTGCACAAATTGAGCTAGCTATAAAAGAGTTTTGATTGCTTCTGAAGCCAAGAAATCCAGCTGTTAGCGGTATAAATACTATTGGATCCCAGAAATTTCTAGCAAACCATAATATGTCGATTAAGTGATTCCTAGGATTTGTTACTACTAATGTGATGCCAATTATTGCGAATATTGTAAGTCTTACTAGAAGTAATTGTTGGGCATGGGTAATTTTTGGAAAGAGTAACTTTAGAATATCGTTAACTATTATTATACCTGTTGCAGATACAGATGATTCTGAATAAGACATAAAGATTGCTAATAGTCCTGCTATCATCAATCCCTTCAATCCAATAGGCAGATATTCTTCAATGAAGAACAGCATGACCTCGGCTGAATTACCATTATATCCAGATGATTTAACAAGATATGATATAAATGTTATAGATATTGCTATAATTAGCGAAAAGCCAAAAGCTGCTCTAAAAGCATTTTTTAGTTGGATGTTATTTTTAGCAAACAAATACCTTTGTACAAGTTCAGGATTATAGGATGGAAGTATTGCATAGATCACGAAGCTAATTGTACTTAAAAAGTTTTCTCTGGTGATAGTAAATTCTGTATGGGTATTTGGCAAAGTAGTTAATATGTTATCTATTCCGCCGATTTCAATCATTGCAACTACGCAGGATGCTGGGATTATTAAGATAAAAATAGTGAACTTGAATACTTCGGAGAAAATAATCGCTCTCATTCCGCCTAGTACAGAATATGTAAGTAAGATGGCAGAGCTTATAATGCTGCCATAAAGTTGATCTATTCCAAAAAAATATTGGAAAATATATCCCATTGCTGTGAGCTGCATTCCTAATGAACCAATTACAAAGAGCACAGACGCGTAGCTGGTAAGCCATCTGGCGCTGGGTCCATATAGTTTATTCATTATTTCAGAAATGGTGAGGCAGTCTTTAAACTGCTCAATTCTTGGTGCTATAACGTATGCTGAAATCAGCCAGTACACGGGTAACAATAATTGGCGGATGGCAAATACTACTCCAAATAGATATATTTTTTCAGCAATCCCTAAAGTTGTTCCAACTCCAATTGAAGAAGATAGTAAAGTGCAAACGAGTACGGGTAAGGTTATATCTTTAAAGCTTGCAAAATCATGAAGGGTTTTGATTTTAAGGCTTTTTGATATGCCAATGTAAAGACATAGTAATAAGTAGCTGCTAACTATTAGCAGGTCAAAAATGTGCAAATCCATCGCTGTAAATATATGTATTTAAGCGAGCATTATCCCATAATATTTGAAAAATGTAAAGGAAATGTTAAGAATATCGATATTTCGCTGAAAAATGCTGTGAGGGTCTGACCCCTAGTTAAAGGGGTCGCCGGAATTAATTGTCGCCAACCAATGCCATAGGTTGAAGAACGTAGCTTCCAATAGATATTTTTGACTTAGATGAGCTTGAAGATTGGCTATCCAAAGAAAAATTGAAAGAAGCAATTAGTGCTAAAACTATTACCACTTTAGCAATAAAGTTTTTTGAGTTATTGGTCATAATTAACCTCAATAGGGTTGAACTTCTGCACATTATATCTTTACCATGATAAGAACAATATTTTTTTGTTTTAATATTATGTTTTCATTTCTTGAATAACCACAAAAACATGATATGCATTTTATAACTTATTGGGAGTTATAGTTATGAATTCAAAAGAATTTTCGATTAGAAGTGAGTGGGAAGTAGAGTTTCCAAAAGCTGTTGGATTAGATAAGGCATATTTAGAATTATATAAGAAGTTACTGGTTGGGATAGCGAATATCGATAAGATAGAGTATTTGTTCCAAAAATGTCCTGCGTTATGTGGTGCAGATTTGCGTGACGATGATGGTAGGAACGCTTTTTTGTTAGCATGCCTAAAAGGTAGAGTTGATGTTTTGCAGCTCATTAGATCTATGAGTAAGAATTTGGATTACTTTAAGCTTTTTGATAGTGATGGCAATACAGGCATACATTTGGCAGCTTACAATTCACATATATATACAATAAGATGGCTTGCAGTTTTGGATAATAGATTTCTTTCATCAACTAACCGTAATTTGTTTGGTAGTGACCCAATTAGAGCAGCTGATAAATGTGGAAATATCAGTGCAGCTGCTGAAATTAAGCATCTTAGAGAGCGTTTTGTAGACAGACTTCATTCAGGTGAAAAAGGCAATCTTAGTCCATCAGTTGTGGCAAAGTTATAAATGCTTTTTTTCCCAAGAAACTCCGTCGGGTGATGGTTTCCAAAATATGTTTGTAAAGAATTGTTGAAGGTTTCCAATTGTAACTGAATTAGCTATGCCTAAGGTGTAAGAAATTGGCCAAAATACTGAGGCAGAGTTTACTGATGTGAATGCCTCAGGAGGCAGATTTTGAATGTACCTTATGTACCCTAATATTTGGTGAGGATAAAACCCTTCCGAAAGACCAGTTCTTAACTGCTGACCAACATGTTTATATCCTAATGTTCCATTAGTAACGGTTGCTATTGGGTCAATATGGTGCTGAACGACTCGTATAGTTTTTTTACCTAACTGTGCTTCGTAAAAAGCTGCGCCATCAAAGTCTAAGGTTCTTGGGCTACCAAATGTTGCAACTCTTGTCTGGCTATTAGGGTATTGTTGAGCAAACCAAAGCGCAAAGATTGTTGCTATCCCGCCTCCCATGCTATGGCCAGAAATTATAAAATCCAAATCTTCAATAGTATGGTTCCTTGTTTTTATATAGTGGTCAATATGACCTCGAATAGCATAACAAGACTCGCAGAACTTACTATAGAACCCTGAATGAGCTCTACCTTGATTATTTAGAAAAGGAGGGATTGCAAGAAATGTATTTAGATCCGTAAGTACATCCGATCCATTCCAAGTTCCTCGAAAAGATACAATTACCTCTTTTTCTTTAAAATATACATTCCCAGCATGACTTGGAGTTCTATCAAAAAAAGGTACTATGCTAAAACCTTCTGCCCAATGACCTTGGCATGAATCTTGTATCTCTGAAACTGAGTATGCAAGGCTTGTAAGCTCGGCAACTTTTAGTAAGGTGTTTTGAGTAAAGCTGCCAATTGCTGGAGAAGTCATTTGAAAAATTTCACCTTCATCGCTATTAACGATATTTACAAATTGCTCTTCATTTAATTCGTTGCTTAGCATAAGCAGATTCCCTCATACACTCTTAAAGATATTTGAAACCATCTGATGAGTCAAAGATTTAAGTTGCTTTAAGGTTGAGTTAGGCTATCTTAAATTTGCAATATTTCACAATGGAGAATCCCATGAAATCAATCACTAAAAAACTAATTTCAAGTGCTTTTATACTAGCTATGAGTGCATCTTATTCTAGCGCTGCTGAATCTTCTCCAGCAGCCAGTGCAATGTCTATGGAAGATGCTGAAAGGATGGCAAAAGAGTTGATGAATAATAAAGATGTTCAAAAAGCACTTTCTAATGAGAAAGGAAAGATGGACGAAATGGATATGGATCGCCCAGGATCAAAAGGCAAGATGAAAGAAGCAATTCCAGATAATGTCAAAGCGGAATTAAAAGCTTATCATGAAAAGAAAAAAGCATTGCGTGAAGCTTTGTCTCCAGAAGCTAAGTCGGTTCTTGATAGAAGAAGAGATAGAATGAAGTACAAGAAAATGGAGAAAATGGAAGGAAAGGGTGATGAAATGATGAAGAAAGAAAAGATGATGAATAAAAATGAAGCATCTCCAGCAAAAAATTAATATGTAATTTTCCAAAAGCCTCAGGAAACTGAGGCTTTTTTTATATATGAATGACACAGCAATAGTATGGCTTAGAAATGATTTGAGATTGTTGGATAATCCAGCTTTGAGTCATGCTTGTAATAAACATAAGAATGTAATCTTGCTATATATCTATGATGATAAAATAGGTGGGGATTATAAAATTGGCAGCGCATCCAAATGGTGGCTACATTATAGCCTTGCTTCTCTTGCAAAAGATGTAAATTTAGTCATTCGTAAAGGTAATGCATTTGATGTTTTGAAGAGTTTAGTTAAGGAGTCATCTGCTGTGGCGGTATACTGGAATAGATGTTACGAGCCATTTTCTATTGAGCGAGATAAGCAAATTAAATCTCATTTTGCGTCCAATGGAATTGAGTGCGAGAGCTTTAGTGGATCGTTGTTATTTGAGCCGTGGGAAGTGAAGACAAAAGCTGGTGGTAGCTATTCCGTATATACTCCATTTTGGAAAGCTTGTTTAGAAAAAGGAATTGATAGAAGTGTTTTGAAAATTCCAAAAATCAATTCTTTAAAATCGGTGAAATCAGATTCTTTAGAGAGTCTGGAATTACTGCCAACAAAACCCAATTGGGCAGATGGTATAGCTGAGCATTGGAAGCCTGGAGAAAAAAATGCAATTAAATTATTCGACAAATTTATTGATGATGCTTTAAGTAGGTATTCTGATGGTAGAAATTTCCCAGCACTGAGTACTACGTCAAGATTGTCGCCGCATTTACGATTTGGTGAAATTAGCCCGCTTTATATTTGGCATAGAGTTCATGAACTATACGTTACTAAGAGGTCTTTAGCAAAAGAAGGAGAAAAGTTTTTGAGTGAAGTTTGTTGGCGCGAGTTTTCGTATCATCTTTTATTTCATTTTCCAGACATGCCATATAAAAATTTCAAATCTAAATTTGATGGCTTTGAATGGACTGAAGATGCTAAAGTATTAAATGCTTGGAAAAAAGGAATTACGGGATTCCCTATAGTTGATGCTGGCATGCGTGAACTTTGGCACACTGGTTATATGCACAATCGAGTTAGAATGATTGCCGCTTCATTCCTAATTAAGGATTTATTTATAGATTGGAGGGTAGGGCAGCAATGGTTTTGGGACACATTAGTTGATGCAGATTTAGCTAATAACAGCTGTAGTTGGCAGTGGGTGGCTGGAAGTGGGGCAGATGCTGCTCCTTACTTTAGGATATTTAACCCAGTACTTCAGGGTGAAAAATTTGATCCAGAAGGCGAGTATGTAAAAAAATGGATTCCAGAGCTCGTAGAACTTCCTAAGCAGTTTATCCATCAGCCTTGGAAATACTCTAAGAGACTGAATTATCCAAAGCCTATAGTAGATCATGACTATTGCAGAAAGCTGGCATTAGAAAAATATAAAAACTTGTAAGTATTGCTAAGATGCGCAATAATGCCCGCGCAACTTATAAGGAGTCACGATAATGCTAAACAATATACACAGAACTGGTCAGGCAAGCCATGCGAAGTTTGAACATAAAGATAGAGGGGCTGGCGTTATAGTAACTCTTAATGTCGAAGGAAATGGCCACTATGTAATAGCTGGGAACTCTTTTAGGGGTTTAAACTTTACGTTAGGCGGATCAGCTTTGAATCATAATGGTCAACTAGATGAATTCTATTTTCAGACAGCAGCTAGAGAGTTTAAAGAAGAGTGTTTTGGGAAGCTAGTAGAGTTGGCATTACAAGACACGCTACTAGAATTCATTCAACCTTGGGGATTGACTGAAGAGCAACAATCAGAACTAATAAAGTCATTGAATGCTATATCTAACACCGATACATTTGGAAAGCTTTCTTCTGCTGTAACAGAAGAGAAATTAAAAGAAACTACACCTGTTGAAAGTGATAATAGCTTAGCATATAAAAGACTTACATATGTTTCGAATCCTGTAGATGTTAAGCAAGATGACTTGAACATTTATCTGCAAAATGCATCGAAAGTTGCAAATATGTTGAATTCTTTGTTCGCACAAAAACTGGAAGCTGCGAAAGTGGCGATTGCAGCTGAGCGATCTATCGATCCAAAAACAGTTCCTTTTAATGATATCAAGAAAAGGGTTGAAGATGCTAATCCGCATTTATCAGATTTTACAGAATCAAAAGCTTTAGGTGTTATTAGAATGGAAGACGCTCTAGCAGCGATCAAATTTAATCATAATATACCTGTAGATTTCAATACCAACACTACTAAGTCTGAAAAAGTTGGACAAGATGGCTCGAAAAAAGCATCTGTTAGAACTACGTTTGATAATGGGTCTGGTACAGAAGATTTAGAAGTGTTCGGTCCAAGCCTTAAAGTGATACAAGGTGTGATTGGCAGTCTATCTAGGCTTATTGTCAAACCCCAAGAGGTTGCTACAAGCACTAATTTTGCTGCTGAGGTTTTAGAAGGCAAAGGTCGATCATCATCTTTAGAGATCTAATAATATTAATTTAATCTTAAAAAAGTGTCGTTAGCTAGTTAGCTTCGGCACTTTTTTTATGAAGCTAACTTGTAGTAATCAAGTTTTATGTCATAAATAACAAATAGTTAGTTTCGATTGTTAATGTTTGCGAAATAATCGCTATTTCGATTGAAAATCATCTTTTTTGGTGTATAATCTGCGCACCAAATTTATAAAAATAGTGAAATAGCTGTTTTTATGATGATGGAAATAAACAATGAGGAATTATGAATAAAAAGATTTTAGCTGTAGCTTTAGCTGCTGCTGCAGTGTCTTCAGCTTCTCTAGCTCAAGCAAAAGAAACAGTAAAGATTAAACCAGCTGCTTCAACAGCTGTAAAGTCAACTGCTTCTAAAGCAAGTGTTTCTAAGACTGGTAATATGTACCTAAGAGCAGATCTTGGTTATGGTGTTGCTGGATTTAAAACAAACAATTTTAAAGAAAACGCAAAAGGAACAATTCTTTCAGGTGGTTTTGGTTACAATGCTGCTCCAAATGTAAGAACTGAATTGCAACTTTATCATAACTTAGGTGCTGAAGCTAAAAAGTCGGTTACAAATGGTAAGAAGAAATTCGAACAACAAACAACTGCTGTATTAGCTAACGTTTACTATGATTTCAATAATGACACAAGATTCACACCATACGTAATGGCTGGTGCGGGTGTTGCTCATAATAAAATGAAAGGAAGCGAGCCTAATGTTACTTATAAATCTAAAGGTTCTAACAATCTGGCGCTTCAAACTGGCGCTGGTGTTGCTACAAAAGTAGCTGAAAATACTTTCTTTGACGTTAGATATAACCTACTAAATAAAGGTGTAGATTATAAATTCGCTAATGGAAGTAAGCTTAAAACTGGTCTTGAACATTCAGTTATGGCTGGTGTTAGATTCCATTTCTAATCTGCTGAGTAATTGGTAGTAAAAAAGCGCTCCTTGTGGGCGCTTTTTTATTTTCCTCTGCCAGTAGGTCTTGCTTTTGCAGTTTCTGGTAAGTCTTTATTGGTAGAAGTATATTTAGCATCTTTATAGATGTTTGATGCAAGCTCCTGATTTAATTTATCCATTTGTTTCCTTAGATCTGTTTTATGCCCTTGAACTACTTCTTTAACTGCATCTTTTATAATTTTGTCTTGCTTTGCAAGATCAGGTTCTTTTGCTGCTGATTCCATTGCTTTACCAAATTTTTCTGCTTTATCAGGATTTTGTAGTTCTTCGTTTATTACTTTGATACTTGGTTGAAAAGAATCGATTTTCACACCTTCCTTGGTTTTAATTGTAACCTCACTCATATCTTTTGCTACTTTATCAATTTGATTTTCTATATAGCTGGCTACTCTTTGATTTCCATTGGTAGTTTCATAAAGAACGCTTTGCAGATCTTTTGGAGTTAAATCAGGTATTGTACCGTATGGCTGTTCTGGTGATTCTTTGAAACTTTTGCCGCTTTTTAATATCTCTTCTGACCCTTGATATTGAGCTAATGCCTCTTGTCGCTTCACATCCGCCTCAGTAGGCATAGCAGAATATTCTGTGGCTTCTCCATTGGCTTTTCTACGCGCTTCAACTTGCTCCATTATTTTATCAATACTGTCATACTCAGAAGTAAATTTTTGAGGTGGAGTAGGGGCTACGCCTTCTGGTTTTTGCTCTTTCTGTTCTACTAGCTCAGCTTTGACCACGGTTGCTACATCCAAGGTTTCCTTGTTTTTTGCTTGAACTTGCTCTTCAGTTGGCTCTGGTGTTTTCTTTTTAAATTTATCTGCCCACTTCATAATGTTTTATTGTATAAGATGGTTTATTGTTATATTGTGACCTCCCAATAGTTAATTTTCGGTTAATTTGAGCGGAATAAAGTGAATTAACGAAATATTAATGATTTTATGGATAGAATTGAATTGGTTAGGGTGGGGGGTTATGATTTGGACGGAGCAAGTGTGGAAAGCTAAAAAAGTAGAGTTAGAAAGAGCGATCAAAGAACGCAGCAATGATCTTGCGAAGAGAATAATTGATCAAATAGCTGAGCAGCTTCAAGAAAATAAAGAGTTGGCTGAAAAGCAATTATATGTCGAGTTTAAAAACGATGCTGGTACATTTAATGATTACCCTATTTTGGCAACGATATTTTATGGAAATCTGGAGATATTTAATTATATCAAAGCAGTTTTGAATCTTGATTTATCTAAGACAATAAGTGCGTCCCATATTAAGATTAATGTGGCGGATGTGCCATGTAAAAAAGACGGTGAGAACAAGCCTGACGAAGAAAGATTACAGCAGGCAAATCAAATATTGCTAGTACTAGATAAAGAGTTGTCGTGGGAGCAAAAAAGAGAGTGTAAGTTCTTTCTACTAGCAGTGTTTTTTCTTAATGCAGAGATTGTTAGTAGGACAATAGAAGATCCAAGATTTGCAGAGGTGGCAAACGAAGTCGGTTCACGATTAGCAAGACCCATAAATATGGCTGCTGGACTCTATAATAATGATCCAAGAAATAAAAAAATATGCGATATGTTGTTGCTTAGGGATGAAGTCAGGGCTGATCTGAAAAACAATGATACATTTTTTCAAAATTTACTTGATGGCTTACAGTATGAGCTAGCGGGGAGATTGCTCGATCAAAATGTGATTCCCAAAAAACAACTGGAGAAAACATCTACATTAAGCGCAATGTTAGCGCGTTTTTTAGTGGTGTCAGATCAGGAAAGCTCGAGTTTTTCAGAAGATAAACTTAATAACATTAGAAAATTATACTCAGCTATGATTGCTGCACAAGATCCAGTAATGGCTGTGATGTATACAAGTAGAAACTTGATAAACATGCCGCAAAATGTAAAGAAAATTATATTAGAAGAATTGGTTGCTAAGATAAGGCCGGTATTAGTCAGTGGTAAGTCAACGCTTTCATATATAATGGCGGAGTGCGATCCACAGTTTATGATCGAAGTTGTAGGAAATCCAAGTTTTATGGTAGGGCTTTTAGATAAAGTTGTTCTGGGTATTTCAGATAGGGAGTTATTGTATGGAGAAAGGGGGTTAGCAAGATCTCAAGTGCCACAAAATTTTGATTTTGAATCGCTCTCAAGGATGGATTTTGTACCACGAGACCTAAAGGTTCGCTTAAAAAATACTATTGATAAGCTTGTAGCAGTTGAAAAGCCAAGTAATTTAGAGGAATTAAATAGCGAATACTATCAGGCGCTGACGGACTTATTTAAGCTGAATCAATTTACAGTACAGAATATGGACAACTTTAGGCTGAGTGTAGAAAGGCATTTATCAGATCACGGAAGAGTGGATAGACTAAAAATAGCGCATGATATCCATGAACAAGTGATGTTTGATATGAAGGTGATTGGAAGAGGAGAGGTGTTGCCTTATCACGGAGTTGACTTGAATAGGGTTTTGGCGCGAACATTAAATGTTGTAAATAGTATCACTCCTAGTGTTATTGGTAGTGCCGTTAGCAGTGCAAGTTCTGTTTTAAGTACTGCGATGCACAATATGATCTTGTATGGCCTTGGAGATCAAAAGCCGGTGGTTGTTGATGAAGTTAGTAAATTAAAGGTCAATCCTCCTAAGAAAGAGTCAGATGGCCATGATTTATCTTGATGTTATTGAGAATAATTATGTGTTTTGTAGCTGCGTTCTTAAATATTCGATATTTTTTAGCTGTTAACTGTTTATTAGTAATTTTTAGTTAAAATACCTTTATACAAGTGATTGATAAAGGTGTTTTATGAAGACTGAAGAAGATAAGTCTAAAGTGGGAAAAGCAGAATTGGATAATGTTTCTTTCTACGATGAAGTCCAAAATACCTGTGAACATTTTTATAAGACGCTAAATCGTGCAAATGATTTAGAGCGCACTAGAGATGATAAAAGGACTCCCCTTAACCTCCATGATCTTGAAGATGAAAGAAAGAGAGCTGAAGTTTTGCAAAGAATATTTCTAACAATGGGTGGTGCAGGTTTAGAAGTTCAAAATCCTGCTACAAAAGAGTGGGTGGCTGCCAGATCAAATAATCTTCCTCTGGCTATGGAATTTGCAGTTGGACCAAGGATATTGATTGAGATTCCTAAAGTTGAAGATCCTGGCAAAGTTCATGAGTTTTTTAATTGGTTATCATCTGGAAATCTTGAGTTAGGCTCTAATATTACTCAAGAGACCCGAGGAGGTATTGCTAAAGATCAGGGCAGAGTTATATATACAAGGCCTGCTGCAACTCATGGTATTGCGATAAAGAATGGGCATGTTGAAGAGTTGAAAAGTAATCCAGCTGCAGAAGGTATTGCAGCCGCTACAAAGTATTTTAAGTATTATTCAGGATTAAGTGGATCGGATTTTTTTACTGGGCATTTCGGCATGGATGTTGGCGTTGGAGGGTATGGAGAAGTAGATACGAATGGTAAAACTGTCAGGCCAGATGGGGCTACTGGGCATTTATATATGTATTATTATCCACCAACGGCGACTGAGCCGGGAGGGTTGCTCGTGGGAATGGAAGGTTGTGCTCCGGGAGTGCAAGGACAATATGGTAGCCATTCTTTGCTTGGGGCATCAGATGAAAAAACAACTGCTGGCGGTAGACAATCAAAAGAATTGGCGACTATGCCTAAAGATGGTGAGTATGAGAGGTCTTTTATTGCGGATAGATACAATGGTAGAAGAATTATACTTACATCTAAAGCGATGAAAGATTTGTATGAGTTTGATTTTAGTAATATACAAGACAAAGGGGAGATGGCGTTATTGTCAGCAAGAAGTTCGGTAAGGGAGTTTGTAACCGATCTATCAAATGCGATTCTGCCTGAGTACGATTTTAAACAAAGTAATATCTATACACTTGACGTCATTTGCTCGCCACTTCATGCGAAATTCGTACCTTTGGATCTTAAAAAGAGTTTGCATAATTCTTTGATGGAATTAGCCAAAGAAACTCCAAGCAAATCTAACGAAGAGCTAGCAAGAGATTATAAATCATTGTTTGATAAGTTACTTCAGCATAAAGAATTTACTCGCAAACATGCTGATGAATTTAGAGAGAGTGTAGAAGAGTATATAGCTGCTGCAGGTAGGAATAGACGCTATAATTTAGTTCATAATATACACACTCAGGTTTATAAAGAAAAAGGTTTTATTAATCTAGATGAATCACTGCAAATGGTTGGAGTTAGTACGAATATGTCAGCTAGAGCTCTCAATGCTACTAGTAGTGCAGTGAGTGCAACAGCTAGTGTTTTAGGTGCTGCTTCTACAGCTGTACAAAACTTATGGTCATATGGTTGGGGAGCCAAGAAGCCAGTGATTATTGATGAGATTAGCCAATTAAGCTCTAAGCCAAAAGACGATAAAGCAGCTAAGAAAGAATCTAATTTGCCTGATAGGTAGTAATCCAAATTAAATACTTGCCATTAAGGCATCTATATTAGGATTATAATGATTCTTCATAGTTCTAAATTCAATTGCTTCTAGGGCAGACAGATGGAATGGGGTGATTTCACACCCATAAAGTTTTGTGTCATATTCGTAGAATTTTAATAATGCAAAACAACAGGAGCTAGTTAGGCATAGTAACTCAGTTACGATGAAAGGAAGGAATATTTTCCTATCTATTTCTGAGAAATTTTTTGCTAGTGTTTCATTAGTAAAACAAGCATTTAGTGTTTCTTGGCGCTGTCTTAGGGTTCTTCCAATGTTCTTAAGATGTTGTAGAGAGTAAAGTAATAAAGCTATAGTTAGTACTCTTTCAGCCATCGGTAGGAATTCTTCGTCAAAGTTATCAGTGTAGAAACCGTAGTAGTTTGATGGAAAATGTGCTGTCATGCCAGAATACCTTTTTCAAATGCTAACATTATAATATACATATCAATATCTTGGAAAGGAAGAAATGTTATTTTATACTGAATAATACTAGTAAGTTCTTGCAATTGTTAGAATATTTACTCTTTTAACCCCATTTCTTTTAAGAACTTTTGAGCATTCTGATGCTGTTGAGCCAGTGGTAAGTACATCATCGACTAGTAATATGTTTTTTCTAAACGCCAATTCTTTGTATTTACTATTGAATTTAAAAGTGTTTTTGACGTTCTCTTTTCTTTGCTCTTTTGAAAGACCACTTTGACTTATTGAATCTTTAAATTTTATTATAATATCTGGTGAATAGGTTTTATTACTAAGTTTTGAAATCTCAAGAGCTAAAGCTGCTGCTTGATTATATTTTCTCTTTTTTAATTTGCTTTTATGCATTGGTATTGGGACAATAAAGTCGATATTACTAATTAGATTGCCATAGGCTTTTAGCATCATGTAAGCGAGAGTTTTTGTAGCTTCAGTTTTATCGTAATACTTAAAATTATGGATCAGCTTTTCGCTGTGATGATCAAATCGAAGTATAGATCTCGCAAAATCAAATTTTGGCTTATCCTCTATACAGTAGTGGCATCTTGTGTTATCTCCCATCTTTACAGGGAATGGAGTTCCACATATGTTGCATCTTGGATCGGAGATGAAAACTAGTTTATTCCAGCATAGGAAGCAGAATAAATTTGTAGCTTCCGTCTTACAATCACATGTTAAGCATTTAGGCGGAAAAATTGCACTGATAAAAGAATTAAAAAGTTGATTTATATGCTTTGCTATGTACACTGAAAACAACTTAAAAATTATTAACTATGAATCCCAAATTATCAATCTTCGATCGAAAAAGATATAAGTTAAATAAAGAAAAAGCTCGTCATGATTTTTATAAGTATAGTTTCCTATATGATGAAAGTTCCGAGTCAATTAGAGAAAGAGTAAGTTTACTTGGGCAGAAATTCAATGATGCTCTAATTTATGGTGGGTTTAGTGGGGAGTTGCCTGAAGTTCCAAATGTTATCCATGCTGATATTATCGATAAAGAAGATAATTTAATAATGGACGAAGAAGAATTTAATATTGCAAATGAGGGCTTTGATTTAGTTGTTTCAAACCTGTCTTTGCATTTTGTTAATGATGTCAGTAAAGCTTTAAAATCATATAAGGATGTATTAAGGCCAAGTGGCATTTTTTTAGGGATGTTTCTGGGGGGAAATACACTAATTGAACTTAGACAATCATTTAGTGCGGTTGACATAAAAATGCACAATGGCTTGGCGTCAAGAATTATACCGATGATTGATATAAAAGATGCTGGCAAGCTTGTCCAACAAGCTGGATATAAAATGGCAGTTTCTGATTCTGAATATGTGCAGGTTGAGTATGAGAATCTTAGACAATTACTACAAGATCTCAAGGGAATGGGGCAGGGTAATTGCATGATTGAGTCATCTAAAAAATATTCTGGCAAAGAATATTTTAAGGCTGTAGAGGAGGAGTACTTTGCTAAATACTCTGAAAATGGTAAAATAATGGCCACTTTCGAGCTTATTTCCATGACTGGAAAGAAATAATTAGTCCATTGTAATATTAGTTTAACATTCGTGATGTATAATGACTAATTCATAGAGAGTGGGTAGATTATGCATAGTAAGTTTTTTAAAGAGTTGCAGAAAAGAAATCAAGTTAAACAAACAGAGATTCATGAGAGATTAGGAACGCTATGCTTTGATGATATTGATAATATTTTATATAATAGTGATCTTGGAAATTATAAGCCATTTTATTACTCTTTTAAATTTTATGATGATCAAAAAATAGATGCAATTGCCTCTCTAGGTGCTTACATCCCAGAAATAAAGGATAATTTTAAAGCTTGTGGCCATATCTTAGGTTCTTTAGAAGTTAGCTTTTATAGTTTGCTATGTTCTAGCAGTTTTCCAAAGTTATTTAGAAGTAGTGAAGATAGAAAAGAAATACGCGCAATTATAAAGGATGTATCTTATTTGGTTGTAGCAATTCCTGAATTGAAGGCGAAGCTGTTAGAAGGGCCAAGTAAAGATTCTAGTAAAGTGAAGAGAATAGGGCAATTTGTTGGAGTTGCGGATCAATTCGAGAATATTTTAGATGCCGCTGAAGAGTTTAGACTTACATTAGAAAACAGTGCCCTTAGTTTGGAAAAATATTTAAAAGGTGTTGAGATTAAAACTGAAGTGCCTCAAGATCTAGATGTTTGTGCAGGTATATTAGATAAGCTTGCCAGAATGCGTAAAAGTAAGAGAAGTGAAGCTATACATAAATAGCTTGTCCTAACTATAATTTATTATATATGATAAATATGTAATAAATTGAGACAATATATGTTTGATGGAGAGCTTTTTAGCCTTGTAAATCTTATTTTATGTCTGATGGCAATATACATGGCTCTGCATGTTATCGTTTCCAAGCCAATAAGTAGTTATAGCTTTAAAAGTGGCGTTAGATTGGTTTCCTTGGTGATTTGCACGGTGGTTTTTATTGTTGGTGCGGTTTTTATGACCAATGAATTAAAGTTTTCTAGGGGTGGTATTGTTACAAATGCAGAAATTAGTGGCCACCAAGTGTTGTTGAAACGAACTATCACTCAAAGTCCTGCAATAGAATATGTCGTGAAATATAGATTTAATGATGCAAATAATATTGCATACTTTGGTGAGGCATTGGTTGATAAAAATACATGGGAGATGGCTCAGGCTAACCCGTATAAAAAGCTTAAAGTTGTTTATGTTAACGATGATCCTTCATTAAGTAGGGGGGTTGAGGAGAGCGGCTTTGGACAGTCGTTGATTATGGTCTTAATTGGTGTGGCTGGCTTGTTTTCGTCGTTGCTGTTTAAGACAAATCAAATTTATAGCTATAATAAATATCAAATTAAAAGGATGTTAGCCCCTTATAATGGTGGTGAAGAAGAGAACAGAGAGCGAGAATACAAAAATATAGCTGAAATGTAGTTGAATAATTTATTTTATTAAAATTTTATCAAATTTTAACTGGTTATTAACTTTTTTTCTCGAAAATTGAGGTTATCCAACTTTTAATGGGTTTATTATGGATATGGATCTCAAGAATTTACTGGTTAGGACCTTAGGAACTACCATGAAGCTTGGCGTCTGCGCTGTTGCACCACTTGCTTCAAGTAGGATTTTTTACAATATGAATACTAATACATACGCTGATGTTGTTAGAGAGCTTTCTGGCACATCCAGTCCTAAAATGGCTGCTTTTATAGGATGCGCAGTTAACATTCTGTCAAAAGACTTTGTTGACGCTGCTGAATGGGTTGTAAGTCATAATATAATTGAAAAAGCGGTAAATTACTTTGGTGGGCACCAAGAGGCTGAGACAATAGGTCATTTGTCAGGAAATGATACTTTTATAGATGAGCCACTGATGAGCCATCACTATCAAAATATGATAGTTGCTGAGCTTGGTTATGAACTATAAATTGGACAGAAATCTTCAATTTTTAGTTGTGCAAAAGAATTATTTTCTATGGGTTGGTGGCTTGTAAATAACACGATGCCTTTTTGGCTACATCTAATCTTTATTAAGTTGATTAGATATTCGCGACCATCATGGTCTAGATTTGCGAAAGGTTCATCTAACAACCATATTTTTGCATCTGATATTAGTAATTTAGCAAGTGCAACTTTTCTCTGCCAACCCTGAGATAATTTACAGACAGGATAATCAGAATAATGTGATAAACCAAAGCACTCAATAGATGACTGCAAAGTGCTTTCTCTACCCAACATCTTGGCCCAAAAATTCAAATTTTCGTATACAGTGAGTTCTAAATTCAAAGCATTCTTATGCCCAATGTAGCAAATAAGATCTTTATATTCTTCAAGTGCTTTTAAAATATCTATGTTATTTACAAATATGGTTGATTTAGAAATATCAGAAAAAGTGGCTATATAATTTATTAAAGATGTTTTACCAGAACCATTAGCTCCATATATATTTAAACAACCGCCGGTAAATATTGAGAACCCAATATTCTTAAGAACTATATTGCCGCTTCTTTGGATAGTAATGTTTTGGCATGTTAGCATGTTAGCTATACAACCTTCTTATCATCCTTGTATTTACGATAAAGTTTGGCATAGTCACCACCTTTATCTAATAATTCTTTATGATTTCCATACTCTTTTATAATCCCATTAGAGACTACATAGATTAAATCTGCAGATTCAATTGTTGAGAGCCTGTGAGCAATTACAATTGTTGTACGCCCTTTTTTGAGATACTCAAGAGCCATTTGAACTTGCTTTTCAGATATAGTATCCAGCGCTGATGTAGCTTCATCTAATAATAGAATAGGGGCGTTTTTGAGTATAGCTCGAGCAATAGCTATTCTTTGTCTTTGTCCACCTGATAACTTATGTCCATGCTGTCCAATTTGTGTATCATAACCTTCAGGTAAGCTGCTGATAAAGTCATGTGCAGCAGCAGCAAGAGCCGCATCCATTATTTCTTCATCGGTAGCGTCTAGTTTTCCATATCTAATGTTTTCTCGCACTGTATCATCAAATAAGGCCACTTCTTGACTGACTAATGCCATGGCTTCACGTATAGACTTGATGCGAAGATTTTTGATATTTTTACCATCAATCGTTATGTCGCCATAGTCAGCATCATATAATCTTTGGAGTAAGTTAAAGATTGTAGATTTTCCACTGCCAGAACTTCCAACAAGAGCAACTGTCTTGCCTTGAGGAATATGCAGATTCACTCCATCTAATATTTTTTTGCCAGATTTATAGGAGAAAAAAACATTTGAGAAACGAATGTTGTAGGTTCTGAATTGAGCGATTTGCTGAGATGGATTATCAATTATCATTGGTTGCTCATCAAGCATCTGGAATAATCTTTTTGATGCGGATAAACCTTCTTGCATAGATGTGTTTAGATTGGAAATTTTTTTCAAAGGCTGGTACGCCATCAATAAAGCTGCAATGAAAGAGAAGAAAGAGCCAGGTGTTGTAATTCCGTTAATTACTTGATAGCCGCCATATCCAATAATCAAAGCTACAGCAACGCCACCAAGGGTTTCCATGATTGGAGAGGATGCAGATTCAACATATGCAGCTTTTTTATATAAAGTCAAAAATCTATCGATGATTCTGCCAGCACGCGAAATTTCATAATCTTCTCTACAGTATGATTTGATAATTCTAGTATTCTGGAAAGTTTCATCTAACCTAACTGTAAAGCCTGATAACTCTTCTTGCATGTTGCGAGAGATCTTCCTCATTCTTCTGCCTAACTTAAAAATAGGGTAAAAAGCTAAGGGGAAAATTATTAGTGCAATCATTGCTAGCTGTGGGCTTTGATAAAACATTAATCCAATAAGACCTGCAGCTGTGCAAAATTCTATTGCAATTCCTGTCATTACATCTGAAACAGTTCGACGCATTGCATTTATATCGTTTGTAAATCTTGAAATAAGGTTTCCAGAAGGATAGTCGTTTAGGAAGCGCATATCAGCATAGATCAAATGGGTATACAATCTGAGCTGAATATCCGTCAAAATCTTTTGGCCAATCATCTTCATAGTTGAGGATTGGTAAAAGCTAGCTGCGCCCTTTAACAAAGCATTTAAAAATACTGCAGCGGGAATGATATAAAGCATTGTCGCATTTTTATTCAGAAAAATCTCATCAAGTACAGGTTTCAACAACCACGCATTCATTGCGGTGGTTATTGATACCAGAATCATACAAGAAAGAGCAATTAAAATACCTTTTCTTTGAGATTTTACGTACTCAGAAAAAATTCTTGATAGAAGGTAAAACCCGCTATCATATTTGCTACTTGCATTAAAATTTCTAACAGCTTCCAAGTGAATACCCTGTATTTATTAATCTACAATCTTTTTCCAAATTTCTTTTAAAAGAGATTGATTTTTTTCTCTGCGTACAGCCATTTCAGCTTCAAACTTTTCTGCATTAATAGGCTCATCACTGAATTCAGGACGAACTTTGTTTTTGTGTTCGTGTCTATGTTCAGTTGGTTGATCAGAGTGTTGATGCCTTCTATCCTCACGGTTGTTATGGTGTCTATTATCTCTACCATGACCACCATGTCTTTTGAAACGACGTTTTCCAGAAAATCTATCTTGTGTAGATGATTCTTGAGTGATCTCAGCTAAGTTACTAGGCTGTTCTGAAGTATCTGCCATCAAAGAAGGAGGTTGAATGTCATCAGCTTGATCTTCTACTTTTGAGTTTGGATTGCTGTTAGGATTGTTATGATCGGACCTATGCCTGTTTTTACCAAACCTATCACGATGATTCCTACGTCTGTTGTTATTAGGCCTATTGCGATCGTTATTATCTCTTCTTTTAAACTTGATCTCTTCTTTTTCAGCTTCCAATGTAGCTACATCTTCTTCAACATCATGTTCGATGTTGATATTGGATAAAGCTTGTTGAGGTTGTTGTTCACGTTTTCCTTGAGTTTTCTTCAATTCAATATAGAAACCATCACCACCAGCAGTTTCATCTGTATAAAGAATCACTTTTCCGCCAAGTTTTTTCTCAATTTCAGCAATCTCTGTTCTTTTATTGTTTAGCATATGATGGATTAGCTGTGAGCTTCCTGAAACATGTATTTCCCCAGCTTTCTCAGTTGAGCCTTCGCTTTCTATAGCTCTTAAAACGGAAATAGATGTAGCTTCAATTGGTCTAATTCTACCTTTGCCATTACAATGATTACAAACCTCTGTGTTAGCTTCCATAAAGCTCTGGCGTAGTCTTTGTCTAGACATTTCAAGCAATCCAAATGTGCTGATTCTACCAACTTGAATTTTGGCTCTATCATTATCTAGAGCTTGTTTAAATGCTCGTTCGATATTTTTACGATTTTTCATCTCTTCCATATCGATGAAATCTATAACTATAAGACCTGATAAATCGCGAAGTCTAAGCTGTCTGGCAATTTCATCAGCAGCTTCTAAGTTTGTTTTTAGGGCTGTGCTTTCAATGTTTCTTTCAGATGTAGATCTTCCAGAGTTCACGTCAATTGCAACGAGTGCTTCTGTATGGTTAATAACAATGTAACCACCAGACCTTAAAGGAACTTGGCTATTATAAAGCGATGATAATTGTTGATCAACTTTATACTTAGCAAAAACAGGGGTATTTCCTGTATACTGTTTTATTTTTGTAATATGTCTTGGAAGGATAAGTTTCATGAACTCTTTCGCATCTTCAAATGCTTTTTGTCCTTCAATTTGAATTTCTTCAATCTCACCATCGTATAAATCTCTGATGGATTTCTTAATTACATCTCCCTCTTCATGGATAAAGGCAGGAGCATTTGATTTCAAAGTGTGCTCTCTAATATTATCCCAAAGTTTTTGTAAGTATGAAAAGTCGCGCTTAATTTCCGTCTTAGTCTTGTAACTTCCAGCTGTTCTAATTATAACGGCACCTTGACCACCAAGTTGTTCAGTAAATTCATTGGCGATATCTTTTAAGCGCATGCGGTCTTCATGATCTTCGATCTTTCTAGATACACCACCACCTTTTGTAGCATTAGGCATGAATACACAATACCTTCCAGCAAGAGAAACATAGCTTGTTATTGAAGCTCCCTTATTGCCTCTTTCTTCTTTTTCAATTTGAACTAATATAACTTGGTCCTTCTTTATAACCTCTTGAATTTTATATCTCTTGTAGAAATAAACTTCTTCGCCATATTCCTCGTCATCATAATTTTTTGAAACTTGTTCTGGCATTATGATTTCGCTTAGGATATCGGCATCTTCAGGGTTGATATCTGTTGTAGCGGGCTTATCTTCTGAATGCTTATTTCTTTTTTTACGAGCATTCGATAATTCTTCCATTAGCTTTTCTTTGTCAGCTTTTGGAATCTGATAGTAATCAGGGTGTATTTCAGAGAATGGTAAAAAACCTTGCTTTTGGACGCCATAATCTACAAATGCAGCCTGTAGAGATGGCTCAACTCTTGTTACTTTGGCTAAATATATATTTCCTTTAATCGATCTTTTTGCGTTCTGATATTCAAATTCTTCTATTGATCCATCATTACTAACCACTACCCTTATTTCTTCTGGATGTGCGGCATCGATTAACATTCGACGTGTTGACATTGTTCAAATTCCTGTATTTTAAGATTATATTTTTTCTAGAAAGCATTTCTTTCTTAGTTTTACTTTTTCTTTTTATTGAGCATCTTGTTGTTAATTTTGATTCTAATTCTAAGATGCTAACATTTGCTTAAGAGGGCTTACTATCTACTTCAGCTGCCTAATCTATTGCTTGTGATGCATTAAACAACAAAAGGGTGTATATGTCAAACTGAAATTAAGATTAGATGTTTTAACTAACAAAGCTCTATTCTATGATATTTAGCATACCAACAGCTGCTCTAACAAAGCTTCGCTACTTGTTTTTGCGCCGCAGCAAATAATAACGTTTGCAATTGAACCAAAAAAAATTATATTGGCGAGATTAAGTACCTTGATATTTTTAGAGAAAATGAGATTTCCGATAGTACTAGTGCCACATAAGACAAATATAAACTTCATAGGAATGAAGTGGATAGCGTTTGTTTTTAGCATTTTTATAACAATCGCAACGTTTGTGATAATGGTTACTCATGGCTTAAACTTTGGCATCGACTTTACTGGTGGTATTATAATAGAAGCTCGCACAAGTAAAAATTATGAAATTTCTCAAGTTAGAGATTTGCTAGGCGACGCTGGTTATCATGGTGCGAACATACAAAACTTTGGAAATAACGGCGACTTGTTGATAAGGCTACAGCCTAAAAAAACAGATGATCAAGTCAAAGAAATTGCACATATAAAAGATATTTTAAATACTTTTTTTGAGAATAGTGTTGAGTTTAGAAGAGTAGATTATGTAGGCCCTAAAGTAGGGAAGGAATTAATTGAAAAAGGCTTAATGGCGCTGGTTATATCACTAATAGTGATGAGTACATATATAGCTATAAGGTTTAATTGGAAATATGGTGTTGGTGTTATTGTTGCATTATTTCATGACGCAATTGCAACAGTAGGTTTCTATGTTGTTACACAATATGAATTTGATTTATATTCAATAGCTGCAATTTTGACAATTGTTGGATATTCAATAAATGATACGGTCGTAATTTATGATCGTATTAGAGAAAATTTGCGCAAGTATAAGGCTCCTGATATGGCTGATATCATCAACCTTAGCGTAAATGAAACCCTATCTAGAACAATAATGACTGTATCAACTACGCTCTTGGTATGTCTTGCACTTGTTCTATTTGGTGGAGAAGTCATAAAAGGCTTCAGCATGGCATTGCTTTTCGGGATTGCGTTTGGCACATATTCTTCGGTATATATCGCTGCTCCAATTCTTATGCATACCGGCTTTAAAGCTGAGATAGCTAAAGCTCAGCAACAAGCTGGATAATCCCAAATATAAAGGTAAATTTAATGAGCATAAAAAAATATTTTAAATGTAAGTCTATTGATAGTTTAGTGAATGAGGTGAAAAAATCTCATGATCTTGAAAGATCACTTTCAGCATTCCAACTAGTTCTACTAGGAATTGGAGCCATCATTGGTGCTGGAATATTTGTGTTTACGGGCTCGGCAGCGGGACAACACGCAGGCCCAGCTATTACACTTTCATTTGTTCTTGCAGGTCTAGCATGCGCATGCGCTGCGCTTTGTTATGCAGAGCTAGCATCTATGATTCCCGTGGCAGGAAGTTCTTATACATATTCATACGCAACACTTGGCGAATTACCAGCATGGTTAATTGCAGGCATGGTCACCTTAACTTATGGGTTGGGTGCAGCATCGGTTGCAAGTGGTTGGTCGGCTTACTTACAGGATTTCTTAGGTACGCATAATATTCTTCATGTTCCAACTATTTTTTCAAAAAGCTTTGGTTATAGTATTCAAGATAGCGTTACAGGAGAGATGGTAACAACTTTAGTTGATCTTCCAGCATTGTTTATTGTTTTGTTCCTTGGCGGAGTGGTTCTTAGAGGAGCTGAAAGTTCTGCGTTGTTTAATTCAATAGTTGTTGCTATTAAAATGACCGTTATTTTTGGTTTCATAGTACTGGGCGCAACTAAAGTAAATCCTGAAAATTGGACACCGTTTATTCCTGAAAATACTGGTAATTTCGGAGAGTTCGGTTTGTCAGGAATTATTGCTGGTTCGGCTGTGATATTCTTAGCTTATACAGGCTTTGATGCTGTAGCAACTGCTGCTCAGGAAACAAAGAATCCAAAGCGTGATCTTCCAATTGGAATAATAGGTTCGTTAGGGATTTGTATAGTTGTGTATGTTCTAGTATCGCTTGTACTTACTGGTCTAGCTCCATACCAAGAGTTAAATGTTGCTAACCCTATGTCGGTAGCTGTTGATAAAATGGGTATGTCTTGGTTTGCAGATGCTGTGAAATTGGGTGCAATTGCAGGGCTAACCTCTGTGATATTAGTGCTAATATTCGGCATTGTTCGTATTTTTTATGCTGTAACTCACGATGGTTTATTGCCTGACTGGTTAGCTAAAACACATAAAAAATATCATACACCACATCTGATTACTTATATTGCAACTGGTTCAATAGCTGTTATGGCTTCAATGATTCCTGTTGATAAGTTAGTTAAATTAGCAAACTTTGGTACACTAGTAACATTTGCTATAGTTTGTTTAGGTACATTGTTACTTAGATATACTAAGCCTGAAATCAAAAGAGATTTCAGATGTCCATTTGTTCCGGTTGTTCCTTTAGTAGGTATAGCAGTGTTTGGTGCAATTCTTTATGGATTGCCATCTGAAATATTCTGTTATGCAGCTATCTGGGTTGCATTTTTGATAGTTGTGTACTTCTTATATGGAAGACATAACAGTCATATGTTCCACCCACATAAAAAAGAAAAAGTGTTGAGACACAAACACGCATAATTTAAAAGCCCCGAAAGGGGCTTTTTTTATGAGTATTACTAATTAGCGCGAAATTCCACCATCTGTATTTATTTGAGAAGCAGTCAAACCTTGTTTTATTGCTTCTTTTCTTTTTGGGGGTTCTTTTCTTAATTTTTCTCTTAGAAGCTCTTTTTTTTCTGCATTAGTTTTTGCAGCTCGATCTGATTCTTTTGCATGACTTTCAAGCTCATTACTAACATCACTAACACCCCTTGTTAAATCATCAAATTCTTTGGCTTCTTTCGCAAAGTCATTTGCTTTTTCAATTTTAAGTAAATCATCATCAGCTGAAGATAATTTTGAATCGCTACCTTTTTCATTGCCCAAAAGTTTATCTAGTTCTTCAATATCTTTTTCTTCTTTAAATCCTTCCATAAGTTCAAGCCCATCATCAGATATTTCTTTAAACTCTTCTGAAGAAGCTATGAAACTATCTATCTCAGCAAATATTTTATTAGCTTTTAATTGTTTAGGAGTAAGTTCTATATCCGAACCCACTTTAGAGTTTGATGTCTCTATTCCCATTAATTTATCAAGCTCTTTATATTCTGCATCATAGTCTATTTTGCTTTCTGATCTTTTAAGTTTTGAAGACGGAATGACCTTACTTGTTTCTTCAACTTCTTGCATAGTTTCGGTCACTTTTAATGTTGGAGTTTCAACTAACATATCTTGAATATCATCTTTAGATTCAATTTTGTTAGGCTTCACAGTTTTAAATTTATTCTTAACTTTTTCGAAAGCGGCTGCAAATTTGGACTTACCTTTTTTACTTGGCTCAACTTTTTTAGCGTCAGTAGATTCTATTTCTACTGGCTTTTCTGATATAGTAGGTTTAGGTTCATATGAATTAGAATGTGAGGTAGTATCAATACTTTTCTTTTTCAAATGATCAATCGCTTCTTTAGCCATTTCTTCTGGATATACTGTGTTGGCAATATCTTCTCTAGAAGGCAACGTCCACAAGTTTATTTTAACTTTGTTTACATCGTCTGGGAGAACTGATTTAATTACATCTGACTTAATTAAAATTCCACCTGCTAATTCTCTGCATTTAAGAATTTTATCATAATCTCTTGTTTCTTTAGGATTAACATTTTCAAGAGCTAGAATCTTATCACCTAGAAGTTTAACAGCATTTTGTACATTTTTATCTTCTAGAATTGCCGGTGAAACAAAAGATTGGATTAATCTAGTAGCTTCATAAGCTCTTTGAAAATCTTCTGAGCTTATATCGTCAGAAGTAATAAAATTAAGAAGTTTAGAGAACTCAGAGATGGTCTTATTTCTTCTATCAACTTTTTCTGAATTATATCTATTCTTTATTTTGTCCTTTGTAACATTTCCCAATATTGGCTGAGAATTTTGACCAAGAATTTCTTTAACTACAGCATATTGTTTTTTTATTTCTTCTTGTTTGTTTGTAGCAATTACTTGTTTAAATTCTCCGATTACAATAGGTACTGGATTATCTGGTGTTTCCTTTTTGCTTGGTGATATATCTTGATTTTCATTAGTAAAAGCTAATACTAATTCTTTCGGCAGAATTGATTTAATAGCTTCAGACTTAATTAAAAGTCCACCGACTAATTCTTTATATTTAATGATTTTCTCTTTTTCTTCTATAAGATCAGAATTTTGCATATAGGTGATTTTCTCACCAACTGCTTTAATTGAGTTTTGTAGATCAGGATCCTGAAGAATTTTAGGTGAAACAAAACGTTGAACTAAGGTTATTGCTTCGAATATGTCCTGAAAGAGCTTAGAGTTTATATTATCGTATGAGATCATATTGTAGAGCCCAGTCAAAGCAGAAATAATTCTTTGTTCTCTTTCTTCCTTACTAATCTCGCTATCAAAGTTTAGGGGAGTATCCTCTCTCAATAAAGATTGTACACGCTTATACTGCTCTTTGGGTTCACTTACTTCGCGAAGTGCTTTTATTATGTCTATAGCAATTTTTGTAGGTTTTGCACGCATAAATAATCACCAGCTGTTATATATAAGCCTAATGATAACAACTAATAGTTAATAAATTGTAAAGAGAGTAGTATAAGTTAGTAATTGATATTAGCAGAATTGCATGATAGTTTAAGGCTGTTCAATTAATTAGAGTGATATATGGGACGTCGTGGAGACCATAGTTTTGAAGAGTTGTCTAAAATGATTTTAGATGCTGCTTATGACATTTTAGAAAAAGAAGGTTATTCCAAACTTAGTACTCGAAAAATAGCTGCTCAGATTGGTTATACAGTAGGAACATTATATAATGTATTTCAAAATTTGGACGATATTTTTGTGCACCTAAATGGCAGGACGCTAGATAAACTGATTCAACATTTAAACGCAGCAGTGGCTAATGACTCAAAAGAAAGCAAGGTTAAGGTCTTAGCTCAGGCCTATATAGACTTCAGTAGGCAAAATTTTAATCTTTGGAGCACTCTCTTTGACTATAGATTTTCAGAAAATCACCAAGTGCCAAAATGGTACAATGAAAAAATCAATAGCCTTTATGGGGTAGTTGAAAAAAGTATTAGACCATTACTTTCTGTAAAGCATCAAGACCAAACTAAAGAAATTATCACAGTACTTTGGTCAGGAATTCATGGGATTTGTATTTTATCGATTAAAGGAAAATTAGATAGAACTGGTGTAGAATCTGCATCTGTACTAGTTGATCATTTTCTAAATAACTATATGAATGGCGTTGGGTTAAACTAAGACGTCTTTCTTGAACTCTTTAAGTTCATATGTTACCTTCTATTAGGTTTAATTTAAAGGGCGATGTATGTCTCATATTATTGTTATAGGAAATGAAAAGGGTGGATGTGGGAAAACTACGACAGCCATGCATCTTATCATTAGCTTATTAAAGCTTGGCTTTACTGTAGGAACAGTAGATTTAGATTCAAGGCAACAATCGCTTACTCGTTATATTGATAATAGAAAACAATATGCATCCAAGAAAAGTATACAGCTTACGATGCCAGAGCATTTTACTCTTCCTAGAAGTGAGAAAAATATTAAACAAGAAGCTGAAAAAGAAGAAGAGGAAAATTTTACAGCGACAATTCAAAAACTAGCTGAAAAAGATTTTATTGTAATTGATACCCCTGGAAGTGATGCCTTTATGGGAAGGCTTGCGCATTCGTATGCAGATACAGTAATTACCCCAATTAACGATAGCTTCATTGACCTAGATCTAATCGGTAATGTTAATGCCGATACATTAGATTCAATCCGCCCTGGTATTTACAGCGCAATGCTTTGGGAGCAAAAGATGAAAAAGATTGCCCGCACTCGTAAAGAGATCAACTGGATTATAGTGCGTAACAGGCTTTCTACACTTGATGCTATCAATAAAAGAAATGTTGAAGTTTCGCTAGCGAAATTAGCAAAACGCTTTGGCTTTAAAATCGCTCCTGGCTTCGGTGATAGAGTTGTTTTCAAAGAATTATTCTTGCTTGGTTTAACACTTCATGATGCGGCAAATTCTGGCGAGATTCGTATGAGCACTTCAGTAATTGCGGCACGCCAAGAATTGCGTGAATTCATTAATGCGCTGGGCATTGCTGAAGTGATTGCTAAATTAGATCAAGATCGTGTAGAACAGACTGCTCCAGTATCTGAATTTCAACAGCATGAAGCAGTTGTTGTTAATGGTTAGAGGTTGGCGGGATTCTGCTAACTAATAGTAGAATGGCAATGAGTGAAATTTTATGAAACTAATAATAGGCTTAGGCAACCCAGGAGATGAATACGTAAAAACCCGTCATAACGTTGGTTTTATGCTGCTGGACGCTATTGCCGATAAGTTTAATTTCCCGCAATACTCGCAAAAATTCCATGGCCACTATGCACAAGGTGAAATTCACCATAAAAAAATAATATTATTAAAGCCGCAGACTTATATGAATCTTTCGGGCAGATCAGCCCAAGAGTGCGCTCATTTTTTTAAAATACCAGTAAGTGAAGTGATTGTTTTTCACGATGAATTAGATCTAGAACTTGGTCGTCTTAAAGTTAAGGTGGGTGGAAGCAATGCTGGACATAACGGTTTAAAATCATTGGACGAATTCATTGGTAGCGATTATACTCGCGTGCGATTTGGTATTGATAGGCCTCTAAGTAAAAATACAAGCTCTCACGTGCTTTCTAATTTTGCAAAGTCAGAAGAGCCAGTTGTATTAGAAACAATCGATAGCATAATTGAAAATATAAAATATTTGATAGATGGAAATCACACGGATTTTATGAATAAGTGTGCCCTTTCCACGAGAGAAAGTAAGGAGAAAAAATAATGGGTTTTAAGTGCGGAATAGTAGGGCTACCAAACGTTGGTAAGTCAACTTTGTTTAATGCGGTAACAAATAGTGCAGCGGCAGAAGCTGCAAACTATCCATTCTGCACAATTGAGCCAAATGTGGGGATTGTATCTGTACCAGATGTAAGGTTGAATAAGTTGGCTGAAATTGCAGGTTCGGCAAAAATCATTCCAACTCAAATTGAATTTGTAGATATAGCAGGTCTTGTAAAAGGAGCGAGTAAAGGTGAAGGGCTAGGTAATCAATTCTTATCTCACATCAGGGAAGTTGATGCGATAGTTCACGTTCTTAGATGTTTTGATGATGAAAATATCGTCCATGTTGATGGCAGCGTTGATCCTTTGAGGGATGCCGAAGTGATAGAGTTAGAACTAATTTTTGCAGATTTAGATAGTATTGAAAAGCGTCTGCCAAATTTAGAAAAAAAAGCAAAGCAACAAAAAGAATTACAAGAAGAAGTTGAGTTGCTAAATAAAGTTGCTGTAGTTTTAAAAGAAGGAAAACCAGCTCGCGCAATTTGGACAAAAGAAAATTCTAACGCTCTAAGAAAATTACAACTTCTAACCACAAAACCAATTTTATATCTTTGTAATGTTGGGGAAGGTGATATCGCATCAGGCAATGCACATACTAAAAAAGTTCAAGAAAAAGCACAAAGAGAAAATGCAGACTGCGTTTTAATCTCAGCAAAGATTGAATCGGAAATTGCTGTGTTAGAAAATGAAGCTGATAAAAAAGAATTTTTACAAAGCATTGGTCTAGAAGAAACAGGTTTAAGTCGACTCATTAAAGCAGGTTACCATCTTCTTGGACTTATCACATATTTCACAATTGGGCCAAAAGAAGCGAGAGCCTGGACAATTATTAATGGTATGCTTGCGCCACAGGCGGCAGGAGTAATTCATACTGATTTTGAGAAAGGCTTTATCCGTGCTGAGACTATTGCTTATGAAGACTATATTAAATATAGCGGTGAAGCAGGTTCGCGTGATGCTGGTAAATTAAAATCTGAAGGCAAAGAATATATTGTCAAAGACGGTGATGTGATGCATTTTAGATTCAACGTGTAATTTGGTTGAGATATGTATTTTCAGGATTTGATCTTTACATTGCAAAAATATTGGACAGAGCAGGGGTGTATTCTTTTGCAACCTTACGATATGGAAGTTGGTGCTGGTACGTCACACCCAGCAACTTTGCTAAGATGTTTAGATGCGAACCCTTGGAATGTTGTATACGTTCAGCCATGCAGAAGGCCGACTGATGGTAGATATGCTGAAAACCCAAATCGCATGCAGCATTATTATCAGTTGCAAGTGATTCTAAAACCTTCGCCAAAAGATATTCAAGAGCTTTGTTTGCAGAGTATGTACAAAGTTGGTCTTGATCCTAAGAAACATGATTTCCGTTTTGTGGAAGACGATTGGGAAAACCCAACACTAGGCGCTTGGGGATTAGGTTGGGAGATGTGGTGTGATGGCATGGAAGTGTTGCAATTTACATACATGCAACAGATTGGCGGTATCGAATGTAACCCAATCCCTGGAGAATTGACCTACGGTCTTGAGCGATTGGCTATGTATATTCAAGGTATCGAAAATGTCTGGGATTTGAAATGGAACGATCGAGGTGTGACTTACGCTGATGTGTTTAAGCGTTCAGAAGTGCAGTATTGTAAATATAATTTTGAAGCAGCAGATACAAATATGTTGCTTACAAATTTCACATCACACGAAAAAGAATGCGAAAGATTGTTAGAGCTAGGACTAGCGCAACCTGCCTACGACCAGTGCTTAAAAGCTGCTCACATATTCAATTTGCTTGAGGCAAGAGGAGTTATTAGCGTTACCGAAAGAACCTCATTCATAAGCCGTATCCGCAATATCACCCGTAAATGCTGCGAGATGTGGGTTGGTTCTAAGTAATATCATTAACCAAAAATTAACTATTTCTCATTATCATTGGGATATATATCAAGAGGGGCATATATGTTCGAAAAACTTTGTGAAGTTATTAGTAGTGGTGAAATAGTTGAAGCTACCAATATAATTAAGGAAAATAAGGGGTTAGTTACAGCAACTGATTCGCACGGATTAACTGCGCTACATCATGCCAACACAAGAGAGGCATGCGAATTATTAATTAGTTATGGGGCAAAAGTTGATGCGCAAGATAAATCAGGCAGGACGCCACTTCACTGGGCAGCTGTAAAAGGAAAAAATCCAGACTTTATAAATTCACTGGTTGAGAGTGGAGCAAATATAGATATGCCTTCAGGCAAAAATAGAAATACACCATTGCACTATGCTGCTCAATATGGCCAAGTTGGTGCGTTAGAAGCGCTTATAAAAAAGGGTGCTGACAAAAATGTTATAAACTCTCAAATGCAAACATGTCTGGATGTATGCAAAGACCCAAAAACTGCAAAAGCATTAGGCGATTTGTTAAGAGACAAAGATGCTCAAAAATACCAAAAAATGGCTGATGTTACCAAAGGCAATTCTATGTCAAAGCAGAAATAACTAATTAGTCATTACAAGTAATGTTCCAACTCTTTTTTTAAGGCTTGTAGGAGATTCAGGATCAGTTAAGATCGTGTTGAAAGCTTCTTTAGCCTTCTCTTTATTACCCTGTTGCAAATAATAAGTGCCAAGCAATTCAAGAGCTGAGAATTTGTAAATCCCTTCTTGTGTATACTTTTCAAATCCTGCAATGGCTTCTTCTTTGTTTGTTGATAAAGCTGTTTTTAATTCAAGATATTTTGAAAGATCTCTTAAGCTTTTATCATAGCTAGAATTTTCCGATACATTTTTATAAATCATATATGACTTATCATAATCCTTTTTAAAGTCAGAGTATGACCCAGCATTTAATCCTGCTAATGCACCATAATTTGTATTATTAGTTGTAAAAAGTTCTTCAAATTTTTTAACAGCTTCTTCAGGTTTATATGCACGCATTTTCATAATTGCAGACATATATTCGCCACCTGCATGATATGCCTTGTTTTCTTGATAGTCATTCCACCAAAGCTTTAAAGCAGCACCAAATATAGATACTACCATAAGAACTAAAATAAAAGTTCCATGTTGCTTAATAAACTGTAGGGCACGCTCGTCCTTAAGTTCATCTCTAACTTCATCTAGTAAATCAACCATAAAAAAACCTATAATTTTAATACATTTATACACCAACTTATTAATTAATATAATAGTATTTTTTCTGGCATTAAAAATTTGATACTATATAATATTCTATGCTTAGGCTTTAATTGTGATGGTGAATGTACGAATTATTTTTAGAGATTGTTGAGTTAGTAGAGTCTTGGGGCTATTTAGGCATATTTATAATGACCTTTATAGAGAGCACTTTCATACCTATTCCTGCGGAAATCACACTTATACCAGCTGGATATATCGTTCATAAAGGTGAAATGAATTTTTATTTAGTCTGGCTTACCAGTGTAGTAGGCACTTTAGGCGGATCATTGTGTAACTACTATATTGCATACTTTTTTGGTCGTAAGATTTTGATTCAGTATGGGAAATACTTCTTCATTAACGAAGATAAGCTTAAAGCTATGGAATATTTTATGGAGAGGCATGGATCTATATCTATGTTTTCAGGGAGATTACTTCCGGGGGTTAAGCACTTTATTTCATTCCCAGCTGGCTTGGGGAAAATGGACATAAAGTTGTTTTGTTTGTTTACAACATTGGGTGGTGCAATTTGGTGCGGGATTCTTATCTGGTTGGGCTATGTTATAGGTGAGAATGAGCATTTAATTGCTAGATACTTGAAACAAGTGAACTTTATTCTATTTGTTTTGGTTGTATGTATCATTGCTTTCTATATTTGGAAACGCAGAATCAGCACTCAAGATGTTGAGTGATTAGCGAGATTGTTTAAGTGTATCAATTAAATCAGATCTCGAACTCTCAAAGTGACATCTTCGGACTAATTCAGAAGGATTCCCCATTTTTTAGCCAAGTATTGTTCTAAAGATTTGCGTTCAGCAGTTGTAAGTTCTTTATTTATATATAAATATTCTAAGAAATCATAATCTGATGGGCCGTTATCTGGAAATGATCCAATTATAATGGTATTCTTCCAATTGAAATCAGATTGTGTTCCGGCGAGACTACCAACTTGTAACCCGTCTATATATAACAAGGTATTAGATATTGTTCCTACTGTGCTTATGGCAACGTGAGCTTTATAATCTTTGAATCCTAGGCCGCCATTGTTATAGTAGATGCTACCAGGAGTCCAATTGTAAGATCTGAAGTCTGTTCCAACTAATCCATGACTTCTATCATTAGAAACCCAAGCATAAGATGGTGAGTCTGTAATAACATTGAAATTTGTTGAATAATTTAAAGTCTGTGTGGCAAAAACTGTAACTAGTGTATACGGCCCTTCTGTTATTCCTGAAGCTCCAGTTATATATAGAGAGTCTATTGTTCCGGGAAGAAATTGTATGGTGCTTATCCCATTTTTTTTAGGTCCTGGATAATCTGGTCTGTAAAAAGAGTCGTTTTGAACAGCATGCAATCCACTCGGGGACTTATCCATTAATCTATGGACTCCACCAGTATTTGTGGTAATTGAGCATTTATCGGCTGCATCTAGCCATACTTGGCAATTTGATAAACCTGCTGGACATGATTTAAATTTTGAGTTTGTGCTATAAGTAATCAAGTCGTCATAATATGACGTAGTAGTATTGCTTTTGGCAATTTCAGATGCTCTAAAAGTTGTGTTGCCATCGCAATTTGCTCCATCTTTGGAGGCTGCATCGCATCCCGCTGGGATAGTACCGGACTCAGGCGCACGAGCACCTTTTTGATCTGATCCGTGAGATACTAATATAAAGGTAGTAATATTTGATATGGTATTGTTGTTGTAATCACTGATTATGAGTGATCCATTAGTTTCACAGTTGTTCTCATCTTGTGTGAATCTTGCATCTATGGCATATGTGATTATAGATTTCCAGCCATCAAGTGATATGGATTCAGGTAAACCCAAAGTTTTGAATGGTACAGAACCTTGTGCCATTGACATTAAAGAAGTGTTTATGGGGTTGGTAACGCAACTAAGTGCTGCAGGGCAAGCTGAGTAACAGTTTGATGTTGCTACTCCGTAGTTAGTGTCACTTGCAGCTAAATTTGGGAGCGAAGGGCATGGATATTTTCCATATAAAGTTCTATATGTTTCAAGTGATTTTGAGATAGTTTCAAGTCTTTGTTTTGTAGTGGAGATTTCTTGAGATTGAATTTGTGAGTTAAGTCCAGATGTAGATATTGCAACCATTAGAGCCACTATAGTCAGCACGATTGCTAGTTCTAAAAGTGAAAAAGCATTCATATTATTTTGGCTATTATATTGCATATGTTAGTAATTCAACCCCCACTTTTGTGCTAGATATACTTGTAGTGCTTTACGTTCATCATCAGTAAGTTCTTTGTTGAAATATATATATTCAAGCAAATTATAGTTTGCTGCTCCTAGATTGGTATGGGATCCGATTATTAAGGTAGTCTCACCTGTTCTTGAAGAAGCTGTTCCTCCTTGAGTACCAATGGAAGCTCCATCTACAAATGTTTCGCTACCGTTAGTGCCAACTGTTGTAATTGCTACATGAGGGAATCCATTATTAAATGTGGCAGTACTGGTTATGTATTGTGCTCCACCAGCAGTATGGTTATAGCTTCTGACAAAGCCAGTTGTTAATCCATGACTCCTATCGTACGTGGTTGCAGAGTAAGTAGCACTATCAGCGAGAACGTTAAACGTAGTTGTAGATGCTGATGAGGCAAATACGGTTACAATCGAATAAGGGCCGTCTGAGAGTACTCCGGAAGCAGATGCATATAATGCATCTGTATTAGCAGGTACGAATGTTATGTAATTTCTATTATTAATTTTGGCTGTTGAATAATCAGGTCTATTTCCAGAAGTGGTTTGTGTGGCAGGGTATAGTCCTGTTAAAGATGCTTTGTTGCGAATTGAGTGTACTCCTCCGGTATTATTAATGATGCTGCATTTATCAGAAGCATCGTACCAAATTTGACATCCTGATAAGCCAGCTGGACAATATAGCGCTTTGGTATTTGGATTAAACAAAACAATATCATCATAGTAAGCAGTATTAGTATTACTTAAGCTAGCTTCAGAAATTCTAAATGTCGTATTATTATCGCAATTTGCTCCATCCTTAGCTGCTGCATCGCAGCTATCTGGAATTGTTCCTGAGTCTGGTGCATATGCACCTTTTTGGTCTAATCCATGTGAAACAAGTATATACATGGCTTTTGATGTGACACTATTGTTGCTATAATCTTGAATGTTGATCAAGCCATCTGTCTCACATCTGTTCAGGTCTTGAGTGAATCTTGCATCTATTGCATATGTGATTTTATTACCCCATGGATCTAGGGTTAATTCTGGTGCAATTCCAAGAGTTTTGAATGGAATTGAGCCTTGAGCCATATCCTGAAGGGTGCTGTTCGTAGCGTTTGCTACACAGTTTAGTCCAGCAGGGCAAGTTGTATAACAATCTGTAACTGCGTCACCATAGCTCGCACTGGATGAGGCTAAGTTCGGCAGGGCTGGGCAAGGATATTTCTCAAATTGAATTCTATAATTCTCAATTGCAAGCTTTACCGCAGCTAATCGCTGTTTAGTAGAAGATATCTCTGAGCTATCAAGCTGTGATTTAAGTCCAGAGATACTAATAGTGACCATAACACCAACTATGGTCAAAACGACTGCCATTTCTAGCAAAGAAAAAGCCCGACTTAAAGAGTTTTTCATTTTTGTAATATAAAAAACTTTGTATATATATAATTATAAGATAAATTTATATTTATAACAAGGACATAGGTTTGATATGTATATAAGTTCGGTGTGTATTGAACTTGGTTATTTTATAATCGGTCTTGTATTTGGCAGTTTTGCTACGATGGCTAGCCATAGGTTAGTTCATGGCGGTAGCTTTTATACTAGGTCAAAATGCCCTAAGTGCAACCATAAACTGGGAATTCGCGATCTTTTTCCCCTGTTTTCTTATTTGTTTCAAAATGGGAAATGTCGTTATTGTAGGAAGAAAATTTCTATTAGATACCCACTCACAGAACTTATAACTGGTTTGGCATTCTTTGTAATAGCAACTAGATACGGAGATTTAACAGTTTTTGCAATTTTATTATGTGCAATTAGTTTGGCTCTTATAATAATGATTGTAACTGATTTTGAAGCGTACATAATACCTGATCAAATTCAGGTGTCATTATTAATTTTGGGTGTTTTATTTAGTTATTATAAAGGTTTTAGCTTACTGCAGGTGATCTTTATGCCAATGATACTGCTCGCCTTTGCTCTATTGTTGAAATACGGTTTTATGCTGTTTATGAAAAAAGATGGTTTAGGTCTAGGTGACGTTAAATTCTTTGCTGTTTCTGGTTTATATCTTATTCCAGATGCTGTTGCCTCATTTTTTTTTCTTAGTGGTATTATTGGGGTATTAACTGCTATAGTATGGAGATTGATGAAAAAGGGTGATGTCTTTCCTTTTGGTCCATCATTAGCGATGGCATTATATCTTTTAATTGTCTTTCCAAGAACTATGAATATATCTAACTACTTATTTAATTAATGAAAACTCTCCAGAAAATAAAATATCAAGTTTTAAGGAATGTTTCTCAAGGGGTATTGTTAAACGCGTTTAAATTTGCATTTTTTGCTTCTTTATTGCCAGTCGGTTTTGCTGCTACATATTTACACTTTGCATATGAACACAATTCTATTGGTGAATATGTCACTCTCATTTTGATAATTTATTTCGCAATTTCAATTTCGGTTTTGCCACTCTTTAACGATTATAAGACGCTTTCAAATTACTTTAGTTCATTAAGTCTTAATCGTGTTTCCAAATTGCCTAATTTAAAATCTTCAAAATCTCTTTCAGATCTCATTGAATCAATAAAAATATTGAGCAAATCATGGGAACAAACCAAAACTGAATTAGACCATAAAATTATTGAGAGCAAACTTCTTTTTGACACTATTCCTGATATAATTTTAGTGGTTAATAGTGATTTTATTATTATCAAGTCAAATCAAAATATTGATGAGATATACCATAAAAACCCTGTAGGTGAGAATATCCTAGATGTTATAAAAAACCCCCTTCTTGAAGGCTGTATAAGGTGGGTATTCCATGACAAAGTTGGAAAGAATTTAGAGATCTCCATAGATTTTAAAGATATCCAAAAATTTTATTTTGCCAGAGTTGAATACTATCAGCTAGAAGATGAATCAAAAGATTATGCAGTGGTGGTTTTGCAGGATGTGACTGAAATCAAAAGAACTGAATTAATGTTTAGCGACTTTATTGCAAACGCCAGCCACGAAATTAAAACGCCATTAGCTAGTATTGTTGGTGTGGTTGAGACTTTACAATATGCTGGGCAGGATGATCCAAGCGCCATAAAACAGTTCATGCCTATATTACAGTCTCAAGCATTAAGAATGACTGCGCTTATTAGTGATTTACTGAATTTAGCTAAGATTGAAAAGATGCAAAACACTCCTCCTGAAGATGAGATAGATCTTGGAGATGTTATCCAGATTGCTATAGAAAATCTAAAATGGAATATTAAGAAATCAAATTGTAATGTTGTAGTAAAGAGGCAAACGGCTATTCCTAAGATTAGAGGGGATCAATCTCAGCTAATTCAAGTTATGGAAAACTTAGTAAGTAATGCAATAAAGTATGGTGGTGATAATAAAGAAGTAGTCGTAGAGATTGGAGTTTTGAAAGATATTCCTAAAAACGTAGAATTGCCTAGTAATATAGAAGAAGTAATTTTTATTTCTGTAATTGATACCGGCGAGGGGATTCCAAAAAAATATCTTCCTAGGCTAACTGAAAGGTTTTTTAGAGTTGATAAGTCAAGATCAACAAAAATTGGTGGTACTGGCTTAGGGTTGGCTATTGTAAAACAAATTATTTCTAGGCATGAAGCCTTCCTTCGTATTAAGAGTAAAATTGGTATTGGTAGCACTTTTAGCGTATTTTTCCCTACTAAATTTGAGAAGTGATTTAATTTTAAAAATTTAGAACCAAGCTTACTGAATCCGAGTAATTTCCAGCAGGAGTTGTGGGCTGCGGTGGTATGCGCGCATATATAGTAAATTGGTCAGTCCTAGGCGCTAGTAGATTAATCAGGTATCCAAAGTTTATATAATCCGTTACTCCTGTACCATTGCCCCAAATAGTGTTAAAAGTGTTGTCTTTATACAAATTATAATTTAGAGCACTTGGGCCAGTCATTGTTCTGTTGTTCATATCACCTGAATTACCTGCATTAGCCATGAGATCGTATGAAACCAAAGCGTTTACAACCAATGCCTCGCAAGTTACTTGTACAACAACAGATTCATCATGGTTGTTTCCAGATATTGGATTTATGCTTCCAAAATTAAGAGTAGGAGAATCGACAGTGCAGTTGCATCCAAGACCTACGCAAAGTGAGTAGGCGTTTTGAATTGAGGTTGATATTATGATGATGTAGATGAGTATTCGCATATAACCTTTTTACTTTTGTTAAAAGCTGAAATTCCAGTAGTGTCGATTTTAAAATTACAACATTCATTTGCTGAACAAGTCTTGCCACTTATCTCTGGCATTTCTTCTAAGTTATCAATAAAAACATTCCCATTATGGCCAACTAAAAAGGTTTGATTTAAATTATTGATCTCAACAATTGAGCCAGCTTCTATTGGTATATTTAAGTTGCTCACTAAGTTTATTTTTAGATATCTGTATGGTTTTGTTACGAATTCAATTACTGATCCTGATTTTCTCATAGGAATGACGGTGATTTTTTCTCTCTCAAAAGATCGAGAAATTGGTAGTGTTTTGGAATTAAAGCTGAAATCATTTTTTATGTATTCAGAGAGTCCTGTAATGACTAGTTCCCTTCCTTTTTGCACATTACCAATTCGTACATTGTTTTTAAAAATTTCTAAATCATCTTCATTTGATCTAATTACTGCAAATGATTTGTAGTTTTCTTGCATTGCGAATACTGACCCATCAAGATATCCAAATGCTCCAGAGAGATTTAATTGCTTTAATTTTTGTGCGCCGTTTTGGAATGATAAAAGTTTTGCTTTGCCAAATCGACTTCTTGCATCAAGTTCAACTCGGTGATTTTGTTTTATCTCATCTTCAAGCCTAACTTTATAGCTGAAATCTTCGTAATCACGCATTGATGATGCCATCTCAACATAGGTGTTGCGTCTTGTATTGGCGTAATTATTTCCAGAGGAAAGAGTTTTATTGTCACCAAAGTGTAAGCTTAAAGTCAATCCAAAAAAAGCAGAATTAGAGTCAAAGTCTTTCCCAATAGATCCTTGGATGAAGATTTTATTAAATAATGTATTGTTATAGCTTAATGAGGCAATTGAACTTTTGTTATTAAATATATCTGCGAATTTATTATACTGCAAACCAACAGATCCAATTTGCTGCAAATTAATATTTACTCCTGTTTTAATAGTTGGAGATGATGGTTTTTCATATGGGTAACTTCCTGCAGTTTTAGTTTTTCCACTACTTGTTGTGTTTTGTATAAAGAAGTTTGTATTTTTAATTTGATAGTTGTATCCAGTATGTAAACTGGCAGTATTTTGTCTTGTGGAAGTAGTGTTTATATATGTGTTGTAATTTAATCCGAGTGAAAGAATTCCATACTGATCTAATTTCAAATCGTTGTTACTACTTAGATTTATTATATCTTTAAAGTATTCATAACTTACCCCAGATGTTAAGTAGTTATCTATTCCTACTCTATGATTTCCAGATGAAATAAAATCTGAGTACTGATTACTATTTATGCCAAACTTTTTTCTTTTTATCCCAATCTCATGAGAGAAATCACTCAATTCTGGTTTGAGCAGTTTTGGAGAGGTGTAAAATGGTACTATGTAAGTTACAGACTTGCCTGTAATATCTGTGCTGTTAATTTGAACTTGTCCGTTGCCTGCAGAAATAGGAATGTTTTCTAGTTCAAAATTCCCAGAAGGTAGATTGTTTTTAAACACATTTATAGAATTTGCATAAACGTCTATAGAAGTAGGGACTTGCGAACTTCCTAGGAAATTTAGCAGTGGATAAGTTATGAGATTAGGATCTAGAGAAAAATCTTTTGAAAATTGAAAGCCAGCTATTCTAGTACTTCCTCTGAAATCGGAGCTGGATGTTACAGTGTCGCCAACACGTAAAGTTGATAGAGTAGGTTGATGATCATAAGTCCAGTTTGAATTTAGTCTTATAGCACTAATCTTGTTGTTTCGATTAAATGATTTTTCACCAACAAAAAATTCATTTGTTAGTCTTCCATATTCGCTGAATATAACAGCCTCATTAGTAGAGGCGATATAGTTGCCATCTTTGAATTTAGATCCTGTTACATTGTAATTTATATATGCTCCATAATCACGATTTGTTGCGGTATAAGATGTATGACTGTTGCTAATTTTAATATCACCTACATTGATTGTTGTGGTAAACATGTTGTTTGTTGTTGCAAAGATTTCCATTATCATTGCTTTATCATCGTAAATTGAATCGATTTTTGAACTATCTAGAAAATTATCATTATCTAATACATTTTCACTAAGATTGCATTTTAGAAGTGAATCTCTAGGAATTGAATATCTGCCTCGATTATCATTTTGTACTATTGTGGCTTCTTCACATAGAACGCCATTTACTTTAATATCTGAAATTAATTCATCAGCTTTTGCTTCTTTTAAACTAGTAAAATACAGAAGAGACATAATGAATAGATTCCTAATTGCTATCATTATCTAAAAGTGGATTGTTCTTATATAGTGAAGTCGTTATGGCTACTTGCTCTTCATCATTTTTGAGATAGCGCACATGAAGATGTTGGTCGGGATTTGTTTTCAGATTTATGAGTTTTTCCTCGTTTGGAAAAATATAGCTAAAAATATTTTTTATATTTTGTTGTTTGTGATTAAAGATATCCCGAATAAAAAGATGTTGATTACTTTTGTTAGTACAAATAATAGTGGTTTTAAGTAAATCGTTTGCACACTCAAGTCCCAATTCATTACTTTTAATAGGTTTGATGAAAACTGGCACTCTTAGTTCCAACATTAGTTGAATTCCAGAAGTATTCGATTTCTTATTAAGAGAAAATTCTTTTATAACCATTCTATATGTTTGTTCGGTATCGTTTTGTATAAGATGATGTGGTGAGATACGGGCTATTTTTTCGCTATTTGCTTCAACTTCAAAGATTGCTGGGGTTATAATGAATTCTTCTGTATCTTCTAGAACATCTTTTCCATTTTCTCTTTTCCACTTCATTACATCAATGTGGAAGCCTCTTTTTGTTTTTCCATTATTGATGATCGATATAGATTCGACCTTTTTATCACTATCTAAGGTTAATTTTAGTGGGTAGATTGTGATACTTGCATTTGCATCTATAGTGCAGCTGAATAAGATTATGACTATGACAAAAAAAACTTTCATATTAATAATCTACTGTGATTGTGACTGTGTCATTATACGTGCCAGTTGGCACACCTTGTCCTGCAGGTATTCTGCCAAAGATATCAATCGTTTGAACATTTCCAGTTCCAACTCCTGCAATGGTGTCGACTCCAATTGATAATCCCCAAATATTAGTGCGCGCTCCATCTCTGTATAATGTATAGTTCAATGTGTTTGCCCCATTGGTCATTTTTCTTGATGTTGTTGTAGCGCCCGTTCCCATCCCAGAATTCATCAAAATATTGTAAGCGACACCAGTAGTGCATTGAACATTGAGTGTTGTTGATGCATCTTTCTCTGTCAGTGTATATGATCCAAAGCTTAGGGTTGCATTGTCGACTGTGCAAGCATTTGCTACGGTTGCGCTCACCGATAAATTTCCATTGCTAGTTGCAGCGAAGGATTTTGTATAACCAAATATAAGAATACATATAAATGTCAGTTTTATGACTGATATTAAGGAATATCTCATGATATACAATATATGTTGCTCCTTTGTATAATTCTTCTTGAGAAAAATATTGTTGTCAACCTGAGATTGTATTCTGTGGTGTTAACTCAACCAGCTAACTTCTTTTTAGAATTGCTTTTAGAAGAGTGAATTGCTGCTTGCGCAGCAGCAAGGCGTGCTATCGGAACTCTAAAAGGTGAGCATGATATATAATCTAAGCCAGATTGTTGGAAGAAATTTATTGATTCTGGATCTCCTCCATGCTCTCCGCAAATGCCAAGTTTTAAGCTTGGTTTTGCTTTTAGGCCTCTTTCGCACGCAATTTGGACTAACTCACCAACCCCTGATTGATCAAGAACAGCAAAAGGGTCGTTAGGAAAAATTTCATTTTCGCGATAGCTTTTTAAAAACTTTCCTGAATCATCACGAGAAATTCCCATTGTTGTTTGGGTTAAATCATTAGTACCAAAGCTGAAAAAGTCGGTATGTGCAGCTATATCACTTGCTTTCAGTGCAGCTCTAGGTAATTCGATCATCGTTCCAACAGAGAATTTTATAATTTTTTTTGTTTCCTCCATTACAGCTGAGGCGATGATTCCTACACGTTCTTTAAGAATTTCCAGTTCTTTAGCATCAAGAACAAAAGGAATCATTATTTCTGGGTTGATTCCATCTTGAACTTCAGCAGCAGCTTCAAATATTGCTCTTGTTTGCATATCATAAATTTCTGGATAAGTGATTGCTAATCTACAGCCTCTGTGTCCAAGCATTGGATTAGCTTCTTTTAAATGTTCTAAACGTGTTTTTATCCAATCAACGCTGACCTTTAAATCTTCTGCCAATTTTCTTATTTCATCGTCTGTGTTAGGTAAGAATTCATGTAGAGGAGGATCTAAAAGTCTGATTGTAACAGGCAAGCCTTTCATCACTTTGAAAATCTGAATAAAGTCATCTTTTTGATATGGTAGCAGTTTGGCAAGCGCAGATTTTCTTTGCGCTAAATCGTTTGCCAATATCATTTCGCGAATTGCTATCAGTCTTTCTGGGCCAAAAAACATATGCTCTGTTCTGCATAGCCCAATGCCTTCTGCGCCAAATTCACGCGCTACTTTTGCATCATGTGGATTGTCAGCATTCGCTCTGACTTTCATTTTTCTAATGTCATCTGCCCAAAGCATTATTTTTTCAAAATCATGAGAGAGGCTTGAAGCTATTGTAGGTACTGATCCTAAGAGAATTTCTCCATTACTTCCATTGATTGTGATCATATCGCCAGATTTTATTACATGTGTGCCGATGCGCATTTCTTCTTTTTCAAAATCTATATCAACTTGCGCAGCTCCTGTTATACACGGTTTACCCATGCCTCTTGCCACAACTGCAGCATGTGAAGTCATTCCGCCATGCACTGTCAATACGCCTTGAGCTACGCTCATACCAGCAATGTCTTCAGGGCTTGTTTCATTTCTAACTAAAATTACTTTATTATCCTTGGATTTTTTTTCTGCTTCTTTAGGAGAGAAAACAACCTTTCCAGATGCTGCTCCAGGTGAAGCAGGTAGTCCTTTTGAAAGAACTAAGTTTTTAGCATTTGGATCTAGGGTAGGGTGAAGTAATTGGTCCAATGAATTTGCGTCAATACGCTCAACAGCTTGCTCAATTGAGATTATTCCCTCATTGACCATATCAGCAGCAATTTTGATAGCAGCTTTTGCTGTACGCTTGCCGTTGCGGCATTGAAGCATCCAAAGTTTCCCATCTTGCACGGTAAATTCAATGTCCTGCATATTTTTAAAGTGATATTCCAATTTTTGTGCCACCTCGTGCAGTTGTTTGAAGACGCTTGGCATCATTTCTTCAAGAGAATCATTTTCAGAGAAGTTATATTCTTTTTCTGCCTTTGTGATTTGATGTGGTGTTCTGATTCCTGCTACAACATCTTCGCCTTGGGCATTAGGCAAGAATTCACCGTAAAATGAATTTTCACCAGTTGAGGGATTCCTTGTAAAGCAAACTCCTGTTGCGCTGTTTTTGTTGAGATTGCCAAATACCATGCTCTGGATATTTACGGCTGTTCCCCAGCTTTCAGGAATATTGTAGATTTCTCGATACTTTATTGCTCTAGAGTTCTTCCAAGATTTGAATACAGCGTTTATTGCACCCCATAATTGCTCATTTACATCTTGAGGAAAAACTTTGTCATGCTCTTGCAATATTGATTTATATTTTGTAATTAAGCTCATTAAATCTTCAGCACTTATCTCGCTGTCCGCTTTATATTTTTTGCTGTATTTTAAGTCGGATAAAGCGTTATCAAATATATGATGATCAACACCTAAGACTACATTCGAGTACATTTGAATTAGCCTTCTATAACTATCATAAGCGAAGCGCGGATTAGACGTCATTTCTGCTAATCCTTTGACAGTATTATCATTAAGGCCAACATTTAATATTGTATCCATCATGCCAGGCATTGAGGCTCTGGCTCCTGATCTGACTGATATTAATAACGGTTTTTTGCTGTTGCCAAATTTAAGTTCTAAAGAATTTTCAATTTCACTCAAGTTTGAATGAACTTGATCTGTGACTGTATCGTCAATTTGTTGGGTGTTTTTATAATATTGAGTACAAACATCTGTAGATATTGTAAAGCCAAGTGGTACAGGTAAGCCAATGCGGGACATCTCAGCAAGGCTTGCACCTTTGCCGCCTAAAAGATCTCTCATTTCACCTTTTCCTTCGGCATGACCATTGCCAAAAGAGTATACCCATTTGTGCATTTATTAACTCATATATCTCTTTATTATTAAGGTAGTCTAGCATCAAAATTTGTTTTTCGTAACAAAAGTTTAATAACATTATCTTTGCAGCTTTTAGTAAGTAAATTTATAGTGATCTCGTTTTTAATTAATATATAAGGGATTATGAAAACTCATGCACAAATTATTGAACTTATAAAAGACTATAATAGAAAAATAGCTGATGGTGAGATTGTAGACTTGGATGATTTCTTAAATATATCTGAAGTTGAGCAGCGAATTAAGTTTTTTAAAGAATTCATGCGTGAAGAAAACTCCTCATTATTGAAAGAAGAGTTGTGCAACATAGTGCTTAATGATGAAGGTTTTTTTAGCTTAGATAGAGACTGCTTAGAAATAGCTAGAAATTATTTGAATTCTGTGTTTGATGCGCAACTTGTGACCAAGCGGAAAGTTGATGCAGTTGTGAATTCTGAAGATGAGATAGAAGAAGCTCAGCCTGAATTAGCAGGTTCAGAAATTGATGGTGATGAGATATCAGAAGTTGAAAAGACAATAGCTTTTCTTAAAGAGATATTTAAAGAAAATGTAGATGTTGAAAGAAACGTGTCGATCTTTAAGAAAAAAATGCGAAAAGGTTGCGAAGAAACAAAAATTGCGCTTTGCAATATGATATTCGATAACCCAGATCTGTATAATTTAGATGAAGAGTGCTTTCTAATAGCTACAAATTACTTGGGTTCTAGAGTTTATGATGCGATTCCTGCATCATCTTCAAGAATTGAGAGTGCAAAGCAAAAATTTAGTGCAGTAATGAATTCTGACGACGAGCAAGCAAAATTAAAGTTATGTAACGAGATCCTTGAAAGGGGTGCCACACATCTCAATGATCAAGATTGGGGTAAGCTTGTTAAGTTTTTGATTGATGATCTTAATCACAAAATTATATCTGCAATGTTGAGAGACAAAGCAAAAAGGGATCGTTTCCAAACAATAATGAAATCTGATGATCCTTATGCAAAGCAGCAATTAGCAAAAGCCATGCTAGATGGAGAGTTGGTTATAGCACCTAGCAGACAAAAGTGGGAGAGTATATCTGATGTTCTGATGGCGGAACTCAAAGCAAGAATTGAAAAAGCTGCATCTATGAGAGTGTCAAAAGGAATAGCTAAATCACAAATAACATCTGTTGCTCCACAATCTGAGGTTTTGAAGCAAGATAGTGCAGTAGATGATGATAACGATGCAGATATTAATAATACTCCTCCTGCTGAAGCTGTTGTGATTCCAGCTGCTTCTGAGTTTTTTGCAATTCCTGCAGAACAAAAACAAGACGCAGTAGCTATTGTGGAAGCATTAAGAACCAAAGTTTATGGAGAGAAAGTAAAACATGAAGGGGTAAAGCTTGGCTTAGATAATGATGCAGCTAAGGGCAAGCCTAAATTTACAGGAAGAAGAGCGCCAACTAGAAAACCCCTTTCTGAAAGGGTGAAATCAGAAGTTCAAGTGGCTGAGTCTGCACAACAGGTTGAAAAAGTGGTTGCTGCTCCAGTAGCCGTTAATACTAGACGTAGACCAGATGCTAGAGCATCAATGTATGTAACCGATGCAGAAAAAAATAGAGTAATGGCAGCAGTACAAAATGAGGGTGCAACAAATAGCACAAATTCTGCAATGGCTACTACAAGCATTCCGACTTCGGTAGCAAGGCATGGAGTGAGTATGGGTATTAGCGGTGCTGCCTTGGGTAATATTACATTGAGAAGGACTCGACAAACCAGTCATATTGCTAAATAGTAACTATTTAAATCAGATTGTTTAAGGCTTTGTTATATAACGTGCAAAGCCTTTTTTTGTAACAAAACTTTAATAACATTCATATTGAATATTGTTTCTGAACATCGTATAATAATCGATGTTCAGATAAACAAAGGGGGAAAATATGTTTAATCTTGTAAGTTGGGCAGTTTGGTTAGAGAAGCCGTGGGCTATAAAGGGGGCTTTGTGGTTACAAAGCCCAAATAAGTTGGATTCAAAAGGCATAGCGCCATTACATTATGCTGCGCAAAGAGGTGATCTTGAGACTATGCAAACACTTTTAAATAGTGGTGCAGATATAAATATACGTGACGCTGGCGGTAATAATATTGTTCATTACTTAGTCAAAGGTGGAGTGACCAATGAATTTATCAATGCTTTTGTAGATGCTAAAGGTGCGGATTTAAATGCACTCAATAATATGGGACAGACGCCACTAATGTTGGCTGTAAAGGAAGGTAGGTACAATTATTGCATAAAGGATTGTAAAGTTGTATTTCAAAACGATGTAAATGCAAGAGATGTTGAAGGTAAAACAGCATTACATTACCTTGTGAACAATGATTCAGCAGTATGTAGCACTGATAAAACATTTTGGATAGATGGTTTGATAAACTTAGATGCAGATGTAAATGTTGCAGATAATAAAGGCATGGCACCACTCCATTATGCTGCAAAGCAAGGTTCAAAAGAGTGTATGGAACTTATTTCAAAAGCTTATTTTGAAAAATGCAAATTAGCGCCGAAAACTGCTAAACAAAAAATGGCAGAATTTTTTAATGCAAAAGATGCTGATGGAAAAACTGCATTGCATCATGCGGTTGAGAACAAGGCTGTAGATGTAATTAATTACCTTGCATCAAAAAAATCGTTCATTGATTTAAAAGTAGTTGATGAACACAAACAAAACGTAGCTCACTACGCAGCAAAAGTAGGCGACCTAGACATGTTTAAATTAATAAAAGATCTAGATCCAACACTTTTGAACAAGCTAGATGCTCAAGGAAATATGCCTTTGCATATTGCAATTCAAAATAAAAAACCTGGTATAGCAACTATAATTTTAACTGAAAATAAAGGTGGTTTTGTTAACTGGATGAATACAGAAAAACAAACTCCACTACACATTGCTATTAAAAATGGTGATGAGTATTCTGTAAAAGTTTTATTAAAACATAATGCTAACGTTAATTGTTTAGATGCTGATGGTAACACTCCGCTTTTAATTGCGGCAGCAACTGGTAAAACTAGTGTTTTAGATGCGCTACTCGAAGCAAAAGCAGATATTAGCATTAGGGACGCAAATGGTAATAGTCCATTGCTTATTGCATGTCAGAAAAAAGACATAACTCTAGCTAAAAAACTTTTAGCTTTAGGTGCAAACCCAAATGATATGAATTCTAATGATGAAAGAACATTTGATCTAGTAAAAGATAACTCTGCGCTTAAAAGCGAGTTAGTTAAATTCGGTGGAGTTGAATCAATAACAATTTCTCAGCCAGATTATAATTATAATAAAGCAATGGGAGGAAGTTTAGAGGTTGTTGAAGTAGATGGACTCTTGACATTAGAATTTCAGCCAGAAATACAAGGATATATGTCGTGGTTTGGTTCTTGGTTCCAGTGATAAGATGCTCAAGACTCTGAAGTTAGCAAAAATTACTGATATTGTAAAAAAAGTTTAATATAAGAGTCCTTCAACTATTAAAAGATTTGTCATATTATTCCGTGCTGAATTAATAGAGGTGTGGAAGTATGTTAACTCCGAAAGAAGACGTGAATAGTTGGGTTACTGCGCAAAGTAGATCAAGTAGGAAAAAGAGTAGAGCTCCTATGACTCCAATAGATCAAAACCCTGTAATTGGTGATGGTACTCCTAAGACACAAGAAGTAAAAACCAGTAGGAAAAAGAGTAGAGTTCCTATGACTCCAATAGATCAAAACTCCACAATTAGTGATACTACTCCAAAGACAGAAGAAGTGGCAAGAAGAATTGATTTTGACAAAGAAAATCAAAGTGATTTTGAGAATGTTGATTTGAACTCTCCTGTAAAAGGCTCGATGCCTATGCCACCACCACCTCCACCACCACCTCCTCTTCCTCCGGCACCACCAAAGGCAATAAAGAGGACAGAAGCGAGTAAGAATATCAAAGGTGATTTTGCAGGAGTGCTAAACTCTATTACAGCGGGTGGTTTTAATTTAAAAAAAGCACCTGTTTCAATTTCTGCTATCGATAAGGCTAGGTCGCCATCTACTCCTGTGCGTGACAATCCATTTATTAATGCACTCAGAACTTTGAAAGGAAAAGAAAGAACGCCTCCGAGAGCATTAACCCCAGAAGAAGTTCTGAAGAATTTAGTTATGGATATAATTAAGTTAGAAGACAATTTAAGAGAATTTGAAAATCGTAAAGAGGTTGTTGAGCGCAGGAATAAAAATAACGATGAGTTTAATAATAAATTAACCGATGCAAGAAAGCGCTACAACGCTCTTTTGTTATCATTGGCTCCAGCAAAATTAAATGAGCTTAAAAGTTTTGTAGATAGATTTGGTAATAATCAAGAATTAAAAAAATTGATCAAAGAATTTGAAGACAATGTAAAGTCATTAAAGAGTATATTAGAGCAAGTTAATCCAAGGTTTTATGTTCAATTAGAAGAGTATTTTGAGAAAGAGGCCTTGATTCAAAAAGAGCAAATCAAGACTGAAATCGTAAAGAAAAAATTTGCATTTGACCTAAGCCTTAAAGCTCTAATGAAAAGCGATTCAGTTGAGCAAGATGAACTAGATGCAAAATATGATGAGTATTATGGCGAATCTAAAGCTAAGTACAATGATAAGGTAGCAAAGAGAGAAAAAGGTGCAGCTAAATCTGCTCAAGAACGTTGTTTTGAGCAAGTTAAAAGCCATGAGGAAGGTTGCGAAGTATTGTTGTCTAGAGCAGAGAATTTAATTGCGAGTCTTACAAAAAAGGATGAAGAGATTAAAAAAAATGCAGGGGTGGCAGGAGATGTTGAGATTCCAAAGCTTTTAGACCAGCAGAATGAAAAGATCAATGAATTAAATAATACTGTAGAAAACTTAAAGGCTGAGTTAGCGAAAAATTGGTTTAGAGTTCAGGCTTTGTCAGAATGTATGTTGATTTTAACAACATCTTGTCTTTTTTATACAAAGAATTACCTATTAGATTCTACTACAATTGAGAATACTTTAGGTAAAGTATATCTAGGAGCATGTTATTTTGAAGCTGCATCAATTCTTGGCATGCAGGTGTATGAGGGTAAAAAGTGTTACGGTGCTCTATATAGTAAGCCCAGTAAAGATTTTGGGATTGCAGCCTCTTCGTTAGCATCCATAGCATTATCTTCTTTAGGAATGGTAAACGCACTTGTAGGCGCAAGAACTGAATTTGTGATTGGAAGTAGTTTATGCGCAGTAATTTTGGGTGCTATTTCTTCGAGTAGAGCACATGAAGAAAATGCAAAAAATGGTGTAGAAAGGTAGTTGCTGCGCTTTTTCTATCTAATATGCTTATTTTTTAAATTTTTCATGGTGTGTTGGTTGGAAGTTGGTGATTTGGCTGAATCTTAATAAAACTTTAATAAAATTATCCTACGCTTCGATTAGGTTGTTGATATATAATGGATTTCAGGAATTTAATTGAAAGGCTTAATTATGAAAAATTTACTTGCTGACATCAAGAAAGGAAAGAAACTTAAAGGAGTTAAAACTGTAGTTAAAGGACAAGACCTTAGTGGTGCAGGCTCTAGTCCTGCAGCAGCTTCTTCAAGCTCTTCAAGCTCTTCAAGTGCATCTACTGCAGCAACACCTAGTGCGCAAAATACTCCTCGCCAAACGGGGAATGCTATTATGGATGCGATTGTTAGTAAAGGAGGTCAGTCTGGTCTTAGAAGAACTCAACCTAGCTCTGCTGCAACTGCCGCTTCTAGCTCAAACGGTAATGAACACTTCGAAGGAATTGCTAATGGAAAAGTTAGACTCAGAAGCACTCCACATAAAAATGAGGTAGGTAAAAGTGCAAATAGTGATGGAGCTGATTTCCTGCGTCAATATATAAGTAAACGTGGAATTAGCACTGGCGCATTACTTGATACTAGCGATGATAACAATGATTGGGATGATAATCCTAAAAGCCCAGATGCTTCTTCGGTAGTGAAGAGTGAAAAAGAGACATTAAAAGCAGATGCTGCAATGTCTAGTGCATCGCCTTCTGTTAAAGCTAGCCATCCTGTTTCAACGCCAAAGGTTGATCAAAAACAACAGGATGAAGAGAAGATTCAAAAAGCTATGCAAGAGCTTTTTAAGCTAGAAGAAAAATTAAAGATGCTAGAAGTTCGTGAAAATCAGATAGCAACATCTAATGAGAAAGCTAAAGAATTCAATAAGAACTTAGGTGATGCGAAAACAAGATATAATGCTGTAAAATCAAGTTTACTACAAGCTAAAGGACCGCTCGAAGATGGTTGTAAATTTGTTTCTGATTCAACTTTGAAAGGAGAGATAAAAAAGCTTATTTCAACTATTGATGCTGAAATAAGTAATGTTGAAGAAGAAATAAAGAAAGTCAAAAGCATACGTACACTAGAGGCAAATCAGAAGTTTGATAAAGATGAAAATGATCGTCAAATTACTATAGAGAAAAAGAAAATTGCAGATAAAGAAAAAGAGTTGCTTGGTGTTAATAAAGCAAAAATTGCAGCAGCTAGAGAGGAGAATGCAGCAAAAGAAGAAGCTAGGAAATTGAAGTTTGCTTCACCAAAAGCAAATGAAGATGAGGCAGTTAAAGCTCTAAACAAAGCCAAAACATTCGCTAATACGAGTGAGAGGTTGGTTAGGGATGCTGCAGTATTAATTGAGATAGTTGAGGCATTCAAGTCGAGGCCTATCGACGAGGCAGAAGCTGCAGTTGTTCCAATAAGTGATGTCAATGATGCTTCAGAACTTAAAAAACTTCAGGAAAGAGTTAGAGAGTTGGAAACTCAACTTAAAGCTAAAAAAGAAAGTGATGATGACGATAACGATATTGATGATAAGGTAGATAATAGAGAATTAGCAAAACTAAAAACAGATTTAGAAAAAGCAAGAGCTGAAAAATTGGAAGCAGAACAAGCTGTGGCTGTAGCTAGACAGGCTTCTGCTAAAGAAGTTAGAAGACTGCAAGATCAAGTAGTAGCTTTGGAGCAGGAATTAGTAGGTCCTAGAGCTGGCGGAAATGATGCTTTATCTTCAAGCATAAGGACCGATTTAGCTAAATTACGTGCTGAATTAAAAGCTGAACAAGAAAAAAATACAAGATTGGAGAGGGAGTTGACACTAAAATCTACTACTCCAGCCCAAGCATCAGCTGCAAGCGCATCAGTATATGCATCGACAAGTGTTTTGAGTATTAAACCAGCTGCGCAAGTTGTAAGTAAGGCTGCCATTGAAGTAGATGCTACAAAGCCAATGGTAATTGCAGTGAAAAAAGATCTTAAGTCAAGCAGCTATCTTTCAGAGGGTATGCTGGTTGCTGCGACTGCTTCTCTTTTTTATACAAAGCATTTACTATCTTCCAGTATCAGCGGTTCGATGACAGGTAAGATGTACTTAGGAATGTGTATCTTAGAAACTTTGTCAGTTTTAGGAATGCAAATGTATGAAGGGAAAAAAGCCTATAATTCTCTATTTAATATTAATCAAGGAGTAGACTTTACAATGCTATCCTCATCATCTGTGTCAATTGCTATTTCTGCGCTAGGTCTAGCAAATGCAATGGTTAATGTGAAGCCAGAGATAATATTGGGATTAAGTGTTTGTGTAGCGATGATTGGTGCAATTGGTGCTTATAAAGCTAATAAGGCAAATGGTATTGCTAGATAGTGCCTATAGCTATTTAAACGCTGATTTGGTTGAAAAATTATATTGGCGTTTTTAAACCTTTAAAATAACAGAGCCCCAAGTCATTCCAGCTCCGATCCCACTTATTGCAAGTGTTTGGCCAGATTTGATTTTGCCAGCTTTTGAATAATGATCAAAGGCGAGGGGGATAGAAGCAGCAGAAGTATTAGCGTGAATTCCAACTGTAGATATAACCTTCTCCTCAGGGAAGTTTAATCTAGTTGCTACTGCCGATAATATTCTTTGGTTCGCTTGATGTGGTAACACCCAATCCACATCTGAAATTCCATTTTTTTCTAATATATTCTTAAGGCTTGATGACATGCTATCAACGGCAGTTTTAAAAACTTCTTTGCCATTCATTTCAATTTTGGCATCTAAATTTCCAGAAGATATACCACCACACACTTTAAGTATGTCTGCTTTACTACTGTCAGCCTCTAAAGAGCAATCTACAATTCCTTGTTTGGTTGACGCTTCTAATATAAATGCACCAGCTCCATCTCCAAATAATACACAGGTTGCGCGATCTTTCCAATCTAAAACTCTAGACATGGTTTCTGCTCCAACTACAGCAATTCTTTTTGCAGTTCTATTTTTGATCATTCCATCAGCAACTGCTAAGGCGTAAACAAAGCCAGCGCACACGGCATTTATATCAAATGCAAATCCCGTATGAATGCCAAGTTTGTTTTGAACATTAATTGCTGTTGAAGGGAAGATTAAATCTGGCGTTGTGGTCGCAACAATAATCCCATCTAAAGTTTTTGGGTCAATTCCAGTATTCCGAATTGCTTCCATCGCTAAGTCTGATGTAACTTGATTATTTGCTGCAATGTATCTTTGTTTAATTCCTGTTCTAGATGTGATCCACTCATCACTTGTTTCCAAGTTAGGGTCGAGTTCCAAGTTAGTAATAAGTTTTTCTGGTAAGTAACTGCCAGTTGCGATTAGTTTTGAGTAAATCACTGAATCCATACTACTCAAAACCTAATTTGTGTTTTATTTTACTTATAAGAGATTCTTTAGAGCTTTCAAGCTCGTGGAGCTGAGTTAGTAACTGGGAGATTTCATTGTTAATGTCTTGTTTTATCAGTCTAGCTGTGACATCAATAGCATTTGCAAAGCCTTTATAATCAGATGATCCGTGGCTTTTTACAACAATTCCATCGACTCCTACGAACATTGCGCCATTATAATTACGTGGGTCTACACGGCTTAATACAGTTTTTAATCCTTTCTTTGCTAGCAAGCCGCCAATTTTAGCTAAGAAGCTGCTTTGAAAAGCTTCTTTGATATATTCTCTACAAATATTTGCTGTACCTTCTGCAACTTTAACGGCAATATTACCTGAAAAACCGTCTGTAACTACAACATCAACAGTGCCTTTGGTAATGTCATAACCTTCAATGTGGCCATAGAAATTTAGACCGCTCTGTTTTAGCATTTCGTAAGTTTTTTTCTCAATATCTCTTCCTTTATATTCTTCGGTTCCAACATTAAGAATCCCAAGTAGAGGCCTTTCTTTTTTCAATACAGCTCTTGCATATGCATGCCCCATAAGTGCGAATTGGAATAAGTTAGCAGCGTCACATTCTGAATTAGCGCCTAAATCAAGAATAACGCATCCACCTTTTAGGTTTGGGAAAATATTTACAATTGCAGGGCGCTTTACATTATGAAGGCTACCCAAAATCATTTTTGACATAACCATCAAAGCACCTGTGTTTCCCCCAGAAATACATGCATGGGCTTCACCGTTTTTAACAGCTTGAATAGCTTTATACATACTTGAGTCTTTGCCAGTTTTTAGCGCTTTGATTGGCTGCTCATCGTCTGTAATAGCTTTTGTAGTATGAATTATTTCGATACGATCTTTAAGAACGTTATGTGGCTTTAGAGCATTATTTATTCTGTCTTCATCGCCAAAAACTTTAAAAGAGATGTCTTTATTTGATTCTATCATCTTAGCAATTGCGTCTACAATACAATGAGGGGCGTTAGCCCCTCCCATTGCATCAATACTAATGATGATATTCTTGTTCATCAGAGTTTATTGTGCTGCAGCTTCTGTAGATTGTTCTGAAGCTTCTGTGTTTTTAGCTAATTTTGACTTAGGTTTAAACACTTTTCTTCCATTATATGTGCCATCTTTCAATGAAACTTGGTGAGGAAGTTTAGGTTCGCCGCTTTCTTTATCAAATATGATATTGATTCTGCCTAGAGAGTCATGCGCTCTACGATTGCCCCTTCTTGATGGGCTGGTTTTCCGCTTAGGTACTGCCATTTTGGTTATCCATAGTTAATTATAGCTGGGATACTACAACAAAAGCTCTGTAAAATCTAGTGATTTATCATTGATATATTGTAGGTAGTATAACCCAATATATTATCTACATCTTAATATTGTTGTAACATTTGTGTGTTATAGTAAGTCACGGAAAAACGTAAAGGGCTGAGAAATGCAAGAAAAAAGACCAGTATATATCAACTGCTTAGATTTAGATGAAACACTGATAAGATCTAAAGATTTATTCAGAAGATTTGAAAGTGACATGGCTGAAAAAATAAGTAATACAGATAGTTTAACTAAATTATTTGAAGATTGGTTGAAAAACCACTTCCCACAACAGGGTGAGAATCTTGAGAACCTAATTCGTGCTTACGTGATAGATTCGTCTAATAGAAATCTTATAAAAGCTATGAAGCACGCAATGTCTTTGGGAGATAAATTTGCGTTAGTTACATTTAATAGCTCACTAAACTTTGCAAAGTTTTCTTTGGCTTTAATTGGTTTCACTAAAGAAGAGATCGATCAGATTTATATTAGATATAGAGATTCTCACGATGCTCCTGAAAATAAAAATGGCTATATACTAGATGTAGTTAAGCATTTTGGGCTTATTGATGTTATTGAAGCTGCCGAAAACGATGAAAGTAAATTAACTGATCTAAGATACCCTTTAGTATCACTTGTTGATGATAATCCAGACAATTGCGATGCAGCGGAAGGAGTTGGTATCCAAAGTTTTTTTGTTCAAGAAGGTAAGATTGGACATATTAGAGAATATTGCGATTATTTGCATGACAAAAGTAAAGCATATCTAAAAGTTAATCTTCCAAGTGCTCTTGAGCGTTTTGCGCTAGCTAAATCTCTTATTGAGGATGTGAAACAAGCGCCGTCAATTCAGAGAGATTTAGAAGAGATGTACTCAGGATTAGAAGAGGCTTTACCTCCGCTATTAAATCCTGTTACCACAAGAGTGCTGAAGAGGTCTTTCACAGCAGGAGGATTACAGTCGGCGTCTACTGATGCTAATAACAATTCTTCCACATCTTTAAGCGTTAACCTTCATTGTGTAGATGAAACACTTGATGACCTAGAGCCAGTAGTAAACCTCCACCAAGCCAAAAAACCATGTTCAGCAAATAAAATGGTCCTTAGAAACAGGGTAGCTAAAGAGAATGAAGGATTATTAATCTAAACTAAAAGTTAGCAGCTTCAGCATTATCATTTGTTGAAGATTCTGCAGCAGGTGGCTCAGAAAGTTTTTCTGAAATCTTAGCATGATTGCTACGGATTTTTTGCTCAATTTCTTCTGTAATTTTCGGATGATCTTTCAAATACTGCTTTACGTTTTCGCGGCCTTGACCAATACGCTCGCCATTATATGCAAACCATGAGCCAGATTTTTCAATAATTTCAGCTTTAACGCCTAGATCGATGATCTCGCCAATTTTAGAAATACCTTCTCCGTAAATGATGTCGAAATCAATTGTTTTAAATGGAGGTGCAACTTTGTTTTTAACCACTTTAACACGAGTCTGATTGCCGATGATTTCTTCTTTATCTTTAATTGCGCCAACGCGTCTGATATCTAATCTCACTGAGCAATAGAATTTAAGTGCATTGCCACCAGTTGTTGTTTCAGGATTACCAAACATTACACCAATTTTCATTCTGATTTGATTGATGAAAATTAAGATAGATTTAGATTTTGAAATAGATGCTGTTAATTTGCGCAGAGCTTGGCTCATCAAACGGGCTTGTAGACCCATGTGGCTGTCGCCCATTTCGCCTTCAATCTCAGCTTTTGGAACAAGAGCTGCAACGCTGTCAACAATCACTAGATCAACTGCGCCAGAGCGAATTAATGTATCTGCAATTTCTAATGCTTGTTCAGCATTGTCTGGTTGAGAGATGATTAAATCTTCAACTTTGATGCCTAGTTTGCGAGCATAAATTGGATCTAATGCGTGCTCAGCATCAATAAACGCACACACACCACCAGCTTTTTGTGCTTCTGCAATTGCATGCAATGTTAGAGTTGTTTTACCTGAGCTTTCAGGGCCATAGATTTCAATTATTCTACCACGTGGTAATCCGCCAACACCAAGTGCCATATCAAGACTAAGAGAGCCTGTTGAAACTACTTCAACTTTTTCTTGAGATTCTTTTTGGCCAAGTTTCATTATTGAACCTTCGCCGTATTCCTTTTTGATTTGACTTAATGCTGATTGCAACGCTTTTAATTTCTCGCTAGCCATATTATTTCCCTAAAATTTTTAATCATGAAAGCATTCTGAATTAAACCAATTTTATTGCAAGTTATTTTCTCTTAAGGTTAAAAAAATCTTTTAAAAGACTGCCACACTCGTCTATCATAATGCCTCCATACACTTCTGGTTTGTGATGGCAGCTTGACGCATTAAAGACTTTTGCACCATTCTCAACGCCACCGCCTTTAGGATCAAATGCTCCGAAATATAGTCTTCGAATTCGCGCTAAAGAAATTGCCTGTGCACACATAGGGCATGGTTCTAATGTTACATATAAGTCACATTCTGTTAATTTATTAGTCTGTAGTTTTTTTGCAGCCTTTGTGATTGCTAGAATTTCGGCATGAAAAGTTGGATTGCATTTAGACTCAGTTAGATTATGTGCTTTCGCTATTATCTCATTATTGTACACAACAACCGCACCAACAGGGACTTCATCTAGTTTTGCGGCTTTTTTAGCCACTTCTAACGCTTCGATCATGTACTTGTTGTTGAAGTTCATTTGCTATATAATCATGCTTGTTCACCACAATTATAATTTTATAATTAGCCAAAATGAAGCACTTATTTTTATTATTATGTTTGTTTGTAAATGTCGCCTATGCGAGTGACTTGCCGACTGGAAGTTTATTTGCTGCTAAAGTTATAGATTTAGAAACTGATGAAGTGATATTTGAGAAGCAGCCAGATACTTTGCTTATCCCTGCGAGTAGCCAGAAAATTGTAACTTTATATTCAGCGCTTAGGTTGATTGATGTGGATGATACTTTTAAGACGTCGTTATATACTGACGGTAATATCAAAGAGGGGAAGATCAACGGCAACCTATACTTTAAGTTCAGTGGTGACCCTGAGTTTACTGCAGAGAAATTAGAAAGAATGATTGAAACACTAAGGGTATTGAAAGTGAATTCAATTACAAAAGATATAATTATAGATGACTCAGAATACGATGATGAGTTTTTCGGGCATGGTTGGCCAAGCGATCAAACCAAATTTTGTTATTCAGCACCAATTTCAGCAATCATGCTAGACAGGAATTGCTATAGAGTTTCTGTTCATAAAACTGCAAAAGCTGCAGATTTTACACTTGAGCAATTTCCATCATTTGCAAAAATTATTAATAAAGCAAAAATGACAGAGATGAGCAATCTTTGTGAGTTTGAGCTAAGAGCATTCGGTGATAATAGCTACATTTTGGATGGTTGTTACCAACACAAAGATTTGCCAGAAGATTTAAATATAGCAATGCAGAACCCAAGAAAAAATGCGTTAGAAACTATCCACTATATTTTAAAAGCTAAGAAAGTTTCTTTTAAGGGTATTAAAATAGGTAACACTCCGTCTGGTGCAAAGGAATTGGCATATTATAAATCACGACCAATAAGGCGTTTGCTTAAAGATATGACTAAAGATTCAGATAATTTTGTAAGTGAAGCTATATTCAAACGAATAAGTGCTAAGAATACTGATTATGCAGGTGGCTGGAAAAACAGCTCAAAGCTAGTTACTGATTTATTAGTTAAGGATTTGGAAATCAATAGATCAAATATCAATGTAAGAGATGGCTCAGGAATTTCTCGCAAGGATTTAATCTCGCCAAATGTTTTTGTTAAATTACTAAAATCAGCTTATTCAAAAGATGATGTGAAAAATACTTTTGTTGAGTCTTTGCCGATTGCTGGAGTTGATGGAACATTGAAGAATAGGTTTAAAGATACGCATCTTGAAAAAGTATTGGTAGCAAAAACAGGCACAATAGATAATGTATCTACATTATCAGGTTATGCGTTTATGCCATCAGGTAAAAAATATGCTTTTAGTTTGATGACAAATAATTCTTTAGATTCTATAGATAAAATTAAGAAATATGAGGAAGAATTACTCCTAAGCCTATTGACTAATTAGGCGTTTGTTAATATCTTGTTCTCTAAATGTTATTATGAATAAAGTTGGAAGTGAGCGATAACGAAACCCCAGACCAGACTCTTCTAGATATTATCGATGATTACCAAGAGTTTGCTTCTTTTACGTGTCCAATACCTCCTAATAGCTCTAGTGAAGACCTCATAGTTTCCTTTTATTTACATAACCAAACTCCAGTTTTTCCAGTAGACGGTTTTTTTCAGCATGATAAGTGTTTAGTTGGCTTAGATGATTATCCACATAACAAGCCTGTAACAGTTGACCATAAGTCATATTATAAAATTGTATTAACAGTAGAGTTTCTAACGGCATTAACTGCTGCTGTAGTGGTTAATTCTAGACTTTTAGGTGTTATTGGTGGGTCTGTCATAGGTGCATTAGCTAGTTTTGGAATATCGCAACACTATGAAAATGATGAATTAGTAGATTCTTACTTACATAGTTTTGGAAAGTTTTCACAAGGCTTTCTCAAGCATGCTACATTCTATGAAATTGCAACGCATCCTTTAGGAAGAGATATTTTTAAAAAACATGTCTTACCTAATGTAGCCGACTATAAATTAAAGTATTTACTAGACATCTTATACTTTGCCGGTGGAAATGTCGTTGCTAATTGGGTTGCAGACTCACTTATTGATGTTCAAAACGAACTTATCCTTGATAAAGACTGTGAGAAGGTAAAAATTCCGTTAGAGCCATTTATAAAAAAGAAAATGCCATTTACTGTTGGTAAAAGAATTATAAAAGAAATAGCAAAAGATGGGGCAATATTTAGCGTTATAAATTTTGAGGAGCCTGCTTCTCTTATATCAGAGGCTCATAGTAAAGGAGAGATGTATCTGCAGTTTAGAACTCTGCAGAGCGTTGATGATCCAAGCATTAAGTTTGTAAGAACTCATGGTTATGAATTAGCAGATAGTAGTACCATTCCTTCATTAATTGGTCATTTTTCAGCTAATGCACTCGTAACAACTTGGTATAATGGATTTAATTCTACCATGCTTAAAAATGTGTTTTTACACTCTGTGTTCAAATATGTGCCAGAAGTAATTTCTACATGTGCTATAATTTATTTTAAGTCAGATTACCCTGCTAGGCATCCGTTTATATTCAAATACTCCACAATTTTAATCACTACAGGATCATATATGTTGGGGAAGTATATGTTCCCTAATAATTAAATATGTTGAAACTGCTAAAAAAGATCATAAAGCGCGTGATAACCAAGTGCAGTTAGCAAGATAATTTTACTTAGAACTTCCGTTTTTTGCTAAATAGTACTATATTAAAGGCAAAAGGTATTGTGTAGCGGATGACAGCAATAATTATAGATGGTAAAGAAATAGCAAAAAATCTCTGTGCTGAGTTAAGTAAGACGGTACAGTTATTAAAAGCTAAACATAACACCACCCCTGGGTTAGCAGTAGTGTTGGTTGGTGATGATCCTGCGAGTCATGTATACGTAAAAAACAAGATTATAAAAGCTAAAGAAGTTGGCATTAATATTTTTGATTTTGTCATGCCAGCCGCAACTTCATTAAGAATAATCAAAGCTAAAATTGAGAATCTAAATAATGATATGAAGGTGCACGGACTTCTAGTCCAGCTTCCTTTGCCGCAAGGAATAGATCAATATGAAGTGATAGATACAATTGATCCTGCAAAAGACGTTGATGGTTTTACAACTAGGAATATTGGGTTGCTGCATTCATCAAGAGAATGTCTTGAACCTAGTACGCCCCAAGGATGTTTGAAACTAATAAAAAGTGTGATGGGCGAAGATCTGTCTGGAAAAAAGGCAGTAGTTGTTGGTAGGTCAATAATAGTTGGCAGGCCAATGGCGACTATGTTGCTCAGAGAGAACTGTACAGTCACAACACTTCACAGCAAGTCTTACAATATTGCTGAAGAGTGTAAGACCGCAGATATTCTTATTGCTGCGACAGGACAAAAGGAAATGATTACTGCAGATTTGATAAAACCCGGCGCCTGTGTTATTGATATTGGGATTACGCGTCATGAAGGAAAACTTTATGGCGATGTTAAGTTTGACGAGGTAAAAGAAGTTGCTGGGTTTATCACTCCAGTTCCAGGTGGAGTAGGGCCAATGACAATTGCTTGTATGTTAAGCAACACTGTTAAGGCTGCATGTATTCAAAAGAAAATTAAGTTATGATTAAAAATACTATAAAGTTTTTTAAATGTGTTGGAGTTAGCGTCAATGATCTTATCATGCATGATGGGGTTGAGCACGCTGGTTATTTATCATTTCTTATAATGCTTACCATATTCCCATTTTTAGTTTTCTTTATGGCGACTGTTGGATTTGTTGGAAATGAGTTTCTTGGCAATCAACTAGTAAATCTAATATTGGACAGTAATTGGGCGCAGTTTATAGATGCACTTAAACCAAGGATCATTGAAATTACATCAAGCCCTCCACAAGGGTTGTTAACGATTGCTATCGTCAGTGCTATTTGGACAGCTTCTTCAATATTTGAAGCCTTGAGAACTATATTAAATAAAGCTTACAGGGTAACATCTACGCCAATGTATTTGTGGAGAAGATTAGTAAGTTTCTTTGAGTTTTTTATTGCAGTTATCATAATAATTTGCTTTTTAGTTAGCCTGATAGTTTTGCCTTGGATATGGAATTACATAGATAGTATGTTCCATATCAATAATTATACGTTTCTTGCATTCTTCTCGCCAGAAAGTGAGAATTTTAGATATATACTTTTACTAAGTTTTGGGATGCTACTAATTTGCTTCTCTTATTATTCTTTGCCTAATAAAAAACAAAGCTTAAGAAAGAGTTTCCCTGGTGCTTTAACTGTTCTAATTGGATGGACTTTGTTTACTTGGGTCTTTAAATACTATGTTGCAAATTTCCCTCAGGTTAATCTGATTTATGGCAGTATTGCTGGTATCATTATTGCTTTGCTCTATTTTTACGTTTGCAGTATAATATACATCTTCGGAGCAGAGTTTAATTATCAACTCGAAATTACATTTGGAAGAAAGAAGAAAAAATGAGTAATACAGCTATTTTTATACCAGCACGTTTAGGTGCAACAAGACTACCAAATAAACCATTAGCTGATATTGGCGGCAAGCCAATGCTAATACATGTTGCTGAAAAGGCACGTGATGCAAAAGTGGGGGAGGTTTACATAACATGTCCAGACCAAGAGTTGGTAGAGCTTGCAGCAAAATATGGATTTAAAGCCATTCTTACTCCACATGAAATCAATACTGGAACAGATAGAATTTATGCAGCATATAAAGCTTGTGGAAAAGAATATGATTATATCGTAAATCTCCAGGGTGATATTCCATTAATCAGCCCGAATACAATCAAGCATGCAGTTGAAATTCTTCAAGCATCAAACGATGATATTTCGACAATAGCAACATTGATGGAAGATGAGAGCGAGAAAACAAATCCAAACGTTGTAAAAGCAATAATCGCAATTAATGGCAGAGCTTTGTATTTTACTCGCACATCAAATTCTCCTCATGGTGATGGAGAAATGTATCATCATGTTGGAATTTATGTTTATAGAAAAGATGCATTAAATAAGTTCGTTCAGCTAAAACAGACACCTCTTGAATTAAGAGAAAGATTAGAACAGCTACGCGCACTTGAAAATGGTATGACCATAAGAATTGGCGTTGTTAAAGATGTTGCACTTGGTGTTGATACACCTGATGATTTAGAAAAAATAAGAGGTATTTATTCTAAATCAAACTCAAAATAGTGGTGTAAAAACAGTCTATATGCGATCAAAGATCAAGATCGTACTCATGGTTTTGTTTTTGGTGCTCGGTTTAGTCGTTTATTTTGTTCCGTATAAAAATATAGCCGCTCAAAAGCTTACTGAAGCCCTGAATGATCACAATATTAATGTTTCTAAGCTAGACATTAAATCAATTGATAATGAGAAAGTTGTTATCTCTGAAATGGCTTTAGGGGATGATTCCTCACTCAAAATCAAGGATGTAACTGTAAAGTATAACTTACAAAATGCAGTAAAAGGTAAAGTAGATTCAGTTGAAGTTGAAAATATCAATTTGCAGATTTTAAAAAATGAAAACGGATTATCTGTTGCGGGGATTGATTCTTTTTTTAATAAGCCATCTAGAGGCAATGGGCAGTTTGACATAGATCAAGTTTTTAAGAATTTACCTGATAAAATTTCTGTGAAAAATGTTGTAATATCATTTGTGGATAAAGATATATCAATTGCTACATCGGTAGGTATAGAAGCGAATATTAACCATATAGATAAAACCATACAGTCATCATTCAAATCAACTTTGATTGAGATAAGTGGATTGCCTATAGAACTGCAAGCTCCAGTACTAGAAGGAAAATTTGATTTAAATAACGAAAAGATTATAGCTACAGCAAGCATTGCCAACGCGAATTCGAGTTTGAATGTTGATTCAGAGTTATCTGTTGACGTTAAAAAGCCTAACGAAGGAAAGCTGCAAATTACAAAACTTAAGATTCCTTTTGGTGGCGGAAGTGTGATGGCAAATAAAATTGCAACTTCAACAGATTTTAAAAAGCCAATTCAAATAAATTTGACCATAAAAAATGTAGAGCTTTCAGAGCTTGTTGGAAAAGTTAGTAATGGTGATATTAAAGGGAAAGGTAAACTTTCTGGAAATCTTAAGCTAATTTATCATATGAATGGAAAAGTGGAAGTACAAAATGGAAAGCTTTCGGGAAGTGAAGAAGGTATAATCAATGTGGCCTCAACACTAATTCCTGGGGATAACGAGCAAGTTGCTATGACTAGAAAAGTGCTGGAAAACTTCCACTATAATATATTAGAGATGTCTATTATTGCAGATAAGGACGATAACTCGTTGATTAATATGGTGGTTGAAGGTAAGAATCCCGAGTATATGGAAGGAAAGAAAGTTAAGTTGAACATCAACCTATCTGGTGATACAATACCTATGTTAAAGCGGAGTTTATTACCAATGAACGATGTTAAAACACTTATTGATTCAGGGGATCAAAATGCGAAATAATTTTTATATAGTTTTATTGGCGTTGTTTGTTGCCTCTTGCGCTCCTACAGTGCAGGTGCAGGCTCCAGATAAGCCGGTGGAAATCAATCTTAACGTCAACATTGAACATAAGATCAAAGTTGAGATCGAAAAAGATGTTAAGAAAGCTATCTCTAAAAACCCAGATATATTCTAATAGGAGTATTTTATTATGAAGAAGTTATTATTAGTTAGTGCGTTTATAGTTTCATTTTCTGCTTCGGCATGGGCTTTAGACCTTCAGACAGCTAGATCAAGCGGAATGGTAAAAGAAAATTCTGATGGATATATTGAAGCTGTGCAATCTACAGCTGAAGTAAATGCTTTAGTCAGCGAAGTAAACGGCAAACGCAAAAAGGAGTATGAGCGTATTTCGAAAGAAAACGGTCAGTCTGTTGATGTAGTTGGAAAACTTGCTGCAGAACAGATCAAAAACAAATAAATTTTTTGAAACTAGAATTCAAGCCAGTTAGTGTAATGCTAGCTGGCTTTTTTTATGATTTAGTAATGTGAGCTTATAATACAGACAAAGTTATAGTGGCAATATCATCAACTTTGATTTTCTCATTTTTTCTAATTTCAGCCTTAATAGGCAGTATATAAGCTTTTAATTCCTTTGATGGGAATAGGGAAGTTTGCCATGTGCTTTTGCCTATGGTGGTTGATACTCTAACTGAGCCCCACGCAGCTCTTTTATTCATGGACAGGTATTTAATCTGCTCTGATTGTTTTGTAGGTACGGTGATGAAATGCCATGAAGCATTTCCTTTATATAGCCAAACCTTTGATTTGAATGTTGTTTGCATATTCATTCATAAAAAAAGCCCACTCAAGGTGGGCTTTTAAATTTCTATTTAACTGAATTAACTTTTAGCAGGTGCATCAAATTTTACAGTAACTGATGGAAGCTTCTTGTTTAAAGATTCAATCATAGCATCTGTAATCTCAATTCCAGTATCAGAGAATAAAGTTTGAAGTTTAGGAAGAACAACTTTATATCCTTTTTTACCAGCTTCTTCGCTAATGATTGCTGTGAAAGAATCATTAACTTGTTGCATAGCGTCTTGGTAAGCTTTATCGATTACTTGACGGTTTTCTTGAACTTTCTTTTGAGCATCACCAAACTCTTTACCAATCTCTTCGCTTTTTTTATCATAAGCTTCTTTAGCTAGAGTTGCTTTTTGCTTTTCAAGATCTTCAAATTTCTTTTTAAAGTAATCTTCTTTTTTAGCTGATTCTTTCTTAAACTCTTCAGCTTTTTTATCTAGTTGTTCTTTGATTTTTTGAAGGGCTGAAGCTTTTTCAAAAATCTTTTGTGTATCAACAACTGCGATTGTAGAAGTTGCTGTAGCTTGTGCGCTAGCAAAGTTAGTTGCAGCGGCTAAAATGGCTAGTGCCACGATAGTAGTTTTAGTTAAGTTAAACATGGTATCTCCACATTGAGTTAAAATTTTGTACCGAAGTTAAAGTAAAACTTCCGCACATCGTCGAACTTCTCTTTTTTATAAGGTACGGCGTAATGTAGACTCATAGTACCAAAAGGTGATTTCCAAATCAAGCTTGCTCCTGATGATGCACGCAAAGAATGCACATCATGAATGTTTGATTTGTTTTTTTCATCTATTCCAAATAGTGAGCCTGCATCTGTAAATACCGCGCCTTTAACGCCCAATTCTTCTGGTAAACCAATCGGGAACATTAATTCCGCAGTACCAGCATAATAGTTATTCCCGCCCAGTGCATCATAAGTTTTTTTATCACGAGGGCCAATACCAGCAATATCAAAACCCCTAATATAATCAGGACCAATCATGAAACGATCGTTTAATTTTACCTTCTTGCCACCAAAGCCACTTATATTTGCAGCTCTTGCAGAAAGTTTTAAGACTAAATCTTTTTTATAGACTGGCTTATAATACGCGGCTACACCTTCATGCATAAAGAAGTTTGTTTGTCCACCTAACCCTGCAACATCTTGGCTTAGTTTTAAGATATAACCATCTGTCGGGTCGATTCTGCTATCTAACTTGTCATATGTTAAAGTATGTCCTATAGCAGAGACAGTATTGCGGCCTTTTTGTTCTTTTACATAAATTGAAGCATCAGCTGCAACGTCAAAAATATCTTCTTCTTTAAGTGAATATCTAAGTCCGTGAGATAAATTCTCAGTAATTTCATATCCTGAGCGAAGTACTACACCTTTGCTTTTGCTACTAAATGCGCTTTGTTTTCTTAGATTTTTCTCTGATAAGAAAAGGTCAAATCCTGCTGAAAGATCTTTATCCATGAAATAAGGTTCAGTAAAACTAAAGTTATAATCACTTTGTTTTTGCGCTTGCATAAACCCAAGGACAACTTGTTGTCCTTTACCCAAGAAGTTGTTCTCTGCTAGAGATATACTTCCTAACGGACCAAATGATGTATTATACCCAGCAGCAAAGTTTAGGCTGCCTGTTGATGTTTCTTCAACTTCAACGTCAAGATCCATTTTATCGGGGGATTCTGTCCTCTTGTTTTTAAAATCAATTTTGTTAAAAAAGCCAAGATTCTCAATTCTTTGTTTGGATCTTTGAATTTTTGAAATGTTATAAGGGTCACCTTCAGAAATTCTAAATTCTCTTCTAATTACTTTGTCTAGTGTTCTAGTGTTGTTCTTAATGTTTATTTTGTTGATATAAACTTTAGGGCTTTCCTTTATTTGGAATTGTATAGAAGTTGTATTGGCTTCTTTGTTGTTATGAATTTCTGGCTCAACATCAACGAATGGATATCCGTGGTTACCCAAATAATTTGTTATTGCATCAACAGAGTTGTCGATCTCTTCTTTGCTAAATTTCTTGCCAGTGTGTACTGTTAAGAGTTTGTTTAACTTTTCAACTTCAATCGTTTTAATGTTGCTTGCAACGGTAATTTCGCCGAATTCATAAAGGCTTCCTTCATCAACAACGAAAGTTATAAGGAAAGCGTCGCGTTTAGGTGATAGTTCTGCTGTCGCTGATGTCACTTTAAAATCAGCATAGCCGCGATTCATATAGAATCTTCTAATTTGCTCCTTATCAAACTCCAATTTATCAGGATCGTAAACGTCTGAAGATGAGAAGAATCTATACCATCTTTCTTCGCGAGATGCTATTGCGTCTACTAGGTCTGCATCAGAATATGATTCATTTCCATCGAAATTGATTTTTTTAATTTTAGCTTGTGACCCTTCTTCAATCTCGTAAATTAAGTTAACTCTGTTTTGATCAAGATTGATTATTTTAGGCTCAACTTTAACCGAGTACCTACCTCTTTTTTTATAGAGATTTACAATTCTTTTAATATCGCTTTGCATTTTTGTGATTGAAAACACAGAGCTAGCATGCATTGAAATTTCTTGGTTAAGATCATTATCCTCAATTCGCTTATTTCCATCGAAATAGATTTTACTGATCATAGGGTTTTCCTTGACGTGTACTTTTAGGGTAGAGCCCGTTAAAGTGATTTTTACGTCTGAGAAAAAGCCTGTGTTAAATAGAGATTTTATAGACTCATCTACTTTAGTTTGGTTGTAATTATCGCCTGAGTTTAGCTTTAAGTATGCAAAGATTGTTTGGTGGCTGATACGTTGATTGCCGTCATAGTCAATCTTACCAATCTTAGATGCTCCGTAAGCCGATGTTGTACAAAGTGCAAGAAACAAACTTGCTGCAATTACTTTCTTAATATCCATACTCTCCAATCCTCTACAGATGTATATTTATTACTACATTTCGGTAGGGGTGGCAATGTTTTAATGAAATTGACAAGTGATATAGCGAAGTTTATAAAGTCTGAAAAAATTAATAGGTTTATATATGAATCCAGGAAAGCAAGTATCTGATTTACAAACGAGTTTGAGTGAAGGTTTTTCAAAAGAAGTACTGAATGGCAATTTACAAATGGCTCTATCTTTCGTGGATGTAGCGCAGAGTATGGGGATTAACTTAAGAGTTTCTGCTTTAGTAGTGGGAGTTTGTTTACCCCAGAAAGAATTCGATGAAATGGTTTTAAGATTTCCAAAGACTTCTTATCTTGAAGAGCATCATATAACTTTAGTTTCAAAGCTTATTAGACAGCAAATTGAAGCTAAAATTGCTGAGAAAACGGCTGGGAAGATTTCTGAACGCGGATTGTAATTGCCTCTTTTACGAACAAAGCTATACTGCATTCTATAACAAAAATATTATCAGATAATGCAGCAGACAAAGCAACCAGAGCTTTTTGAATCGGTCAACGTCAAGGTATTAACACCTATGATGCAACAATACATGGCGATCAAAAACGAGTATCAAGATTGCATGCTGTTTTATCGTATGGGTGATTTTTACGAGTTATTTTTCCAAGATGCAGTCACTGCTGCAGAAGTGCTTGATATAGTTTTAACAAAACGTGGAAAGCTTGATGAAAACGACATCCCAATGTGTGGTGTACCCGCACATAGCTATGAGTTTTACTTAGAGAAACTAATCAAATCTGGGTTTAAAGTTGCTGTTTGTGAACAGTTGGAAACCCCTGAGCAAGCCAAGAAGCGCGGTTATAAGGTTGTTGTAAAGCGTGAGGTTGTGCGAATTATAACCCCTGGGACTTTGTTTGAAGATACTTTGCTTAATGCAAGGGAATCAAATTACTTAGCAGCAGTTGCTTTGCATGATGGGAAGATCTCAACTGCATGGGTTGAGATATCCACAGGTGAATTCTATATTTCAAATAGTTCATCAGCCACTTTGCTTGCAGACCTATCGCGCCTTCAGCCGAAAGAAGTGATAATTGCAGATAAATTATTTCAAGATGACAAGATCAAACAAAGCCTAGAGATATTTGCTAAAAACTTATCGGTTAGAGCTAATGTTACATTTGAATTAGAGAGAAGTAGAGCTAGGATAAAGAGTTTTTTCAATATTAGTACTATTGATTCTATAGGTAACTTTAGTGAAAACGAGATTTGTGTTATTGGAGGTTTGTTAGAATATCTTCAGCACACTCAAAAAGCATCGATTCCAAGGCTCTCCAAGCCAAAAAAGATCAACAATAATCACTTCATGATTATTGATCCTGCCACTAAGCGTAACTTAGAACTTGAAACAACAATGCATGGCGATAGCAAATCCTCTTTGATTTCAGTATTAGATAAAACTATTACATCTTCTGGCGGCAGGTTGCTAAGACTTTATCTTTCAGCTCCGCTGAGTAATGCCGAAGCTATTAATAAAAGATTGGACGCCGTTGAGTGCTTTTTTAAAAATAAACAATTAAGAGAGAAATTACGTGAGTGTTTAAGATTAGTTCCAGATCTTGAAAGATCGCTATCAAGAATTTGGATAAGAAAAGGCGGGCCCAGAGATTTAGCGGTATTAAAAGATGGATTATCACAAGCTTTAAAAATTGCAGAATTAGTTTTGTTTTCAGGAGTTGAAGTATCTCAAGGAATAAAAGGTCTTGTTTCTCAAATTGGAAATTTCTCAGAGCTTTTAGATAAGCTTCATGGTTCACTTGTTATTGATCCTCCTATTAATGTTAAGGATGGAAAATTCATTCGCGCTGGCTATTCATCTGAATTAGATTATTTTACAAATATTTGCCTGAATTCTAAAAATGCTACAGACGATCTCCGCGATAAATATAGGCAGCTAACAGGTATCAATACATTAAAAATTACTTATAACAATGTTTTGGGATATTTTATTGAAGTTACTCCATCGCATGCCAACAAAATAACTAGCGATATATTCATTCATAGGCAGACTTTAGGAAGCTCTCTACGGTATACTTCAGAAGATTTAAAGAAATTAGAATCAGATATTTTTAGTGCTGAAGGGAGTATTTCTGAAATCGAACAAAAGATATTTGAAGAACTGTGTGTTGCAATTACTAATGTTGGTGAAAGCATTAGTTATACTGCACAAGCACTGGCAGGGCTTGATGTTATGTCTGCTCTTGCACAATTAGCTTCAGAAATGAACTATATACGGCCACTTATTGATGAAGGAAAAAGTTTTGAAATTGAAGCAGGGCGTCATCCTGTTGTAGAAAAAACAATTCGTGAAAAGTTTGTTGCCAATGATTGTTCCCTTGGAAAAGACAAAAATATTTGGTTGGTAACTGGCCCTAATATGGCGGGTAAAAGCACGTTCCTAAGACAAAATGCAATAATATGTGTAATGGCTCAAATGGGAAGTTTTGTCCCTGCAAAGTCAGCGCATATCGGTGTGGTTGACAGGTTGTTTAGTAGGATAGGGGCGGCTGATGACATTTCTCGTGGACAATCAACATTTATGGTTGAGATGGTTGAAACTGCAACAATCCTAAATAATTCGACCAATAAGTCATTTGTCATTTTAGATGAGATTGGCAGAGGAACATCAACTTATGATGGGCTTGCAATTGCTTGGGCTATTATTGAGAATTTACATAATCAGATTGAAAGCCGAACTCTTTTTGCGACTCACTATCATGAATTAACTGAGTTAGAGAAAGAGTTGCCAAAGCTTGCTTGCTATACTGTAAGTGTTAAAGAATGGGAAGATAAGGTGATATTTATGCATAAAGTTATAGCTGGTAAAGCGGATAGGTCATATGGCATTCATGTTGCCTCCCTTGCTGGGTTACCAAGTAGTGTTATTAAGCGTGCTAATGAAATTTTAAAAGTTGTTGAATCTAATAGTAAATCTGAGTCAGTAAAAGTTGTTGCTAATCAAAATGTTGTACCTGATTATATATTAGACATGAAGAATGTAGATATAGATTCAATAACCCCTCGTGAGGCTTTTGATATACTTTACAAATTAAAATCGAAAATAGGTTAGTTATGCAGTATCCATTTACTAGACTTAGAAGGCTGAGAACCGATGGTTGGATGCGTGAAATGGTTGCGGAAAATAGTTTGCGAACATCGAATTTAATATATCCAATGTTTGTTGTGGAAGGAAAGAATATTAGAGAGCCAATCAAAACTTTGCCTGATGTTTTTAGGGTTTCAATTGATATTGCAGTTGAACAATCCAAAAAGGCAGCTGATTTAGGCATACCAATGGTTGCGTTATTTCCGTCAATTGCCGATAGCCTCAAAAGCGATGATGCAAAAGAAGCATTTAATGAAGATAATTTAATTTCACGTTGTATAAGCCGAATTAAAGATGAAGTTCCAAATCTTGGGGTTATGGCAGATGTTGCCTTGGATCCCTACACATCACACGGTCATGACGGTCTTATCGAAGGGAATGATGTTAATAATGACCTAACTATTGATGCACTTATTAAGCAATCATTAGTTCTTGTAAAAGCGGGAGCTGATGTCATTGCTCCATCTGATATGATGGATGGAAGGATAATAATGATTCGGGAGGCATTAGAGTCAAACGGTTTTAGTAATACTAAAATAATGTCTTACGCTGTTAAGTTCGTTAGCCAATTCTATGGACCGTTTAGGGATGCGGTTGGTTCAAAACGTAAGGGATATTTAAGTAAATATACTTATCAATTAGACCCGCGAAATTCAGACCAAGCTGTAAATGAGATTAGACTTGATATCGATGAAGGTGCAGACATGTTCATTGTGAAACCTGGAACACCTTATTTGGATGTTATGCAACGTATGAAAGGCGAAATAACAACACCTATGTTTGCCTATCAGGTGTCGGGAGAATATGCCATGCTGAAGTTTGCTGCGCAAAATGGCGTATTAGATTTTGACAAAACAATGTTAGAACTTCTAATAGGCTTTAAGCGTGCAGGCTGCTCTGGTGTGCTAACTTACGGCGCTTTAGAGATGGCAAAGTTGGTGAGATCATAGTTCCAACATATCATTTTACAGCAATTATTGAATAAGCTATAAGCTGAGCCTGTATACAAGAGGTTATGCTTATGAAGCTAAATGAAAGTTTTTTTGAAGATTATTTTAGAAGATTAGGTTCTACAAAATCTAGTGATACTTATGCAAGATCTATAACATCGGATCTTCAAATTGAAAGAGTCTCAAGAAGAGGTGATAGAGCTGAAATGGAAGATGCTGATGTTTCGTACTTATTAGAGAAAGAGTGCTCGGTAGATGAACTCAAAGACGCTATGATATGTTCAATAAAACAAGCTGATAATAATCTTAAGCAACGAGGAATTAATTCTGGCGCTTGCGTACAAAGTTTAGCTTTAACTAAAGATGGGCAAGTTGTATCGGCTAATATTGGTGATACTCAGGCAATCGCATATGTATACGATAGCGTAACAAAAAAAGTTACTCCACACCTTCTAAATAAAATGCATAGGCCTAATGATCCTGAAGAAATGAAGCGTGTTAGAGATTCTGGTGGTAGGTTAACCATAAGGCTGGTATTTAAAATAATTGATAAAAGCAAAATACCAAGTGATCTGTATAATAAACTTTTTGATTATATGGCGGACAAGCTATACACGCCAGAAAATGCAAGGGCTGTGAATGAGATTATAGAAAAAGCAAATAAGTTAAATGCAGAAAATGGTTTGGTGCTAACTGCTAAGATGGATTTGAGAATAATTGCTGGCAGAGCTGCATTGAACTTCTCAAGAGCTATTTCAAATAATAGTAATCTAATTTCTAGTGAAGCGACGGTTCAAGTAACAGATCTAAAACAGTTAGTGCGTAATAAAGGTGATAAAATATTTTTAACCTTGGCATGTGATGGCTTTTTTGAAGTGGACCAATTACTGACAGCAGAGAATTATGCTTTGCTAGTTGAAATGGCAATTAATAGGGGGTTGGACAGTAGAATTGTTGAGTTGTTTCATATGTTTGCCAGCAGCACATTTGAAACAGATAAAGCATCTATACATTCAAATGATAATTTAACTCTACTGGGTGGTTTTGTTGATTTTGAAAAGTTGGGTAAAGTCGATGGGGCATACATTTATAACTTAGCCGATGGCCATAATGGAAGTGAGGCAGCTAAGCTTTTTGTTCAGATGCAGCCAATGTTTATGATGGAGGCGCTGCACTCAGGAATTTCTTTGTTTTTTGATTTGCTCCATGTTGCACAAAATGTTTCAAGGGTCATAGCTACAAGCTTTGCATATATAGCTGCTGATTATACAGGCACGGCATTATGCTTAACTACTTCCCCAGATGGTGGAGCTATGGTAAATACACTTGATGTCGTCATAAAACAAATGATTCAGGAGTCACTAAATAGAATGACTCCTCAAGCAATCGCACTTTAGTTTTTAGTCCAAAATAAAGTTATTTTCGTTTAGGTCTTGAATTAAAACATCTCGCAGTTCGATAGACCATTCATTATTGCCAATTACTGTAGTATGTAGGCAGAGCGTAGAGTGTTCACGACACGTGTTTTTTTCAGTCATTAAAGATTGGATTTCAGAATAGGTTGCGCCACCAATTTTAAGCTTGTCTCTTCTTGTATCGAAATCATGTATCACATCGTGTCCTAAGTTGCTCCACTTAAGGCTTGGATACCATATTATATCTTCGCCACCTTCGGTATAGATGTTGTCATTTCCTCTGCCAGGCATTATTATATTATTTCCATCATTTCCTCTAAGTGTGTCATCGCCATCACCAGATTTAATGTTAGAAATTGCCGTTATGCTGAGTACAGGAGAAGAAGTAAGACGTTCAAGTACAATTTCTTGACCATCAATAATACTTTTTGAAAAGCCTGAAAGATCTATTGTAACGGGAGTAGAAATAGCAACTGTGTTAATTGTATTAAAAGGTGAATCCGCTTTGATTACATGGCGATTTTCACCATCTAATTCATTGAAGAACGAAGTGTAAATAATTTCATTAGAAATATGTTCTTTTGGTTTTCCATAGAAATCTAGACCAACTAAAATTGGTTTTACTGAATTGATACCAGTATTGCTTAGTTGAGTTTTGGATTGATTATTGTCGAGGCTAATTGTTACATTCCAATTTCCCTTACCTAATTCACCTCGTGCATGTTGCAGTCCAAAGTTCCAATCTATACCCTGACCAAAGTCAAAACAATATTCTTTGGTAAGGGGATTATATCCGCTATTTCTAATTATCGTATAAGTAAAATTTTGAGGTGATGTAATGCTGATTTCAAGTTTCTCGTTTATAGGACTAGATTGTTGAAATTCAGCTGTCAATTCAAGTTTTAAAAACTCAATTTCAATATCTTCGTCTTGAACAAAAGTGTCAGTAAAACTGCCTTCATAAGTTTTTCCATTATAAGTTTTTGGTGATGAAACTAGATTGTTGTAATTCTGAAATGTGTTTGAATGTTCCCATACTTCAGCGAGTCTTACAGCACCAAATGTGTCTACTATACCAAATCCATATTCTCTATTGTACATTAGTCCGCCGCCATTTGAGTTTTTAGCTCCATTTACCGAGTATTCAAACTCATCTCCATTTTTAGGTAGTGCTGAATATGCTAATATGTCTTGAACATCCCTCCAGCCTAAATTTGGGTTTGCTTCTAACATGAGTCCAACTGTTGCGGCAACAGCAGGTGAGGAAAAGGATGTGCCTTCAACTTTAGTGTTTTTTAGTTGCCCTGAAATTTGATTGTCTTCCACAACTAAATTTGTTTGGTGAGTAGTTAAAAAATGGCTTGCTGGAGCTGCAACTAAAGTTAAAGCTGATGTGCTGGCAAAATGCTCTATCTCAACTTCGAATTTTAAAAGCTGTTCTTTTGGTTTAGAAAATCCACCTACTATAATGTTATATGGATTAACTCGTCCAAGTTCAAGATTTGTATCTGCGTAGATATCATTACCTCCAGCGAATACTATAATGCTTCCTTTACCATCTCGGCCGTTAATTACTGCTGATTCAATTGCTTCTAAATGATTTTGCTCTTTATTAAAATCTTTTTCTAGTGTTTTTGCAATTGTATATGGTTTCCTTTGTGACGGGCATTCGTAATCTTTGCCCCAACTATTGTTTATTACATCGAAATCACTAAATATTGATAATTCGTTAGTAGATCCTAAAATATTTTCACCAGCAGGAAGTTGCGCAGAAGTCATGTTAGCATTAAAGGCTATTCCAGACATACCAATAGTGTTGTTATGCTTTGCTCCAATTACACTTGCCACCATTAACCCGTGTTGTCCTAGTGCTTCATTGTCAAATTCTGTTTCGTATGGATTGTTATGAATTTCTATGTCTGAGTTTAATGGAATGAATCCTTCATCCAGAATTGCAATTTTTACTCCTTTACCCGAGTAATCATTCCACACAGGAATAACATTCATTTCTTGCAAATACCATTGCTCGAAAAATGCAGGATCATTTGGGTGATGAGGCTCTCTTAAATAAACTTTTATTGAATTGGTGTTTTTAAAGCCTAATTCGTTTTTTATAGTGTATTCAAAAGACTTTATGCCATCAAAATTGGCATCAGGAATAATGCTTATATTCCCATCTTTAAGTAATTTAACTTGGCAACCAACAGGGTTTTTCACTGTGAATATAGAAAGCTTAGAATTTCTGAAATCTTTATCATTAGCAAGTAATTGGCTAGCTGGTATCTCTATCGTGTTCATATCAGTTAAGTCAACGATATCACTAACATGATAAGGTGTTTTATCAATGATAGAAACTCTGCGTAAATCTCCAAAAGCTAAGAACTTAATGTGTCCGTCCTTTAATCCAGTAAACTCATATTTGTTGCAAGGTACTGAGGTCATGTCTTCGATTTTTATGACATCATTTTGGATCTCAATGTTATAATCAGTATAACTGCCTCTAAGAGTTAGTTGTCCGTCTTTTATAATGGGGCGTTTTGTTATTGTGTGAGATTTTGATGAAATTGTCATAAATCGGCCAATTTAGTTGTTGAGGTGTGAATAATACCACTTTCTTTGGCTGAAAGCAATGTATTTGCGTGATTTGGCTGGGTATATTGTTGATTTATATAGAGTTGCGTATTTTTCTATCACGATTTATTGCAAATAGTCCAAATTCTTGACACCTTTATTTTAAAAAGCTAACATCCGCACGCAAACTTTTAATGAGGAATCTATGCCTAAAATTGGTGATATAATCAATAGCGCAAAAGAAACTGCTAAACGCGTCGCTGAAAAGATTGAAAAAAAATGGGACAAAGTTGAAGACCAAACAAACTGCGTTCTACATAAAGATACATACAAAAATATAGCAAGATTAAATAGCCTTGAGTGTAATAAGTCTACAGTATCTAACTTACTTTCACTAAAAGAAAAAATTAAAAATCTGTCATCAGAAGAATTGCTTTTAAAGCATAAAGGTGCGCCAGATGTTAATGATTGTAGTTGGTTCAAAAGTGAAACAAATTATTACTTAAACGTTAAGTTAGCTGAATGTGGAATACAAAAACCAATTGTTTCTAGTTTAAAACCGACAGACTGCCAAGTAAATGTTCAGGCCTACAAAGATATCGCTAGTTTGGTAGGACATTGTGATAAAATGAATGTTCTGAACCTGATTCACAGTGTTGAGAAGTTGGGAATCTCTTCTCCAGACGTTGTGCTTTTCGCGCAAGACTTGAAAACTGATAGTTACAATCTGAATTCAAGAGATTGTGCTTGGTTTAATGATCAAGTTGAAATGTATAATGCTAAACTAATTGAATGTGGGGAAGCTCCTCATTTAGCAACAGAGCTATAATATGGCGCAAATACCTTTTGATCAGCGAGATGGAAAAATTTGGTACAACGGACAGATTGTTGATTGGAAGGATGCCAAGCTACATGTGTTAACTCATGGATTACACTATGGTAGCTCAATATATGAAGGTGTAAGAATTTATAATTACAAACCTTTTAAATTAAAAGAGCATATGGAAAGACTCAAACACTCGGCAAATTGTCTAGGGTTTGAGCTGCCATATGGTGTTGATGAACTATGCGAAAAATTCCTAGAGCAAATTGCATTAAACGATATTGCAAATGGCTATGGAAGACCAGCTGCATGGCGCGGTTCAGAGAGTATGCTTATTGGTGGTGATGGAACAAAGATTAACGTTATACTAGCTGTCTGGAAATCATTTGAGAGCAAGCGTAATGAACTGAGGGAAAACGGTATAAGATTATGTATAAGTAAATGGCGCAAACCAAATGCAGATTCATCCCCTTATTCTGCTAAATGTGCAGGAGTTTATACTCTTTGTACAATTGCAAAAAATGAAGCTGTTGCAAATGGTTATGATGATGCATTGCTTTTAGATAGCAGAGGTTATGTGACCGAAGGTACTACATCAAATGTATTTTTCATATATGGTGATGAGCTTCATACCCCAACAGCTGATTGTTTTTTAAATGGTATTACCAGACAAACTTTTATTCATATTGCCAAAGAGAAAAATATTAAAGTTGTTGAAAGGCATATATCATTAGATGAAGCTAAAAAAGCTGATTCTGCCTTTTTAACAGGTACCGCGATTGAGACCAATCCCATAAAATCTATTGATGACAAAGAGTATAGTATTTCAAACGAGATGTACAAATTGCTTTCAAATGAATATAGCAAGCTTGTAAATAGCTAAAGCTTCGGTATATTCTCAAATTAAGAGAACCTAATGAGTTGTAAGCTCAGTTGAGATTATTATATCCATTTTTTTTATGCGTCTTTTTTAGCACCTCATTTGCATTTGCTGATGATATTAATTTGACTGGAGATCAGCCAGTTCAAATTCAAGCTGATCAACTTTACAATGATAAAGAGAAAAATATAGCATATGCATTGGGTAATGTCGAAATAGTGCAAGGTAATCAAATACTACTTGCTGATAATGCAATCTTCCACAGAACAGAAGACGTGATTTATTTGAAAGGCAATGTAGCTATAAAAAGAGAAGATGGGAGTATTTTCTTTTCAGATGAGGCGAGGCTAGAGAAAACATCTAAAATTGGAATAGCATTAAACTTCAAAGCAAGAATGGCTAAGAAAACACTTCTTGCTGCAAAATCTGCTGAGATGGTTGACGATAATACAATGGAAATGGAGGATATGGTTGTTACTCCATGCAAGATTTGTGCTAATAACTATAGAAGCTTCTTCCCGCTATGGCAGTTTAAAGCTAAAAAGGCGACTTTAGATAAAGAAGCTGAGCGCATATATTATAAAGATGCAAAAATTGATTTCTTGGGTGTTCCAGTGTTTTACTCTCCATACTTATCTTCACCAGCGCCAGGGGCTAAAAGAAAAAGTGGATTCTTATTTCCAGAATTAGCATATTCATCCAAATCTACTGGTTTTGGAGTCGGAGTGCCATATTATTGGAATATTGCTCCTGATAAAGATGCAACTATTACACCTGTTCTTGCTAGAGAGGGGAAATTGGTGTTTGGAGAATATAGGCAGAAATTTAAGGAGGGTGATTTTATTTTAAAAGGTAGCCTCGCTCATGTTCAGAAGACAGGAAAAAACGGGGCTAGTATTGGTAGTAGGAAAACATTTAAAGGCCATTATGACCTTGCTGGAGATTATATAGTTAGAAATGACTGGCACACTGGTAAGCTAAGATATAAGTCTAAAAGGGTATTTGACCCATCCAAAACTTATCTAAGAAAGTATAAGATTTCTAGAGAAGAAATTTTGAATACAGATGTTTCGTATAATGTTTTTGAAAGTAAAAATTATTATATTGCTCGTGCTTTATCATTCCAAGATTTAAGATTTGAGCATAATAATAAAACTACACCTTTGGCGCTTCCGCTGCTTGAAGCTCATCGCGAGAAAGATACAGGCTTTTGGAATTCAAAACTATTCACAGACGTTAATGTTCTAAATTTAGTTAGAAGCCAAGGTGAGTCGTATAAGAGATTTAGTGTAGCTGAGGGCTTGAAAATACCCTTTAAAATGCCATATGGTCATAAGTTTAGTACTACTGCAGCAATTCGTGCAGATCTTTATGAAGTTGATAAGAATCCTATTATAGTCACTGATACTAAAACTAGATTAATAAACAATAAGGAAGGGGCTGAAGGTAGGATATACCCAGAGATTAGAAACGAATGGAGTTGGCCATTATATAACTATATTGGTAATAATATGGTAATTATTGAGCCTGTAGCTCAGGGTATAATTGCTCCGAACATGACAAATCTGGATAAAGTTGGAAATGAAGATAGCCAATTACCTGAAATTTCTGCATCAAATCTTTTTTCACATAATAGATACGTTGGTTTTGATAAAATTGAAAGTGGTACAAGGGTAAATTACGGTGTTAGAGGTAATATTACCTTTGAAAAATTTAAGAATATAAATGCAATTTTTGGGCAAACATATAGAACCCATAAAGATTCTAATTTTGATAGGAAAAGCGGATTAGATGGTCACCAATCGGATTATGTAGGCAAAGTTACCGTACAGCCAGACGAACATGTTTTTTTTAACGATGCGTTTAGACTTAATTCAAGTGATGCTAACCCGTTAAGAAATGAAGTGAATATGGAGTTAGCTTATCCAGTTTGGAATTTAAATGTTGCTCATATGTGGATTGATAAAAAACTAATAGACAAAGGTTCGGCTAAATATCGTCAGGAAATTGCTTTAAACGGAGCTTACAATGTGTTTAGAGAATGGTGGTTAGAAAGTGGTGTAAGTAGCAGAATAGGTAAGAAAATAGCAAATGACAGCTCGCGTCTAGTCAATACAACGGCTGGCCTAAGGTTTCAAGCAGATTGCCTTTATGCCAAATTTGTAGTATCAAGAGACTACTCTAAGTCTAGAGATTTAAGACCAGAGAATTCATATAGTTTAGTTATAACAATTCCAACGTATTAAATATGAAACAGATTTTATTATTTTTGGTAACAATTGTTCTGTGTGTTAATTACGCAGTAGCAGAGCAGCAGTCGGTTGTTGTGGTTGTAAATGATGAAGCAATTACAGATCTTGATGTCAAAAAGAGAATGGATTTGGTTGTAAAGTCGAGTGGTATATCGCCAGACAGCAAAACTTATCAGCTAATGAAACAACATGTTATCTATGGTCTAATTGATGAAAAGCTTGTAGCTAGAGAAGCCAAAGAAAAAAGCGTGGAAATAGATGATGCTGATCTTTCTTTTGCAATGAATAGCATTGCAGAGAAGAATGGAGTGAGTTTGACCGACTTGGAAAGATTCCTCACCAGCAAAGGCATCAATAAGGATGTCCTAGAAGAGCAGATTAAAGGTCAGTTACTTCTTAATAAATATCTTAGAGTTATGATTCAACCTAAAATATCTGTTTCTGAAAAGGAGGTTGAAGAGAGTAGGGGTACTTTAATTAAGTCTATGGCGAAATCAAAAAGTAAAGTTTCGCAAGTTAAGCTAGCTGAGATAGTTTTATACCCTAAATATAATAATAAAGATGGTGAAAAAGGTCTTGCTGAAAAGCTAGTATCTCAGATTACTGGTGGGTCAGACTTTGCATCGTTAGCAAAAGAATTTTCAGATAGCAGTAGCGCGGCATCAGGAGGAAATATTGGCTGGGTTTATATAGATCAAGTTATTCCTGAAATTGCTAGAGCTGTGGCTAATTTAGAAGTTGGGCAAATTTCAAATCCTATAGTATTGCAGGATGGGATTCACATTATAAAGGTTTTAGAAGTTAAGTTTAAAAAAGATGACCCTGTTCCAGAAAAAATCAACGACGATCAGGTTAAAGATCTTATTCTAAACAAGAAACTTGATCTCCAAATCAAGGGATTATTAAGAAAACTTCGCAGAGATAGTTATATAAACTTCAAATAAAAAAAGCCCCAATGCGGGGCTTTTTTTATAATTATAATTTATTAAGCAGCTTCTTTGGATGATTCAAGGCCAACAGCGTGTGCGAAGGCTTCATCCCATGTTCCTTTAGTTGCAGCTTTAGCATATTCAGTTACACGGTTTTCAAAGAAATTTGTGTGTTCAGGCGCGCCTAGAAGTTCATCTAACCATGGTAGAGGGTTGCGCTCAATATGGTAGATTGCATCCAAGCCAAGTTGATTCAATCTTCTATCAGCAATATATCTTATATATTTCTTTACGTCGCTTGCAGTTAATCCTTCGACTGCACCCTCAAATTCAAATGCTAAGTCGATAAACGCATCTTCGTGCTCAACTATTGTTTCACAAGCTTCTTTTAAATTGTTACGCATTTCGTCATTCCATACTTCTTGGTTTTCTTGGATGAATGTACGGAATAATTTAATTATAGAATTTGTGTGTAGTGTTTCATCGCGAACAGACCAAGCGACAATCTGACCCATACCTTTCATTTTTCCAAAGCGCTGGAAGTTTAGAAGCATAGCAAATGAGGCAAATAATTGTAGTCCTTCAGTAAACGCACCGAAGACTGCAAGTGTAGTTGCTATATCTTTTGGAGTTTCTACTCCAAATTTTTGCATGTAGTCATACTTATCTTTCATTTCTTTATATTTCATGAAAGCTTGGTATTCAACTTCAGGCATGCCTAATGTGTCTAATAGGTGAGAGTATGCATCAATATGAATGGTTTCCATGTTAGAAAATGCAGCTAACATCATGCATATTTCAGTAGGGCGGAATACTTTTGAATAGTGACGCATGTAGCAGTTATTAACTTCAATATCTGCTTGTGTAAAAAAGCGGAATATTTGAGTTAACAAGTGTTTTTCGGATTCAGTTAAATTGTGTTTCCAATCCTTCACGTCGTCTGCCATTGGAACTTCCTCTGGTAACCAGTGAATTTGCTGTTGAATTTTCCATGCATCATAAGCCCAAGGGTAGGCAAATGGTTTGAAAACCGACTCAGATTTTGTAAGAGACATATATGACACCTTTTATTGTTTTGATTCCAAATATAACAATATATTGTGCTCAAAGAATCTTCAATCACTATATGTTGATTGTTGAAAAGTTTTTGGTTAACGTGAGATAAAGCAGATTTATGCTTATGATTCAGCTCTAGTTACTCTTGAGCTAGGCTAAAACCATTAGCGTCAGTCTTGGAATTATTTCCCAACGTTGCCGAAGCTTCCATATATTGGGCCGAACACAGATATGGTAATCCACATCATTAGTCCACCCATCATTATGGTAAGAGCTGGTTGTAGAACGCCAACCATGTTGTCTACTGAGGTATTAATTTCGGCGTCATAGAACAAGTTGATGTTTTTTAGAGCATTGTCTAAGTTACCAGAATCCTCACCAACTTTAAACATTCTTACAACAAGCTGTGGGAATTCGCCAGTTAGCATCAATGATTCAGTAAGCCTTTTCCCATCCATAACATCTTTACGCATTCTGCCAATTGCTTTCTTAATGATCTGGTTTTTTACCACATCAGCTGAAGCATCTAAACATTCTAAAATACCAATACCACTTTTATAGGTGATTGCGAAGAAGTGACAAAACCTAGCAATTTCAATTTTTCTGACAACTATTCCAATGACAGGGAGATTGATAACAATTAAATCAATGTAGTATGCAACCTTTTGTGACGTTCCCTGCAGTATCTTTAATACTACAAATGTGATGATAGGTATAATAAGTATAGGTATCCAATAATTACCTACAAAGTTTGAAACCCAGATTAGAGCACGGGTATAGAGAGGTAATTCTATGTTTTGTGATAATAAGAAAACTGTAAGTTTTGGAATTACAAATATCATCATCAAAGCGATAACACCCATCATTAAAAATAATAGAAATATTGGGTAATATGTTGCTTTTTTCACTTTCTGTCTTAGGAGATCAACCCATTTATAATGGTGTTCAAGATGAGTAAATACCTCAGCGAAGTTACCAGTTCTTTCACCGGCTTTGATTAGTCCAACAAATATTTTGTCAAATATTTTAGGGTGAGATTCTACAGCTTGTGAAAAAGTTTTACCGTTTCGAAGTGAGTCATATAAATCCATCATAATGTGTCTAAGCTTAGGATTTTCAGCAGTGTCACGTAAGTCTGCAATTGAATCTAATAACGGTACACCAGCTTCCTCTAAGTGATGTAAGTGAATACATATTAAGATGATTTCTTGTAAGGAAATGCTACCAAAAAGATTCATACTTGTCGAGCGCACTTCTGAAGCAGATATTAAATCTAAATTAGATTGCTTTAACTTGCTTTCAAGCTCAGCTTCGCTGTTAGCAGGAAGCCTACCTTTTACAACTTCGCCATCGGGTGTAAGCGCTTTATAGGAATAAATTGACATCTTTTAATTTCTCCGTCATATCGATGGTTCCAACTACTTCTTCTAGATCTGTAATTCCCTGTTTTATTTTTTCTATTCCATCATCAGACATTGGAATATATCCCTGAGCTAATGCATAAGTTAGCATTTCTTTTCTCGAAGCTTCTCTGTAGATCATATCATCCAATTCTTTATCTATTGGAAGAATTTCATATAAAGCAACACGTCCTCTGTAACCAGTATGGAAACATTTGCCACAGCCTTTATGTCTAAAGAGGTGAGGTGGTGATATAGGGTTTAGCCCAAGAACTTTGCACTCATCTGCTGATGGAATATATTTTTCTTTACAAGACATGCATAGTTTTCGTGCCAAACGCTGAGCTATAGAGCAAATAATAGTGCCTGCTAAAAGCGATCCTTTGATACCAATATCCATTAACCTTGGAATAGCACCAAGAGCATCATTGGTATGGAGTGTTGTGAACACTTGGTGACCTGTCATCGCTGCTCTGATTGTCATGCTTGCTGTTTCTGCGTCACGAATCTCACCCACGAATATTATATCTGGATCTTGTCTCATCAGAGTTCTAATACCGTTATCGAAAGTCATCTCTGTTCCTTCTCTAACTGCACTTTGACGGATTACTGGAAGCTGATATTCTACAGGGTCTTCCAAAGTCATTATATTGGTTTCCATGGAGTTAATAAACGAAAGAACAGAGTATAAAGTAGTAGTTTTACCACTACCAGTTGGGCCTGTTACAATTATCACTCCTTCTGGACGTTTTAATAATCTTTTTAGAAGGGTGCTGTTTCTATCGCTTAAACCTAATTCAGATAATGCTACAAGTGACCTACTTTTATCAAGAATACGAGCTACAACGTTTTCTCCATAAACAGTTGGTAATGTAGAGATCCTAAAATCTACTTTTCGTCCCATTATAGTATAGGTGATCCTACCATCTTGTGGGTTTCTGGTCTCTGCAATGTTAAGTCCAGCTAGAATTTTGATACGCACAGCGATAGCTGACCAATAATCTTTATGGAAGCTGATTATTTGTATTAATCGTCCGTCAATACGATAACGTAGCCTTACGAATTCGCTTTCTGGTTCAAAGTGGATATCTGAGGCACCTTGTTTTACTGCATCAATATATATAGAGTCTACAAGTCGCACTGTAGGGTTAACGTAACCTTCTTCTTGACCAGTATATTTAACATCGCCTGTTTCAATTTCTTTAATGATGCCATACATGTTCATTTCGTAATCGTAGTATTGATCGATCACTTCTGTTATTTGAAAATCATTGGCAAAAAAAGGTATTATTTTAATATTTCTGTGGAAATATCGTTTTACTTGGTCGATCGCTAATACGTTATAAACGTCTGATGTTGCCACCATTAGCTCGTCTTCCTGAAGGGATAGAGCGATAATTTTATATTGTGTTGATATGTTCTTTGGAATTCTTCTAATAAGCTCAATATCTAAGGTCATTGAACGTAAATCAACTGACTTAAACCCTGAAGCTTCAGATAATTCTTGAGAAAGAATAGTGTCTGTTATGAAGTTAAGTTCTACTAGAATTGTACCTAACTCCTTTTTAATCTGAGATTCCCTTTGCTCTTTAAGGGCAATTTCCAGCTGATCTTGAGATATGATACCTTTAGATACTAAACGTTCACCTAAAGTTTTTGCTTGTGTTGGTTCTTTAGATTTTTTTTCTTCTTCTATTGAATCTGCAACTTCTCTGTTAAGGGATGCTATTTTATCTTTCTTTTGTTCTAGCTGTTTTCTAAAGCTTTCAACTTGCTTCTTTAATTCTGTCGGATCCACAGAGGCTGCACTGAAACTTGGTTTTTCGACGTGGCTTAACTCTTCGAAATCGTTATTTTGCTGCAATTTATCGTTTTCTTTCATTTAATGCACTACTTGCGCCCATGTTAATCATTATAAGTCCTTGAAAAAAATAGTAAACAAAATAGTTAACAAGGTTTATAGATCACGAAAAATATAGTGAGTTAGGCCTGTTCGTACTCTGCTTCTAATTCGATTTTACGGGACTCTTTAACTTTTTTGCCTTTGCGAGCTTCATATTGAATGGTATATAAACCACCAATTATAATTAAAGCATATCCTATTAATGAATACTGGTCTGGTATTTCTTTTAAGAAAACATATCCTAGGTAGCCAGTGAATAAGATTCGGCAATAATCAAAAGGCATAACTGTAGACATATCGGCGAACTTAAATGCTTTGAAGAATGCGACAGTGTGTACTAAATAGCATAATGCAATAATAGCAATGTATTGTAGATGCCATAATTCAACAGGTCTCCATTCATATAAAGCCATAGGACAAGAGAAAGCTGAAGAGAAAAGCATTACGTAGAAAAGCTGAGCTTTAGAGCGTTCTGTTGATCCAAGCATTTTAATAACGGTGCAATTCAATGCCCAGAATATTAGAGCCATAAATAAGTATACATAAGACCTGTTAAAGCTAACGAATCCTGGTTTTACAATTAAAAGCGCGCCAATGAAGCTCATAGCGATCATTACTAGCTTTGGGTTTGTAACTTTTTCTTTGAAGTATAAGAAACCAATTAGCACTACTAAAATATGTTCAAGGTATGTAATTGCTGCTGCGTTTGTAACTTCAAGGCTAGAAACGGCGATGAAGAAACATAGTGTGCCAAGCAGGCTGAAAGTGCCACGCGCAACGTGCATTCCAATGCGTTTTGTTTTTAGATTCTTTTTATAATCTCCATGGAAACACCATGGAATTATTGCCAAAAGAAGAGCGAATTTATATAGAAAAGCTACTTGGAAAGGGTGCAGCGAGTTTGTTAGATTTTTTACTAAAATATAAAGTATAGAGATAGAAAGTGCGTGGAGAACCATCATCATTATGCCTGACATTGTCTTGGTAGGCTTGAATTTCTTACTAGAACTTTTATGCATTTTCCAACTCTGCCTCTTCGATTTGTTCTTTTTCTAACTGTTCTTTCTTTTTCCTTCTACGCTTTGACTCAGAGCGAATTAAGTAAACTCCTGCACCAACAATCAATAGATAGCCTATATAAGAGCCATCATTTGGTATTTCATTGAAGAAGATAAATCCTAAAATCCCTGTAAATACTAGCCTACTATAATCAAAAGGTATCACGGTAGAGAGCTCAGCATACTTTAATGCTTTAAAGAATGCAATGCTGTGTACGAAATAACATAATGATAATAATGCAAGAGTAGGTATGTGCTTCGGTTGAAGGCCAAGCTCGCTGAATTCTAAATGGCGATCAGGGTATTTAATTTCTAATAAACCATTCATAATTGTAGAAGGACTCCAATGCATAAATGCTAGTGGGTATGCAATCACGCAAGAAATTAGCATTACATAGAAGAGTTGCACTTTAGTTTTTTCAGTTTTGCCTAGTACTTTGATTACTGTGCAGTTTGTTGCCCAGAAGGCAATTGATAAAAACACGAATATATAATATTTATTGAATTCTCCCTTCACATCAATTTTTTGTAGAGTAGGGATGTAATATTCATTAAATGCAATAACATCAGGATAGACAACCAACATAGCGCCAACGAAGCTTAGAATAATTGTTGCTATTTTAGTATGGGTAGCCTTTTCTTTGAAGTACATAATACCAATTATTACTAAAATCACCTGTTCCATATATCCAATAGCGGTGATGTCAACTAGCTCTATGTATTTTATTGCAAAAAATAAGCATAAAGAGCCGCAAATGCTCAGGCAGCCTCGGGATAAATGTAAAAATAGTCGTTTTGTTTTTAGTGATTGTAAACCTCCATGTAGGCACCAAGGAATAATTAGAACTAAAATTGAGAATTTATAAATGAATACAACCAGACTCGAGCTCATGTCTTTTGTCAGGTTTTTAATGGCTGCATACAAAACTGCTATAGCAACGGCATTAAGAAGCATGAATAATATGCCCCATAGATTATGGTGCTCTTGCATGAGAAGTTCAGCGTGGCGAACTTTAGCTGATTTTTGTTGTGAAACTTTAGCAGGGCTTGATTTTTTCTTAGTCATTGAATCCTCCGAAGTTATGGGCACGCATAATCACATTTTGGAATCTTAAAGTGGAGTACCGAAAAGGCCTGAAATGACCAGAATCCATGTATTTGAAAGTAATTGATTATCCGTAACTGAACATACAATATGTTTATGCTAGTTTCAATAGCTTAAATTATGTATTTGAAATTACTTTAAGCCTTATTTGAGTAAGGATTGTCTATTTTTCTATATTTTACTCGGATTGGTGTGCCGAACATATCAAATGCCGTACGCATTGAATTTACTAGGTACTTCGTGTATGAAGGCGGTAGATCGTTTGGAATATTGGCAAATATTGTGAAGGTTGGAGGTCTTTTTCCTGTTTGAGTTATATACTTTAAGCGTATCCTTCTGCCCATTACAGATAGAGGTGGAATATGTGCCTCAGTTGCTGACTTTAGCCATCTATTAAGCGCATTTGTGGAAATGTCAGATTGCCACATTTCTTCAGCCTTAAATATAGCTTTGAACATATGGTTTAAATTCTTATCTTTTAAGGCAGACATATATACTATAGGAATGCCAACGACATCAGTCATATTGCGGCTTATAAGATAGTCTAACTCATCCTTAAATGCCTTTGTATTTTCAACTAGATCGTATTTGTTTACGATTAAAACAACAGCTCGCCCTTCATTGATTGCAACATTGGCGATTGTTAAATCTTGTTTCTCTAATGCTTGGCTTGCATCAATTGCAATTGCAACGACATGACTTCTACGAATAGCATTAATAGTTTCTGCAGAAGATAGGCTTTCAACTTCTTCATTTATTCTGGCTTTCTTGCGCAAGCCTGCAGTATCAACTAACTCTATGGTTTTGCCGTCAACTTCAAGTGTGTGGCTTATTGCATCACGAGTTGTACCTGAGATATCAGAAGTAATTACTCTCTCAAAGCCAAGAAGCTTATTGAAAATTGTTGACTTGCCAACGTTAGGTCTACCTACAATACACAGTCTTAATGCCTGATCTTCTGCGCTTTCTTCTTCAACAGTAGCTTTTGGTTCAATGTCTTTACTGGCAAGTGCAATTGCGTCACCTATGTTACTGAATCCTAAGTTATGCTCAGCTGCAATAAAAATAGGGTCACCAAAGCCTAATTTATATAGAGCTTTATAATCAAGATTCTGTTTGCCCTCAGACTTGTTAGCTAAAAGTATAATTTTTTTACCAAACTTACGCACTTGGTTTGCAAAATCTTTATCATCATCATCGAGGCCATATCTTGCATCGACCATAAAAAGAATAAGATCAGCTTCTCTAGCAGCTGTTAATGTTTGGCTCACCATGCTTTTGGAAAGCACATCTTTGGATTTTTCCAATCCTGCTGTATCAATTAATGTGAATTCTTGTTTATCAAGTGTTACTTTGTACTCTTTTCTATCTCTAGTAACTCCGGGTTTATCGTGAGTTATAGCTAGCCTTCTCCCACACAATTTATTAAATAGAGTAGACTTGCCAACGTTTGGCTTTCCTAATATTGCAACTTTTATGGTCATGATTTATAAATTTGATTCTCTAGCTATAAAATCGTAATTACGCAGCCTTTCGATTTCTAATACATCAACTACAGCTCTTAATACTGATGCAATTCTTGCAATATTACGAATAGCAACTTTAGCAACGCCCCTGCGAAGCAGGCGCTCAGCATGGAAATTGATGCAAAATTCACAGTTGTTTAGTATTGAAACGCCGATTAAGTACATTTCAAAGTCTGTTTTATCAATACCATGATCAGTTAGAACATGCATATGAAGGTCAGCAGACATTTTTTTGATTTCGTCATCAGAAATTATATTCGAAAAAGCATAGTAGGTATTATTCATTGCCATAATTGCCGCTGCCTTTTTGGTGGCAATTAGCTGAGCATCGTCTAAAAGTACTTTTGCTTCGTTTCTAAAGTTATTTAATAACTGCTCATGCTTAAGATTGTAGCAGCAAGATAGGGCAATGCCATATACCTGCTGGACTGTAAGCCCTTCAACTTGATCAGAAAAGATCTCCATCAAGTTAAGTTTAATATCATCCGCATAGGATGGTATTCTATCAGATATAACGTCTATGCTCATTGGCTTTGGATATAAGTTCAATGGCATTATAGCTTCAAACTGCTATATTTTGCAAGTTTTTCCCATAAACTTGTTGAGTTGATTAAAATAAGATTATATATGAACTCCAACTATTTGGGAAAATTTACTATGAAAGGGAACTTATTTATCCAGCTTTGTGATGTAAAGAGTGCTGAAGAATTAGCAGGAGTGGTTGCAGATATTGACAGTTATACCATATTGGATGACTGGTTTGAGGAGATTTTTACTAAAAATGACCCATCAAAAATGCAGCTGCGTGAAGAAGTAACTGGGTTGCTAGCGATATTAGATCTGTGGAATTATATAGATAGCCCTAAGCAACCAATGTGGTCTTTAAAAGACGCATCGAATACCTTACAGCAGCTAAATATTCCTGTTAAAGCTTTTGTACAAAAAGTGTGTCAGTTTCCAGATTTTCAAAAAGTTAAGAGTAATTTAGAGTTGGTGCAAGTTATTGTTAATGTTTGCACTAGTCAATTTAGCTTAGTAGGATTGCAAGATAGGTTTGAAGATTTGCTTACTAAGTTAGCAACTTTAGATTCTGATTTGAACGGATATTCAAAACAGAAAAATGAATTGTACATACTTGGTAAAAAGTTTGCTAAATTGTTCCTAAAATTAGACAAAGAATTTAATTTAGCTAGTGTGAATGATCCTGAGTACGAACTAAAAACTTTCACCCAGCAAGGGTTTTTGGCTTGGAAAACACTAATAAAGCTTGGTTTTGATAGTAGGGATATTGCAAGAAAGTTTTGTGATTCTCATGCTACAATCACAGAGAGTGATGCCAAGCACCCTGTTTTTATTAAATTTAAACGGCCGATGGCTGCATCTGAATTAAAAAGACTAGAAAATGCTATCGCTGCAGGTGCTGATGACAATCCGTCTACAAGTACTGCATTACCTGCTGTTATGGCTGCATCTGTAGAAGCTGCGCCTAGTACGAAGATTCCAACTGAAGCATATAAGCAGTTGCAAGAAAGGATGCAACGAGGAAGCAATAGACAAAAGTAAGGTTTTGTAGTAAAATCCTTGAAAAATTAAGTGGATATATGGCATTAACTAAAGGTCAGAAGTATATAATCGGTATAGCTTGGTTCGTTCTGAGTTTAGTAATTAGTAATTTAAATGACGTGGTTGCCAAGTACTTGGGCGGAGATTTACATTTTGCGCAAACTACATTCTGTCGTTGTTTCTTTGGAATGATATCGTTAGTTCCTTTTATGTTACATGGTGGGCTTAAGTCTTTTAAAACTCCTAGACCAATAATGCACGTTATTCGTGGGTCATTATTATATTTTGGCATTAGTATATGGATATTAGGTTTGAATTTAGTTCCTATAGCTACAGCTACAATCATGACTTTCACTATCCCGTTATTTATCTTGATTATGGCGCCAATTTTCTTGGGTGAGAAGGTATCAACAAGGCTTTGGGCAGTTACTTTGCTTGGCTTTGCTGGAGTGGTAGTGGTGTTTAATCCAATCCATGAAACATTTGAGCCTTTTGCATTAGTTCTTCTTGTATCGTCAGTTATGTTTGCAAGCCTTGACATTATCAATAAAAAATACGTCGTAAAGGAATCTATGCTTAGCATGCTGTTCTATTCTGCTATGGTAACATCCATTTTAGGTGCTTACCCTGCAATGTTATTCTGGCAAGATATTTCCTCAAGTCAGTTAGTTCTATTGGCTTTATTGGGTATGGGTAGTAATTTGATATTATATTGTTTACTAAAGGCTTTCAGCTTTGTTCAGGCATCTGCAGTTGCTCCTTATAGATACTTAGAGCTAGTGCTTTCGGCTTTTGTAGGCTTTGTGGTATTTAATGAAATTCCAGCAATGGCTACATATATCGGAACATTAATAATTGTACCATGTACACTTTATGTTGCTTCCCAACAGATTAAATGGGAAAATAGGTAATAAAATTATCTACTAACTAAATATAAAGTTGCTTTCGTTGAGCTCGTTTGTTGAAACGTCTACTAAAATAATTGACCATTCATCGTTGCCAATTACAGTTGCTGTTTTGCAACCCCCTTCTATTAATATAACTTTAACAAAATCTTAACATATCCGAGGTATTACTTGTGGTATAATCGCCACTAATATCATGGGGTTATTATGTTGAATAAGAAGGGTAAGGAAAATCCAATATCGAAGATACTAAGGAATCCAGCAGTCTATAACTTTGATGCTCTAACGCAATTCGATAACTTTTTAAATTCTGTTGGTGGCATATACAAATTAACAGAAGCTAACCGAAATAAATTACTTGAGTTAGCAAAAGATTATTCAAGATTTGAAGTTGTAGCAAGATTCGCGCAGATACTTGATGTCAAAAAAGATAGGGAGTTATTAAAAGATATTTTGACCTATCTGGCGTTTAGGCATGATGATCTGAAGTCTCATGGGAATTCTAATAAAGCTATATCAAACTACATTGAAAAAGTTGTTGGTCAACTTACTAGCTGTTTTTTGGCCACATCAGATAGGATCCGAATCTCTGAAAAAGAAATGGCAGAAATTAATGTTAAAGTTCTTCTTCAAAGAATTACAAACCCGAAAGGTCGAGAAATTCTATATGAGAAATTTTTACTAGATGATACCAGAGTAGAGGAACTGAGAGAGCTGCATAGACAGCTTGGATACCCAACTGAGTTAAGTCCTGTGGCTCATCAAAAGCAGTATGGGAAATATGAGCTAGGCGGCTTATTAACTAGCCTTTCTCAAGGAAGGTCTTTGGATTGTTATGAATTAGAAGATTATCGTCATGATACTGATTTATACGATACTTGTTTTAAAGTGATTTTAAAGATTATAGGTGGAAACTCGAAGCAAACTAAAGAGTATTTATCACAAGAAAGACTTACTTGCTATCACTCCATAACAATAATCAATAAACCTTCTGTTATTGAAGCTATGGCAAAATATATTGATGACAAAGATGTACTAAAGAGCATATTAGGCCCATTAGAAGAGCAGCTTAAGAAGATTTATATTTTTAAATCACAAAACCTTAACCCAGTTGCTGTTGAAGCAAGTATAAAAACTCTAAATGCATTAAATCTTATATTTGATGATAAAACTCTGGGTGAGGCATTATTTAAATGCAATGCTCCGCAAGTTGTTATGGAACGTATTATAGTTCCATTTTTATCACAGCCAAGATTTGCTTCATATATAAAAGAAGCAGCGTCAGTTAGAGATAACTTAGGATGCACCCATCTTGATAAAGCCATTGCAGAAGGCTCAGATATAACAGCTCTGTTTCTTCTTAAATCTGGTGTAACGCCAACATGGTTTAATTTCTATAAGAATAGATGTGGAGATGAAGTTTATTTATTGCTTAAGTCGACATATGCGCGTAGTTTTATTCCGACCAATTTGGAGCCGAGCTCATATTCAGAAGCAACTGAAGATTTTGCAAGAATGCACATGAATTCAAAAGCCCGAAAACAACAAGTTGAAATAGAAAGATAAATTAAACTAAATCAGCTTTCATATGTAATGTATTGTCTTTGAAGTCACACTGAATAATGATATTTAACGATGTGGCGATTTTAGCTGTATGGTGAATTTGCACGTTATTTAGTTTAATATCTCTAAGTTCATGATTGTTCAAAATATGAGTTAAATCATCAATTTCCTTTATCTTGCTGCCTTTAGCTTTAATAGATATTGATTTGCCATTGTTTATTTTTGCAACCGCGATATCAATATTGCCGCCAGCAATTAAAACTGTTGATGCGCAGTACAGCATATTCATTAATAGCTTGCAGCCACGATGAGTTAATTGAGTAAATCCTTCGGTTGTTGAGCTTTGTATCCAGTTTAACTTTATATTAGTATCGCTAAAAAATTCCTGTGCGAGTTCTTTGATTTCGTTTATATCAGTTTCGCCTGAAGCTTGAGATACACCATATACATATCTATAAAATTTCAATTTAGTTGCGGCTTCTTTTCCATTTTTGGAAATTAGCTCCATCGCTTTGTCATGTATGTTTTGATGATCTGGTTCTTCCAGAAATTCAATCCCATTATTCACCGCACCAATTGGTCCTGCAATATCATGACAAAACTTTGTCATTAGCAGTTCAGAAAATTCAAGTATCTTTGACATTGCTTATAAAAAATATTTCTTACTCAACTTTATAGTAACAGAACTTTATGATGTGTTAATGTTTTTTTATTAAAATTGTATTTGCAAATACAAAAGGGGCGAATATCATTTATTATGAAATTCAAAAAGTTATAACCATGAAACTGTTGATTGTTGGCGATTTAGGGGGGCAATTAGTTCTAGCAAGTAGGATTGCAACTAAGAATGGAGCCAAGGTTTATACGTCACCAGATATAATCAGCGCCCTTCATGCAATTCGAAATGGAAAAAGTGCCGATCTTATAATGGTTGATGTTAACCAAGACATTAAGTTTTTTATAACATCACTAAAAAATGAAAAAATCTACGCAACTGTAGTTGCGTGCGGAATAGAGTCCGATAAAGATAAAGCTGTTAATGCGATTAAAGCTGGTGCTAAAGAATATGTGCCGCTTCCACCAGAAGAAGATCTGATGGCAGCAATTTTTGAGGCCATTTCAGGGTCTGACAAGTCAGAAGTGATTTTTAAGTCCAAAGCTTTTGCAGATGTTATAAGTATGGCTAAGCAGATTGCACCATCTGAAGCTACTGTTCTAATTACTGGTGAATCTGGAACTGGTAAAGAAGTGATGGCAAAGTTTATTCATAATAATAGTAAGCGTAAAAATAAAGACTTCATATCAGTAAATTGTGCAGCGATTCCTGAGAATCTTTTAGAATCAGAATTATTTGGTCATGAAAAAGGTGCGTTTACTGGCGCAGTAGAAAGAAGAATAGGAAAATTTGAAGAAGCAAATGGCGGAACATTGTTGCTCGATGAAATTAGCGAAATGGATTTGCGCTTGCAAGCAAAGTTATTAAGGGCGATCCAAGAGCGCGAAATTACAAGGGTAGGGGGGAACTCTACTGTTAAGCTTGATATTCGAATAATAGCTACAACAAACCGCGATCTTCTACAAGAAGTGAAAAACGGCAAGTTCCGTGAAGATTTATACTACCGCATTAATGTAATAAATGTACATCTGCCAACTTTAAGAGATAGACAAGAAGACGTCGAATCGCTAAGTGAGTATTTTGTAATTAAGTATTCTCTATTAAATGGAATAGAACAGAAGGCAATCTCTGTATCTGCTATGAACAAGATGAAGGAGTACAAGTGGCCAGGTAACGTGAGAGAGTTAGAAAATACAGTTCACCGCGCTTTGCTTTTATCTAATATGCATGAAATCCAGCCAATTGATTTATTAATTGGTGATAGAGAGCCTGCAAATGATGATGCGCCAGAAGGCAGGACATTGGAAAATATTGAGAAATCAGCAATACAAAATACCATTAAGAAATTTTATGGTGATGAAGTAAAAGCAGCAGCAGTGTTAGGCATTTCAATCCGCACTCTAAAAAACAAACTAAAGCAATATAAGTTATCTGCTTAAAATTAGCCAACTTTTAACAATTCACTCCACTCTGTAGTATAGCGAGGGGAACGGATTTCACTACGTACGCTCCAACTTCGTTTAGTACCTTGGATTGCTAGCATAACCTTTTCTTTGCCGAATTTATTGTTAATTTTATCCATTGCTTTCATAACATTACGGCGTTTTTCTGAATCACCAATCGCGAATAAGTCCGATTGATTTTGCTTGTCAGGAATTAAATTCAATAACATCACACCAACTTTATTGTATTTACATCCAGACAGGTAAATATTATCCAAACATTTTTTTGCCTCTTTTATGATTGCAGATGTATCGGAGGTGGGAGTTATAAATTTTTTTTCAAATCCATTTTTATATTTTCTGCCTTTGTTACTAAACCTATTGGTTTGAATGAATATGTAAACACCATTTGCTTGGCTATCTTGATTGCGCATTTTTTGACAAGCCTTAGCAACATAATTAGCGATAGCTTCATATAACTGTTCTTTATCTTCAACAACTCTGCCAAATGAACGTGAGTAAGTTATATTTTTCTTAGGTTGTAATTCTCTTAATTCAGAGCAACTAAAACCTCTGAGTTCTCTAACTAATCTTTCTCCAATTACTGAAAGATTTTTTCGTACCCATCTAATGTCCATATCTCTAAGCGCTTTTGCATATGCAATTCCTTGTAGAAGCAAAAACTCTTCTAGGTTTCTACCGATTCCCCAAATGCTGCCGACGGGAAACTTTTCAAGTATAGAATCTTGCGTTTCTTGAGAACAAATATTAAAGGCTTTGTTTTGTTTTTTTGAAATATGGTTTGCAACTTTGGCTAATGTTTTTGTAGGTGCTATGCCAATGGACACAGGAATACCAGTCCATTGTTTTACAGTTTGGCGGATTTTTTCACCATATTCCAAAAGCTGATCTTGAGGTATATCATCTAATCTTAAAAATGCTTCATCTACAGAATAAATTTCCATATGAGGAGTAAACTGCTTCAGAGTTTCCATCACTCTATGAGACATATCTCCATAAAGCTGGAAGTTTGAAGAAAAAACAGTTGCACCATTTCTAGATAAAATATCTTTGTATTTATAATATGGCGCACCCATTGGAACGCCCATATCTTTTATTTCTTGGGATCTTGCTATTACACATCCGTCATTATTAGATAATACGACTACTGGCTTGTTTTGTATTGAGGGATTAAAAACGCGTTCGCAAGAACAAAAGAAATTATTGCAATCTACCAACGCAAAGATTGGTTGTTTCATACTTTGTGAATAACGTTGGTAACTACGCCCCAGATTACTGTCTCTATATCGCTTGTTAATTCAATGGTTCTATATCTAGGATTCTCAGGCGCTAAAAAAACCTTCCCAGTTTTGTAGACAAGCCTTTTAACTGTTAAATCACCATTAATTGCAGCGATTACAATTTTGCCATTATCAGCTTTGATGCTTTTGTCTACGATTAATAAGTCACCATCAAAAATGCCAGCATGAATCATTGAATCACCAGATGCTCGTACAAAAAATGTTGCAGATGGATTGTTTATTAAGTGGTTGTTTAAGTCTAAAGAGCGTTCCGTATGATCATCAGCAGGTGTAGGGAAACCTGCGGAAACTGTACACTCAAACAATGGAAATGCAAAAAATGAGCTTCCTTTTTCGGCAAAATTGCGTACTTGATCAATAATATTTTCAGGCACTCTAATTACTTTTGTTGGCGCGGTATATTGTGACTTTCGTCCTGCTCCAACTCTTTTTCCCCCACGCATAAACCACTTTTGATTGTGTTACATATTCAAATATGAATGGAAATTTTTATTTCGTCAACACCCAAATGCAAGGAGCTTTCTGTTGCGTGTAGTTTTGTTTGAATATAAAGTTGGAAAAGAATAACCCCAAAATGTGTAAATGCCATATACTTTTAGTCTATATTTAGGTCGTCAATTTCTATACTACTTTTTTATTATATTGCTGGTAGTTGCTTCGATTGTATTGCTATTTGATGTTATAGAGCTAATGCGTGTCATGCATGCTAAAGCAGCAACGCTAACGGTTATTTTTCAAATGGCGATGCTAAAAAACCTTGACCACGTGCAGCGAGTTATCCCTTTTGTAGCATTGATTGCTTCTATTGTGATGTATTCAAAAATGACAAAAAGCAATGAGCTTATAGTGGCAAGATCAATAGGACTTTCATCTTTGCAATTCTTAGCTCCCTCGCTTTTAGCGATATTATTATTTGGTTTGGTTAATATAACTATTATCAATCCTGTTACAGTTTATTTGCTTAGTAAGTATGAAAAAATCGAGGCTTTGTATCTTAAAGGGCATGCCAGTTTGCTTGCTTTATCTCCCACAGGTTTATGGGTTAAACAAATAGATATGAATGATCAGCAAAGCATACTGCATGCGCTGAGAGTGGCTCAAGATGATCAAGAAATTTACGATATTACATTCTATATGATAGATGATAAGGGAAGATTCCAAAAACGCATTGATGCTGAAACTGCGAAGCTGCATGATGGGTATTGGGAAGTGAAAAACGCTGTTATGACTAGCGAAAAGCACAATATAGTGCATCAAGAAAAAATGAATGTGCTTACCAACCTTTCATTTAAGCAAATTCAGGAAAGTGTGATTCCACCAGAAACAATTTCATTTTGGAAGCTACCTAGATTCATTGAGATTGCTGAGAAGTCAGGTCTGTCAGCAGTCAAACATAGGCTTTATTTTTGTAAAACCCTAATCTCCCCAATATTTATGCTATCTATGGTCTTGATAGGGGCAGCTTTTGCTATGTCTTTACCTAGACAAGGAATGGCTGGGAAGCAAATGATGATAGGGGTGCTTGTTGGGTTTTTTATATACTTTATTTCTGACATGATTTTTGCATTTGGTTTGGCTAGTAAATTACCAATAATACTGGCTTCTTTTTCTCCAACGGTTTTATGTCTGGCTTTTGGTGCTTATTTACAGCTTCATTTAGAAGACCTGTAGACTTTATTATCCCATGGTTTTATGCTATAGTGGCGCTTAACTTAGTAGAGTTTTGTTATGTATATTGCTGCAATAAAAGAAGAGCAAAAACGTACTAATAGTACTTTTGAAGAATTGGCATTATTTTTTGGCAAAGTAAAAAAGCTAGATGTTTCAGTCGCAGCCGTTAAAAGTGTCTTAAAGAGCGAGCTATATACATTTACAAATATTGCATATCCACAAACCTCAAGCTTTGCTCTTAAAACAAATAAGATGAAGGAGATACTCGAAGGAGCTATTGAGCTTTTAGGAACCTTTGGTTCTAATATATTTACTAAACATCCATTTGAGCTTTTCAATTATACATCTGGAGTACACTCGCATTTTGGAGTGAATAATATTTTAAGTAATTCAACTTCTTTATTTTTAACTGCTAACTATTATACAGCTCTTAATATCGCTGGTGATAAAAACACATTTAATCCTTTAGTTAGTCCACTAATTCAAGGAGTGAAGTTTCCAACAAAATTTAGTATTGAATCAATTTTTGTGTCAAGTAATGAGCTATTAGTTCCAAATAAAGGATACTTCTTTGGAGGCTCTAGGTCTGATGATAAATACTCAGCAAAAGAATTACGAGCTGAAGATTGTTCATCGGCCATTGCAAAATGGTTGGATAGCAAGATCGCTTTTTCAACAATCGATATGAAAAATCATTACGAACATGTTCTTTCCCAGAGTGAGGTTGGTCAAGAATTAAACTCATTACTCTCTCCTATCGGCAAAAAAGAAATTGTGTGTGAGAAGTTAGAAGAGGGTGATGTTTATATGTTCCGTACAAAAACAGGTGGGCATACAGGTGTGGTCTCAAAAATTGCTTGTGATGAAAACCAAAAATGTTTCGAAGGTTTAAGTTATTCACGAAACATGCCATTAGTTGATGGGCTTGGTTATAGCCTAGAATGCCCCCAAACAAATGAGCTAAGAGATTATTTCTTCTTTAGACCAACTTCAGTTCACGATGAACTTTAAAAAAAAACAAAGTTTCTTTGCAGTTAAGATCTTATCGTTTATATATTTACCATGACTATAAAATTGTCTGTCATTCCCGCATAGGCGGGAATCTAGTGCTTAAGAAAGACTTAATCCCAGAATCCTCGGAGATTGATCAGAGCTAACCGCGAGAGTGATCTGCGCTTTGAGCAGGCTCATGAATTCTAGATTTTTTTAAAGTATTTTCTGCAACTTCATCAGCTCCTTCTATTGCAACTTCTTTACGTTTCTCTGCTTTTTGAAGTGCTGTAGATGCTACATGATTGTAATCTACATCTGATGATGGCAATGTATCTACTACCCCTAAAAATCTACCAAAAGCTATATCATTACTTAATAATCTCTCCTTGTTTTCCGTGCTCAAAGTCTCGCATATTTCTCTAGTTAATTTAGGGCCTTCAACGTTATTCATAACTAATGTTTCAGAGAATTTTATTCCTAAAGCTATTCGTCCTTCTAAGCTCCAATCTCTAAGCGCTTCATCAGTTATAATTCTAAACCCAGAATCAGGTACGCCACTGGCTAATGCATCAATCCTAGTACTCAAGGATTTATGATGTTCAAAAATTTGTTGCAACATACTTATCTTCAATCGTTCAGATACACCTGCTAGTACAACATCGCGAACATATATGTGTGGTTCTATAACTTTTAAGCGCTCAACTATAAAATTAGCTTCTTGTCGTGTTAGTGCTTCTTGTCGTGTTAGTTGGTATGGATATTCGGTGGTTAAGGTTAATTTAAGTGCGGCATAGCCACCATGATTGAGTTTTTGAAAATCCCAAAATGTTATTGGCAATTCGCATGCTAAAGAGTGCATTACTGAGCTTAACTCAGATAGTTTGGTACTAAAAATAGTAGTGCGACTATTAGGATCTTTTTTTTCTGCTTTTTTTTGCTTATTTAATAACATATTGCAAAAATCAGCCAGCTTAGTTACAAAGTCTTTATTTCTATTTGTGTTTCCCTCTACAGAGAAAAATGTTAATGCCCAATTGTTTTGTAAGGCAGAATCTATTAAATCAAAAGCTGTTGTTAAGTCTTCTTCAGTATTAGAGTAAGATTCAACAATAGTTAGGGTAGTGTTTTTTTTGAAAGTTTCAGCGAATGCTGCGAAGCCAGCATTGCCTATACTGGAGTTGTCCTCAAGACTTAAATGAGTTAGAGAGGAGTTCATTTCTAGCGCTTTAGCAATTGCAACGGCTCCTTTATTACCTATGTCACATTTGCTGAGTCTTAGATGCTCTATAGAAGAGTTTATTTCTAACGCTTTAGCAATTGCAACGGCTCCTTTATTGCCAATTGAGTGTCCAACAAGACTTAGATGAATTAGAGTATAGTTTATCTCTAAAGCTTTGGCTAAGGATTTAGCTCCTTTAGATCCGCATCCTATATCTCCATCCCAAGAAGCATTTAGATAAGATAGATGAGTTAGAGTAGAGTTTATCTCTAAAGCTTTGGCGAAAGCAAAAGCTGATTTATTAGTGGTTTTATCAGTATCAATTTCTAATTTCTTTAGTGTAGAGTTTTTTTCTAAAGATTTAGCAAGTGCTATAGCCCCATCATCATTAATTAATATAGGGCTAGGGGCAAGAGGTTCTTTTCCAAAAGCATCTATTAACTTCAGTGCAGTTAAAGTGCTATTAGCTTCTAAAACTTTGGCAAATGCTTTAGCTACGTCATCGTCAAGATTTTGAGAATCAATGCATAGCTTCTCTAAAATTGAATTATTCTCTAAAGCTTTGGCAATTTCGATTAGTCCTTCTTTAGTGTCTTCACCATCATCTATACTTACAGAAGTTAGGCCAGGGTCATTAGCAGCTAGTCTATTAATTATATCTTGTATTTCATCATTTATATATTGTCTCATAACTCACCCTATATTGCTTTCCAAAAAGACATTATAACACACGAATGCTAAGGAAATATTACAATAAGGAAGATTTTCTTCTTAGGTAATATTAGCTTATGATGAGCTTTAGGTATTAGAAGAAAGTACTGGATTGCTTCGTTACACTCGCAATGATGTCATCGTGAGCGTAGCGTGGCGATCCAGATCTATGTGTTGAAAATAAGTGGATAATTTGCATGGATTAGCGCTCTAAATAAGGCTTTTTTCTTTTAGCTGTAATTAAATTGTGTATTCTTGTCTTTTGTGATAAAATATCTCTTTTTTATAGAGGTGTTAATGCTTGGGATTAATTATAATGTGTATGAAAAATACTATAAGCAGCAAGCTTTAGATGGCTTCTTTCTTATTGAATTCCCTAGGATAAGTTCGTGGTCTGAAGTTTTGTTAACGCCTAGTTTATTGTTCAAAGCAAAAGATAGTCTTTTAGAAAACGTTTCAAGAACTGTGAACCATGCGTTTACAGGTCAACAAGTCAATATGGCATTTGAAAATTCACTTGATAAATTTGCTCATAATAATACATGTCTTAGTCTTTTAAGCAGCGTATTCCAAGATTATCAGCAAGGCACTTTCCACGTTGGAACACTATTGTCACATGCCACATATTTATGCGCAGTAGGAATGATATTTAGGCTATTGAACATATCAACAATAAGTATACAAAATAATTTCTATAGAAAAAACTGGTCAGCACAAGCTAAAATCTTAGCTTCTACATCAATTGGAATTTTGCCATTTTTTATAATGGATACATTGGGATATAGTTCTCAGCAAATTGCCATCGCAGAAATAATTAGAACTTGCTCGGTATATCTGCTGCCTTATATGCTAGGAAATTGGCTCAAGGAATTGGATATAATTTCCCCTACTAAAAATTTTAGCCAAGTAAATTATCTAGCTATAACCGGCAAGCATTATTTTAGAAATTTATGTTCATCTATATTGCACGATCAGGTTTGGCATTACATTGGCACGACAAGAGAATTAGCGCAGTATGAAAAGCTTAGTAGTGACCTTGCAAAAAAAGATGTGGCTGGCGTATTTATAGGGTCATTATCTAGAATTGTAATGACTCCTGCAAGCAACTCAACTGTATTTATTCCAAAGCTTTTCACAGATGAGGTTGGTTTTATTTTAGGTAAAATCTTTATTGATTTATCAATAGTACTACTTGCTAAATTTGGTGTGATCGCTGATATAAGAGATCCTTTTAACTTTTTGTTTCGTAAAAATGAAGTTCAAAAAAAGAAGTCTATATCACTTCCTGCTAAAATACTTGAAAGTATAATAGAAGCTCAAGCAGAACAAAATAAAGAATCTAAGCAATTAAATACATCTCGCTCAACAAATAATTCTAAGAATCAAAGAGTAGCTGAAGCAGATACTTCATATGAAGCTCATTATTTTGCCCCCGAACAATCTGCTGTGAAAAGAGGCAAGAAAGTTTTCAGCCAAGTCGAAAATGAAAATAAAGCTGAGCCTATTAAAAATTTGCAAAAAGATCTCAGAAAAGCCTTTAGCAATTGTGCTTTGCCGAGCCATAAAATTGCACCACTCCATGGAACAATTTTACAAGGAAATATATGGGGAGTAATTACAACAAATGACTGTGGAAATAATTTTGATCGTTTAGAAAGATCTTTAGAAACTGGCGTAATAGGACAATCAAGCAACATTAAATATTTGGGAAAAGGTGGTAAAACAAGCCAATATATCTTTGAAATCAAATGTAGTAAGGACGCTCGTTTGCTTGGATACTACACCCAAGAAGAACAAGGGATTTACGACGGTCTAAAAAATACTTTTGGAATGGATAATGCTCAAAGTATTATTGATAAGGCGCGTGGCGAATCTGAAACTCTAGGATTTATATGCTTCAGCACTTACGTAGCAAAGCATGAGGACATCACTAAAACTTTACAAAGAATGTAGAAGTATTAACTGATTCAATTTCTATAATATTATAAAGTGTCTTTGCAGTTAAGATCTTATCGGTTATATAATTATCAGGACTATTAAAGTTACTGTCATCCCACTGTAGATGAGATGTAGATTTAAAAAAGCAAGAACTGGACTGCTTCGTCGCAGACTCCTCGCAGTGACGTCGTCGCGAGCGCAGCGTGGCGATCCAGATATTTCTTGCTTGAACAAGACTCATCCCTGAATTTTCGTGGGTGACGGGATATGACGATGAGGTTATGAAAAATGAAGTTATACTTAGTAGATGGTTATGGGTTTGTATTTAGAGCATTTCACTCAATGCCGCCATTGTCTCGTGCAGATGGGTTGCCAATAGGTGCGGTCTATGGCTTTACTAATATGCTGTTTAAATTTTTGGCAAATCATGAAGCAGACATGCTTGCAGTTGTGTTAGATGCTGGTCAAAAAACTTTTCGCCATGATATTTTTCCTGAATATAAATCAAACAGGCCTGAGCCCCCGCAGGAATTAATTCTACAATTCCCAATAATCCGCGATGTAGTTGAAGCATTCAATGTAAAGGTTTTGGAAAAACCTGGGTTTGAGGCTGATGATTTGATTGCTACATATGCAAAGCTCGCAAAAAGCCAAGGCATCGAAGTTAAGATAGTTTCTTCGGATAAAGATTTAATGCAGCTTATTGAAGAAGGCATCTCAATGTATGATGCAATGAAAGATAAAAATATTGCCGATGCTGAAGTAATAGCTAAGTTCGGTGTGAAGCCGAATCAGGTGTTGGACATACTTTCCTTGATTGGTGACAGCTCTGATCATATACCGGGGGTGAAAGGTATAGGAATTAAAACTGCAGCAGAGCTAATTAATGAGTTTGGGTCGCTCGATGGTATTTATCAAAACATTGATAAAATTAAACAAGAGCGTCGCAGGCAAATGCTAGTTGAGGGTAAAGAAAAGGCATATCTCTCAAAGAAGTTAATTTCACTTGATGAGAAAGTTGAATTGGATGTGTCGCTCGACGATTTAAAGGTTAAAGAATTAGATAAAACAAAGTTAGCTGATTTCCTCGCGCAGCAGGGTTTTAAAAACTTGTTAGCGAAAATAGGAGCTCACAACACTCATGTTGAGAAAAAAGAAAATACATTGGTTTCTCGTGAACTTAAAAGTTTGGACGAAATAAAAAAACTTACTAAAGACATGGAAAATGCTGGTGAGTTGGGCTTGTTCTATGATGAGGAAAAGCTAGAATTATCGTTTGGTGATAATAATTATTATGTAAAACTTTCGCCTGAAAGAGTACAAGAAACTTTGTTTGATATGCCGAGTGAAGACGAATGTTCGCTTCCAAATGTTCTGCTAGTTTTATCAGGAGTTTTGGCAGATGAATCAATTCGCAAGATAACAATTAATGCCAAAGATTTATTAAAAAAAGTGAACATAAAAGCATATGATGACATAGCAATCATGTCCTATGCTCTAGACACAGGAAAGCATAAGTATGCGCTGACTGAACTTACTAAAATATATCTAGGTGAAGATGCTGTACCAAGCGCTTACGGAATTAGGCAGATTTATAAAATTATTTATAACCAGTTAGTACAAAATAAGATTCTCGGCTTATACGAAAATCTTGAGAAAAAAATGATTGGCTGCCTTGCTCAAATTGAGGCCAAAGGTGTGAAAATAGATTTGGAATATTTACGCAATTTAGCGAAAGAGTTCCATGCAAAAGTTGCAGATATTGCAGCTAAAATTTATAAAATAGCGGGTAGGGAGTTTAATATTGGTTCTCCCAAGCAATTAGGTGAAGTGTTGTTCCAAGATTTGGGAATTAAACTAGAGCAAAAATCTAAAACAGGAAAACTTTCAACTGGTGCTGAAGTTCTAGAGCTTCTAGAGGAGCAAGGTCATGAAATTGCAGGTTTAATTATTGAGTGGCGTCAGTACTCAAAACTGCTAAGCACCTATATCGAAGCATTGCCAAAATGCGTAAATCCAAAAACGGGCAGGGTGCATACTAATTTTGTTATGACTGCAACCACTACTGGTAGACTTTCTTCAATTGATCCGAATTTGCAAAACATTCCAATTCGTACTGATGAAGGGCATAGAATACGTGAAGCGTTTATTGCCGAGCCGGGAAATCTTTTAATCTCGGCCGATTACTCGCAGATTGAGCTTCGCCTCCTTGCCCATACTGCCAACATGAAGCAATTACAAGATGCATTTATTCATGGTGATGACATCCACGCAATAACCGCCAGCCAAATGTTTGGCGTACCAGTTGATAAAGTTGATTCAAACCTGCGTAGACAAGCCAAGACCATTAATTTTGGTATCATTTATGGTATCAGTGCCTTTGGTTTGGCAAAGCGGTTAAATATATCAAGGGGTGATGCTAAGAATTATATCGATGCCTATTTCAAGCAATATCCAGGAATTAAGGAATTCATGGACTCAGCAATTCACTATGCTCGCAGTAACGGCTACATAAAAACTCTATTTGGTCGTAGGTGTTATGTAAATGGCATTAATGATAAAAACTTTGCGGTGCGTGGCAATGCTGAGCGTGCAGCAATCAATGCTCCATTACAAGGTACTGCTGCAGATATTATTAAGAAGGCGATGGTTAGCTTGCCAGATGACGTGAAGCAGTATATGACCCTGCAAATTCACGATGAATTATTATTCGAAGTTCCAGAAGCTAAAGTTGAGGAAGTATCTAAGAAAATTAAGTCTGTAATGGAGAATGTGCTAAAATTAAACGTTCCGCTAAGTGTAGATGTAGGCTCTGGTAAAAACTGGGCGAAGGCTCATTAAAAGTGTTGTTGTCGAATTAATAAAGATCGGGCGTTTTTGATATGAGAATGAGGAATATAGAAGGAGTCAAATTAGAGTTAGAAGCTTGTAGATATAAATTTATAGGTGGGCATAATACCTATTGGGAAGTTGAATATGGCTTTTTTGGTAATATACGTAGGTTTTTAAGTGACAATATGGGTAATGAAGTATTGTCCCAAGCTACTAGGAATCATCTTCAGTACTTAGATGCAGAAATCTCGAAGAGAATTAAAAGAGACGAATGGGTTTTTGGACCGCAATATGATGAATTATTTTCAAGTGTTGAGAGTATTTATAGTTCTATTTTTGTAAAAATTTACGATGAACTTTTTTGGATGTTTGATAAGTTAGCGGTTGAAATAAAAAATTGCGCTACAAAGATACTCAACAAAATTGATGAGTATAAAAGTGACTCTGGGAATAAAAATAAAGAGTTAGAAATTAGTTCTTTAGTCCATGAGTTAATTGCTTTGCTGGATGAATCTGGTTATGGAAAGTATAGTAGGTTTGCAAGACATAATTATATCCCTATTGTAGTATTAGAAGTACAAAATGCTCTAAATGGTGCGTCGCTAGAAGACAAATGTCAGAGGCCTTTAAAAGCTTTATTAGCTGTGTATGCTAAATATAGAAGATATAATGAGTGTGATGAAATATATGTTGGAGATACATGTATACCTATTGATATATTCAAAAAGTTTGTATTTTTTAAAGATGAATATACTTCAGAATTACAAGAATTTTTGCGAGCAAATCCAAGGTTGTTTCGTACTGCTGAACCAGAGCTATTTAAAAATATTTGGAAAGTTATAGCAATCAATGATGGACTGATTCGTACATTGTTGATGTATAGAGGAGACTATCCGACGCTGTTTAGAGCTGCCGTTTCTTGGGGTTATGTTGAGATAGTCGATAATTTACTTTTGAAGGCTAAAGAAGATGTGGATATTTTGAGAGAATTGTTGGAGTCTTCGTTTGCATTGGAGTGTGCAGTTATTAAAGATCAGGAAGAAATGGTTACTTCGATTCTTAACGCAGCACTAGAGGCCGGGATTTTAAATGAAGTATTAGAATCATCAAATGAATATAGTCAAATGGCTTTTAGATTTATTAGATCAGTAGGGATGGAAGAAATATTTGCAAGCTTTTATTTCCAGTCTTTATCAAATACTGCAACACCAGCTGCTAGCGTTGAAAATGCTAAGGTTTCAATATGTCCTGCATTATTGTCAAAGCCATACAAGGAAGTTCCTGTGCGTAATATAGGCGACCTTGTAATAGATAGCTGTTTACTATTATAAAAATATAATATGATTTTTAATCAGTTTTAAAGAAACTGGTGGCGAACGCGAATTGATTTAGTGGGTTTTATAGCGTAAATTTTCTGAAATATTTTTAGGTAAAGATAAATGAAAGAGCAAAGTGGTTCACCTATCTTCCAAATTGATTTATGGAGCGCTGCTATAGCAGAACAAATTGCGCTGTATAAAGTTGACTCAAAGAATTATAGAAAGAACGTTATTACACAATACTTTGTTTTTTTAAAAGATTTACTAAATAATCCAGAGCTTGATGAGCATGTAAATTTAGATGATAATTTCTCTTCTAAAATAGTGGATTTGCAAAATGGGCTTAATGAAATTGGTTTGAGCAAAACTGTTGATCCTCTTAAGTGTCTAGTTTCTTTACATGTAAGAAGATCTAAAAATTATAAAGCCTTAGGTAGTTTCTTAGATGACATATGTTTTATGCTAAAAGCAGCGCAAGGTGATGATGAACTTTTAAAAATCATATTAAGCACTGATGGAGCTGGTCGTATACTGTTGCGCTTGGCTGTGTATTGGGGGAAAGAAGAAGTAGTTAATATGTTACTAGAGTTGGCGAAAAGAAATATCGTATCATTACGAGATTTGCTTGTTCCTGATGAAGAAGGCAAGACTCTTCTGCATTTGGCTGCAATTAGTAAGTACAAAGAAATAGTGTTTATGCTAATAGATGCAGCAAAGGGGGATGAAGAGCTTTTAGAAAGCTTAGTTGGTCCACTAGACGGTTGTAGTGATCTGTTTGAATGGGCAGCAACAGAAGGTCAAACAGAAATAGTAGTTGCGATACTAAAATTATGTATAAGGGAAATAGGAAACTTTCATGATAAAGATGTTAGTCCTGATGATCAAAACATCATACAAAAAACCCGTACAATAATTGAAGGTCAAAAAGCTATAATAGAATGCCAGCAAAAAATAGAATTATCTACCAAAAATCCAGAGCTTATAAGAGTGGAGTTATTGTTACTTTTCAATAAGTTGCAAGAGATCGATGCTAATAGGAGTAATCTGAGTTTATTTAGCACAGCAGCATCAACAGCTAGCACTGAGGTTGCGAAAGTTTCGATACCTAAGAGTGTTACGCAACAGGCCGCCCGTTCTGAGCCAAATCAGGTGGGTAATTCTCTATTTTGATGAAAATGGTGTAAAAGCTTATTAATAAGCATAATATGTTGTTGGCTTGAGGTTTTTATAGTATAATGTGCCAGCTTGTACATTATGAAAGGGAATATGTTAAATCATCAAGAAAACCAAAAAAAGAAGAGCAATTCTGAAATATTAAGAAATGCATTAGTAAACAGTGTTTGTAAAACAGTTTGTTTTGATTTGATGTTTACAGCGGCATTTGAAGGTTATACAGGTTTAACTAAGTATACTTTAGGAAAAGGATTGTTGGCTGTATCTATCTATGGAGTAAGGGAGTTAACAAATGAATTTATTCCTATATTATCTATCCCTGTTGGATTAGTTGCAGGTGGGGTTAAAGGCTTCTGTGGTTTATCAATGGATAAAGGGATTAGCGCAGCATTTGAAAGTAAAGACTATCTATACAATGCTTTTAATAATTTTTCATATGAAACTAGCAAAACATTTTTTGATAAGACATTCTTTGATGATTGGGTTGCTACGCCAATTATAGAATTTGGTGAAAGTGTAATGAAAAAAGTTATTAAGGGTGAGATGAATTTTGGCAGTCATGGCCTCAAAGACAAGCTTCTTAAAGATTTTCTTCATATTACAGGAATCTCTACGTTAGCTATAGGAATATATGTAGAGCTATCATCAGCGGCGAAATACTATGCTAGTATTGCATCTAGATCAATGTTTACAAAATATTCTAATGAGTCATTTGCTATTTTGACAGGGATTGGTTTAATTGCAGCCAACGAGTTGTTTAATCAAAGCAATCTTGTAAGCTATGATATGTTGCGCCTTTGCTATGGATTAACAGCAGTTTCATATTGTTTTGCAAATCAATATAAGTTGGGTAAAAGAATTGTTGAATCTATTGATAACAAAAATGGACAATTGTTTATGATGTCTACAGTTGCTTCGTCAGCTCTTGCCGCATGTGCTGAAAATATTATGGTTGGATCAGACCCGAGCGCAGTATTAGGAATAACAGTTTCAAGTTTGTTAGTTGGTGCATTGATGCAGAAGATGTGTCGAGAAAAAGCTGCGGCAGCGCCTGAGAAGCTTAAAATAAGCTAATTTTGAGTAATTTAAGAGAAAACTGGCAGGAGCGATAGGACTCGAACCCACAACCCCCGGTTTTGGAGACCGGTGCTCTACCATTGAGCTACACTCCTGCGTTTCAACAGCACTTATATACTAAAATTAATTAGTATTAAAGTATTAAGTGATTATCAATAGGTTGAAAAATTAAAAGATCGATATAGACTCTTTCTCACAAAAGAGAGAATAATGATGGAAAAAGAACTACATATATATTGTGACGGAGCGTGTAGCGGTAATCCAGGACCAGGTGGTTGGGGTGCGGTTTTAATTTGGGGTGATAAAGAAAAAGAAATATCTGGCGCTGAGTTGAATACCACAAATAATCGTATGGAATTAAGAGCAGCTATCGAAGCAATTAAAAGTGTTAAAAAGAAAGTTAAGATTATAGTTCACACAGACAGTCAATATGTTAAAAACGGCATTACAGTTTGGATTAAAGATTGGGTAAAGAAAAATTGGAACAATGGAAAAGTAAAAAACATAGAGCTGTGGAAAGAGCTTCTAGATGAATCTTCTAAGCATGACATCAAATGGAAGTGGGTTAAAGGGCACAGTGGTGTTGAGTATAATGAAAAAGCTGATATGCTGGCTCGTGAGGCAATAAAGGGGATGTTAAAGTGAGTATAGAAATCACAAAACTTTTTTCTGAAATTGAGGATGAATTAAAAAAAGCAAATATAAAATTGCTTGAGAATGAAGTTGTTCAATTAGATGTTTTGGAAGCTAAAGTTGAAGAGCTAGTATCATGTTTTAGTAATCTTGATTCAGTTGAAAGTGGGAAGCATCGTGATAAGTTAAGGCAAATATCTGAAGAGACCAAAAAAATTAGAGATATAGTAGCTGCTCAGATGTTGGATATTCAAAAATCAATTGCTGACATGAATAAACGTCAGAAAGCCGATAATTCCTACTTTAGAGCCATAAATGATAATTAAATGGTTAAGAGATGAATGATAGTAAAACAGGTCTGGAGCTTATTATAAGAAGACTTAGTTCTAGGGTGGGCGATGGTAATTTGAGTCCTGATGATAGTAGTGATGGAAGTTTTAGCAGTTGTGAAACTTCGTATTCAGTAGATAGATCAGTATCTATAGAAAGAATTAATAGGAAATTAGGGCTTGCTGATAGTGGCTCTATATTGTTGAGTTCTTCAACATCATCGATTAATACTCCTAAATTACACACTCAAAGTTGTAACCAAGATGGATTTACATCATTTGATGATGAAACACCAGCACCAAGAAATAGGCTAAGAAGACAAGCAACTTCTCGTAATCTTCAAATTGTACACACCGAAACGTTTGACGGTGATGTAGTTAGGCATCATAAATCAGTTGATGCAGCGGGTTTAACTGAAAGGGTTAAAAAAAGTAAACGAAAGGAAAAAACTACTTCTAGATGAGTTTACTTTGATTTTTTAGCTACTCGCCATATACTATATAGATCAATATAGTAATAAATATGCCAAACATTGCTTCAAAAGTATTCGCCTGTGTCTTAGTCGTGTTTGCAGCTGCGCTGGCTTACTCAATAATTACTCCAAATAAAATTGCCTATTGGGATAAGCAAAGGAAAGGAGCTAATATATTTAACCATGAGATAATTCAAGAAAATATTGAACAAGCTAAAACTTATGGAATTGAATATTTAAGGATCTCTCCTCATAAAATGTTGTCTGCATCTAAAGACTTTTTACTCGGTGATGCAGATGATTACAAATCTCTTATTCCAGAAGATGTAGAAAAACTAAAAAGAGTACTTGATTGGTGTCATGAGAATAACATCAAAGTAGTTTTAGTTATGGCTAGCTTACCAGGCAGTAGATGGTTGATGGATAATTATCCAGGTGACCATGATTTGAGAATTTGGCAGGATGCAAAGTATCAAGAGCAAGCAGCGCAAATGTGGCAGGATATTGCAAAAGAATTTAGGCATCATCCAGCAATTGTTGGGTTTGATATTATGAACAATCCATATTTAGAAAGAATGTGGAATAAAGAGTCTGCTGTTTTATGTGATATTGAACAAGAGTCTGCACAAGAAATGCTAAATAAATTTTATGAAAAAGTTGTAGCAAAGATTCGTGAAGTAGATAGTGAGACTCCTATATTACTAGAGTCATCAGGCTATTCTGATCCTAGATGCTTCAAGAAGCTCAAGCCATTGGCTGACAAAAATATTTTATATACATTCCACATTTATGCTCCAATGGAGTATACAAATATGGGAATCAACAAAGGTAAGTTTACATATCCAGGTAATATTGAAGATATAGATTCAAAAAAAACAAAATACTGGGATAAGTATGCTTTAGAGCAATTGGTAAGTGATGTAGTGATATTTCAAAAACGTTTTAATATACCCTCTAATAGAATAATAACATCTGAGTTTGGCGCTAACCGTGCAGTGAAGGGGCTGGAATATTATTTTGAGGATATAATTGATTTAGTAAACGAGCAAAATTGGCATTGGTCTGTTTATGCATTTCGCGAAGATACTTGGGATGGAATGGATTATGAATTTGCTGGTTTCATTGATTATAGCGATGAGAATGCAAAACGATGCCCAAACTTCAATCCAAAAAATCCAGTTTTTCAATTACTTCGAAATGAATGGAGAAATAAGTAAATTATTTTGAAAAATCTAAGACCCTTGGTTTTACATTTTTAAGATCTATTCGTTTATTGGCTCTCCTATCACTTGCTAATTGTCTTGTAATTTGATTTGTAGCTCCCTTAACAAATGGTGTATATGGTCCTAACTTAAATGAAAATTTACCATCCATTCCTAAAAATACTGGCTGAGTTTTATTGCTTATATGTCGCACACAATATCTCATAGCTTTTTGCTCATAGAATGCTGATAAATAAGTTCCTAATAACAATTTACAGAGCTTGTTTTCATTAGTGTGTGGTGCAAAAGATTCGAATGCTTGGCTAAATAAATTATATGCTTCCTTTGTTAATCCGTATTTCCTTAAATATTTTGGATTATATTTTTTATCAAATGATGGGTATCTTGCAGCCGATTGACCAATTATCCACTCGCCCTTTATCATCCCCCAGAATGCAGCCTCTCTTTCTGCAATCTTAAGATTATCAATGACGATCTCTGCTTTGTAGTTCAGAATTGGTACTGATACCATGGCTGTAGATGCTAATTCTGCTAACGGCAGATTTACAAAGTAAACTTTGCCAGAATGTGGTCTTTCGCATCTTCCTTCGTTATTATGTCTTGGACGAAGTCTTTTATTTTCATGACCTTCATATATTTTAACTCCAAGTGCATAGTTGAAAGGATGGCGCGGTGTTTCACCAGTACTTGCTAGAGGGTTGCCATCTATACTTGAGTTTATAGCTTTCAAAAATTTTGGGAATAGATCGTACTTGTCTGTATATAATTCGTGGAAGAAATAAAGAGCATTAGAAAATTTACGATCTCGAAATTCTGGATCATAAAAGTTCTCTTCGTCTTCCAATTTACGTTTGAAATTAATAATTTTTTTTGCATGAGGTGTTGCTTTTTCCTCAATTGACTCAAGTGTATGATTTCTTAAATCATCTATAGCTATGTCTGCTGCACGCAAAGATGCCGATGCAAATTGAGGGTGGCCAACTTCATCAAGGTTCCTGTGGTGTCTTCTCGCTGGTTGACTCCAATGAGTTGTATAATAAGATAGGCCTCTAAAATATAATAAGGAGAATTTAGTTTCTAAGCTATTTAACAATTCTGCAACCTTTCCTTGGTTGCGAGCTACTTCATATTGTCTATTTAGAATTGCTAAATCCGCTTTTGCTTTTTCGGATGCAGTGTAAGAAAAATCACTTGGGGGAAATTTTGATGAAAGATTTTTTTCAGTTACAGCAACTTCTTCCCCATTAATAATGCTTTTTAAATGTTTAACAATACTAGTAAGATCAGCTTTATTTGTTAATTGTCCTAATGAAAGATTTTCACCCATAGCTATTTCTGAATCTGATAAATCACTATCAGAATCGTCACTTAGGTTTGCGCCTAAATAGTCGTGTTTTGCAGTTTCTTGGCTTTTTAAATAGTCAGCAAGCTCAGCTATTGGTTTTTTAGCTAATTCAGGATCGAAAACTTTTAGTAAGTCTCTTCTGATTCTACAATCAAAACTCCCTTCTGGGTGGCGTAGAGATTCATAGCATAATGCAGTAGCAATCCTTAGTTCTACGTCATCTTTCTTTAAAAGATCTATACATTTTGCTATCTCATCGTTGAATTTTAGATGGTCTTTATGCTTTCTAAGTACGTATTTAAGGTAAAAAGCTATTTCTTCATCTTCTGTTAGATCTACAATCTCAAAAAGTTCCGTATCACTAACTTTATAGTGACTAAATACTTGTTCTGCGAATTTGCTTTTTTTAGATATAGCTTGTTGTATCAAATCGTCACGATCATCTTTATCATGGTTAGAATCTTCAAATAACTGAAGGAGCTGTTTCCTAATTGCGTATTGAAAACTGTCTTCCCCGTGCTTTTCAGATGCTTTGCCCATAGCTTCTAAGATTTCCAGTTCTATATAAGAACCACTTAGTAGTTTTACACATTTCGCTATTTCTTTTTTAAAACGTGGATTTGTGTCATATTCCCGAAATACATATTTAAGGTAGAATTCTATCTGTTCAGCATCTTCAAGGTCTACAAAATCAAAAAGTCCCGAATCGCAAATTTTAAAATATGCGCCTAAGTGTTCTAGAATGTTTTCACACTTTTGAGCCATAGCCTCGTATAACCATTCTTGGTACTCTCCTGAAGAAGGAGCTATACAGCTATATTGAATTACATCAAATAGCTCTGCATCGTCGTGAAGAATGACGTGGGTACGAACCACTTCTGCATCTATATTTACTCTTGATTCATCGATTTTATCTAATGCTTGAGATAGCTTTTCAGCATTATTCTCTTCTAGAGCTTCTCTAATCTCTTCATTCAATTCATCTTGGCGATCATTATAATCTTCACCTTCTCTCCAGAGTGCTGATTCTGTGCTAGCAACAGATTCATTATCTTCATCAGAAAAGACATTCGAAGAGTTGAAAATTATGCTATTCAGAAATCGTTCATGTGATCTGCTTAGCCTAAAATCTACACCTGCATTAATGTTTGCAAATTCAGCTCTAGAATTGCTATCAGAGTCTTCGTTTCCATCTAAATCTGTGTCATAATTGGCGCTAGAGTCTTCGGTTTCTGTGTCAGCATCGTAACTTACTTCGTCTTCATTATCGCTGCTATATGAATTATAATCTCTCGAATTCATAACTTGCCCCTAAAAAATTTGCATTATTGTACCACAAAGCGGCGTAAAATGAAGCTTTTATATATTAGCTTGAATGACTGTTGCATTTTAATATACTAAATTGCATTTATTAATAAGTATCGCTATGAAAAAAAGACATGCTGCAACAGCACAAAAACCTTCTCAAAGCATTGATAAAAAGCCATGGATACCTATCAATCTTGTCATGGTTACTGGTATGAGGAATGCTATTGCTCTTTCTAGAGGATTTGGTGTTCCAATCTTCGTATATGAAGGTATGAAGCCATTTTTATTTGAATGTGATTCTGATAAAGGAGCGTTTTCCAAACACTGTGAGTTCAATGGATTTTGTATATTAGCATGCACATTCCTTGGATCCGCCTTATTATATAGTTTAGATGTGCTTTTGCTCAGTGTAGAGACAAGAATGAAAGGGATAGACCCAGATGCATTAAAACTAGAGTTGCAAATAGCTGGATTAGATAAGCAAACGCAATTAAAACTTTTAGAAGCACAACAAAAAGGAACTTTGAAGATTTCAGTGGCTTTAGCCTAATATAGTTGAAATCTTCAATTCCGAGTCTATAATTCGCTAAAAAAGGATTTATGAATTTACCAAAAATAGCATCTGAAAGATCGATAAAAATACAAGTAGAGCAGGGCAAAACATATAAGTGGTGTGCATGTGGTCTTAGCCAAAGTCAACCATTCTGTGATGGTTCACATGCTGGTACTGGATTTAACCCAGTAGAATACACAGCAGAGGAAAGTAAGTTAGTTGGGTTTTGTGGCTGCAAGCACTCAAAGTTAGGTGCTATATGCGACGGCGCACATAAAGTTCTATTTGCACAAAAGGCTTCTTGAAAAACATTTTGTTTCATGTCATCTAAGTTAAAATCAATTTAATTTTTAAAAGGTTTTTTTATGATTGACTCTACTGCAGCTAGCACAACAACTATTGCATCAACAAAACCTTCCGCTGGAAGCATTGAAGGATTAGTCAGTCTTGTTCATGAAGCCAATCTAGATTTTAGTTTGCCTGGTTTTAATTTTAAATTTGCTAATCATCTCTACCATTACTACAAAAAATCAAAAGCAAGTGTGGGATTTGATGAGATAGCTGAGCAACTCTACCAAAAAAGTCAAAATGCCACAGCGACCGCTAAGGAACTATACTTTCTCGCGCTCTATTGTGATTATTCTAAAAAAGCAGCAACTTCATTGGGAATTGTAAGATTTGGAATAGCGCCAGATTTTTATATTCCAAAAAACTTTCATAAAAAGGATTGGGCTAAATATAGTAATGCGTTTTCTTTTCTTGAAAAAGCTATAGCAATGGGCGATACGCAGTCGGCTGTTTTACTGTGTGCAATGAAATTTCTTAAAGGAAAAGACGGATTTACCCAAACTAAAGAATCAAAAGAGGAAGAAGATAAGTATATAGAACATTTGAAAACCGCAACGGTCATACATGCGGTTGCAATTTATTTTCATAAATCATATTCACAATCATTAGTTGACCTACTCACCTATGCTAGTGAGCAAGGCAATGCTCAAGCTAAAGGTATGCTAGCAGTTATGAATCTTGAGCTAGCAGACTTGCCTGCTGTAACTGTAGAAAAGCCAATACCAGCAGAAAGATCTCTAAAACTTCTTGCAGAATCTTCACTTGCAAATTTTGCAGTGGCTTCATGTGTTTTAGGTGCTCTCAATTATTATGGAGCAGATAAATTTGGTTTTGAATGCGATACTAAGGAAGCCGTTCAGCAATATGAAAGATGCCAAGCTGCACGTAAAGCGTTTCCAAAATCTGCTCGCGAAAAATTTTGGGGCGATCGTGTTCAGGAGTGTCTTAATAGAGCACGTGAAGCTGCAAGTGCAAGTAAATAAATTTTTCAGACATGTACTTCCCTTCTATAAGTGAAAGCTATATATTTGCATTCAAAGGTACTTGAAATTAGAAAGTAGGGTACTATATGTTTATCATGATAATTATAGATGTATTTCACGGAAGAAAACCATGGCAAAGTCAGCAAAAGTAGAAGTTAAAAAGTTTGATGCGGAAGTAGGAAAAGTCCTACAACTGATGATCCATTCTTTGTATACAAATAAGGATATATTCCTACGGGAATTGATTTCAAACGCATCTGATGCTTGCGATAAACTGCGCTATCAAAGTATCGAGAAACCTGAAATTGCTTCTTCTGACCTCAAAATTGAAGTTCTAATAAATAAGGAAGCTGGCACAGTCACAGTCCGTGATAACGGCATTGGTATGAGTAAACAAGATTTGATAGATAATCTAGGCACCATCGCAAGCTCTGGCACTCAAAAATTCATAAATCAAATTTCAGAAAACCCTAAAGCAGATGTTTCGCTAATTGGTCAGTTCGGTGTAGGTTTTTATTCCGCATTTATGGTGGGTGATAATATAACTGTGATTACAACTAAAGCTGGAACAGATGATACATATCAATGGCAATCGAACGGGCAGGGTGAGTATTCTATTGCCAAAGCTGATGAAAAGCATCCAGCAGGTACTTCAATCATTATTAAGCTAAAAGATAGTGAAGTTGAGTATTTAGAGAAATATAGATTGCGCCACATTATCAGTACATATTCTGATCATATTTCCTTCCCAATTGAGCTGACTGATGAAAACGGAAAAATGGAAAAAGTTAATACGGCATCTGCGCTTTGGACAAGGCCAAAATCTGAAATTACAGATGAGCAATACAATGAATTCTATCATCATGTTGCTCATCAACCAGACACTCCTTGGCTTAGAATTCACAACAAAGTTGAAGGAAGTATAGAGTTTACAAATCTATTATATATCCCATCCACTAAGCCTTTTGACCTTTTTCACCCTGATAGAAAGAGTAGGGTGAAGCTTTATGTAAAGAGAGTATTTATTACTGATGAAGGTGTTAAACTCATCCCAACTCATATGAGATTTTTAAGAGGTATTGTTGATTCTGAAGACCTACCACTAAACGTTTCAAGAGAAACACTTCAGCACAATATAATTGTTGATAAAATTAGAAAGTCAGTAGTCAAGAAAGTTCTATCAGAGCTAAAGGCCAAGGCAAAAGAAGATGAAAAATCTTATAACCAATTCTGGCAAAACTTCGGTGAAGTGATGAAAGAAGGACTCTGCGAAGGTGCTATGGAAGATAAAGAGCAACTTTTAGAAGTTTGCCGATTTAATTCTACTAAAGCGGATAACATGACTTCATTGGATGATTACATCTCTAGAATGTTAGATGCTCAAGAGCAAATATATTATATCACTGGTGATAACTTGGACGCACTTAAGAAACATCCTCAACTGGAAGGTTTTGCAAAACGTGGCATCGAAGTACTACTTCTTGCTGACCATGTGGATGACTTCTGGGTACATGTTATTAACCAATATAAAAACAAAGAGTTGGTTTCAATCAACAGTGCGAGCATTGACCTAGATGCAATTAAAAAAATTGATACTCAAGAAAAAGAAGTTAAAGAAAATAAATCAGTAACTGAATATGTGCAGAAAATTCTAGGTGAGCAGGTGAAGGAGGTAAGGGTGTCTTCTAAATTGGTTGATAGCCCATCTTGCATTGCCATTCCGCAAGGAGCTATGAGTATTAGAATGGAGAAGTATTTAATCGACCAAAAGCAATTAAAAGTGGCTTCTGCTAAGATTTTGGAAATTAATATGGGGCATCCAATTGTTCAAAAAATTGCCGCTGATGTTGAGAAAAATAACACCAGCAGCAATACTGAAGATTTGGTTTACATTATATATGACCAAGCTTGTGTGCTTGAAGGTGAGAACCTAAAAGATCCACAAGGTTTTATGAAACGGTTGAATAAAATTATCAGCCAATCTATTGCTGCTTAACCAACATATTCTATTTGCTCAGCATTTTGAGCTGGGCTAATTAGTCCATGGATTGAATCAACTCTATCACCAATCAAGTGATTAAGTTTTTCCAATTGGTCAGCTATTCTAGCTTCATTTGTTTGAGTCAAATTATAATTTTTAGCAAATAAGAATCCTATCTCATCCGCATATGGTGGAACAATCTTGTCAATTGCTAAGTGCGTTGCATTAAGTGCGCAATTAACAAGTGGTAGGCCATAAGATACTGTCGCAGATATTAGAATTCCACTTGTAATTAAATCATTTACTATATCTAGTGATTGAGCTTGTTGAGCTGCATAGCCTATACCATTATATAGCGAGTTTGGAATAGTGCCTTCGAAACATTCAGTCAATATTTTGTTTGAATATAAAAAGTCTGCTATTTTGATGCCCATTCCAAAATTTAAAGCTATATCAGAGTAGCCTTTTAAAGAATCACAAAAAAAGTTAACAGGTTTTTGTAGGCAGCTGACAACAGCATGTAAAGATTGATTAGTAGCGTAACTTGATATTTTACCTGCAGTACAAACTAAGTTGCATGCAGTGCTTGTTAAGTATTTAAGCATATTTCCCCCTTTAATTTATTATACATCGTTTAATTAATGTATCTGGGGAGAATTATACGGTGTTTATTAAAGAGTGTCAATAGGTATTTTTCACAGTTAATTACAAAATAAATACCTTATTTTGCCAAGCCTTTGACCCTGTTTACAGCAATTGTGACCATTGAAACTATGGTATCATTGCCTTCTCCAGAAGCTTTTAAGTCTGATATGAATTGATTATATTTTTTATAATTGTCGTTATCATAAATAGACCTTGTTTTCTTAGCTTTGAGTTGTTCCTCAGTCAGCTTCATTTGCATTTCTTGAATTTCACTTACTAATGCTCTCAAGGCGATAGATTGGAAATATTGTCTTGGAACAAAGCTTCTAGTCTGAGAAATCAACCATGTGAAGTGCATAGACTCGCCAAGTGTGAAGAATATTTTAGCAGCATCTGAGATTTTTGTTTTTACTTTTGATGCAATATAAACAATATCAACTACTGTTTTAGCAAGACGCATTTTACATATCTCTTTACCAACTTCAAAAGCTTCTTTGTTATCACTAAAATAAACAAGATTTTTCTCGTATTCTTCTTTCATTGAGTCGGTGACAAAGTCCTTTATGTTATTTCTAAGAGTTAGAACTCCAACTTTAAATGTGGCAATAGTCTGCTCAACATTGTCTATAGAATCAACATTGTTTAGCATCCATAGCACGTTTCTTTCAATAACAGCTTGTAGATGGTTGAATAAACTTATCTGCATTTCAACTGGACACTTATTACTAAGTGATTCAATTCTTTTCCAATGCTTATCGACTTCATAAAGCTCTTTTACAATTATATAAGCTTTTATAATTCTCACAGGATCAATGCCTTTATCTTCCATCATTTGGTGGAAAGATGCGCAACCCATGATATTAACAAAGTCATTTGTAAGAACAGTAGCTAAGATTTCATTTTTTAACTTGTGTTGATCAATTAACTTAGAATGTTTCTTTTGGAACTCTGTTGGGAAGTAGTTGTATAGATATTTTTGCAAACAAGAGTCTATCTTGAATTGGTGTTTACAAAGCATTGAGTAGATGGAGTTTTTTGCGTATGCCAAAACTACAGACATTTCTGGTCGAGTTAAATTGTGTTTATCTGCGACAAGAGCATTTAGTTCTGCAGTTTTAGGTAAATATTCTATTGCTCTATTTAGTTCTCCTTTATTCTCAAGATGTTTGATCAACCAAGCATGTCCATGTATTTTTGCAGGCTTGCTGAATTGCTCAATAGTAAGGATTAAATTTTGTTTGAAGTTATCTTGAAGTACAAGCTCACCAACTTCTGCTGTCATTCTATCGAGTAGAGCATCACGCTCTTTTCTTTTCATTTTTCCAGAAATTAGTTGGTCAGATAAACCAATCTTTATATTAACTTCATGATCTGAACAATCAACGCCAGCTGAGTTATCTATGAAGTCTGTATTTAATCTGCCTCCATTTTTTGCGTATTCAATACGGCCAAGTTGGGTCATTCCAAGATTTCCACCTTCGCCAATAACTTTGCAACGTAGATCTTCGCCATTTATTCTTAAGCTATCGTTAGCTTTATCACCCAATCTTTCGTTAGATTCGTTCTTAGATTTAACATATGTCCCAATACCACCATTCCATAACAGATCTACTGGAGCCATTAAGATTGCTCTAATTAAGGCGTCTGGCGATAAGCTTGATTCAGTTATATTCAATGCTTTTTTAGCTTCAGAAGACAATTGGATAGTTTTTTGTTTTCTATCAAATATTCCGCCACCTTTAGAGATTAATTTTGGTTCATAGTCCGTCCATTGAGATCTTGGTAAGTTAAATAATCTCTGTCTTTCAGCAAAACTTTTCTTTGTATCTGGTGTAGGATCAATAAATATATGCATATGATTGAATGCTGCAATCAATTTCATATTATTTGATAATAACATTCCATTGCCAAAAACATCTCCTGCCATATCGCCAACACCGACGACTGTGAATTCTTCTTTCTCAATATTCTTGCCAAGTGCTTGGAAGTGACGCTCAACAGAAATCCAACCACCTTTAGCAGTAATTCCCATTTTCTTATGGTCATAACCAGCAGAGCCGCCTGATGCAAACGCATCACCAAGCCAGAAGCCATATTTCTCTGATACACTGTTTGCATAATCTGAGAAAGTAGCTGTACCTTTGTCTGCGGCAACTACTAAGTATGGATCATCCCCATCTTTTCTGACTACGTTTTTAGGAGGTACAATTTTGTTATTGATAATATTATCTGTAACATCCAAAATACCGCTTAAGAACGTTTTATAGCATGCAACTCCTTCGTTCATGAAGGCATCTCTACCATCTGACATTGAAACTTTCTTAAGTACAAATCCACCTTTTGAACCAACAGGAACTATAACAGAGTTTTTAGTCATCTGAGCTTTCATCAATCCCAAAACTTCTGTTCTAAAATCTTCTTTACGATCAGACCAACGTAATCCACCTCTAGCTACTTTCCCACCTCTTAAGTGAATTGCTTCGAAACGTGGTGAATACACAAAAACTTCTGCGTAAGGTTTTGGCTGTGGTAAGTCAACTACCAAGCTAGAATCAATTTTAAATGATATATAATCTTTAGGTTCGCCATTTTCTTGGGTTTGAAAGAAATTAGTTCTTAATGTAGCATTAATCACACCTAAGAAACTTCTAATAACGCGATCTTCTGTAATGCTTTTGATATTTGTAAGATCGTTAGTAATACTTGCAGCTAATGAATTAGCTTCATTATTCTGATTTTTATTTTCTAAAGAAAATCTATGGTTAAACAATCTAATTAATTTTTTAGCTATGCTTTTATTTGCAATTAACGCTTCTAAAGCATATTCAGGTGTATGAGGGAAATCAGTTTGTTTTAAATACCTAGTATAGGCACGTACAATTGATGCTTCTCTCCAAGTTGCTCCAAGATGGATCATCAAGCTATTAAACTTGTCATCTTCAAGTTCATTTTTCCAGATTTTTGACATTGCAATCAGAAGATTGTCGTGCAGTTCAGGTGTTACTGTTACATCTGAATCTTTTGTGTGAAGTCTAAAGTGATGGATATACAAATCTCTTGGTGTGCCATCATTTTTTGATAATTTGACAGGGTATGTAACTTCATCTACGCCATAAAAACCTAGGTTTTCAATAACTGGTAAAGTTGCAGATAAAGGTAATTCTTTATCTGCAGAATAAATTTTTAACTGTGTATATTCTTGTGCGCCGCCTTTTGAAGAGATGTAAATATCAAATTCAACGCTATTAGAGTTCAAACATTTTTCAATTAATTTTGTATCATGTACTGCTTGTGAACCCGTGAAGAATGAACGGTATTTCACATCAAAAGCATCTTTGTATTTGTTGAAAAGTGTAATGGCTTCGCGTTTAGGATAATGTTTTTCAAACGCTTCAGAAAGCTGGTCGCTCCAGATACTAATTGCATTCATTATATCTTTTTCGATTCTAGCTGTATCAACTTTTGCAGTATTATCAGGATCGGTTTTTATAATTAGCTGAAGTCTAGTTAGAGAAGATTCTCCGACATACACATATTGCTTTGAAACTGTGCCATTTAGATGACGACAAATGATGTCTTCAATTATAACGCGCACTTCAGGATTGAATCTTCTTTCAGGAATGAAAGCAATACAACTTGTGAATTTACCAATTCTATCTTTTCTAATAAATACTCGAACTCTAGGCACTAGTGTTAGAGATACAATTCCAGTAGCTGTATCATAAAGTTCATCTATACTCATTTGCAATAGCTCCCCACGTGGGAAAGATTCCATTGCGGTAACTAATTCTTTGCAATTATGGCTTGATTCAGGATAGCCGTATCTTTTGATAACTTGGCCAATCTTTTTGCGCATCAAAGGTATTTGGCGCACGCTTTGATAATAGACTGATGACGTGAACAACCCTAAAAAGTGGTGTGCACCAATACATTTCTTTGATTCGTCATATTTTTTTACAACAATTAAATCCATGTGCGCAGATCTATGTACGACTGAGCGACTGTCCCATTTTCTAATGAATATTGGATCTGAACTTGTGTATTGGCTATCTGTAGGAACTTCTCCAACGCTATAATAATCACTCTTTACAATCCCTAGGTGAGATCCTTTGATTGGCGTAACTTTACTACCACTAATCTTGGTTTCATAATAACCCAAGAAAACCATGTGGTTATCCATTAACCACTCTAAAAAGGCAATTGATTCATCGCGCATTTCATTTGTACGTAATGCGCTTGCATCTTTCAAATGATCAATGGATTGGGACATATTAGCTAGCATTGCTCTCCAATCTGCGACTCCATAATGAATGCACTCCATTACTTTATCTAGGCGATTTTTAAGCGATTTTAATTTGTCTTCGTCCAACCAATTTGCAATATGGAATTGAATTATGGTTTCTTTCTTTCCTGAGTCACTGAATTTTACAAAGTTACCACTTTTATCTCTTTCAACAAATAGGATAGGGTGAACAATTAAATGTATATCATATTGCTGTTGTTTAAGCTCGTTGCCTAAAGAGTCTATTAAGAATGGCATATCAGGAGTTATAATCTCTATAGATGCATAATTAGCATCGGGTGAGCTTCTGAATATGTTGATTTTATATTGCGAATTTTTACGATTTTTAAATAGCTTAAAAAGGGAACTAGCCGCAGAAATAAGGTGGGCTTCTTCTAAATGTTCTAGGTCTTCTTGAGTGACTTCAGAATAGAGTCTTCGGGTAAATTCTTGATTATCCTTGTCTTTAATATTTTCTATCAGCTTATCCAAATACTTTTTATCTTTATTTTTTTTGCTGCTAAGCATAAGGTCCTTTTACGATGAAAAACATGTCTATCCTATGATACTAGCAGGAAAAATATATTTTCTTCAATCAAAATCAAGCAAAGCCTCTTGCATAAGGTGATATTTCATAATATACTCGACGCAACTTAAAGTGTTAGAGAAATATTATGAAAATTGTATCATCATTGAAATCGGCAAAAAAGCGCGATAAAAACTGCCAAATCGTTAAAAGAAAAGGCCGTGTATACATCATCAATAAAAAGAATCCTAGATTCAAAGCTAAACAAGCTTAGTTTCCTAAATCACAGAGGGCAATTTGAAAATTGCAGTTATCGGCACTGGATACGTTGGGTTAGTAGCTGGTACTTGCTTTGCGGCCTTTGGGCATATTGTTACCTGTATAGATAAAGATAAATCTAAGATCTCTGCCCTGAAAAAAGGAATTATACCCATACATGAGCCAGATCTTAGCGATTTAGTTATTAAATGTATTGAACAAGATAAACTGTGTTTTAGTAGTGATTCTTCTAAAATAAATGATTCTGAAGTAATAGTGATAGCTGTTGGAACGCCAGCAACAAAGTCTGGTTCGGCGAATCTTAAGTATTTAAATGAAGTTGTTGAGAATATTGCAAATACTGCTACTTCAGACAAGTTCGTTGTAATTAAATCTACAGTGCCAGTTGGCACATCGAAGCAAATTAAAAGTTTATTCAAGAAATTAAGACCTGAACTTAACTTTGAAGTTATTTCAAACCCAGAATTCTTGCGCGAAGGTTCTGCTGTAAACGACTTTATGAAGCCTGACAGGGTGGTAGTCGGTTGTTCAAAAGGTGCTAAGAAAACTGCGGAAGAGCTATATAAGCCGCTAACTACAAAAGGAATTCCGCTGATTTTTGTAACAAATACTACCGCTGAATTGATTAAATACTCAGCGAATTGCTACTTGGCTATGCGTATTGCTTTTATAAATGAGATGGCAGACCTTGCAGAAAAGGCTGGTGCAGATATTGAAGAAATTGCCAAAGGTATGGGGTATGATAAGAGGATAGGGCTGCATTATTTAAAAGCTGGGCCTGGTTATGGCGGATCATGTTTTCCAAAAGATACATTGGCACTTGCTAAATATGCTAAAGACCAAAATTCTAATTCTAGAATTATCGAAGCGGTTATTAAATCAAACAAGATACGCAAAGAAAAAATGGCAGCAAAAGTTATCGATGCTGCTAAAAAAGTTAAAGGTAAAAGCATTGCTATACTTGGTCTTGCGTTTAAAGCTGATACTGACGACATGCGAGATAGCGCAAGTATTGTTGTGATAAACAAACTATTAAAAGCTGGCTTTAAAGTTAAAGCTTATGACCCAAGCAAGCCTTATAAAGAAGCTAAAAAGCTATTCAAAGGTGCAGAGTTTGTTGATTCAATGAATGATGTTTTAAAAGAGGCAGACCTAGTCTGTATTGTTACTGAATGGGCTGAGTTTAAAGAATTAGATTTTACAAAAGCTAAGAAGTTAATGAAAAACCATGTCATGGTTGATTTGCGAAATATTTTTGCGGCAGAATCAGTTGCAAAGCAAGGCTTTAAATATATTTCCGTAGGTCGTCAAGATGCCTGAACTTCCTGAAGTTGAGACCGTTGTTAGAGGGTTGAGGGGGCAGATTGTTGGGCGAGAAATTTTAAATCTACAATTAAGTGACAAAAGGTTGCGAATTGATTTTCCCAAAAATATTCAAGAAATAGTTGGCTGTAAGATTGAGTCAGTAGTACGCAGGTCTAAATACATATTAATAAATTTAAACAATAATCGTGTAATTGTCATTCATCTTGGAATGTCAGGTAAGCTCTTGTTTGGCGCTAAATTAGCAGAAAATAAACATAACCACGTTATGATTTCTTTGGGTTCAGAAACTCTTGTATATAACGACCCGCGTCGCTTTGGCTTGGTTACGCTTGTGGCAAACGATGAATTTGAAACTCACCCATTGTTTAATGAATTGGGCGTCGAGCCACTTACCGATGCTTTTGATGCTAATATGTTAAAGAGTCTTGTTCGTAACAAAGTTGGAAACATCAAAAGCTTTATTATGAATGCTAAATACATAGTAGGAGTCGGTAACATCTATGCTTGTGAAAGCTTGTTCTATTCAGGTATTCACCCATTACGCCAACCTAAATCTTTAACTGATGTTGAGCTTCAAAAACTAGTAATAAATATTAAAAAAGTTCTACAAGCTGCAATTGAATCTGGTGGTTCAACGTTGCGCGACTATGTTCGCTCAAATGGTGATGTAGGCTCGTTCCAGCATGAATTTGCAGTTTATGGTAAGAAAGGTAAGCCATGCAAAGCCTGCAATACTAAAATAGAAATGATTAGAATTGCTGGCCGAAGTACTTTTTTTTGTGGTATATGTCAAAGTTAATAATTTATAAATGAGGTTTTATGTTAAATGAATTAATCAAAAGTTGCGTAGTGCCAGTCGTAATGTGCAGCGCTATGTACGCAGTTCATAGAGCTGAGAAACTTTCGGCATATACGTCCGTCTTCTCTCTATGTAATTACAGAGAGGACCCTGAGTTAGACAATCAAGTAAAAATTCCTATACTTTTTTCTTTGTCTTCAATTGCCATAGCAATATATGGCGCGTGGAATGCAAATCTAACAGTACCTAATGTTTTATTTTCTACTTCAATGAGCGCTTGTTCAATTTGTTTGTCATACATTTTAGAGCGTATGTTGAAAGATAAATTGGCTAATTGTGCGAAAGAAATGGCAAAAGATCAAGATTTTGAGCTAAATTCAGTACAAAGTCCTATGTGGTTCAAATTGATATACGGCCCACAAAATAATGTTTTAAATGATTTCAGAAGACTCGTTAATGAAAACAGACCACAAATAGAAATTTCCTAGAAATCAATAGATGTTAAGTCAAATTAGAAATGCCTAATTAATTTGCATATAGAAATTAATTTCTACGATGTACTGCCCAAACCGCAATAAATAAGATATAGCTAATATAAGTATTTAATAATATCTACCACTTGCAAATAAGTTAAATATATCTTAATTTGAAAGGGAATTTAAATTTCAGGTTTTAATATGCTAGCAAAAGTTCTTGGGATGTTTTCATCCGACATGGCTATAGATTTGGGTACTGCAAATACATTAGTTTATGTTTCAGGCAAAGGTATTGTTCTTAACGAACCATCAGTTGTTGCGTTATTAAATGATAAAGGAACAATGGTTCCTTACGCTTTCGGAAATCAAGCAAAAATGATGTTGGGTCGTACTCCAGCAGAGATTCAAGCTATCAGGCCTCTTAAAGATGGTGTTATTGCCGACTTCAAAGGCGCTGAAGAAATGATCAAATATTTTATCCATACAGTTCACAACAAGCGTACATTCTTTGCGCGCCCACTAGTGATCGTATGTGTTCCATCTGGTTCTACGCCAGTTGAAAGAAGAGCTATTCAAGATGCAGTAGAAAGTGCTGGCGCTAGAGAAGTATACTTAATTGAAGAACCAATGGCAGCTGCTATTGGTGCTAATCTTCCTGTTACCGAGCCAACTGGCTCAATGATTGTTGATATTGGCGGTGGTACAACAGAAGTTGCCGTGCTATCACTTGGCGGAATTGTTTATGCAAGGTCTGTTAGGGTAGGTGGTGACAGCATGGATGAAGCAATTATTCATTACATCCGCAAACATCATAACTTGTTGATTGGTGAATCAACTGCTGAGATGATCAAAAAAGAAATTGGTGCTGCTTGTACTCCTGATAACAAGCCAAGAACAATGGAAATCAAAGGTCGTGATCTTGTTAATGGAGTTCCAAAAGAAATGGCGTTTAGTGAAGCACAAGTTGCTGAAAGCTTAACTGACCCAGTTAATGCAATAGTCACAGCTGTGAAAAACGTTTTAGAATCAGCTCCTCCTGAATTATCATCAGATATAGTAGACCGTGGAATTGTTATGACTGGCGGTGGTGCGTTGCTTAAAAATCTTGATAAAGTTCTTTCAGATGCTACTGGTCTTCCAGTGTTTGTTGCTGAAGAACCACTATCGTGTGTAGCTCTTGGTACAGGTAAAGTTCTTGAGAACTTTGAAGAATTGAGACACGTACTATTCAGACAGGATTAATTCCCTAACTAGAGATTAATGTGATCAAAACCTATTTAAAATATATCATTCAGCAAGTGAATGCATATTTTTTTAGCGTGCTTTTTGTTCTGATCGCAATGGTCTGGTTGACCCAATCACTTAGGTTAATTGATCTAATCACTAGCAAAGGAATTGATATATTCAGTTTCTTGAAAATTACGGCGATGCTGATCACTCCACTTTCTTATATCATTATACCTATCGCTATATTGATTGCGTCAATTATGCTCATCAATAAGTTATCGCACGATAGAGAATTGGTGGTGTTAAGAAATGCTGGTCTGAGCAATGCACAAATTGCAAAACCTATTATCGTTTATGCACTTTTAGTTACAATTTTCAATTATGCCATCTCTCTTTATTTCATGCCAAAGAGCTATAGAGAATTTAAAGATATGCAGGAGATTTTTAAAAACAAATACCTTTCTTTGTTTTTAGAAGAGGGAGTATTTAATTCACAAATAAATAACCTCACAGTTTATATTGATGAAAAAACTGACGATGCAAATTTCAAAGGAATTTTTATCTACGATAGCCGTAATCCTGATAAGCCAAGTACTATTATGGCTGACTCAGGTTCGATAACCAGAACAACAAAAGGGCCAGAATTCTTGTTAAAAAATGGTTCTCAACAAGAAGAAAATAAGAGTTCAGGCAACATCTCATTAGTATTTTTTGATAGCTACCGTTTCAACTTATCGTTATTTACCGAGACCTCTTTGATAAGAAGCTACGACGTTAACGAGCTATATGTTAGCCAACTTTTTGATGCAGAAAACCTTAGCGATAATATAAAACATGAATTTGCTGTAAATGCTCACCAACGCCTAATTTGGCCGATGTACACAATAGTTCTTGTTTTATTGTCTTTGGGTATAATGCTTTCTGGCTATCATTCTCGTAGAAATAATACTGTAAAAAATTTGATTACAGCAATGGTATCGGGAAGCGCTATCATATTGTCATTAATCTTCAATAACTTGGCGTTGAAATATGGTGTTTTGATATCATTGTTATACGCAAATTGTTTATTCTTTATGATCGTGGGTGTGAAACTTTTGCAAAAACACGAGCAAATTTGGTTCATTGGTTTCTTGGAAAGGATTCTTCAGTACAGCTTTAGTTTGAAAAATCTGTTTAAAAGGGCTTGAAATAACTACGCTTTTGTTGTAATTTATCACCCACAAATACGCATGCAGGAGCTTATTTTGGTGTTGTGCCATTTGGCATAATGTCGGTTCTGCAGAGGTTTAACCAAAATTATAAAGGAATAAAATGTCTAATACAGCGCAATTTACTATACGCCAATTGCTAGAAGCTGGCGTTCACTATGGTCACAGAAAGAACTTCTGGAATCCAAAAATGGCAAAATATGTTTATGGAACAAGAAATGGTATCCATATAGTTGACCTTCAAAAAACCGCTCCAATGCTTAAAGAAGCGTTAAATGTTCTTAGAAATGTAGCTTCTAAAAATGGCAGAGTTCTATTTGTTGGAACAAAGAAGACAGCTAATGAAATTATTGCTGAACAAGCAACACGTTGTGGGCAGTACTATGTAAATCATAGATGGTTAGGTGGCATGCTAACAAACTGGTCAACAGTTTCTGCATCAATCAAAACCTTAAAAGAATATGAAGACATTTTAGCTGATGAAAATTCAGGTCTAAATAAAAAAGAATTATTAGAAATTGATCGTAAACGTATCAAACTTGATAATGTTCTTGGTGGCATTAGAAATATGGGTGGTAAACCAGATGTAGTGTTTATCATTGATAGAAAACAAGAAGATTTAGCTGTTCAAGAAGCTAGAAAGCTTGGCATACCTGTTATTGCAGTTGTTGATACAAACTCGACACCAGATGGCATCGATTACGTTATCCCTGGGAACGATGATGCACGTAAAGCAATTGAGTTATACACAAGTTTAGCTGCAGAAGCGATTCTATCAGGAATTCAAGATGGTTTATCGTCGTCTGGCCTAGACATTAAACCAGTAGATATATCTTCTGCTGATGTTGCAAATAGTGAAATGCCTGCTGAAGAATCTGAAAAATCAGACTCTAAGAAAAAGGCTGCTACAGTTGTAACAAAGAAAAAAAAGCCAGCTAAAAAAGCTGATGAAAAATCTGAATAATTTAGAAGGTATCAATACTATGACAGTTATTAATGCAAAAGCAGTTGCAGACCTACGCGAGAAAACTGGCGCAGGAATGATGGATTGCAAAAAAGCTCTAGTCGAAACTCAAGGTGACTTTGAAGCAGCAGTAGATTTCTTAAGGAAAAAAGGTTTAGCAGCTACAGCTAAAAAAGCTGGACGTATTACAGCTGAAGGACTTGTTGCAGTAGTTACAAAAGGAAATACTGGAGCTGTTCTTGAGCTTAACTCAGAGACAGATTTCGTTGCTAAAAACGATAAATTCCAAGCTTTAGCACAAAACTTAGTAAGCGGATTTATATCTGCTAATACTGATTTTGAAAGCTTTAAAGCGGCTAATGCAGCTGCTGTAGCTGAAAATATCGCTGTGATTGGTGAGAATATTACATTACGTAGAGCAGAGAAGTTATCAGTATCAAAAGGTGCAGTAATTAGTTATGTTCATAACTCAATTGCCACAGGACTTGGCAAAATAGGTGTTTTAGTTGCTCTTGAATCTGATGCATCGGAAGACAAATTGGTACAACTAGGAAAGCAAATTGCGATGCACATTGCTGCTACAAAACCAGAGTCACTAAATGTATCTGATCTTGACCCTGCTTTAGTTGCAAAAGAAAGAGCTTTTATTGTGGATCAAGCAAAAGGTTCTGGTAAGCCTGATGCAGTTATTGAGAAAATGGTTGAAGGACGTCTTGTTAAATTCTATGAACAAGTTGTACTCACTGAACAGCTATTCGTTATGGATGGAAAAACAAGAATTTCACAAGTGGTTGAAGATACTGGTAAGCAAGTTGGAGCTAGTATTAAAATCGCAGGTTTTGTGAGATTTAATATCGGTGAGGGAATCGAGAAGAAAGAAGTCGATTTTGCTCAAGAAGTAGCAGCGGCCGCCGCTGGTGCTTAATAAGAAAATTTAGGAGGCCTTGAGCCTCCTTTTTTATGGGAATTTTATGAGTCAATTAAAGTATAAAAGAATTTTACTAAAACTCTCTGGCGAAATTTTAATGGGAGATAACCAATTTGGCTATGAGCATGAAGCTATCAATAGTTTATGTCATGATATCAAAGCTGCAAAAGACCTGGGTGTTGAAGTCTGTATCGTTGTAGGCGGTGGTAATATTTGTAGAGGAGCAACTCTAACTAAAATTGGAATCGAAAGAGTGAGTGCTGATTACATCGGAATGATGGCCACAGTCATGAACGCTTTAGCACTGCAAAGTGTTTTGGAAAAAAATGGTGTTAATACTAGGGTACAATCTGCTATTGCTATGACTGCAGTGTGCGAGCCTTATATTCGCCGTCGAGCAATAAGGCATATGGAAAAAGGAAGAGTAGTAATATTTGCTGCAGGAACTGGTTACCCGTATGTTACAACAGATACCAGCTCTACTTTAAGAGCGCTTGAAATGGGTTGCGATGTAATCATAAAAGGAACACAAGTTGATGGTGTATATTCCGAAGACCCAAGAAAAAATCCTGCTGCGGTTAAATTTGATAAAATTGACTACAAAGAAGTGCTAACTATGAACTTGCAGGTTATGGATTCTGCTGCTATAGGTTTGGCCAGAGATAATAAAGTCCCTATACTTATTTTTGATATTCACGCTAAAGGTGAGCTTGCAAAAGTAGTGCAGGGAATTGGAAATTGTACAATTGTTGAATAGGTTATTTATGGAACATCCTGTTATTGTAGACTTAAAGAAGAGAATGGAAGGTGCTATTGCATCTCTAAAACATTCATTAAATGGTTTAAGAACTGGTAGAGCATCAACTGCTTTACTAGACCCAATTAAAGTTGAAGCTTATGGAAGCTTTATGCCAATCACACAAGTTGGAACTGTAAATGCTCCTGAAGCACAAATGTTGACAGTTCAGGTTTGGGATGGTGGTCTTACACAAAATGTTGTGAAAGCTATCAATGAATCTGGTTTAGGCTTAAACCCTATGCCTGAAGGAAATATGATTAGAATTCCTATCCCTCAACTATCACAAGAGCGCCGTAAAGAGCTTTCTAAAAAAGCTCACGAATATGGCGAAAATGCAAAAATTTCTGTTAGAAATATCCGTCGCGATGGAATGGATGCATTCAAAAAATTAGAAAAAGACAAACAAATTTCTGAAGATGAAGGCCGTAATCGCTCTGAAGAAGTTCAAAAGGTCACTGATGAATTTACTAAAAAAGTTGATCAAGCAGTTGTTGATAAAGAAAAAGAAATAATGAGTATCTAATCATGCCTCAGAACATCTGGGTTGTTGATGCTTTTGCCAGTGAGCCGTTTAAAGGTAACCCTGCGGGCGTATGTTTTTACGATCAATTCCCAGATGATTCTATAATGCAAGAGATTGCTACTAAGCTAGGTTTTTCAAACTCGGCATTCGTAAAGAAAACTGGCGAAAGAAAATTTGATATCAGATGGTTTACACCGCACTCTGAAGCATCTATTTGCGGGCATGCTACAATTGCTACAACCCATATTCTTTTCGAAGAAAAAATGATAGAAGATGGGGCAGATATTGAATTTAATAGTAAAGTTGGAAAACTCTACACTAATAAATTCAAGAAATGGTACAGCCTAAATTTTCCAGCTTATAGAGATATTGAAGAAAGAATATTTGCGAAAGAAATTCACTCTGTTGTTAACATTAGACCGCAGTTCAATGGTTTTTCTAATGACAGAATGTTTATGGAGTTTGCTTCCGAAGAAGAGCTTTATAATTTGAAACCCAATTTAGAAGAACTTAAAAAAGTTAAATGCCGCGCACTAATTGCTACTGCGAGGGGTGAGGGAGAATATGACTTTCTATCCAGATATTTTGCACCTAGCGTTGGTATTGACGAAGATCCTGTATGTGCATCTGCGCATTGTCTTTTGATTCCATACTGGAGTAAAAAATTAGGGAAAAAAAATATGATGGCATACCAAGCTTCTAAGCGTGGAGGAATAATTAAATGCCAAGATAACGGAGAAAGAGTTTTAATCTCAGGCGAAGCAATTACTATTTATAAATCAGAAGTAGAAAATACTGATCTCACAAAATTAAAATTCATTGCTTAAAACAACTTTGCTGGTTTATATTTAAGTCACGTTAATGTCATAATGTTTGGAGAGTCTAAATGCTACACAGTTACAGTTGGGATCAATATTTCATGACAATGGCATATTTAGTGTCTATGAAAAGCAAAGATCCATCTACAAGAGTAGGTGCTGTAATTATTGGTCCAGATAAAGAAATAAGAGCAACAGGTTATAATGGCCTCCCACGCGGTGTTGCTGATAGAAATTATAGATATGAAAATAAAGAGTATAAATACGAAGCAGTCAATCACGCTGAGGAAAATGCTATACTACATTGCGCTATGAATGGTGTTTCAGCAAAGGGTTGCACACTTTATTGCCAATGGTTGCCATGTGCAAGGTGTACAAAATCAATAATACAGTCTGGTATCAAGGAAGTTATATACCACGAAGGATTTCCTGGAAATGATCCAGCGGAAATGAAGAATTGGGAAAAAAGCATAGCAATCTCTACTGAACTACTTAACGAAACAGGAGTAGTGGTCAGAGCTTTCACAGGAGATCTTATAAAGATCGAAGGCTTATATAAAGAGCAAGCATTTGGTATAAAAACAGCAAAACATCCATAGGATATTTATGAAAATAAAAGCAATAATTTCTCTAGCTACAATAACTTTATTAACTGGTTGTCTTGGTGAATTACGCTCTCAACCTGTCCAGAACCCAACAAATACAAGTGTTGAAGCTTCTGTTGATGATGGTCGTTTTGAAACATTAAATAAAATGGGTTGGATAATAAACGATTTGGATGAAGTTAGTTCAAAGTTTCTTGATGATTTAACTCCTGAATCTAAAGTTTTAGAAATAGGAGCTGGCTTTGGTTATGTTAGTCAAAAAGCCTTAGAAAAAGGCGCAACAGTTTATGTTAATGATCTGGATAAAAGGCATCTAGAAATATTTAAGGCAAGTGTACCAGCTAAATATGAAGAGCAAGTTATATTGGCTCCAGGGAAATTTCCTGCGAATTTTAAAATTAAAAATGATTCATTAGATTCTATTTTAGCTCAAAGAGTCTTACACTATCTTAATCCTTCTGAAATGGATAAGGGTCTTAAGATAATGTATGATCTGTTAAGAGATGGAGGCAAAGTATATGTAACCGTGGACTCTCCATACAACAAGAAAATGGAATATTTTATTAAAGAATTTGAGCTTAGAAAAGCAGGACAAGAAAGATATCCTGGTTCAATTAAAACCAAATCACCAAAAGACATAAAGAACTTTATGGACTTAGACACTACAGTTAAAGTGTTCAAAGAAGCTGGATTTGAAGTATATGATTCATTCTATTTAAATAATTCTCCAAAATATTTTAATGATATTAGACTAGACGGCAAAGAGACGGTTGGTATAATTGCTTATAAAAAGGCGAAAGAGGAATTGAGTGAATAAGATTAGACTAATATTGCTCCTTAAAAAAGAAATAGCCAAACACGTTAAATGACAGAGCTTCCATTATTTCAAAATAAACCAACGATTCCAGAGTTCTCAGTTTCCGAGATATCTGAAGTTTTAAAAATGACGATCGAAGAAACTTTTTCTTATGTTCGAATTAGAGGGGAAATCTCAGGGCTAAAATTACACACTAATGGCCACATATATTTTAATCTCAAAGATGATAAAGCGGTTTTAAATTCAGTTTGCTGGAAAGGCACTGCTGCATCACTGCCATTTAAACCTGAAGACGGATTAGAAGTAATCTGTTCGGGAAAAATCACTACTTATGCAGCTAGATCAAATTATCAGCTTACAGTAAGCAAAATAGAAGTTGCTGGTGTTGGAGCTTTACTTGCTCTTTTGGAAAAGCGTAAGCAAAAATTAGCAGCCGAAGGTTTGTTTGATGAAGATCGCAAAAAAACTCTCCCATTCTTGCCAAAAGTTATTGGTGTTATTACATCGCCAACAGGTGCTGTTATTCAAGATATTCTGCACCGTATTCAAGATAGATACCCTGTGCACGTATTAGTTTGGGGAGTGCTAGTGCAAGGGCAGGAGGCTGCAAAACAAGTTGCTGAAGCTATTCATGGATTCAATAATTTGCCTGATAATTTGCCTAAGCCAGATATTTTAATTGTGGCGAGGGGTGGTGGGTCAATTGAAGATTTAATGCCATTTAATGAAGAGATTGTAATTAGAGCTGTTGCAGAATCGCAAATACCAATTATCTCTGCTGTAGGCCACGAAACTGATACAACGCTAATTGATTTCGTGTCTGACAGGCGTGCGCCAACCCCAACTGCTGCAGCAGAAATGGCAGTGCCAGTTAGAAAAGAATTGCTAAATGCAGTTAAACAGTTTGGATTGAGGATTAAAGTTTCGTTACCTAATTTAGTCAAGATTCATGAAAATAGATTGCAAAGATGTTCTGGTGTGCTGGCGCAGTTTGCATCTAGTTTGCAAATTAAGGCCGAGAGGGTATCTAATACGAAAAAAATGATGAAAAGTGCATTGGATATGGTTCTAAGCAAGAGTTGCAACAATATTGAGATACTTTCAAAATTGTTGGAAAGCTATCATTATAAAAAGGTATTAGCTCGTGGCTTCGCGATAGTTAAGGATGGAGAAAAAATACTCCATAGTGCCAGCCAAATCCTTCCAAACAGAAAATTAGAGATCGAGTTCGCAGACGGCCAAACTTCTGTTTATACTGATATTAAAAAAGTTTCTGGGCAAGGAAGCCTATTTGACTAAATGTTGCTGATAAGGCTTTTTTTCTAATATTAGCCAAAACATCAATAAAATCAGAGAGAACATTGAACTAAATTCATTAGTAAAATGTAATTTATTATGCTAATAGTTGGGAAATAAATAGGTTATTTAGAGGGTGTTTTGTCAGTTAATGTTTATAAGTTTTTTAGTAAGTTTCCAGTAATTGATTTAGGCAGTATTAGGCTCAGAGACCTTATGTTATCTGACAAGGAAGAATATTATTCAATGATGTCAGATCCAGAAGTTGTTAAGTATCTTTCAGATGAAGATATTCCAACATCGGTTGAATCGGCTGAGCAAGAGATTAAATTTTGGGGTGGGTTATTCTATAGAAAGCAAAGTGTTTTCTGGGCTGTTGCTGATACTAGCAATGATAAATTCATTGGAACTATTGGTTATAATAGTTGGAATATACATAACTGTAGAGCTGAAATTAGCTACGATTTAATGCGTGAGCATTGGAGAAAAGGAATTATGACCAAAGCTCTAAATAACGCTCTTATTTTTGGTTTTAAGAACATGGGACTGCTGCGCATAGAAGCTAGAACTATGCTTGGCAATGTTCCATCGCAAAAAATATTAGAAAAAGTAGGTTTCAAACTCGAAGGCACTCTTAGAAACTATCGAGTGATTCGTGGTGAACCTACAGATGTATTGCTGTACTCTCTCGTAAGATCTGACTTTGCAGCCTTTTTATCTTAGCCAGCTGGCGGTGGTGGCGGAGGTGTTTCTGTAATAACGCAAGCGTTAGAATATGTAGCTTCTCCATATTTATCTATAACGCGTGTTGGTGGAACGTTTGCAATATACCAAACATAGTCTTTACCATTTGTTCCAGTGCCAGCAACGAATGGAGCTAAAGGAGTTGCAATTATCGCCATTATTTCTGCGCTTGTTAAATTCAGATTTCTTTGATTCCATGCTTTAGTAGCTTCAGCAAGCAATTTAGCATCAAGAGTTGCTTTTACAGCAACAAAATCTGTATAACGAGCATTACATTGAGCTCCAGTTACAGCGGGAGATTTATCACAAATTAGAGTTTGTGTATAATCATATACGCTGTTTTTCTTTCTTACAGAATAGCCTAACTCCTCACTACAAATACCTGTGTCAGTTGTGCTGGGTACAGTTTCTTCCCACAAAGCAAAAGCGCTTTCAGCTAGGGGTTCTGTTATTGCATCGATTGTCAAAGCACCGCTAGAACTGGAACAATACTCTCCGTAGTGCGGTTTTCTACAAGTGTCACTAAAACTAGGTACTTCACCTCTTTTAACTGCATAATATTCTGCAATTGTTTTGAAAGCCCATTCACCTGCATTTGCATCAAGACAAACTCTATCCCCATTACCTGCTCTTACCTTTTTCACAGATCCTGGACAATATAACTTCATTGCGTCTGGCTGATTGTTTCCTTTAGCAAGAGGGGCGCATCTTGGGTTGTTATTAGGGTTTTCATTATCATTGCTTTGGTCTGGCACTTTTGCACAATAATCCCTATTTCTTTCTCCTGATGGGATGAAATGAGTTCTACCTATATTATCGCACAATCCTGCAGTCCTTACAGGCATACAAATTCTCTCACTTTCAGAGTAATCTAAGCCAGAAGTGTATCTACCAAATAAAATATTACCATCAGCATCAAGCGTAGGAATCATTGTAGTGAATTCAAGACCATAGAATTTTTTGCTATCTCTTAAATATCCCTGTGGTTCTGCTGTTTTATCTCTTGATCTATATTTTTTACCATCTACTTCGCAGACTACATCTCCTTTAGCTTTTTTTGAAGTTATGTGCCCGTCATCATCAAGTCGGTAAAACTCACCGCTTGTACCATAGTGAACATCTTTATCGTTTTCATCTTTGCAAAAACCATCTCCTTCAGAGTAGTTACCTTCATATGGCGGGAGTGAGATGTTGGGATAATATTCTCTGACTAGAGAGTCATTATCATTTTCAAAAGGAATTTGTAGTCTTTTTTTAAGTTTAATAGGCTCTTTTGATAATTTTGAGTCATCAGAACACTCATAGAATTTCTCCTCACTCTTATTGAAGCATGCGTCCTCTCCGTCTTTATCAATGTAATGAGCTTTTCTTGAGCCATCATCTGCAGTCTTAGCAAAGCTTACTTGTGCTGCAGGGAATTTAGTTCTAGTCAAAGGGTGTTTATAAACTTTTGATTCAGAAACTATAGTTAAACCAGAGTGTTCTAGAGTTGGTCTATCGACACAACCCATTAGCTTGTTAGTGCCGCAGAAATTTAATGGTGTAAGACTTCTTTCATCATCTGGTAATCTAAAATTAGGGTCTTTTTCACATGCACAAACTTTGCTTGGATTATTTGCAGGCACTTGGGCGCAGAATTCAATGTTGGAATAGCCCTCAAGGTTCATTTTTCCACATGATTTGATATTGTTGTCGTAATCTGCTCTATAAAATTGGTATCTTAATTCTAAAGAGATTGCTGTACCTTGCGTAATTGAACCATCTGGGTTTCTAATCGGGCTGACCGCACCACCTGTCATTACAACCATTGGCTTATCAAAGGTACTTCCTCTTTCAACTAGGCTTTTTTTAGCTTTATCACATGAAGATGCGCTTGAATCAAGGCATAGACTTGTATCTACTTTGGGCGCAATCTCAGCAGGAACTACGGAATTGAAAACATCTGGCCCAGGTAAATTTGGTTCGTCTACGCATCCAATAAGTGCTGATGATGCATCACCGAAATAACTATTACAACCACCAGCAGCATTTACTACGTAAGCGCATACTTTGCTTCTGGTACTATTGTTGGTATTGCTACCATGGGCGAACTTTTCATTACGCTTGGTTCTCTTTAAGCATACATGGTGTCCCCAAGCTGTACCTCTTAATATCTTCTTACCAGTATCTCCATCGTTTGGTACAACATCAGAATTAGTAAATACCATTTGGTAATGATCTCCCCAATGTGTTCCATTAGGGTTGCCATTATCATCTTCAGACCAGTTACAGTGCCAAGTTCCAGTCCCGCTCCAAACCCATCTATCAGAGCAATAATCGCGGCCAACAACATATTCAACTTCGCCTTCCGCTTCAGTACTGTCTTGGCGCATTACATACATCCTCTCATTTACAGAAGGGAATCTAGATCTGCATTCAGATGCAACTCCTTTGCTATCTCTATATTTATATCCCCATACGTCATTAAATGTACCCAGATACTTTGTTGCAGTTGAATTATCGAGAAAGCTATTTAGCGAGGCACCATCTCCTTTACCAGATATCTGCCACAAACATTCAGTTCCATCTAAAATGTTGATGTAATCATTGCAGTTACCTTCTTTACCACTTTTTTCCTCATTGATACTACACTCGTCCATTCCCCCATCTTCTTTGCTATGATTATCTGCGCATTGCGCCATGTCATAATTGAAGATGAACATAAGCAATAAAAAAAGTGTAAAAAATAAATTTTTCATCATGATACCAATATATTTAGTTCATCCTGAAGTTCTTTTAGAGGCAGTGATAACACAAGAGATACGTTGTCTTGTTTTAACACAAACATTCTTTTATCATTTGAATAACTTTTAACTTTATGAAGTTCAGTTTCAGTTAGGCCAAATGATTTTTTAAAATATTTATCTGCAAATTTGTCAGATAAAAATATCTGTAGACCGTAATATTTAACATGTTGGTAGAAGTCTTTGAAGTGGGATGATTCAGAAGGTTTCTCAGTTGAAAGTAAAGCTACCGCATTATTTCTATTCACATTTGCTAGCCAATCACCAAAAAGGTGGCAATAAGATGGAATATCGTACACCATAAACGATCTGTTCATTGCAATCACTGTTGGTTTGCCATCAAGACATTTGCCAATTTTATGTAGAAGTATTCCCAAGTACGAGTTGAAGAGTTGCATGTCGGTTTCTAATTCAGAAATATTTATACCAATGATATTTTCAGAATCAAAAAACTTTAACTCATCTCCAAATGGCGAGAATAAATTTGTAAATCTCTCAGAGCCAACACACTGATTGAAACGCTCTATTAGATTTTTATCCCCAGAATCGTTGATGATTTTTTTAAGTAGTTCGAGTTTATTAGGTTCTGGGTCTTGAATTAGCTTCTTAGCGATAGCTTCGAATAGATCATGAACAACTTTTGTTGAAGCTGCGCTTGGATAGATTGCGTGAATTAACCAATCTTTATAATAGTCTTCAATGTTTCCAAAGTTATCTAAGTCAAAAGGATTTAATTTAAAAGGTGCTGGCTGGTCTGCAGTTACTTTAAAATATTTTCCGCCCAATGCCTCTATGTAATTTTGTGATTTTCCTTCTACGTCTATGTAAATTATTCTGGGCACAAGGCGAGTTGATTGAGCTAAGAAAAATCTCATAAACGTTGTTTTTCCAGACCTTGCAGGCCCAACTATTAATGTATTCCCATTCCCATTTTTGTTATGGAAATTAAAGTAGTAAGGTGAGCCATCAACTTTCCTAAGTAATGAAACTGGTGCCCCCCACTTTGTACCCCTGTAACTTCCAGCAGTTTTAGAATGTATATTTGTAAACAAGCCAATTTTGCTTGTTGGTAGATATGAGAAACGAGATAGATATTTAAAGTTCCCCGGTAGTTGCGACCAAAATAGGCGAGGGAGGTTGAAATCTTCGCGAACGGTTACAAGGCCAATTTCATGGAATGTTTTGACGGCTTGCAGAGTCTTGCTTTCAAAAAATTTAGGGTCGTCACTATGAATTAGAATAGTAGTTTGTTGCTTGCAATAATCAGTTGCCTTGCCAGTTGAGCCTTCGACAAGTTCTTTTATTCCAGTAAGCTCAGATATAACTTCGGCTTTATTAATTTTATAGTAATCCATGTATTCTTCAAATTTCGGCTTCACTTCTTGGTGAGGAACAAAGCAAATTGCTTGAGATATAATGAATTGAGTACCTGATTGTAGAATCCTATCAAGCATTTCATCTGGAATTTCAACCTGATCTTTTAGTGTAAACATAGCAGCATACTGCCTTTCAGATATGCCGATTACTTCAGCAGAATTGAATTTGAAATCAATTTTTACATTTGACAGATATTCAGATAAATCCTTCACAGGAAGCGGTGTTCTTCTTTGGGTTAGATGAATTAAATGATAATAGAAGAATAATGGTTCTGATAAATACCCTTTGTTAGTTTTAACTAGGGATAGTCTTTTAGAACCGAATTTTTTAAGTGCGCCAACAATACTTGTTACAACATCCGTAAGTTCTGCATTTGCCTGATCTAAAAATGCTAAGGTATCTTTTTTATAGAGGGGGAAAATTAATGATTTAAATAACTTTGATAAATCAAATAATTTATGAGTAGGCCCTTGTTTTACAATTGTAATGTATAGAGTGTTTGTGAGCTGTTTATCCCAATTATTTTTTTTGCACCATTTGTCATTTAATAATTTTGCGAAGCCAAATGGCAAGTGGCCAGATGGCATTAGGTTTTTTCTGCTGCGAATAGTATGTAGGTGCACAGAGTATGAAAAATCTGGGATGCTTTTTCTTATTGTATCTCGCACCAGTTGGCGAAGTTCAATTTCTTCACTTGCATCTAAAGTTTTATTCTCGAATCCAACTACCTCAATAACTTGAAGAAGATTTCCATCTTTTGTTATAAGTGTGTTGAAATCATAATGTGATGACACGGGTACAAAATCGGCCAAAGGCGGCAAAGGAAGGGCTACCCGATCAATATTTGGAAGTGAATTTTTATCCAGCACTAATTCATAAGCGAAAAGTTATCTAATAATTAGATTAAACCTATGGAAAATAAGGTCAACTGATTATTTACATACCTAAATTAGAAACAACATTCTTACCATCATTAGTAACTGCCCTAACGCGTAAAGTGTGATCAATATCGAAAGTTACAGAGAATTTCATACCTTCTTGCGTATAATGTTGGCCATTTGCTAAGTTAGAGTTAGCGTGCGCTACAAGGTCTTTTACATAGTTGGCTCCAACTTTTTGCCCGATTCTCAGCAAATATCCAGTATCAACTTGAGCCCATAAAAGAGGCAATCCGTTGCTGTTTCCATAGACACTAATCCCTAAAAGGTTGAGAACAACTTGTGGAAATGATAGACCCCAGCATTGATGTTGAGATTGAACAATCGCCATTTTAAAAGATTCTTCCAAGTGTGGTTCTATTTTATTGTCACCTGATGCGTGAAATACTAGTATTTTTTGATGTGCTTCGCGAATTTTAGTTTTCAAATAATTTTGAGTTTTCTCACTTAGATTGGTTGTTTTGTGAGAGGTAGTGATAGATGAGATAGGTTTACCTTTTTTTATTACGTTATCTATTCTGGCTGCGGCAAATAAATTACTTATCTCGACAAAGAAATCAATTGACGAATTGTAATCTGAGCATCTTGTGTTAAATGCTTTGTCTGAGAACTCTTTAAAAACAGGATCTGTGAATTCTGCATATTTTTCTGGGATCTTGTTCGAAACTTTTACTATGTTGCTGAAGTTATTTTCTAATTCGTCTTTTAATTTACACTTAAGTAATTTTACTAAAAAATTCTCAATAGGTTTATAAACCTTAATATTATAAGCATTCATGTACTGTAATAGGGAAACAATTTCTGTTAAATCCCAATTTTCTTCTATATCTTTTTCTCTTTTTAAAAGAGTAGCTAGTATCTTTTGTTCTAATAATTCTCTCACCACTTTTTTTGCTGCCAAATTAGCTTTGTCATGATAGTCATCAATTTTAGAAAAGAATTCACCAATTTCCGCTAGCGCAGGCAATCTAGTTTTAAGGTTGCTAAATGTAGTGACAAAAAGATCTACTGCCTTATTTAATTGTTCTGTATTTTTAATTTCTTTAACCAGCTCTGGATGTCTTGAAGCAAAGCTACCAAACTTAGACCAGAAAGCTTTAGACAATTTTGCGGCAACTTCTTTAGGCAATTCAATTAGGCTTTTTTTTAGTATTTTGGGTGTTTTAAATTTAGGGTTTTCAGCTGCTTTATTTAGATCGGCGCATACTTTTTCTATTATTTGATCACGTAAATCCCTAATTACTGATTGAGCTTTTTCATTACCACCCATCTTTAAATCTGCCATTCCAATTAATATTGAAACTTTTTGAAGAGGACTATAGAGTCCTATATTTTCCAAAACCTGTGCTAAAAACTTTTGTATACTTCCCGGATTGTCTTCACTCAACACTACATATTCTAAAGTTCTTATAAGCAAGCTTCTAGCAGCTAAATCTGTTTTGGGATCATTATTTACGAATGATCTAAGACAATAAGTAGCTAGGCTTGTAAGTACAGCAGCATACCTGTCTTGCGCTTCATTGAATATGTTGACTATGTATTTCATCATTTGTGCTGCTTGGAGTGAACTCAAACCAGTAGCCTCAACAACATCGAGCCCTTGTCCTAGAAGAACTCTTGCCTCAACAACTTTTCCAATTTGTGCTTTTAAGTTCTCTAATAGCCCTGTCAAGCTTGCTTTTTGTAATTGCTCTGTCAAGTCTGCTTTTCGTAGGTCATCTTCATTAAGAGTAACAACTCCCGCTATTTTTGCAATAAACTGACTTATGATAACTTTAAGGTTTGGGTTTGTTTTTACGAAGGATGATCTTACTCTTTCAATTTCTCCAAAATCAACACTATCTGGATTTTTTGTTAATACTTCATCCACATTCATACACTCATCTACTTTTTTTCCAAGAAATTCTAATGCTTGTGTGACCATAACGCGTTTATCTGCGGGAGTAGACTCGATACTATCTTTTAGAATTTGTATTGAGCTTTTAGCTAAATTACCATTCTGTGTGATGACTTGAGCGCTTCTATATATTACTTCTCTAGCGTTTAATTTTCCCAGAACTTTCACAGGCCAAGCGTGGCAAGCTTTATAAAACACATCTGCTAGTTCAGAGGTTTTGAAAAACTTTGATAAATCACTTCCAGAAATGTTGCTCCCTAAATAAATAGAGTCGTGAACAACTTCCATGAAATCGTACAGTTCTTCTAAAGAGCGGTTTTCAAATTTATCACCTAAAGACATAAATCCAAGGATGTGACGAATGTCATGAATTGATAAGTTTGTAGCAGAATTGAGTTTATATTGTTTTATGTTTTGTGTTGTAATCTGGAGTTCGTCTCTTAACTCTATGAATCTTTGACTTGCCTCTTGGCCATTATTCTCATTGTCGAATTTATTACATAGCTCATCTATCTGAGTTAATAAGGGTTCACATCCAGCAAGGCCATTTAACTTTTGTAATCTCTCCCCAACATTGGGCATAAGATCGCTAAACTTTGTCACTAAAATTGTTAGCTGTTGTTTTCCATATAAGCTGCGCGCAGCAATATTAAGCTCTTCTACAAGACTTAGTCTTTTTTCCAACATAGTGACTTACCTAATTACAATAGATTTTTCTTACTTCTTCAAAACTCTCGTTTGCAAGTGCGTGTCTTATATCACTCATCAACTTATTCATAAAGTGAATATTGTGAATTGATATCAGCGTAAACGCCAATAGTTCCTGTGCTTTTAGCAGATGGTGGATATATGAGCGTGTATAGTTTTGACACGTATGACATTTACAATCTTTTTCAATTGGTTCTTGGCTTTCACGATTCGCAGAATTGTTTAAGTTGATGTGATCTTTATCAGGCTTAGGATTATTGATCGCTTTCACAAGTGCACCTCCGTGACGAGCGAGACGAGTAGGGTGGACACAGTCGAAAGTATCAATGCCGTTTTGTACACCTTCAAATACATCTTTAACTCCGCCAATACCAAGCAAGTGAATTGGGCGGTCGCGTCTCAAACGTTCGCTGGTATATTCAACAACCTCATACATCTGTTCTTTTGATGCGCCTAGAGAACCACCAATCGCGTGGCCAAAAAATTCGTTATCATTAACGAAGTCACAAGATTCATTCCTCAAATCTTGGTAAACCCCACCTTGGATGATTCCATATAAACGCTGCTTTTGACCTGCACCAAGTCTATTGAATGCGATGATAGATCTTTGACCCCATCTGTGGCTCATTCTCATTGAACTTGCAGTATATTTTTTATCAACATTAAATGGCGTGCATTCATCGAACATTAGAATTAAATCGGCGCCTAATTCATATTGAACTTGAATCGATTTTTCTGGCGTAAGCATGTGCATACTGCCATCTAAATATGATTTAAATTTCGCACCTTCCTCGGTTATTTTGAGAAGTGTTTTGGGACGGTTGGAATTTCTATTTCCTTTGATCTCAGAGCTTACTGAGCCATGTCCTAGGCTGAATATTTGAAACCCACCAGAGTCAGTTAGCATTGGGCCTTTCCAATTCATAAACTTATGAAGACCACCAGCTTTTTGGACAATTTTAGAACCAGGTTGCAGCATTAGGTGATAGGTATTTGAAAGAATAAACTGCGTATTCTCGGCTTTAAGTTGATCAGTTGTAACGCCCTTAATAGCAGCTTTTGTAGCGCAAAAAATGAATGCAGGTGTTTGCACCGTACCATTTGGAGTTTCTAGTTCCCCAAGTCTGGCTCTTTTATATTTTGTTTCTTTGTATTTAAAAGAAAATGACATTCATGAACAGCCCAATTTTGTGGGCATAATAGCATAATAAAAGTTAGTTGCCAAAGGTGATTTAGAGCTATTTCTGGTTTGTTTGAGTAGAGAGTTGTTGTCCTTGTACTATGCTTACAAACTCTTTGCCAATAAGAGCTTTGGGACTTCTTTTAATAGCTCTTAAATTTGGAGAATCTGAATTAGGTGAAATATTCTCATTACTTAATGCTGTTGAGTAATTAGGATCATATGTTGTTAGATCTAGCATAGCATCTGCTCTTTTTAGCCTTTTTCCAGTCAGCATATAACACAACTCATTTTAATTTGAGTGGGGACTATATACTAAAAGTTATAAACAATCAACTACTAAGCAAGTTTTTTAATACTATCTATTTAGGCCGCCACCATCAGTTTTGTTTTTGCCCCCAAGAGCAGCTTTTAAACCAGCTTTTGTTTTATTTACACCTTTTTGTAATTTATCAAGCATGGTTGCTTTTTTTACTGGCTCTTGAATGTTCTCTCTTTTCTTACCTAAATTGCTTATTTTACTTTCCCATATTCTTTCTTGAACATTTATAGTAGATCTTTCTTTTCTTTCTAATTTAGGGCGATTTCTTTCGGCTAGGCCTTTCTTGATTTCTTCACTTCTTGAATTAATTTCATCGTCACTTTTTAATATGCCATATACAGTGTCTTTTCGTTCTAGTTTTGGTCTAACAGAAGGCTTGTGTTGCTCTGTACTCGTCTCGGTTCGTACATGGCTACTTTTAGCTGTTGTCATTGCTTTATTAAACGAATCAATCAATTCTTTTACTTCATAATCAAAACTTCCTTTGAAAGTTGTGACAGGCGATTGAAAGCTTGCCGCAAGTCTGCTACATAAATCTAGCGATGAATTAGGGCCTGGCTGAATTGTTACTGATGGTTTTTTGCCAAATAGTATTCTTGAAAATGCATTAGGAATATACACATCAATCGTTGCACTGGACTTAGAGTTATTATCATTTACTGTAATACTTCCTTCATAGCCTCTAAGAGATTGCAATATTGGTTTAGGTTTGTTGTGAGTTACAGAGATGTTGGTTTCACCCTTGAGTGCAGGAAAAATTTCTGTAATTTGTTCAGTTGTCATAGAGCTCTTAATACTAGGAAGTGATTTGAAAGTCTTGTCATTTCTTAGTAAAAGACTTTTAATTTCTATACCTTGTGGAGTCTGTGAGAAATTTAATTTAAAAGGATATTTCTGAATTTCCTTATATAAATTATCGAGAAGATTATCATCAAAATTTGCGCTATTATTAGTGCCCCTGAGATTTCTCTTTAGTTGTTCGGGTGTCATGTGATTTTTAATTGCTGGATTATGGAGATCTGTATTCAGCATGATTGTTTGAAAGGCCAGTGTGTATGCGGCATCTCTATTGGAAATTGCAGCTTCTGGATTCCCTCTTATGTATGCTTCAGCAAATTTTTCAACTATGCGATCTATTTTTTGTGCTTCACCAGGTAATTTAAATTGATCTAAATAAAATCTTAAAGCTTCAACAAAAGATTTTCCGCTTAGGTCAATTTGATTTGAAAATTCTTCAAGAATTTTTGAATTAGTAGCATCGCTAATATAGTCGCCAACTAATTCTGGGTTAAGATTTTTTGCCTCTATTCTCAAGAATACAGCAATTTCACGCTCTACATCATTAATTCCCTTTTCAGAGCATGCTTTCTGTATCTTAGCAATTGCGTCTTTTGGTTTCCTATTGAAATCGCGAGCAAGTTGCTCTCTTTCACTTTTACTAAAAATACTTTGAGCATCCTTCATAATAAAACCTAGATAAAATTGTAACTACTAAGTAGAATTATAAGAAGAAAAAGTTAATTTTTAGTTAACAAAATTAGCAAGTTTGCATGACAATATAAAGGAGTTAAGCTGCTTTTTTAGGTGCTGAACTGCCAATTACTCTACTGCACTCGGCCATTGTTCTAGAGTTTCTAGAGATTGGATCCGTCATATAATAGTTGTTAATTGGGTAATCAAAATGGTCAGCTGCGAAATCCTTCATCTTGCCAATTTCAAGAGGAGTTTTTTCTGAAGTGATAGTATCTAATTTTTTGAATACTGGGTTCACACGAGCCATTTTATTCCATACATCTTGAACAGACTTATAGCCTAAGCTTATTCCAAGTTTCATAGCTAGCTCACTAAATACAATCCAATCTTCCTTAGCTTCATTCGGCGGGAAAACAGCAAGTCTAGTTCTTTGCACTCTACCTTCAAGATTAACATACGTTGCAGTTTTTTCCGTATATGCAGCAGTAGGTAAAATAACGTCAGCAACTTGTGCCCCTTTGTCGCCGTGATGCCCAACGTACACAACGAAAGTATCCTTGCCGATAAGCTTCATATCAATATCATCTGCTCCCATTAGGAATAAAACTTCCATATCTTTGCTGAGCATTTTATCGGTCGATCTGAATTTAGAAGAAGGGACGAAACCAATATCAAGTCCACCAACTCTTGAAGCTGCTCTTTGAAGCACGTTAAAACCATTCCATGTATCAGTAACAAAGCCGTAGCGGCCAGCTAACTTTTTGGCGTAATACATCACTGCATCTAAATCGTTACTTGCAACGACACCTGAACCGATGATTATCATTGGGTTTTTATATTGTTTAAGGGTGTCGCAGAATGGGTTTTGGCCTTCGGCTAATTGTTTTAAAATCCACGGATTTGCGCCTAAGTGTTTGTAAGGGTAGGTGAGGTCAACTTTATCACCAATAAGTGCTACACTGAGTTTGCCCTGAGTTGCTTCCTTATGGATTTTTGCGTTTAAAATTGCCGCTTCAATTCTTGGGTTTGAGCCCACAATCAAGCAGAAATCTGCTTTTTCAATTCCCATAATTGAAGTATTGAAGATGTAGTTACCACGGTGTTCATTATCAAGCAAACTGCCATCTTGGCGGCAATCATGATTGAATGAGCCAAGCTCGTTCAACATCTCTTTCGCAACAAGCATGCTTTCAACATCAACAAGATCGCCTGCAATAGCGCCAATTTTATCTGGTGCTGAATTCTTTATTTTCTTGGCGATTGCATCATATGCTTCATCCCAGCTTGTTGGTTTAAGAGTATCTTTTATTTTAACCATTGGAACGTCGAGTCTTTGGTACTTTAATCCGTCGTATGCGAATCTTGATTTATCAGCGATCCATTCTTCATTTATTTCTTCATTCAGTCTTGGTAAAATCCTCATTACTTCACGTCCACGGCTGTCTATGCGGATATTGCTACCTACTGCGTCAAGTACATCAATACTTTCAGTTTTGTTTAATTCCCAACTTCTCGCTTTAAAGGCGTAAGGTTTGGATGTTAATGCTCCAACTGGACACAGATCGATGATGTTTCCAGATAACTCTGAAGTAATGGATTTCTCAATATATGTAGAAATTTCCATGTCTTCTCCACGGTTAATAGCACCAAGCTCATTCGTGCCTGCAACGTCTTCTAAGAATCTAACGCAGCGCGTGCAATGGATACAGCGTGTCATATGTGTTTTAATTAGTGGACCCATATCTTTATCTTTTACAGCACGTTTATTCTCGTCAAAACGATTATTTCCTTTGCCGTATTCCATAGCTTGATCTTGAAGGTCACACTCGCCAGCCTGATCGCAAATTGGGCAGTCTAGCGGGTGATTAATGAGTAGAAACTCCATCACACCTTCTCGCATCTTCTTTACTTCAGGAGTGTTTGTATAAACAACCATGCCATCTGCAATTGGTTGAGCGCAGCTCGCAACTGGCTTTGGCGATTTTTCAACTTTAACTAAGCACATTCTGCAGTTTCCAGCGATGGCTAATCTCTCATGGTAACAAAACCTTGGGATTTCAGCTCCAGCAAGCTCACACGCTTGGAGGACGGTCATCCCATTTTGAACTTCTACTTGTTTTCCATCAACTGTAACTACTGCCATATCGATCTATTTTACTAATTAACTAGTAATTTTATAACACAGTGATTTTGAACTCTCTATATAAATCTTGAAAAAAAGCCTATAGTTTGCTACTTTTTTAACAACCTAATACGAAACGATATGTTTGTTCAAAATATCAAAAACATTGATGCCGCTACAAAGCTAAAGAAAGCTAAGAAAAAACCCGTGGACGGCGAGTTCAGTGTTTTTTTAGATGATACTGAGGAATCTAAGTCTGTTAATGAAGTGTATTCAACGCCAACGGTTAGCTCTGTTTTATTCTTACAAGATATTAATTCGCAGCAAAATATTACCCAAACAAACTATGAAAGGGGTAAGGATCTTCTTGATGGTTTAGATAATTATCGTAAAGCTATTCTGTCTGGAAAAGATAGTGGTGATTTATCAAAAGTAGCGGAGCAACTTAAAGCACAAAGAACTAAATCTGAAGATTCTCAATTAGAAAGTCTTATTGATGACATTGAGCTTAGGGCAGCTGTTGAGGCTGCAAAACGCGAATCACAGGAATAGACGTTGTCATTACGCGATTCATTCGCGTAATCCAGTTTTAATAATTTTTTTAATTAATATTAAAGATGCAAATTGATTTCATAGCCTTTTTCTTGCAAATACTGCCATTGTACTTATTGGTGCTTTTAGGGTTTGTTGCAGGTAGATACTTTAAGGTTGATAGAAAATCAATTGCTTCGCTTTTATTTTATACAATCATTCCAGTTATATTCTTTGAATTTGCTATTAAAACTAAATATCAGGCGAGCGATCTGTTATTACCATTCATATTTTATGGGTTTAGTTTTGTACAAAGTTTTTCATATTATTATTTAGCAAAAAGAATTTGGAAACATGACTCTAGGCCTAATATAATTGGTTTCTCAGCAGGTACAGGTAATACAGGTTATTTTGGCCTTCCAATAGTTTTGTTGTTATTTGATGAGCATATAGTTGGTGTATATATGCTGATGAATATTGGCCTTTCTATATATGATTATACTTTAGGTGCATATCTCATGGCCAAAAGCAAGTATTCGTCACGTCAGGCTTTGATCCAAGTTACCAGATTACCTATGTTATACGCTTTTGCGGCGGGATTAATTTGCAATAATTTTGGTGTTCAAGCTCCTGAGATTTTTACCCAGCTGTTTGCAAGTCTTAGGGGATGTTACATAGTATTGGGCATGATGATGATTGGCCTTGGGCTTTCAACAGTTGAGAAATTTCACATTAACTGGAAGTTTTTAAGTGTGCTTCTATCGGCTAGATTTATTGCTGCCCCTTTGCTGCTTTTGATTATGGTCTACGTCGATCAAAATTTTCTGCATTTATACGGTGAGCAGATACATTTAGCCATGTTAGTTATAGGTTTTGTGCCGCCTGCAGCTAATACTGTGGTTTTTGCAACTATTCATAACTGCCATCCTGAAGATACCGCAACTGCTGTTTTGATTGGGACAATATTATCAATGGTTTATCTGCCAGTAGCTGTTTCACTATTGTTTTAAGTTACTTTAAAAGGTATTATGACATGAAATCTATGATTAAATTTTCATGACAATTAATATTACTTTAGGAAAAGTTGGAGTTGTATTTACTTTAGGGTTCTTAGTAGGGTCAACTGTAATATTCAAAAATTCCTTAAATGTTCTAGAACTCGTTAATGATACACATGATAAATCATCGAAGCTTTTAATTATTAATACTTATTTATATGAGGCTATTGTACGTGCTTTGCTAGGTGCGGGAGCTGGGTTGCTCATTGCTGAAAATATGTCAAAAACTGAGTTGTATGGTATTGGAAAAGCAATGGAGCTAGTTTTACTATCTATGGCTGGAAGTGGAATTTTAGGTGTGAACCCAGTTATAGCTGGAGCAGGCGTCATTTTAATTAATAGTTTGGTATTATCACCTAAGTTTAGTAATTTTTGTGAAATGGTTAGAAACGAAATAAATAATTTAAATCGTAGCCTAACTTAATTTTAATCAAGTTTAACCTTGTAGATTTTTTCTAGTTAATACACAATTGACTTATAGACAAATAGATCATGTAGTAAGTGATTTTAAATAAAAAATATTGGATTGTAATAGGTGTAACAATAGTAACTATTATTTTCTTAGTTGCTTCTAGCTCTATTAAATCTCCAGTAACTGCAAAAATTACCAAGGTAAATATTGTTAAACCATCTCGGATGGATGTACCAAAGGTTATTAATGTTGTTGGTAGTATATTGCCAAATCAGCTTGTTGAAATTAACTCGCGCATCGAGGGACAACTTGAGAAAATTTTCTTTAAAGATGGCGACTATGTGAATGAAAATCAGGATTTATTTAAAATTGACGATGCTTCAATTAACGCTCTTATAGCTCAGCAGCAATCAACATTAGATAAAAATTTAGCACAGTTAGACTATCTTAAATCTCAGTTAGATAGAGCTGAAAAAATTTATAAAGCTGGATATAAAACAACTGATGAATATGAAAATTTAAAAAGCTCACATTCTGGGATGAAAGCCCAGATTGACGGTGATAAAGCTGCACTAGAAAATTTGAATATTCAAAAAGGTTATACGTTAATTAAAGCCCCAATTTCAGGTAGGGCTGGTACAATTAACATTACAGTTGGTAATAATGTAAAAGAAAACGATACCAATCCATTAGTAACTATTAAACAGATAGATCCAATTAAAGCTAAATTCTCATTTGCACAAAAGTACTATGATGAATTAAGGGAGAATTCAAAAGATGCTAAATTAAAAGTTATTGCTACAAAACCAGACAGTAATGAAAAGATTGAGGGTGAATTAAGTTATTTTGAAAACACACTAGATGAGAATATCAATCTTTCTGCGATAGCAACTTTTAACAATAAAGAGGAGAAGTTGTGGCCAGGTATGTTTGTTGAGCTACAAGTAATACTTTCAATTGATAAAAATGTGGTAGTTATTCCAGAAGAAGATATTCACACTAAACCAGATGGATCTAAATATGTTTTGATCGCCGTGGATTCTTTTGTAAAAGTGCTTCCTGTTACAGTTAAAAGAATCCAAGATGATAAAGCTATTGTTGAAGGGAATATTGACGAAAACACTCTGGTAATTTCAACAACTAATAGAGTTTCTGAAGGTGATAAAATAGATATTCAGTCTGACGAAGGTAAGTCATGAATATCTCAGAATTTTGCATAAGACGTCCTGTATTTACTACTTTGTTGATGTTATCTATTGTGGTGTTTGGAATTTTTGGTTATTTACAATTGCCAGTAAGTTCTCTTCCAAACGTTGAATTTCCCACAATTACAGTAAATGCCACTTTACCGGGGGCAAGCCCCGAGACTATGGCATCTTCTGTTGCTACAACTCTTGAGAAGCAGTTTCTTACAATTCCCGGAGTTTCTTCAATTACTTCAAGCAGCTATTTAGGTAATACACAAATAACTTTGCAGTTTGATTTGGATAGAGATATTGACTATGCAGCACTAGATGTTCAATCAGCTCTTGCAGCCGCAGCTAGGAGATTGCCAACAGAGATGAGAACGCCGCCATCATTTCAAAAATCAAACCCTGCCAATCAACCAGTGATTTTTATCTCAGTTTCTTCCGATACTTTGCCATTATCTGAAGTGAATGAGTATGCAGAAAACATAATAGGGCAGAGAATTTCTACAATTGCAGGAGTAGGTCAAGTTTTGGTTTATGGGAGTCAGAAGTATGCGCTTAGAATACAAGTTGATCCTGAGAAATTAGCATCAATGGGAATTGGACTGAATGAAATTGCTCAATCAATTGAGGGAGTTGGTTCTAATACACCAATGGGTTCAATTAGTGGTAATAAAAGATTGATGAGTTTAAATGTTACTGGTCAGCCAAAAAATGCAAAAGAGCTATCAGATTTTATTGCTGTTTGGCGTTTTAATTCACCAATATTTTATCGCGATATTGCTGAAATTTCAGATTCCGTTCAAGATTTGAGAAACAGTAGTTATCTTGGTGGCAAGCAAGGTGTTACAATAGCTGTAGTAAAGCAACAAGATGCAAATACTGTAAAAGTTGTCGAAGAAGTTAAAAAAGTTTTACCAATAATTGAATCGCAACTCCCATCATCTGTTCAAGTAGGAGTAAGGTTTGATAGAAGTTTGCCAATTAAAGAATCTATGCATGACGTGCAACTTACTTTGATGGCTACAATCATTTTAGTGGTTCTAGTAATCTATTGTTTTATTTTAGATATAAGATCAACCATAATTCCAGCGATTACTGTACCACTTTCTATTATAGCGACATATGGGGCAATGCACCTATTTGGCTTTACACTCAATAATATTTCTCTGCTAGCAATAACTCTTTGTGTTGGCCTTGTGGTTGATGATGCGATTGTGATGATGGAGAATATTAGAAGGTATATTGAGGAAGGTTATAGCGTCATAGATGCCTCATTTAAAGGCTCTAAAGAAATTAGTTTTACCATTATTTCCATATCGGTATCACTAGTTGTAGTATTTATCCCGTTACTCTTAATGGATGGGTTAATAGGTAGGCTGTTCAGAGAGTTTGCAATTACAATTACTGTAGCGATTCTAATTTCAGCTTTTGTTTCACTTACATTAACACCATTAATGTGTAGTAGAATTATCAGTAATTCAAATAGTTCAGACCGAGCTCCTAACAGATTCATTGCAACCCTTCATGAATGGTTTTTATCAGGGAAAGAGTATTATGGCAAAGCATTGACTAAAGTAATAATACATAAGCAAATTTGGTTAATAGTAACCATAGGTATGATTTTTCTAAGCATGTTTATGTTTAGCTATATACCAAAAGGTTTTGTTCCTACTGAAGATTTGGCATTTGTCATTTCAACTACCGAAGGGCCTGAAGATATTTCCTACGATGCTATGCTAGCTGAACAAATGAAAGCAGCGGAGTATATTGCCAAAGACAAAGATGTGGTTAATATTTTCCATGCTCTTGGAGGTGGTAGAGGGGCGCTTAACAGTGGTAGAATGTTTATAGGTCTTAAACCAGTTGGTGAGCGTGAAAATATTACAAAGGTACTCCAAAGACTTAGGAATAACTTGCCTAAAGATCTTAAAATTAAAGTTTACTTTCAGCCCGCTCAGACACTTCAAATTGGTGGGAGGATTAGCAAAAGCTTATATCAGTACACACTACAATCAATTAACTTAGATAATTTGAATTTGGCAGCCCAAAAGATAGTTGATGAATTATCTCATACCAAAGGATTCCAAGATGTAAATTCAGACATCCAAAGCAACGCTTTACAGGCTGTAATTGATGTTGACAAAGATTTGATGATTAGAAATGGTCTTACTTATGAAGATATAAAATTAGGATTGTTTTCTGCTTATGGTAACCAACAAGTAAGTAGTTTGTATACGCAGCGCGATAGCTACCAAATAATCCTAGAAGTAGTACAAGAAAAACAGCGTGATTTAGACGATATAGCAAGGATATATCTTAAAAACAACGTAGGTAAATTAGTCAGTTTAGACAGCATTGCTAAAATTTATGAGAAGCAAAGTTATTTAACTATTAACCATCAATCACAAATGCCTTCGGTAACAATTTCATTCAACTTAGCTGAAGGTTTTTCTCTAAGTGAGGCATTAGAAAAAATTGAAGAAGTTGAGCAAAAACTTAAAATTGGTGCAGATATAATGACTAGCTTCCAGGGCAATACTAAAGTATTCCAAGATTCATTAAAAGGGCAGGGTCTATTAATACTGCTTGCAATAGTTGTTATCTACATAATTTTGGGAATGCTATACGAAAGCTTTATTCACCCAATAACAATCTTGTGTGGAATACCTGCTGCAGGTATAGGTGCTTTAATTAGTTTGATGTTAGTGGGTATGGATTTAAATATAATATCTTTCATTGGGATTATTCTGCTCATTGGGATTGTTAAGAAGAACTCAATTATGATGATTGATTTCGCTATTATAAAGCGTAATGCAGGTAAATCTCCTGAAGAGGCTATATATGAAGCTTGTCTGTTAAGATTTAGACCCATCATGATGACTACTATGGCAGCTTTATTTGGCACATTGCCAATTGCATTGGGGCTTGGTGCAGGCTCTGAATTGAGGCAACCTCTTGGAATTGCTGTAGTTGGCGGGCTTCTGCTGTCGCAATTTCTTACATTATTCATCACTCCAGTAATTTATTTGTACTTAGAAAAATACAATGAAAAATTAACACAAAAGCTTCAAATTGCTTAATAGTGAATGTTGTGATATTATCCAGCCCGAAATAAATAAGAGAAAAAAATGCAAAAAGAAACCATCGGTTCTTTGTTTGAACTGTTTAAGATATCTATAAAAAAAATGTGTACAGCTAGAGTTTTATTGCCATTAGCGCTTTTTACATTAGTAGTTACAAATATCATCCCTTTTTTTGTGGAAATGGTGGTAACTGCTGTAGCTCCATCTTTAGATGAAGAAACATTTTTTACTATAAAAAATATATCTATTTTTAGTATTTATATAATAGGTTTTATAGCTTACTTCTTGCTTATATATCTTGTTTATTTTGCTGGAGTTACTTATTTTGTTTCTACAGAAAAACATAAACTTAAAACAGATGTTAAAAATATTTTTTCATTAGTTGGAAAGAGATGGAAGAAATTTATTTCAACTCAAGTTTTTATGATGGTATTCTTATTGCTCGCAATCAGTTTTTGTTTTGTATTGAGCTTCATGTCTACAGCCTTGTCTATAGCTGCAGCTTTTATGGTATTTCTATATTTCATGATGAGATTTTATGTGGCAATGTATGCGCCAATATATGATGGCTTTGGTCCTATAAAATCACTTAAAACAAGTGCCGAAATCATGGATGGCATCAAGACAAAAGTATTAGTATTTATTTTCCTACTTATGCTGATTTATATGGTTGGGTCACTACTTGTATTTGCGCCAGTTGGTGCGCTGCTCTATTTCTCATTTTCATATGAATATTTAGCTTTCTTAGCAGATGCACCTGTTACTGAGGAAACTATGGCATCTATAACAAGTATAGATTTTCTATTTAGAGAAGTTTTGCGTTTTCTTAATTCTTTTATAACAAATTTATTGGTTGCAATTTCGAGTGCGGTACCAGCATTGTTGTATTTAAAAAGAAGAGATATGGCGGTTTCTACAAACTAGAAACTGACTTTAGTCTTTTCCTCTGATTTGAAGGAGGGATGTGTAATTGCTCGCGATACTTAGCTATAGTACGGCGAGAAATATTGATCCCTCCATCGTTTAGCATCTTAGCAATTTCATCGTCTGCAAGTACACTGTTGGGCTTTTCTTGTTCAACCAATTCTTTGATCTTCTGTTTTACAGCTGTTGTGGAAACCATATTTTCAGAAACATTGGAGGAGAGGGCTGTATTAAAGAAATACTTGATCTCATAAGTGCCTAATGGAGTGCTTAAAACCTTATTGCTTATGCGGCTAATAGTGCTTTCATGCACACCAACTTTTTTAGCAATGACGCTTAAAGTCATGGGTTTTAAATAACTGATACCCTTGCGAAAAAAATCATACTGCTGATTAGCAATTTCATTAGCTACTTTAAGAATTGTCTCACTTCGTTGTTGAACAGCTCTGATTAGCCAATTTGCATTTTGCAAGCGCTCTGTGCAGTAACGCTTCTCATCCTTGCCTTTGGTTTGGCTTATGATGTTTTGGAAATACTTGCTGTTAACAAAAACTCTAGGGAGACTTTCTGCATTTAAGGTGACCTTGATTTCACCTCTTGGATCAAAATTTATGAATGCATCTGGGATCATTATGCGAGTACTTTCTTTGCCAAAATTTCTACCGGGTTTTGGATCCAACTTTTTAATTTTTTCCATACAGCTACTCAATTCTTCTTGAGTAACACCAGTTGATCTACAAAAAGACTTAATGTCGCCTTTAGCGATTTGATCTATATGAGTTACTACAACTTCCATTTGATCAGTCATCAGTCCAAGCTCAAGTAACTGAATTTTTATACAGTCTTTCAAGTCTTTTGCATAAGCGCCAAAAGGATCTAGTTTGTGTAGTTTTTTTAATACAGTATTGATAGCAGATTTCGAAGCTTTTAAGTTCTGTGATATTTGATCAAGAGTTTCAGTTAAATAGCCATTCTCATCTAGCATATCAGTGAGATAGGCGGCAATTATTCTTTCAGAATTGGATTGAATTGCAATATTGATTTGCCTTAGCAAATGCTCTTTAAGAGAGATATTATCATTTGATATTGTATCAAAAATATCACGATCATTATCATTGCCAGCGTAATTTTTCTCATATCTCAAATAACTTTCTTCCTGCCACTCGGTATGTAGTTCCTTGTTGTCATGAGTTTCAGGTTCTAAATTATTTTTTGGTTCTTCATCTTTAGGTGTTGGAGAATAATCTTCATCATTCTCATTTGCCTCTAAAAAAGGGTTATTTTCTAGTTCGGTTTCTATGTGGTTTCTGAGGTCGAGAGTTTGCATTTGCAGTATCTTTAATGATTGCTGCATTTGCTTGGAAAGTACCAAGCTTTGGGACGCCTTCTGTGTTAATTTTTGATCGTACACACCAAAGCCAGATTGAATGTTAAATCTATCTTTAAGATGCTATAGAATAAAAAACAAAAACACAACGATCATATCTGAAATGTTTTTAAGTAGTTTGGTGTTTATTTGCCCATATGGTTTAGGGCGTTAGATGTAAGCATGCGGCCACGCGGTGTTCTAGCAATAAAGCCTATCTGCATTAGATATGGTTCAATAGTATCTTCAATTGTATCTTTATCTTCTGAAAGGCCTGCAGCTATAGTTTCTATGCCAACTGGTCCACCTTTATAATTATCAATGATATAGCTGAGATATTTATGATCAAAAGAATCTAGTCCTAGTTTATCGACACCAAGACTGATCAAAGATTCTTGAATTAGCTTTAGGTCGATGTTTTTAGATTTTTTATACTCTGCAAAATCTCGAATTCTTTTAAGTAATCTTATAGCTATTCTTGGTGTGCCTCTAGAGCATTTTGCTAATTCAAGGCTTGCATCGTCTGAAATAGGAATATTTAAAATATTGGCAGTACGTTTTACTACTTGTTGAAGTTCAGAAGTATCATAAAAATCAAGTTTCAACGGGATGCCGAAACGATCTCTTAGCGGGTTTGAAAGTAAACCTAAGCGTGTTGTTGCGCCAACAAGAGTGAATTTTTGTAAGTTTATCTTAACAGTTCTTGCGGCAGGGCCTTCGCCGATTATTAGATCAATACAAAAATCTTCCATTGCGGAATATAACAACTCTTCAACAGCTGTGTTTAAGCGGTGAATTTCGTCAATAAATAATATGTCATTAGCTTGGAGATTCGTTAGAATTGCTGCTAGTTCACCAGTTTTTGAAAGCACTGGCCCAGATGTGGATTTGAAACCAACGCCTAATTCTTTTGAAATGATTTGCGAAAGTGTTGTTTTACCTAGACCCGGAGGGCCATAGAAAAGTACGTGATCTAATGACTCTTTCCGTGATTTTGCCGCATCTATGAATATTTTTAAGTTCTGTTTGAGTTGAGACTGACCAATGAATTCATCAAGTTTTTGAGGGCGTAGAACTACTTCTTGAAATTCTTCTGTTTGGAGTTCTGGAGTAATTAATCTATCTTGGGCATGCATTATTTATAATTCTCAACCTTTCCATCGCGTATGGTTAAGATTCTATCAGTTTTTTTTGCGATCTCAAGGTTATGCGTAACTATAATGGCAGAAACTTTTTTATTTCTAACTTCATTAAGTAGTATATTGAACACTTTCTCAGAGTTATGAGGGTCAAGATTTCCTGTAGGCTCGTCAGCTAAAATTAGTTTAGGGTTGTTAATCAAAGCGCGAGCGATGGCTACTCTTTGCTGCTCTCCACCTGAAAGTTCAGATGGAATACTATTTAGCCTGTGTCCTAGACCTAATTCTTCTAATAGTTCTTTTGCTTTTATAGATGCGGCTGTTTTATCAAGACCGTTGATCATTTGTGGAATAATAACGTTTTCTAGAGCAGTGAATTCTGGCAATAAATGATGAAACTGGTAAATGAAACCTAAAGATTTCTTGCGGTGATTTGTAGCTTCTTCATCTGACAAATTGCTGCAGTCGCTTCCATCAAGCATGAGTGTTCCTGTTGAAGCTTTATCAAGTAATCCACAGATTTGCAGCAAGGTAGTTTTACCTGATCCTGAAGGGCCAACAAGAGCGACGATTTCGGATTCTTTTATCGTAAGGTTTACATCACTTAAAATATCAAACTCTTCCTCACCTTGGAGGTAATGTTTTTTGATGTTTTTAAGCTGTAAAACTGTCACGACTAGCTGCTAAGTTTTTTCTCAACAAACTCTACGTGCTTCCTAAGCTTAGGGTGATACTTACGGAATTTGAATTTCTCTGTTACTTTTTTAGGATTTTTCTTTTTAACAAGGAAATAACCAGGAGCTTCCGGAGATTCAAGTTTAAATAATACGATGTTTTTCTTAGCCATTTCTTTAATTTAAAGTATTGTATTTGAGCAGATATTATACAGGGCAGGGGCTTAAGTCAAGGGATATACAAGGTAGTTTTGGAAAAATATTAACCATTTTGCAGAAACCATCTGTGGTTGATTTTTTACCAAGGTATGGTATTTCTTAGTACGATATATAGTAGAGGTAAATTAATATGTTAAAGAAAAGTTTTGCAGTTATAGTGTTAATGTTTGGCTTAGCAGCTTGCTACCCAGTTTATGATACTAATTATCAATTTATTCAGCCAACCTCACCTGAAGGCAAACAATGCGTTAGCAGTTGTGCTAGCACGCAGAAAGCATGCCGCGACTCATGTATAAAAAATGAGACAGTCTGTGTTGGCGAAAACGAACACAGAGTTACACCTCAAGTTAGCGGTCGCCCTGCGATATCTAGAAATTGCAGCAGCTACTCTTGCCAAGAGCAATGTACTGAAGAATATAGACAATGCTTCTCGGGTTGTGGTGGCCAAGTAGTACCTCATGTAAGATGTGTGGCATTTTGTGATGACAGAAGATAATAATTATTTGCCTGATTGTTAAACTTAAGTTGCTTTATTAGTCGACAGCTACTATAAACTCCAGCATTAACTTTTTATGGAGATTTTATGCAACTTACTGATATGCTTAGCGGTTTAGAGTACGCTAAAAACTTAGACTATACCTCACAGATGATTGCTGTTGTTGATTTAGCTTTCTTAGCTAGCGCACCATGCCTTCTTGGCTGGAAAAAGGCTGTTGCTGCTGCAGTTGTTGCAGATATTGCAATTGCTTATTTCGGACAAAAAATGAATGGTGAGATGCCACAGATTGTTGGTGATGCAAAGGACGCTGCTTCAACTCTTATTGGCCATGGGAAAGAGTGGGCCAAAGACTATTTAGCATCTAATAGCACTGAAACATCTAGTACTGAAACTTCTGAGTTATAATAAAACTAGAAACATGCTTATCGGGGCAATCCAGTTCTTGATAGATGTAATACCGCAATTAGTTCGCGGCATCTATATTAAGGCTGGATTCCTCTAATTAGTTGTGGAATGGCAGTGTAATTTAATAAAGCCTTACCATAGTTAGCTACAACTAAATCTGCCACAACTAAAGCAGCTAAAGCTTCGAGGGAAAAGCCAATGCTTGCGTATAACGCAGCGCAATATAAAGATGTACGCGCGCAGAACTTGAGAGTACTTTTTGCTGTTGTAAATTCGTATAATCGAAGAGTGAGAACGTCAAGTTTTTCATCTATCGTTAATGCTTCAAAATCTCTATGATCGGCCAGTTTCATCGCTTCGTTCATTGGTTTTACCTTTTATTGTTTCCCAAATTGTTTTACCAGAAGATTCGGCAGTTATTGCTAAAGCTATTACTGTTGGAATTGTTAGTTCAGGCTTTTTTAAAGTAACTAGGCATAGCGCTAAGGATAAGCAATTTAATGAAGTAATTGAGTTGTTTTCTTTTCTATGATCCCATGCCCTAATCGCACATAAAAGTGCCCCTAATGTGCAAAATGCTCTCTTTTCTAATATAAGTGCAACAATGCTGCACTGAGCTAGGCTGATCAATATTTCTTTAGCTTTCATAAAATAATCCTTCAAGATTATGTATTAATTAATTTAGGGAAATAATTTTGTTAAGGGAAGAGAAGTTTTTATTGCTAACCTAAAAATTTATTTATAGCTTATTATCAGGCAAAAATAATGAGTACTTATGCTAAATAAAATATTGGGTTTGGGGTCGCAGGAAGTTCAAGAATTAACGTCAGATCCAGATCAAGTTACATCATATTTTACACATTTCCATAGTCAAATAATTGATATTGATGTTAGTTATCAAAAAGTACATGGACTACATATATCTGAAGACCATCATTATCGAGGCTCTGGACTATCTGACTCATTGCAAGAATTAAAAGTTTATGCGGAAGCGAGGCTAAATAGAGGAGAGGCAACATTAGAAGAAAGATACTTTTTAGCCTGTAGAGAAATTTCTGATAGACAAGATGGAAACGGTTATAGCAAAGCGTTGTCTATGTTAAAAAAATTAAGAGCAGATAAAGGCGAAGACTCCCAGTCTATGTACTTAGAAGCTATATTACATGCCCTGAGAAATGAAAAAAAGGAATCATTAAAGCTATTAAGAAAGCTTGATAAATTACAGCATGCACCAGCATGCGGAGTTTTAGGAGTTTTGTATGAAAACTTTTTCTTTGAAACAATCTCAGTTGAAGAGAAAAGTAGATTGATTCGAATTGGAGCTGAAGCAGGGTTACCTGTAGCTTGTGTCTTATATGGCGATGCGTTAATGCATAAAAACCCTGTAAGAGCCAGAGAATTCTACGTAGTAGCGTGGAATTCTAACTGTTCTACAGGAAATAATAAAACAAAAGCCTGTAATTCAAGTTACAAATGTGACGATGCCATCAAAAAGCTTTCAAAAGCGGATTTTGAAAAATTAAAGGCAGCCAGTAGTTCTTCGAGTCAACCAAAGCCGCCAGATTTTCCACCTCCAGCTTATGAGTCTCAAGAAGTTATGGTGCCAGTAAGACTGGTTGGAGAAGAGTTGGCGAATTTGATTAAAACTATATCACAAAATGCTGGGTTATTAACTGGTGCTAAGGTAAATGGAACATCGATACTGACAAGTATTCTTGTATTATATAAGTATTGCCCCAATGAAGTTCAAGGAGCAGCTTTAGCTTTGAATAAAGCTGGTGTTGAACTTTCTGAACAAGATAAAAAAATATTAGCTAAAATAAATGATGTTAGTTTGGCTGAATTTGAAAAAGAGAGAAAAAAATATTCTAAAAACGACTCTGATGTTGATAATTCAGTATCAAGAACTTAATGCTTTCCTTTCTTCATCTTGAGCTTATCTCAGGATCTTGATTTCTTGAGATGGTTGTTTATTACAAAATTACTCCTTCCCACCTTCGAATTGCCTTTTGGGGCGGTTGATGTGTTTACGTGAATTAGCCGAGGCCAATGCTGCAATCATAAGGAAAGCAAAGCCTGAAAAAACTATAACACTTGCAAGTGTGTCTTGTTTTTCCAAACTTAAGGCCATTGCGGAGTAAATTAGGATTATTGCTAAGGCAAAACCTAATAATTGACCAACACGCGTGGTATAAGCCATAGATTTAAGGTATTTATTTTCCCAAGCATGTCTATGTTCTTGTTCAAGCTTAGCCATATCAAGAATTTTATTCACAGAACCTTCGGCAATTTCTTCATAGCTCTCTAAAATTCCAGGTGAAGGGAGTATATTATGAGGTCTAGGATCCATTCTATAATCTCTGTCATCGCGCTGGTTTCTATAGTTAGAGCTATATCTTTTATTTCGTCCGTTGTTGCTTCTCATACTCTTCTCTTAATTTGTACATTGCCATCCCCATATCTTCGCTGACAGACTTCCAATCTCTGCCTATACTATTTGGGGTGCTGAAATGGTAGATATCATCACCGTATTTGATAAATAAAGCGCAAGATGAGAAGGCACCGCTAAGCAGTGTTACGATTCGATCCCACAATTTAATTTTATATTCGCGCATATTAATGATGATAAAACCAAAATAGAAGTTTGCAAGTATAATAATTTTACTGGTAACTACATGTTATTTAGAGAGAAATATAGAGATTACGATAGAAATAGTTTGAATGCTAATGATCCCAATAAACCATTTCAACAAATCTGCCCGCATACACTCAATTCTAGCCTCGTTTATTGCTGCAATTTCATTAAATTTTACTTCCAAATAGTCTTTTGAGATATTGCTTTCATTATTTAGCAACTCCGTTGCAATCGCTTCGGCATGACGCTCCATAATATTGGCTTTAGTTAGGCGTTTTATAATGTTTTGTTGGTTAGTTCGAAATGTTTTCATAATTTTATTATCTTAAGTTTTAGCGAAATATTAGCTGACCAAATACTGTTATTGCTTGGGTCGATTCTCGTATCTTCAATCTCAACTGCTGTAACTTTAAATGTGGTTAGAGTTGGTTTGTATTTACTTAATGCAGAATCTAAACTATTGACGATCTCTAGAATTTCCAAATTACTACTGTTGTGGGAATAGATTTCAAAATCTACTTTTATTACATAACTGAGCGGAATTATTAACCATGGAAAGGCTTCTATTCTGCCAATTTTAATGAAAGGATAAATTACATCATCTGGAACATAATTATAAATTGGTGTTTTAATTTTTTCTTTTAAATGCTTGAAATAAGCATTTTGCAGTTCTTGAATAACTTTCATAATTACCTCTGAGTTGCATAAATTTCTTGGAATCTTTGACTATTATCTACAAAGCGTACGTTGTGAAATTCAAGATTTTTATCATTGAAAATAATCCTGAATTTATTTGAAAGCTCTGGGCGTGTTCTTATGATTATTTTATGAGTAACAATAGATGCACTCTCATTTTTTTGATTATTACTAATTTTATGCGGTGTCACATTTGCCCAGATCTCCTCGTGGTCGATCCATGTTGTAATAAAGCCGCCGAAATTGTCACTTATCATCGACATTTCTTGCAGCATTACCTTGGTGTTTAAATTTGATATTTTCATAACGTCCTCAAATTTTCATGTTTTTAAAATTGTCATATATTCGTAGATCAAACTGCGAAGTGGCTTCTCTGTACTCATATAAAAAAGCTATATGTGAAAGAAGTGCAGTGGTTATTTCATGAGGAATATTATCTGGAGAATTCCCGTATCCAGCTTTGTATTCAATTCGTACTGAATTCGAAAATGGAATTACTTTGAAATATAATTCGCTTGAGTTTTGTTCTAGCACATAGTGTCGATTATTGAAAAGTGTTGAGTTGTGGTAATAATCTACAAGCTCTACTTTCATTATTTCAACAGCAGGCCTGATTGGTAAAGTTATAGAAAGTTTTGCGAATTGCTTGCACAAAACTTGCCAATCTTGAGTTATTAAAGCTCTGCCAGTATGTCCTTCAAAGATTTTTGTAACGGACTTTATTAAAGTGATAATTAGTTCATCTTCATGAGTATTTGAAATTTTTAGAAATTTCTTAGCTTTGTCTAAAGTAATAGGCAGGCACTCAGCCTCCCTTATACATCGTATTGAATAAGAGGTCATATTATTTAATAAAAAATTGTTAATTATAAGGCTAAAATATTAATATAATTGTTGTTGCAATAATGGTTTTTTGATTGGATTATTACTCTTATAATCTTTTAAAGGAGAAGAAATGTCTTTTGATACAATCAAAAATGAGCTTTTTAACAGTAATGTCGACCACAGCAGTACTGAATTAAAAATCATCGAAAAATTTTATTCCTATCATCAAGGTTCTGCAGAGGATGCTGTAAAAGCATCAAATGCAATTTTTGGAAGATTATTGAATGAAGAGGATGCCTCAAGTAAATTTATAAGTGTTGAGACATACAATAATTTCAAGCATGATATCCAGTCATATTTTCATGAGCATCCGCGCAGTATGAATGATGTTTGGAAGGATTTTTTTGATAAAGATGGTTTGATCTCTATTTGTCATAAATATGGTCAGACACTTAGTAATTATACAGAAGATACTGCCAACTGTAGTTATTTAGCAAGATTGCAAATAGTTGATGATTATCTAAATACTATATATCTTCTTACATAAATATCTTAGAAATCGGGTAGATGTATGTAAATATTATCTACCCTTTTTCTTTTTAAGCAGACAGCTTCATAAGTTTTAAAGCTTCAAAGTTTACAACATCTCCACCAACTCTTTTTGTTGTATAGAATTTAACAAAAGGTTTTTCTGTGAATGGGTCTCTTAAGACTCTAATTCCTTGGCGATCAACGATTTGATATGCCGAACTGAAATCACCAAATGCAATTGCCAACGCGCCATTAGTTACGTTTGGCATATCTGCAGATTGCAATACCTCAGCGCCTAGCAATGTGTCCGAAGTTCCAGAGCTTAATCCTGGTTGCCATAAGTATTTGCCGTTAGTTGTATCTTTTAGCATTCTAACAGCTTGTACAGCAGCACGACTCATCAAAAATTTTGATTTCACAGCATAAATTTCTTTAAGGCTGTAATACAAATTAATGATACCATCGGCAGTTATATTTGCATTTTCACCAGATAAAATTTGCTCAAGCTTGCCCCAATCTTTACCAGCTTCATAGCTTAAGATACCGCGAGGTTTTCCTTCGCCATCGCCTGTGATGAATGCTGCATTTTCTTTTCTAGAAAACACATCGACGATTTTTTCAGAAAGCCACTGCTCAATATCAATTGAAGCATCATCAACCAGTTTTTGTGTAGCTTTTGGTTGAGCGTACAGTTCGTGAACTGGGATTACTCTTTTACCAATTTGTGGCGTAGCTGTTTCAGTGCGCGCCTCAGTTTCAGATGTCCAGCCAGCAAAAGCTTCTTCTGTGTCTTCAATTACTTCCAATGCATCTCCAGAAATTTCTGTGACTTTACAGATTTGGCGCATAGGTGAGGTTGCAACAACTGATTTTACAATTTCATCTGACATTTGAGGTGTTACTAAATATCCACCATCGCTATCTTTACCTGCAGATAAGTATTTTAACTCAAGGTTAGATAACCCATAGTCATTGCCTTTGCGTAGATAGTTGCAAAAAGCGTTTTTATACTCTTTGTTTTCTAAAGAATCAGTCGATTTAACTTCACTCATTGGGCGATGAATAGTCGCCTGAAGTCTATCTATGTTATTATTTAGTTTCTCAATTTGATTGATTGTCAAAGGATCTGCCGAGCCTTTGCGCTCAATCTCATTTTCTTTTCTATCATTGACTGCTTTGAACTGTTCCCAGCCTGAAGCAATCTGATTAATTTTATCAGTTATTTCAGTCATACTCATATGATTACCTGTTTGGTTGTTGTAATGGGTTTGGAGAATGAATTTTCCAAACATCAAGACATACGGTCTTGAATTCTTAATAAATTTCGGTTAAAAGTGTTGAGCAGGTTAGGGGCGGTTAGCTCAGTTGGTTAGAGCGCTACGTTGACATCGTAGAGGTCGGTGATTCGAGTTCACTACCGCCCACCATTTTTCTTTTAAGATTTGGTTATAACGGCATTATTGACTTCTTAAGAACCTTCGTTACTGTTAAATATAGGAACAAAAGCGTTGTCTTAATACATATGCAAGCCAAACAAGAGCAATACCCTTCTGATTGGGCCGAAGATAGTGTTCCGCGCACATGGGACAGATACTTAGCTAGAACAATCGATACTCTAATTAATGGCTGGCTTTTTATATTCATTTTTTATGTAAATATTTTTAGTGAGAAGTTAATCCCAAAATATATATTATTTACATCAATATGGTATTTTGGTGCGGCTCTAATCAACGTTGTTATCATGATTAATAATGGTACTACACTTGGAAAATGGCTGTTCGGTATAAGAGTCGTAGATAGTAAATTAAGTCCTGTGTCTTTAGATGTTTTGATAAAAAGGGAGCTATATGTATTTACAAAAGGTTTGGCATTTGGCATACCTTTGATAAACTTGATTTTTATATATATTGAGCACCTAAGGTTGTTATATAAAGGACAAACTAGTTGGGATGAAAAACTAAATACTAAGTTGTTATATCGTACTGCGAGCCAAACCCAGAAAACATTAAGAATAATTGGCTTTATACTTAGTGTTTTAGTTGTGTTTTTTAATACTTTTTTCTTAATGGTTATAGTGTTGAATTTTGTATTTAATAATAATAACGTCTATTCAAAGTTTTTCTCTTTCGATGTAAATTTTATAGTTGAATCTTTTGGTACTGTTTTAAAGTTAGTAATAGTCGCATTAATGTGGTTAACAAATTCTTTGTGATTAGAACTTTGACATGTTTAACGCTGATGATTCGAGCACACATTAACGGATTCTTCGAATCCGAAGGCTAAACTCTTACCAAACTCTTCAAAGCCGCAATCCCTCTATCCAAAGCTTTAGATAATTTTTCAAGGCTAGAATTATAAACTTCGGTAATCTTAGCATCTTTGTTAGCAGGGAAGGTGACTAGGCTAATTTCCCACAATTTTAGCTTTTTAATATAACGAACCGAATCATTATAGAAAAAATCTTCAACTTGAAATCCTATGCTAAGGCTATCTACAATTCCTAAAGACATTAGCTCAAGAGCTTCTTTGCCTCTTGAAGTATGGGTTATAATTTTACCTTCGATATATAAACCTTTTGAATTCTCCTCAATCTTTGTAAAAAAACCAATCGGCTGAGTTACATCATGCTGCCAAAGGAGCTTAATTTCATTATGGATTGAATCACCAAATGCTCCTGAAAGTATTACGTCACCTGCAGCATCAACGGTATTAAACACGCTTGCATAGCCAGAAAACATGCCGTTTTCTTCAAGTGCTTTGGTTTCTAAAATTATTTTTGCAAAATACTTTTGCATATTTACCTCATTAGTATTAAGTTGTTTTAGAAGGGTGAATTTAAATAGTTTTCAATGCGTTACGCTAGAAAGTTAACAAATATGCAACTTATTATGATTTGGGTTCTTTACGTACTACTCACATTATTCGCGCTGATCTCGGATGTTCAAGCCAGAGAAATTGTTGAGCGCGATAGTTTTATCGATAATAAATCAACGGCGGCCAAGGAAGTAATTTTAACCGATGATAGACCAGTTTGGTTGCATGGAACTACTAAGGGTTCGTTTGTAACGATCGGCGGCAAAGCTGCTGCTGCAGGGCTTTATTCATCAAAAGATGGAAAAGTTGCTTTCACAGTTGATAATTTAGGCTATCTTACTGCACCAGTGACTGACATGACTCAAGATGAAGTTGATGAACAATTTCATGAAGCTATGTTAGACGAAGACTGGGATGAATTAGAATAAATTATGAACTACTGGCTGCTTAAAACTGAACCTGAGACTTTTTCTTGGGATGACATGAAATCCAAAAAAGTTGCCCCATGGGATGGCGTTCGCAATTTTCAAGCACGCAACTTCATTAAAGAAATGAGAGTAGGGGATTTGTGCTTGTTTTATCATACTGGAAAAGAAAAAGCCGTGGTTGGTATTGTTAAAGTAGTAAAGGAAGCATATCCTGATCCATCTGATGAAACTGGAAAATTCCTAATGATGGATGTGCAGCTTCACAAGGAAGTTAAAACTCATGTAACTTTAGAAAAAATTAAAGCAGATAAAAGATTTAAAGATTTCTATCTTTGCACGCACTCTAGACTTTCAGTAATGCCAGTTACAAAAGAGCATTGGGACATTATTACTTCAATTTAGTATCATCAGTTGGCGGCAGGTTGAATAAAGCGCGTTTTTCGTTCACCGTCATAAAGCTACAATTTTCAACTTTTGCCCACATAGATTCTTTGCGCTCAGCAATCGCAGGTATTGATTCAATATCATACGTAAGTTTTATATCCTTGCCAAAATATGGAGATAGCCAAGAGTTAAAATTATCTACAACGTTATCAACCATTGGGATGATAGTTTGTTCCCATAGTGCAAGTCTTGCTTCTTGTAGGTTGCTATAAGTATTATCTCCTGGAATTCCAAGTAATTGTGGTGGCATACCAAGGGCGAGGGCGATATCGCGTGCTGAACTATGCTTTGACTCAATAAAGTCCATATCTTTCGGGCTTAGGCTCATTTCTTTCCAGTCTAGCCCACCTTCAAGAAGTATTGGTCTGCCAGCATTGTGTGGACCTGAAAAAATATCATCAACAGTATTTTTAAGTTGGGAAAATTGCTTTTCGCTCAACGAGCGATGTTTTCCTTTCTCTCCCTGCACAACAATTGCTCCACTTGGTCTTGCACCATTTTGTAAGAGCGATTGGTTCCATTCACCAGCCTGATTATGCTGGTCAATACTATAAGCAGCAGCTTCAATTGAAGATAGGCCATACCAATCTGATAGAGGATGGAAGTTTTTTAAATGTAATATTTGTGAACGGCCAGATAGAGGGTTTACCATGTAGTCTTTGCTGCTTGTACCTACTTTATATCTATAGCCCTGTGGGATGAAGTTTTCACCTGTAAGTATAGAAACTCTGTCAGGCCTTAGTGCGTAAAGCTCATGTAGGTTGGTTTTATTTCCGGCTACTCCTAGAACGTACGCATTACCTGAAATTTGGCGATATGAATAGATTGACTCCATGAACTCTTTGCCACTACAAGCTGGGTTAGGATTACTAAGCAGCGAAAGAATAGGGTGCTGCTCTATGTGTTTCTTGTTTGTTCCATATAATTTGAATGGAATGCTGGCCGCTCCTTGAGAGATCATCGAGATGGCTCTATGAGCTATAACGTTCTTAATATAGGCTTCATCCGCGAATTTTTTATAATCACGATTGCTCCATACGGGGCTGTTTAGTGAATAAAAATATGATTGTGTTGTGTGTTGGCCATCATTAGTGCTTTGGCGCTTTAACGCCTTGGTGATATTTTTGAACATAATTTTACCTATGGATTGTAAAGTGAGATCGGGCGGGATTGACAGAATTTTCCGAATTTAGAACGCAGACTATACAACACAAGTACTTGGGGCGGAAGTCACTTTGTTTGTTATTTTAGATTTCGTTATGCAATGGTGAGGTAGATGCTATAACTTCATGGTAAATCTTGTCGATAAACAAAATCCCGTCTAAATGGTCAACCTCATGCTGCAAAACTCTGGCGAATAACAAATCTCTCTCTGATGCGTTCCCATCAATCTCTATTTTTTGGATTGCTCCATCTAAATCAGTATAAGTAAGATGTAGTTTTGTGTATCTCTCAACATCTGCTTTAACAGAAGAAATGCCGTCATCTTTTTTTACAGACAAGCATGCTTCGGTCAAAACTACGGTTTCTTTAGACAGATATGTAATTTCAGGGTTTATTATAAACAACGGCTTTCTGACCGATATCATTTCTCCTGACTCGTCGGTTTCATTATGAGGAATATCGATAATTAAAGCTCTTACAGGGTTGCCAACTTGGATAGCAGCTATGCCGATTGTTTTTTCGCTGTACATAGTTTCCAGCAATGACTTAGTAAATTCTTTAAAGTCTGCGTCAATTTTATCTACTACAACAGATTTTTGCCTAAGTAATGGATGAGGGTCTTTAAGTACTTCTAATATAGCCATAATGTATACACTTGGTTTCTTGGTAGTATTATAGCATAAAAGCCTCAAAAGCAGAAGTAATTACTAATCTGCAAGTATGATAATGTGTATTATGTAAAATGAACTAATTTCAACAACTTTAATGAGAAGTTTTAGTTAAGCTGAAATTAATACTACTATTATTATTACTATTCTGATCCAATTCAGTTCTGAAACAGTTACTTGGGTTTCACAAGCGTTATCCCAATAAGTAACTCTTTTTTGTCTAAGATCAAATGCAGCTTTGCAAATGGTAAAGAGAAACAATATTGGTAAATAAAAAGCACAACCTGCAGTGATCACAAGCAAACTTCGCTTAGCAGATTTGTCTATTGAAAGTTTATTACCATTGAGGTCTGTTATTTTGATGCAACATAACCATTTGCCGAGAGTACTTGAAAAAAAAGCTATCGTAAAAATTTCAACTATAAGTAATAAAATACCACTAAGAGTTCCGATTGATAAAGTAAAAAGTGGATTGTCATGAGGAAACTCTAAAAGTCTTGATACTTTGCTCGGTTCAACTACGAAATAGCAACTTATTATAACTATATTCATGATCTTGAAATCAATCATTCTTGCAAAAAAGCGTCTCCAGCTGTAATTGCCTTCTTCTAAATTAATAAATCTTAAATATGACTTATCTGGTAGAAAGTCTTCCTCACTTGTAGGCTGAGAAATAGTTTTATCAAAATCTTCATTTTTTGACGTTTCTACTACAGTCTTTTTCTTTACCGATGGCTCATATAATTCAAAAGGATTAATCTCAGAAGTCATAAAATACCTTAAGTTATTCCTATTTCAAGAATAGTTCAGTAATTGTCGGAAATAAAGTCAAAACTCGATTTTCAGATTGATTTTGCTATTTTAAATGTTCTGCGAAGTTGTAAGGTGCCGACATTTACCCTAGTTGAATTTACAACCATTCTATAAGTGATAATTCAAGGTCTAGCCCCCTTCCCTGTCCCTATAAAACCTTGGCAAATTAAAAGCTTTCCACTTTCCTGAGTTTGCTCAGGGTTAATGAAGGCTTGAAACCACGCTGTATTCTGTGGATACTCTCTTTTTTAGGCTTGAAGGCGTTTCTTAAAATTGGTAGTGCTATTTCTGGGTTACAATTGCCACACATAAAAACATCAAGTGCAACAAAGCCAGTTTCTGGCCAAGTATGAATGCTTATATGCGATTCAGCAAGTAATGCAACGCCTGTTACACCTGCCCCATCACCAAATGAGTGTAATTTAATGTCGAGAACTTTTGCATCACATTGTGCAGCAGCTTCTGTTAATGCCTTTTTAATATATTCACAATCTTGCAAATTAGTTGCTTCCCAAAAATCAATTATTATATGTAACCCTGGGTTTGCTATTGGAGTCATTTTTTTCCTGATGTTTGATGAAATAAAGTATCTTTCCAGTCTGTGCCATCAGTCTGAAACCGCCAAATAAAAGCATCTAAGATATAATGTGTCGCCTGCGGCAAGGCAAGTAATGGTACTAACCAAACTAAAGTATTTGCATCAGTTATAGTCGGAAAGGAATCAGAGATAACAAAGAGAGATGAATGTTCGCGCCAAATTAAGCCATCCCAAAAAAATTCTTCAACAAACGCAATTAAAAACAATATGCAGATATAAAACGGAGCAGCTTTCCATTGAAATAATTTTGATATCGATGGCCATACATACGAATATTGAGTTTCTTTTTGTATGGCTGTTTGATTATGTCCGTATAACCAAATTAAAGCGATGTAGGGTATACCATGAGCAATTACATTCGTGGCAGTAAAGGCTAAGTCATTATTGAAAGCCACAATACCAACAAACCATGAAAGTGCCGTACCAAATAACAATAAATTTTTAGGAATATTAAATTTTCTATCTTGTCTAAAAATTTTGATTTCCTTTGTAACATAAGCGAAAATTAAAACTGTATATATCAACAAAGCAAAGCTATTAATCAAGGGATTTGCGATTACTAAAAAATCATCAATTATAAACCATTCGAATTCCCGAGCATTTGTATGCCAGTAAATTAGTGGATATATTGTTGCCATATAGATTATGGCTTTATCAATGAATTTATAGTGACTTGGTACATCCCGCTCTTTTCTCGCATAGATCATCATAAAGCCATACTGTTGCCTTACAAAATGAAATACAGCTAGATATGCTAAAACCCGCCAAAAAAACAAACTATCAAGACTATATAAAAAGCAACCAGTGATCCAAGCAAAAATCGGAGCTAAAGTGTATAAGCCTTGACGTTTTTTTAACTCTTTCTTATCTAGATACGTCCTAAAAATAGTGCTGTAAACATGGCCAACATCGATACCGACTATTAATACAAGCCATAACCATGGGGGAACTCCTTGTAGTGATTCTAGGTGTCTGTTGAAAACTATAACAATAGCGGTAACAACAAATGCAGGTGCTAGGAAAAGCCATCCATCAAAACTTGCAGAAAATATCCATGGTTGAGTTTTTTTCATGCCACCTTTTTCATAGAAGTTTCTAAATAAGATAATACATTCTCTGCAGCGCGAGCGCCATGTGTATATGCTTCTTCAAAAATTGAAATTCCACTCATATCTGAATGTGCGGTAAAAATTGGTGCATTTTGTATAAGAGCTTTTCTGCGCGCATCTCCCCAAATGAAGCCTTTTATGGGGCGTATCATTGCGTGTCCCCAAACCCAAACATCTAAATTAGTAACTTTTCCATTTAACTCTGGATGAATAAGTAAAAGTTCTTTTAGAAAAGTTGATTGCCACTCTGTATAACGTCGATTCATTGCTTCTTTTCGAGCATCACTTGGGTTTAGATGAGTTAAAGGCCAATAATACGTAAGCACAGTCTCTTTAGGTTTAATTTGAGTTATTTGATGCGTAGCAACTATATAACCTAGAAGCTGACTATTAAAGACAACATTATCCCAACTTAGTAATGCCCCCTTCCCCTTTGGCATATCAGAGAGTGTTATATTAGCTACAGCCCAAGGTGAATAAGTGAAATCCTTTGCCATCAATTCCGATTTTAAAAGTCTTGATGCAATAAAGCGGGGAGTCGCCATAATTACGGCACGTGCTATTATACGTTCTGTATTTTGAGTATGATCATTCCAATAATCAACAGTAACATATTCACCATGATCTGTAACATTATAAGCTAATGCATTAGTCTGGATTCTATCTTTAATTTTTTCTGTCAATTTATTTACAAGCCAACCATTACCATCAGGCCAAGTTATAATACTTGTAGAATCTGTATTGGCTGCCTTACCATTTCTTGCTGCAAAATAATGTAATCCTGCCCAAGCAGAAGTTTCATCTGCGGTAGTACCAAAGTCATCACGACAACAATAATTTATGTACCATAATAAATGCTCGGAAGTATAGCCGTTTTTATGCAACCATTCAGATATTGTGATCTTATCTAGAGCTAACCACTTTTTATCCTGAGAGCTTTGGTCTACTGGGATTGCAAAAAGCCTCTTTCCATCACTTCCTTTTTTGTTTTTTAGATCCTCTATAAATGAGAAAAATTTTCTATACTGAATTTCTTCTTCAGGTGTTATTCCTATGCTTGGAATAAGACCATCTTGCCATCTTCCATACATAAAAAGCCTGTCTTGTGGATCGGAGCAAATATAGTATTCATTGTATATTGGTAACCCTTTGGAATCGTATCCTGTAATTACTCCGAAATCTTCAAAAAGCTGCCTAACTTTGGTAGCTTCCTGTGTAAGTAGAGGAACATAATGCGCACCCCATGGGTAAGCGGAAACAGCATTTTTACCGCTTGAAGAATTGCCGCCAGCATTTTTTTCAAGATCTAGAAGCATAAAATTTTGTTGGTCAGATTTAGCAAGATTGTATCCAGCAGCAAGTCCTGCAATTCCACCTCCAACAATCACAATATCCTTTTCAATAACTTTTGATGGTTTGAGAAACCCAACCGCATGAAGTTTATGCCCTATGGATGAATTAGCACCAATAATTCCTCCAGAAATTATTGTCGGTTTTTGCTTAAAAGACACATAACCGCTAAGTGCAAGTGCGCTAATACCAGCTGCACTCCCAATCATAAATTTTCTGCGCGGTATTTTCATAATATTAGTAGATCAAATACTGTGACCATTCATCGTCGAAGTAGTGAATTAAAACCTGATCATCAAGACGCTGGATTTTGGTATCTACTTTTGCCATATCATCTGGAAAATGAAACATTTTTTTTACTGTTTCTACGGTAATATATTTAAGGCCTTCTGGGTAATTTGATGGTGCTATATACGGCTTATGGGATGCAATAACAAAGCCCCATTCTCCAAAGGCTGGAATGTAAGTATGATAAGGTGATGTGGTATATCCCGCAGCATTTAATGTGTTGTTAATACACCAAAAAGATTTCCTCGCAACCATTGGTGATGTACTTTGCACAACTATTTTTGTATTTAATTTAGTTATTTCTTTTAGCTGTCTAAAAAAAGTGACGGAGTATAATTTACCCACAGAAAAGTTTGAGGGATCGGGCACATCAATTATAATCACATCATATAGCTTACGATTAGCCGAATTTGCTTGCTCCCTTAGCCATAAAAAGGCATCTGTATTAACTACGTTTACTTTAGGAGATTTTAAGGAATTCTGATTTAACTCTGTCAGTAGTGAGCTCTCGGAAAACAACTTAGTCATCGCTGGATCAAGATCAACTAAAGTAACTGATTCTACTGAATTGTATTTTAATACTTCGCGCACACCTAATCCATCACCTCCGCCTATTACTAATATATTTTTAGGCTCTGAGTGTGATGCCATTACGGGGTGAACTAAAGCTTCATGATAACGATATTCGTCGGTAGAACTAAACTGCAGGTTAGAATTTAAATACAAACGTAAGTCATTTGACTGCTTGGTGAGAACAATTCTTTGGTATGGTGATGATTCGGCAAAAATTATTCTTCCTTGATAAGTATTAGTCTCAGCTATACTTATGATATTTTCTGAGTAAACAAAACCAAACATTAAGCAGATAAGCACCATAATTGCCGAGACTTTATGATACGCTTTAGCGGGAATTTCTTCATTGATGATATATAGCACCCAAATTGCAACGCATGTATTTAATATACCAAATAAGAAACTTGATTTCACAAGACCAAGATATGGAACTAATACAAGGGGGAACAATATTGAAGCAAACAATGCTCCTATATAATCAAATGTAAAAACCTTTGAAACCAAATCCTTAAATTCAAACCTATCTTTTAGTATGCGAAGTAAAATAGGTATCTCGATCCCAACTAATATGCCAATTACACTTACTACAAAATAAAGCAGTAGTCTAAAAGAGCTAACATATTCAAATAGTACGAATAACATGGCTGCTGAAAAGCCTCCTATAAAACCTACAAGAATTTCAACTTTGATAAAAAATCCTAAGAGGTCTTTAGTTATATAGCGTGATAGCCAAGAACCAATACCCATGGCAAAAAGATAACACCCAATTATAGTTGAAAATTGAGTGATTGAATCACCTAGTAAATAGCTTGCAAGAGTGCCTGCAATCAGTTCGTAAATAAGACCACACGTGGCAATTACGAAAACGGATACAAAAAGTAAAGGTGCCAAATTATTTCTCTTTTATTAGCCGTGAATAGCAGAAGCTATTATTGTTGCAATACCATATGCCATAAAACCAAAAAAAATAGCGACAGCTACGTTTTGTTTCTCAACAAGCTCTTGCCAAACAGATACCTTGGGCGTTAACAAATCTAAAACCCAAAAACTAAGTGCTAGAACTATTATACCCAACGTAGAATATACTAACGCTGCTATAATATATTTAAAATTTATCAACTCTATTAGATCCATAAGTTTTCTCCAATTATTTATGTTGGCGGTTAGCAGATTTATCAGCCCTATCCTCGCCAGAGAAGAGGCTTGTGTACATATAGCCTTTATAATTCGCTATTGCGAATAAGGTTATAAGTATAAAACAATATGTAATAAATATTTTAGGCATAATTAGTCATCGTTATTCTGGTATATGTATGGTGCGTAATCACTTTCTGACCAGCGTTTTATTTCAAAATTTCTTCTGATCACAAATGCAAAAAAAGGATAGATTAAAATTAATGAAATTGTAATCCAAAAATTTGACCAAGTTGGTACATCTCTTTTTATTTGTAAGATAAGGTTGATAGGAACATTATCTTTGAATGACCCAGCATCTGTTTCTATGAGTAATCGATAATTGCCTGCAGGTATATGTGATAAGAATGTTTCTGATTTTTGACTGCCTTCAGCCCAACTACCATCACTATCATATCCAAAATAATACTCTATACCCTGAACTAAGTTAAACTCCTCATTAGTTTGCTCGTTTACCAAAGCTAATTCTAACTCAACCCAATTATTCTGAACTGGGGATGAGCTTTGAATTAATATATTACCTTCTTTTGGAATATTTATTAATGGAGTAATTAGCGGAAGTCCTTTTTGCGCAGGGTAAACAAATTCTTGAGATTGATATACATCTGCATCATCCATCATTGCAGATGTTATACTTTGTACAAAAAAAGCAATTAATATTGCTACCATTGCAGTAGTCCATATCTGGCCAAGAGTATTTTGAAAAAGGGATGGTTGATTTGGAGCAACTCCACGTTCTCTGGGCATTGACTTTTTAATATTAAATGCAGACGCAATTTCTGATGGCTTTATGTACTTACACAAGGATACGTTTATCTCCTCATCATTCATTTCTGAGCTAATCATAAACGGTGGGCAGATATAATCGGCAACTTTATTAGTCTCTCCAACTTTTACACGCCAATAGAACTCGCCTTTTACATATTCAACAATTGATTCACCTTTTAGGAAAACCTTGTATTTTTTACCTTCGAAATAGACTGTGTTGGAATGTCCAATACCAGGAATATCTTCTTGCAATACTTTTACTAAATTCCATTGACCTGCTGCTTGGACTAAAAACCTAAAGCCATGATAAGGATTATATAATAAGTACTCTTCCCATTTATATTTTTTTGTTTCGTCTGTTTTTTGAACGTAACCTATTACTTCCCAAACGATATCTCCTATTATTCCTCTTGAACCTATTTCGATAAAAATACTACGAGAATTAATACTAGCTTTGCTAATAATTTGGTAATTCTCATCTAAAACATCTATGATTGATGAACATTGGCCACAAATAGCACTTATACTACTTCCAACTGCTTTTATAGTAATATTTCCACCACATGATGGGCATTGAAAAGTTTTTGGTTTTCCATTTGGTTTATCTGCTGGAACATTTTTAGATTTCTCAGTATCAGTGGTCCATTGATTTGCTAAATCATCCATTACCAGCCCTCCAAAGGTCGTAGTCGTTGGCATCTTAACTCATTCCAACCAATATAGTTACCTAAATATACTCTTGTTCCATTGTCTGCAATTTCAATAGTAGCAAATCTATTTCTAGATCCTAATAAATCAATACATATACTTTTTCTACCCTTTATTGCGCTAAAAGGTAACTCTCCTTCGCTTCCTACACATGTAGCACTCTTGATGTCTACTACTTTGAATTCTTCCTTGCTAATTGTTAAATACGAGCCAAGTTTGAACGGTAATGCATTACGTTTTGTAACCTTTCCTGTATTTTTAAGATTTTCTGTAATTGAACTATCTGAAAGTTGCTGCATAATTTTTTTTAATGCGGGATCTTTTGAGTAATCAACTTCAAAACAAACTGCAAAATTTCCCTGAGCTTCCACAAGCCAACCTCTACTGGAATCATCAGTCATTAGAAACCATTCATTCCAAAATCCATCCGCCCAGCCCATTTTAAAGCGGCCAATTATTCCAAATCTTCTCCCTCTATAAAAACCCTCGGTACCAATTTGTAATGGACTCATATCATCTGGAAGTGCTGCCATTTTTCCAATCGACTCAACATCAATATCATGACGAACAATCATTGAGTTGCAGTACTTACATACTGCATACACAGATACGTTAGATTGAAACGCTACTTCAGCACCGCAAGATGGACAATTGAACTTTTTCATCAGCTATTTTATTCTTCCAAGAAGTTCAGTTTTTTTATTATCAAATTCTTGTTGTGTGATGATTCCTTTCTTAAGAAGATCACCAAGTTTTTCCAAAGTTTGAAGCGGATCTTCTTGGGTTACTCCACCACTACTTGCATTCGTTCCCATGTTATTCATCATCATCTGACCCATAGCCATACCAGCTCCTATTCCTGCGCCAGCACCAGCAACGCCTCCTGGGTTTTCAGCAGCTATTGAAATAGAATCAGCAGTTTGAAACTGAGCATATTTCTGAAGATCACCAACTATTCTCATTGAGCTAACACGATCAAGATGCTTTTCAAGCTCTTCTGGTAACGAGAGGCTGCTTACAAAGAAGCTTTTTAATGCCAAGCCGTATTCCTTAAGTGCTGGTGCGACAGCATCTTTTAATTGTTTTGAGAATGCTTCTTGATTGGCAGCCATATCAAGAAATGCAACATCACTTTTGCCAAGAAAAGTTGCAAGTGAAGTAAGGATCGCAGAACGTAACTGCCCTTCAACTTCTAATACAGTATATTTTTCAGCAGTGCCGCAAAGTTTTTTCCAAAAGGTTTCAATGTCATCAATTACATATGAATAATTACCGAAAGCGCGGATACGTATCACGCCAAATTCTTTATCACGAATTGTAATAGGTTGAGTAGTACCCCATTTCTGATCTAGCTGCTCACGCATTGTAAAATAATACACATCAGACTTAAAAGGAGATTCAAAGAATTTATCCCAGTTTTTAATGTATGTTAGAATTGGTAAAGTCTGGGTTGTGAGTGTATATGTTCCAGCATCAAACTTATCAGCAAATTTCCCTTCATTAAAGAACACTGCTTTCTGCGCTTCTCTTACAACTAATTGCGCGCCATTTTGAATTTCTTGATCTTGCATTGGGAAGCGGTACGCCAAAGTGCCAGGTTCAGTTTCAGTTTCAGTCCACTGAATTACATCAATAAACTGCTTAGAAAAAAAGCTCATAATTCCCATAAATACAACCGCTTAGAGTTAAATTGTATTAAAGCTACTCTAAGTCTTTTTAAAAAACAATAGTCAAATGGGATTATAGCTGGCACAAAATAGTTTAAAATTTAAGCTGATTAATCAAAAATTGGTAAGCAGTGTAGTTTTCTCCCATTCTTTTTTAACCATGCTTGTGATGATTGGTATTCTGGAAAATTTAGAGCAACAAGCTTCCAGAATCTATCGCTGTGATTCCGCTCAATTAGATGGCAGACTTCATGTACAACTAAATACTCAATAACATGTTTGGGAGCACAAATTAAACGCCAAGAGAACGATAAGTTACCAGCATAAGAACAGCTTCCCCATTGGTTTTTTGTATCCTTTAATGTGATTTTTTTATAGTTGATTCCTAGCTTCTTAACTAAATTATCAGCATAATCTTCAATGTCTTTTTTTAACATATTTTTCAAAAATGCGCCGAGCATTAATGGTAAGTCAGATCTTTGAAGTTGTTTTGATATTAACAAATTATTATCATTAATTGTAAATAACTGCGGGATATTTTCAGAGCTAAAAACTAGTCTATGTGCTATGCCATATATCGGAAGTTCGTTATCATTTATAGGCGCTGCAACTTTTATCTGTGCTAATTTATTAATTATCCACATTTGCTTTTCTTGTAAAAAAACAAATGCTGCTTTAACGCTATAATGTCTTGGAATCACTAATTCCACTCCTTTAGATGCGGATATTTTAATACGTAAGTGTTTTGCTTTCACGCTTTTGCGTATATTTACTTCTACTGAATTATCCCCGCTCCCAATTCTCATAAAAAACCATTAAATAAAAAACCCCGCCTTTTTTCAAAAGCAAGGCTTAATATATCTCAAGTAATTATTTTTACTATATCATAATACTTAGGGAAGATGTAGAAGCTGACCTTTTTTTACTAAGATCGCGTAAATCTATTGTGCCGTTATTATCAGAATCCCAGAGTATATGTGACGCCATACTTAACTTTGGAGCCCAGTAATCTCTATCGCAAGTAGAGCTAAATATAGTTCTTTCTTCTTCGTCATTTAGGAATTGCATTCTAAATGCGAAATTATCTATAGTGTCGGTCCAAAATTCGTTTCTATTCCTGTCAGGAATTCTACCTAAAATTAGAATTGAAGAAATTGCTTCATAGCCGTTGCATAGAGATGATGCTGTATAGAGCTGGTTTAAAAAATTCATATTTGTTTTAATGTTGAAATGAGTCAAGCATCTGTACAACATGCACATTTGTAAAGTATTAGTAACCTGTGAGTAGTCTGAGTCTATTTTGATTTTTAGCTTGCATGCAATAGTTGCCGGAAGCTCATTTGTTACTGATGAAAGAAACCACAAAATATCAATAGAATCTTGAATTGTAACTTTGTTTATAAATTTTGCTACATTTGGATAGTAATGCGAGCTTAGGAATGTTGAAACATAAGGACAAGATCTTAGATTGACACGTATTGTAGGATTAGTAATTCCTCTGTATATCCAATCGTTAAGATCGTTTGTTTGTGATACTAGATCGTGAACATCAAAGGTTGGCGTGCTGCTGGTCATCATCTGTTTAGATACCAGATCTAAAAAAACTTTTTTCACTCTGATGGGATTTTTAGTAAAAAACTCATCTTTGCTGAACAATTCAGGAATTACAGATGTATGCCGCATGACTTTATGTATTTTTAGGGAATTGTAGCAAAAAATTCTCGAAATAACAACTGCGCATTTTGAAATATCTATAGTATCTTATAAACTTTGACAATGAAGATATATTATATTTAATGTATATATACACATAAGTTTAACAAATATAGGTTTCAAATGAGATCAGTAGAGAAGATACGAAATACAATTGAAGTGCTAAATAAAACAATAAATACACTTGAAAAACAGGGTGAATTTATCGGAATGGGGACTGTGGCTGATTCATTATGTTTGTCTAAAAATTGGCTGACTCAACTAAGTTATACTGCTCGTATTTCTATAGAGTTAGCAAAATACTTGGCAAGTATACAAAATATTGAAGTATCTAAGGATACATCTGAAGCGCAGTTGTTTCAAAGGATAGATGGATTAATATCAGAAGTAGACAAAAAAATGCTTCTAAATCAAGAAGAAAAGTGTGAGGAATATCCTAGTACTATTTCAGTACAAGTAAAAGATGATGTAGCAAAAAAATTACTAATGGAAAAAATTGATGCCATTGACTGCTTAACGCTTGGAAGCTACTTTGAAGCTAGAGCTCTATCGCTCCAGCTAATAGCAATTTCTAATAGAGTTCAGGATAGAGAAGAGATTTTAGAAACGCTTGAAACTACTCCAGTTGATGAACTTCCAAGCCAGTTTATCGGTAGTACTTCTTTACCAGAAATGTTTAAAGCTGATTGTTTAGCGGATCTTGCTAAGTTCGACATCTACTTTTAGTTTTACTAAACATCTATAATATCGTGTAAACTGCCGATTATATTCTCAGTATTTTCTTTTATAAATCTGAATCTCGGCTCTGGGTTTTTGCCCATTAAATTCTCAACTAAATTAGCAACAACTTCAGTTGCAGAGTCTTCGATCATTACTTTTAACAAGACTCTTTTCTTAGGATCCATGGTGGTTTCTTTGAGCTGCCCTGGTGTCATTTCGCCCAAACCTTTAAAGCGACTAACTTCAATGTTTCCCCTGCCATTACTTAATTCCCTATGCAACTTTTCTTTCTCTTCCTCTGTTTGAGCGTAATAGTTTTTAGTGGCTTGAGTTAACTTGAATAGAGGTGGTTGCGCTAAATATAAATGTCCATCTGTGATTAATCGTGGCATTTGCAAGTAGAAGAATGTTAAAAGAAGCGATGTAATATGAGCTCCATCGACGTCAGCATCAGTCATTATAATAACTTTTTCGTATCGAAGACGTGCAGAATCATAATTGTCACCAGTTCCACAGCCAAGCGCTAATATTAGGTCAGACACCTCTTGGTTGGCCTTGATTTTTTCGATTGAATTACTTGCAACGTTTAGGATTTTTCCTTTTAGAGGCAATATAGCTTGATTCTCTCTGTTTCGAGCTTGTTTTGCAGAGCCACCAGCAGAATCACCCTCAACTAAGAATATCTCGCTATCATCAGAAGAATCTTTGTTGCAGTCTGTAAGTTTCCCTGGAAGACGCATCGACTTAATCGGACTCTTACGGCCAACTTCTTTCTCCTTTTTACGCTTCAAGCGATCATCTGCGTTTGCAATAACAAGTTCTAGAACCGCATTTGCATTTTGTGGGTTGTTAGTTAGCCAGTGGTCGAACTGATGTCTAATTGCATTTTCCACATACTTTGTTGCTTCCTGTGTAAGCAATCGATCCTTGGTTTGACCTTGGAATGTTGGGTTTTTAATGAATACCGAAAGAAGTGTTACTGAATAGTCTAAAACATCATCTGCGGTGATTTGTGCAACTTTCTTGTTGCCAATAATCTCTGCATAACTTCTTAGCCCTTTAGTTAGCGCGCCGCGCATTCCAGCTTCATGAGTGCCGCCATCAGGCGTGTAAATTGTATTGCAATATGACCTACTAATATTGTCACCATGGTTCAACCAATTAATTGCCCACTCAACCTTACCTTGCTTGTCAGGAAAATTAACTTCCCCAGAGAAAGTTGTTGGGCTTAGCAGTTGCTCTGTTGGCACTATGCTATGTAAAAAATCTTCTAGGCCATTAGGGAAATGAATTTTTGCTTCTTGAGGAATCTCAGAATCTTCAGAGAGCATTCCTTTGTCACAACTCCAATTGATAACAACTCCTTTAAATAAATATGCTTTTGAACACGCAATTCTATAAACTTGTTCCGCTTTATATTTATTATTTTTAAATATTTCAGGATCTGGATGGAAAGTAACAGATGTTCCAGTTTCTTTTGCCTTACCATCACTTGCTTTAAGTTTTGTTAACGGTAGGCCTTTTGAATATTCCTGAACGAATACTTTGCCAACTCTCTTAACTTCCACTGTAAGTGCGTCTGATAGTGCATTTACAACAGAAATACCTACGCCATGTAACCCGCCTGAAGTAGAGTAAACTTTATCGTTAAACTTCCCACCAGAGTGTAAAGTTGTTAAAATCACTTCTAGTGCTGACTTCTTTGGAAATTTTGGATGTGGATCAACTGGAATACCACGCCCATTGTCTGATATTGTAATTTCATTGTCTTTACTAAGATGTATGCCTATTTTTGTTGCATGACCAGCAACGGCTTCATCCATAGAGTTATCAAGTACTTCGCTGATAAGGTGGTATAATGCTTTTTCATCGGTTCCACCTATGTACATTCCAGGTCTACGGCGAACAGGCTCCAAACCCTCTAGAACTTCAATATCTTGAGCACTATAGCTGTTTTCAACTTTGCTGCTTTTCTTAACAGCTGAGTTTGCAGAGAATAAATCCATTACCAAAGCTCGCTAACACCTAAATATGGCTTAATTCTAGCATATCCGCGGCTTTGGGCAAGTCGAAAATCAAATTAAACAAGAGTTAACCACTTATTAACTCTTTTTATATATGTTGGGTTATTAGAAATAATTCGATCAGTATATATATGAAACTTGTAAATATCACTTTAGCAGCTGTCATATTAATTTTGGCAATGGCCTTTGGAGTCAATTATTATTCTTGGAATCAACAAACCAAAAGGATTGATGACTTCATTTTCAAACTAGTTCAAAAGCTTGAGGAAAAAGATATAAAACTCACCTACGACCAGATCACTTATATTGGTTTTAAATCTTGGAAAGTTGAAGGAGAAATTAGTAATATTAAAATTACAAGCAAGGTATACACTGATCCAATAATTCAAACTAATTCATTGAATTTTAGTAGTGATTTAAGAAATGGATTGATTGAAATAATATTTGATAAAGATATGTTATTAAACATACCAACTCCAACCGAAAAATTTAATTATAAGCTAAATTTTCCTAGAGAGCCATTTACATTAAAAATTCATTTTGATTCAACGCTATCAAGTATTTTTAATACGTCAGATAAAAGTGATATCGATACTTTCTTCACAAAAGTTCATACAATCAATCTTTCTGATGGTGGTTTTTCTCTAATTGATGTGGCAACGAATCAAGAGCTTCAAAAATCTGGAAAAGAGTTTATTGAATTTTCTATGGACACAGCTACTGATTTAAAGAAGCTGAATATTAAGTTGTCATACGAAGACTTTATGACTTACAGCTTCTTAAAGAAACAGCTTGTAGGTCCTCAAGCTGGTAAACTTGATATCTTAATAGAAGGACAAGTATTAAATGATAAGATTAGCTCATGGAAATTAGAAGACTTAGAATCATATAAAATCCATATTAAAGAGTTTGATTTCTCAAATGAAGTTGGAAAATTTCAAATGTCAGGAACTTTAGCAGGTAGTAAAACATCCTTTTTCCTGCCAAGTGTGAGTCTTGTAGCAACAATAGGTAATTATGTAGCACTGCTTGATCATGCAGAAAAAGAATTTGCAAATCTTAGGAGCAGTTCAGATCTTAATGTTAAAGCCCAGATTAAGGCATATGAAGGCATAGATTTTGTTAAATTGAAAAAATATTTTGAGCAATACAAAATAAACGAAACAGATCTAAAGCTAGAAATTACTGGTGAAAACATAATGGAGATAATGGTTTCAGGTAAGCCTTACTATGAATTTGAAGCGGAATTAATGAGTATATTAATGCCACCTCCCCCACCAGCAGTTACAGAAACTATACCTCCTCAAGAAGGAACTGGAATGGTGCCATTAGAGCCGAGCCTGATACCTGCTCCGTTGCCAGAAGTTCAGAAAGAACCTTTGCCGCTTATACCGCAGCAATAAGTTATTTTTTCTTGTGATTTGTTGCAGTCATTGTCCCAAACATTTGGTGGAAAAAATCAACGTTTTTCCTGTTCATTTCATCGATTTGTTTAGTCCAATCATTGGGATTTAAACTCACCATACTAGGGATAAAATTCTGCATTTTTGCAAAGTTATTATTATATTGCTCTAGTGAAAGAGTTAAATAATCTGTGAATGATTTGTTAAGGGGATGGTCACAGAATTTAATAATCTGTTTTATTAGTTCAAGAGGCATTAAGTTATAGCCCTTAAGCTCATGGTCCAGAACAATCTGTGTAAGTGTAATTCGCGTAAGATCTTCGTTAGTCTTAACATCAATTACTTTGAAATCATGGTCGCGTTTAACCATTTCAGCTAGGTCATCGATCGTAATATACCTGCTAGTCGTTGTGTCGTATAACCTACGGTTAGGATACTTTTTAATTATAATTTCTTTCTCTTTGGTCACTGCGAACGCTAAAACACTTGCTTTACAATACGGTAACCCAATTTTAGTGAAGTGTTAACTGTTTTTTAACCTTTTTGGAGTTAAATATAAATATATTGCACCATACCAAGGAACAAAATGAAAAATTCATTTTACGCAAAGGTTAAAAGTCTAGTTAGTTCATTAAATTTTTTGGGAATAAATAGTTATTTGCAAAATAAAAAAACTGACTTCCCACAGATCGAATTCGATCTTTTTGAATTAGCTGCTAACAAATTCCTCGAAAGCGATGAAAGGAATTTGACTAACTCTTATCAGACATTGATGTCGCTACTTACTGACTTCTTGAACCCACTAAGAAAAGAAGCTTATTCAGAGCTTAATCCCGAGCAGAAAAATTTCCTCAATTGTATGTTCGACATCCTTGCAAGAAAAGCTCAAGTATCTACAACCTCACTAAGCCAAGCGCAACAAGATATAATCGGCAAACTTGAAACTAAAATATTTCTAATTGAAGAAAAGCAATCATTTCGAAAATTGTATAATAGGCTGGACGACGTCATTCAAAGAGATTTAGTTTGGGCAATAAAATATCCCGAAAATTCTAACTTTGTTAAAAGGATGCTTTCTATTCCAACTAAGAAAAGTTCGGAAGAAGTTGTACAAGAAGTAAGGAAAAATATTGATGCCATAATTGACTCAATCGAGAAACAAATAAAACAAGATAGAAATCTAACAGATGAAGATGGAAAGCTAAAGATAGATAGAAACAAGATCAACTTAGCAATTTACGAAAGACTTTCACTAAAACTCGGCAAGCAGCTAGGAGTCTCACAAGAGCAAATAGACGAGATTTTACAAAGTAGGAACAACAAAATTCTAAGTAATTCTGCTGGGGGAGATGCTGATGAAGCCCTAATTAGTGGACTCTTCAATCAGTTAATTCCACCACATTTAATCGGTGCTAGTGGAATTCAAATGTTAGGCGCTGTGAAAGAAGAATATAAGCCTTTGGTAAAAAAATTACTCTCAGAACATATGAAGGTTTTGCAGCAACAAGTTGAAAGATACTACTACGATCCTGCTAGAACCAGATTCTTAGAAAATAGCTTTCAAACTTTGATTACAATTAGTAAGAAGCACATGCAAATATTTGGCACGCTTCCATCAGCAATGTCGATTGATGATTTTAAAATGTGTGAATCGGAACTGAACCTAGTATCTGAAAAAATTAATCAAGATTTAGTATCGCGTGCCGAAAATAAGAAAACTGCAAAAGATAGCTTAAATAACTATGAAAAGAGAGCTATTTCAATCATTGCAAAAATGGCTAGCAAATATTCAGACTTTGAGCCTACAGAAGCAGATGCAAAGTTTATTGCTGATTTTGCCTTATATGCAGAAGGAAATAAAGAATTTAACAAAAGGTTAGGCAAAGCACTAAAGTCGGATCAAAATTTTGTTTCCATGCACAAAAATGTAATTCAAGATCTATATAAATTTACATTTAAGACTATTGATAATCAAAAGCTCTTTGAGAAAGTAGAGATCTTAAATAAATACCTTAAACTACAAGATTTTTTCGAAGCTGTTAAAAATGACGATGGAACGAAACTTACAAATGATGAAAGATCAAGACTTGTAGATATTCAGGATGATTATAATTTAGAACCTGATGAAGAAACAATCATTGGCGAATTGATCAAAAATCCCAAACTTGATTTATCTCCTAAACACAAAGCAGTTTTAGAGGGTATGCTTAATGACTATAACTTAGCTTCTGAAAAGCAAAAAGTTTTAAGAAAGCTTTTGGATACACCACCACTAAAACTTACTCCAGAAAAACTAGACAAGATAAAAGAAATTATTAATCCAACAAACCTAAAAATTACAGATTTAGACAACCGCACAATTCAAGACATAGGTGACAACTTCAAAATAGATCTGACTCAGGCTGAGAAAGCTCTTCTTCAAGAAAGTATTAATGAATTGCGCGGCAGTCAAGAGTCAGCTGAAGCAGATGTTCTTCAAAAAGTTCTTGAAGATCCAAATGCGCGTCTTTCAAAAGATGAAATATTGATTCTAGTAGGTATTAAAGAAAACAATGAGCTAAATTCAACAGGAAACCTGTTAATGAATAAACTCATCTATGGAAATATCATATCTTTACCAGATGCTGAAAAAAGTGATCCTAAAATACTTGGTTATATAGCTCAATATAAAACATCCTTGTCAAAAGCTGAGAATAATATTCTTAAAGAAAGCATTAAAGAACTTAAAAAATCTAAAGATACAAAAGAGGAAGCTGCGGTCTTACAAAAGATTATGGATGATCCTCAAGCTTTACTAAATCCACAAGAAATAAAGCTTTTAGAGCAAATGCGAAATGACTATCAGTTGACTGGAGATGGCAACCAATTGATGATGAAACTAGTATATGGGAAGACTATTGAATTCATCCACAAAGAAAGGGAAATTAAAGTAATTCAAAACTTAGAAGATAGGCTGATAATTAGATTAACAGACCAAGAAAAATATATTTTAACCGAGAGCATTAAAGACCTGAAAGAAGATCCTAATATGCAGAATGAAGTTAAAGTATATCAAAAACTACTTGAAGACCCAAATGCTCAGCTTTCACCTCAAGAAAAAGCACTTTTAGAAAAAATCCTTACTGAAAACATGCTAACAGGGGCTGGAAGTGATTTAATGATGAAGCTTACATATGGGCCAGTAATTGAGTTTACAGAAGAAGAAAAAATTGTTTTAGGAAGTTTAGGTTCTAGACTTAAATTAAGAGAAAATGAGAAAATTACTCTCGAAGAATTTGGTAGTATGGATAGATTGAGCGCGCTGTCCGAGTCAAAATTATATTCTGTTTTAAATAAATGCGCAGGAAAATTTGAACTAAAACAAGTTGCAGAACTTTTAAAGAGAATAAAAGAAACTAAGCTATTTAGTACTGCTATCGCAGAAACTGCGCAAAAAACTACTACTGTTGATATACAGTCTGGTGACATATTGATGGATCATGGAAATAAATTTAATAAGCTTTATAGCTCCATGAACAGAGGATTGAAGGCAAGGTTAAAGCAGTGGATAACGCCCTATTCTCATGCTGCAGTTGGAATTGCAAATCCTAATGGTGGTATGAGCATTTCGCATGTATGGGGAGAATACAGCTTAGTCCTTAAAGCCTCAATGTTACAAAATGCCCTATATCAAGAAACATTTAGGGTATTACCCGATATGTTAGTGGCGCCTAATTTAAAGAAATTGCTTCTTGAATGTCTTGATATTCCAGAAAGTGAATTAAGAAAATACTTACAAAAACAATATAGCGATATTACAAATGCACTACACAAGGCTGAGAATTTTGAAGACGCAACTTTATATAATTCTGATGAAAAACGCACAAGAGCTGGCGTTGCAGATTTTATGCCTTCAGGGCATACGGGCAAGACATCGAACTTTGTGTGGGCCGATGAAACATTAAAAGATCAAAAGACACTCGGTCAAAAGTTAGTTGGAGCAGGAGAAGATATTATATGCTCTGAATTTACTGCTAAGATGACAGTTTTGGCTTTAGTAGCTTTAGAGAAAGAGTTAATTAAGCTAATCCAAGAAAAACACCCAGAAAAAACTTTTAAAACAGGTGAATTAATCAAAATGCCATTTAAAGAATTTGAAGATTTAAGTAAAGTTCACCCAGCAAGATTGATTAAATTGCTACAAAATGCAAAAGCAGTCGAAAAAATTGAACAAAAAAATGTTGTACAGAATATGATTAGAGGTGCTTAAATTTTCTTTTCCCTTTTGACAACTTGTGTTGTTTCTATAATACTACCCATGCACTTAAGTTAAGAGAATGTATGAATGATAAAAAAAATTTAGCTGCAGATATGTTGCGCGCGTGGCAAGACCATCTGCAAAACACAGTTCAAGATCATCGCTTCTCTGAAATGATGGTTGAGCAGTTTATTAAATTTCAGGATGTTTTTCAAGGAATGAATAGCAATGAAGAATCCAGCAAAAATAGCGACCAGCCAGCTTCTGATGATCTCAATGTTAAGCTCGCTTACATTGCAGACCGCCTTGAAGCTATGGAAGCAAGACTCACCATTATTGAGAAATCTATTGCAGGAGATAGCAAGCCTCGCAAAAAAAGAGGTTAACTTACTTTCTAAAGGGATTTCAAAGTATCACTCTTCGGAGTTTGAGAGTTGTGAGTTATCTGGTGGTGTAGTGTTTCAGAAACATGCTTCCAAATTATATCAAAATGAAGCAAGTGGTGCACCTGTATTAATTATACCATCATTAATTAACAAACCTAACATTCTAGATTTATGTCCATCGAAGAGTTTTATAAATAAGCTGAACTTATTAGGGGCAAATACGTTTATACTAGATTGGGGCTCTCCTAGTAAAATAGAAGAAGAATATAATTTAGAAAATTATATTAATGAAATTTTAATTCCCAATATTGAGTATGTTTATTCTAAATATGGAAAAGTAACTTTGGTTGGCTATTGCATGGGAGGATTTATCGCAACCGCTTTGGCAACCATCAGACCAAATTTAATAAAAAAATTAGTAACTATTGCAACACCTTGGGATTTTAAATATTGGAGCAAACTACCCAAAAGTTTTCTAAGTACTTGCAAAACATTTCCAAATTTAATTCCAGCAAGTCTTATCCAGCATCTTTTTTATTTAGCAAACCCATTTGAAATCAACAGAAAGTATTTGCGTTTTAATGATGGAGAATTTAATCACGATGAATTTGTAAGAATTGAAAATTGGGTTAACGATGGCGTACACATGTCTAAAAAAGTTTTCATTGAATGTTTTGAGGAAATAATTGGAAATAACATTCTTATGGAAAACAAGTGGGTAGTTAACGGCTCGACAGTATCACCATCAAAACTTGATATGCCGATAATGAGTGTAGTATTTAAAAAAGATAGCATTGTTCCCCTTCCCTCAGCCTTGTCTTTTGCTGAACAGTGCAAAAACGTAAATTTGCTTCAAATTGATTCTGGCCATATAGGCGCTATAATAAACTCCAAATACAAACTAGCTGAAAATATATACAGATGGATAAACAATGACGATATTTAATATTATCGCTGATGCTGATGAGACTTTTATTCCTGCAATTACTTCAAACATCATTGCTCTTGATGGTGCAGCTGAGATCCTACGAAAAAACAATATAGTTCCGCAAGTGATAATTGGTGATTTTGATAAAGTTACAAAATCAACTTTGGATTATTTTGCCCAAAAAGGGTGTGAAATTATTAAGATTGAAGACCAAAATTCAACTGACTTAGATAAGGGCATACGATATTGCTTGGATCACAACGCCTCCACAATCAATATCTATAATGCAATTGGTGGTCGAATGGATCACACGTTATATAACACTCGTATTCTTAAAAAATATTATAACCCTAAAATTCGGATTAAACTATTTCACAAAAGTGAAGTGTTGCAATATTTTGAGGATTGTTATTTAGAAGTTCATGGATCACCGCAAAAAAGGTTTTCTATACTTTCTGCACCATCCGCAACTATTACATCGACTGGCCTCGAGTATGATATGCAAGATCATAAGCTAGAATATGGGAAATCTGAGAGTGCGTGCAATAGTCTTTCTTTGAATGTTGCTAAGATTTCAATTGTTGGCGCAGCTATTATTATCCAAGATACCTCAGTATTGTCAGAAATAAAGCTCTAATATTTATAAAATATCAGTATATCTAGAAATGCCTCGTATTTTAGTCGTTTTTCAAGTATAGTGAGCACTTGCGCTAAGGTATAACCTAGCTTTATAAATTCATTAGTAGGGGATAATGAGACAAGAATTTCAAGATATACTCACGAGAGTAAAAAATAACGATCCAACTTTGCAAGAAGTGTTAATAGACAATAATGATGACAAATATATGTATGAAGTTAATTCAGAACATATTATAGCAGAATTATTAGAAGCAATTGGAACAAACAGATTCATCAAAACCCTTGCATTAAAAGGTTTTTTTATGAATGGTGATTATGGTGTTAAATTGTGTAATGCTTTACTTATAAATACCTCGATAACTAGTTTATGTTTAGATAACAATGATTTATGGAATAATGATGCGAAAGTTTATGCAAACCTAATGGCTAGCAACAGAACAATACAGCATTATGATTTTGATAATAGTTTCTTCAATGATGATGCATTAGAATACTTCGCAGAAGCAGTTAAAAGTAACAAAATGATTTTGAGCTTAATACTTAGCAACGGAGGTGAATTCACAATAGAAGGCATAAACAAATTCTTCGCCGAAGTTAAAAAAAGTAATATTAATCGTTTCAAAATAGACTCAACTGCTGATATTGTGTCAGATCAAGAGTGGAATGAATATAAAGAGTTGTTACGCACAATAGAACTGTGGGTAGAAAGTCGTAAAACTCCCGACTCTGCTACTGTAAGCGAAGATACTACAGAATCTCAGATTGCTCAAAGAGCGGTGCTGTCAGCAGTATCACCGTCAATTGTAAATACAAGGCTCCAAAACATTTCTGCCACAACTACTTTTTCAGAAGAAGAAATATCATTAGTAAGTTCAAACCTCTCACCAATTGTAGATTCAAGAGTAGCTACGAATCAGCTTGGCAACAAAACAACTCGTCTGATCTTTAATAATCCTAGCTTAAGCGATGACGAGAGTGATGATAATGCTAAGCGACAAAAGCATAGATAGTTATATTTTTGCTATAGATATGGGAGAAGCTTATAATATTATCTAGGCTGAATTGCTGATAAATTATAATCCAAAAACAAAAATAAATAAAAATCAAATGATTGATTTTACTGAATTATCTGTCTAATCTTTATATGTACAGAGGTTATTTATGAAATTCTTACAGATATTTTGGATGGGTTATAGGAATTTTTTAAGACACCTTAGCATATTCTTTACTTATTTATTTTTAAGTTACCTAGTTTTAGTATTATTAATTGGATTTTTAGAATTTAAGTTTAGCTTTAATTCAAATCAATTTTCAATTGAAAACTTATCTGTACCAACCACTTCATCGATAATATATGCTATAAAGCTTTGGGCTTTTTTATATTTTTTATATTTACTTAATTCAGCGTATATAACATTTGTGAGTTTTGAGAAAAGAAGCTTAAACGTGTTTAAGAAAATATTTTATTTTATCAAGTTTTGCGGCTTTAGTTTTCATAGATTAACATTTACATTTTTCCTAAAGCCCCTCCTATTTGGCATTTTATGTGTATTACCTTTTCTGTTTTTAGCAGTATCAGCTTTCTTTATGGATTTTTATAATGTGAGCAAACCCGTTGTAAGCTCCATTATAACATTACTTAGCTTTCCCGCATTTGGTCTTTGTATTGTGTTGATAATATATTATTACATTAGACTTTCATTAGTTGAGTACTCAGTATTAATAAATAAAAATACTTTTTTTGAAGCTTATGAAATTAGCATGACGGGAGTAGAAGGATCGAAATTAGCAATTTTACTATCTGGATTCGTAAACGTCGGTCTTTTTATTTTATTGTATATGTGTGAATCGGCCATGGCAGTTGCACCCCACACTTTGATTTCTGATATAGATTCAGAAGAGCTTTGGCAACTAGATACTCACATCACCTTATTTTCGAGTTTCTTTTATTCTAATATTCCACTTATACCAATTTGGGCAATGTACATAGGTAATTGCATGGTATTTAAGAGTTACTCATTCAGAAATGATTTAGAATCAGCTGAAAAATCTTGGGAGAATTTGTATTAATTATTAGACCCGGTCGGTATTAGACAGCTTTTGTTGTACGCAATCTATGCTTACTTTTATAAGCGCGAATACGGTCCTCAATAACATCTCTAAAGTTCCTGATTAATCCTTGAACTGGCCAAGCAGCAGCATCACCTAACGCACAAATAGTATGTCCTTCAATTTGCTTAGTAACGTCATATAACTGGTCGATTTCATCAACTGTGGCGTTGCCTTCTACCATTCTACACATAACGCGGTATAACCAACCTGTACCTTCTCTACAAGGGGTGCATTGCCCACATGATTCATGCATATAGAATTTGGAAAGTTTAGCAATTGCTTTTATTATATCCGTCGATTTATCCATCACAATTACGGCGGCAGTTCCCAGACCTGATTGCACTTCTTTCAATGAATCGAAATCCATTAGGACTGAATCACAAGTTTTTTTAGGTAACGCAGGTACAGATGACCCACCCGGAATTACAGCTAATAAATTATTCCAACCACCTCTAACACCACCACAGTGTTTTTCAATTAACTCGCGCATTGGAATCGACATAGCTTCTTCAACGTTACACGGCTTATTTACGTGCCCAGAAATGCAAAATATTTTTGTTCCTGTATTATTAGCTCTGCCGATTGATGAGAACCAGCTAGCTCCCCTTCTCATAATGGTAGGGACTACTGCAATAGTTTCTACGTTATTAACTGTTGTTGGGCAACCCCATACTCCAACAGCTGCAGGGAAACATGGTGGTTTTAAACGCGGCATACCTTTTCTGCCTTCTAAGCTATTTAAAAGGGCAGTTTCTTCTCCGCAAATATATGCACCAGCACCACGATGCAAATACACATCGAAATCATAACCAGATCCGCATGCGTTTTTTCCAATTAGTCCAGAATTATAAGCCTCTTGAATTGCTTTCTCAACAGCTAGTGCTTCATGGTAATATTCACCACGAATATAAATATATGCAGCTTTTGCACGCATTGCGTAACCAGCAATTAAACAACCTTCTATTAATTTATGAGGTTCAAAACGTAATATATCGCGATCTTTACAAGTCCCTGGCTCACTTTCATCTGCATTAACAACTAAGTATGATGGCAAACCATTTGGTGGAGTTTTAGGCATGAAAGACCATTTCATCCCTGCAGAAAATCCTGCCCCCCCACGACCACGAAGACCAGAATCTTTCACAATTTGGATAACTTGATCTTGCTCAAGTTTTAGGAAGTCTTTTGTTTTATCCCAGTCACCACGTGCCTTTGCAGCAGTCAATTCGGCACTTTGATCACCATATAGGTTAGTAAAAATTCTATCTTTATCTTGCAACATTTGCCCTAAAAACCTTAAAACTCTTATTCTAATATTTACAATAGTTAGGAGTAAATATCAATTAGACTTATCGCTTAATTCAACATTAAAAGTTGTTTTAAAATTATCTATAAGTATCTTGTCATAATCTTGGATCGATACTAGTTTACCAACTTTATTTATAGACGTAATGCCCTTATCTTCTATTCCACATGGTACAATGCCATTATAATCATCTAAGTTTGTTGAAACATTTATTGCAACTCCATGGAAGCTAACCCACTTTTGTACCCTAACACCTATAGCTGCAATCTTCTCTTCTTTTCCATTATTATCAACCCAAACACCAACATGTTCTTTTGTAGTGTAAGATTCTATTCCAACTTCTTTAAGTGATTGAATTATCCAATTTTCAATTTGTTTTACAAATAATTTTATATCTGGTTTTCCACTATGGATTTTCTTAAGATCTAACATCAAATAAGCAACTCTTTGACCTGGGCCATGATACGTGAATTTCCCACCTCTTCCAGTGTGATGCACTGGAAACTTGTCTTTTTTCAAGAGGTCATTCTCGTTTGCGCTTGTACCAGCAGTGTATACTGATTGATGTTGTAAAAACCACAGCAGTTGATTTGCTTCACCAGAGATAATTTGTTGCACACGTTTTTGCATGAAGCTCAGCGCATCTTGATATAGCACAGGTGTATCGCTGATTACTAATTCTACTTCTTGAGAATTTTTAAGCATTACCTAAATACTTACACATTATGATCTTAGTTTTGCCATATCTTCTTTCATCAAGCAACTCAAAGCCCGCTGGTATTGTAATTTTATCTTTTTCTCCCTGCTCTATTATGATCAAATTTTCCTCTGAAAACCAACCACCTTTGACGAGGCTCATCAGGCATTTTTCTGATAATCCTAAGTGATATGGGGGATCGAGATATACGATGTCAAGTTTGATTGTAGATTTAGGAAGTAATGTTGCATCGCTTCTAATGTATATTGCATTACCATCTTCGTTGAGCATTTTGAGGTTTTTAGCAACCAACTCTAATTGATCAGATGATTGGTCAACAAAAACTGCCCTAGATGCTCCGCGTGATAAAGCTTCGATGCCAAAAGATCCACAACCACAAAAAATATCTGCAATTACAGCGTTCTTTAAAATGCCAATTGGAACGTATTTAGCATTTTCTAATAGATTGAAGATTGCTAGGCGCGTACGCTCTGCTGTAGGCCTATAGTTTAATTCTTTATTACCCTTAGATAGAGTTTGAATCTTCCTATTTTTATGTTTTCCACCAGTTATACGCATTTTGCCTACTATGTATTTGCAAACCCTTTCAGTCTTTTCGATCTGCTAGGATGGCGTAATTTACGTAATGCCTTAGCTTCAATTTGCCTAATACGCTCGCGTGTAACTGAGAATTGTTGCCCAACTTCTTCAAGAGTATGGTCTGTATTCATACCAATTCCAAAGCGCATGCGAAGAACTCTTTCCTCTCGAGGCGTTAATGACGATAAAATACGGGTTGTAACTTCTCGTAAGTTTGAGAGAACAGCCGCATCAACAGGCTGGATAGCATTCTTATCTTCAATAAAATCACCAAGAATACTTCCTTCATCGTCACCCACAGGGTTCTCTAAGCTCATTGGTTCTTTTGCAATTTTAAGAACTTTACGAACTTTTTCAATTGGCATTGCTAACTTTTGCGCAATTTCTTCTGGTGTTGGCTCACGTCCCATATCATGTACAATTTGACGTGATGTTCTAAGGATTTTATTGATCGTCTCAATCATGTGAACAGGAATACGAATTGTACGTGCCTGATCAGCAATCGAGCGTGTAATAGCCTGTCTAATCCACCATGTCGCATAGGTAGAGAATTTATAGCCCCTACGATATTCAAATTTATCGACAGCTTTCATTAGACCAATATTGCCTTCTTGAATTAGGTCAAGGAATTGTAATCCGCGATTGGCATACTTTTTAGCGATTGAAATTACTAGACGAAGGTTGGCTTCAATCATTTCTTTTTTAGCTCGGCTTGACATTCTTTCGCCACGTTGAACCGAAGATACCAATTCTTTAAAGCTAGTAATATCAAGGTTGATCTCGTTAGCGATATCAAGAATCCGTGATCTGATTTCTTTAAATTTTTCTTCTTCGGCCTTAACCATTTTAGCCATATTTTTGATTTTAGAGTTCTCCATGTTGTTTATCCACTTTGGACTCAACTCTGTCCCTTGATAAGCGGTAATCATTTCATCTCTTCTAACCCCATAATGATCAGCCATGCGAAGCATATCTGTCTCAAGAGCTATCAATTTTTTATTTTGTGTATATAAAGTCGATAAGATATTTTCTAATCTGTTTTCACTCAAGCGAACTCCCTTCATCAGTTCGGCAAGCTCTTCGCTCAGCTTATCATATTTTTTCTGAACTTTTTCATCCAAAGTTTTGCCTTGCATTGCAAGCTTCAACTTATCCTGCTGAATGTTAACAATCTTACTAGCGTATTGCGCAGCTTGGCCAAAGACTTCCATCATCTTTGGTTTTAATTCAGCTTCCATACTGATAATAGAAAGACTAGCTTCTTCGCTATCATCTGCATATCCTTCATCAGATCCTGTAGCCTCTGCTTCTTCCTCTTCACCTTTTTCTTCATCTTCTTCATCAGAAGGTTTTTTCTTTTCGTCTTCGTAGTCTTCTTCAACTTCAATTGAACCATCATCTTCTGTGAAGTCTTTTCCGAATTCTTTGCTGTATGTAGCGTCAAGATCAAGAATATCACGAAGTAATATCTTTTCATTTACAAGACCGTCATACCATTTGATTAGTTCTTTTAGAGCTACAGGAGTTCTAGAAAGAGAGCTTGTCATCAAATCTCTGCCTTCTTCGATTTTTTTAGCTATTTCAACTTCCCCTTCTCTTGAAAGTAAGCCAACGTGTCCCATTTCTTTCAAATAAAGTCTAACAGGGTCATCACTGCGAGCTATTTCCTCTTCTTCACCAGCCTCTTCAGCAGCCTGATCATCCTCAATATCAATCTTGAAACTTTCTTCGTCTTCTTCGCCTTTCTCTGTTATTTGAATTCCTTCATCATCAAAGAATGAAATAGCATCATCCATTTTCTCAACAGAACTGCCATCTGAAGTTAAAACTTTACTTAATTCATCGTATGTTACAAATCCTAAATTCTTACCCTTATCTACTAAATCCTTCATAGTTCCTTCTACGCTCTTATCTTTTCCTTTTTTTACTGGTTTAACTTCTATTTCTTCTTGTATACCATCGTCAATTGTTACAATTTTAGGCTCTTTAACTTTTGGTTCTTTGGCCTTTATTGGTTTCAATTGTTTTTCCTTTGATACTACAGGAGGCAACTTTTTCTCAATCACTTCTTGCTTTGGTTTTAATGTCAGCGTTGGTCTTGCTGGTTTCGCAGCAGCTGGTTTTTGAGAATTTTTCTTATTATCAACAAATTTCTTTGCCTTAAAACGGTTAGGTACAAATTTGTTTTTCTTCTGCTCTTTATCTTTGAGTTTAAAGTTACTAGATTTTTTAGCAGATTGTTTTAATGGTTTTGCTCCAGAGCTTTTTTGACTTGCTGTGCTTGTATTTTTACTTGCAGCCTTAAAAGGTTTAGCTGGTTTTTTATTGTCAGAAGCTTGCTTATGAGCTGGCTTAAATTTATTGGGTTTACTGCTATTAGACTTACCTTTATTGAAAGGTGCAGATGGCTTCCCGAATTTCTTTTTTTTATCTTTATTCTTTCCCATTGTGTCTTTGCTAATAGTTTTTTTACTGGATCCCGAGTTCTTGTTTGAGCTCTTCTTCGTGTCCTTTAAGTTCAGCAAGCCTGCGAAAAATGTTTTCATGTGGAGTACTCATTAATTCATTTTTTGTTGTAGAAATTTCTTCTTGTATATTTTTCAAAGTAATAATCTTAAACAATCTTAATAAACCATCTCTAATATCATCGTACGAAACAGAATGCATAAAGCCCCAATTCAAACCAACATCAAGTGCTTGGGTTTGGAATTGAGGTAGTGCAGTATATTCTTGCTTCAGGCGTGCAACAGCAGTTTCCCGCAGTGCAGTATCTGAGAGCTCGGTGATAGATAATAGAGAATTACGTATCTTGTCAAGAGATTTGGAAGAAATTTCAACTTTCATCAACTCGTCAAAGAACTGATTTTCTGATAATAACTCGGGGTTGTTGAGTAGTGTTTGCACTGCAATAGCTGCTAATTCAAGGTTTTTACCTAATGTGGACGCAATATATGATTCTTGCTGTATATCTTTTGGCTTTTTACTATGTTTTTTGCTAAACAACGCAGAAAATTTCTCAAGGAAGAAGTATTTATAACTTCTAGCTATCTCTGTGTTCTTTATTGCAGATGACAACTCAACAAGCCTGTTTTTGAAATCCAGCCTTTTTTCAGGCGTATCTATTTTTTTAGCATTAAGTTCTATATCAAATAGCAGATCTGAAAGCGACCTTGCATTCTTTAAAAAAGAATAAAAATATTGCAGACCAAATTTGCTTAAAACTTCATCTGGATCTTTCCCACCTTCTAATAAAGAGAATTTAAGGGACTTTCCTGCAGAAAGTAGCTTCATAGCTTCGTTGGCAATTTTAGCCATAGATCTGCGCCCTGCACTGTCCGAGTCCATGCATATAGTTGGCTCATCAACATACTTCCATAACAACTCTATTTGTTTTGTTTTTACTGCTGTACCCAAAGGTGCTACGGCATTATTAATGCCGTAGTTTGCCAAAGAGATGACATCCATATAACCTTCAACCAAAATTAGCTCACGAGTTTTAAACGCATCCTTACTAGCAAAATTCAGACCATATAATTCATCACCCTTCTTAAATATAGGGTTTTCAGGGGAGTTTAAATATTTTGGCTCGCCTTCACCTAAAATTCTTCCACCAAAAGCTATAACCTTATTCTTCCTATTCATTATAGGAAATATAACTCTACCCCTAAATAAATTATAAAAACTTCCAGATTGTCCTTTCACTAAAACAGTAGATTCCGCAATCATTTCATCACTAAACTTGGTCAAATGCTTAGTACGCATTTCCGAATGATTAAGTGGTGCATAGCCCAATCTAAATTGTTTTATGATCTCAGGTTTAAGCCCTCTACGTTTCAAGTAATCTAAAGCTTTTTTACCTTCTGGAGTATTAAGCTGCTGCTCATAGTAAACTGTAGCTAATTCAAAAACTTCAAAAAAAGAGTTTTCTTTTTGTTCTTGCTCTACTTGTTTTGGGGAATATTTTGGAAGCTGAACACCACACTCATGCGCCAACTTCTCAACAGCATCTTTAAATGACATTCCTTCGGTTTGTGATACGAAACCAATAACATCGCCATGTGCCCCGCACCCAAAGCAGTGATAAAAACCTTTTTCATCACTTACCGTAAATGATGGCGTTTTTTCAGAATGAAATGGGCAAAGCCCCGTGAACTCTCCAGCACCTTTTTGCTTCAAACTCACTTTGCGTGAAATTATGTTTGAAGGAAGTAAAGTATCCCTAATCTGCTCTATGCATTGCTTCATACCAAAACTATAAGCTATTTTATGCTAATTTCTATAGATTTCATGAACAGCCTCTATATAGTGTTAAAAAACAATCTAGCACACAATGACTGAATTTTCTAACATGTCCAAAACCCAGTTCCTTCAAGGCGCTTGGATAATTACAAAAGATTATTTCTGGAAAAGTGAGAATTGGAAGTATGGCGCTTTAATGATTCTCTCACTCATTGGTCTTGAACTTGCATTTGTATATGTGAGCGTACTTTTCAATCAGTGGAATGTTGATTTTTATGATTCATTGCAAGAACTTAATAAAGATAAATTCTATGTATCAGTCAAAAAGTGGTTTGTCCTTGTCGGATTTATTCTGCTTGTTTTTGTAGCAAAATTCTTTCTAAACCTATGGCTGCAGCTAAAATGGCGCATTTGGATGACCGAAAAGTACCTAAACAAATGGTTACATAATAAAACATTTTATGGGATTAAAATCATTGGCAAAGAAACTGATAACCCAGACCAACGTATCGCAGATGACATAAAATCATTCACTAACTATACTCTATCTTTAACAATTGGATTGCTTGGAGCAATTGTATCTTTCATTAGTTTTGTTGGAATATTATGGGGTCTATCTGGTTCACTCAAGATTAACCTTTTTGGCCATGACATAACAATCTATGGATACCTAGTATGGCTTGCCATAGTATATAACGTAGCTTCAACTTGGTTACTCCACATAATTGCAAGAAGACTTGCCATATTAAACTTCGAACAAGAAAAAAGAGAAGCTACTTTTCGTTTTTCTTTAATGAGGATTAGAGAATATGCAGACTCAATCGCATTGTATGATTCAGAAAAATTTGAAATCCAAAATCTAAAAGGAAAATTTCAATTAATTATAGAAAACACTGTATCTATTATTAAGAAGATGCTGTCTATAAGTATATTTAGAAATCTCTATGCTAATGCTGCAAGCTTCTTCCCTGTGATTGTAGTGGCTCCACGAATGTTTGCAGGCGAAATAAAATTTGGCGGCATGATGCAAACAGTCGGAGCGTTCAGAGAAGTCCAAGACTCTTTATCATGGATAATTGGCAGTTATACCGCAATTGCAGATTACAGGGCTGTAACAGCTCGTCTTACTGGGTTTATTGAATCTATTGATGCGTGGGAGAAATATAATAAAACTAAAGATATAGAAATTGCTTCTGGCAAAAACATCAACCTTACCAATTTAGAAGTAATGCTACCTAATCATAGTACTTTATACACATTAAAAAATGTAAGTATTAATGACAATACTTTAATTACAGGTGTATCAGGAGTCGGCAAAAGCACATTAATGAGAACGATAGCTGGCATTTGGCCATTTGCTAAAGGTAAAATCAAAATCCCTAAATCTAAAATTATGTTTGTCGCCCAAAGAAGCTATATGCCGCAAGGTACTCTACTTGAGGTTTTAGGTTATCCAAACGTTGATAAAGACTTTGATAGTAAGCAAGTTGTGGAATTTTTAAAAGAAGCTAAATTAGAAAAATTTATTGAACGTTTAGACTCAACAGAAGAATGGACCAGAGTATTGAGCGGAGGTGAACAACAAAAAATTGCTTTCATCAGAACACTTCTGGCAAAACCTGATATCATATTCCTAGATGAAGCAACAAGTGCAATGGATAATGATAATGAAAAACTAATGTATACTTTGCTTGCAAAGTATTTGCCAAAATCACAGGTAATTTCTATAGGACATAGGGACTCATTGAAGAAGTATCATAAAGAACAAATTGAACTTAAGGCAATTTAATCAAAAAATATTTGCATTAAATGTCTAAGGGTTTATTTTGGATAGATTAACTTTATTTACAATTGATGACTTTCATTTTTAATTTACCAAATTCTCTTGATATATTCGCTCTTTTTGCTGTAATTCTATTTCTTAGTCTTATAGTTGGAGAGCTGGTTGCAAAGCTTCTTATAATACCAAGAATCACAGGTTATATAGCTCTTGGTTTTTTATTCGGACCAAAAGCCTTAAATATTGTTACCCTAGAATTGTTATCAGAATCTAGGATTCTTGTTGATATTGCTTTGGGTCTTTTTCTATTTAGAATTGGTCGACACCTAGATATAAATTGGTTAAGAAATGATAAAGGCCTTTTTTTAACAACGGCTTCAGAGTTTTTAATTACTTTAATATTAGTAGCCTCATTTATAACATCATTAGGTTGGTCAATACCATCTGCTGTTCTTGGCGGCTTAATAGCAGCAACGACATCGCCAGTTGTAGTATTAGTAATCGCTCGTGACTTAATATCTGAAGGTCCTGTAACAAGAAGAACTACAATAATTACTAGCACTAATAACTTTTTTGCAATTGCGCTCTTTACAATTATTTTGCCATTTATTGATTCTAATAATCAAACATTTTTAGCTTCAACGATGCAGTCTATGTATAGGTTTTTAGGGTCGATTGTATTTGGTATTTTAATCTTTAAAATTATGCAGCATATATGTCTTAAAATTTTAGGGAAAGTTAGGGAAACGCAATTCATACTCTTTATAAGCGTTATAATGATAGCGATCTCAATATCAAAAGTTTTAGGTTTATCATCCATGTTAGTCCTGCTTTCTATAGGGATTGCAACAAGAAATATGGATGATAAAAATGCACTAATCCAGATAGACATTGGCTGGATATCAAACATCTTATTTATACCTCTTTTCTTCATCACTGGATGTTATTTAGACTTTAAAAGTTTTGCGGATGCACCACTAATAGTTCTTGGATTCATATTATTACGTTCAATTGGAAAATCTTCAGCAATATTTATCTTTAAGAAAAAGTCTTCAATAACTTGGAACCAAGCTTTTTATATTAGTCTAGCCCTAACTCCAATGATAGGACTAGCAATAGGTATGACTAATAAAATATCTGATTTTAGTGATGAAATTGGGAAGCAGTTATTTAGTTTAATAGCAGCATCAGTTGCTATCTTGAGCATCATAGGACCAATAGCTACTCAAATGGCTTTTAGAAAATCAGGTGAAGCATTTTATAATGTTAAAAAGATATAGGTTGGTATGAGCGATATTTTAAAATTTAAAAACAATGATCAACTAACGGTAGGTATTGAGCTTGAGTTACAACTTATAAATTTGCAAAATTATAATCTTGCAATGGAAGCCAATGATTTTCTTAGAAGATTAAATGAGACGCATCATATTGGCGTTGTAAAGCCAGAGATCACAGAGTCTATGATTGAGATCAACTCTTCTGTGCACCTAACTTATGATTCCTTAATTCAAGAAATATCAGATATTAAAAATACTTTAGTAAATGAAGCACTAAGAGCAAATATCGGAATATGTGGTGGTGGAACACATCCTTTTCAAAAGTGGAAAGAACAAAAAATCTTCCAACAGGAAAGATTTATAGCAGTGTCTGAACAATATGGTTATTTAGCTAAGCAGTTTACAGTTTTCGGTCAACACATTCATATAGGGTGCTCTAATGGGGATGATGCACTGTATCTTTGCCACGCACTCGCAAGCTATATACCTCACTTTATAGCACTTTCTGCATCATCGCCTTTTAGTCAAGGAGTAAACACATCTTTTGATTGCTCAAGGCTTGCAGCTATAAGTGCTTTTCCTTTAAGTGGAACACCACCATGGCTTCAAGAATGGAATGAGTTTGAACTGTATTTTGAAAAACTTAAAAATTTAGGTATAGTTTCAAGCATGAAGGACTTCTACTGGGATATTAGGCCAAAACCAGAATATGGGACTATTGAAATTAGAATCTGTGATACACCACTTACAATACAGACAGCTGTTGATCTAGCTTTTTACGCTAGAAATTTAGTAACATATCTTCTTAAAGTAAGACCAAAAATTTCACGCAATCTTTATTTGACATATTTAGTAAATCGCTTTAGAGCTGCAAGATTTGGGTTTTTTGCTGATATTATAAATCCAATTACAGGATCTAAACACTCGTTAGCAGATGATATTTTATTAACTTGCCATAAAATAGAAGATTATGTTAATCCGATAGAAAATATAGAAGTAATTGAACGTATAAGACAAACTGTTTTAAACAAAAAAAATGATTCATTATGGCTTCGTGAAAAACATGAAAAGCTCGATCATTTACCAGATTTGGTAAGAGAGCAAGTAGAAGTATGGAAGCAATAATTTATTCTAGGAAAAACTCTTCAATTTGCTTATAAACTCTATGCCCACTACTGCTTACAGTTGAAGAAAAGAGGCCAAAACTTTTTAGTTCAAAGCTAGGCAAAGCAAAAGCTTTATTTCTTTCTAAAAAGTTATCTATTGAATCCTTATCAATTCCCAACTTAGTTCTACAAATTGTTATATGAGGCTGAAAGTCTGTGGTTTCAGGGCGCTCACTAACTTTATATATTTGACTTCTTAAGTCGTTCAGCTTTTTATTATCACGTATTCTTATATAAACCACATGCCTTGGAAAATCGCCAAATAATCCCAAACCCTCAGGTTTGAGTAAAAATTTCTCAACTTTCACCCTTTTCAAATCATCTATTATTTTTTTGAGCTCAGCCTCATCAGCATCACCATAAAATTTTAAAGTAATATGCAAATTTTCAACTGGTGTTTTTCCTAAAAACTTTGATTCAAAGTCACTTTGAAGCTCAAATATCTTAGGATATAAATCCGTTGGCACTGCTATCGCACAAAATAATCTTGTTAAAATCATTTTATTCGTAGTAGTCAGCAACCAATTGATTTAGCAATCTAACACCAAACCCTGTAGCGCCTTTTGGAGCCAAATCAGAGCCAGTTTTATCCCAAGCCATGCCTGCGATATCAAGATGCGCCCAAGGATATTTATTTACAAATCGCTGCAAGAATTGTGCAGCAGTTATGCTGCCACCACCGCGACCATTACCTGTGTTTTTAACATCAGCAATTTCAGAGTTGATTTGCTTATCATAAGAATCTTTTAACGGCATCCTCCATAAACCTTCACCAACTTTTGCTGAAGTTTTAAGTAGTTTATCTGCTAACGCATCATTATTTGAAAACAGCCCAGCATTAATATTCTCACCTAATGCAATTACAATCGCTCCAGTAAGTGTTGCAAGGTTGATCATGAATTCAGGCTTATACTTACCTTGTGTGTACCATAACACGTCTGCAAGCACTAAGCGCCCCTCTGCATCAGTGTTATCAATTTCAATTGTCTGACCAGACATAGATACAACAACGTCTGCTGGTCTTTGTGCACTTCCTGATGGCATATTCTCAACAAGTCCAATCGCGCCAATTACATTCGCTTTTGCTTTTCTAGAAGCTAAAGTATGCATCAACCCAGTAACAGTTCCTGCACCACCCATATCATACTTCATATCAGCCATATTTGCAGATGGTTTTATAGAAATACCACCAGAATCAAAGGTCACTCCTTTACCAACAAATGCGATAGGTTTTTGGCTTTTTGAACCACCCTTCCACTCCATTATAACTGTATATGACTCGCGGACACTTCCCTGCCCTACACCAAGCAATGCATTCATGCCGAGTTTCTTCATTTCTTTTTGATCTAGTACTGAAACTTTTACGCCTAACTTAGAAAGTTTTTTGCACTCTTCCACAAACGTTGCAGGATACAAAACATTTGGTGGTTGAGAAACTAAATCTCGTGTCACAAATACTCCACCAGCTACAGAATCTATGTGATGAGTATGGCTTTTCATCTTAGCCACAGCACTGGTAAGTACAGTTAGTTTTTTTACATTAGATTTATGATCATCTTTTTTATCAACAAAATATCTGTTGAAATTATAGCTTCTGAGTTTCGTTCCCAACGCTACATTGCAAGCCAAATCATCAGCAGCAATTTTCCAAGACTTATTATCTTCAAGCACAATGCTTGCAGTATCACATTCTATGGAATTTAAGAGAGAGTATATTTTTCCACCCACAGATTGCATAGCTAATGCATCTACATCACCTTTTTTGCCTACACCCACTAGAGTAACTCTATCAAGCTTTGAGCCATGCGGAGCAACTATATTTAAAAAGTGTCCTTTCTTTCCTTTGAAGCTTTTTGACGAGGAAATCGCCCTTTTAATTTGATCTTTAAACGAAGATTTCTCAAGCAATGTACTTAGTTTCAAATCCTCATCAATTAAAAATACTGCAATCCCAGACTTAGGCATTTCTAATTTTGCAAAAGACAACTCCATATTTTCTCCATAATTAACTAACGTTACAAGATTAACATAATGATAATTATTGGCAAACTTATTGTTGAGTATAATTGGAAAGAAAAATACTATAACCGTACGATCAACTAAAAATTTTTATGTTAGCCGAAAAAGTAATTACTGCTATTCAAAGAGCTTCAAGCAATATTCAAAACCAAGATAGACTACTTGAAGAACTTGAGCAGCTTAGAAAAAGCCAATAATCCAGAAATTTGAGTGATAGAACAATGAGAATTGAATTAGACCGAATCGCAAAGCTTTATGGTATCTCTGTATCTATTGGGGCCGATTCATCAATTGAAATAATTTTATCAAACGCTATGTGTAGATAAAAAACTGTTTTATTTTAGAAAACATGTTGTAACCTATTGAATATATAGGGATGTAACAATTAAATAATGATAGCAAGTACCATGGTCGGCTTAGGCTGCATAGCATATATTTTTGCTACTACACTTTTAGGGTATTTCATTACAAGGAATATAAAAACTGCAAAAGGTTTCATCTTAGCAAACAGATCTCTTCCAATTCATATTACTGCAGCTACAGTCTTTGCAACTTGGTTCGGTTCCGAGTCTATACTTGGAATTCCAGGTGCATTTGCTGAGCATGGAATTATTGGTGTCATTTCAGATCCTATTGGTGCGGCAGCGTGTCTTATATTTATTGCAGTGTTTCTTGGTAGGAAATTTTATCAAATGAATGTGCTAACATTGGCAGATTATTTGAGTAGTCGTTACGATAAGAAAACAGAAGTCATTTTAGGTTTTGCTATATCTGTTTCATATTTCGGTTGGATCGCAGCACAATTCTTAGCATTTGGTTTTGTTGTAAACCATCTATTTCCAGAGCATATCTCTGTAGATACTGGCAAATTTATTGGTGCTGTTGTTGTGTTAGCCTATACGTATAGAGGCGGTATGATGTCAGTTGCAATTAACGATTTCATCCAGACTTTTATGATTATAGTTGGGTTAATATTTACGTATACGATCATATATTTGGAAGGAATGGACTTCACCACAATATTCCAATATGCGCATGATCAGAATTATTTAAAGTGGGAATACAATGATCACTATCCAAACATTTGGAGTATTGTTGTTGTTTTATTTGCAATGATTCTTGGCTCAATCCCTCAACAAGATACATATCAACGTATTACTTCTGCTAAAAATGAGAATACTGCTATTTACGGAACTATACTAGGAGCATTTGTATACCTGTTCGTAACAGTCATACCGATATTAATGGTTATGGCTGCTTTAAAATCGGGCTTTTTACCTCAAGATGAAAACTTTGAACTTGTAGTAATAAAGTACATAGTGGCAAAAACACCTCCGATAATTCAAATCCTATTTTTTGGTGCGTTAATGGCAGCAATCCTTTCCACAATTTCTGGAACTACACTTGCTGCATCTGTTGTATTCAGCGAAAATGTTATTGGCGCTTTAACTCAATATGGGAAAGATATGAGGTCATTGAGAATAAGCCTAGTTCTTTGTACTATGATAGTTCTATTAATATCTCTTTATACAAACGATTCTATACATGGCTTAGTAGAAAGCTCTGGAAAAATAACAATGATAATGGCATTCTGCCCGCTAATCTTCGGATTATTTTGGAAGAAAGCCAGTGCTTCTGCCGCGTTACTTTCAAGCCTTTTTGCAATCACATCATGGCTTTGTTTAGAAACCATAAACTATAATTTTGGTGAAGAAATAATTGCAGTACCTGAGTTGATCGCCTTTAGTATATCTTTTTTCTCAATGATTATTATTTCATTTGCCTATCCTAATCGCCATAGACATTAAATATTTGTTATATAAAATCACCCTAACTATATGAGCTATATTTATGAATAATTTAAAAAAAGGTGATTTAATAGACGTTATAGCGCCAAGCAGCGCTGGTAAAGACCCGAAACATCTTGATCTTTCTATCCAATATTATTCAGAATTGGGATATAAAATTCTATATCCCGATAATATGTTAGACTTTGAAAATACATTCCATGCGAATACTGATGAGTTTAGATCTAATACCCTCATCAATGCTCTAATAAATAATAAATCAAAAGTAGTTTGGTGCTGGAAAGGCGGATATGGTTCATCAAAACTTATCCCAGATTTATTAAAGATTAAAAAACCATCCGATGAAAAAGTTTTTATTGGATTCAGCGACATCACTGCCTTACACATTTTTTTAAACCAGAATTGGGGATGGAAGACAATTCACGGAGCATCATTCTCGAACCCTATTAGACAAGAATTCGATCCTAAAAACACGAAAGATGTTCTAGATTTACTCACTGGTGCTCAACAAAATATTATAATTAATGATTTAGTTAAGCTTTCAGGTTTTGACACTGTTTCAGGATTTATCACAGGCGGTAATTTAAGCATGCTTGAGCAAAGCATAGGCACAGCTTGGCAGGTTGATATGACTGATAAAATTGTTATTTTAGAAGATGTAGATGAACGTGGCTACAGAGTTGATAGAATGTTAGATCACCTTCTTCAAGCTGATATATTAAATAAAGCCAAGGCTGTTGTATTCGGTCAGTTTACTAACTCAAAAGAATCTGATGATTCAGATAATATCCCTATTGCAATTGAGCAGTTTAGTAAAAAAGTATCATATCCTATATTTAGAACCAATCTAATAGGTCATGGCTTTAGAAACATCCCTTTCGTTTACGGCGCACATGGCAAAATCGCAGGTTCAACGCTTGAGATGAGTTGGTAGTATTTTTATTCCACAAAACATATCTCAGGCTCTGCAGCTAAGTAAACTTTCTTTCTATGTTCTGCAAACTCAGCAGATGTGAAGGTCTCTATGAATTTTTCATAGGATGATAACTCCCCATCATTCTTCATTTTTTCTGCATTGCTGCTAACATATTGCTCGCAACCCATGGCTTTGTAATTTGCAATCATCTCTTCTTCAGTAAGTGGTTTTGCACTATCTAAAGCAGATTCTTTATAGTTAGGGTTTGAGATAACCTGACCAGTACCAACAATAGTTAAAGATTTTATTGCTTCTACAGGAATCGTAGAAAGTGTGACTAACTCAAACTCTTGCATATTTCTACCGCAAACAAATTTAGTTTCAGGACCAACTTTAATTTGCATTAAAACACCGCCGCTATTGGGAAGCGATGATATCCCTGTATTGCCTCCTGCAAACGCGGTAGCCATACTTTTTGAGAAGCTTACATAATTGCCAGAAAATTCCCAAGAAGCAAAACCTGATTTTATGGTTTTAGACCAAGGTTCTTGGGCGTGAAATCCAAAGTTATGTACCCCTGTTTTTAGAAGTGCCTTATGCCCATGTAAGAAATTATGGTTTGTAAAACTTTCTATATCAATTAATCGCAATCCGCGATAAACAAAATGCTCTTCTTGTAATGGTACTAGCGTAAGTTCGTTTATTGCCAAAACTTCAAGTGCCAAATCTTCTTCAATACGCTGTACTACTTGGCTCATACTATCTGCATATTTTGAATAATCAGTTAAACATCTATTCACTTCATTAACCTCAAAGCCCTCAAGATACTTTTCTACTAAAGGATTAAGGAATTGATCATTCAAAACCATTTTAAGTTCATTGGTGTTTTCATAATCTTTTGGATCATTCAAATATTTATGAAGGAAGCTTGGTAGCTGAATTCCATTCTTAGTTAATACACCTATTAAAGCTTGGAATTTATTAACTTCCTGTGAAGCTAAGATTCCTGCTTTTATTGACTCCACTATGTCATGACGCAAATCATAAGAAACGCTTCCACCTTTGTTTTGTAAGAATGCAGCTTCAATAACATTTCCTTTTTGTAATGCGCTGTTTACAACTTCAGGGATTTCTTTCCAATTTGGCAATAAGTCGTTTTCAACCAGTTGCTTAATTGACTTATTCGAATACCATTTTTGATCATTATTATTGTTAGCATTTTGGTCGATTCCAAGTTCGCTAAATACTTTTAATTGCTCAATATCAGATGTACTATGTAATAACGTATTTCCAGCATTATCTATGACATCTGTTTTTGCGCCACTAGCTAAAAGAAACTCCGCTATTTCTTTATTTGCAGCATAGAATATGGGGGTTTTGCCTGAGCTATCTGTTGCATTTATATCAACACCATTTGCTATCAATTTTTTCAAAATATCCAATGATTTCGTTGCATAATAATGAGTAAATGAAAGCGTCTTAACACCAATTAATTTGGGATTATTATTATAGAAATTTGGATAGTCTAATTGATTTGGAAGAGTGAAGGACTGGTTAAAATCTATATTACCAAAAAAATGTTTGATATTAGGCCAGTTATGCTCACCAAACAGCATAAGTAAATCCAGCTCGTGTGGTTTCACCCCTTGTTGATAAATGTAAAGAGGTGTAAATGAATCAACTTGTCCTAATAAGTTTTTTAATGTTGTAAGCGGATAACCTTCCTTAGTTTGAGTAAATAAACTTGCACCGTTTTTTAACAAGAATTCAACTACATTCCAAGTACTTGATATGGCTGCTAATTGGATTGGTAACATACCAATAGTTGGGTAAAACCAATTTTCTAAATTTACAGTGAGTGCCTTATTTACATCCAATCCATTATCAATTGCGAATTGTACAAGTTTTTCTGATGATGATACTAGAGTTGTACATAAATTTGCTGTACTGAGTTTATACCCATGTTGCTCACTTAATAACTTAAGAGTTGCCAATGCTTTATCAGAATTACTACCTGCATTCATAATTGTCAAACTTACTAATTCATCACGCTGCTCTTGGTCTAATTTTTCAAAAGCACCGTGATTAATCAAGTAATCTCTCACTTCATGCGCAGTAGAGCATACCTTAAGTAAAGGACTTCCCCAAAGCTTAAAATCTTGTTCTAATATACCTTCTTGCAACAAAGTAATCACAAGACCTATTCTAGTATCAGAGCTAAATAAGCAGCTAATTATTAGATTTTCTGAAACTTTTAATAAGCCATTCTTGAATAATGGTATTAAAGCTTCTGTTGAAAAAACACTGGCTATAACTTCAGAAACTTTTGTCTTTGTTGACATACTAAAATTTGAAGTGTTAGAAACTTCATCATCTAAGTTCAAACCTTTTTCAAAAAGGTAATTTAAAAATTCTTTTGATTTCATTACAGCTTTGATCTGCTGGGCTTTTCTCATGCAATCAATAAAATCTATTGGCTTAATAATGCCTTGATCAATTAATGATATTGCATGCTCTATGTTCAATCCTTCATAGCTGAACAGTCTCTCTAAATTATCTAGTAATTTAAAACCGTTCTTAGTAAGAATATCTAAATTGACTAAAATAGATTGAGCAATTATAGATCCTTCAGATGCATATCCTGGAAAAGTAATTGAAGATGCTTCTGCACCCTTATCTAGAAGAAGTTTTGTTAAATTCTGCATCCCTTTTTCAAGAGATATATATAGAAGAGATTCTAGTCGGTAAGTTGAATCAACTATAAAATTCACATCAAGAATATTGTTGTTTATCAAATCAACTAAAACTTCTTCTTTCAAACCTCCATTAGATTTAATAAGTCTAGCAATTTCAGATGTATTTAAGCCCATCTTTACTAGAGTTAAAAGATTAGATTTATAGAAGTCAACCCTATAATATAAGTCTAGAATTGCAAAACCTTGCGATAACTTCAAACCTTTGTCTGCCATGACTTCTAAAGCTTGTGAAAGATTACGTTGGCAAACTAAGTCGAATAATGATATTTCAATTTCTTCATTGCTCCAAGAAGCGTAACGTTTTCCAATATACTTGAATTCTGGCTGTATAAATTCTTTTTCTAATAGATTTGCAAGCATTTCATCGCTTATTATACTAGCTAAAATAGCAAAATTATTTTTGATGTTAAATCCAGAATTTATTAATTCAGGAAGGTGCTTTATTATAGTTTTAGTGTTGCTATTAGTAGCGATAACCTCCTCTGCTTTTGCGCCTTTAGCAAGAAGAGCTTCAACAGTTTTGGAATGATATGAATTTGCTTCGTTACCCAAAAATTCTAATGACATATCAAGTAGCGATTTAGGTCGGTCATTATACTCCAGTTTTACAGCTTCATTTACATCTATTAAATTTGAATTAATATAATCTGCTAACAGCTGTTCGTTGAAATTTTTGATTTCATTGAAATACTCAACATTTCTAGGGATACTAAGTCCATTTTTTAATAACTTGATCAATGACTCTGTAGAAATTTTATCTTCCTCACTTCTATAGGCAAAATCTAAAAGATCTACATTGTTAGCATTTGCGCCATTTTCAAGCAAGTAATTAAGTACTTTTTCTTTTATTGTATAAGTAAGTGCTTTTAAAAAAGATTGTTCTCTATAACCAAATTTTTGGTTTATATCATACTGACTATCTTCAAAAAAAGATTTAACTATATCAACATCATCATCCTCCAAAGCTTTTAATAAATCTGAAGTTATCCAATTATAAATTGTATGTTGAGTTTTATCTTCGAGAGACACATTCGCAACCATTTAAGTGATTTAGGCAGAACTATAGCACTAAATCACTTAAAACAGAAGTCATTTTAGAAAAATAAGAACTTTTTCTTAGGTTTATTAGCTTTTGAGAAAGTTCCTTTTTCATTGAACAAGCAAATTGTTGCTGGACCATGTCTTAGGGTAAACCTATCAGACACTCTTTCAATGATTACATATCCGCCTTGTTGACGATAGTTAACCAACCCTTCATTGCCATTGGCATCTACCGAGAATATTGCTGGAAGATCTGCATTAACATCCCTAAATTTCAAGTAGGTAAACTCACCATCATCAAACACTTGCAGTGGCTCAATTGCAGCTCCCGTACCACTCACAGAATATTCGAAGTTGTATAGCTCAGGTTTAGATAAATCAGGGCCAGAATTTGAGTTAACCTGTGTAACAGAACCTGATCCAAGATTATATTGCTCTGGATAAACAAACTTCATGACAAAGTTTAGATTCTCATCCTGAACACCAGTAGCTTCTTCTGCATGCATTTCAAAGAAATACATTCTTTTATTAGTGATAACTGTCATGTTTGTAGTGGCGTTATCTTCAATTGGTTTTAAAAATATCCTATTTCCAGCTGGAACCATCTGCCATGGAGTTGGTGTTCCCATTGAAATTGTCTCAATTTCTTCATCGAGTGCAAATTCAATTATAGATTGGAATTCATAATGCCCTGTAAACTTAAAAACAGTGTTAGGAGTATAGTTAATAATTTTTATTCTACTTTCTCCGCCAATTGGCCTTGCTATACCACCTGCATAGGCTAAGTTAGCAACCAAAAACAATGACACTACAATTAAAGTTCTCAACATTATTAGAGTCTCCTAATCTTTTTAAACTTTTGACCTAAAACAAGTATTGCAGCATTTGTATATTTTACAACTTATATGTTGAATAACTAATTACTGTAAAACTTAAGTTAGATTTTCCATCTTTATCTTTCTTTTCAAGGTCAAGCATCTTGAAGTTTATTTCAGCTTCCCAAGTAGTCACTTCTTCAGCTATTTTTGATCTTTCCCTAGATTCATAAATCACTTTAGCTCTTTCAGGTAAATCATATAACCCAAACAACTCAACTGACTTTATGGTGATAGTTCTTCTGGTTTTATCCTTATATCTAATTAGCGGGCTATCTGGATTTATTTCAGGATCAACATAGTCAGCATAGTCCCTATAAATTTTCAAAGATGATAGTGTCTTAATTCTCGCTAATGCATTAGTCATGTTTTCGCCTTGAAAATCATTATAATTATATGATTCTCTGAACTTCACATATTGCCCAACCATATATCGTGCAATTGAAATATTGATTGGCTCTTTAATATCTGTCAGTGGTTTTATATTCGGGAAGTAATTAATTGTGTCATATGCATACATTGGAAAAGGCATTTGCTTTAGATTTGTATCTTGCTTCACTAGCTCATACATAATATAGCCAGCAATTGATACAGCTATCACCACTATGAACAAATAACTTCTCAATGTGAAAGGTAATATATATTTATAAGAATACCATTCCCTCACATCAGTGAAGTAACCAGCGCTATCAACGTACCTTTGTATATTCTTGTTAACTTGGTCTAACATTCGCTATTGCCAATCTCTTATAAGAATACCGTAGCAAGGAATGTGAATGAGATAAAGTGTTTTTCTCTATCTCATTCCAAATACTGCAATTAAAGCTCTGAATTTAATTCATTATTTGCAACTAACACAGGAGCTGGTTCTTTAGACGCCGGAATATTAAAGCTCTCAATAATAGTGTTGTTAGAAGCTTTTATGAAAGCCTTTATATCCAGCTCTAATTGTGCAGTTCTAATTGGTTGGGAATAAACTAATGCACACTCTTCAACACTTTTGCTTAAATAATCCATCCATTCAGTTTTTGTAGCATCATTATCTACAGAATATGTCTTACCAGTTAAATATGTCACGGCAATATCGTAGGTAGAATTTAAAGAAGCATCCCTAGTTAGGACTCCATCATCAGTTGTAAGTACTTTTACGTAGCAGTTAGTTTTATCTGCAGCGTATAAATTAGGCGCTATTTGCGATGCTACGCTTAATAATCTAATTATATCTCCATCATTTAAATTTAATGCAGCCACTTTTCCTTTGATAAAAGTATCAATCGGAGCATATGCTGTCCTGTTGAGTATTGTATCAAAAGTTACATATGGAAAATTTGTAATAAAATCTAGTTCAATAGGTTTCAAAGTCTTCATGTAATTCATTTGCAGCTCTCCAAAAATATTAAGGTATTCAAAAGGTTATTTAGAAATCTTTCTGATTGCAACATCATTTATTATGTAATCTACCTTTTCATCCCATTCATCAATTGGAAGATTTTCTATTTCTTGGTTTGAAAACGCAACGACTACTGTAGCAGCATTTGGATACTTCTTGAGGACTCTATCATAATAACCTGCTCCATAGCCTAATCTGTTACCATCCAGATCGTATGCTAAACATGGCATAATGATCAAATCAGGTAAAAGCTGAGTATTATATTCCAGAGGTTCGTAACAATATTTATTAAGTTCAATTGGGTCACCGGCCTTCCATCTTCTAAAAACTATCTCTCCCTGTTCAATTCGTGGCAAACAAATGTCCAAAGATGCGCATTCTTCCAGCGCTTTCAGCACCGATACTTCAGACTTAATTGGGTAATACCCAGCAATTACTTTAAATTCATTGCTCAATATGAATTCGGCCAGTGTTATATTGACAGCAGATTCGGCCATTTTCCTAGCATCAGAACTTAGCCCATCTCTGATTATCTTCATTTTTTTTCGAGTTAAGTCTTTCATATTGAAGAAATTTAATTTGTATTAACCATTTTTTAACCATACTATATTAGTTAGAAACCTAATCAAACAGGTTATTTATGAGAGTACTAATAATTGAGGATAATTCCTCAACAGCTAAAACGGTTGAACTCGCTTTAGCTAAAGAGGGCGTAGTTTGTGATATAGTAGTTCTTGGGCAAGAAGGCTTAGAAATAACAAAGCTATATGAGTATGGGTTGATAATTCTTGACCTTATGCTTCCTGACATGCATGGATACGATGTGCTCAAAAAAATTAGAAATTCAAAAATGAATGTCCCAGTACTTATTCTTTCAGGACTTGGCGACTCAGAACAAAAGATAAAAGGTCTTGGCTTTGGTGCGGATGATTATCTTACAAAACCATTCAATATTGGCGAACTTGTAGCACGTGTTAAAGCAATTACAAGAAGATCAAAAGGACATTCAGAATCTATGGTTGAGATTGGTGATTTAAAAGTTAACTTAGATACACATACCTCTTCGATTGGTACTAAACCCGTTCATTTGACTTCAAAAGAGCAATCTGTGTTGGAGTTACTTGCACTTCATAAAGGACAAGTGGTTACAAAAGAGCAGTTTTTGACTCACCTATATAATGGTATTCATGAACCTGAGTTGAAAATAATTGACGTATTTGTTTGTAAAATGCGTAAAAAGTTATTTGAAACTTCTGGTAAAAACTACCTTGAAACCATTTGGGGCAGAGGTTATATACTTAAGCACCCAGACCAAATACCAGAGAATCAACGCAAACTTGCTGAGTAATTATGAATTTTTTGAAAGTCGTTAAGTACTTAATACTTTGTGTATTAATGTACTCAAACTCTTATGCTGCATCTATGGAATTGCCTGTTAAAGCAACTCTAAAGCCAGTTGAATACAATAGTAATGAAGCCACTCTTCTTCTTGAATTCAAAATTCCTAAAGGTTGGAAAGTATACTCAAATTCCCCTGGGGATAGCGGAATACCAATAGTTATTGATTTTAAAAATTCTAAAAATATTGCAAGCCACTCTATCTCTTGGCCTCCAGCAGAAGTAATGATTGATAAATTTGGCAGCGAAGAGCTTAAAACAAATGTTTATAAAAAAGATACATATATTCCTATCAAGATAACTCCTGAAGATTCAGGAAAGCCAATCACAATAAATGCAAAATTAACCTATGGCGCATGTGAGCAAGTATGTATAGGACAAGATGATACTTTCAAATTTCAAATTGAGCAAAATTTCATTAATACTGACTTAAAAAAAAAGTGTAATGACACAGTAAAACAATGTGGTGGTAGTAGCTCTAATTCCACCTCAAAAGAACCACTATATATAATAATATTATTCGCATTAATCGGCGGTATGATTTTAAATCTAATGCCATGTGTATTGCCTGTTCTCGCGCTAAAACTTCTAAATATAGTTAAGTATGCTGGACTTACCAAAAAACAAATTACTATAAATCTACTCGCAACTTCTTTAGGAATAGTTAGCACTTTCGTATTACTCGCTGCAATCACAATCATATTAAAAATTGCTGGAGTAAACTTTGGTTGGGGTTTCCAATTTCAAGAGCCATGGTTTTTGATTTTTATAGCTCTCATATTAATTATTTTTGCTTCTAATTTATGGGGAGAATTTGAAATAGCTTTACCAAGATGGATAAGTGATAGCGCTTCTAAAACTCATAAAGAATATTCTATAAACAACAGTATTGCTGCTGGTGCATTTGCAACACTACTTGCAACCCCCTGCACTGCTCCATTTTTATCTGTCAGCATAGCTTTTGCACTAAGCCAATCTGAATGGATGATTTTATTTATTTATATGACTGTAGGCATAGGCATGTCACTACCATATCTATTATTAGCACTCACTCCTAAAACTTTGTCGTTACTTCCAAAACCTGGAAAATGGATGGTGAATTTAAAGAAATTTTTTGCATTACTTCTTGTGCTAACTCTAACTTGGATATTATACATTTTATATTATCAAATCAGCACAATTTCTCTTGTAGTACTTATTTGTTGCTTGTTACTTGTTAAGTTTACTTTATCAAATTCTATTAAATCAAAAACTTTAAGAGTCGTTATCTTTATAACTGTTTTACTATCGGTGATTAGCTTGCCGCAAATTATGGAGAGAAATATTAATAAAAATGAATCTTATCATTCATCTCTATGGGAACCGTTCAGCGAAGAGAAACTAAATAAATATATTAATGATGATAAAATAATTTTGGTCGATATCACCGCTGAATGGTGTTTGATCTGCAAAGGAAATAAATTCTTCGTCTTAGAAAGAGAAGATACTCTAAAGTTTCTCAAAGAACAAAATGTAATTATGATGCGTGGGGATTATACAAATCGCTCAGAGATATTAGCTAATTTCTTAAAAAAACATAACCGCCCCGGAATACCATTCAACATTGTGTATGGACCTAAAAATAAAAAAGGTATTGTTTTGCCTGAAGTACTGACTAAAGAGTCTTTAGCAAATTCAATTGCTAACGTGAAGTGATTAAGTGAAGTGATTAATAATTTAGTATAATATTAACATTGACTTGAACTAGACTCCCTCATATTGTGCGCACCATAAATCTCATCAGCAGGTGTTACAAATGAAAACTCATGAAAAATGGCAAATATTCCTAGAAACAGTTACAAAAAGTGATTCAATTTTCGTCGAACGAGTTACTGATGATGAAGTGATTTTTACATCTGGAACTGATACTGATTTGCAAGCATTAACAACTGTATTTTCCTCTAAAGAATTAATTAGACAAAATGTAATTGTTGCCTTGAGACAAGGAACAGATCAAGATTCAGCGCCTAAACCACCATTAAAAGCCAGATCTCCATTATTAGATCTATCTGGCCAAGAAATTCTTGCTAAATTATTTACAAATGATTTCTTTGAAAGCATAGAGTTCAACCCTGCAACTTTATTAGATAATCCATTATATCGTACTGCAACTTTAGTAGTATCTGAAGCAAGTCCTATTCGCCTAAAAAGGGCTTTGACTACTTATGAACTTATGCAATCAGCTCTAAGCAACCCCGCATTAGTTTCTTCTATTTTAAATGGCAATACCAAAGCAATTTCTCAAGAGCCTAAGACTGGTGAGATTACAGATTTTGGAAAATCAGTAATCTCAATCGCAAGTACAAGCTTGACGTCAGCTAGTGTTGTATTTAACTACGGATTCTTGCAAGCATTCATGCAAAATCAATACGGTGTTGGAATGGGTGATTCACCTATTATTGCAGCATCTGCTACACAAGTTGGTAGATTTACTTTGAAGAAAGACGCACTACTACGCTTTGTACACGATGCACTCAGCAGTAATTTAATATTTAGCGAAGAAGATGGTGAATTACGCCCTGTTGTCTTTAAAGAAAGACAAGCAGAGGTTTCTAACCCAGCATCTTTGAATTTACATATGCTGCTTGATGTAAGCGATAGTATGAAGCCAAGTTTTGATGAGTATAGAAACAAAATAAAAGAAACTATTAAGAAAATTGCAGAAGCCTCTAAGGAGTGGACTATAACACTCACAGCATTTAATTCAGAAACACATAGCCAAACTTTCTCAACTTCTAAGGCAAATGATATAGATGATCTATTTGACTTTATAGATAATTTAAATGCTGAAAAATATACAAACTTAAATGGCGCAGTTTTTAATGCCCTACAAAATCTAAGTTTACAACAGCAAAGCTCAGCATTAGTGGTGTTTACTGATGGTGACGATACAGAAAAGAAAAAGACTGACCAAGAAGTTGCTGTTGCTGCATTAAATCTTAGAAAGCAGAATGATCAATTCATGATGTTTTCTTTAGGGTTCGGTAAAAGTTATAATCAAACTTTCTTTAATAATTTATCCGAAGCAGGTGGGTTTGTGCATAAGCATCTTGATAGAATAGCTCAATTCTCTGAATTTCATCAATATATTGGCAGTCTTAATGTTAAAAAAGTTGTCTTTGAATTTGTTACTGAAGCAGCAAAAAGTTTCTTTATGCAGTGTCCTGAAGGTGATGTTGCTGTCAGCTCAAACACAGTGCCAGTAAATGCTCAAGTAAGACACGCTGGACAAGCATATGAAGCTTACTATCGAGGAGCTGCTGGAACTATAAAAGTTCAAGACAGAAGTGCGGGTGAATTACATAAATAATTCTCAACTTTAGCGTTGCGCCAGCAAAACCAGAATGTTAAGCTATTTAGCATAGTTTTGTTGAGTGTGATTATTGGTAAATTTCCCTAAAACGCTGACAGGTTTCTTGTTGTTTTTTATGAAAAAAAACTTCTGGGGTTTTTTTTTCATACAATTAATGTGCTTCGGCTGGACTTTAGACCATACATTAATGCCGTTAGTGTTTGGAAATGTTGTTGGAAAAATAGAAAGCTATACTGGCGATAGAACGCAAATATGGAGTGCTATATCAACTGTAATACTACTTGGCGGCTTACTTTGGATATCAATTGAAGTCATGATGCGCGTTTCTGGCATCCTAATGATGAAAATTTTCCCTCAGTTTGAAGCAAATGTTCGTCTTTCCATGTTTGAGTATGTAAACCAACAATCTCACTCGTTTTTCGCCGATAATTTTGCAGGTAGTGTTGCTAATAAAATTAATGATATGCCAAGAAGTGCTCAGGCTATTTTGGAAATGGTGATGACGTTATTCATTCCGATTATTGCAACTACAATAATCACCACATTCATGTTTACATACTTACATCCTTTATTTGGTTTAGTAATATTTAGCTGGATTGTTATCCATATGGGAATTTGTATTTACACATCTAAAACTTGTCAGATGTATTCCAATGTTCATGCTGAAAGCAGAAGCAGATTGGTTGGCAGGATCGTTGATAGCTTTACAAACAATGTTAGTGTCCGCATTTTCTCGCGCAGAAACTATGAATATGAATTTGCAAAGCGTTTCCAACAAGATGAAATCGTAAAGCATAAAGCAGCTCTGTGGTATGTAGAAAAGATAAAGATCCTTTTAGGGGTTTTATGCTTTTTATTTATTGGAGTGGGACTTACCTCACTTCAAATATATTGCTATAAAAACGAGATAATAGATTTAGCCGATTTAGCCTATACATTCCAAGCTTCATATCATGTAACAATCGTTGCATTCTGGGCTGGTTTAGAACTACCGAGATTATTCCGTGAAATTGGCGTCTGCAAACAATCTCTGGGTTTGATAAATGCTCCAATCCTAATTCAAGACTCAAAAGACGCTATACCTATTAAAATATCCAGAGGAGAAATCCGATTTGATAACGTAACATTTAGATATGAACACAATGATAATATTTTCAATAACCAAAATATCATCATACCTTCTGGGCAAAAAGTTGGATTAGTTGGGTTTTCTGGAAGTGGTAAAACAACTTTTGTAAATCTAATACTCAGATATTTTGATGTAGCTGGTGGTGGAATTTATATTGATGGCCATAACATACAAGATATAACTCAAGACAGTCTGCGCGAACAAATTGCTATGATCCCTCAGGAGCCAAGCTTGTTCCACCGCTCAATATTGGAGAATATTAGATATGGCGATATAACTGCAACTGATGCACAAGTGATTGAAGCTTCTAAAAAGGCTCACTGCCATGAATTCATAACAAAACTCAAAGATAAGTATAATAGTGCAGTTGGTGAGCGCGGTTTAAAACTTTCTGGTGGCCAAAGACAACGCATTGCTATTGCAAGAGCGATTCTTAAAAAAGCCCCAATTCTAATTATGGATGAGGCAACTTCAGCATTGGATACTATTACCGAAAAATATATCCAAAAAAGCATCAAAGAAATGGCAAAAGATCGGACCACAATAATAATTGCCCACCGCCTTTCAACTTTAGCAGATATGAATAGAATTCTAGTATTTAAAGATGGAAGCATTATTGAGGATGGAAACCACATCGAATTATTAAAACGAAATGGCCACTATGCAAAACTATGGAGCCTGCAAGTTGACGGTTTCATTCCTGACCTATCTGAAGAAAAGGAAGAAGATAGTTTTTAATCTACCCTTTCGAAAAACCCGCTTCAATAAGCTTAGTACCTTTTTCTCTAATTTCACTTACATTGCTACTAGCAATAACAGATTCAATCCCTGTTTTAATTGATTTAAGTATTGGGTCTAAGTGGCTAAATATTGCATGTTGAGAAGGTGTAGCAAATGAAAGATTCTTTATAGTCATTCCAACTGCTTGGTGAGATAAAAATACATCATCAGCACTAAATACCCTTCTTAAATTCACACAACTTTCAAATATTGTTGATCCTTTATAAGTGCTTTCATTATAACCAAGCTTCACACACACCTTCTGTAAGAAATCGTCATATTTCATAGCTTGCTCTTTATCTATACACTCTGCACCAACAACTAATGTAGAAAAAAGCTTTAATGCAGCTTTACTTGCACTTACATCTTTATTCTCCAGTTGATCGCACATAACTTGCCAAAGCTGAACCAGTTGCTCTTTAGTTACACGCTCAATAATTGCTTTTTCATTTGTTTTCATGATTTTTACCTTTCTATACTTTTTGCCTTTGGTGGCAAGGCACTTCTTTCAGATTTATTTGGGTCAAAGCTTACAGATAATAGATCTGTATCACTATTCACTTTTTGTTTTGCTACTTGGTTTGGTGCTTTACTTTGCCCACCGACTCTTACGTTCTCCAATTCAACAACTTTATAATCAGGCAACAATTCAACAGGCTTATATACACCCTCAGCTACTTTTTTATGCTCATCTAATTTATGCACTACAGGTTTAGGATCTATACCTAAAGATTTGGCTCTATGTTCAATATATTCTTTTAGTGATCCTTTAACTAACTTTTCATCGCCATCTGGCCTTACCCACTCTACTTTATCGTTGAAATTCTTACCCATTAGGTATTTCTTATCAGCTTCATATATTGCCTGAATTTTTTTAAAGTCAACTTCAGTATCACCTTTTAAGAATGCATCAATCTCTTTTTGCACTTTAAGTACATTGCCTACTGAAGCAGTTTCCGCGATATTATTCATAACAAAATCTGTTAGAGACACTTGAAAATTTGCTATCACCATCTCAACAGACATATTTTTCCAAAGTTGAATTGGATTTCCACTTTTTGCGGCTAAACTTGCAATAGATTTTTTAAGATCATCTTGTAATGCTTTATCACCTTTTGTCGCTTCAGCAATTTTAGCAAGTTCAGAAATTACTTGATTAACACCTTCTATAAATCTTCCTTCTTTGGCTTGCGCATTTTGCATTTTTTCAATGAACTCATCGTCAAATAAAACACCTTTATAATCTCGTCTAAATTTAGTTGGTTTGTTAACGCCATTTACATCGGTTCTATTCAAGGCATCTAAGATGCAACCTCTATCTTTTGGGATTCTAGGTGTCTGGTCTGCACCCACACCAAACCAATTTTTAATCAAATTATTAATTGCATGTCCAAAATCAATTCTTCCAGCCCTAGATTCTTCAGTTTTTTTATCATGAATCACCATGATGTTCCCAGGATTTATGTCATGATCACCAAGTATCATTGAATTCACCACAACGTCGACTAAATCTTTTTTAGGAACTACAATACTGATATTATTTTTGTTTTTATCTTGATATGTATAAGTAACGTCAGGAGATATTGTGGTTGAGCCCGTTTTTTGTTCTGAGAGTGTAAAATCTATTTGTGCATGCCCAGAACTTTTTTCTTTCTTGCCACCCGTTTTTTCAAGCAGGTCATCTATAGTCATTACAATCATTCCTTGCCTGTCTGCATTTAAGTACTTTGAAGCAAGACACAGCTCATTGTCACCCCCAATAAGTAATGATACCTTTGGAGTTAGTTCTGTGTCGCCCGTGTTAAATACAGGCTCGGCAATTGCTGAACCAATATACTCTCCCAGAATATCGGATCTGTCAGTCTGATATCCTGATATTCTCCTTACCGCTTTTCTGACCTGAGAGAACTTAATTTGGTGCAGCACTCCATCTTTATCTTTAGCTTGATAACTTTCTGTTTTACCCCCTGTAGCACTACCTGTGGGAGTAAAATTAGATTCGCGTATTAGTGAATCACCATTATTTATCTTCATTAGCAATAACCAATCATGCGTTATCCTATGCTTAGGGTACATATATAAAGGTTAATTTTTGGTTAATTCAAAATTAATTATCTTGAATTGCTTTCGGCCGCTAACAATATGTTGTTTTTCAGAGCATCAACATAACTTAACATCATCTTTTTTGAAGGAATAACCTGCGATTCCTGAGCAGCACAAAATATATCTATTCGCTTATCATCAGGGATATAATCATAAGATAAAACTCTACTAATTGCCACTACTGCATCATAACTTGAAACAATTACCGCACTTTCAACATCTTCCTTACTCATTATTTTCTTAACTTTGCTAACAATATTATGTGGAATATCAGAATTGCTAAATGAGAACATCTCAATGTCATCTAACATACCCCCAGACCCTTCTATGATCAGCTGCACCAAATCTTTTTGGGTAGGTATATATTTTGGATCTTGTCTGTTCAATCTAATTGCTTTTATTGTGTCGCTATCTAATTCAGCATCTAATGGCAGATCTCCATGCAATATTACAGTTTTACAACAAGAAATATCACTTTGAATAAAATTATCAACTACTGCTTGATACGTGCGAAAATCGCAATTATGACCAATCACAATTACCGCAATATCAAAATTCATTTCTTGTGTTTTTACAGATTCAAAATTAATCCAATTTAATAAAACAAAATCTTTTATAACTTTGTTAATACTTGATATTAAATTTTCAACAATAACTTGGTGGGATAAATCTTCTAAGATACTCTTAATAGCGCTATAAGCTTCACATTTGGTTCGGTAAGAGTATTTACTCCCTTTCCCACCGCTACAATAAACCACTTTAAGCAAATCTAAAACAGCAGCTCTCTTAACCTTGTCAAAGTGATCAAAAACTTCCGAAACAATGCACTTCAAACTATATTTATGTTCAGTAACTGATTTTGAAACGACTGTTTGGCTAGATCCAGCTCTTTGCAACCATACATTGAGTGCAGCTAAGCTTTTATATTCGTTAACATCATTAACATAGAAGCTTTCTCTCCTTGCCTTTAGATTGTATTTCTGCCTCGATTTCCGTGAAACAAGCTTTCTAACATCACGAACAGATAATAAAAAGTCTTCACTAGCATCATCGTAACTATAAAAAAACTTTTTTGCTTTATTCCCCAACATATCCAACCAATTAATAAAATTAATATAATTTATTCAATAAAGTACTTGAAATTAAAGCGTTACTATATACTAAACTTAGGGTTGAGGAAAGTCTATTTTTGTTAAATTTGTCAAAATTGGCCAAAACACGTGCTATTTTCTTATGATCAAGACCATATTTTACTTAGGATTAGATTTTTTCATGATTGGATGCGGTGTTTATAGAATTATCAAGTAAGTTTCTTTCTAAGAAACTTACTATCTTATTTAGGTAAAGCTCTGAGGCCAGAGCTTTGGTATTTTCTATAGAATGAGCTTCGCTCGTTCTAGATTCGGGATGATATACTGAGAATTGGGGATTTGACGTAATAATGCCATCTCTATACGTTTTGGTTGCAACAATTAGAAAGCAGTTACAAGGATAATCTTTAAGCAACTTTTCTTGCAGCCGAGAGAAATCTCTAACTTGAGGAAAAACCTCTGGTTCAACATCAATTTGGGCTAGTATAGGATTTACTTTAGATGAAATTTTAGCCTGTATAAAGTTAATTTCTATTGGCTGCAAATTGAGATTATCAAGTAGATCATCAACATTCTCTTGAAGCTCTGAGTACTTACATTCCCCAGAATCCACAATCACGATTCTTGGAGTTACCAAGGCGCGGAAACCATTTACTTTTGTCATAAATTCTTTGTCAGATATATCTATAGGGCTCTGTATTGAATGCCAAAGACTAGTGCAAGCTTCTGCTCTAGTTTTGAATTGCTTTATATACAACTCTTCTGTCATATAACCTAAATATTCCATTAGAATTATAATTTCATGTATTTTCTGTTTATCTTCTAATGTTTTGTACTCTTGACCAAAGATTGCAAAAGAAATGACGTCGGAAATTGTGAAGGTGTTCTCAACTGTTGACTTCTTTTTCTCCAGTATTCTATCACGCATATTCGAGGAATCTCTCCTTTGCAATCGTTCGGGTGATGGCGTCAATTCACCAGAGGCAAATGTACCACTTTTAAAAGATGAAGGCCTAGAACCATTAGCCGATAAAGCACCCAAAGATTCCTTTCGTACGGGTGGAGTTGGGGATAATCCATCTAAAGCAGAAGGATCGCTAGTTCTAGGAATAGGTATTGGCTGAGAAGCATGACTTGAAGTCCTTGGAGTACTAACAGGAGTAGCTTCCTTTGACCCTTTTGAATCTCTTCTAGAAAATTGAGGTATAACTCTTGGGGGAGTACCAATTGGTGTAGTCAAGCTTGTAGATGATGTTGAACTATTAGAACTTCTTCGGGACGGTTGGTCGCCTCTTGGAGAAACTAGTGGTGTAGTATTAGCTGAGCCATTTCTACTATTTCCTTGCGAAACTGATCCCCTAAATACTCCAGCAAGCTGACCAATCGGAGAATCTGCTCCTATAGTTTGGAATTTACCTTGCATAGCTTACCTCTTGTTTCGATATGCAGCATACCAAGGCTACAATATTGTATCAAACATACAATTGTTTAATTGCAGCACTCCAAAACCTTGAAGGAATCTAGGCTCTATGGTATAAAAAAGTAAAAAATATGAAATACGATTTAATTATTTTTGATTGTGACGGCACACTTGTAGATAGTGAAAGCCTTATAAACAAGGCATTTTCAGACATCTTGCTTACTGAGGGTTATGCTGAGTTCACCTATGCATTTTGTTTAGAAAATTTCTCAGGGGTCTGCTACTCAGATATGTGTAAATACATAATAGCAAAACACCCTAGCATGCCTCTGAGAGAGATCGAAGAAAAGTTTATAGAAAAAGCTAATGCACTGATGCCAACTGAACTTAAAGAAATTCCAAATGCCACACAATTATTAGAAGCATTGAAGCATATTCCTAAATGCGTTGGTTCGAATGGAGAATTAGCGGTAGTTACTAACTCTTTAGAAATTACGGGACTAATAGACTTCTTTGATCGCAAAAATATTTTTACATACGAGATGGTCAGAGCGGGAAAACCTGAGCCTGACCTGTATCTCTACGCAGCCAAAAAAATGGGGGCCGATCCTAAAAAATGCTTGGTAATTGAAGACAGTATTGTTGGGGCAACAGCTGGGGTTAGGGCTGGAATGGATGTGATAGCCATTATTCCAAAAGGCAATGCCCACAAGTATAATTTGAAAGCTGAAATGGAAAAATTAAAACCACTTGCAATAATTGAAGATTTACTTGAAGTGAAAAAGTACTTAGACTAAGCACAATAAAAATTTATAACTCATTTTTCAATGCCATTTCAAAAACTAAAAAGCTTTAAAATACTTTTTAAAAATGCAGCAGATAAAGGCATACTATTACTCATAGCCGCAGTGTTGGCTATACTGTTAGCCAATAGTAAATATGGCGCATTTTATGATATTTTATTGAATGGAAATATCAAAGTTTACTTTGAAGAGAATGAGAATGTATTCACTATCCACCATTTTATAAATGATTTTTTAATGGTTATTTTCTTCTTTTTAGTTGGCCTTGAGATTAAAAGAGAAATAATCAGTGGGCATCTCTCTACAACTGCTCAGCGAATTTTACCTGCTTCTTGTGCAATTGGAGGAGTAATATTCCCCGCATTAATCTATTACGCCTTGAATTACCATAACGAAATTGCCATCCGCGGTTGGGCAATTCCAACAGCTACAGATATTGCTTTCGCTTTAGGGATATTTGCATATTTTGGGAAAAACTTACCAATCTCTCTAAAAGTTTTCTTAACTGCTCTAGCTATTATTGATGATTTAATAGCAGTTTTGATCATTGCACTATTCTATTCAGATGGAATAACAGAAGTCTATCTCTACCTAATTTTGTTAGCAGGACTGTTACTTTATTTTTTCAACAAACAACAAATAACAAACCTAACAGTTTATGTACTAATGGGTTGTGTACTTTGGTACTTATTCTGGGAAGCTAGTATTCACACAACTGTTGCTGGGGTAATCTTAGCAATGTTTGTTCCTCTTAATTCTGGAAATAAACAATCGCCACTTGTGAAATTTGAAAAGATTTTACACCCTCCTGTTGCTTATTTTATATTACCTATATTTGCATTCTCAAACAGCGGGGTGCTTGTAGATAACTTTGGCTTAGACCTATTCATGCACACCGTAACCTTAGGTATAGTTCTAGGTTTACTAGTAGGGAAACAAGTTGGTATAACTGCCACTTGCTGGTTGTTGGTAAAGCTTAAAATTGCAAAACTTCCTGAAAAATCTACATTCTTACAGTTGTATGTTGTATCCATTATGTGCGGAATTGGCTTCACTATGAGCCTATTTATTGGAGAACTAGCTTTCGGTGGAAATAACGATTATACTGCGCATATGAAAATTGGTGTATTACTTGGCTCGTTGCTCTCGGCCATCATGTGCGCTATAATCTTAAAATATACAAATAAAAAAACTAGATGATAAAACCATTCGAATTAATGATTGCTTTGCGATATCTCCGCGCTAAACGTCGAGAAAGTTTTATATCTATTGTTAGCTGGTTTTCTTTAATTGGCATTGCACTTGGTGTTGCTACATTAATAATCGTAATGTCTGTTATGAATGGATATCACGTAGAATTACTTAGCAGAATTTTAGGAATCAATGGTCATATTTCAGTAAGCTTAGAACGAGAAAAAATATCTGACTATGATCAATACGTTGAGAAAATCGCTAAAATCTCAGATGTGACATACGCCGCCCCCCTAGTTTTAAGTCAAGCAATGGCAACTGCAAATAATAGCTCTGTTGGCGTTATGGTTAGAGGGATGAGCGCCGATAGCTTAGAACACAAACCTGTAATGAAAGAAACTTTAGATCTAGTTTCATTAAATCAGTTTAAGGAGAATGCAGGAATATACTTAGGAAGAAGCCTTGCTCGCCAACTAAATGTTGCAGTTGGTGATACTATAAAGCTAATTACTCCGGAAACCACAAGCACGCTTATTGGCAACATTCCTAGAATGAAAACATATAAGGTAATAGGCACTTTTGACGTTGGAATGTACGAGTATAATGCCACCACCATATTTATGCCACTTGAAGAAGCTCAGTTATTTTTTAAGTTAGAAAATACTGTGAGCGACATAGAAGTATTGGCAAATGACCCAGAAAACATGGACAGCATAAAATTAGAAATATCTAAATTATTTCCTAATGAAGTTAGATTAGTTGACTGGGGAATAGCTAACTCCACACTATTCAACGCTTTAGCAGTTGAAAGAAACGTTATGTTTTTAATTTTAACTTTAATTATTCTTGTTGCAGCATTCAACATAATCTCAAGCTTAATTATGCTTGTAAAAGACAAGGCTACAAACATTGCTATACTAAGAACAATGGGAGCAAGCAAAGGTTCAATAATTAGAATTTTTGTTATGTGCGGCTCTATGATAGGAGTTATAGGCACTCTGTTTGGTGGGATTCTTGGAGTTACATTTGCAATGAATATTGAAAGAATCAGACAAGCCTTACAATCACTCACAGGATTTACATTATTCGACCCAGTAATATACTTTTTAACAAAGCTACCTTCTAACTTAGAGTTCTCAAGTGTGTTTATGGTTTGTTTTGTTTCATTGATCTTCTCTTTACTTGCTACAATATATCCAGCATGGCGTGCATCAAAACTTACACCTGCTGAGGTGCTAAGATATGAGTAAACCAATTCTCCCATCTTTCGATAGCAGCTCTCATAAAGGTGAGAAGGGCAAAGTTTTAATAGTTGCTGGTAGTCATAAATACTATGGCGCCCCAATATTTACTGCACTGGGTGCAGAACACAGCGGCGCTGATCTCATCACGTTATTTTTACCAGAGAAACATTTAGCTACTGCTAAAAATTATTCATTGAATTTATTTCTAGATACTTTTATCCAACATGATTTGGGACTAAAAGATATTGGTCTAATTATAGATGAAGCCTCGCGCAATGATGTATTAATTATCGGTAATGGTGTTGGTACTGATCAAGATACAAAAAAAGCCATCATTAAAATACTTGAAGAAATTTCAATACCAGTTGTGTTGGATGCAGAGGCACTATTTCCAGAAATCTTGAATGTAAAAAGAAAATCAGAATGGGTTATTACCCCTCATAAAGGCGAGTTTAAAAGATTATTCAATCTTGAGCCTACTGAACAAAATGTTTCTTCAATGTCTAAACAGCACGACCTAATCATCCTCTTAAAAGCTCCAGTGGATATTATAGCTTATAAAGGTGAAGTTCATTTAAATAAAACTGGCTGCCCACAAATGAGAGTTGGTGGAACTGGAGATGCTCTAGCTGGAATTGTCGGTTCATACATATCCCAAGGCTTAAAACCATTTGAAGCAGCTAAATCAGGCGCATATTATTGGGGCAAGTGCGGAGAAGATTATATAAAACATTCCTACACTATCACATGTTTAGATCTCATTAAGAGCTATTCACAATGTGTTCTGAAAAATTAATTAAAAAGCGCCTTTAAATTTAGACGCCTTTATTATGTTTTAATTTATAATTCAGTTGAAGCTGAGCTTTGGTAAAAGTCTACACACACTTCACGCACTATTTCATTTAGTATATCTCTATCTTCTACAACTTGACCATTTACAGTATGTGTAAGGTGGCTGCTTGATGTACCAAAAAACACATCAGCACATATTTTCTTATCAACTTCAGTCCTTTGTTCTAAACCTAAGGCTAAATCTAATGAATGACTAAATTTGTCATTTATTTTCACTTCTGCTGATTTGCCATTTGTTTTTGTTTGGCTAGTTCCAATAATTCTTTTAATGAACGCATCTGCATCTTGACTGATTGGTTTAAAATCTAATAAAAGTAAGTTACCAAAATCATTTATAGATATTTGATTAATATTTTCAACTACCAAAGTCTTAAGTTTTACCGCATCTTTGTTTTTTACTGCATCCTTAAATTGACTAATTTCAACATTCATTTTTTTCTACCTTAATAATTTGCATAAACTTTTAGTTTATGTTTGGGCGAACAATATATTAAACAGCGCTCAATGTCAATGTTTGCAATCTTAAATACTGATTCGAATGCAAAAGCTTTATCCATGGCTAAAAATCCACTCTTAAATTAACTTTTTCTTAACTAATACTAAATATACTTAGCTTTGTAACCCGAATGGAGGATTTATGAAAAACCATGAACAACTACAAGCACTTATTAAGCTTGCGGCAAACCCAGAACATTTAAAACAATTTGTGCAATCATACTTTATGGCATATGATTATTCACAAAAAAAATGGCAAATTGATGCTTTTACAACAATGGTAAAATCCGTTGAAGAGATGGGAGAATTACCAGGGATCAATGAATCTGCAAAATATAGGGCTGAGATTTCTCAAGTAGTAAGCGCCTTAAGAGGAATGCATAAATTAGTTGAAAAAGAATACTATGATAAAAATAGCGGTATTTTTGGTGCTGTTACTAAAGTTGGTGATTGGCTAAGACCAGCTAATAGCCTTCCAGAAGATGTTCAACGACTTAAAAATGCCCTAGATTCTAGAGCTGAAAATGTGGTTGGAGTAAGTAGTAATATATCTACAACTAGAGCGCAAGGAGCTACAACAGCTATTGGCGCAGCTACATCGTCACCATCCTCTTCTAAACCATCTGTCAAATTCGATATAGGAGAACTTGCAAGCACTCTTGATAAGAGTAACAAAGCTAGGAATGAAAGCAAAAACCAAGGACAAAAGAGATAATATTAAGTTAACTTACTTCTTGGTGTGCTTCTTAGCTTTTTCTTCTGGCTCGACGTGTATGTTAATTTCTGAATGTTCGAATTTTTTGATGATAGCATCTTCAATTCGATCACATATAACATGCGCGTCACCTACTGTCATTTTACGCGGTACAACTAGGTGAAAATCTATGAATAGCACCCACCCTGCTCTTCTAACTTTTAGATCATGGGATTCTATTGAACCTTTGGAGTTTTTATCAATGATTTTCTCAAGCTCCTCAATTTCTTGAGCCATTGGTGCTGCATCCATCAAACCGTCAACAGATTCTTTCACTAGCTTCCAACCAGACCATAAAATATTAATTGCCACTAAACCTGCTAACAATGAATCTAGTACTAACCATCCAGTCATAACAGCAAGAAGTACGCCTGCCGCAACACCAATAGATGATAAGAAGTCGCTATATATATGTTCCCCATCAGCTTTGATTGCAGGGGAGCGATATTTTTTTCCAAACCTGATTAAAATTATAGCCCATACTCCATTTATAACTGTAGCAAAACCATTAACTAACAATCCAAGAAACGGAACTTCAATCGTTCGTGGCATAAAATAGGCATGGTAGGCTTCTTTAAAGACGATTAAAGCTGTAGCAATAATGAACAAACCTTCAACGATTGCAGAAAGATACTCAGCTTTGTAATGGCCATATTGGTGTCTTTTATCTGCGGGTTTTGCGCTATAATATACCGCTAAAATCACAGCCAATGCGGCAATTATATTCACAATACTTTCCAGAGCATCTGAATACAAGGCCACGCTTCCAGTTAGCATGTACGCGATATATTTAATAATAAGTACAGCTATACCAACAAAGAAACTTCCTATAGCGAGTTTTATAGGCTTATTCATTTCTTAGCATCCTTTTCAGCAGTATTTATAACATCAATTATTTGATTAACCGTTTGCTTGATCAATTCAATAGTTTGTTGAGTCTCTAATTTTCTTACTTTAATTGTAGCCCAGCTCTTTGAAATTGTTTCTAAAATTTTAGTATTTCTCTCACCAACAGGCATGCGTTTATAGAAATCATTTATCAAATCATCTAACAAGTTGAATTCGCCAGTAATAAGGTATGAAATTGCTAACTTTAATATTTTATCAGAATCTTTGCCTTGAATTGTAGTTTCGTCATCCCGAATTGCATAGATTCTAGGCTCTACATAGTCATTAAACTCTTTCCACTTTTTCTGACTCCAATAAATCATTGATTTTATGTCATCTGCCTCTTGAGATAGATCCCCTTTTAGCAACTTAAGCGCTTCATCATCTTGATGATTGTAATGCAATGCTTTTGCGTGCAAATATTTTCTTTCATCGACCAATTCATTCGGTAATTCAGAATATTCATCACCCATATTAATTGCCAAAAGTGCACTAGTTGGATCTCTATTCCATAAATAGACTTTTGCCAGCTTATTAATCGCAATTTCTTTTTTAGTACCCTTTAATCTATTAGACACTTGGTGTTGTAAAATAGCTGAAGCCCTATCCAATAAATCTAGTGCAAGCAAATGGTCAACAAAACGCAGAACAACTTCATCTCCAACTTCTCCTATTGGAACTAAATATTCAAATTCATAAAATAAAGCTAAAGCCTTTATATGTGGCACTTGCTCATCTTTTCCTTCAAGAAAAAACTTAACAAAGGTATCACCCATTTTACGACCAAGTCTTAATGAATCAGGTGAGAACGGGTAATATTTAACAATAACATCCCAACTTCTCAGAGCATTACTATACTCCTTCATTTGCAAATAGGCATCGCCAAGACTTGTTAGAATATCTATCTCAAGCTCATCTCCTCGCCAAACAACTGCTATTTTCTCGAGCTCATCTGTATACTCATCTAAGTTCATCCTTTGAGTTAATTGCATATACTTTGCTTTTTCAAAACGACAATTACTTCTGTTTAATAAATCCTCAAAATCAGAAGTACAAATATCCCAATGCTCAATAGCTTTTTCTGGCAAATCCATTGCAGAGTATAGGTGTGCAGCTAAAGCATTTACTCTATTGACTTCATGTTTAGGTATCTGCATTTTAAGCAAATCTTTTATAATAATCTGTGCTTCGTTGAATTGTTTATCTTCAATCTTTTCATTCGCAATAGTAATTCCAACTTCCATCATAAATGGCTCTGTATACTCACTTAAAAAGCTACTTTCTTTTTCCATGTACATAGTCATAGGGTCTATTTTATTCAAATAGTCTTCTGAACCAGTAACCATAAAACTTGTAACAGCTTGCCAAAATCTTACTTCTTTTCTTAAAGAGAGTGGAACTTCTAAAATTGGAATTGATCTTGCAACATTATAAGCAGCTATGTATTCATAGTCCATATAGTTCATTGCAGCTTCAATAAGCTTAACATTATACGAATTTCCAAACTCAGGGTCTTCCTTCTTTATCATTTTAATGATACTCAGGCCTTCCGTGTAAAAGCCATTAGCAAGATAGAATAAAGCCCAGTTCGCATATACCCTTGCTTTTTGTGCAGGACTTTTGGCATTCATCGCTGTTTGACGAAGCATTCTTACTTTTGGAATTAGTTGACCATCAGTAATTTTATAACTTTTTAAACTTAAAATACTTTGAAAATCTTCTACAAAGTCATCCATCTTAAAGCCATATTTTGGGTCTTCAAAACGAGATTCGTGTTTTTTATATATTCTAGGAGCTATGTTTAAACCTGCGGCACCAAAAATTTGATAATTCCTATTATTTTGTTTTATTTTCACTATATCAGAAATAGGCTTTACTACACCACCTTGCAGAGATTTTAAAATTCTAAAATCAACAAAGGTAAATTTATCATTTATTGCTACTGCACTATCAACCATTGGTAGCGCAATCAATTCATCACCTACATATTTATCAATAAAGCGTATAGTAGCTCTCGCTTCTTCATCAAGTTCAATATCGACACGAGGATGCGGAGCTGCCAATGGTCGCGATACAACTCTAATATCTTTTGCTTTTATGGTTTTATTTGATATTTCAATATTCCAGTCATACCCTGTTCTATACATAATTGCTGATGGAAGCTTACCATCTACTTCATTTAATAATATTGAAAAAATAAGCACTTCTGACTCACTCGCTTCCTTTTTAGCATCAGAAAACCACTTACTTTTGAGATCAAAAGGTTTGATCTTAGATCCTTTATCAAATATGACCCAAAGCCTTTTATCTCTAATAAATGAAGCAGCAGCAACATCTTCAGGCCATTTGAAAGTAAAAATAGACTTTTCATCTTCTTCAATAAAACCTACATCTAAAAACTCCGAATCACTATGGACGTGCGGAGCTGGTTGTTTAATATCGGTTTGAGGCGTTTCTTTAGATTCTTCTGGCTTTTTTTTATCCTGAACTGCAATAATATCTATACCAGTCTTATCAACAATTTTAAACTTTCTAACCTTAAATTTACCTTCCGCAAGAGTAAGTGTTAGGCGCGTCTTTTGTATATCTACATCATTCACATATTCTTTAAACTTAGTTAGCTGACTTAGATCACCAAAAGTAGTATTAGGAGGGAAGCGAATACTTAAGATATTATCAGCATGGTTATATGTGAAGTTATTTCTCTCACCAACAAACAACACTCTTAGGGCATCATCTCTTCTTACCACTTCAACATCAATTTTACTTGGTTTTGCATATGTTAAATTGGCTGGTAGAACTGCAACATTCACCACTATAAGAAGCATGCAAAATTGTATTAGCTTCCGAATCACAATAACCAACATTATTTCAGACAGATAAACCGTAGCAAACTTTTGCCTATTGTTAAATAATTTATTTCTTTTTTAGGGTAATAATATAATTCACATCTGTCTTATTAGACAAAGTCCAAGCATTGAGCAAAGGATTAAAGATCATACCAGACATGTTGACCAAATCAAAATCGCCTTTTGTTATATCAAGAAGCTCGTCTGGTTTTACAAATTTCTCCCAGTCATGCGTACCTTTTGGCACCCAGCGTAGAATATATTCAGCAGCAACTTTTGCGAGTGCAAAAGACTTTAGAGTTTTATTGATTGTTGAAATAAATAATAGGCCATTAGGCTTTAGACATTTTGTTATATGTTCTAAAAAAGTTTTTATATCCGAAACATGCTCAACAATCTCTAAAGCAAATATTATGTCAAACTTAGATTCATTATACTCAGAAAATTCTTCAATTGAGGTTGTATGATAATCTACTTCAATACCATTTCTTAAAGCGTAATTTTTGGCAACTTTGATATTCTCCTCGCCCGCATCTATTCCTGTAACATCAGCTTTAAGTCTTGCAAAAGGAATTGAAATCAATCCGCCGCCACATCCGACATCTAAGATTTTTTTACCAGCTACTTTTCCAATTTGATTTTTAATATAGGAAATCCTTACTGGGTTCATTTTATGAAGAGGTTTAAATTTACCAGTTTCATCCCACCATTCATCAGCCATTGCACTGAATTTATTAATCTCTTTTGGGTCTATTGTTGTTCGTTTAGCGCACATATCTCACACATTTGAATATTAAGATACAGACTAAACTAGTTACATCCTCGGTTCAAGAACTAGAGTTATAAATTACTGCCTAAAAACTCCTACAGAGGCAAACTCTTTAGCTAGACTTAAAAACAATGATGCTGCTGAAATTTCTCCAGCAATATTAGCTTTAAGTTGCTGATCTACTCTAAGCTGTGCTGTACTTGATAATTTTGTCATATCAAAGTGGACCTCTGCTCCACCATATAGACAAAGTGAAAGTGTAGACGCAGGAGGAACTACTAATTGTGGTAATTGCTTGTCTTCAGACTCAATTTTAACAGCTGGTTCTTGAAATTTATAATGTTTCACTCTAAGTTCAGCTATCCATTTATCAAGACAACCGTTGCAACTGTTATCTTTATCTAATTTAGCAATATACGAACTTTCATCCTTAACTGCATCGAAAAATGAATTTCCATTAGCCCCAGCTTCTAATAGAATTCTAATAATGGAAATTGGAGTTCTCGACCGTGATAGTTTACTACTCTCATTCTCTCCATACATTTCTTCGGGGTATCTAACAAAAAAATAATCAATAGCTCGTCTACCAGACTTGTCAACCATATCAAGATCTAATTTTATTTTTAGTTCTCGAGTGTATTCCAACAATTCACATAATAGACATGTATTATCCTTTAAAACTGCAATTCTTAATATAAGATCTAAAGCTTGTTTAGTATCTCTCATAGGAAAAAAAGTAGTCACGAAATCTGCTTTATCAATGATTCGTACGGCAAAATAAACCAAATTTTTAAAATGCTCTTGAAATCTTTGGTCATTTCCAACTAAACTTTCAAGCAAATCCTGAACTTCAAGACAAGCACCTGGATAATTATCAGGGTCAAATTGCTCAAGTTTTCTTTTGGCATCATCTAAGACTCTAAGATCTTCGTCTATTGATCTTTTTCTATTTGTAGTAGCAGTACTTGATGTAGATGAACTAAAATCATCACTTTTTTTATTAAACATGAAAACAAATCCACAAATTATCAATTTCCGCAAGTTGTAGTATATTTCAAAGCCTAAAACAACAGAAAACTAAAAATCAAGAGATAGTATTAATCAATTCTTCCAACTTCTTCCTGAATTCTTTTTATGGCTTTTTCTTCGATTTGTCTTATACGCTCGCTTGAGACACCGTATCTAGCGCCTAAAACGTCTAATGTTGTTGGATCCTCTTTAAGGCGGCGTTCAAACAAGATCTCTTGTTCGCGCTGTGAAAGTTTTTGAAGAGCTGCATTAAACTTCTCACGTTTATAGGCGTACTCTTGGTCATTTAATATCGTAAGTTCATGGCTTTCAACTGGAGATGCTATAACATCTATGATCTCACCTGAATCTTCATCACTACTGGTATGAGAATTTAGATACACATCACCGCCACTCATGCGCATATCCATTTCCGCAACTTCTGCCTTCGATAGATCAAGTTCTTTTGCAATCATATCATTAGCATTTGCAGGAATTTGGCCGTTATTGGCATGATACAAACGAGTCTTCATCTTTTTAAGATTAAAGAAAAGCTTTTTATGTGCCGCTGATGTACCAATTTTCACCATCGACCATGATTTTAGAATGTAGTCTTGGATTGTCGCGCGAACCCACCACATGGCATATGTGGCAAGCCTAAATCCTTTATTCGGGTCGAATTTCTTAACAGCGATCATTAATCCAACGTTTCCTTCGGAAATCATGTCGGTCATTGGAAGCCCATAACCTCTGAACTGCTGAGCGATTTTAGCAACTAGCCTTAAATGCGATGTAACCAGCTTCTGTGCTGCCTCTAAGTCTTGCTCATTATGCCATTTATGTGCTAAATCCTGCTCTTCTTGTGCTGAAAGCATTGGGAATTTCTTGATCTCATCGAGATACCTCGATAAACCAGCATCTTGTGATAAAATTGGCAAAGACATTGAGCTCATAGAATCCTCAGAATTACCGTTACTACTTGTATGTAGTGCAGTTTCGTGTAAATTCAAGTCCTTAGCGATATTTTCATTCTTTTCCATAATGTGCATTGTAGCATGATACCGCCAAAAGGTAAAGTCTTCTGAACAGCGTTATAAAATGAGAAGAAGATGTGTGGGGTTGAGGGGGTAACAAAACATAGTTGTCCTTCCATCGAAGGTTGGAATCTAGACTTTCTTTCCTAAGAAGGAGATGGGTTCCCATCTGCATGGGAATGACAACTTAGTATAAAGCACTATAAGCGCAAGCTGTTGTAATCAAAGTTGGTATCATGATTTTAGCTACTGGATCCTTTTTGACTTTTTCCGGCAAATAACTGCTACAAACCACAGATACTAAACCCGCAGCCAGAATCTTAGTCATATCAATTACTGTACTTAAAGAAGTTGTAGCCTTCAAATGACCAAATGCTACTTCTCCAAGCATGCCCAAAGCTCCAAATGAAGCGGCAAAAATAAAAGTTTGCATTGTTTGAACAGTTGAACTAAGCCCAACAGAATTAGATTCAAGAACTGGCTTTGTTGTCAAACCTAGTCCAAACCCTATTAAACCACCTATGCTTGCACCAATATAAGTAACAGCTAAAGTCATTTTCAATACCTTAAAGAGTTTGAGCCACAATATAAGTTGCCGCTAACCCTGCAGCTATACTAGCTGCAAAAGCTTTATAGTTACCATATATACTTTCATCGATAAGCAGTTTAAATGCACCTGCAGCAGCTCCAAATGCAATCATGCCAACGCTACCACAATCAGCAAAAGGCTTAGCAATATGCATAACGGAGTGTGAGAAATAATTAGTAGATAAGACCCCAAGAGTAGTACCTGTTAAAACCAAAGCTGCATTAGCAGCCACGACTTTTTTAAGATTCCAACTATCTCTGAACCAACCAGTTGCAAATATGCCAACACCTGTTCCTAACAAAGCACCACATTGAGCGCCACAAAGCAAATGGTTTACCATAAAAATCCCCTTTTATTTTTGGGACTTATATAATTCTTTTTTTACATTTAGTAAAGCTAAAATCTCGAAGCCAAAACTACAGATGCACAAGCAATACCTAATGAAAATTTTTGCGTTCCTTCTTCTAAAATAGGCTGTGTAATTTTTTGAGTCATTTTATAGACAACTGCACCAAAAATCATATTACATACAATTGCTTTTGGATTTTGAAATGATGGTGATTGCAAGCAAGAAAACAGAGAATTCGCAATTGCCGCTCCTCCAACACTACCTATGATCAAACCTAATGAGCCATAAGTTATACAGTTAAGAAATTTCGAAATTTTAATAGCATTTGGTAAGTAGCCTTTAGAGCGTGGTATAGGATACAAATAACCTGCACCACCCATAACGATCATTCCTGCAGCAGCACCTAAGAAAACTCCTTTCAGTGTTGCGAATCCAGTATCCAGCCCCCCAGCCATACTGACCTCTTTTCAATCAACCCTCACCTACAAGCGTAAATGGAAAAAAATAAAAAAGGAAGTAATTTAGAAATTAGCAATTATCTCAACGATTTTAGATGCAGTATTGCCATCACCATATAAATTTGGCTTATATTGATATGAATTTACAAAAGCTGATATTGCATTTTCAATTTTAGCACCGCTTGAACCAACAATTTGTGCAAGTTTATTATCAACCAGCTCAACCCATTCCGTCTCTTCTCTAAGAATAAGTAGAGGTTTATGGAAAAAATATGCTTCCTTTTGTAATCCACCAGAATCAGTCATAACAAATGCTGATTTGGAAATAAGGTACAACATCTCAAAATAGCCAACTGGGTCTAACAGAGTGATTTTTGATGTGTCGATATTGTTATCTTGCAATACTTTTCTAGTTCTAGGATGTACTGGAAACACAATATTATATCTACTAGATAATTTATGTAGCGATGAAAATATTTCTGAAATCTTTGAAATATCATCAGTATTTTCCTGACGATGAATCGTCAACAAAACAATTGGTTTATCAAGAGGTATCGATACCTCTTTCATCATACCTTTATAGTGAAGCATTGCATCAAACATCACGTCACCAACCAAATGGACGTTTTCAACAATTCCTTCGTTCTTAAGATTTTCTACAGAAGTTTTAGTTGGGCAAAATAATAGCTGAGATACGTGATCTGTAGTAATTCTATTGATTTCCTCGGGCATTTTTTTATTAAAAGAGCGCAATCCAGACTCAATATGGATTATAGGAATATGCAATTTAGCGCCAACTAATGCTCCTGCAAGTGTTGTATTAGTATCACCATAGACCATTATGGCATCGAACTTGTTTACGAGCACAATATCTTCAATAGAAGACATTATCTCGGCTGTCATTTTACCATGAGTCTTTTGACTAATATTTAATTTAAACTCTGGTTTTGGTATTTCCATTTGTTCAAAGAAAATATCTGACATATTTGCATCATAATGTTGCCCACTATGATAAATACTTTCTTTAATTTTCCCATTCACACTTATAGCCCTAGAAACAGCAGCAGCCTTTATGAACTGCGGCCTAGCGCCTAAAACCGTAAGTATTTTTTTTAATGACATATACTATGCATCCTATGCAGCATATTTTTTAAGCTCAGGCATATAAAACTCATGATTTAAAATACAACTTTGAATTATATTTTTATTATCTTGAGTCCATTTTATTGCTTTTTCGAGCCCTTCTTTTAGCCCAACTTTACACTCAAATCCTAGCTCTTTCTTAGATTTAGATGTATCTCCAAATCTCTTACCAGAACGATCCCACGGGCGTTTTGCTTGATCTTCAACCGCACTCTTATTGCCAGAGATTTTATTAATGATTTCTGCGAGCTCACCTATAGAAGTTTCCTGCCCAGATGCAAGATTATACACTTCTCCTTCAATACCTTTAGTAGCGCACAATATAAGACCAGTTACAATGTCATCGACATAGATAAAGTCTCTTGTTGCAACTCCTCCATTTTCAACTGGTAGAGGTTCATTATTTATAGCTTTCCAAACGAATGTAGGAGTTACATTTCTCCAAACAGTAGCTTTTGTTCCTCTCCAACTTCCAGCGCCTAAGATCTCTCTCGGGCCATAAACATTTTGAAAGCGAGCTTTAACGAATGGAAGCTTGTATATCATAAAGTAGTAGTTTCCATAAAACTCGCCAATCATTTTGGAGATTTGATATGGGCTATCTAAGTATAAAGAAACTGGGGCATCTTCGTCAGTTGCATCAACGTCATCAAAAGTTTTCTTGGCTACAGTACAGCCAGCTGAAGAATACACAAACTTTTTAAGCTTTTGATTTTTGAAATGCTCACAAAGCTTTAGTGTAGTAAGTGTATTATTATGGTGATCTGATATAGGGTCAGCCATACTAGATTGATTACCATGATATGTCGCCAAATGAAAAACAAAATCAAAGTCCTTATCAAGCTTCATTAACATTCTATCATCTGCAATTGAACCCTGCAAAAAAGTCAAGTTATCACTCTTAGGCAGATTACATAAATCTGCAGATAATAAATTATCAACAACAGTAACTTTGTTGTCACTTATTAGTCTGTGAACTAAGTTAGAACCAACAAAACCTGCTCCACCAACGACAAGAACTTTATAATTTTTCATTTTACGTTACTACTTACTTGCCATTTTAAGGTGTGTGAAAGTTTCTTGAATACCATATTCTTGGTAGTACTCAATTGTGCGTTTAACTCCATCTTTAAGAGGTGTTTCAGTTTTCCATGAGAAATCTTTATTTGTTCTTGAAGGATCAAGCAAAATTGAGAAAACATCATCAGGTTGGCGTTGCTTAATTTCTGCAGGTTGATTCATTTCTAATGCTGAAATTGTCTCATCATAAAGTTCTTTGATTGCGTAATCAGAACCTGAGGAAAGATGATAAGTACCGTTCCCTTGACCACCAACTGCCTTCATTATGCAATTAACCATATCGTCCACATAAACAAAGTCTCTTCTTGTATCTGTAACAGTACACTTGTCACCAGACGTAAGTCTTTTGAAGAAGGTTGGAAGTGGACCACTTATATTTCTTGGACCGTAAGCGTTTGCAAGCCTGAATGTCACGTAATTTAATCCTGAAAGATGAACATAGTCTTCACCAGCTGTTTTACTGATAGCATAACTTGATCCTCTTGGAAGAATTGGATGAGATAATGTTATAGGCTGTTCCAATGGTTTTAAACCATAGCATAAAGCTGTTTGGAAATATATGAAGCGTCCAACACCTGCATTAACAGAAGCTTGTGTAATTATAGCTGTTCCTTGAACATTGGTTCTAGAATCTTCTTCCCAATTATTAGGGTTCTTATAAGAAGCAGCCGCATGTACTACTACATCTGGCTTAAAATTAGCTATTAGAGAGTGCATTTTTTCAGATTCAACAATTGAACATTCAATAAGTTCAAGATTTTTATGAGATTTAAGGTTATCCCTGCGCCCCGTTGCATAGTTATCAACTACAATTACTTTGTCTCCTCTGGCAAGAAGCTCATCTGCAATGTGAGAACCTATAAAACCAGCTCCACCTGTAATAAACACTTTTTTTGACATTTTATACACCTAATTAAATATTTTACGCTACTTTTGGCACCTTAACTTGCATTGGAGCCGTTAATTTTAAACCTTTTTTGAATTCAGAATGTCTATCATGAAAATTCTGATACCACAATTCCAAACTTAAAAGTCCCCAAATTTTTCTAGAAAACTGAGAATCGCCATTGCTCAGACTCTTAACTACCTCTTCTTTACAGAAGAACCCACGATTATTGTGGCGAGAAGAAAATATATCTAATACAAATTCCTTTAGTGGTCCTTTAAACCATTCTTGTAGGGGAACTGGGAAACCCATTTTATCTCTACGATCATAAATTTTCTCAGGGATATATCCTTTAAACACCTCCTTAAGAAGATGCTTCATTCGCCCACCTTTAAATTTCACATCCGCAGGAATAGATGCAATAAATTCAGCCAACTTATGATCTAAAAACGGCACTCTTGATTCTAGTCCGCAAGCCATGCTCATTCTATCTTCAACATGAAGTAAAGCAGGAAGTAAGCATTTGAGATCAAAATGTGTCATTTTATCAAAATAAGAGGCCTTCTTAACATTGTTTGAGTTGAAGATTTGCTGAAATTTCCCAAACACAGAATCAATATCTAACGAATCAAAATCAATTTCTTGATTAAAATCAACAGATCTATTTACAAGCCTAAAATACCTTTCATCAAGCTCCCCAAACAGACCTTGTTTCCAAAACTGTTTCATTAAAGGTTTATATTCCTTAAGCATCTTTAGATTTGGAATGATAGACTCAGGAGTTACAACAAAATTACCATTATGGTGCTTGTCTTCAATTGCAGCATTTATGCACTGCTCAAAGTAAGCAATAAGGTATCTTGCATATCCCCCAAACAGTTCATCGCCACCTTGCCCACCAAGTACAACTTTAAGATCTTTACTTGCAAGTTTTGACACCATAAATTGTGGGAATGAACCAGGGCCAGCTACTGGAAAATCTAAGTGATAAATTACCTTGCTTATATTATCAGCAAAATCTTTATGAGTAATATCCACTATATTTACATTCGAATTTATGGATTTTGCAGCAGCGATAGCATATTCACTCTCATCATAGCCTTTATATTCCAAAAAGCGTCCATGGTACAAACCTGCAATAGAACCTTGCTGCTCTTTTGCTAAAGCAGAAATTAAACTTGAATCAACTCCTCCACTCAAATATGCTCCTACTGGAACATCGCTTCTCAGGTGCAATCCAACACTTTCTTTTAGCTCAAAGTCTAATTTTTCAAAAAAGTACTTTTCGGTATGCCTATAATCTGGCTCGTATACTAGCTTCCAGTATTCTTTAATTTCTAATTTACCATTTTTTACTACAATAGAATGACCAGGAAGCAAATTTTTGATATTACTGAACAGGCTATTTTCACCAATCGTATATTGAAATATCATGTACTCGCTAAGTGCGGCCTTATCTGTATCTAAAGAATCAATGAAAGGGACTAAAGCTTTTGCTTCTGACGCAAATAAGAATTTATCTTTATTTTGCAAGTAATAAAATGGCTTAATACCAAACCGATCTCTTGCACAAAACATCTTATTACTTTTCTGGTCCCATATAGCGAAAGCAAACATTCCTCTGAGATGATCAACACAGTTTTCTCCATACTTACTATATAAAGCTAGTATTACTTCTGTATCACCATTCGTCTTAAACTGCCAAAAATCAGATAGCTCTTTTCTAAGCTCGATATAATTGTATATCTCTCCATTATATGAAATAACTAAGCCATTATCAGACTGCATTGGCTGGTGTCCAGATGAAGAAGTATCAATAATACTTAATCTAAGATGCCCCAAGCCTACTTTTCCGTTATCAGAGATCCATTCACCTCTATCGTCAGGTCCTCTATGCTCTATTAGCTTCGACATATAGCCGATATATGAGCTCATATGGTCACGACTCAAAACCATAACATGCTGCACTAGACCATTAATACCACACATAATTCACCTAAAATCATATCCTATAAACGCCCACTTACACGAGCTACAAACCTTATATTTTCCAATACACAAGCCTTCAACTTCTTTTTTTTGACAGGTGGAGACGTGTAAAATATTTTTTGAGTCAATTTTTAATAAGTTTTTACTTTTATAAAACTTGAATGAATCATAAACATTCATTCTAATCCCGAGAGATTTTAACACATTCTTAAGAAAAGGCAACTTATTTACCAGCATGAAGGCTATTATTTTGGCCAGATATGATTTTACATTCAATATCTTACTATACACATACTGATCAAACTTTTTACTTCTATTAGCTTTTTTAAAATTAAGTTTTCCGAATTCTTCTTTAATAAGCTTGTCCACTTTAGCAATATAGTTTGCATAAGAAAATTTCCCGCTATCTATCAAATTTATTCTAGCGTTATCTACTATTTTTTTGCATAGGTTTCGGTCATTTAAGATCTTGATAACATCAGAAATATTACTCCAATCTTTTTTTAAAGGCACAAAATCAACCATAGGTTTCAAAAAACCAGAGTACTTTCCTTCATATAAAATCATGAGCGTCTTGCATGCAGCATATTCAAATATCTTAGGTGAAACCTGATTCATATTAATCTTACCATTCAGAGATCCTAGATATTTTTTACGTATCTCTCCGTATCCTAAGGATGGCTGCTCAGATTCAATTTTCTCCATTTTTTTTCTGAGAGAATCATCAAAGTCCATTATAGAAGAACCACTTTCTGTTCCTAACGCAGCTTTACTAGTTTGTAAAAAATCTAGCCAAGCTTGCCCATAAATTCTGTCTTTTGACTCATATGTCACATCAGATTTTAACTTGTATTTCTTATTATATTTATTGAATTTTTTAGCAATATCCCACTTTTCAAAACCAAGATCTCCCAAACAGGCTGAAACTTTATGCGCACGGTATATTACATCTAATTTGCGAGACTTATGTGGTATTGGCTTAATAGCTTTGAGATTATCGGAAACATAACCAGTCAAGACATTGATCTTTTTCAATTTTGGGAATTTTTTGCGAGGGTAGACTTTTTCAATTTGAGACTGAGGAACAACAGTCAATAAAAAATTAAAATCTATAAACTGCATGCATGCATGGGTTTGATCGATCCATCTATGCTCATCTTGAATAATTAAAAGCTTCAATCCTTGAAAAATTTTTAAAAGAAATCTGTTGTATGGAGTTAAGTAAGAATCAGAAACAATAATAATGCTATAATGTACTATGACAACATCATAGGCATTTAAATCAAAACTTATGTTCCGCCTATAACAATCAAAAACATCTATTTCATATTTTGAATATTTCTTAAATGCCTCAATGTAATCAAGCGAAGCCTGATGGTATTTATGAGGAATATGACATAGCAATAAACAACGCATTAAAATACCGAGTTATCAAGAACAAATATCTTCTATAATAAAATCGGCTTTTTCGCTATCATAAATATTTCCTTGAATAAACCCAATCAGCGTTACTTCTTTACCTTTATTTTTTGTAATGAACTTGCCAAGCTCTGAGTCTACAGCTTTAAAAAGCATACATTTTAACGTATTTCTCATGTTACGGTCGGCTTTTTTATCAGCTACTATTACCATAAAATGAATTTTGCCGACTATATGGATATTCACAACAGTTATATTTACCAAAGCAAATCTAGGTTGGTGATTACCATTTCCAAATGGCGCAGCACGATTCATTGTTCTATTTAACTCACCGTTTACGGCGCTTAATGATAAAACAGCATCAACTTCATATTCTTTTGCTTTTGTAAAAATTGTGTCTGTATTGCCTAAATTCTCACTCACAAAACTTTGGAATTGGTCTACTTTGCCTTGCTCAATAGTAAAGCCGCCAGCCATAGCATGACCACCGCCATGAATTAGTATTCCTTTCTGCTTTGCACTGGCTAACAAACTTCCTAAATCTATACCAGTAATTGAACGAGCAGAGCCTTTACCAATACCATCAACAAAAGAAATTATTGCAGCAGGTCTGTTGTATTTTTCTTTAATTCTACTTGCTAAAATTCCCAAAATCCCTTGATGCCAATTATGCCCAGACACAACAATCAATGACTTGCTATAAAGCTGCTTTGTTTCAATTTCATTAATCACTTCTTCTAAAATCAGGGCTTCTATAGAGCGTCTTTCATCATTCAACTGTTCTAGCCTTGTAGCAATATTAAATGCTTCCATCGGGTCTAGTGTTGACAATAGCTGCGCACCTAACAACCCTTCCCCTACTCGTCCGCCAGCATTTATTCTAGGACCGATTACAAACCCTAGATGATAACTTTGTGGAACAACCTCAAGACGTGCCACATTTGAAAGTGTTGCAATTCCTAAATTTTTTCTTTGGCTAATTAACTTTAACCCTTGTGCTACAAAAGCACGGTTTACATTGTTAAGCTGCATAACATCGCATACAGTACCTAACGCAACCAAATCCAAATAATCTAATAAATTAGGCTCTTTAGTTTTTTCAAAAAACCCTTTATCTCTAAGTTTCGCTCTAATTGCAACTACTGTAAGGAATGCAACGCCTACCGCAGCTAGTGATTTAAACTCAAATTCGTCATCGAAGCGATTTGGGTTAACAACGGCATAAGCTTCTGGCATTTCATCAGTACTTAAGTGATGATCTAAAACAATTATGTCTAATCCATAATCTTTTGCGCCTTTTATAGGCTCAAAAGAAACTATCCCACAATCAACCGTAATAACTAGAGAATTCCCTTCATCTTTAAGTTTTTTAAGAGCTTCTAAGTTTGGACCATATCCTTCGAGGATTCTATTTGGAATATAAAGGCCTGCATCAAGCCCTACATCTCTAAAAAAACGCTTTAGTAAAGCTGATGAAGTTGCTCCATCTACATCATAATCACCAAATATCGTGATTTTTTCTTTATTGATAACGCAGTCAGCAAGCTTTGAAGCTGCTTTATCCATATCTTTAAGCAAAAATGGATCAGGCAACAAATCTCTAACTTTTGGATCAAGAAATTTGGTCGCTGATTCAGCATTACTAACCCCTCGATTAGCCAAAACCCTAGCTAAAAGCTCAGATACACCTAACTTTTGGGTTAATGTGAGTACAACTCTTTCATCAGGATTCAAAACTGACCATTTTAGGCCTTTAACTGATTTTCCAAAGTTGTTTTCACTATTTTCCACATACTCAGCCAACATCACACTCTCTCTCATATACAACTTTGATTGTATCTTTTTAATTTCAGTGAGTAAACACTAAGTTTAAAACTTGCCATAGAGCTTTAATAGCTGCTATCCTATAGGTATGGAAACCAAATACTAAACTTATGAAAAACAAGAAAGTTATTGAACATTTAAACCATGTTTTAGCCGATACATACGCTTTGTATCTTAAAACACAAAACTATCATTGGAATGTCACTGGTGCTAACTTTGGCGACCTTCATAAAACTTTTCAAGCTCAATATGAAGAGCTAGCAGAAGCTATTGATACTATAGCCGAACGCATAAGAGCTTTAGGCGAAAGGGTCCCAGCAACATTTAAAACTTTTGATAAAAAATGCCATATTAAGGACGCAAATGAAAAAGCGAGCTGGCAGACCATGTTAAAAGAACTACATAAAGATCAAGAAAGCATTGTCAAAGTTCTTGGTGCTTGTGCAAAACTCTCAGAATCAACTGGCGACCTTGTCACTATGGATATGATGATAGAAAGAATGGCAATCCATCAAAAAAACGCTTGGATGCTTGGTGCTTATACGTCATAATAGCTTAAATTACATAAATTATTCCCATGAGATGTGCTTATTACTGTTGCGGAGATGCGTTTGATCTTAAAAAGGTCTCTGAATACTTTACTGCGCAAGGCAGTGCAACTAAACTTCATGAGCCTGAGGTCTTACTTATCAAACTTGGTGCTGTTGACGATAAAATGCAAAATCATATGTTTGTCTTTAGCTTTGGCTGCGTTGCATTTTGGGGTCTAGATCAGACTCGTGAGAATGACATCTTAAAAAGTTTAACTCCATTCCTAACTCAACCACTAGATCCATATATCTTCGACTCATGCAAATATAACAACAGCACTCCAAAACAAGATGATACAGTTATTGATGAAGAATCTGACACAATCAGCCTTCATGAAGATGACCCATATTTAAAACTTTCAATTTCGTACGGTCTTTGTCAGTCTGTCAAATTAACATTCTTTGAAAATTCAGTTGATAAATCAATTGAAGCCAACAAACATATTCCGCGTGAAATCATTCGCACTGGTAAAATTCAGTATTCAAGAAAGAATCTTGCAATAAAAATTGGCGAATTGTTAGAAGAGAGAAATTTGATAAATCTTCACAGTACAATTTTAGACACGCCCGAATTCTTCTGGCGACGTCCGAAATATGAACCATACTACGAGATGGCTGTAAACTTTATGGATATTGAATTTCGCTTAAGTGTTCTAAATAAACGTCTAGAAGTACTTCATGATCTATATGGAGTACTCTCAAACGAGCTACAGCACTTACACACCTCAAGGTTAGAGATGGTCATAATTGTTTTGATTTTAATAGAAGTTGTTGTAGTGCTCATGAAAGAAGTATTTGGTTGGATGTAGCCATAAAAAAACAGCTACAGAAATAATTTCTATAGCTGCTTTAATATAAAAACTCTAAAAAATCTTAATGCCCTTGAGGGTTATCAACCCAAGCGATATTACCGTCTTTACGATAGTAGACTTGGTTGATTCTTCCAGTCTTAGCATTTATGAACATTAATGCTGGAACGTCTAACAGATCCATTCTCATAACTGCGTCGCCAACAGAGAGCTTCTCTATTTTTGTTTCCATTTCAGCTATGATTGCAGGTGCATCCATTTTGTGTGCAGCATCATCGCCATCAGCAAACGGTGACATGATATATTTTGTAGCATCATAGAAAGCTAAACGTGCTTCTTTATCTTTTTGATGCTCTTTAATTCTACTCTTGTAGCGTCTTAGTTGTTTTTCAATTTTTGCAACTGCTGTATCGAAGCATCTGTAAGCATCTGCATCTTGTGCATTACCTTTAATAACTACACCAGTTCCTGTTCCTTCATTTACAACAATTTCTGCACTAAAAAGATGGTGCCTATCTTTTGACATTGAAATATTTGCATTCACTGCATTTTCAAAGTATTTTGTCACATTTTTTTGGATGGTGTCCTCAATATGGCTACGCAAAGCATCGCCTAACTCCATGTGTTGTCCAGATACATTTATTTTCATTTTTTTCTCCTATCATCATTAGCAGGATTAGTTGTAATACAAATTTTCAATTCACGCAATTTGTTTAAGTATTTCTTTAGCTTGACCTATTTTTGTAATCTTACCTTCATGCATCACGGCAATCCTGTGGCTAAGCGCATTCACAACCTTTAAGTCATGGCTAATTAGAATATATGACAATGAATATTTTTTTTGTAAATTACTTAAAAGCACTAATACAGATTTTTGAATCGCCTTATCCAAAGCAGATGTTGGCTCGTCAAGAATTAATAATTTTGGATTCAAAATTAGAGCGCGAGCGATTGCAACTCGTTGTCGCTGCCCACCCGACAATTCATGAGGATAGCGATTTGCAAGTGATAGTGGTAACTCAACATCCTTTAGAGCATTTTGAACTGCGATACTCAATTGAGCTTCTGTAAATAAGTTTTGCGCAATTGGACCTTCTGCAACTATTTCACATATTGTCATTCGCGGGTTTAAACTATCAAATGGATCTTGGAAAACTATCTGAATTTCTTTGCGCAAAGGTTTCAACTTTTTGCCTTTTAGAGTGTCAATTCGTTGACCATCAAAAATTATTTCCCCTTCAGATTTAGCAAGCCTTAAAATAGACATTCCCAATGTAGTTTTTCCAGAGCCACTTCCGCCAATTATTCCTAATGTTTCCCCTTTTCTTAAGTTAAAATTAATATCAAAAAGAATTTGTTTATCAACTTGGGATGAACCCATGATTCCAATTGAGCTTTTAGTCTGATAATTTAGGTTTTTTATTTCTAATATATTTTCTGCATTTTGCCTAATTGGCGCTATATCTCTAACTGGCTCTGACTCTATTAAGAATTTAGTATACTTGTGTCTTGGGTTTTTGAAAACTTCTACTACACTCCCTTGCTCTACAATTTTGCCATTTTGCATAACACATACATGCTCTGCATTATTACCTACAATTGAAAGATCATGAGTAATTAGTAGCATTGATAATTTACATTCCTTTTGAATCTTTAATAAAAGATCCATTATCTGCTTGGCAACAACTGCATCAAGTGCAGTTGTTGGTTCATCTGCTATTAATAGCTCTGGATTATTTGCAATTGCAATTGCAATCATAATTCTTTGTCTTTGCCCACCACTAAGCTGATGTGGGTATAGATCAAGCTTATCCCTGAATTGATTTAGCTCAACCTGACTCATCAACTCTTTCACTCTTTGCCAAATTGATACTGGTGGAATATAAGGATTGTGAAGCGATATTGCTTCATAAATTTGCTTCCCAATTTGATGTAATGGGTTAAGAGCTGTCATTGGCTCTTGAAAGATCAACCCAACTTTATTGCCACGGATTTTTAATAAATCATCTTCCGTTGCATCAAGTAGATTTTGGTCATTTAAAAAAATCTTACCACTAACTTTAACTTTTGTTTGCGATAATAATTTTGTTATAGAAAGTCCAGTGACAGTTTTACCTGAGCCACTTTCACCTACTAAAGCAACTGTTCCACCTTTAGGAATTGTAAATGATATTTTATTTACAACCTTTTTGAAGCTTCCATCTGGTTGTAAATATTCAATAACAACATCTTTTAACTCTATTCTGCTGACTTTGCCCACCATGCCTCCTTGCCTATTCCATATTTAGGTCTCACTGCTGGAATTCCAAATTTATTCCAATACAACAATCTATACTGGCTTGAATACATTTGAGGAATTGAGTAATAGCCCCATAAAAGCACACGGTCTAAAGCTTTAGCGTTGGCTACTAGATCTTCTTCATTATTTGAATTAATCAGATTTTGAATTAAAGAATCAACCACCTCATTATGCAAGCCAGAATAATTAAACCCACCCTGCACATCTGCTGACGAATGCCAAATTTGTCTTTGGCTATTACCAGGAACTATCGTAGGAGTAAAAGCAACTGTCAGAATATCAAAATCAAATTCTAATGCTCTCTTCTGGTATTGAGCATGATCGACAAGCCTTAATCTCAAAGTAATGCCAATTTTTTTTAGGTTATTTTTAAATGCAATTAGAAATCTTTCAAATGCAGGCATGTGATAAAGTATCTCAACTTCCACTGGCTTTTTAGTATATGGGCTAATCATTCTACCTTGCTCAAGCTTATAACCAGAAGCAAAAAGTAATTCTTTGGCTTTTTGAAGATTCTCTCGGTTCTTAATTGGATCCGCCCCTGTTGAAGGCATAAAAAATTCTTCTGTAAAAATCTGCTCTGGTAACTTATCTCTAAATCTTTCTAGAATCCTTAATTCATGACCTGTCGGAACTCCAGTTGCTTTGAATTTAGAATTGTCAAAATAACTTTCTGTTCTCTTATAAACGCCATAAAAAAGATTTTTATTCATCCAGTCAAAATCAAAAGCTAACGTCATTGCCTTTCTAAAATTATCATCTTTTAGGTCATTCCTCCTTGTATTTAGAAAAGCAGTTTGAAGATTTGCAGGTACATTATGTTGAACCGTCTCTTTAATAATATCTCCTTTTTTTACAGCTGGAATATTATAGCCAGTTGCCCACATTCTGGAGTAATTTTCTTCTCTAAAATCGTATGCACCAGCCTTGAAAGCTTCGATAGATACTACAGTTTCAAGATATGAATCATATCTAACATAATCAAAATTAAACAAACCTTTCATTACTGGTATATCCTTTCCCCAATAATCTTTAACACGTTCATATATTATATATTTATTGAATTTATATTCTTTAACCTTATAAGGTCCGCTTCCTAAAACTGGTTCTGAATCATACTTTTCAAATTCTTTATCATTGAAAAAATGTTTAGGAAGCACGTATAAGCTCTCTCCTAACGTTGAAATTATAAGAGGGTTTTTAGGATTTTTAATATAAAACTTTACTCTATGAGGGCTTAGAGCTACTGCTTTCTCAATATCGTTATATATAATCTTATAATTAGGCTCGCCCTTCTCTTTTAAGGTATTATAAGAAAAAACTACATCCTCACTAGTTACAGGATGCCCGTCATGGAATTTTGCTTCTGGCCTTAAGTTAAAAATCACCCATTCTTTTGAAGTTGGATATTCTATACTTTCTGCTAAATAGCCATACGAGGAATAAGGTTCGTCTGCGGCTGGATATAACAAGGTATCATGAGTCTGCCATAAATCAGGCGCTTTATTTCCCTTTAGTATGTAATCGTTAAGGCTATCAAAACCACCTAATGTATAGAGATTGATCTGCCCGCCTTTTGGGGCATCTGGTTTTGCATATTCAAAATTGGTGAAGTCTTTATCGTATTTTAATTTTCCAAAAACAGCATATCCATGTGATTTAATTATGTGCTCCTCAGCTTTAGATTCTGTTACAAAAACAAAGTGCATAAGTATCGTCACTGCGAGCGCAGCGCGGCAGTACAGATTTTTTCTTTGAAAGAAAGACTGGGTTGCTTCGCGAATGCTCGCAATAGCAGCAAATAACCCCTTAAGAAAACAGATCTTATCCATCTATGCAAAATAATTACATTATAACAAAATATATACTTATAGAACTTAAACTTGCCTAGCAAATTTATTAACGCTATCCTGAATATATGAATTTAAAGTACTTGGTACATATGAAAAAACTCATTAAATCTCTAGCAATTATAATTGCTTTCAGCAGCTTTGCTTCAGCTCAGCAAGTTGAAGTACCGCAAGTATCAACACCTGCTAGTGATCCAAAGCCATTCAAACCTTATCAAGATGACAAACTAGTAGTCATTGGCACCGGCGCAGTAACTGGAGTTTATTACCCTGCTGGTGGTGCAATATGCCGCTTGATGAATAAAGAACGTAAAGCACTTGGTGTTAGGTGCGCTGTAGAATCAACACCTGGTTCTATCTATAACATCAATGCTTTAAAAAACGCAGAAGTTGAGTTTGCAATTATTCAGTCAGATTGGGAAGAGCACGCTTATAACGGAACTGGAATTTATACAAAAACAGGACGTTATGATAAATTAAGACATTTATTCTCACTTCATAACGAAGCATTCACAGTTATTGTTCCGAAAAAATCTGATATTCAAAAATTTGATGATATCAAAGGGAAGATTGTCAATATTGGTAATGAAGGTTCTGGTGTTAGAGCTACAATGGAAGAACTAATGAAAGCTAAAGGCTGGGCTAAAACAGATTTTAAAAGCTTGTCTGAATTTAAACCTTCTGAACAAGCAAAGGCACTTTGCGATGGTAGAATTGATGTGATGATCCTTGCAACTGGGCATCCAAATGGCGCTGCCCAAGAAGTTGTAAGTATGTGTGAGACTAGAATAATCAATGTAGATGGAGATCAAATAGCAAGTTTTGTTCAAAGCAATCCTGAATTCTCAATGACTGTAATCCCTGGTGGGCTATATAACGGCACACCTAATGATGTAACAACTTTTGGCGTTAAAGCTACCGTAACAAGCACTACTGATGTCACAGAAACTATTGCTTATAATATGACTAAAGTTGTGTTTGACAACCTTGATGCATTTAAAGCGCTTCACCCAGTATTTGCTCAACTTACTGCAGATAAAATGGTAAATGAAGGAAGAACTGCTCCTTTACATCCAGGTGCCGAAAAATACTTTAGGGAAAAAGGATTATTGAAATAAGAATGTCAAATCACTTTAAAAAGATTGGCTGCATTTCAGACTTCACATCCAAAGTTGCTACCGAATCTTTCAACCGATTAATGGCAAAATATAAATTTGAAGATGCTAATAGTCTTGATGGCGACTATGACGCGCTGGTAGTACTTGGTGGAGATGGAATGATGTTAAAAGTTTTACATCGTTTCATTGATAAAAACATCCCAATATTTGGAATGAACAGAGGGTCTGTTGGCTTTCTAATGAATCATTTTGAAGAAGAAAACCTAGTTGCAAGAATCTCTAGCAGCAAACTATTCACTCTTCACCCTCTTGAAATGACTGTTAAAACTGGAGCAGGTGAAAAACATAAATCTTTAGCTATAAATGAAGTTTCATTATTACGTGAAACCAACCAAGCAGCTAAAATCCGCATCAGTATTGATGATCAAGAACGTTTAGATTGTTTAGTCTGCGATGGAATATTAGTTTCTACACCGGCTGGAAGCACCGCATACAACTACGCTGCAAATGGCCCGATTGTTCCACTAAATTCAAATATATTACCCCTTACACCTATCAGTCCATTTAGACCAAGAAGGTGGCGCGGGGCACTACTTTCTAACAATAACAAAATAAGGTTCGATATCATCAGTCCTGAAAAAAGACCGGTAAGTGCAGTTGCCGACTTCACTGAATTTCGCGATGTACATTCAGTAGAAGTTCATGAGCGCAAAGACATCAAACTAAACTTACTCTTTGAACACAGAGATAGTATCGCTGAGCGCATCATCAAAGAACAATTTTTACCTTAAGCTATACTAACGCCAGCAACTTCTACACGATTGGCACGATTTACTTCTCTATTAAGAAAATCGTAGAAACTGTGTTCAACACCGCAAAACACCTTTGAAAGACAAGACCTCGTATCCATTTTATAAGGATCAAACTCAATATCACTTCTTTTATATTCAATATACGGCTGTAACGCTGATTTCAAGCGGCTCATATGGATGTCTGTTGCTACATATGCAAGAGAGCTTAAAAGAAAAGCTATGGGAATAATGATTTGAGTTGATGAAATACTGCACATAAATAACCCACCCATAGCAGCACTCTGAACTGTCAGTAGTGCAACAGTATTTGCTACATCGTTTAAATCTGCTAAAGATCTACATATATCCGTCTCTTCTCTAGTCAGATTTTTAATTCCTGTATGAAATTCATAAAGCTTTCTCATAGAATCTCCAAAGTAGAGTATTCCTCCCACAACACTTAACCTTAATGCAACTTGTGAAAAACCCATTAAACTATCATAATTAAGCATACACTTTCTCCCTCTATTCTTAATGGTTAAAGTGCACTTGTAATTTAAATAACTGCCAAAAGCAATTTAATATTATATAACTAAAAATGCACCACTCTACCGAAGGCATCAAGCACTGACTCATGCATCATTTCGGATAAAGTTGGATGTGGAAAAATAGTGTGCATTAAGTCTGCTTCTGTACACTCCATAGTTTTGCCAATTACGAAACCTTGGATTAGTTCGGTTACTTCGGCACCAATCATATGTGCACCAAGTAACTCGCCTGTTTTCTCATCAAATATAGTTTTGATCATTCCTTCAGTTTCGCCCAAAGCAATAGCTTTGCCATTTGCCATGAATGGGAATCTTCCAACTTTGACTTTTAAGCCTTTTTCTTTTGCTTTGCTTTCTGTTAAACCGACGCTTGCAATTTGTGGATAACAATACGTACACCCAGGGATATTCTCACGCTTCATTGGATGAGCGTTCTTACCTGCGATCTTTTCAATACAAATGATACCTTCGTGACTAGCCTTATGCGCAAGCCATGGTGGGGATGTTACATCCCCTATTGCGTAAACTCCAACTTCATCCGTAGCACAATACTCATTGGTTTTAATGAAGCCTTTTTCCAATTTAACTTTAGTTTTTTCTAAACCAAGATTCTCAACATTGGCTACAACACCGACAGCGGAGATTACTTTCTCAACTACTAAAGTTGATTCTTTGCCATCCTTACCTCTAACCTTAACAGATACTTTATTACCTGAGGTTTTGGCCTCTAAAACTTCTGTTCCAGTTAAAATTTTAATGCCACGCTTTTCAAAAGATTTATGTGCGATTGCTGCAATTTCTTCATCTTCCGCGCTAAGTATTCTTGGCATAATTTCAACAACAGTAACATCCGCACCCATCATGTTATAGAAGCTAGCGAATTCGATTCCTATAGCACCACTACCAACAACAATTAATGACTTTGGTAGTTCTTTAGGTGTCATTGCTTCGCGATATGTCCAAATATTTTTACCATCTGGTTTTAAAGTTGGGAGTTCGCGAGCACGAGCACCAGTTGCAATTATGATGTGTTTGGCTTTGTATTCGTCCTTATCAACTGCTAATTTGCCATTACCTAACAACTTTGCAGTACCGTTGATAACTGTAATCTTATTCTTCTTCATCAAGTGGCCAATACCACCTGAGAGTTTTTTAGATACTCCTCGAGAACGCTCAATAATCGCTTGGAAATCAAAGCTAACCTTCTCGCACTTAATTCCATAGTCAGCAGAATGCTGCATGGTATGATAAACTTCTGCAGAACGCAGTAATGCTTTTGTAGGAATACAACCCCAATTTAAACAAATACCACCAAGATTTTCTCTTTCTACTACAGCAGCTTTTAGACCTAGTTGTGAAGCTCGAATAGCCGCAACATATCCACCTGGGCCAGCACCTATTACAATTACATCAAATTCTTTCATGCTTACTCCTACACCAACATCATTGCAGGTTGTTCAATGAAGTTTTTAAATGCTTGAATTAATTCTGCGCCCAAAGCTCCATCAATCACCCTATGGTCACATGAAATTGTTACAGTCATAACTGTGGCAATTTCTAGCTTGCCATTGCGTACAACTGGCTTTTCCTCACCCACTCCAACCGCTAAAATACAAGCTTGTGGAGGGTTGATAATAGCATTAAATTGTTTAATACCATACATTCCCAAGTTTGAAATGCTGAATCCTCCACCTTGGAACTCTTCTGGTTTAAGTGAATTTGTTTTAGCGCGTGCTGCAAGGTCTTTCATCTCTGCAGAAATTTGCGCTAGTGACTTCTGGTCTGCGTTTTTGATAATTGGTGTAATGAGACCATCTTCAATTGCCACAGCCACAGAAATATCAACGTTATTATACATAATTATTCCTTCGTCACTCCAAGAAGCATTTGCTTTTGGAAATGCTCTTAATGCTTGCGCTGATGCTTTAATAACAAAATCATTTACGGAAATTTTATATGCAGGCTTTTCACCATTTTTTGGAGCTTTTGCATTAATTTGCTCACGAACTTTTAGAAGCTCATCTAATTGGCAATCAACAGTTAAATAGAAATGTGGAACAGTTTGCTTTGATTCCACTAAACGTTTTGCAATTACTTTACGCATATTGCTGTTTGGTACTAATCTAAATTGCTCATTCGACCTACCAACGCTAAAGTTAGTATTGGCAAATGAAGGTGCCGATTTAAATGATAACACGTCTTCTTTAACAATTCGTCCGTGTGGGCCTGAGCCTTTTATAGCAGAAAGATCAATTCCCTGTTGTTCAGCAATCCTTTTTGCCAATGGGCTTGCAAACACTCTGCTTGAAGATTGGGCAACAGCGGCTGGTGCATTCACTACTTTAGGCTGCTCTATTTTTTGAGCTGCCTCTTGCTTAACTGGAGCAGCAACAGTTGCACCACCTTGATGTTTTTTTAATACTTCATCAACAGCAGATTTAGCTTCATTGGCTTCTAGTAATACTGCTATAAGTTGATTAACTTTTACGCCTTCAGTTTTGGCTGGAATTACGATTTTACCTATTGTTCCCGCATCTACCGCTTCAACTTCCATGGTGGCTTTGTCGGTTTCAATTTCAGCTAATACATCGCCTGGTTTTACTTTATCTCCTTCTTTTTTAAGCCATTTAGTCAGATTTCCTTCGGTCATTGTAGGAGATAATGCGGGCATTAAAATTTCAATCGCCATTTAAAACTCAAAATAATATTCTACCTTTTTTATACCCAGATATCGCCAAGTTAGCAACCTAAAACAAACTTCGTATTTAACATATGAAATTTTATACTGATGCGTTCAATTTAACATTTCTTTAACATAACCTTAATATTTTTGTAATACATACGATGTAATAATATAGAAACAAATTATAAAGGTCTGTGCAATGTTACCAATTCTTACCCCATTAGTTTTAGGAATAGTTGGATATGAATATATTAAATATTCAAGAAATAATGAGCAAATTGGGAGATTACTTAATCAAGTTACATACTCTCAATTTCGAACTATTAAAGATGTATATGAAAAATTTGGGGCTTCAGAAGGATATAGCTTACTTAAAATCATATATGATTCCATAATATCATTTGATAAATCTTTAGTACCGACTTATTACCATCATATCAATCCCTTAAAACTATCTGCAATTATACCAGCTGCAGTAGTTGATTACGATCCAAAAGGTTTTATCGATGCACTAATGAGCTCTTATTTTATAAGTGAGCCTTACCACGAATTAACCAAGGCTTTTAATCGAATTAAAGCTTATTATATTAATAAAGATATTGTTAAAGAACCAAAGCCTTTGAAATTCATAAGTGTAGAAGAGGCTTTTAAGCCAGTAACTTTGAAATTTGAAACGGAATTATATAATGGTGAATTATTTAGTAAGCTAAGCTGTCCTCAAGATAGTTACTTTAAATATTACACTTGTCATGGCTCTAGATCTCCTCAGCAAGAAAACCCTGTATCAGATTCCCACAAATGGATTGTTAAAGTACCTAATGTTGATGAAAAAACCAATGTTTGGTGGTTCCAGAAAGGATCTGATAAAATTGACCTAAGAGAATTTTATACAAGTTGTGAAGACCTTCAAGTGGTTGAGAGTGAGCATAGAAAACAATTAATCTCAATGAAAGATCAGTCTACAGGCAAGGAACATAAATTAGAAATCACATTTAAAGAATATCTACAGCAACCTAGTTGTGCTGATTTTATTTTCAGTAAAGATTCTGAAAAGAATTCTGAAGCTATGAAACCTTTAGAAAGAGCAACAGAAGAATACAATGGCGAATTATTCACCAAGCTAAGCTGTACTCAAGATAGCTACCTCAAACATTACATTAAATATTACATTTGCCAAGGCTCCAGATCTCCTTATCAAGAAAACCCCGTATCAGATTCCCATAAATGGATTGTTAAAGTGCCTAATGTTGATGAAAAAACCCATGCTTGGTGGTTCCAGAAAGGGTCTGATAAAATTGACCTAAGAGAATTTGGTGTTGAATGTAATGACTTAGCTTTTAGCGAAGTTCGTAATTATGGTTATGCTTATGGTCATAAAGTGTCAATAACGAATCCTCTAGGCCAAAAACATGAGTTAGAAGTAACATTCAAAAACCCACTTCTACATCCAACCTGCGAAGACTTTATTTTCAACGCAGAATAGGTTGTCTCTTTTCTAATTGAGAACACTTAGCGAATACATTACAACTAACTCAACAACTCAATATTACCACCAATGGCTGTGGTGTTGATTGTTGTTGTGCGTTCGGTCATAAATCTTAGCAAATAATGCGGACCACCAGCTTTAAAGCCTGTGCCAGAATTATTTTCACCGCCAAACGGATGCGTTCCAACCTGCGCACCAATCATTGTGCGGTTTGCATAGATGTTTCCAGCTTTAATTCGGCTTGCGATGTAATTGATTTTTTCTTCAATTCTTGACTGCACACCAAATGTTAGACCAAATCCTGTTGAGTTGATTTCGTCAATCACTTTATCTAGGTCTTTAGATCTATAAGAAATAACATGCAGTATCGGCCCGAAGTTTTCTTTCTTAAGTTCGTTTATATTATTTAATTTCAAGATATGCGGAACAAAAAAACTACCTGCCTTTAGGTCTTTTGCTTTTGCAGAATCATGAACGGCAACTATGTTCTCTTTCATCTCATCAACGTGAGCTTGCAACTCAGCCTTAGCATCCTTGCTAATTGCTGGTCCAATATCAACTGACAAGTCCTGCGTGTTACCAATTTTTAGTTCATTCATAGAGCCAATAAGCAATTCTACTAAAGGATCATGAATTTCTTCTTGTACATACAGCACGCGAAGTGCTGAACATCTTTGTCCCACGCTGCCAAACGCTGAATTGATAATGCTGTCTGCAGCTTGCTCGAGCAATGCAGAACTATCAACTATCATGGCATTTTGTCCGCCAGTCTCAGCAATCAATGGAGCAATCGCAGTATTACGCGCAGCAAGAGTCCTGTTAATTGCTTGTGCAGTATCTGTTGAACCTGTAAAGCAAACGCCTTTAATTCTGTTATCCTTAATCAAAGTTTCAGAAATCTGTTTACCACCAGCAATGACAAATTGTAATGCTTTAACAGGTACTCCAGCTTTATGCATTAATTTTACAGCCAATGTAGCAACTAACGAGGTATTCTCAGCAGCTTTTGCAATTACAGTGTTTCCAGCAGCTAATGCTGCAAGAATTTGACCAGCAAAAATTGCTAATGGGAAGTTCCATGGGCTGATACATAAGAATGTTCCGCGGCCATGAAGTGAAATATGATTAGATTCACCAGTGTACCCAGGCATTTTAATTGGCTCAGCATGCTTGATTGCTTGTACTGCATAGTATCGAGCAAAATCAATTGCTTCTCTAACTTCTGAAATTGCATCATCTATATTCTTCCCAGCTTCGCGCATGAGTATAGAATAAAGCTCGAATCTGTTTTCGTGCAGCACATCACCAAAATTACTAACAGCTTTGGCTCTATCTTCAACTTTAGTATCAATCCAAACTTGCGAGTATGATTCTGCACTTTCTAATGCTTGAATTATCTGTTTTTCAGAAGCTTTATGAATTACACCAATTTCAATAGAGTTATCTGCAGGCATGACTACTTTTTTAGGCTCTATTCCCTTTTCAACTTTCTGCTTTCCATCAATTATTGAAACTGCTTCATATTTTGTCTCGCTATGTTTTTCTAACTCTTTAGAGATAAAATCATAATGACTTTTCATTCCAACTTCCATACCTTGAGAATTTTTACGCTCAGAACAATAAATATCTGAAGGTAAAGAAATTTTCAATGGCGTTTCTAAAAACTTTTTTGATTTTTCTACAGGGTTTGCAACTATATCATCCGAGTTAATTTCAGAATTACTTACCAAGTTTACAAACGATGTATTTGCACCATTCTCAAGAAGCCTGCGCATTAGATATGCCAATAGATCTTCGTATCTTCCAACAGGAGCATATATTCTACACTTATTGCCATCTGCAATAACTTTATCATGCAATGAATTCCCCATTCCTTGTAATTTTTGGAACTCGAACTTACTTCTTGCTGCAATTTCCCTAATAGAAGCAATGGTATGTGCATTATGAGTTGCAAATTGCGGATAAATTACATCAACATTACTAATTATTCTTTGTGCGCATGCAAGGTATGAAACATCTGTGAATTCTTTTCTAGTAAATACAGGATAATCTTCTAACCCTTGCTCCTGAGCATGCTTGATTTCTGAATCCCAATAAGCTCCCTTAACCAATCTTACTGGAATTTTTTTGCCAAGAGATCTGCCTAAATTTGCTACATAATCAATTATCTCAAAGGCACGTTTTTGATATGCCTGCACGACAAATCCTATTCCGTTATATTCTTTAAACTCTGGGTTCGAAATCAAAGCTGTAAGAACTTTAAGATATATATCTTGTCTGTATGATTCTTCTGCATCAAATGAAATTGTGATATTTGCATCTCGGCATAATTTTGTAATTTCAATTAAGCGAGGCATCAATTCAGCCATCACTCTTTTTTCCTTACGCAACATTACTTTTGGATGTAATGCAGTTAACTTAACGGACAAATTAGTTTGATCGTATAAATCACCTTCATTATTCTGCTTAGCTATATCTTTAATAGCTTTGATATATGAATCATAATAGAAATCTGCTTGTTTTGCGGTTCTTGCAGATTCTCCTAATATATCAAAAGAAATTCTATAGCCATTTTTCGCGTAATCTTTTGCTGTTTTTAAAGCAGCGGGCATGTTTGCACCCATAATAAACTCATTTGAAATGAGCATGATGGCTTTTTTCAAGCTTGCCAAAATAACTGGCTCTCCAAACTTGTTTATCAATTTGGAAATAACATTACTTGAGTCACCCAAATTAATCACTGAGCCTGTCAGCATTAATCCCCAAGTTGATGCATTTACAAATAGCGAATTGCTTTGACCTAGGTGCTTTTTCCAATTCTTAGATTTTAATTTATCTTCAACTAATTCATTCGCTGTTTTTTTATCAGGTATTCTCAATAGCGATTCAGCCAAGCATATGATTGCAACACCTTCTTCATTAGAAAGCCCATACTCTTGAATAAAGCTTTCAACACCTGAACCTTTGGTTTTTCTTATAACATTTGTGAAAATCAAAGCATCGCGCTTGATTTTTGCAAATTGCGTTGGTGAAAGTTTAATCGCATTAATTAAATTTTGTACGTGCTCCTTTTCAGGAATGAAAGCTTTGCTGCTAATCATATCTAATTGTTTTGCAAGTACTGAGTTTGGCATGATGTTTTATTTCCTAAATGATTTTGCTATATATTGGTCGCATATTATACTGTTAATAGAAAATTTCCAGCTATGTTTGGGGGTTTGTTGATTCTGCCTCAATAATATTATATAATACCCTTCGTATTTGGGGAATATATGTTAAATGAAGTTTTAAGATATGCTGAAGTTTTTCCAAGTATTCAGCCATTTTGTTTACCAGATGGTGTTGCACATTCTCCACAAAGAATTGAAGCTGTAAAAACCTTAATTAATAGGGATCCTACGGTTCTGCAGACTAGGTTTTATAATGATTTACCCATAGAATGGGCTGCGCGGATAAATGACCTTGAAATGGTTAAAGCTTTAATGCCATTTTACCCAAATAAACGAGCTTTGCGAATTGATGATGGTTTTGATTCTAAAACACCGCTTTTAGTATTCGCCATCGAGATGTGGTATATGGATTTGGCAGATTTTCTTTGGAATAATGGATTCTATTCCTCAAGTTGTCTTAATCACATGGCAAGGCTATTTGGGGAGTGGAATTTAGATGGTTACTGGCAAAATCAACACCTAAGAAAGCAACTTTTGCAAGCTACGACAAGGCAGATGAATATTGCTGAAAAAATTGTAAGTTACACTCGCAAGAAAAGGGAATCTGTTGCAATAGAAAGAATTACTGAAAAAATTTTTCAAGGGGAAGTCGATCTTGATATTTTTGATAAAATACAACAAGTGTTTCGAGCACGTAGAGACTTTCTTACGGTCATAAGCAATGCTCGCACTCCAAGTAGTGTATATCGGGTTAAAGTTTGCTCAGCGCTAGATAGTGATCGAGTTGTTTTGTCAGAACTTACTCCTAATCATTATGTAAGACCTGAAGATTATTATAGTATTCTTCGTAAATGTATTGAGATAAATAGCCCGAATTCAAAACTGGTGCTCAATTCAATTTTAAAAACAGAAAGTGGAAGAGAAGCAATATCAATTTCGGATTGGGATGGCAAAAATATGCTTAATCGAGCTTTTGAAGCTAGTCAGCCTAGAACGCTGTTAAAATTTTTGCTAAACAGCTCTTCACCTTTTAAAGATATGAAAAACTTTTTTTCAGTCTATAAGGATGAAATGGGGGTTTTGGCCAGTATCTCTACGATCTCTACTATTGTAACTCCTATATCATTTCTTTTTTCACTTTATTTGTGCACAACAATGTTGTGTCTCGAGAATAATTCATATGCATTATTCTTACTAGTAAACTTTTCTACAGCCTTAAGTCTTTTTATATGTAACAGGTCAAGGCTTGACTTTTGTTCCGAAAGCTCGTTAATGCTTCTGACTGCTGGGTTTGCGTCAATTTATTTAGGAAGTTGTTTAGGTGTTTTGCTAATATCTTCAATTAAAATTCAAACACAAAATTGCGATTTTAATATAAGCTTCTAGTCTTATTTCCTAAATGATTTTGCTATATATGTAGGGCGAATACTATACTGTTTAAATAATTTTTCCACATCTGTTTCTCTTTCATGTATGCCACATTGCAACATGAGTGAATCTAAGCCAGAATTAATCGCGCCTTTGACATCGGTTTCCAATGCATCACCAATACATAAAGGATTAATAAGACAAAAGTTCTCAATTGCATAATCATATATCGGCTTGTATGGCTTACCAAAGTAATGAACTTTTCCACCAAACTCTTCATATATTTTCGCAAAATAGCCACCAGTGTATCTAACACTATCGCCATGCTTTACAATTTTATCTGGGTTTGGGCAGTAAAACTCAAGATTAAGCGCTAATGCTTTTTTTAATTCATCATAAGATTTATGAACATCCTCAAGGTGTTCCGCAAACATTAACATCAACACGCAGTCTGCATCTTCAAGTGATGTTGTGCGATTTATATCAACTCCTCTCATGAGGTCTGGATTACTCGCTTCACCCATTACGAAAACTTTTTTATTCTCAAATAAGCCTTCGCTAATTTTATTTAAGAAAAAATCTCCAGAAGTTAATATTTCATTTTGAGAAACTTCAATACCGATTTCTTGCAATCTACTATGAATTATATGGTTAGGTCTTGGAGCATTGGAAAGAAAAACCTTCTTGGTGATTTTTAATGCATCCAAAGCTTCTAAAACACCTTCATAAGCTTTTTTTCCATCATGCAGCACACCCCATATGTCTATAATGTAGCTAGAGTACTTGTTCTCTAAATCTGCTAAGCAGTTTATACGCATGGTAATAATTTATTTTTTTACAAATATATCTTATAGAGAAGCATTAAGCAATTTTAGACTATAGCAAATTATCCAATATCAAAGTATTCCATTTTACTTAATGCATTAGAGGCGTGGTGTTTAACAGACTCTAGCATCCCCGTTATTATTTCTAGTGGAATTATTTGTAATAAAGGTTTTGGAGATTTTGGAATGCACGTGTCGGCAATCTCTAATCCTATAAAATTTAACCCGTCATCTCTTCTGAAATAAGAATACACATCTTTTTCAAAGCTTTTAATTAAATAATTATAGGCAGGTATAGCTAGAGCAAAAGTTGAAAAGGCATTTATTGCCGAACATGGATATAGCGGAATGAATGAAGATAATGCACAAGTCGAGATGGCTGCAAATTGCAGTGATATACTAAGTGCCGCTTTAACTTTTGAAAAGAAATTTAGGTCATCGTTTTCGTGCAAATATAGATAATACAACGATGAATGCTGCAGTCTATTTGCCAAATACAAACAACCTAAAATACCAGCGGTGACGGTTATATAATTATCTTTAGAATAGATTAGGTGATTAAATGCAACATCCATTGTTGTTTGTGAAAAGTTTCTTATAGTTCCGATAACCTCAGTCAAGCCTTTAGCTGAATTCAAATAGCCATTAGTACTTGAAAAAGCAGACCAACATTGATTTACTAAGCTAGCAGGTAACAATACCCCGTAATCACGGAGGATTGTTAATCCACCACCTACATATGCATAGCCCTGAGAACCCAAACTGTAGAACTGCGATATTCCATTTGAGGTATAATTAGCAGCGCCAACTGCATAATGTTCAATACATTCACCGATATATGTAGAATTTAGCATATGTTAATTACCATTTATATTTTGTGGGACAGTATAGAATATTCGATAAGTTAATCAATTAGTTGTTTTGTTATTTAGTTTTAAATTCATGTATAAAAGTTTTTTTATTAAAAAATTATTATCTATGGTACACTCCGTGTGAAAGATAATGGTAGTCAATGACTGAAGTAGTATTGCCAAACAGAGTATTATCAGTTGACGATTTGTCTGCAAATCAGCAGTTCTTGCTTGCAGCATACCGCGGAAACACACCTGTAATTCATAATCTACTCGAAACCAATTTTGATGAAGATTTTGACCCAAATTGTTATGACGACAATGGCTTTACAGCAATTCATGCAGCCGCTGCGAGAGGATTTAAAGAGATTGTATTAGCATTAATTAAAAGCGATAGGATCAACGTAAACGTTTTGGATAAAATGGCGCGTCATCCAATTGAAATTGCTTGGAAAAGTGGCAACAAAGAAATCGTTGGCATCCTATACGAGAAGCTACCTGCCAAAGGTATGGAGCTTACTGGAAGCAAAGAGAAAGAAGAGTTTTTACGAATGCTGTTCAATTCATCAGATGACATAATGGGTAAGTGTATAGATCTTACTCGCCTCAAGGAGATTTCAATCAAACCTATCGATTTCAATGAAAGATTATCCTAGCTTCTTAAGGACTATCGACTATATTCTGGAACGCACTTACGACTCAAAAGATATGGGGTCTAAGCTCATGTATTTAATGGTGATAGGTAATAAAGAGAAATTGGAGAATTTTTTAGCACCATTTGATAAACTTAGCTCTTACACCAACTTACATGACTTAATTGTATGTGAACATGTAAGGTGCGCTTTTGATTATGTGCAACAAAATCAGAAGGCTAAAGACCATTTAGAGCAAGTTGCTATTGAAATTGGCATTGCTGCCGCTGATAGGAGGCTTGGGCAAAAAAGAAGAAGGTAAAATATCAAATACCTATTAGTACTTAATCATTTGCAAAGTTGTATTGTCTGGGGTACAATAGTTTCGCAAAAAATAGGGAGAACTCTATGACAGCAAGATTTCCAATAACTACCGAAGGCATTAAAAGACTTGAGAAAGAGCTTCACCACTTCAAAACTGTAGAAAGACCAGCAATAATTAAAGCCATCGCAGAAGCGCGGGCTCATGGCGATCTATCAGAAAACGCCGAATATAGTGCCGCTAAAGAAAAGCAAGGCTTCATTGAAGCAAAAATCAATGATTTGTCAGCAAAATTCGGCAACGCTCATATTATTGATGTTTCAACTATAGAAGCAGATCATATACAATTTGGAGCAACCGTGAAAATTGTTGACGAAGAATCTGATGTTGAAATCATTTATAAAATTGTAAGTGATTATGAAGCTGATCTTGATAAAGGTCATATTTCGCACGCCTCCCCTGTAGCAAGAGCTATGATGGGTAAAAAAGTTGGGGCTTCAGTTGAAGTAGTTACACCAAAAGGTCATAAGTACTACGAAGTTTTATCTGTTGAGTATAAGTAACTTTTGTAGTAATCCACTTCTATCAAGTTTGAATGCATTCGTAGCTCAACTGGATAGAGCGTTGCCCTCCGAAGGCAAAGGTTGTGGGTTCAAATCCCGTCGAATGCACCATTTATAGAGTTAGTACTTTTTAGACAATTTTATCGCTGTTTTGCTAGCGAGCTTAATGAAACCTGTAAGTAATGGATAAGCTGGTGCTTTTTTCGCATCAAACTCGATCCCCTTATCACGATGTTCTAGCTCTTCATCCCTAAATTTTGCGATTTTACTTCTTAATTCTTTTTCGTCTTTTAAACCTTTAAGCTGATCAAGCTGATCCTGATAATGCTCGCCAATTACTTCCTCAACCGCAACAGTACATGCCATTGCTGCTTTCTCACCCAATCGTGCAGTAAGTGCCCCTAAGGCAAAGCCAGCTATATTCCATACTGGGGATAAAACTGTTGGCCTAACTTTTCTTTTTACTATTTCTTTCTCAAAATATTCAAGATGCTTTAATTCTTGCTCAAGCATATGCGTTATTTCAGAATGTCCTTTCAGAACCGAAAGCTGCCCTTGGTAAATTCTTTTTGCTCCAAACTCGCCAGCGTGATTAACTCTTATTATCTCTTCAATCTTATTTTTTGTTTTTTTCATATCTCGGCGTCCCCATGAACACGAATCCTAAAGCAAGAGATAGCATAAACAATAAGCTTGAATAAATAAAGTTCCATCCTGCTAGAGTCAGCCCCAAAAAGCTAAAACTCACAACATCACATGGAATATCATCTTTCGCCATAATCATAGCTTTAAATTCCTCAATATCATCTGTTTTAGAATGCAAATTCCCTGTGCATGATAAATCAAGCTGCACCCATCCATTTTCGACCCCTAAATGCGTTATAGAAACGCACATACTAACAAATAAAAGAGCTATTATAATTTTCACACCCCACTCTTTTGGAAACTTAGGATGCAATGCAAACATACACACTGCCAAAATAGCAATATACACCCATCTCTGGTAGTAACACATTTTACATGGTAAGATGCCGAACCCAAATTCCGCAATATATACAGAAGCTAAAGCTGCTATAGCTGCAAACCCAATAAATTCAAAATATAATTTATAGTAATTTTTCATATTATTATTGAGAGGCTACAAAAGTTGTTTCTTTGCTTATATGCACATTAGAATGCACATCCAGCAGCATAAAGTAAATGATTTTTTGCTTTTCCGAGACAGAATTTGATTTCACAAATAATTTTATTTCTTTTTCAACTTCTGGCTCAAGATCAACTTGAATTTCTTTTGATGCATATTCTGTGTCTAGATCATGCTTTAAAATATAATCCCCAAGCCCCTTTACAGATAGTATAAATCTCTTTGGGTGAGGTGTTCTATTGGCGATACTTAAAGTGTAAATATTCCTAATACTACCATCTGGTAACATAGTGAATAATGCACCTCTATCCCTGATAACTGACATTGAGAATTCAGACTTAGTTGCAAGAGTATACAACATAATCGCAGTCACAATCACAAAAACTAGAGCAAATAAAATTATTTTGATTCTAAAAATATTTTTGATGATAGGCTTACCTGTTTTTTTAGAATGAGCAGAGTTTACGCTATCATATGAAATTAGGTTAAGTGGCCTATTAAGCTTTTCCATGACCGTATTACAGGCATCAATACATAAACCACATCCTATACATGGCAGCTGTAGCCCTTCCCTAATATCAATACCCATTGGGCATACAACAACACACTTTCCACAATCAATACAATCTCCTAGCTCTCCACCACTTTCATCAAACTTACCACGTGGTTCACCTCGCCAAGCATGATATGTTACTACACTTGAATCATTATCCAACATTGCAGATTGAAACCTGCCGTATGGACACATGTAAACACATACTTTTTCTCTAATAAAACCTGCAAATAAATATGTTGAGGTAGTAAGCCCCACAAGCCATGCTAACCCACCACCTGTCACTTTTAAAGTAAGCACATCTATCAATAATTTAGGGGCATCATAAAAATAACAAACCCAGCCAAATGCAAAACTGAATGCAATCAAAATCCAAACTAGGTGTGTTGAAAGCTTCTTTCTAATTTTTTCATTATTCCATTCTTGTTGATCTAGCTTGATGCGCGTGTTTCTATCTCCTTGAAAAAACGCTTCAGCTTTAAGAAACAAATCTACAAAAACAGTATGCGGACAAGTATAACCACACCAAATTCTGCCAAAGAGCGAGGTTACAAAAAACAATCCTAATGCACCTAACATCAACAACCCTGCAATATAGTATGCTTCATCGGCCCAAATTTCTATCGAAAAAAGATATGCCTTACGATTTGGCAAATCCATTAGGATAGCTTGAGTTGGCATATTCTCCCCCCTATCCCACCTAATCCATGAACATAAAAAATAAATTCCGAGCAACAGATATGACCCGTAATTTCTAAGAGTCCTAAACTTTCCAACTATTGATTGCGGATATATCACCGTCTATTCATTTCAAATTTTAATATCACTTAGATGCAGAATAACAAATTTTTTTAAAATTAACCATTTGTTAATTGTTGCCCACTAATAATGGAATACATGATGAATAGTAATATATAAAAAATGCAGGATTTATCAGTTATAGTATTATCAGCCATTGCTACAGTAACATTAGCAAAAGCTTATATTAAAACCAAAGTCAGAGAACTTAGATTTGCACGCATTATCTCAAGAAAAGCAAAAAATTAAACCATTTCAAATTCAGTACTAGAGCTTCTTCTTAATCCATTAGTTGCTCTGTTCAAGAAAATAGGATCGTGTATTATCACACTATTTTCTGAATCTGAGTCAGACACCCCGCAACCAATTGAAGTAGATGACATGACTCTTGTAAGACTATCCGCTCTAGGTTGAGCAATAGTAAGTGCAACTGGAAGCTCTTCTTTTATCTCAAATTCCACATCATTGTTTTTACAAATTAACTTTGCACTGATACCACCTTTAATTGCAGTTTGGCAATTCATAGGCTCATCATCAATTAGTACAAGCTCTCCTTGAATAACTCCAGAACCTGTTATAGCACTTTGAATTACAGAAAATTTACCTGCTGTCGGATAGTATACACCTGATACAGCATTTGATCTTGCAGACAGTTCAGGATTTCTGTTTGGTGAATAAATTTTTATAAAATATGGATCGTCTAAAAACAAGCCAATAACTTTCCGAATCACTTCAACATACAAGCTATTTGTCGCAATAGCTGTTGGCAGCTTATGTTCAGCTCTAAAGCTTAATACAGATTGCAAATCTTCTTCATCTAAGAAAGTTTCAATCTGAGAAAAATCACAAACAAACAGCTCGTTTAGTTTCTCAATTATATTTTCTCTTGATCTAAAAATTTCAAATAACTGGTTTGATAGTGGGGATTGCCGCTTTGTGGCGAACTGCGTCTTACTTTCAAGAAAAGTGAAAATTGCTATCTCGCGCAACAACTCTCTAAATTCTGGCTTTTTAAGCGCATCCACTTCAAGATACACTGTTAATGGCGACTTATCAGGATACAAAGTATTAAAATATTGGTGCAAATGCCCAGTTATAAATGTTTTATCAAAGTCTAAGATAAGCAAAGCTACGTTACTAAATTCTGAATACAAACCTGTCTTCATGTAATCTCCTTAAGTAAATTTGAAAGTACTTTAGCTCAATTTTTATTTATAAAAAGGATAAATATAGTACTTGTTAAATTTGAAATTTAGGTCTTAGAATAATCTCTAACATTTACAAAGAGTTAGCATATGAACAAATTTTTTAAAATTTTTTTTATACTTTTATTATCTTCTAATTTTGCATCAGCAAAGGGAACTATCTTAGGTGAAATAGTTAAGATTGATGTTGAAGATAAAAAACATATTACAACCATAAAATTCACAAATAAAAAAGACGGCTCGCCAGTAACACCAGATCAACTCAAAACTTTTCATACTGAAAAAATCCATCTTTTGATAATTGATGATTCTTTATCAGACTACTCTCATATTCACCCCACTCCCTCAAGTGAAGCTGGAGAGTATGAATTCAACTGGTATCCAAAAAAGATGGCTAAATATAAAATTTGGGCTGATATAATGCCTGAAGCAACTAATGAATCTGAATACACAATCATAACACTTGAAAACAAAGTAGCTAAAAAAGGAAAGATAGACAGAACAATACACAAAGAAGTCAAAACCTCAGATTTAAATTTCAAAATCGATTATTCACCAACTACATTAAAAATTGGGAAAGATGCTATAATCAGTGTAAAAATTTCAGATAAAAATGGTGAACCGTTCACTGGACTAGAGCCAATAATGGGAGCTTTTGCTCATTTAGTAGCTTTCTCTGAGGATTTCAAAACAATAGCACATATTCATCCTATGGGTGAAGAACCAGAATGGTTTTGGGAAAATGGTGGCCCAGAGCTGTCATTTCACATCACTCCTCCAAAAGCAGGGTTTTATAAACTATTTCTGCAAATCAAGGTTGATGGGGGAGAAAAATTCATCCCTTTTGGAGCGTTAGTTAAATAGCTTGTAATAGAAAAACCAACATATTAAGCTTTAAATTATAGATAGTTAATTTATTAACCATTTATTAATTTATTTAAAGTATAATCTATTAATTGGCAGCAGAACCCCAGAGGTCGCAATGTGTAATCATTATAAAAGATCCGTTTTTGGTTTCTCACTAGTTGAGCTATCAATTTCAATCATAATTATTGGTCTTTTGATTGGTGGGATCAGCAGCGGAACGGTACTAATCAAACAAGCTGAAATTAGATCTGTTATCTCTGATTTAAAGAATTTTCAAACATACTATGTAACATTCAAAACCACTTACGATGCAATACCAGGGGACTTCAACAAAGCTGACTCATATTGGACTGGCACAACATGCCATGCCACAGTTTCTACAGCATGTAATGGCGATGGTGATGGGGTAATAAGATGGAGAGATGTTGCAACTACTGCAGCAGGTACTGGCGATGAGGCAGGCAGAGCTTTGAAGCACCTGTCATTGTCTGGTATAATGCCTGTTTCAATAGGGCAATTAACAATCACATATGCTGGTGGATTAAACCTATTAAGTACAGCAACACAATTAGTACCGCCTTTAGGTAAAAGCGACGCTTCAACTTGCCTATTCTATGCATACAATACAGTTGCAGTTGCAACTACAACTGATGCAATTGGTGAGAACGCTGCTAGCACAACCTTTCTAGCATCTCCATGGGCAGGAACATCAATAAACGCAGTATTCCTAGGTGGCATTATCTCAACTGCAAACAAATCTTGTGTTAAAGGCTCATTAGCCCCATTAGCTGCATTTAGCGTTGATCAAAAAATTGATGATGGCGCATATTCCGCAACCGCAGCAATCGGCGCAAATTCAGGGTTATTTAGATCTGTTGAAGGACTTGACCCCCCTTCAACAACATGTTTAACTGGCGGAAACTATAACATTACTGCTGGTGCAGAGTCATGTTTCGTTGGTGTATCAATGCAATAATTCAACAACAGAAATTGCTTTGACCTAGTCCCTAGGCTGATGTATTATTCATAGGCTTTATTTGATTATTACTTAATGAAAAACCCTCAACACATCGCCATTGTAATGGACGGAAATGCCCGCTGGGCAAGGCAGAATGGTGTTTCTGTTTCTGCTGGCCATCAAAAAGGGGCTGATGTAGTAAAACAAACAGCTTTAGACTGTAAAAAACTAGGCATTCAATATCTTACAGTTTATGCCTTTTCTTCAGAAAATTGGAATCGCCCAAAATCAGAAGTAAAAGCTTTAATGTCACTATTTAGAAGATATCTAAAAAAGGATGTAAAAGAACTAATGAAAGAGGATGTTAGGATCCGCTTTATTGGCAATAGAGAGCCAATGGATAAAGACCTACAGGAGTTAATGACTCAAGTTGAGAATGATACTGCACATAATAAATTTCAATTTATCATTGCTATGAGTTATGGCTCAAGAGAGGAAATAAGAAGCGCTGCAATTAAATTTGCTAATGATTCCAAATTAACGACTCTGAAACCTGAAGATTTTGATAAATACTTATTTACAGACGGAATCCCTGATCCAGATCTTTTCATTCGTACTAGTGGTGAATATAGAATAAGCAATTTTCTACTATGGCAATTATCATATTCTGAGTTATATTTTACAGAAACGCTATGGCCAGATTTCAATGTAGATCATTTAAAAAAAGCCATCAATGAATATTCAAATCGTGAGAGAAGATACGGTTTAAGGTAATAAACAATCATGAAAACAAAACAAAAAGCATCCGAAATTTTGAGAAGAACAATCTCTGCTCTAGTGTTAGCCCCGATAGCTATGCTAGTTGTATATCTTGGTGGCATCTACTTCCAAGCATGCATAATTTTCATATGCGTTCTGATGTCACTAGAATGGACCAAGATAGTACAATCTGGAACAGACCTACCAAAGCTCGATAGAATTTTGTGGAATATATTCGGTTTTATCTACGTTGTTACACCATGCATATGCTTACTCTATTTGAGAGAATTACCAAATGGTCTTGAAGTGGTTCTATGGCTATTATTCTGCGTTTGGGCAACAGATATTGGTGCATACTTTATTGGAACTGCTTTAAAAGGGCCAAAAATTGCTCCTCAAATCAGTCCTAAAAAAACATGGTCAGGATTAGTCGGCGGCACTTTATGCGCAGCAACAGTTGGATATTTATTCTATTTAGAAAACATATATTATACGATCGATTTCTTCAGAATGAGTATTGCAGTCGCTCTAATATCACAAATCGGTGACTTCTTGGAGTCTGCTATAAAGCGATACTTTAGCCTTAAAGATAGTGGAAGTATGATTCCTGGTCACGGCGGGATACTAGATAGGGTAGACGGTCTGGTTACATCTTCCGTATTTGTTGCAATTCTCGAGATTACGGCAAGTAGATGAAAAAAGTCCTCATATTAGGTTCAACTGGCTCCATTGGTAAAAGCACAATTGATGTCATTAAGCTTTATCCCAACCAATATAGAGCTAGTGCACTAGTTGCGAACCAAGATGTAAATACATTAGCTCAGCAAGCAAAAGAGTTAAAAGTAGATGCTGTTTCCATATATGATGAAACAAAATTTTCTGAATTAAAAAATCTCTTATCTGGAACAGGGATAGAGGTACTTGCTGGTGAGAATGCAATTTGCGAATTAGCATCAAGGGAATATGATATAACCATGTCTGCAATCGTAGGAATTGCAGGTTTAAAGCCAACTATCCACGCAATACCCAATTCAAAAATCTTAGCAATCGCAAATAAAGAAAGCATAGTTTGTGCAGGCGAATTAATTCTTCAAGAAGTAAAAAAACATAATACAACACTAATCCCTGTTGACTCAGAACATAGCGCTATATTCCAGATATTCGCCAACGATCAAATAGAAAACATAGAACATATCACCATTACCGCTTCAGGCGGGCCATTTAAACATTATACACTAGACCAAATGGCAAATGTTACTCCCGAACAGGCAATCAATCACCCAACTTGGAAAATGGGACCAAAGATTTCCGTAGACTGCGCAACATTACTCAATAAAGGCTTAGAGGTTATTGAAGCCTGCTCATTATTCCCTGTAAAGCCTGAGCAAGTAGAAGTAATTATACATTATGAATCTATCATTCACGGAATGGTACATTACTCTGATGGCTCAACTCTAGCGCATCTTAGCCTACCAGATATGAAATCGCCAATTGCCTATGCTTTGGCTTACCCAAAACGTATCGCAATTCCATACAAAAATCTAAAATTAGATGAAATTGGTAAACTTAATTTTGCAAAGCCAGACTATGCTAGGTTTCCTTTACTTAAACTGTCTTTTGACTCAATTAAAGAAGGCCTATCATCACAGATTATTCTAAATACTTCAAATGAAGTTGCGGTGAATGCATTTTTACAAAACAAGATCGGCTTTTTAGACATAGCAAAGATTGTTGAAACTTCATTAAATTCAATTCAGCCTGCAAAACCAAATTCATTATCTGAGATACTGCCTTTTAATGAACTTGTTATCGCCAAAACTCGCGAATTAATTAGTTAATTTATCAGGATATACACCTATCTTGGCTTCTAGAAAGCATTAATTGCATTAAGAATGTACTCACCCTATCTTCTCTTACTGCTGCTAGCTGCATTGGACTAAAATAGTAATAACGCGTAGAGGTGAGTAACCTGCTAATTTCCGCCCTTTCTAGCTGCATCAAAACTGCCAATAGTCTAATATGATTCCCACAAGCTATGCTATCAATTATTCGTCTTTCCTTATCTTGTCTTGATCCCAACATTCCATTTCCCTTAGTATAACTGACACATTATACCAAAATCCTACCTAATATGTCTAGCCGTCCTTGACTGTTTGGTATCAATACCCTATCATTAAAATAGAATGATCAAGTAAGTAATCATGCGCCTTTTCGCCCTATTTATATTTCTAGTATTTAGCCAGAATTCTTGGGGTGATGACAAAATATCAAAAGATGTACTTGAAAGTGCATTTAGAAACGCGGCAAACCTCAGTAAACCCGATTCATCAGACTATATAGCCTATTCAAAATTAATACGAGGCAACTTTAAAAACTCAACGACTAGATCAAAACTAGTGGAATCAGATTATAAAAACGTGGTCCAAATCAAAAAAATAACTCTTGGAATTACTGATTTAATAATCTTTAAAGAAAAGTCAATCAAGGGGACACTATTTATTGCAAATTCTAAAGGTTTTATAATCTTCTCTGCTGCTGAATGGGCAGAAGAATTCAGCGTCAAACACCCATTCCAAGGGAAGTATTATTTTGCAATTTCAAAAACCATATATAATGACAACACATCTAATGATAATCAAAACAGAAAAATCTACCATGTATTTCAACTAACTCAAGATGGAACGCTAGTAAACATACTATCGTATACAGATTCTATAAACTACTGCATACACAATAACCTATTGCCAACTGATGTAAAAAAAGAAGTTGAAGAACAAAAAAAGTTTTACACAGCATGCAATGCCAAATCTAGCATAAAAAGATTTAGTAACCGCAAAGTAGAAATAGATTTTACGTTTACGTTTAACCAAGACTTCCTAAACCAAAAACAATATGATCAAACTTTGGCTTATTTTAAAATTCCTAAATCTGGCAAAAAAACGTTTAATTGGGTCTTTGAGAGAGATAAAGATAATGACAAGTATCTAATACACAAAGGAAATGAGGTTAGCCCTATAGACGCTTCGAACTTAGCTATAAAAAATTACTGATTATGAATATTAAAGGAATCACTGCAGACTCTCGAGAAGTACAAAAAGGTTATGTGTTCGTTGCTATAGATGGGAACAATCTAAATGGTGAAGACTACATCTCTGATGCCATAAAAAATGGAGCAAAAACAGTTGTAGTCAATAGTGACTCTAAAATTGAAGATATGCCTGCTGTTGAAATTATAAGAGTTGATAACCCAAGACTATACTTAAGCGAGCTATCTGCAAAATTTTATACAAATCAACCTAAACAACTTGTTGCAGTTACTGGAACAAGTGGCAAAACATCTACCGCATATTTTTTTAAAGAATTGTGCAGCTTAACTGCTCTTAAAAGTGCGAGTATTGGCACATTAGGAGTTATATCTGACGAAATTGATTTTGATACCTACGACGTACTCACATCTCCTCCTGCACCACTCCTTCACAGAATTCTCAACGATTTAGCGAAAAAGCAAATTGATCATGTAGCTGTAGAAGCTTCTAGCCATGGCTTAAGCCAATATCGTTTAGAAAATGTTCATTTTAAGGCAGCAGGCTTTACAAACTTCTCTCGAGACCATCTTGATTACCATTCAGATATGGATGATTATTTCCAATCTAAAATGCACTTATTCAATACAGTATTAAAAACTGGGGCTGCAGTTATAAATGCTGATATACCTGAATTTGACAGCGTGAAAACAAATTGCATAAAACATAGAGTTTTAACATATGGCAAAAATGGGGATTTTATAAAACTAGTCGATAGTGGTGAAAACTTCATTGTTCTAGAAATTGATGGCAAAAGATATTCCACTGAATTTACTCAAGCGGCAACTTTTCAAACTCATAACTTGATGTGCGCCCTAGGTCTAGCTATCGCCACGCATGTTTCTATTGATAACTTGATTAATGCAATTCCTAAGCTCAAAACAATACCTGGAAGGTTGCAATATGCTGGTGAATATAATGGCGCAACAATTTATGTAGACTACGCACACAAACCAGAAGCTCTGGAAGTTATATTAAAATCTCTACGCCAAAACTGCCAAGGTAAGCTGCATGTGCTTTTTGGCTGCGGTGGCAACAGAGACAAAGGGAAGCGACCAATAATGGGAGAAATAGCTGGAAAATATGCAGATATTATAACTATTACAGATGACAATCCTAGGCACGAAGATCCAGCTGAAATTCGAAAACAGATAGTTCAAGCTTGCCCTAAAAGTACAGAGATAGGCGATAGAGCTGAAGCAATACGCCATGCAATATCTCAACTTAATAAAAATGACATTTTAGTTTTAGCGGGCAAAGGCCATGAAGAATATCAAGTTATTGGTAATGAAAAAATTCATTTCTCAGATATGGAAGAAGTAAAAAAATATACTCACACAACCAATCCATTTTCAGATTTAGAATAGTTAATGCTCAATAAAGACAATATTGAAGAAATTTTAAAGACGCTTGATCCAAGCGATGAGTCAATGATTGCTGCAATTCTTGAACACCTTACCTTTATGGGGTTTCCACAAGATCTTTTAGATAAAATCGAAGCACTATTAAAAGATGCAGATCATAAAGATCATAATGCTTCTAAAGCTTTAACTATTTGGCTATTTCAATTAGCTAACAAAAGGGTTCAGGAAAAAAAGAAAAAGAAAGTTAAAAAGAAAAAATCTGAAATACCATTCTTCATATTAGCTGCACAAGCTGGCTACTTCCATTCACAAAAACTAGCTCTGTGCCAATACAATATTATGGAATTTAGTCCAGAACAAACTCTACTCAAAGCCTGCCTAGAAATTGCACAAAATAACCTTGAAGGAAAGCTTTTTGACCACTCCCAAACCTTGCAAAACTTTCAACCATATACCGAAACCAGCAAGCTTAATACGATACTTGAGATAGTTAGCAACGACATACCAAAGGATACAATATCTTTATCATCTACAGTTCTCGGAACCGCATTGAATGGTATAACCAATCAAATTGCTGGAGTTGTTATGAACCAAATATCAGAAGCAATAGTAGGCACACTACTTAGTATAGTTAGCCAAGCTCTAACTCAACAAAGCCCAAAATCTCCATACCAAATGTTTGGAATGTAAATTAATCTATCACTTCGCATTTATCATGAAACTCATTAACTAATAACTCTTTATAGCTTATTTCAGGATGAAATTTGAATAAATAACCATATTCTTTGTATTGAGTTATCGACGATAGAGCAGTCGGAGACATATCAAAAAACTCATCTTTTATATGAATCAATTTCTGAAAATTACAGTCCCTACTATTATTTTTGCAATAACTAACTATAGCTTTGAATTTATCCATATCTTCTACGTAAGCATAGTGCATTAATTGTCTAGCCAAGTAGTAATAAAAATTCTCTTCAGCACCCTCTATAGCCTTTTTAAAGTAAGGTCTATATTCTAAACTAATTGCCTTAAAGAAACTTTGAAATGCCTCATTTAGAATGAGTTTCCCCTTAACACCTAATTCTTCAATTTTGGGAGCAAGTTTTACAGACTTCAACCTTGCCTGCGGCCCGTTTTGAAATTTCATATAAGCATTTAATCCGATTTGCTCAAGAAATGAAAAGGTTATTTTATCATAAAGATGTTCATGCAAGTTTTCTAAATAGTTGATTAATGGATCAACATTATCCCTATCTAATATGTTGGATACAAACTTTTTTAAACTTCTAAAGATATTATCATGAACAATATCTGAATATGTAACTAATACAGAACCTCTAAATAACATACCTGCATCTTTTACAGCATAGCCCGAATAGCAAGTATCAAGAAAAACTTTGTGGCAAATATTTGGATTAATATCTTGCAATTGCTTTAATAAACTAGATGTATAGACTGGTTCTGCAAATAAGTGTGTCTGATGATTTTTTTTTGAAGCTGATCCATGAGCAGAAATTATTATTGCTGTGTTGGAATCAACCTTACCTGCTAAAATATCCAATTCTGTATTTTCCAGAACTCTACTACCATTTCCAATTAGTAAAAAATCTTTATTATTAAATATATATGAAGATTCTTCCAACTCATGCATCACATATTGCAGACGATTCCCCAAAACAAAAACTACTTTATAAATAAATTCCTTCCTTAATCAGTCAAAGAGGGCTTATTATACTAAAATTAAACAAATAATCAACAATCACCACAAAACTAAAAAAGCCCCCATATAGGAGGCTTTTTTACAGCATGTAATAGCTACTATCTTTGTTGATCTGTATAATAGTTATGCTGATGATGCGGCTTATGTTTCATAGGGTTATGAGGGTGATGTTTAATTTCAGAATTTCGCTTCTTCGCAACATTTTTTACTTCTTTCTTAGCTTTTGCTTTGCCCATTTCTTTTGCATCATCCCCTTCGCTTGCATAAGCATATTCTTGTTCCTGAGCATCAGCAGCATCATTAGCAAGTACAGGCGATGTAGTAAGTAGTAACGCAGCCAAAGCAGCTAGGCTTAAATATTTCAACATAAAATTATACCTTAATTAATTAGGATTGATTTATCCCTTAGAATTAAGCCTATCCCATTTTTTTTTGGCAAGCAATAAGGTTATTTCCATTTTTGAACTTCAAGTACAACAGTGGCATATGGTTCATAATACCATGGGAATGACACGTTTAAGAGTGTTGGTGTACCCCAACTATAACCGAATGAACCTTGATATGTTTGTACATATTCATCAACTACAACGTTTGTAGCAGATGCAAAAGTCGCAATCCCTACAGCTTCAGATGTAGCACAGTCCCTTACTGCATCCCCTGCATATGCAGCATTGCCCATTGCGAGCAGCGTTCCACCTTGAGTCATAATACGTGTCATGAAGCCATCTATTCTACAACCACCAGTTGTAGCTTTTAGGTAGTAAGTACCAGCTGGAATCGTTACATAATCATTGAATCCTGAGTGTGAGAAACCTGATATATCGTTATAAAGGACATAGTTATAAAACCTTCTATTCCATCCTGTAGCTGGCGTACCTACCCAACCACCATATGTTTGGAATGTTACATATGCCATTGTAATATTAGGTGGCGCAGCTGGAGGTGATACATACACAGTTTTATTAGCATTGTCCCTACCATATTTTAGTATTTGGCGAGTTTGCCATAAAACGAAATCGTCATATGAGCCTGTCAAATAATGTCCATCGCGGAATGTTGCATCATCATTACAGTTCTCTACATCCGCTCCTCCTCCTGAGCAGGTCACAGCCTGAAGACCACTGTAATTATACGCTCCAGTGTTGTTTGGGCCATGGCTTGTTAAAACGTAAGCTACATGGTTAGGCGCAACAACGTTTGATAGCGAGCTATTACCACTCATATCTAAAACTGAAATAACACTGGTTGTCGGCAAAGTAGCTGTATATCCAGCCACATCTACCCCCAACCCCCTCACTAGAGCATAACTAATTCTATTGCCCCAAAAATCAAACATATCAGAGTCTGAAAGCCCTATTGTTCTTACTGGAACCGCACCAATTTTTACAATGTTTGCTCCCGCACCAACATCAACAGTACCTGCAGCTGCACCAGAACAAGAAACCGAAACACCAAATGCTGAAGAGTTTAACGCACTATCTCTAGCAGCTGGGCATGGTAAATAACCATAAGTATTATAAAATTTTACTATAGCATCATCAATTTTAGCCATAGATACTTTGTTGGTTGCAATCGCTTTTTCGATAGATTTATCAATTGTCATTCCAAAAAATCCAGTTATAAGCACTGATGTAATTACTAATACAATCGCGAGCTCTAAAATCGTAAATGCTTTAATATAATTTTTCATACACATCCTCTCTATCTTTCCCATACTTCAATACGTGAAAACACATAAGGATCACCCAAACCAGTATTGACTCCTTTCCCATGCCCATATGTTGATTCTGCATAGTTGCTCCAAACCCACGTCTCTGTACTTGTAGTAGAAGCAAACGTATAATACGTAGCACTAGTTAACCAAACACATGGTTTTGTTGTACCAGCTGCTGTAGGATCTAAATACTCTACAGTTGAAACTGACATCTGAGTATAGCTAGGCAATATAAATCTATTGAACTGAGTTGAACCTGTACCGCATGAAAGATGCCCTTCCCTAATATAATAATTCCCCGCAGGAAAAGTAAGTGTTGTAGCAGTATTGGTAACACTAGTTGTGTTGTAAAGCTGAGTTGGTATGCTTCTTAGATCCCAACCTGTAACAGTTTTAGGCACGTTCGTTGCCCCACTTGCTTGGTATACCCACATTCCATATTTCACATCTGCTGGCACAATCCCCGCAGATGGGTTTATTGAATAAAGATTCACCTGCGATTTTGTTCGCCATATCACTTGATCATCGAAGTAGGATGCTGAGTTAAAATCAAGAAATTGGTCTCTAAATATTGAATCATTATTACAATTTTCACCGTCATTACGTGTTCCTGAACAAGCCAAAGGAATTTGATCACCAATTAAATTGGTTGCCCCGCCTCCATCCTTACCGTGAGAGATCAACACAAAGCTGATAAAAGTTGGCGATCCTGTATGTAGCGAATTAGTTGACGCATCTCTAATAGTCATTCCAGTAGATGCGGATGTATGTGAGTTATAAAGCACGTCGGTTTGGGCTAAACCAGCGGCAACTACATATGTAATTCTGTTGTTCCAACCATCAAAAGCATAATCATCAGGGATATTTAACTCACGTGTTGGCACAGCACCAATTCTAATTCTATCAGCACCACTTCCTGACTCATAGTATGCAGGCGCAGATGAACCTATAGACGCGCAGTTTGTCGCCACCCCGAACCCACTGCTTGAAAGAGCCGCATTTTTATTAGCAACACAAGGCAAAAAGCCTTTTTGGTTAAAGTAGGCATTTAAGGCCATTTCGATTTTTTGAAGCTTTTCAGTAGTTAATTCGCCAGCTCGTTCATTCGATCCTGTTGACATTACAGAAAGCAAACTTGTTAGCATAATTGATAGTATGACTATGACAGCAGCAGTTTCTACTAATGTAAAACCGCGAACTTTATTTTTAATATGCATTATACTTCTCATATATTCCTCAATCTAACTGCCATAGTTCAACTTGGACATACTCATAAGAATATCCGGCATTGTTAGTTATAAATGGGTTCCACTGATAACTTATACCAAAGTGATAGGTTGCAGCATTTGGAGTCAAGTTATCCATATATCTACCGAATCTGATAGGCTGTATTCCGTCGTGAGTAAAATAAGCTATCGCTGTGCTTCTACTACATCTATGAGTCCCAGTTACAGTATTTTCATAAGAATAAGATGCAAAGTGTCTACCAATCTGGTTAATTGGCGCACCTGAATAAAACATTAATCCAACCCCCCTACCAACACCACAATAAGGAGTAGACATTCTCATTATATAACGCCCTGCAGGTGCTGTTATCCTATCAGAAAATGTGCTGACACCTATGAGGTTAGGACTTACAGTTGCAAATGTTGGAGCCCAAGTACCTTCCACTTTACAGTTGTTACCGCAACCTGCAACTAACGTATTGTTAAAATTATAACCTGTATTAAACGTGCCAACCCTAATAGCTGCTATACCATTAGATGCAACACTTGATCCACCTGAAAGAATTTGGGTGTTTTTAACATCACTAATCGTTTTCCATTTAATTATATCGTCATAATACGATGCTGTACCAACAGAATCATTTGAAGGCTGGAATCTGAAAGTTGCATCATCGTCGCAGTTTTCGTTATCTTGGTTCACAAGACAGCTTGCAGGAATTTGATCACCTAAAAAGTTTCTTGCACCAGAGCCATCTTTACCATGAGATACTAAGACATATGCAGTTTGGTTTGTATTTTGCGGGTTTATTGCTGTACCAGCGCTATCTTGAATAGTTACTACCCTAGTAGTGGCTGTTGTGTAACCTGTAAACATTACTGAAGTACGCGCAAGGTCGCGAATAACACTGTATTTAATCCTATTATTCCAGCCATCATACATATATTTATCGGATATACTTAACGTTCTTGTTGGAACAACTCCGATTCTTACTGTATCAACACCTGAACCAGTCTCAACTGTATCTGCTACAGCAGCGGCACAATCATTTGAAATACCAAAATTTGCAGAATTGATTGTCGCAGTTCGCTGCGCTGGACATGGAATAAAACCATTTTGTTTATAAAAAACACTTATAGCTCTATCTATTTCTGCAAGATTATCTAAAGTTACTTTAATTCTAGCATCAGACTCCTTATTTTGACTTACTCCAATATATGAGCTTATCATCAACGATGCTATTAGCACGATTACCGATACTGCTATTAGGGATGAGCCACTAGTTTTGTGCAAGGTACACACAAACGCCTCTGAGTTTGTCTATTAAATATAATTATACACCCTATATCCTTATATAACAACCACTTAAGCCAGACAAATAATGAACGATGCTTACGTATAAAACAAAAAAAGAGCGGGATTTCTCAACCCACGCCCTTTAAGAATTCTGATAGACAGCAGAATTACTGTTTAGAACCTTCAGCACCAACAGTACCTGCAGCAGCACCAGCTTCACCAGCTTTAGCTTGTTCTGTAGCTTGAGCAGCACCTTTTTTGCCACCTTTTTTGCCAGTTGTAGCTTGCTGTTCTGCACCAGCTTGACCAGCAGCACCACCTTGACCTTGCTCAGAAGAAGCTGTAGCAGCTGATTCTGTTGTAGTAGCAGAGTGGCTATGTCCTTTAGCTTGCTCAGCAGCAACTGCTACTGAAGCGCCTAGAGCTAATGCTAGTGCAATAGCAGCTGTAGATAATTTATTCATCGTATAACTCCTTTATAGTTAATAAGTTTTATATTTACTTTTACCTTCCAAAGTAATATCAAATCGGTATTTGATACCTTCTTCAGTGCTATTTTTATTTATTTTTTCTCCCTTTGCAACAAGTAAATGACGTTTAGGCATGTCTACCTGCTTAATTAAATTAAAATCATGCCCGTTTGCAAACTGATTTTCAAAAAACATTTCTGTCTCAACCGGCATAAAATCTTTGTGACGCAGCCTAAAGTTAATATGGGGAGCACGCTTTCCTGACGACGGAGCAGGAAAAATAGATAAAAATTTATAATTTCCCAAGTTATCAGTAATTGATATACCAGTACTTTCAAAATTTTGATCTATCTTATCATAAACACCCGAATCATGCTGATTGATGCCAAAGCTGTTTGCTTGCCAAATTTCCACCACCACACCTTCTATTGGGACACAATTACTATCAGTTATTCTCCCTTCAATAGTAATAAAATCACCTTTTGCAAATTCTGATGCACCTGTTTTTCTTCTAAGATTATTGCTCTTTGCAATTTCAGGAGGAGATTTTAACTCCCATATTGTTGGGGTAACCTCGCAATTAGTTATCATTACTTCATCATCTGCAATTGCAAGATTAGAGGTTAAAATAAGAATTAAGAAAAGTTTTTTCATGCAATCTCCATTACTTTTTTAACTAGTTTAGCAATTCCATCAGCTACATTAGAAATTTTATCCTTATACATATACGCTGGTGTGCTGATTATTTTATTGTCATTATCTACGCAAATTTCAGTAGTTAAGCAAACTTGCTCATTAGCACCGAATCCACTTAACAGAGGGTTCGCCTCCCCTAGTGTTAATTTAGGCACTTTTATTCCTTCTATCGCAGAAGCAACAACTGCAGGAGCTATACAAATTGCTCCAATTGGCTTTTTTAATTCTATGAACTTCCTAATTATAGACTGCAATTCTGGGATTACTTTTCCATCATCACCTTTGAATGCTATATCAAATAAGTTCTTTGCAGCACCAAAGCCTCCCGGCATAATAAGTGCATCAAAATTTGAAGGATTCAATTGCACTAAATCTTTTATCGCACCCCTTGCAATCCTAGCTGCCTCAACCAACACATTCCTTTTTTCAGACATTTCTTCACCAGTTACATGATTAATAACATGGTGCTGATTTTTATTGGGTGCAAATATGGTTACATCAGCTTTGTTTCTATCAAGCTCCAGTAATGCAATTACTGCTTCCCTAATTTCCGCTCCGTCTTGATGCCCGCAGCCCGCTAAAACTACCGCTACTTTCTTAGTCATAAAAAAACATTGTAGATAACCTAGAATTCAGTCTAACTTATTTGCATAATCTTTGAAGCATTTTTATGGCATCTGATAATCAAAATAAGTTTTCCGACAAATATACTAAAAAACTAAGCCGCTTACCCGCAAAGGATTTAGCACAGCTTTTGGCGATTGCAGAAGAATTGAAAAATGCCATTTCAATGAATGACGAACAGAAATTAAAATCGATGGAACAAAGCAAACATCTGTTGTTCGTATTATTAGAATATTTAATTTTAAATATGGACAACCCTAGCATAGATTCAGAATTGATTGCTCTGTTACAAAGATTTTTGGGCATTGATCTTGAAAAAGACAAAAAGGAAAAAAAGGAAGAAGAGCTTTTAGAATATGAAGAGATGTCAAAAGAGCAGAAAGATCACATTCACCGCATGATGGTTTATGAAATTTATAAAATGCTAAACCCAAACCGCCTTGCTGGCGAAACTGCATTGGAAAACTTCATGAACAATGTTGTTAGATATGGCGTTCAAGAAGCTATGCAACACGAAGGCAAAGAATTCGCAAAATATTTTAATGAGAAAGATTTAGAAAACATCTCCTCCCATCGCTTCAGCTTTGTAGATAACTTGTCCAAAGCTGGTATTAAGAGCGGCCGCGAGCGTTAGTCCTTGATTCTCAAAATAGTTTTTGAAAGTTTTTTTCTAGGGGCAAAGACCTCCAGAAAACTTGCGATATATAAAATTTATCAATATAATCACACTCTATAAAACCGCACAAAAACATGTCAGAACAAGACTTAGAATCGCGAATAAAAACTGCTCAGCAAAAGTTTGAACCCAAAGAGGGAACTACAAAAAATGATAGTTCCATCGGAGGGCGCTTGATTATTGATTTAATTGCTGGCATAATCGTGGGCGGATTTCTAGGTTACACCATAGATAACCAATTCGACACACTACCGCTGTTTTTGATTATTCTAATAATACTCGGCGCGTGTGGCGGGTTATACTCGTTTTATAAAGAATTAAATAGAAGATAAAAATGCATAGTCCTTTAGACCAGTTTAATATTAAACCACTCATTCCTCTTGAATTTGCTGGCTACAATGTTTCATTTACCAACTCAGCGTTAATGATGTGCATCGCAACACTTGTAGCAATGACTCTGCTATTCTTAGGCGCTAGGAAAATTCAGTCAACCCCTAGCAGACTTCAGGCATTCTCTGAAATAGTATATAATTTCATTGATGATATGGTCGCTGACGTTTCTGGTCATGATGCAAAAAAATATGTCCCATTCATATTCACTGTATTTTTATTCATTTTATTTTGTAATTTGTTTGGCATGATTCCATATTCATTCACCGCAACTAGCCACATCATCGTTACGTTCTCAATAGCTATATTCCTATTTACTTGTATCACCTTAATTGGTTTTGCTCGACACGGCTGGCATTATTTATCACTTTTCTTACCGCATGGAACACCACCAGTTATGGCACCACTTATGATTGTAATCGAGTTAATGTCCTATTTAATAAGGCCTTTGAGTTTATCTCTACGTCTTGCTGCAAACATGACAGCTGGTCACGTAGCCATGAAAGTAATCGCATTTTTAACATTTTCAGGCGGCTTATTATTTGGCGCATTCCCGTTTATATTTTTATGCGTATTCACAGGATTTGAAGTATTTATAGCAATATTGCAAGCTTACATTTTTTCAATTTTAACTTGCGTATATCTAAGGGATGCAGTACAACTGCACTAAATTTTTTAATTTAAATAGGAGTCTAAAATGGAAGGCGAATTTCTAAAATATGTTGGTGCAGGTCTTGCTTGTACTGGAATGATCGGTGCTGCTATCGGTGTGGGAATGTGTTTCTCATCATTAATCAATGGCATAGCGCGCAACCCATCAGTTGAAAAGAAAATGGCGACACCAGCTTACGTTGGCGCAGGTATGGCAGAAGCACTTGGTCTTTTTGCTCTAGTTATTGCATTCTTATGTATCTTTAAAATTTAAGTTTCCCTTAAAAATAACCGCCTTCTAAACAAAGGCGGTTATTTACTTGCTGATACTTAAATTATTTTATATAATACGTACTTAATTCATTACACACAAAACATTATGCTTCCGCAGCTAAATACAGAATTTTTTGCTACCCAAATTTTTTGGCTCTTTATAGCTTTTACAATTCTATATGTATTTGTGTCGCGTTATTTCATCCCGCGTATTGGAACCGTAGTTGATAAAAGAGAAGCATCTGTAAAAAAATTCTTGAATGATGCACAAAAAATATTAGAAAAACAAAAAGAATTAAAAGATAAGATCTCTACTATCCTTGAAAAAGCTAGAGATAAAAGTTCTGAGATAAAAAAAATCGCTTCAAAAGATACGGAAATTGAACTTGCACAAAGCATTGCGAAAGTAGAAAAAGAAATGACTAAAAAACTTGCTAAAGCTGAAGAAAAGTTAGCAAGGCATAAAGCGCAACTAATGACTGAAGTTGATGGCGCCGCAAAAGAAATAAGTGATGAAGTTCTAAAACATTTATTCACTGAAGTAAAATTTAAAAAGAAAGCTGTAAATTAGGAGAAATTATGGAATCGATTATCGTCGCTGTAGCATTTGTAGTTTTCTTAGCATTGGCAATCAAACCAATAAAAAATATCTTGTTAAGCATGCTTGATAAATATGCACTCGATGCAGTTAGACAGCTTACAGAAGCTAATAACATGTTCAAAGAAGCTTCAGACATGTATGATGAAATTAAAAAGCAACATAGACAAGCTGAAAGAGAATCTCAACTTATTATAACAAAAGCAAAAGAAGAAGCATCAGCATTGATTGAAGAAGCAAAGAAAGAATTAGAAAGAGTTACCCAAAAGAAAACAGAGCTGACAATGGGTAGAATAGAGCAGCAAGAAAAGCAAATTGTTGACGATCTTAAAAACGAAGCAATCGCTTTGGCAATAACAAAAGTTCAAGAATCTTTGATCAATCAGCTTGATGCAGAAGCTCAATTAGCACTAATTAATAGTGGCATCAAAGAAGTTAAGAAGTTAGTTCACTAAAACACAATGCGGCTGTGGTGGAATTGGTAGACACGCAGCGTTGAGGTCGCTGTTCTCGAAAGGGATTGAAAGTTCAAATCTTTTCAGCCGCACCATATTTTAAAAATATTATTTTGCACAATGCATTTGTTAACTGCACGTATGCAAGAGCTTTTATCATATATCACTCTATAATCGCCTGATTTAACATAAGTGTAACATATCTGTAATATTACCTTAATAAACAACCTTTACAATCGCCTCAGTAAGAACAGCTGGGAAAAACATGGGCATTACTTGGAAAAGAGAAAACGATTTATATATAATTGAGTCATTTGGCAATGAAACTGGTGTTTCATTGGTAGATTATTTATCTAGATACCCAGAAATCACAAAATTAGTTGTTAAGTGCCCTGTACCAGATGCTATGAAAGCAAAGGGTATAGATATCACAGGAAGCAATATTAGTGACATCATATTTGAGCAAGGCAGGAATAACCTTCCAGTCAGAAGAGCGCAAGAACATAGGGTTATAATTACTGATAAAACTATTGTAAATTTAAGTGGGAATAAAAGATCTGCAGATGCACAGCCTGAACTTCAGACTAGCGCAACTCCTTCTGTTGCTACGACACAAGTTAGCTCCACTTCATCTACGTCACAATTTGTATTAGCCGCATCCTTAGCAAGGCCAACAAATCAACTTCCCCAACCAACATCTGAATTACCAAGGCCTGTACAAAGACCTGCAACCTCTCTACCGAGGCCAATTCTATCAACTCCTGCGCCATTAAGAGCTCCAGCACAACCAATTGTCCAACAGTCAGTAAATCAACCTGCAGTTAAAAGCGTTTCTAAATCTACGCAATTAAACAGAAATTTGTCAGATGCAGATTTGCAAATACTAGCCGCGATGGGATATTCAAAGGAAGAATTTGATGAACTAGTTAAAAAGGAATACGACCTTGGAAAAGTTCCAGCATTACTAAGACCAGTTCTTGAGAGATTATTAGTCCAAAGAGCAAGTGGTTACAATAAAGCAAGACTTCACCAGATAGTGGGTCTTTCTGAATATATTGACGCTTTGGCTAACAATAAGCCAAATGCATTATTTGAATATGCTACTGGATCAGGTAAAACATTTATGTTTACCCAGCTAGCAAGTGCTTATAGAGGCGCTTACCCAAATAAAAATGTGGTAATTTTAGTCCCTACACAACTTCTACGTACTCAAACTATAGAAGCATTTCATGAATTCGCGCCTACGTTACAAGTTACAGAGATTACAAGTGGCAAAGAGTTAGATGCCGCACAACGCAGTAACAACTCTCAAGTTCATGTAATGTCATACCAGTTAGCAATGACTGGGAACAATAAAGAAAAAGCGCAAACATTACTTTCAAATTCCAGTGCTGTGATTATGGATGAAGCACACTACTCGCTTCCATATGTTAATAATAATGAAGATATACAGAAGGTTTTAGCAAGAACTCCAACCTTGGCATTTACCGCAACACCTGAATTTAATTTGAAAAGCGCATCAAGAGCAGGACTTAATGACGTAAATAAACTAATTGGTTACGATCGATTAGAAGGTAACAACCCAATTTCAAAGTTCAATGTTGTTCCTGCAATTTTAAGTAAAGCTAACTGCCCTGTTAAATGTTTGGTGGTTTTCCCAGAAGGTCAAAATTCGCTCTCTGAGCAAAAAATTTCAGATAATCTAATTAATGCAAACGTAAGTGGCGTCATTAATACTGAAGCAAATAACCGTATGGTTGCAGATATTCTGCTTAACGGTAAAGATGCGAATGAGCACTTTAGGTTCCAAAAAGCTATTGGCTTTTGCTCTGGAACAAAACACGCAGATGACATGGTTGCACTTATAAATAGCATTCCAAATATTGTAGAGATGGTAGATCCAACTCAAACAATGCGCATGCAGTATGCGTTGAATCTTTTTGCAAAAAAAATGTCCGATGCCGAGTATAAAATTGGGGAAGTAGAGATATTGGTTTCAGCAATAATATCTTCTACAAAAGACAAAGCATCTGTAGAATTGATGCAGCAAGAAATACATAATTGCATAATTACTGCTAAGGGGCGTCCTGAGAACATTAATTTGGTATCTAATGCTATCAGCGAATGTATTGGAACTGCTTATGCAAACTTCAAAGTAGCTTCAGCTGTACACTCTAAAAAAGACAAGAAAGAAGAGCCAAACGAGGAAGAACTTGAACAGTATAAGCTTGGTGGAACAAGGTTCTTATTTGGCGATCAAATGCTAATTGCAGGCTTTGATGACCCAGCAACATCAATTATTTTAAATATAAACCCAACTGCATCGGAGCCAGCGGCCATTCAACGTGCTGGCAGAGGCTTGCGCTTAGATAAAAACAACCCAAATAAAGTTTGTAAGATTGTCGACTTCGACTGGGGAATTAAACAACAAAGACTATTCTATGAATACTTAGGCAATGATGAGAACGGAAACCCTAACTTGCAGTTAGGCGACTTACCTGCAATGTCTGCACCAATGCAAGTTGAGCCTGTTGTTATAGAGAATAAAGCCAAATATTCAGTTGCAAAAGAGTATCAGGGTGGGCAGATTGAAATATCACACAAAACTCTACGTAAACAACAAAGACAACAAGAAGAAGTTGATAAAGTTAGAAAGTCAAAGATGGGAGTAGTTCTTGAAGCTTCCCTAACTAAATTCAATGAGACGTTAAAAGTTTTAGAAGTATTAAAACAAAAACTCGCGCAAAAACTAAATCGAGGTGAATCAGTTGTTGTGGATGACAGTTCTTCTACTGAGACCAAAAAAAGATCTAGGTCGGAAGATGATGACAACTCTGAAGAGCGTAAAGTAAAAAAATCTAGAAAGCCAAGACAAACCAATGCCGTAGTAATGCAGGGTAGATATACTCGTGAACTAAGCAAGCAAATTACAGAAAACGTAAAGAAGGCAGAAGGTATAATCGATTCAATAAATGAGTTCTTTGAAACATTAGATCTGGATTCCAGTTCAATTGTTACACCTTCAAATTCAACGAGATCATCTAGTAGTTCTAAAAAAGGTGGAACTTCCATCTATGAAGTTAACATGGATTCTGAACTTCAGAAATTCACAAGTGCTGCTAGAAACTTAAACGGTATGGTACAAAAACTTCAAGGCATGATGAAGCTAAATACGCTGGTTACTTCTTCAGCAGTTGCAAGTACATCAATGCAGTCAAGCACATCTACTGCAATTGGTGACGAAGATGAAGCAAGAAATGCACTGGTTGGGCTTATTGAGAGCATGAATTCCATCCAAAACTCTTCTATTTTAGAAGATAAGAATATTGACGAACTCATTGCTCATTCTAAAAAGAAAAAGCAGGAGCTTGAGGAACAAAAGAAGCAAGAAGAATTGAGAAAAAAACAAGCTGCAGAAGCTGCTCAGCAACAAAGCTTATTGCAACTACAACAACAGCAAGCTGCAGAAGCAAAAAAAGCGGAAGAATTGCGTAAAGCTGAGCAGGGAAAGAATGCCGAGCAGGTAGGGAAAGATACTCTTTTTGCCCAGCTATTCCAAGCTGTTTCAGATGGTGATGTTAGTATGATCGAGAGACTATATAGGGAAGGAGCGAATCTTGAAGCTAAAGATAATAATGGTTATACACCTCTTCACGTTGCCGCTCAATATGGAAAAGTTGAAGCAATTCAGAAGTTAAAAGATTTAGGAGCTAATCTTGAAGCTAAAACTAATGATGGTTGTACACCCCTTCACATAGCCGCTCAGTATAGACAAGTTGAAGCAATTCAGAAGTTAAAAGATTTAGGAGCTAATCTTGAAGCTAAAACTAATAAAGATGGTACGCCACTTCACGTTGCCGCTAGGTATGGACAAGTTGAAGCAGTTCAGAAGTTAAAAGATTTAGGAGCTAATCTTGAAGCTAAAATTAATAATGATGC
>CAZLFQ010000001.1:364408-439747 GCA_964558975.1 uncultured Candidatus Midichloriaceae bacterium
ACAAGTTGAAGTAATTCAGAAGTTAAAAGATTTAGGAGCTAATCTTGAAGCTAAAATTAATAATGATGCTACGCCACTTCACGTTGCCGCTAGGTTTGGACAAGTTGAAGTAATTCAGAAGTTAAAAGATTTAGGAGCTAATCTTGAAGCTAAAGATATAAATAATAATGCTAGAACACCTCTTCACGTTGCCGCTATGCATGGACAAGTTGAAGCAATTCAGAAGTTAAAAGATTTAGGAGCTAATCTTGAAGCTAAAACTAATGGTGGAAAAACCGCTTTAGATATCGCACGAATTAAACAGGTAAACCCAGAAATTATTCAACTTCTAGAACAAGCAATGTCAAGACAAACCCAACAATCTTCAGCTGTTGCTTCTACAAGTACGACCTCTGCCCCAGTTCAGCAACTAGCAAGCAATGATGAAACCAAGCTTAATATAAAATTTAGCCTTAATATAAAATTTAGCCTAGAGAATGTTTTTGCTTATTTAAATGATTCTATGAAGGAAGCAACTGATATAAACGGCTATACTCCTCTAATATATCTATCAAAATCTGCGGCATCACCGGTAATAACTAATCTACTTTTACATTTACTAGCGTTAAAACCTAATATAGATGCAGTCACACAGACTGATAACGATACTGCATTACATTTTGCAGCTACGAACGTTAATGATAGAGATAATTTTATAGCAAGACAATTACTAGACCATGGAGCAGATGTTTCTAAGAGAAACAAAGCAGGACTTACCGCCCTCCATCTTGCCTGCCAAAGTGATAAACCTAGTTTAGCCAAATTAATATTAACAAAAGATAAAAATATTCTGTCTATTAAAAGTAATGGTGGCCGAACAGCAATGCATATGGCAGTCAGTAAGAAATCTGTGAGTTGTGTAAAAGCCCTATTAGATAATTGTCATGATTTCTCATTCCTAAACCTTAGAAACAACAATGGAAAAACCGCTTTAGATATCGCACGAATTAAACAGGTAAACCCAGAAATTATTCAACTTCTAGAACAAGCAATGTCAAGACAAACCCAACAATCTTCAGCTGTTGCTTCTACAAGTGCTGCCTCTACAACTTCTCAAATGCCACTGGATCAAATGCTACCGCAATTTGATTCAAATTTTTCAAGATTGAGTAGCGCATTTGCTAATAATGTTACCTCAAGCCCTGTAGCTTCAACTGCAATGCCTGAGACGTTCAATCCAGAAGCAGAAAGCATATTTGGAAACCTGCCAGACTTTGACATATCATCATTTATCGATCAAGATCCACTTTTCGGTGATGATGTTTATCATAATTTGTTTAGGTAATTGGTAGCTATTCTATAACGCTATTCCCAGCTTTTGCAAAAGCAAGGAGCTGTTCATAATTGCCGTAGTATTAACAGCTTATATTCTGTTATTTATTGATGCTTTAACAGCACATATACTGTTAAACATAGTAGCTTCGACGTACTTGAACCCCTTAGAGAATTAGTATATAATGACCAGCATGACACAGACAAACTTCGAAATTACCGATAACGCCGCGCGAAAAATTGCTAGTTTATTCCAGCAAGATGGCAAACCTGACTTAAAATTCAGAATAACAGTGCTTGGAGGCGGTTGTTCGGGTTTTCAGTATAAATATGATATTGACAGCAATACCGATGCTAAGGATGTAATTTTCACAAAAGATGGAATATCTGTGGTAGTTGATGATATGTCGCTAGGCTTTTTGAAAGATTCTAAAATAGACTTTGTTGAAGACTTAGGTTCTGCTGGCTTTGAAATTAAAAACCCAAACGCCACAGCTAAATGCGGCTGTGGGAATTCATTTTCAATTTAAGCTCTCGATAAACTCCGCCACCCTATATCCAGACTCCACTGCACCTTCCATAGTGCCAATATCTGCTTCCACAGCTGTATGCTCACCAGCAAAAAACACTCGGTTGTCTATCGGGGAATGTGGCTCACGGAAAGTCATGTTATTAATTGTGATGAATTCGTATATACGGTCATATGTATCAACAGACCTATAGGAATAAGACCCTCTTGCATAAAGATCATCAACCCAGAAGTGGGTTACGGGGCATGTGTATTCCTTAAGTTGAACATTGTCATCAGCCTCAACTATAATAAGCTCTCCACACACTTCTCCATCAAGTGCTTTTATGGCTTTGCTATATAAATCCCTATGAATGGTTTTCAAGTTTCTACCTTCTTCACCGGCAACAAACATATGAATATATGGAAAGCCGTGTGGTTGGAATAGAGAGATGCCATCGGTCATTACAAAATTGTCCTCAGCTTCATGTGATTTGTCGCTGATAATTTTACCCGTAGTTCCATACTTTATTTTCTTAAGAAAATTTAGACGGTCAGTTGGAATCACATTGGGATCAATTTCAACATCAGTCAATACTGATAGAGGCGCAGCAAATATAAGCTTATCACAAAGTACAATTTTACCATTTATAAACCCAATTTGAATAGCTTCTTCTAAAGATTCTATACTACTCACAGCATGACCCAAGTGAACATTTGGTTCTAAAAAATCACTCATGCCAAGTGCTAATTTTGCGTTTCCACCCTCTATATACTGAATCTCTATTTCATCACTTTGGTGTACGCCAGCAAGCCCACCATGTAAGACGTGGTATAAGTTCATCCATAACTTGGAAGAGATATCTTTCGGATTTCCACCTTCATATGCCGCGACTCTAAATGCAGAACTTAAGTATAGAAGCTCATCGCTCTTGAAAAGCTCTTTCATGACATCATCCATGTTTGAATGCTTTTCAGCTAAATCTTTAATAGTATTTTTAAGAATTTCATCATCACCGAACTTAGAAACAAAGTCCTTAAGGAGTTTAGACAAGTTATAGAAATCTCCATTGTGATATAGCTTATCTGAAATCTTGAACATCACACCGCTAATGCTTAAGCCTAGTTCTTCAGAAATTTTATTTATATAGCTTGGTGATCCACCATCGAGAATATTCCAACCTCCCATCTCGGCAATTGCTTCTTTGCCTTTATTATTGAATTTCAATGAGAATACCCTGCCCCCTACTCGCTCGCGCGCTTCATATATTTCTATATTTTCAAAACCAAGTTGCTTAAGTCTATATCCAGCCGCTAGCCCTGCAAACCCTGCTCCAACTATGGCTATTTTTTCTTGCTTGTTTGTCATATATACCAACTTAATTTAGGAAGATGATAAATCACTGTGGCAGTATTAGCAAGTTTTTGTAGCAAACTTATCTAGCCTAACTTTTGGAAATGGAATATAGTACATAAGTAAATATGCTACAAAAATGAAACAATACGACGTCATAATTATCGGTGCTGGATACGTAGGCTTAACCTTCGCGTTAATGCTTAAAAATATAGGCTTGGACTTAATAGTATTGGAGAAAAGAGAATTAAATATTGAGAAAAAAGCCGGCGAACCTTCTAGGCTTCTCGCCATAGCTAAAGCTTCCTGCGATATATACAAAAAGCATAAGGCAATTAAAGATTTTGCTAAATTAGGACAAGAGATAAAATGCATTAAAGTCATGGATGCAATGTCTGATGATTATTTGGAATTTAATCCATCGGATATTGATTTAAAAAATTTTGGCTACATGGTTGAAGAACACACTTTGCATAAGGAGCTTTTACAAAATTCGAAAGATATAGAAATATCAGATAAAATAATAATAGAAGAAATTAGACAAGATCAGAACTTTGGATACGTAACTACTTCGACAGAACAACTCAAAGCCAAAATGGTGATTGTGGCAGATGGTAAAAATTCTGAAATTCGCAATAAACTTGAAATTGAAACGTTTAGGCATGACTACAAACAGTATGCTTTAGTATGTGACATTAAACATAATATTAACCACCAAGGATGTGCTATTGAGCGGTTTTTGCCAACTGGGCCTTTTGGGATACTTCCGAAAGCAGACGGTTACACATCATCAATAGTCTGGTCAATTGAAAAAGAAATTTGGCCAAGTATTAAACAGCTAGATAAAGAAACATTACTGGAATCAATTCAAGAAAGGTTTGGCGAAGATTTAGGTAAAATTGAATATGCCAGCGAAATAGCAACATTTCCACTTGAGCTTGTACATGCTAAAAAATATTACAATGGAAGGTTTGTTTTGCTTGGTGATTCTGCTCATGCCATCCATCCTCTTGCTGGACAAGGGTTGAACTTAAGTATTCGTGATTGTAATAAGCTTGCTGAATTGATTAAAAATCAGCACGAGCTTGGGCTGGATATTTGCTCATCTTTAATGCTGGATGAATATGTTAAGAGCAGAACTTTTGATAACAATATGATGATAGAATCCACTCATGGACTAAACTCATTATTTTCAAATAACTTTGTTCCAGTAAAATTCATGCGCCGCAAAGGTTTGAGTATTGTAAATAAACTTACGCCACTTAAAAAGCTATTTATGAAATATGCCAGCGGAATCTAACCTACCATCCTCTATGCTTGCAACATTACTTATAAGACCATTAGAAGTTATTATAACCGTTGATTTAATTTTAGTAGCTGCGCCTGTTTTGGAATCAACGCACTGAATCACTAGTCCAACAGCAGAGCTCGCTGGTATTAATGAATTTTTTACTAAATATGTAAAAGTCTGAGATGTTAAAGTTTCCATTAACAAATGTAATTGTGACTCTTTAGGCAAAGTTGTGGAAGCTATTACTTTTTCACCATATTCACCATTTAACTCACTTAATGTAATTAGAATACTAGGCAGCAAATCAGGTAGTTTTGTATCTTGAGCTTTAGGAGTAATTTGCTCTTCATTCTGCAAAGAATTAATCGATTTTAGTATCGGATTAAGATCGGCTTCTTTGATGTCTTTTTTGACTAAAGTTACTACCTCTTTAAATCTACAATATTCTTCTACACTTTTAATACTCTCTGCTACTTTTTTTATCTTAAAAACAGTTCTATGATATAGTTTTGAATTATTTAAAAGTGAGAGTCCGAGTTCGTGTACTTCCTGAAGACATTGTATAAATTCTAAATTCGAAAAACTTTTAATCCTATTATAATAACTATCAATTATTGCTGCCCACCCAAAAGCTTTTAGTGTTTTATAAAAAAAAACCTCAGACCCATTTGCTACATAACTTTTATCGATCCAAAGTTTAAAGAATAATTTAAGATCTCTCATAAGAGAAATAAATTCATCATTTCTCAAATCTGAAAGTTTTACAGCGCCAAAGAAGAGCCTAAATATAAACTCTAAATCGTTAAAATTATTTGAATTAGGAAATTTTGGAACTTCTGTTAAAATAAAATTCAGAAAAGTTCCTCGATTCCTCATCTATGCCTCTAAAATTATATTTCGGCAAGTTTGGCTGATAGCCGTAACTTTGAATTTTCCAACATAATTACTTCACTATCTAAATTATCAACTCTCATAACCGAAATAGCATTAGATGCGTTTTTAATATCATTAACTATAGAGTCATTAAGCTCACATCCAGCATAATAAACATGCTCAAGTGGTGTCTTAATTGAAATACCTTTTTCAGATTTAAATTTACGAACCAAAGCTAAAACTTCTATAGCATTTTTACCTTCAGCATCCGCAGCTTCTGAATAAAAATGTTCTTCAATTTTAGGCCAAGCACCACGCGAGTTTACTGATTCACCACCAAAGATTCCTTCATTTAATTCATCACAAATATGTGGGACGAATGGCGCGAATAATCTGAATAACGTTTTTAGTACGTGGTGAATTGTTATAATTGCACTCTGCCTACTTTTTGCATTCTCAGGATTCTCATCATACGATCTACCTTTGATAATTTCTAAATAGTTATCACATAAATCATTCCAGAAGAAATCTTCTATTGCCACACGTGCATCACAGTATTCATATTCCTTAAATGCTTTAGTAGCCTTTTCAGTCGCTTTTTGCAAACGAGAAAGTATCCATAAATCCATCGTTTCAAAAATCAAACCACTTGCCACATCCTCTTTGGGAGTAGATGGTTTTGAAGTTAGGCTCGCAAATTGCAATGCTGCAAACTTTGATGCATTCCAAAGCTTATTTACCAGCTTCTTACCAATTTTAAATACGTCTTCAGAGTACGCAATATCAACACCTAGCCTAGAAGTAGATGCCCAGTATCTAATAACATCAGCGCCTTTCTCTATAATTAAGTCAGTTGGCGTTACTGTATTACCTTTTGATTTGCTCATTTTTGTTTTATCAGCAGCCAAACACCAACCACTAAGAATGATATTTTTCCACGGAATTGTATCTGAATGATAAAGTGCTTTTACAATTGTGTAGAATGTCCACGTTCTAATAATTTCATGCGCCTGCGGTCTTAAATCTGCAGGAAATAACTGATTGTGACGCTGTGCATCCACAACGAAATCGTCACTAATACCACGCGAATTTAGCTGTGGGCTAATACTACTGGTTGCCCAAGTATCCATGACGTCCACATCTGGAGTAACTTCCTCCTTGGTATATCCCTTTGGTAAATCAACAAGTGGATCTACAGGTAACTGATCAATTTCAGCAAATAAAACTTTGCCTTCTTCACCCGCGCGTTTTGAATACCAAACTGGGAATGGTACACCAAAATAACGCTGACGAGAAATACACCAATCTTGGTTTAATCCGTTAATCCAATGTTCAAGGCGAACTTTCATATAGTCAGGGAACCAGTTACACTCATTCGCTTTTTGCAGTAGCTCTTCTTTTTTATCGAGAATTTTAACATACCACTGAGGTGTTGAAATTATCTCAAGTGGCGCTTTAGAACGCTCCGCAACTTTCACCATTTGGGTGATTGGCTCTTGTTTAATCAACAAACCTTGCTCTTGCAAATCAGCGATAATTTTAACCCGCGCATCTTTTGCATACATGTCGGTATAAATACCAGAGTCCAACATTTTCCCTTCACGCGAAATGAAGTTTTTGAATGGAAGTTTATGACGCATTATCCATGTCAAATCTAAGAAATCACCAAAGCATGAGCAATATGCAAGACCTGAGCCTTTATCCATCAGCACATCTTCATCAGCAATCATTAGCACTTTATGGCCAAAAATAGGGGTAACAACTTTTTTGCCTGCTAAATGTTTATAGCGCTCATCTTCAGGATGATACATCACCGCTAAACACGCAGCAAATAGCTCGGGGCGAGTTGTAGCAATAGTTAAATCCTGCCCATCTTCAGTTTTGAAGATGACATAATTCATTGTGCTTTGGCGTTCTTTGTCTTCAATTTCAGCTTGGGCGATAGCAGTTCTATCAACTGGGTCCCAAAATGTTGGCGAGTCTTTTCTTTCTATTCTTCCTTTTTTAATAAGGTCAAGGAAAGACATCTGTGATAATTTACGCGACTGCGCACTGATTGTTTGATACTCTTGCCCCCAATCGAAGCTCAAGCCTACGGCTTTAAATAATCTTCTAAATTCCTCTTCTGATTCGGCAACAACTTCTTGGCAAAGCTTTATGAAATCAGCTCTGGGCATTTGGACAGCCCTAACTTCCTTCACTTTTTCAACTAAACGCTCTGTAGGAAGACCATTGTCATCAAAACCAATTGGGTAAAACACATTTTTACCGCTCATACGCTGGTATCTAGCTATTATATCAGCTTGCGTATAGCTAAATATATGCCCCATGTGTAAAAGCCCAGAAACCGTAGGTGGCGGCGTATCAATTACATAGCTGTTTTCCCTAGATTCACTAGGGTTCCATTTATAAATTCCTTTCTTTTCCCAAAGCTCATGCCATTTCTTCTCAGAGGCCTGAGTATCGTAATTCTGCTGCAACATATAACAAAACCCTTATTTAGGTATGAAATATACCGCAAAACATTCGCAATGTAATCAATAAATTTACTATTTATTAACCATTTTACGATATACTTTATTTTAAGGTTAAATAAGGTTGAGCTATGCGACCGAAAAGTTCAGTTTGCATTAAAATAGCTGCTTTGAGAGCTGGCTTCTCGCTCGTAGAGCTTGCAGCATCCTTAGTAATAATAGGACTAATAGTGGGAGCAATACTTTCAGGCGTCAGTATGTCTTCCCAAGCTGAAATTAGATCTGTTATCTCAGACTTACAAAGCTTTAGAGAAATGTACCAAACATTTTATAATCAATATAAACAAGTTCCAGGTGATATGGCCAATGCTTCAACAGTATGGCCTGCAGCAAACGTATGTTCTCTTGGACCAACATGTAATGGAGATGGCGATGGTATTATAGAAGCGATACATGGAAGTAGCCTTGATGAAACCATAAGAGCTTGGAAACATCTAGAGCTAGCAGGCATTAGCGGATTAGGAATTGCATCAATTCCAGCCGCTTATACTGGTGTACTTTTAGTTGGATCAATGTCACCAAGAAGTAAAATTGATGGGGCTGGTTATTATATGGCTGGGGGATCAGACATTGGTGGGGACGCTGGCGGTACAATTATAGCATCTCCATGGACTAATAGAACAAATGCTGTGTTTTTAGGCCAGAAAAGCTCGTCTGCAACTTCAAATGGCTTAACTATAGGAGCAGTAACTGGAAAAATCGCATACAGCATCGATATTAAGATTGATGATGGCAAACTGTCAGGCTCATCGCCAATAGGACAGGATACAGGAAAATTTAGAACAAGAAATGACAGCGCAGGTGGCACTACATGTATAAACGGTGGTAGTTATATATTAACTTCCACAGCAAAAACATGCTTAGTTGGCTATCAACTGCACGATGTGAATTTTTAGGAGGCTTTATGAATAGAGGATTTTCATTAATAGAACTAGCAGCTGTAATTTTAATTATAGCACTTCTGTTAGCAGGTATTTCTGCTGGATCAAGCCTAATAAAACAATCTGAAATGCAGGCTGTAATTTCTGATTTTCAAACCTTTAGAAAATCTTACTATGATTTTACCACTCGTTACAGACAAATTCCAGGAGACATGGCTAATGCCGCTACTTATTGGTCTTCTGGATGTACAGTCACAATAACATGTAACGGCGACGGGGATGCTAGAGTTGAATCTGTATGGAACTCTAATACTGACGAAACTGCAAGAGCAATGAAGCATCTGAGCCTTGCGGAACTTATACCTCATGGCATCAATACCATTCCTGCATCTTATGTTGGTGTGATTTCGGTTGGGGATCTAGCACCAGCTAGCAAGATTACAGGTGCAGGTTATTTCATATCTTCAGGAACAGATATAGGAGGTGATGCAGCAGGTTCGATTATAGCTTCACCCTGGTCATCTGATACTCTTATAAACTCAGTTTTTCTAGGCAGAAAAACTGGTTCGGCAACCTCAAATGGACTAACCAATGGATCTGTTAACGCCAGCTATGCATATAACATTGATAAAAAAATAGATGATGGCAAAACCGATACTTCTGGTAACAGCATCGGGTTCAATACAGGAAAAATAAGAGCTAGAAATGACGGTACAGGCGCCACAACTTGTATCAACGCTGGTGCAACAGCATATGTAGTTACCTCTAAAGAAGAAACTTGCTTGGTAGGCTACCAGTTAAACGACAGATAATGGACTATTTCTTAGTCTTCTTGATTGCATCTAAAAATGCCTGTTCTAGGTTTTTAGTTTTAGCATTTTTTATGAATTTATCTACTGTGCCTTCATAGTACAAATCGCCATAATGAAGTATTCCAATACGATCACATATCTCTTCCACATCTGCCAGAATGTGTGATGAGAAAAATATAGAGTTTCCTTGAGTACGATAGTCTTGCAGCTTTTTCTTTAGAAAAATACGCGCACTAGGGTCAAGACCACTCATCGGTTCATCCAATATTAAAAGTAAAGACTTTGATAAAAACACCGAAACTAAGCCAAGTTTTTGCCCCATTCCTTTAGAGTAACTACTAACCTTTTTTTCTAAAGCATTCACATCAAAATCTAATTCTTCACAAATCTTAATTGCAGATTTTTTATCATAAGATTGCTGGTAATAGCCTGAAGCGAGTTCTAAAAATTCATTCCCTTTTAAAAACTGAGATGGAGTGAATTTCTCAGGTAAGTAGCAAACTTTTCTCTTTGATTCTATATTAGTATTTTCGCTACCAAAAAGTTTTACCATGCCAGAATCTTGTCTTAATAGTCCAAGTATAATTTTAATTATGGTAGTTTTACCAATGCCATTCAAACCCACTAAACCATAAGTTTCTCCTTGAGAAATTTTTATGTCTAGGGACTTAAGCACGTGGTGAGTTTTAAAACTCTTATTGATTTTAGATACTTCTATTGGAAAGGCTTTCATAATATTATCCTATATCTCCTTCTTTGATTCTCATATTATTTACTTCAAACAACTGGTTTGGGCTCAACCTAAATGAAACAAGTGCACTTGTTTCATCTGGCAGATACACCTCTATATCTTTTTTTGGAGAAACGAATTTATTTCTAGAAACTGCAGTCAATCTAGACCTCCAATCTGGGGCAATTGTCTCAAGATTTGGCGTACTCCATTCAACCACTACATATTCCTTTGTAATCTCTCTTATCACCAGACCAACTTCATTACCATCATTGCTAATTTTTTGGCTATTGATCCATACTGCCCATTTGTCATTTGAATAGTAAATTAAAGAATTTAAATAAAATTTACGGCTTGTGGATTTAGCGTCTGCTTTAACTAAACTGCCAGCTATATCATCACTGATACCAAAATTACTCAGAATACTATTAATTTGATCAATTTCTTCTGGTGTGAACATTACAGATTTTAAAGTGAATTCAGTAGTTTCTTTACCACTTTTTTCTTTTTCAGCATCTTCTGTTTTATCATTACTATCTCCAGCAACTTTAACTTTTTCTGAGGCTACAGGTGTTGTGTTAACTCTTGGTTCACTTATTACAGGTATCGGAACAGTTGTAACTTTTGGTTGCTCAGAAGGTGATGGCACAGGCACTACACTTTGAGCATCAGCAACTTGTGGTACGTCAGACGTCACTTTTACCGCACTTGTCAAAGCACTATCCTTAACTGGTTTGCAATGCATATCCATTGTATTTTTGAATTCTGTTTTTTCCTCATCGGTTAATGAACTCTGAGTAAATCCAAAAAACTGAATTTGAAACGCTTTATTTAATTGCCCAAGCTTTGCTGCAGGAAATATACAATCAATTCCACCAAAACCAGGAGTTCTTTCTTCATACTCACAACTGCCATCGGCAGTAGATCCTTTGATTTTTCTGAAAGTTTTACCAAACTGCTCCTTATCAACACATATTGCAGAAATACACCTATCAATGCTCAGAGGAACTTCTTTACAGTTCGGCGCAGCGAAATCCTTTACATCAACTTTATCATATACTTTAAACTCGCCATTTGGCTCTGTATTTTCTTGGTTAGGAATCACGACATAGCTATTATCATTATCTTCATAAGGGATGTCATCAAAAGCACAGGCTAAGCTTGCGCTTAGAAGTGATAACAATAAAAATAATACGTTTCTTTTCATTTTATTGTACCGCACTTGGTTCGTTTACAACATTTTCTGGCGTTGTAGTTTCAGTAGCTTTAGGTTCTACTGTTTTTCCTTTTTCTTTAATCATCACTTCACGTTTTGCTTTGACTTGTTCAGCAACTTCAGGCTTATCAAGCAAATCATGCCATAACAAATCTACTTTAATACTAACTATATCATTCTTATCGCCCCTTTCTAAACTTGCCAGTACTTCTTCATTTATCTCATTAATACCAACAAATGAGATATTTTTTACTTGGACATAACCAGGTAGCTCTTTTTGCAAATCTTCTATAAATGAGTATGCATCAATATCTGTATATGCCAAAAATACTAAAGTAAGATTGCTGAACATTATATTAACAAATTTATTATCAGCAAAATCTGGACGAGCTTCTGGAGTTGAAAGAGTAATATTCATTCCTTTGATTCGATACTTTTCTTCTAATTTATTTATTAGTACTTTTGAGAAATCCACTTGGATTCCTTCTCTAAATTCATGCTTTTGTCTAACTTTCTCATTCCATTCTGCAATAGAAGCATCCGATAATATAATTTTACTCTTCATTTCCCCAACTTGATTCCTCAAATTTTGTGAGTCATTTTTATAGGAAATTTCTGCACCTTGATTTGTAAGTTGGTACGAAAACAAAGCTATAAATATTACTGAAACTACAAACAAAATTGAAGTAACTATTTTCAGTCTTTCAAGTGCGTAAGAGTGGATATGTTTTACTAGCATCTTCTCCTCTATTACCTACTTATTCTACTATTGCCACCAGCAGGCCCAGCAGGATTGCTTGGCGCTGGTTCAGCAGCTTTTTGTACAGGCGTAGTAGTCTGCACCTGAACTTGCGGTGCTGGCGCTGTTCTTGTCACGACCCCTTTCTTAGTGGCAGGATATCTAACCTTAATAATAACCGACACTGGTGTATTTATATCTTGAAATGATATATTTTGAGGTAAATCAGAGATTGAAATATCATAATCCGAAAATGTTTTAATAACTTCTTTAGTAAAGCCAGTATATTTTTGTTCTAATTCTTCATAAGAAGAGCCTGTACGTCTCATGATTATTTCAAAATCTGCATCGATTACATAATCTCTAGTTTTGCCTAATACCGATGTTTTTGATGTCTTATCTATATTTCTAAAACCAATCAGAACTGGATCTTCAAAATTCCATTTTATCACTTTTGCTCTAGCATATAGAGGCATTATATTTGATAATTTTGCAACAATATCAATTGGATTAGACTTTATTGAAGTGAAGAATTTGTTAAGTGCAACAACTTCAATCACATGATCTGCAGTTAATGGATCTTTGATTTTCGATTCAGTATTTGATAACCTCTTAGATTGCTCATCAAGCTGTGCTTTGAAATTATCAACCTGCACTTGAATTTGCTTAATAGATTCTTTTAAATCAAAAATGTCATTGGCATAATACAAGCTCAGCACCGGTAACACAAAGCATAGACAAATAAAAAACCAACCAAGATAATGAATCGTTTGAGCAGCATTATAAACTTTACCTGTAACAGGGGTATGCAGGGTTATAATTTTGGTTTTAACTTTGCTTAATACTGTTAGTATTGTCGGATCTGCAAACTTGTCTTTTTCAGCAGCAGCTTCAGGAACTTTTACTTTATTAGCTAATTCAAAAGGAGTATAGGTGAACAGATTGGTTGCTTTAATTTTCTCTTTTCTTAAATAGCGAAGAATTTCGCTTGAGAGCACTAGATACACGTCCACCTCCTGCTCTGTACCTAGGGATAACCTAGACATATACTCAATTGAATTTGCAATCTCTTGCTCAATATTACCAGCAACCACATCTGGTGATGGATCATTAATATTGTTTAGTAGTCGACTAAAAATAATTTTTCCATCTTGGAAAGCTGCTTGTCTAAACCCACCAGTTTTATTTTGGGATAGATATACTTCCCACCTTCCTGCAGCACCAGGATCTTTAGTTTTAAAATTCGACAAGAATTTCTCTACACTTGTCTTCTTAGACTTTTCTTGAAATTGATTTTCTCGTTGAGCAATATACTTTAACTTAGTCACAACTGAATAAATCTCTACAGGTAAAAAGTAGATCCCAGCGATAACGTTATGAAAAGGTAAAAAGAAATCAATCCAAGTTGATATAGGTGGCTCCATTCCAGATGAGATGAAAGTGTAAACCCAATCATGTCTACCTGTAGGTGCTCTGCCAATTTGTACACAAGATTTAATATGCCCTTTTGGAACTTCTTTTTCCAAATGCTTTTGCGCAATTTTACCAATACCCATTTGACTTACTGCAGGTAGTGATCTTTGAACATAAGATTGATCAAGTGTATCGATGTAAATATAGACCATCGCATCTTTGTCGTGCGCAAGCAATTCCCTAAGTTTATCTGTGTCGGTTTGCTCTGTGCTCTTCACAAATAATTTAGCTTTTGCATATCCACTTTGTGTATAAACAACAACAGCGCCTTCCTCACCTACAGACACCTGAAACGTGTTTTTCTTTTGTTGAAACAGCTTTCTAGCCATTACTGCCTTTGAATATCCTCTACTATTAAGATATAAATGTATCAAAAGCTTACGTAAAGCCTTAATTTAACTTTAAGAATATTTATAAGGCTTTAGATATATTTTTAATAAAGGCTCTAGCTTGATCTTTAATCATTGGATCACGCAATGCAAATTCTATATTTGCTTCTAAAAAGCCCATATGGTTTCCGCAGTCTAAACGCTTTCCTTTAAACCTATAACCAAATGTATCACATGATGGAATCATCGCTTTCATGGCGTCGGTCAATTGAATCTCCCCTCCTCTCCCAGATGGAGTTTTTTCTAAGAAATCAAAAATTTCTGGTTCTAAAATATATCTTCCAACTATTGAAATGTTAGATGGTGCATCTTTTGGCTCAGGTTTTTCCACCATATCTGTGATTTTCATTGTAACGCCATCATCTTCAGATGGGCTAACAATTCCATACTTAGATGTATCTTCTTTCGCAATATCAGCTACAGCCAAGATATTTCCACGCTTTTCATCATATGATTCCACCATTTCTTTAAGTACACTATTGCTTCTTTCAGAAATAAATAGTTCATCTGCCAATAAAACAGCGAAAGGCTCATTACCCACGAAATTCCGCGCACACCATACTGCATGCCCTAATCCTAACGGGTGCTGTTGCCTTATAAAGGCGATTTTACCTGCATCTGGAACCCAATCCCTAGTCAGGGTTAAAGCATCATTTTTTTCTTTATTACCAAGATGGCTCTCAAGCTCGTATACACAGTCAAAATGGTTGGTGATTATATTTTTATTTCGCCCAGTTATAAATATAAATTCCTCAACCCCAGCAGCAACGGCCTCTTCAAAAGCATGTTGAATAAGGGGCTTGCTAGCAATTGGCAGCATTTCTTTTGGTAACGCTTTAGTTGCAGGCAAGAACCTAGTCCCTAAACCACCCACTGGAAATACTGCTTTTCTTATCTTTTTTGACATTATTTTTTCTTCAAATTTTGATTAAATACTATCACAACCTTAAAAACATGTCCTGAGCTATTTTCGTATATTACTTACAAACCCAGAAGTACATTCCTTAATTTTTTAAAAATCTTAATGATTCACAGCTAAAATCACGATATAGTCCCCAAAAAATTAGGGATAAAGAAATACTTATGCAGGAAAAATTACAATTACCAGAATTACAATTACCTAATATTTCAAGCTGCACAACCACAAAAGATGCATTTAATTTAATATCCAGTTTATCGGCTGAAGATGTAATTCAGCAAGATAGTACGGGGGCAACCATATTACATCACTTGTGTTTTAGTCATAAAATCGCGCCAATCAAGTTTGATCGCAAAGTTATAATGGAAAAAATAATTGAGAAAAATCCAAGTATTGTAAATTTAAAATGGAATGACTTAGATAATCCCATTCAATTAGCAATTAAGCAAGACGATGTTGAAGCTGTAGCAATTCTAGTCCCTTACTACTCTTCAATTATTATTCATGAAAGACACATTGTAGCAGATGACAATGGCGAAATAGTAAAAGAAGAGATAATAGATATGTTTCCTGTGTCTTTCGCTTTGAGGCATGCTCAATTAGATATGGTTAATTGTCTTTATACAGCAGGTTTTGGGTTTGTTGAAGGCATGAATATGTCTAAGTATTGTTTGGATTATCCCAAGAAAGAAAATCTAGAAGATCTATATATAGACTTACTCCTTGCTGGTAAAAAAGAAGAATTAAAAGGCTTGCATGAGTATTTAGGTTATTACAAGGGGTATAGAGGTCAGAGCAGCGAAGAACTAGTAGATGCCCTATATAATCAAAACGAAAGTGAGGCATTTAAACTTATCTCTCAGGGACATTATATCTATAATGACAGGGTCTCTAGCTTATTTTTATCTTCTTGTGGTAAAGCTATAGATTTTATATTTTTGCGAACTTTAGCTCACCCCAACTACAGTACTAGAATTATTGATCAAGATAAAAATTGTAAAACTCTGCTTCGCTTCACTATTACCTATTCACATCTTACACTAGCTATTAAACTAATAGAAGCTGGAGCAGATGTTAATACAACTAATAACTGCAAATATACCTTACTTCACCAAGCTATTCGAAACCATAGTGGTACTTTAGTAGAAAAATTATTAAAGCTAGGGGCGGATATTGATATGGCTGATGAAAATCAGCAAACTGCAATTCACTTAGCTGCACGTTTTGGTAATGATGCAATATTAAAACAAATTTTAGATCATGGGGCAGATGTAAACAAACCTACCAACTATTTTAAAGATACTCCACTTCACTTAGCTGCTGAAGAGGGAGCCATTTACACTGTAAGGATGCTGTTGCAGCGAAGCGAAATAGATGTCTATTTAAAAAACAGAAATGGTGAAACTGCTCTTGATGTTGCAAAGAACAATTTAATTAAAGAACTTATAAGTGAACACATGAAAGCTAAAACAGAGCAAACTAGATTACTTGCTACCGCCAGCAACACGAACACAGCAGCAGCTTCACACTCAACAACAGCCGCTACTGTGACACCTACCAAAGAAGGGGCTTTCAGTCTATCAGCTTTACTGGCGCCCACTAAAGGTAATAAAACCAAACTTTATCTGCCCGACGATAATTCTCTTGGTAAGCAGTAATAACTTAAATAAATTACCGGCGTGCTGAGTGCAGCTACCACTAGCCTTGCTATATATGTCCCCATAACATAAGTAAACATAAGCGTATGGAAACTAACTGGAGTAGGACTCAGTATTACCCATGCAAGAACAGAAAAGATAAAATTATCCACCAGAGCTGATACAGCTGTAGATGAAAAAGTCCTAAACCATAAATGCTTTTTATTCGTTTGTTTTGAGAGTTTTTGGAAAATCCATATGTCTAGCAGTTGACTTGATAAATAAGCAATTAGGCTTGCAATCAATAACCTTGGAGCGGGAAGAAATATTACTTCCATTGCACTCAGAACTTTTTCATTATGAAGTGGAGGATGGGCGATTGTTAAAATCATCAATATTGTGAATGCTATTTGTGTAATAAAACTTAAGCCCACAGCCATTCTGGCCTTTTCTGGACCATAATGCTCTGTAATTATGTCGCTTACTAAAAATGTTGTAGCAAACAAAACTGTACCTAAGGCTACAGGCTCATTCGCAAAACTATATTGCGCCATATGAAGCACTTGGATGTTGGTCGCTATATATGCCATTGTAATGTAGCACATTAGCCCTATTAGGCCGTAAAGTCTAAACAAGCCCAGAATTTTAACTGAAGCAAATGCCAATGTAATAAGCGCTAGTAACTCTGGAGAGAAATGAGATGCATTAATTATGCCTTTTAGAAAATCGTCCATTTTTAGCTTAGGCTTACAATACGAATAGCCAAACGTCAAATCATAATGATTAATTCGGGTGAGACCATAATTCTAATTCACTATGAACGGGTGCAATCAAAGCTCCTATATCTAAACCTCCATATGGAGTATCATCGTCTTCTGACCAAACTTGATTTAAACTTAACACCTGTGTAGATGCAAGTGTGAAAGTACAATTTACATGACTTAAAGTTAAATCGCCTAAACTACCAGAATTTCTTGCTCCTGTTCCTCTACAAAGAATTGCACCTGTCGAGTCATTTCTAAGACTTATTTGATGCGTTTCAACATAATATGCACCTGACCAACCTCTTGCAATGTACGTACCAGGCCCTAAAGTTACTTGCCCAGTTCCAGCGTTGAGTGTAGCTGAAGTTAAATTATTAAATCTCACAGTATTTAACCTCCTAGTACTACTCATTGCAACGCCAGCACTACTTTGATCAGCATACTGCTCTACAAATAAAGCATATTTATCGAAATTTGCAGTTGCTGGAGTTACTGGCCCGCCACCACCTGCTGCACCTGAAGAATAAGTAACTTCCCTAACAATCTGCTGCTTAGTTTTCCATCTAATATAGTCATCGTAGTAACCACCAGTACTAGAATCAAATATAGATTCCACAAACACAGCATCACTATCGCAATTTTCTACATCTCTACCACCTGAACAGGCAACCATAGGGTTTACCGTACCTAAGTAATTCACGGCACCCTTATTATTTGCTCCATGACTTACAAGTGTGTACGCAACAATATTTGCATATGTCGCTGAGTTAGCTTGATGAATCCTGTTAGCTCCAGCATCTTCAACTCTAATAACATCAGCTTGTGTGCTTGCGTATGGAGCAAATAAAGCATTAGTTCTTGCCATATTCTTCACAGCAACATACGTAATTCTTGTATTCCAACTATCAAACATCATTTCATCTGGCAGATTCAACGTACGCGTTGGAATAGCACCTATCCTCACATTTTCATTTGCAGTAGCACCAGCCACTTCTACTGTGCCCGCAACCGTAGCGGCACTACAGTCTGTTGCAACCCCAAAGTTAGCTGTTGCTGGCAAATCATTTACTCTTGCTGGGCATGGTATGAAACCATTTTGCGCATAAAATGTATCGATAGCTTTTTGGATTGTATCCAGCTTCGAATTCATTATAGTTGTGGAGTTAGTTTGATGAATTGTAGGAATCATTCCTACAATTGCTCCAATGGTTATGCCAAATATCAATATGACAATTGAGAGTTCAATTATAGTAAACCCTAACCTATAGCTAGATTCACTTACACGCACCAGTATCTCCTTACCATCTGTAATTATATTATATCATAATAATCATACATTTAGCAAAACCTATCATTTTTTAATAAACTTGATAAGCTCGGATATCAAGTCCAGCTTCTCCCAACTAAAAGTGCCGTCTGCACCTGCTTGTCTGCCAAAATGGCCGTATGTAGCTGTAGGAAGGTATATTGGATTATCTAATTTCAAATGATTTCTTATCCCTCTTGGAGTTAAATCCATAGATTTAGTAATTGCCTTAACAATAAGCTCCTCACGCACCCTAGATGTTCCGTTTGTATTAACGTATACAGAAATTGGCTGAGCCACACCAATTGCATAAGACACTTGAATTAAACAGCTTTCAGCAATCCCAGCAGCAACCACATTCTTAGCAAGATACCTTGCAGCATATGCAGCAGACCTATCAACTTTGGACGGATCTTTTCCAGAGAACGCGCCACCTCCGTGTGGGGCTGCACCGCCATAAGTATCCACAATAATCTTACGCCCTGTAAGTCCTGAATCACTTTCAGGCCCCCCAATTGTAAATAAACCTGTCGGATTCACATAAAATCTATTTTCCTCACACATCCATCCTTCAGGCAAAGCTGCTATAACATATGGCCTAACTAAATCACGCACATCATTTTGATTTAATTTATTTGTATGTTGGATTGATACAACAACTGATGAAGCCCTATATGGCTTACCATCTTTACTATACTCAAGTGTAACTTGGCATTTAGCATCTGGTCCTAAACCAACTAACTTTTTTTGCCTCACTGCATCAAGCAAACTCTTCATAATTTTATGTGAATATAAAATCGGTGCTGGCATTAGTTCTTCTGTTTCTTTGCAAGCGTAACCAAACATTATACCTTGATCACCTGCCCCTTCTTCTTTATTCGAAACTCCCATATCAATTTCAGCAGATTGGCTATGCAGCAAATTTGTAATATTTAGCGTTTCATAATTAAAAGGATCACTTGTATATCCAATTTTTTTTATGAGGTTTCGAATTAATTGCTCAACCTCGTCCTTACTAAATTGGTATACACTCTTTACTTCACCAGCAATTATAACATTATTTGGAGCAACCATGGCTTCAACAGCAACATGTGCTTTTGGGTCATGCGTTAAATATTGGTCTAAAATCGCATCTGAAATTTGATCACAGATTTTATCTGGATGCCCTTCAGAAACTGATTCGCTTGTAAAAAAGTAATCCTTAAGTCGATATCTCTTAGATCTCAGGGCTTTAATATATTTAGAGTATAAAATCTTCACAAAAATTCCTATAATGCTATACTAGTAAAAAAACCAAAGTATATATTTATGAATAAGCTGGTTATTTCCTTATTTCTTATTACTACACTATCTGGCTGTGCACATCAACTTTTTGAAACAGAACCTGAAGCAGAAGTAACTACTGAAACTGAAAGTATTATAAATCAGCCTACTGCACCCAAACCAGCAAAAGCTGTTGTACCTCAAACTCCATATAAGCGCGTTACTAAAAACCCATCGGGCGATGCCTATAATGACTAGCCTTTATCTTTCAAACAAGGCTTTAATTGGAGAATAACAATAAAGTGGGACATCTTGTGCACCATCATACTTTGCATTAAAAATATAATCATTACATGCATAAAAATTTGCTATTCCAGCACAGATACCAAATGAAAATATATTCGCAAAATTTTGTTGATTAAAATTACTATGAAGGCTGGTTCTACTAGCAAGGAAAAATGAAGCTCCCACACAAGCAAATGTCAAGAACAACCCTGATAAAATAGAGGCATTAGAAATTGCAACGAGATTAAATAACACCATGCCTACTATACCCACTTCTATAGTAAATATAAGTGCTGGAGATATAATTTTACAAAGACCAAAAACAGGTACTTCAATACATTTAAACAAATCTCTAATTAGTCGTGGTGATTTACATAACAATCTGTATGCAGCTATATAGTGCCCTAAATGCAAAGCCGAATCTATTGGTGTACGATTCGCATCATCTTTGATCAACAAACTTTCTTTATAACCATTAACTCCTTCTAACTGCTTTAATAATTCTAAATCATTAAAAATTGCTGCGTTCTGGGCTATTGTACAACCAAACCGCCCTTGAACTAAAGGATTTGGCAACTTAGATGGACGTGTATGTTGTCTACCATGTAGGCGATCTGAATAGTATGTACCCCAAGCTTCAACCAACTTTGCTTCTACTTCATAATATTCGTGTAGCATCTTTTTTAAAGGCTGGTTTTTAAATTTTGGATCAAAAATACAAAACTTTTCAGGTTCTTTAAGCTCACATTTTTTATATAAATCAAGTAGCAATAGATTAAATTGTTCAGATCGATAATATCGAGATATTAAATGCCATGTTAATATGCCATCTAGCTCCTTTCTGTCGAAGCCATTATCTAGTAAGAATTTCGCAATTTCTGCTTGTCCTTCTTCAAAAACATAGCGAAGAAGTGGAGTGCCATCTATATTTAAACTGGATTTTTGACTCATATAAAAAGGCAAAAGAGCTTTTACCATTTTCGGATCATCGTGTCTTACAGCCCACTCAATTGGCAAGTCATCGTCTAATCTGTAATTTAGAACTTGCGGATCACTATTAATTAACGACAAAGCTCTGTCTATGCTTCCTTCATCTTTTACTGGCAGGTATTGCGAATTTACTAGTGCTTGAAGCGTATGAAAAACTTCTAAATACTTCAATTCAGGAATTTCTCTCATGATTTTAATTCTATTAATTTGCCAGATTATATCATGAAAATGATACAAGAATATTAAGATCGCTAAAGTTTTTTTTTAAAAACTATATAGTTACCAAAAACCCATCTAATAATGCTCATAATGACTAGCTAAGCTTAAAGCTCTTCTTCTTAGGCTTAATGCCTTTCTTTTTGAGTTCATCAAGAATTTCAGGCATAAGCTTGAGTGTTTCTTGGCGGCCTATTTCATATAATTTTTGGTTATGAGCATCATCAAACATCCCGAATCCATTTAAATTTGGGTGAATACTAACATCTGAAGTAAGAGACTGAAGCCTTGAAAGTGCATAATAACTTACATACAACGACTTATTTGAAACATCCCACATATTATTAAGCGGCAAATCATCACCTGGGGTACTAATATCGACAGAAATAAGAACTTTAGGATTGTACTGTCTAGCCGTAGCAACGGGTACTGGTTCAACAACTCCACCGTCTACTAAGAACATTCCATATTCTTTTACTGGGGTAAAGACAGGTGGAATTGCAGACGAAGCATGCACTGCAACAGCTACAGGACCGCTAGAAATTGCAATCGGTCTATCGTTTTCTAAATCTGTAGCAACTGCAACAAATGGGATTTTTAAATCCTCCATATTATTCACAGTTAAATTCTTAACAATAAATTCTTCTAAGTAAAAACCTTGCACAGGCCCACGTACATCAATAAAAAAGTGGAGTGAATCAAAAAGCGAAACATCAAGAATATCCCACTTACTTATGTGCAATACATTTTCCTTTAAAAGCTGAGAATCAGCATAATCAGCGTATAATGCTCCCATTATACTCCCAGCACTAGTTCCAACTATTAAATCTATTGGAATCCCATATTCTTCAAGAACTTCCAGCACACCTAGATGCACAAAGCCTTTGCTACCACCACCACCTAATGCAATTGCAACATTTACATTTTCAATTTTTCTTGGTGGAGGAAGTCTATCGGGTGGAGTAATTAACCTTCTAGGAGCTGTACATGCCACTAGAGATAAAATAATTAATATAGAAAGTAACTTTTTCAATTTCAAAACAACTTAATATTCTTAATCTTATTTTGCGTAATTCACCTTTAAAAGTAAAGATTTTCTTGGTATATTAAGCTCTAAATAAGATTGTTTTCGTAGAATTAATGACTGTAATTACAAGATTTGCACCCAGCCCAACAGGTTACTTACACGTAGGCAATATAAGAACTTGCCTAATCAACTGGCTATTTGCACGTGCCAATGGTGGTAAATTTATATTACGCATTGATGATACTGACAGAGAAAGATCGAAACAAGAATATGTCGATGCCATAATGCAAGACATGGAATGGCTAGGTCTAACTTGGGATGAAATTCACTACCAGTCTAAACGTATCGATCTACATGAAGCTGCGAAAAAGAAATATATTAGCTCAGGTAGATTGTATCCCTGCAATGAATCGTCAGAAGAATTGGAAGTAAAAAAGAAAACCCTATTAAGCAGAAATCTTCCACCCATTTATGATCGCTCAGCTCTTAAGCTAACCGATGTGCAAAAGGCACAAATGAAAAACCCTCATTACAGATTTTTCGTAAATGAAAAACAAATTGATTGGGAAGATGGCATCCGCGGACACATGCACTTTGATCCCAAAAACATCAGTGATCCAATTCTAATTCGTGGTGATGGCTCAATGACATATGCAATTGCATCGGTTGTTGACGATATTGATTTAAAAATTACTAATATTATTCGTGGTGAAGACCACATTAGTAACAGTGCTGTTCATATACAAATGTTTGAAGCACTTGGTGCTACTCCACCAAGTTTCGCGCATCTTTCATTGCTTAAAACCAAAGAAGGTGAAATTTCAAAACGACTTGGTGGCTTTGATATCGCATCACTTCGTGAAGCTGGAATTCATCCATTAGCAATCCTAAGTTTCTTAGCAAAACTTGGCAGCTCTGACCCACTTGAGTACAGATTGAGTCACGAAGAATTGATTAAAGAATTTTCGCTTAAAAAATATGGCAAAGCTCCAGCGAATTATGACTTGGTAGAGCTACAGCGCATCAATTCAAAATTGATCCACCATATGCCATTTGAAATGGCAAAACCGCATTTTACAAACTCAAAAATCGATGAGAAGTTTTGGAATTCTGTTAAACTGAATTTAACAACTATTAAAGAAGTTGATACGTGGTGGAAAATTTGCAATGAAGATTTCACTCCAGTTATTACCGATGCAGAATTCACAAAAACCGCAAGCACCCTACTACCTTCTGGTACTTGGGATAACGATACGTGGAATACGTGGGTTCAGGCAGTTAAATCGGCAACTGGCAAGTCTGGGAAAGATTTATTCATGCCAATCCGTTTAGCACTTACAGGCATGGACAACGGCCCAGAACTTAAAAGCTTACTACCAATTTTGGGGCGTGATAAGGTGATTGCAAGGTTGGGTGGCTAAGTTAGTCGACCGAAACGATCTATTTGATCTAAATTGAATTTTAGAGACTTTAAATCTTCGCCATAGTTTTTATCGGAAAAGTCTGCTTCAACTCGTTTACTCATAAAATCTAATAGTTTTTCCCATTGCCCATCTTTTTCTATTTCTTTTTTTATATCACTTGGAAGAAGAATTTTTTGACCAGGGATCACCTCTCTCATCGAAAAGTATTTACCCATCATAGTGATATAATCGCCATCTTCATTTGTAAGTGCCATAGTATTTACTTATTTGTTAATAGTACTTTATATCATGCTATAATCTAGCTTAGTTAAAACAAAGTTAACAATACCGTTTTTATCATTGTCTCTGCATGAGTTATAAATAACTGATAATCTTAATGAATAAAAAGTATATAAAGCTCATTAAAACACAAGACAAAGATATTGAGGTGTAAAATTCAAAGCCATATTTTAACAGGAGTGGTAGTATCAAAAAAAAGCTAAGTGATGGTATGATGAGTAATAAGATTTGGTAATTCAAATCTACAATCTGAGTTATATTCCTCGATTCATAATATACCCAACAAAAAACCAAAACAGATGTGATAGGAAGTGAAACAGTTAAGGCTGCGAAAGTTTTATTATACTTCGCTAATTCAGAAACAGACGCAATTATTATGGCACTAATTAATACTTTTAAAAAAAAGAACATCGCTAATAACCCATTAATCCTATTAAGAGTTTAATAGTATTCTATTTAAATTAAATATAAATAATTCAAATTCCAGCTGGCACAAACCCAATCTCAGCGAAGTAGCTTTTTACTTCTGTCAGGATGATTTCCATGTCATGCATTGTATTGCCTTCAACACGCATGACTAGGCAGCTTTGGGTATTGGACGCGCGCAGCAACCACCAGCCATTTGGCTTTGTCACGCGGATACCATCAAGGTCATTAAATTCCAATTTTTTAGCAACTATCAGTTTTTTTAGATCATCTACAACTTTGAATTTCACATCTTCTGCAATATCAATTCTAAGTTCAGGAGTGCTGAATAACACTGGCATTGAATTGATCATATCTCCCAATGTTTCTTTTGAGTGAGAGAGAATATTTATGATTTTACATGCACCGAACAAGGCATCATCAAACCCAAAATAATCTTCACCAAAGAATGTATGGCCACTCATCTCTCCAGCGAGAATTGCACCCTCTTTCTTCATCTTTGCTTTTATGTGAGAATGACCTGTTTTCCAAATAATTGGCTGGCCACGATGTTCACGAATTTTATCAAAAACCATGTTGCTGGTTTTGACATCACCAATAATTTTTGAATTTGGAATGCGGCTTAGCAAATCTTTTGCATATATCAAAAGCTGTTGATCGCCAAACACCATTCTTCCTTTGTTATCAACTGTGCCTATACGATCTCCATCACCATCGAATGCAATTCCAAAGTCACATTTTTGTTTGATAACAACTTCCATTATTTGTTCAAGATTTTCAGGGACAGTTGGGTCTGGATGATGCGCGGGAAAACTGCCATCGATTTTTGTATTAATCAGAACGTGCTCTCCAGCAAGTTTTTTGGTTAGCAATTCAACTATTTCACCAGTAGCTCCATTTCCAGAATCCCATGCAATTTTAAGCTTTTTGCCATTTGGTTTTATTGCACGACTAATAATATCATCAATATATTTTTGCTTTATATCTATCGATTCAACAGACCCTTTGCCATTTATATATTCACCAAGCTCTGCAATCTTTGCCAATGTCTGAATATCATCGCCAAAAAATGAGGCTTTTTGCATAACCATTTTAAAGCCATTTTGGTCACCTGGGTTATGTGAACCTGTAATCATAATAGCTGCGGCAGAATCTATAGTGAAATGAGCATAATAAAGCACAGGTGTTGCAACTAAACCTATGTCTATTATATCTATTCCTGAATCCAGCAGACCTTTAACCAAAGCCTCACGAAGCTCAGGTGAACTCAGCCTACCATCTCGGCCTAAAACCACCTTACCTTTAATGTGTTTTTGCTGCAAATAGGTCGCAAAACTTCTACCTAAATGATATGCGTCATCAGTATTTAAATTCTTATTTACAGTGCCACGTATGTCATACGCGCGCATGATTGTTGGATTAAATTTATGTGCCATTACCTAACTATTTTAATCGCTAATGCGTGAATTTTATTTTTCATTTCATCTTTAAGAATATCATAAATCAGCTTATGACAATCTAAAGTCTTCTTATCTTCAAACATAGCAGATTTTATAGTCACACGGAAGTGCGTTTCACCTTCTGGCCTTGCGCCCATATGGCCCTTATGCAAATGTGATTCATCAATCACTTCAATAAACGAAGGAGAAATAAGAGATACTAATTTATCATTAATGATTTGTTTCATTATCTTTGGTTTTGAATTTCTTTTTGTTCAGGATTATGCTTAGTCCCATATTTTTTGCAGTAGTTAGCTATCATCTCTTGCATATTATCCCCAAAGAATGCCTCAAAGTTCTTAAAATAAGATTCAACATCTAGTGCAGAATCTTTAGTTGTAAACTTATATGGACCAATATACGTTGAATTCTTGAATTCAAACTCTGTACTTTGCTTGCCAATATGCATATTTTCCTCAAAAAAATTACGAGGAAAGATACATCAATAATTGATTTTGTACAAGGTTAAGAAGCTTTTTTCTGCTTAGTAACGCCAGATTTGGTAAACAATCCTTTCTTGTCCATGCGGAATAAATCATCACAGCCACCAATGTGTCTGCCATCCACAAAGATTTGAGGTGTGGTCACCCTACCCCCAGAAAGTTCTATCATCTCTCTTTTGACCAAGACATCGTACGTGATATCCCTTTCGTCAAAATTTACACCTTTCGATGTTATTAGGCTCTTTGCTTGTTGGGAGAACCTGCAACCCATTTGTGTATAAATAACAACTTTGGACATTACATATGTTGTAAAGTTGAGTCATAGATTTAATACTATGATATCAATCCCATATTGCAACAATAAAATATTATAAATTTCAAAAGGTTAAAAATTAATATGGCAAACATTATCAAAAACCTTTTCAAGCTCAGGCTCTGTCGAGGTTACCCAGATTTGGGCTTTCAAATCTTTTAACTCAATTGCAAGTTGTTCCCTTCTTTTTTCATCCAAATGAGTGAATACTTCATCAAATAATACTATTGGTGTGCAATTAAACAAATCATTCATTGCTTTAATTTGGGCTAATACCATAGATATCAGCATTCCTTTCTGTTCACCTGTAGAACTCAAATTTGCATTAATACTTTTTTGCGAGTTACTAACTTTTAAATCACTAGTATGCGTACCAAAATTAGTTCGTTTAGATTTTGCATCTCTAAATCTATTGCTTTTAAAATTTTGTTTTAGAACATCTTGCAAATCATCTTGCCCTACTTCCAAGACCATATCTTCTACCTGCCCTTTCACTTGAAGAATTGGCTTGATAAATGCTGTTTTAAGTTCTGAAATATATTTATTTAACAAATCAACACACTCGATTCTTTTTCTAGCAATATTGATCGCTGCATCAACTATACTCTTTTCTAAGTTATCCACCCAAATTTCATCATAACTTCCACTAGTAAGTAATTTAATTCTAGATCGCAAATAATGCTCATATTTCGCAACTTCCGTAGCATGCTCTGGATAAAAATTATATGAGAGTCTATCTATTAATTTTCTTCTAGTAGATGGAGAGTCCAAGAAGATTCCATCCATCTGAGGTGTTAACCAAATAATCTTCAAGTATTGCAGCACTTCACTTTGCTTTTGAAGTACTGTCTCATTAATTTTAATGACTCTCTTAGCATTAGATGTTTGTCTTGAGTATCCTGTAGCAATCCTATTACTATCATTATTTGAATTAACTACAGAACACACAGCCCACTCATTTGCAGGAGCAGAGATTTTACTTACAATATCCTCAAACTTAGCCGTTCTTAATCCCCTCCCCGGAGCAAGAAGGGAAATTGCTTCAAGCAGATTGGTTTTGCCCGTACCGTTTTGGCCAGATATCAAAATGAATTTATGGTCAGTATCAACATCAACCCTCTCGTGATTTCTATAGTTGATTAATGATACTTTAGTTATTGTCATAGTTCTCCCATGACATAAATTTATTAATGCTTCAAGCTTTTATAATACTCATCAATAGATTCAGGCTGTTTTAGCGGCACTTCTTTCTTAGATATAATAGGTAATATCAATAAGAAATGGGAAAAATACCAAAACGTAGCGATCCTACCAATTGTTAGATATGGCTCTTCAGGTGATTGCCCGCCAATATATCCAAGTATTAAAAACGAAACAAAGAACAACATTGTAAATATTTTAAACATTGGACGGTAATGTCCGCTTTTTACTGGAGAACGATCTAACCATGGCAATGCAAAAAGAATTAACAAAGCACCAAACATCGCTATCACTCCACCAAGCTTGTCTGGGATAGAACGCAATATTGCGTAGAACGGTAAAAAATACCACTCAGGCACAATGTGTGGGGGTGTTACTTGCGGATTAGCTTCAATATAGTTATCTGGATGCCCTAATACATTAGGAGCAAAAAAAACAAAATAAAAATAAACTAAGAAAAACACACCAAATCCGAAAAAATCTTTAATCGTATAATATGGATGGAAAGGTATGGTATCTTTCTCTGTTTTAACTTCGATTCCAGTAGGGTTTCCTGACCCATGCATGTGTAACGCTATCACGTGAATTATAACTAATGCAAATATTACGAATGGTAACAGGAAGTGTAGTACAAAGAATCTGTTCAATGTCGGGTTATCAACTGAATAACCGCCCCATAACCATATAACTATGTCTTCGCCAATAAATGGAATTGCAGAGAATAAATTTGTGATTACTTTAGCACCCCAGAAACTCATTTGCCCCCAAGGAAGAACATAACCCATGAAAGCTGTTGCCATCATCGCTATAAAAATAACTATACCAACAAACCATAAAAGCTCACGTGGCGATTTGTAGGAGCCGTAGAACAAACTTCTTGCCATATGTAAATATACAACAATAAAGAATATAGATGCACCTACTGCATGCAAATATCTCAGCAACCAACCATAATTAACATCTCGCATTATTCTCTCCACACTATCAAATGCCATACTGGCGTGAGGAGTATATTGCATAGCAAGGAACAGTCCTGTTAAAATCTGCATAATAAGCGCAATACCGAGTAATGACCCAAAGTTCCAAGCATAACTTAAATTTTTTGGAGCCTGATATTCTGCAGAATGTTTCATAAAGCTAAATATAGGCAACCTATATTCAATCCAGTCGATTACACCGTTTACAATCTTATTTTGGGACTTCATATCTAACCAATCTTAATTTTGGAATCACTTAAAAATTCATATGGAGGAATAGGCAAATTCAAAGGTGCTGGACCTTTTCTAATTCTTGCCGATGTGTCATAGTGAGAGCCATGACAAGGGCATAACCAACCTTTAAAATCACCCTTATTACCTAATGGTACACAACCTAAATGAGTACAAACTCCAAGTGTAATTAACCACTGCTCTTTGCCTTTTTTCACTCGCTCTTCATCAGTTTGAGGGTCTTTTAATTCTTTAACATCAACAGCTTGAGCTTCATCAATTTCAGCTTTTGTCCTGTGTTTGATAAAAACAGGGTTACCACGCCACATAACTGTTATAGTTTCACCTTCTTTGATTTTAGCTAGGTCAACTTCTGTTGCACCAACAGCCAATACATCTGCAGATGGAGCCATAGAACTCACAAATGGCACTGCAGCTGCAACCGCACCAACGCACGCCACGCCTATTGAAGTATCTACGATAAAATCTCTTCTACCCTTGCCTTTTTCAGACAATTCTTCTGAACTCTTTTCGACTGTATTATCTTTTGACATCACCAATTAACGTAATTTCTAATAATTCTGAGTATAGTAAGACTGGCCGTAGAGTCAATTACCTGAAGAAAAAAAATATGTAAACGCCGATTATTTTTACATGTTGTACAAGGCGTTCAATTTTGGTAAATTACGCACTTGATCAATTTATTAGAAATATCATGAGAAAAGCACTTAAAAAACTCCTAGTATTATTCGTTGTTTGCTACCTCGGTGTTTTAGCTTACATAGCTATAGGACAAAGATCATTAATGTATTTTCCAGACAAGGAAGTTAAAGAACTTTCAGAGTATAATCTAGGAACCACACAAGAAACAATGATTACTACAAGTGATGGAGTAAAAATTCATACTTGGTATCATCTACCTTCGAAAGAAGGAATGCCAATGGTAGTTTACTTACATGGTAACTCTGGCCACTTAGGTAAAAGAGAATTGAAATATAGAGAATTAATAGACATGGGTTATGGCTTAGTTGCGATCTCATGGAGAGGATTCGGCAAAAGCGAAGGGGCACAATCAGAAGAAGGATTGTACAATGATGCTAGAGCAAGCATAGATTTCCTCAAAACATTAGGATTTAAAACCGAAGACACTATTATTATTGGTGAATCTCTTGGAAGCGGTCTTGCTGTTAAAATGGCGACTGAAAACAAATTCAAGGGTGTTTTCTTAATTACCCCATACACTTCAATATCTGATAGAGCTCAAGAGATATACTGGTATTTACCAGTATCAATGTTGATCCAAGATAATTTCAAGAACCTTGAATTTATTGATCAGATCAACGCTCCAGTGCTAATTATTCACGGCACTGAAGATGATATTATTCCTCATTCACACTCTGAAAAACTTATTGATAAAGCTCAAGAGCCGAAGAGATTGATTATATACCCTAATAAAGGTCATAACAATTTAGACACAAGAGAGCTTTACAATGAGATGACTAAGTTCTTTAATGTATCTGAGATCTCTGGTTTAGGAGTAAGACACTTTGCACAAAACTGATATAGCAATAATTGGAGCTGGCCCAGTTGGATTATTCACAATTTTCCAAGCTGGGATGCTCGGTATGAAAGCCGTTGTCATTGATTCACTAGATTCTATTGGTGGACAATGCACAGCTCTTTATCCCGAAAAACCAATTTATGATATTCCCGCTTACCCACATATTCTAGCTAATGACTTAATAAACAACCTACAAGAACAAGCCGCACCATTTGCCCCACAATATTTACTAAATCAGAGAGTAGAAAAAATATCTCAGGATTCTGATATTTGGCATCTTGAAACATCTGCTGGAAACAAAATTGATGCAAAAGTAATTATTATAGCTGCCGGCTGCGGGGCTTTTGGCCCAAACCGCCCTCCCCTTGATGGCATTGAGCAGTATGAAGGCTCATCAGTTTTTTATAATGTTTCATCTCGTGAAAAATTTAGAAATAAAAAAATCGTCATAGCTGGTGGTGGCGATTCTGCAGTTGATTGGGCAGTTTCTCTATCTGAGATTGCTGCCAAAATCTATGTTGTACATCGAAGAGATAAATTTAGAGCAATGCAAGCCAGTATTGACAAATTGCATGCGCTTGCAGACGCGGGTAAAATTGAATTAGTAATACCATATCAACTGAATAAAATTATAGCACAGGAAAGTAAACTAAAACAAATTGAAGTGATAGATTTAGACAATAATGCTCGTTTATTAGAAGCAGATTTTTTACTCCCTTTCTTTGGACTAAAGATGGAATTAGGTCCAATAGCAGAATGGGGATTAAACCTAGATAAAAATCACATTCAAGTCAACCCTGCTAGTATGGAAACTAGCACATCTAACATCTATGCTATTGGCGATATTGCGCACTATGCAGGCAAATTGAAACTTATCTTAACTGGCTTTGCCGAAGCTGCCATCGCTTGCCATAATGCATATAACACCATATTCCCCAATAAAGCGTTTCACTTTGAGTATTCTACCACTAAAGGTGTTAATCAATCTAATAGCTAGCGGCTAGGACTTAAAAACTGTGATATATTTTCTACCATTGAATCAAGCATAGAATTAATTATTTCCTTAGGAATACTAATACATTCTTCACCACAAACAGCTATTGTAAGACGATTTAATGTTGTACCAACCACAAAAGCCAAACCCAATGTTAGATATGGATCATCAAGAATGGTCATAAACAGCCCTCTACTCTGTACATTCATAGGTGCTACATTCGGCGCTGACTGAACATCATGCTGAGTAAGTCTCATTTGCCCTACCATCTAATCCTCAATAAATTTATGTGCGAACTATACATACCTAGAAGACAGCTGTCAACTTCAGTTATCCTCTCTCGTATTTAGTTAAATAATTAAGCTATATCAAAAACTACCCTAGACAGCCGATATATATTTTGTTATAAAAGTACCACTCCTACACGGGGGGTTAGCTCAGTTGGTTAGAGCACTCCGCTCATAACGGATTGGTCGTGAGTTCAAGTCTCTCACCCCCTACCATTTTATTTGTTACTGAATCTCTCTTCTCTTGAGATATATAAGGTTAAAGAAAATTATGAACATAATCTCATAAGAGAAACTATATAAATTATAGATAATTTCTCCCATTCCTTTTAATTCCTCATCAGCACCTAAACCAAATACAGTTGCCAATACCATTGCTAGTACCAATCCAATAACAAAAAATATTATCTTTAGTATTAAACTCGTTAATAATGCCATGAGTTTAGAGCCATCCATTATTTGCGAACTTCTTTCAAAAGCTTCACTAAAACCTTTATTTTCGTACATCACGACTTGGGGTAAAACCAACATTCGATATGAAAAATATACACCTGGAACTATAAAACATATAAAACCAACCACTATAATTAGAAATTGAATTATCAATGCAACTGTAAGTTTTATGCTCCTTGTAGTTATCAGCATTATAAAATTATTAAAATCTTGCTTTAAATCACCTTTTGATGATGTGACACAAGCAACAGCAATACATGTAAGAGTTGCTAAATATATTATTATCAAAAGAGCTCCTATAACAATTCCAAATGCAACCATGCCAGAATCTTCGCCTTCACCTTTAAAAAGCTCGGTAAGTTTAGCAATTAACATTAATGAAATATAGCTTGATGCAAAAAAGCCAACTAGAAGCAAACCTATGAAAGGAATTCCACTAATAAACCTTTTAATTGCTATTCCAAACAATTCAAATAATGAACCTATTGTTTCATTCTGCATTTTTATTCTCCATTTCAAGGTTATTAAAAATTTGAGTTCTTTTCATATAGAGTAAACATGTTCCACAAAAGTATGCGCCATATAAAAAGTTAACTGCCATCTCGACAATTAGAGATACTAATATCCTTAGACCAACTGTATCTCCCCCCATAAAAGAAGAAAAATCTGCATCAAAATTAAAGAAAACTTTTATTATATAAATCGGTATAATTAAGAGCGACGCTATGCTAATAAATGTAATAAAATTACCCTTACATCCAGCCATCAATTCATTACTTCTCTTCCACGATTCTATAAAGCCTTTATTTTCAAAAATAATAACATATTCAATTAACAACATACTCATCCAAAGTATAATACCTGGAATCAAAAATAAAAGCATACCAGCTGTGATTAAGAATGATTTAGCAATTACAACTAATGCAATAATAATGAATTTTCTTGCAATTAAACTTCCTATAAAACCTATTTTTTCTAATTCAGTTCCCTTAGATTTCCCAGAAACTCCAGAATAAACAATATTATTTAAAATCGTTACAAGTATTGCTAAAGTAAGATTCAAAAGAAAAATCATAATTATTGGCTGTGACGCCTGTTGAATATAGACCAGATCATTTTCGGCGACTGCAAGCCAGAATAATTCTTGGTTAAAATTTAGCTTTGTATGATAAGCAGAGAAACCCGACATCATTGATATGATAAACAAAAAGAAAATAACAATGATAGGTGACTTAAGTAAAACTGAACATGCAATAGTATATATATCTGTTAGCGATGACAAAGTTTCCTCAGGCACTCGAGGTTTTTTCGAGAGCTTTTCAAATTCGGTAAAATCAAATGAATTATCTAAATTCATAAAGAGTAAAATTAAGCTGCTATTTTGAGCCTAATACTATTTATCACTTCCGCAAGCGATTTCACTAAATACTGAGCCATCTCTTTAGTATGCAAAGGTGTAGGAGTAATTCTCAAGCGCTCTTTGCCACGAGGAACTGTAGGAAAATTAATGTGCTGTACATACAACCCATAATCCTTAAGCAAGGTTTCAGATATTGATTGGCATTTGACAGGATCACCAATCATAACTGGAATTATATGGGTGTTATTATCTATGAACTCAATACCTTCATCTAAAAGAAGTGATTTCGTATAATTAACTATCGTTTTATGTTGCTCTCTTTTTTGCTCGGAACTTCTCAAAATTTTAACGCTAGCTAAGGCAGCACTTGAAATTCCCGGAGGTAAAGATGTTGTAAAAATAAATCCAGGGGCATAGCTGCGAATTGCATCTATAAATTCTCTTGAGCCAGCTATGTATCCACCAATTACTCCGAATGCCTTTGCTAATGTACCTTGAAAAATATCAATCTTATCAGCGACACCCAACATTTGTGCAACGCCTGCACCTTGATCTCCATAAAGGCCAACTGAGTGAACTTCATCAATGTAAGTCATGGCATTATATTTTTTTGCTAAATCACAAATCTCTGCAATTGGAGAGATGTCCCCAATCATTGAATAGACTGATTCAAATACAATCAACTTTGGACGATTAATTGGATATTGTTTTAGCAGCTCTTCAAGATGCTCAACATCATTATGACGATATACAACTTTTTCTGCTTTCCCATCTTTAATTCCATGAATCATTGATGCATGATTCGATTCATCAGAAAACATCACAATATCAGGGATAATTTTAGCTAATGTAGAAAGCGTAGCTTGATTAGCAACATAACCAGATGTAAATACCAAAGCAGCCTCCTTACCATGCAAAGATGCTAATTCTTGCTCTAACTGAATCATTGGGGAATTTGTACCTGAAATATTTCTCGTACCTCCGGAACCAACACCCATTTTTTTTGTAGCTTCTATTGAAGCATTTATAACTTCTGGATTACGGCTCATGCCTAAATAATCATTACTACACCAAACGGTTACATCGCGATTTAATCTTGCACTGTAAGCGATTGGAGATGAATTATTAGTATATTGAAGCTCCGTGAAAATTCTATAACGCCCTTCTAGCTTTATTTGGGAAATTGCATCATTAAATATCTTACTATAGTCTATCATTACTTAATAAAAAAAATTGGAGCTAAAGCTAGCCCCAATTCTATATCAAATTCAGTTATATATCACTATAATTTATTTAGAAATTTGCTTAACAGACACAATTTCTTTTGCCATAACAGCAAATGCAATAACTAATGAAACCATATATCCTACGCAAGGATCAAGAAGAAGCATAGGCTCTGCGTGTGCAGTATGAACGTGTCCACCAGCAACAAGACCGATTATGCTTAAGCCAGACACTATAGCGCTAACGCCAACTCTTGTGAATCGGTTGCGACCAAAGAATGCAACTAAAACTATTGCTGCTAAAGGAATGAAATGTAAAAACTCGAATGGACAAACCATGTCAAAATACCTCAAATGTTTGTAGTATAGATAATTACCTTAATTACCAAATTGTTGCAAGATATAATTTGCTTACCTTCCTATTTTTTGCGCAGGTCTTCTGCGCAAGCTACTTTGGGTATTTCTAACAACCTCTAGCCAGCTTTGTGCACTACCCCAGTCATGATCTTCGAAAACTGTGGCTACCTTTCCTAAAACAAATGTTCTTGGTATATCTTGTTGAGATACATAGCTTTCTACATCAACATCCGGCGTACTTAAACTTGTTTGCGCTAAAGCCTCTTCAGGAGAAATCATATCTTTCATCATTATTGGTTATTAACGAACTTGATATAGCATATTCTAGACCACATAGCATAATCTAATTAAATATTTAACTTCTCATCCAAGCATTTGAACGGTTTGTAGAAGGCGGATTTGAGTCAGCAAGTCTTGTAGAGTTAGAATTAATGTTTATAGGAGCAATATTTACACCCAAAATTTGTGACGCTTGCTCATTCAGAATGTATATATTGTCCTCCGAAACCAAATACTTAGCTAATGTTGCAGATACTGGTAAAAAAGACAACTGTTCTTCACCGTCTCTATATGCTTTTACTCTAAATGGCAATTTAAGAACTTCTGTTGCCAATTCAGTTATCACACAACCATAACTTAATCCTATAGTTGCCACTGGTAATACAATATCAATTGCAGTTTTAGCAAAGTCTATAGCAAATCTTCCAGTACTTATAACTATTCCGCCGACTACAACAAAAGGTAATGCAGGAGCTGCAAAAATAGCGCATGGAACACATATAAACATAGTCATCCCTAAGTTAGCACCAAAATCAGAAAGATCAAACATGTGCATAATTCTTAGATGCGACATGGGATTTATTAAAGAGAGTACTTGTACAAGGTTAGATCTTTGTTTTTTAAGCAAAGAGTCTCCATACCGCTGGAAGTATTCTTCATTACTAGCAACATCATTTATTGCTAAGCTAAAATTATCTAAGTTGGATTCATTACCAAAATAATCAAATAATTTAATTGCGTTATGAATTGCAGCCAGTCCACAATTATTTCCTACTTGTTGCAAAACAGAAACATCTCTAATCTCATTATGCACAATATGAGGAAAAGAACCGCTTAATAATTCAACTATTCTAGTGCCTAAATCAATGTGCCCACCATCTTGAAGGCCTACTAGTGAATCTGCATAGTAAGCACGAAGCATTCCATTTGAAGTTGGCATTAGAGCGAGCATCACAATGTGATTGTTCCTAACATATGGTATAAAAATTGGTTTCGTCCTATCAAAAGCTCTAAAAGAATCTCTCAAGAAATCAGTTAATGCTGCTTCACCCCCATCTTCAAAACCATCTGGACAATTCATCACTTGTATATTTGGTCTTTGAAGTTGTAGAAAAGCTCTCAGCTCATCTGAATTTAGCCTTCTATTTAAATCCCACCACGCCTGCCTCATATCATCATCTCAATCTAACTTATAGCAGAATTATAGCACAAACCTCTAGTTTTCCGAACACAACTAACTTATAAAATGCAAAATTTAACAAAACCTTAACATATGTATTTGCAGCACTATTCATAAAATGTTAAAACTCTAAAAAAATGATTTATAAAACATGACCCATTCTCAAGCTCTTAGCACCCATTTACCAGCAACTAATGATAATTTAACTTTTTCTGGCAATAAAGGGCTACAAATTGAAGAGCCTCTAATTTTTGAACTAGATACAAAAGGTCTTACTGGTACAGACTGGCAGGATATATCTTTATCAAAAAACATGCTGGGTGGGCCTTTGCGCCAAGAAATTGGCTTGCCCGGATTATCAGAATCACAAGTTGTAAGACATTACACTCGCCTAAGCCAAAAGAATTATAGCATTGATACAGGACTTTATCCTCTAGGCTCTTGCACTATGAAACATAACCCAAGGCTAAATGAAAAAGTAGCCAGAATGTTCGGAGATTTACATCCAATGCAACCTATCCAAACGATTCAAGGGGCATTAGAAGTAATATATAGGCTATCTGAATGGCTAAAAAAATTAACTGGCATGGAATCTGTTGCACTATCCCCAGCAGCTGGTGCACAAGGCGAAATGTGCGGGATCATGGCTATTAAAGCTGCGCTTGAAGCAAGGGGTGAAGATAGACATATCATCTTAGTTCCAGACTCAGCCCACGGCACAAACCCTGCAACTGCAGCTGCATGCGGGTTTTCAGTGAAAGAAATCAAAAGCACTAAAGATGGAAGAGTTGATCTCGATTCATTAAAGTCACTTCTGTCTAAGGATGTTGCAGGAATCATGCTCACCAATCCAAACACTTGTGGTTTATTTGAAAGAGATATAGTTGAGATTGCAAAACTTGTTCATGAAGTTGGCGCATATTTTTATTGCGATGGAGCAAATTTCAATGCAATTGTCGGCAAAGTTCGCCCTGCAGACCTTGGAATTGACTGCATGCATATAAATCTACATAAAACTTTTTCAACTCCACACGGCGGTGGTGGTCCGGGAAGTGGCCCTGTTGTTTTTGCAAAATCATTAGCACAATTCATCCCAGTTCCTTTCATTACTTTTAAAAATGGAAAGTACGACTTATTTGAAAATTTAAATGAAGGCTCGATTGGAAGATTAAAAGGTTTTCATGGACAAATGGGAATGTTTACGCGTGCTTTATCCTACATGATGAGTTATGGCTCTGATGGCTTGAGGCAAGTTGCAGAGGACGCAGTATTAAATGCTAACTATGTTTTAGCAAAATTGAGAGGTCACTTTAATCTTCCCTATCCTGCCCCATGTATGCATGAAGTATTGTTTGATGACTCAAAGCTAAAAGAAACTGGTGTTAGCACCTTAGATTTTGCCAAAGCTTTAATAGATGAAGGGATGCACCCTATGACAATGTATTTCCCTCTTATTGTTTCTGGCGCAATGCTAATTGAGCCGACTGAAACAGAAAGCTTAGCATCTATTGATCAATTTATTAACTCTATGATGAAATTAGCTGAAGAAGCAAAATCTGGCAATAAAGAGCGCTTTACAGCAGCACCTCACTATGCTCCAATGAAGAGGTTAAATGAAACTCAAGCTGCCAGAGCACCAATTTTAAGATATGAATGATAGTAAAGGATTATCAGAATCTCAAATCTTTATAGAACCAATAACTCTTGATAATTTTGAAGAGCCTGTAGTTGCACCAGATGGCTGGACTTATGATCTAAAGCAAATCGTTGATTGGCTCAAAAGAGGAAATAAGTTCTTTCCAAAAACTCGTTTTCCTGTCCCTCAGGAAGTTGTTTTAACGCCTAATTTCACCATAGCTCAAGCTATGCTGGATGAAAAACTTATTGATAAACTGCCTTTTCCACCTGGGCAAGTTTGGAAATTTCGTGTTGATCACGCTGGCAATTATGCTATTGAGGAGTCACAAAACACTAAATTAACTTATAAAGTTATGAGTATGCTTAACTGCTTATCAAGCATGTTTTGTTCATATTTAGCATTTAGTGAAATTGAGAATCAGCAAATTGAAAATCCGATAATCGGATTCTCTTTAGTACTTTCATTTTGTAGCCTAACATTAAGTGGCTACTCTGCATTTAAAATGCACAATATAGAAAGTGAGTATAACTTCAGAAATATTCTAACTTATAATTTAGCTTTAAGCTTTTTCACCGCTATTACTAATGTTGCTTTATTTTCATATTTATCTGCACAAGAAGTCTCTTTCTCTGTAGAACACTTAGCGTTTTTGATGTGTGTGCCTAAAAGCATTTATGATGCCTGCACACTATTTTCTGAAGCAAAGCGATTTGACTTCTATAATCCTGTAAACCAAAACGATACAAACCGAGTTATTGAAATTCTTTAGTTGATAAAGATGTGTTTTCACCTGTTATTGGGTGAATTGTTCTGCCTCTAGCAAGTACAAAACTATCTTTTCCTTTTGGACGCTTAAAAGTCCAATTAAAAATTGATTCACCAGTTTTAGCGAATGAGTATTGTTTTAGTACTTTATTATACTGATCATCAGTTAAGAAGTCTTTATCTAACTTATATGTATACTGCACTTCTACTTCATGTGGCGTAAACTTTTTCACCACTGCATTTCCCCTACAAGCCGTATAGTATTGGCCAGAAATACTTTCTCTAACTTCTTTTGGAAGAAGCGGATTCATGATGCAATATTCCGTAGAATTAAGGTATGTTAAAACTTTTTTAGCTTCTTTTTGACTAGCTTCAAACACGTATATGTATTCATTATGTTCACCGGGATTATCCATTGGTTCTTTTCTAGTCACAGCAAAATAGTTGGAATTATTTTCATACGGATATACTACATTATGATTAATGCCCCACTCATGTTGATGAAAAATAATTTTGCCATCGCCATTTGCAATAAATAATGCACCAGACTTAGATTTTTCCCTAAATATTAAAAACTTATACTTTTGTACTGATATCTCTTCAATTTGAATACTTTCAAAATAGTCATGTAACTTGTTATTAACAATTTTTTCATAAATATTAAAATCAACTCCACCTTTCTTGCTTGCGTTCATTGCTGCAACAAAAGCCCTGTTTAAGATTATATTTGATGATGGCTCAGCACTATATGAACTTGCTGAAAAAAATACTGCAACAAATAATGCCAAACATATGATCAATCTACTCATATCGCTCCATGGCAATGCTTAAATTTCTTGCCTGAACCACAAGGGCAGAAGTCATTTCTCGCTATTTTACCCCATGTTGAAGGATCACGCGGATCTCTGTCTTCTGGGTTCACATGGTTTTTAAAAGTTCCAATCAAATGCTCAGGAGCAGCTGCATTATCCACATTCATAGATGGATCTTTTCTAGTTTCAAATGTGCCCGCCAAATTATCTTTCTGAACTGGCGCAATATCATGAGATATTTGAATATGGAAAAGTCTAGCAACAGTCATTTCAGCAATATCATCTAACAATTTTTCAAATAGATTAAATGACTCAATTTTATACTCATTAAGCGGATCTTTTTGCGCATAAGCTCTTAGTCCTATTCCTGTGCGCAAATGATCTAATACGTGCAAGTGCTCCTTCCACAACTGATCTAAAGTAACTAACATAACCTGCTTTTCTGCAAGCCTCATAGCTTCTTCACCAAATTCGGTAATTTTAGATTGATAATGCTCTTTAATATTAGGCAAAATTAATTCTAAAATTTCTTCATTCGCCACTCCCTCTTTTTCAGATAGAGCTTTAATGCCAACGATTATAGAAAAAGTCTTGAAGATGTCTTTTTCTAGTCCTTCTACATTCCACTGTTCTGGCAATGAATTTGCAGGAATATTTCTATTAATATCCTCTTCTGCTATTCTCGCAGCCATAGCCAAAAGATCTTCTCTTAACTCATCTGACTTCATCAGATATCTTCTTTGCTCATAGATTACTTTACGTTGATCATTCATTACATCATCAAATCTCAGCAAAGTTTTTCTGATGTCATAGTTTCTAGCTTCAACTTTGCTTTGAGCTTTTTCTAACGACTTACTAATCCATGGGTGAACTATAGCTTCACCTTCTTTCACACCTAATTTAGATAAAAGATTTTTGATCTTTTCAGATCCAAAAATTCTCATTAGGTCATCTTCAAGTGATAAGTAAAACTTTGTTCTTCCTGGGTCACCTTGACGTCCTGAACGACCTCTTAGCTGATTGTCTATCCTACGGGATTCATGTCTTTCTGTGCCAAGTACAAATAATCCACCAGCCTGAAGAACTTTCTCTTTTTCTTCTTCAACTATGGCTTTAGCTTTTTCTAAATCTAGCTTTTTATCAGCCAGAGCCATTAACTCAGGGTTACCACCAAGCTTAATATCTGTACCACGACCCGCCATATTGGTAGCTATTGTTACCGCTCCAAACCTACCAGCCTGCGCAATAATTTCCGCTTCTTTAGCATGATATCTAGCATTAAGAACGTTGTGTTTAATTCCCTTTTTATTCAGGAGAGTTGAAATCAACTCTGATTTTTCAATACTTACTGTACCAACCAATGTCGGCTGACCTTTAGCATGCGCTTCTTTTATCTCTGCTATAATTGCATCGTATTTTTCTTCAATTGAGAGATAGATTGAATCATCTTCGTCAATACGTTTTACATCTACATGCGTAGGAATTGATACTGATTCTAATTTATATATATCACTAAACTCAGCTGCTTCAGTCATAGCAGTACCAGTCATCCCTGCCAATTTCGGATACATTCTAAAGTAGTTTTGGAATGTAATTGAAGCCAGTGTTTGGTTTTCATTTTGAATTTCAACTTTTTCTTTAGCTTCTAAAGCTTGATGCAATCCTTCTGAATACCGTCTACCTTCCATTATCCTTCCAGTAAATTCGTCAATAATATAAATCTTTCCATCCTTCACTATATAATCAACGTCTTTATGGAATAAATTATGTGCACGCAAAGCTTGGTTCACATGGTGTACAACTGACATATTTTCAAAATCATATAAGCCAGTTTCATCAGATATAATTTTATTAGCTTTTAAAAGCTCTTCTATGGCGATGTGTCCTGCTTCAGTTAAAATTGCAGACTTATTCTTTTCATCAACTTCATAATGCTCTTTTTCAAGCATTGGAATTATTTTATTAACTCTTACATAAAGATCGGTGTTGTCTTCTGTAGGCCCTGAGATAATTAGAGGAGTTCTAGCCTCATCGATCAAGATACTGTCAACTTCATCAACTATTGCATAATTGAATTCGCGCTGAACCATATTTTCAATACGGTATTTCAGGTTATCTCTTAGATAGTCAAAACCAAATTCATTGTTCGTACCATATGTGATATCAGCTTCGTATGCAGCTTTTCGAGTAGCTTCATCAATATCATTTGTAACACAACCTATAGTCAAACCTAGGAATTTGTAGATCGACCCCATCCATTCTGCATCACGCTTAACTAAGTAATCATTCACTGTCACAAGGTGCACGCCCTTACCTGTAAGAGCATTAAGATATATTGGCAATGTAGCAACTAGCGTTTTACCTTCGCCAGTTTTCATTTCAGAAATCATGCCTCTATGGAGGATAACACCACCAATAAGCTGCACATCGAAATGGCGCATACCTAAAGTTCTTTTTGAGGCTTCTCTAACCACAGCAAAGGCTTCAGGCAGTATATCATCAAGAGTCGAACCACTTGCTAATTTATCTTTGAATTGCTGGGTTTTATTTTTAAGTTCTTCATCAGACAGTTTCTCCAAAATTGGTTCAAAATCGTTAACCTGCTTCACTATAGGGAGTATAGTGCTGATTATTCTATCATTTGAACTTCCAAAGATCTTCTTAGCTAAATATGCAAACATCTACTTAAAATTCTATATTCTATGAGATATTGGTTTATCCGATATTTCAGCTATCAGCAAGTGTTTTCTAGGCTGGATAACCAATCATAGCTTAGTATTTTATTATCTTTACAGCTGTGCCGTAAACACTAACTTCTGCAGTTCCAGAGCTAACATTCGAACTTTCTATCCGTAAATTTATAACAGCATTTGCGCCAAGTTTTTTTGCTTCTTCAATTAGGTGATCCATAGCTTGTTTTCTGGTTTCTTGAAGAAGTGCAGTCATGCTTGTATTTTCACCGCCAAAGAAATTTTTTAAATTTCCAAAAAAACTGGTGATTAAGTTAGTACCTTTTACGCCAACACCCATGACCAAACCTATATGCTGCTCTATATCAGATCCCGGTACGTTCTCTAAGGTTGATAATATAATTTCATCTGTCATTTTGTTCCTTGATTAGTTGTTACTGGTGGTGTTTTCGCAAATTGCTCTTGAATGCGTGAAAGCAAACCATCATAGCTTTCTTGATCATTCTTAAGTGCAAATGTAATCCTACCACCACTATTCGAAAATTTTCCGATTCTATGACTCAAAAAGTTCAATGCACCTTGTTGAGTTTTCAAAATTTCATAATCCCTATCAAAATAAAATACTGCAATTTTTGAGATATTATCAGCTTCTTGTTTCCATAAAGAACTCAAAACTCTTTTCAAGTCTGGGTCTTCAACCAGTTCAATTACTTCTGCCAAGCTATGATCATATTCTTTAATAGTGCTATCAATTAGATTTTTATAGTACTCAATATTTGCAAAGCCAAAGTCTATGTATTTCAATTGCTGATCCACTGACTCTTGTGAATTAGTTGATTTGGGATCAAGAACTATATACATGAAGTTCATTGATTGTCTGTACTTGCCTATTAGGGATGAAGAATAAACTCTAAATTCATCAATAATTTTTTTATAATCAGGATTTTTCTGCGCTTGTGGAATAACATTTACAGGATCAACAACAATCTGTGGCGCATCCAGCTCAATATCTAAAAAGGTAGCAGCCTTAAACTCAAAATTATTCTCTTTAGCATAATCTTGAGCAGACTTACTTCCTAGATGCTCTTCTGCAAAGCTAGAATTATTTTCTATTCCACCAACATGCCCATAGTGTTCATTTAGTAATTTTACTGCTTCAAAATTAGCTTCATCTTCCTGAGAGGATGAAAATGAGATATTATAAAATGGATACAATCTAACAATCCACATTGCAAAAAAACTATCATCACCAAAAGCTTTCATAAAAATATATGGGGTAATAATGTATGTACCCATAGCTTTTATATGCTCTCTATTTTTATAGTGTTGAATAGCATGTGCAAAAACAAAGAAAAGTTCATTCTCACTTTTAATCTGCCTTAATGCTCCTTTATAAAACAAAATATTCCCTTCTGGCGATATCAGAATATCTTTTTCTTCGCTATCTATTAAAAGAACTTTAAACTGGTATTTCTTTAATGAATCAGGCTTTGGCACTACATCTAGTACATTTTGCAATACAGCTTCTGTTTCAGCTAAATATGGCTTTAGGTTTCTTTGTGAGATCGATGAACTGGAACTTAAATATTGCCATACAACTTTTTCATCTTCATCAGAAAAATTTTCTAATATCTCTTTTGAATAATATTGTTCAAAACTAAAAATCCCAGCACATAAGGCCAAAAGAAATGCTAAGCTAATACAGAAATTCTTTAGTAAAGCCGAGCCTCTTGTATAAGGCTCTTGCTTTATTGGAACATCAGGTAAGAAGTAGATCCCTAAAGTGTCTTGGTATAAATGTATAGCAGTGCCATAAGCTAGAACCTCAATTTCACTTTTATTTGTTCTAGCAAATTCAAACTTAAAATTAATTAAATAAGTCGCATCTTTTGCAGATTCTTTTGCTCTTAGCAATGCCTCTCTTGTTGCTAAATCGATTAGCCATTTAGTTGATGTAGTTGCACCATATATCAACCTCAACCAAAAAAGCTTATATCTTCTCAAAAAGTTCATTGTTACAACAACCGACCCTTGCACTAGATATGACTTCTCAATAGTAAATGCAGTTAGTTTTCTGCCAATAGTTAGTACTGGAACTTTTAATATTTTCTCTCTTTCCTCAATACGGGATAAAAACTTCTTTTCAGCTAAATACCCATACACTGCTGGAATAATCAAAGATAATACTAATATGTAGGCAATTATAATCACGCTTAGCTCATGGTTCTTATAGACTAATTATTAAATAAACAGGGTGGTTTTAGCAAGTCTATTATCAAGTCGTAATTTCCAAAACCTTAAATAGCTGCCCCATTTGATCATTATTTATGAGTCTAGCTAGTGCTTCGTGAATTTCTTTAGGATCAGCTCCATTATCGATTAGCATGGCTGCACGTGCCATTATTCCGCATTTAATCAGAAAGTCTCCTTGTGGGATAATATTAGCTTTAAAATCATCAAAAACCTTAGCTAATGATTTAAAATCAACATGCGCTGTAATGTCAGCTTCCCCAATTTCTTTTAATACATTGTGAAATTTATGGCTCTTTAGAGCCTGAAGAGTAGATTTATAACTAGTCTCTACATAACCATAATCAATTATTATAGCCGCTCCTGCTGAGCCAATTTTCTGCTTTATAACTTCGGCATATCTAATGCTGGATTCGGATTTTTCAACGATTACACCAACTCCACACAAGTCGCCTAAATGCCAAGATATAGATTTTGTTACAAATTCAAACTCATCGTTTTTCAATCCAATATGAATTTCTTTAAATCCATCTTGTTCTTTTATAAATTGTTTTATGGGCAAAGCATCAAAAAATTCATTACAAATGACAATGCAATTTTCTGAATCTACTTCTTTCAGGTCACTATACCAATTAATATTAGAAAACAAAATTTTGGATTTCTGTTTTTCTTGAAGTGATGGGCTTATTTCAACCATTGCAATCTGCTTAATTGCATCGTGAAAACCTTTTACATTCTTAGTTCCTCGTAATAGATCAGCCATTAAAGTTCCGTTTCCACCACCAATCTCCACAAGTGTGAATTTATTTTTCCCTTTATTAAGCCAATGATTTGCACACCATATCCCAATCATTTCACCGAACATTTGACTTACTTCTGGCGCAGTAACAAAATCACCTTTTTTTCCAAATGGATTATTATTTTTATAGTAGTATGGGATCACCATTTCCATGAATTTATCAACTGGAATTGAGCCGCTTTGTTTGATTAATTCCTTTAATGTTGCAACAATATTCATGCTGCTTCGACTGAAGTTATTAGCATTGAGTTAGACATCACCTTCTTCACCATAGGAACAGTAATTCCTTTTTTCTCACTTAGAGACATCTGATCTATTAAGTTCACAAGTTTAGCAACAAACTCAAAGCTTCTTTCTGTGCGAGTTAGAATATATTCAATTACTTCGTTATTGATTCGAAGCTGTCTATCACTAAACTGTTTTAATAATAGTATCTTTAGCATTTCATCATCAGGCTGTTTGATTAGAATTTTATGCATTGCTGTAATGCGGGATTTTAAATCTGCTAGCAAAAAATCTGGTAAATACTTTGCAGTCAAAAGTAATGAAAATGAATTATTTCTAACAAAGTTAATCAGATGAAAAAGATATTCTTCTGACTTAACAGTTTCTATATCTTCTAATATAAATGCCGAGGATTTATTTATGTAATTTGCAAAGTCATCACCATCATTTAAAAATGTTGCCCCAACTTTTTCCTGCCATATTTTTGCCAAGTGTGTCTTTCCGCTACTCTCATCACCAATTATTAGCAACTGATTATTTGGCCAAACAACTTCACCTTGAACTGCCTTATAGGCCTCTAAGTTGCATAATGAAACTATGTAATCATGCTCCAAGTAGTCGCAATCTGGCTCAAGATTAAAAAGTGTTTGCTTCATGACCGTTTCAGAAGTTTATCTAATCCTTTATCAAAATAAGAAAGATCGTAGTTGCCGTCAGCAATTATTTTTCCTTTTTCATCTAACAATGTAATATGTGGGATTGCACCTGTGTATCTTATGCCATGCTTATTAAATATATTACTTACAGCATTTGGGTCTGAATATAATAGGTGGTATACTGTTGAATCACTTGCGTTATGTCCGCGCATAAAATATTTTAATTTGCCTAAATCTTCATCTAGTGAAACTGCCATAACCTTGAAGTTATCATCTTTATATTTTTCTTCGAGTCTAAGTAACTCAACATAATTCCGCTTACATACAGAGCACCATGAAGTGAAGAAGAAAATCAACTTAACTTGAGATTTACTCTCAACCATCGCATCTAGCTGTGTTGGAGTTACAATCTTATATTCCATAGCATAGGAACTATGGCAAACGCACAATAAAAGCGTTAATATTTTAAAAAGTCGCATCTGAATCTTAATTTGTTAAGCGCTCAGAGTATAACGCCATTCCCTTCACTAGGTCAACTGCTCTTAATAACTGGAAGTCTTCACCGGCCAGCTTCTTATTCCCAGACACACTATTGATACTTTTATGCTTTTTAGCATCAGCTGGCTGTTTACTATCATCATCTCCTTCTAAATGACCCATTAGGGAAGCTTCAGAACCCATAAACTCATTACCTTTCGTCGCCGTGACCACACCTTCTTCAATGACAACATCTGGTTCAATGCCTTCAGCTTGAATTGAGTTGCCTGATGGAGTGAAGTACCTTGAAGTAGTAATTTTCATCGCAGTATTTCCGGGTAATGGCATCACTGTTTGTACCGAACCTTTACCAAATGACTTTGTTCCTGCGATTAATGCCCTTTTGTTATCTTGTAGAGCGCCCGCCACAATTTCAGAAGCAGAAGCAGAGCCGCCGTTAATTAGCACAACAATAGGCAAGCCATTTGTCATATCCTTGCCATTAGCTCTATAAACATTGTTAGAATCAGGAATTCTTCCTTTTGTAGAAACTATTACTCCTTCTTCAAGGAATAACTCTGTCACTTCTCTTGATTGGTCAAGCAATCCACCTGGATTCCATCTAAGATCCAGAACTACACCTCTTAAAAGTTTACCAGAATCTTTAGCTTGATCTTCTAATCTCATAAATTCTTTTCTCAGCAGCTGGGAGCTATTTTCACTAAAGCTTGCCAACTTCAAGTGAGCAACATCTTCACCTACTAATTTTGCTTTAACAGGAATAATTTTAATGATCTCCCTAGATAGAGTCATCTCAAGTGTCTCATTTGAAGACTCACGATAAATTGTCACTTTAACTTTTGTTTTAGGTTTTCCACGAAGTTTTTCTACAGCTTGTGATAGCGTCAGACCTTTAACAATCTGACCATCAATCATGGTAATAAAATCACCTACTTTGACACCAGCTTTAAATGCAGGGCCGTCTTCATAAGGAGAAATAACTTTTATAAAGCCCCTTTCCATAGTTACTTCAATGCCCAGTCCACCAAACTCTCCTTTAGTGGAAATTTTCATGTCTTGAAAATCTTTTTCATTTAAAAACGTTGAGTGCGGATCAAGAGAAGAAAGCATTCCTTCTAACGCTGCTTCAATAAGCTGCTTATCATTTGTTTCTTCCACATACTCGTTTTTGACTTTTACAATAACATCATCGAATAAACGTCTGTAGTCTAGCTTCTGCTTACCAACTAAATAGCTAACTATATTATCGCCTTCAGCATAAGCAGGAGATACCATTAAACCAACGAACATAAATGCAAATAAAAATCGCGACATCAGAAAACAAATAAAACTTATATAATAATATATTATTTGTAATTGGAGCCTTTAGCAAGACACGATTGTCCTTTCTTCACATATAGACTTGTTTCTATACATCCATATAGTAAAGTGTATTTTGAAATATTCATGGTTGCAAAGGTATGACAATAATCAAAAACTCTATAACTGTGGGCGGACTGACGCTTATTTCACGAATTTTCGGCTATATTCGTGATGCCTTTATAGCATTTGTACTTGGCGCTGGTGCTCTAAACGATGCATTTATCATCGCATTTAGAATCCCAAATTTATTTAGAACAATCTTTGGAGAAGGCGCTTTTAGCGCTGCATTCGTACCGATATACTCAGCATTGTCATCAAAGTCAGGTACTGAAGCTAAGAAATTTGCACAACAAGTTCAGGCATGGTTATTAATAGCTCTAATAATTTTCTCAGCAATCATGATGTATTTCATGCCAGAGTTAGTCATGATAATGGCACCTGGATATATTGATGATCAGAGCATATTCACTACCGCTGTAGCCTTAGGAAGGATTACCTTTCCTTACATAATATTTATGTCATTTCTAGCATTTTACGGCGGCATGCTTAATAGTCTTGGGAAGTATGCTGCATTTGCCTCAGCACCAATTTTATTAAATATAGTCATGATATTTTCTGTAGCGTTCGTTAGCATCACAGAAACAAAGGCTCATGCTCTATCTTATGGTGTTTTAATAGCAGGTATTGTTGAATTATTATGGGTTTTATACTTTGCTAAAAAGAATAAAATTCTTGTTAACTTCACATTCTCACTAAAAATGTCGGACGAAGTAAAAACGCTACTTAAGCGTATTATACCTGGAATTTTTGGTTCTGGAATAGCCCAAATCAACGTTTTTATAACAACCATTCTCGCTTCATATGTGATTGGCGGCATCTCTTATCTTTACTATGCAGATAGAATATACCAATTACCTTTAGCTTTAATAGGAACAGCAATGGGAACTGTATTACTCCCTACCCTTGCAAAAGATTATGAAAACGGAAATAGTGCCAGTGCAATCAAAAATAAGAACACAGCAATTGAATTTTGCATGTTGTTTACAATTCCAGCCATGCTTGCAATCGTTATTCTTTCAGAAGATATTATAAAATTACTTTTTGAACATGGTGAATTTACTCACGAAGCAACAATTCAAACTTCAAAAGCATTATCAGTATTCGCATTTGGATTGCCAGCATATGTGTTGTTAAAAGTTTTCACATCAAGCTTCTTTGCTGCAGGAGATACTAAAACTCCTGTAATAATCTCAACGCTAAGTCTTCTAGTAAACATTTTGATAAGTTTACTTTTGTTATCTCAATTCAAACACGTTGCAATTGCAATAGGAAGTGTCGTTTCGTCTTGGTTAATGCTCATAATTTTAATCAAACTCTCAATCAATAAGAAAAGATATAAATTATCTGAAAACAGCCTAACTAGAATCCTCAAATTTTTCATATCAGGTTTACTTATGACGCTAGCAATATATGGCATTGAGTCACTGACTAACAACATAAATATATTCGTATCAATGGCACTTGAAATAATTGTCGGCGGAATTTTATATCTAGCGTTTTGCTACTTTTTTGGTGTTATAAGTAGAAAACAGATCACTCAGTTTTTAAAGATCTAGGTGCGAATATAAATCACTATGCTGTTTACAATTACTTTGATCAAAAGATGACCATAATTCATCGAAACCATTTATAATGATATTTGGATTAGATTGTTTTGCTATCTCACAAATTGGAATCTGATGCTCAAGATTATCATAATATATCAAGTTCTGATCTTTAGAATGAAGTAAGTTTATTGTTTTAAACTTACCTGCTAAAACAGCTATGTTAATGATATTATCTTTATTTTCGTTAACATAAGAAACATTTGCACCACACTCTATTAAAATTTTGACCGCTTCAGGATCATCAGACAATACAGCATTTGTTAATGGAGTTTTGATATTGATATTATCAGCAGCATTTACATCATTACCAAGTTTACATAAACTCTTTAGAATATTATTTTTAATTTCTGAAGTTTTTTGTGCAGCTATTACGTGAAGCGCAGCCTGCCCTTTTGCATCTTTTAAGTTAACATCAGCTCCAAGTGCAAACAATAAATCTGCAAAATCAAAATTACCATTTTGTAGGGCTATGTGTAATGGAGTCTCCCCAGCAAAATTCGCAATATTAATTTTTTCTACACTCTCTCTTATTTTTGAAACATCTCCTCTATATGCTGCAGGTATTAGTGAGGATACTGAATGAGTAAAAATATTATAATAACCCAATTTACTAAGCATCGACTCAGAAACCCTATCAAAATCACTACCTGTAATAAAATTAGATACTGTATCTATAAATTCTTTTGGCATATTCCACGCATATTTAAATGTCCCAAGATCTTTCCAAACATGGTACATCACGCCCTGATCGCGCAGATCTAACTCATCAGTTTTAAAGTAGTGATTTATAGTTGGATCAATCCCTACACTTTCAATTATATCATAAGCAAAGTCTGCACAATTTTTACCAAAGTAACCTAAGAAATCATATTTATGAGATTCGCTATGAAATTTCGCGTTGTGCTTTTGTATATTGGCAATCAACTGCTTTGCTTTCTCTTTATTTAATGGAAACGTTATAGAAATCGATCCCTTGTTAAAATGAGGGTTATATTCACCATTCTTTAGAAATTTATCACCTGTAGAATATTTTGGCGTGTAATAGCTATCATTCCTTATATAGAGATCACTATACATCGAACCTTTTTGTTTTGGTGCCACACCGAATGTGAGAGTATGGTTAGTAACGAGATCTTTAAGTTCTATGTATGAATGATATTCAGCAGTCCTAAATACAAGGCTATAGCTGTAGTCCTCAGGAGTAATATATAGTTTTTTTACAACATCTCTATAATTGGTATTGGCAAAAATATATTGATGATCTTTATCGCAATAAAGAGCTGTGTCTTCGCCTCTCTGAAATACTTGGAATTTATTTACTTCCAATCTTAAAAAATTTAATAATGATTCATTATTAATTGCGTCGTTTTTAAAATAGTAATAAGTCTTTGATGTTATCTTAGTGTCTTTCACTTCATTGGCTATGAAATCATCAGGCATCAACAAATGTAATGGTACTTTTGAAATTAGTCCCTGAAACTGATCACTATATGCATTCTCTTTATGATTCAATGTAACTTTGGCTATCATGGTTTTACAACATAGATTTCTGACTCCTAAATTATAGAACTGTAATCATTTAGCAAAACAATTATTTACCTTAACAAAAAATAAAAAAAGCTCGCATTTTTTAAATGCGAGCTTTTCATTTAGTTAGTTTCATTATGTATTAAATGTTCTATGTAACAAGTCATCTTGAAGTTTATCAACAACGCTAATTACCTTAGCACTGGCTTGATATTGCCTCTGCGCTAAAATTAGTTTTGTAAGCTGATCTGCAGTATCAACGTTTGATCCCTCAAGTGTGCCAGAAAGAACTTTACCAACACCTTCCTGTCCTGCTTCTTTTAAGTTAAATGGACCCGAATCTTTACTTGCGCTGAAAACGTTACCTGCATAAGGAATCAATCCGTTAGGGTTTGCAAAGTCTGCAATTGCAAGTTTAAAGATCTTTCTAGTTCTGTTGTTTGTAAATTGTGCAACGATGTAACCATTACTATCAACAGTAACACCACTTAACTGACCAGTAGACCAACCGTTAGCTTCTTTTGACTTAATTGAATAGATCCCAGAAACCTGTCCAATACCACCAGCTGTTCCAACATCACCAAATTTCACACTAATAGTATTTGGCTCTGCACCAACGATTGCTGACCAGTTCACTACAAATTCATCCTCTAATGAAGCAAGTTGATTGGATTCAGAGGTGTTTTTCAGTCCAAGGGCTTCATATATAGTTGTGCTAACACCAGTACCAATTGGCACACCTATTATTTGAGCATCTCCGTTAAATGTCATATTTAGACTTGGATTCTTAGGCTGAATTTTTAGTCTATATGTATTATCCATAGTGCCTGTCACAACTTCAGCTTGGAGTGCAAAAGGCCCTTCTGTGCTATTAAGTTGCTCAGCTAATTCGTATAAAGATGTGAAGCTATTTGCTGCTATATTATCAGCACTGGTAATTCCTAAATCTGTACCAAATCCAGCAGCTGGAGTTTCACCAAATTCAACGATTTTAGTCGAATCAATAGGCCTAATATCAATTTTGTATTTGTTTGTTCCATCTTTATCATAAACAACATCGGCTCTAACTACGTCTCTTAGGCCAACCGTAGTGTTAATTTGATTAGCTAAATTCTTTAGAACATCAATATTAGTTACACCAGCACCTCTTGTTACGTTATATGTTGTGCCTGGATCTACAGATGAAGTTTTATAAGTTATGTTCAACTGATCGCCAACAGTTCCCGCCAAATCAACGCCTGTTTGAGCAAAGTACGAGCTACTTGCAATAGCAGCACCATATGTAAATGTATGTTTGATGCTTGTAGAACCAGCTGATACGTCAACTTCTAAAAGTTGACCAGCTGTCGCTCCGAGAGCTTGGTGTGGTGAGGAAATATTTTTAGTTTTTGCTAATTGAGTTGTATTTAACATCGACTGTAGGTTACCTCTACCGTCAAATTTTAAAACACCAGCTTGCAATAATCCATCAGTTCTGCCCGCAACGCTTACTTTTGACGGATCATTAGCATACGCTTCAACAGCCCAAGTATTTGTATCTAATTTCAGGAAAGCTAAAATCATAACATGCTTATTACCCATCCTGTCATAGATCTCAACATCTTGGCTGAAGTGAGCTTCTACTGATCTGCCAGCCATATTATTGTTTGCATCATATGGATCGTAATTTGTAGCTAAGAACCCTTGCTTCAAACCGAACTCTTCAAGGAAATTACTGCCCGACCCTTTATTATAGTTTTCTAGGAATAGCGGGTTAGTAGATTGAAGTGTAATATTAGCACCTACGGAATCAGATGAAAATATATCAGCTGATAAACCTGCAGTGCCCAAATGCTCTTTTAAATCTTGTAGTGAAGAGAATCTACCAATTACGTCGCTACTACTACTAATTTGGAATGCTTTGATATTTTTCGCATCTTCAAACCCTATAGTATTTCTTAATGTAGCATCTCCCAAAAAAGTTAAAGAATAGTTTGCTTTATCAGGCGACACAAGCAATGTAGATTTTAGTACACCAGCAACATATTGAGTCACAACTCTCGCTCTTACAGAATAATCGCCAGTTGATTTCTCATTAATTTGTTGAGCAAGATTCTCTAGAACAACTTGGTTTGATGCACCAGAACCTCTAGTCATATCATCAGAAATACGGTCGTTAACTTGGAATTTAAGAACTGTGCCAGCAGCGCCTGCTAGTTCTGTACCTGCACTGTTAAATGTATACGACTGCGCAAAACCACCATATTCAATTATTTTCTCTACCTTTGCATCACTAGATGAAGTATATGAAGTTAATTTTATACCTTCACCAACAGTCAGGTTATTAGCTGCGTTTGGATACAAAATATCATTAGCCCTGATATTAAAGTTAGCTGGCGAAGCTTTAGGTCCTTTATTCAATATGTTAATAGTTGTGACACCACCGCCCGCCACTTTTTGTTGGGCATCTAAGTTGGCACCAAATTTAATTTCAGAGGTGGACGACGCTTCAGAAATTAATTGCTTAACATCAACCAACTTCAAGCTCGAAGGCAAGGACTTAGTATCTGGCAATCTTTCATTAGAATCTAATGGCCATCCTACAAGTAGATATTCCGCACCATTTACGAATCTTCCTAGATTATCTTTTCTAAATGAACCTTCACGGGTAAAAAACAAGTTGCTAATATTTCCATTTTCATCAAGTTTGTCTGTAACAACGAAAAAGCCCTGTCCGCCAAGTGCTATATCTGTAGCGAATTCCGTCCTTTCCATTTTACCTTGTTGATCAACCAACTGGCGTGTAACGCTCAATACACCGCCCGCAGATTTTCCCGAAGCATTTACTATACTTTGCGCCTGAGCCTCGAAGCCTTTATACCCCTTGGTTCCAACGTTCGCAATGTTACCAGAATATTCCTCAATCCTTCTGTCTGTCTCTGTCATGCTTGATACGGAAGCCGATATTGCACCTGTAGCCATAATTTTTCTCCAAATACTTTTTGGTTTAAATGTGACAATACGAAGCAATATCTATGCCAAACCTTATTAATTTGTTATTCTAATTCACATAACATATATTAAAGCAGAGCAATGCAACTAGAAGACCAAGCAATAATACTTGATCAGCAGAGGTTTCAAGAATCCAAATATATTATTTCGTTACTTACTAAAGAACATGGATTAATGAAAGGGCTTTTTGCAGCAAATAAAAAAAACAAACCAGATATGCTTAGTGGAAATATATCGAATATGTTTTGGAATGCTAGGCTTTCTGACCACCTTGGAATTATTAGACTAGAAACTATTACCAATGTTTTTACAATCGTCAGTAATAACCAAAATAAGATGATCATATTGAATTCTGCATTAGCGATGTGCAAATCTTTCCTACATGAAAAAGAACCACAGACTGATATTTATAATAAGTTGGCAGAACTAATGGTTGCAATTCGTGATGATATTGATCCATACAAACATTATATATTATTTGAATTATTACTACTTAGCAAAGCAGGGTATGGACTTGATCTCTCTAAGTGTATCGCAACTGGAGAAACTGAAAACTTAGAATATATATCCCCTAAGTCTGGGGCTGCTGTTTCAAAGATTGCTGGAGAGCCTTATAAAGATAAAATGTTTATGCTACCATCATTCTTTTTAAACGACTCTTCACAACCAGTTGTTTCAGAGATTCAAGAGGCAATAAGAATACTCAGTCATTTTATGGAAAAGTTTTACTTTTTCCCGTATGGAAAAAAAATTCCATCTGCGCGAACACAATTAGCGGAATCTATATTACTCAGTTTATAAAGACCGAAACTATATCTTTTACAGTTACATATATCATAAGCGCTACAAGTAGTGTTAGGCCAATCCTGAACCCAATCATCTGTATTTTTTCGCTCAAGGGTTTTCCTTTAATGGCTTCAATTGCGTAATACATTAAATGCCCACCATCTAACATTGGAATAGGGAATAAGTTAACCAACCCTAAGTTTATTGAAATAAGGGCAACAAACCACAAGATGCCATTTACCCCTGACTCAGCAGATTGTCCTGAATACTTTGCAATTTTAATTGGCCCACCTAGATCATCTGTGCTTCTTGCGCCAATTAGCATTTGCCAAACAGCCTGCAACATACCAACAGATATGTTATAGGAATCCTGAACTGCTTCAATAGCAGCCATACCAAAAGTTAATTCTTCGTTTTCATATTTATTAGATGTTATACCTAGCATAGGCATTTTAATCTCATTACCGAATACGTCTTTTGTCACTTTGATTTCAGGCTTTAAATCGAATTCCAAAACCCTTGAGCCACGCTCAATAACAACATGTATTTCTTCGCCAAGATTCAGAGCCAGTATCTGTCTAATCTCTTCGAATGTTTCAATCTCTCTATCATCAATTTTTTTTACAACGTCACCCGCTTCTACTCCTGCTTTTGCAGCAACACTGTCTTTTACAACAGCTGTAATTTCTGGAAGAATATAAGCCTTTCCGTAGAAACTAAACATGGTTGCTAGAATCACTATTGCTAAAATATAGTTAGCAGCAGGCCCAGCAAATACTACCAAAGCTTTCTGCCATATTTTTTTAAAATAAAACGACTGCGCCTTTTCTTTTTTTGATAATTTCTTAAGTTTATCAAAATCAGGAGAGCTCGATGGATCAGCATCACCGTACATTTTTACATACCCACCCATAGGAATAGCTGCAATTTTCCAACGTGTTCCATGCGGATCTGTCCAACCAACCAGCTCTGAACCAAAGCCAATTGAAAAAACCTCAACTTTCACACCATTAAGACGAGCAACAAAATAATGCCCAAACTCATGAACAAAAACAACTATGGTTATTACTACTAAAAACCAAAACACACTCATCAAACCTGTTAAGATCGGATCCATAAACTCTCTATTCCAAAAATACTTACCAATTATAATATATTAAATTTACTAGCAATTGCTAGGTGTTATTTAAGATTTATGTAAATCATATTACGCTGTGTGGAAGAACGGAAGTACATGTGGACATTTATTTTAACAAGTGAAAAATTCAACCAGAAATTATATGTGACATTAACGTTTTTTTACTACAACAACTTATCAGCAGGAACATCTTCTAATGTCCCTTCATAAAGATAGGTTTTACCATTCTTTTGCAGTACCATAATATGAGTCGCAACGGTATTGATGAAGTTTCTATTATGGCTGATAAACATAGCAGTACCCTCATAAGTCTTAAGCGCGTGCGCCAGTACTTCAATACTTGAAATGTCTAAGTGGTTGGTTGGTTCGTCTAGTAATAAGAAGTTAGCATCCTTCACCAACATACATGCCAAGCTCAATCTGTTTTTCTCACCACCAGAAAGCACTGACGCCTTTTTGAATACATCATCACTTCTAAATAAGAATGATCCAAGTAAACTTCTAGCTTTTGGTAATGGGAAATCTGCATTAAATTTCTGTACGTTTTCTAAAACAGAGGCTGTCATGTCAAGATATTGCAATTGATCCTGAGCAAAATAGGCCATTTTAGAATTGAAACCTAATTTCATTTCACCAGATATAGCTGGGGTTTCCCCCACCAAAGTTTTCATGAAAGTTGATTTACCTATTCCGTTTGCTCCAATGACAGCAATTTTTTGACCACGCGCAACATGAAGATTAATATTTTTCACCAATGTGATATTGTTATTACCAATGCACAAATCTTTTAATTCCAGCACATCTTTTCCACTTTTTGTAGTAAGCGGAATACGAATATTGATTTCTTGATCTTCTCTATCAACAACAATTCCTGAAGCTTCATCACGCATTTTCGCGATCATCTTCATCTTGCTTTGCGCCTGTGTAGCTTTAGAAGCTTTTGCTTTAAATTTATCTACGAAAACGGATAGCTGCTTAATCTTCTTTTCTACGTTCTCCAAGTTCTGTTTTTTCTGCTCTTCTATCTGTGCATACTGCTCTAAGAAATCATAGTAGTTTCCTGTATATTCACGTAAGGTCGCAGCTTTTAAATGAAGAATTTTATTAGGCAAGCCAACCAGTAAATCTTCGTCATGCGATACAAATAGAACAACACCTTTGAATTTTTTTAGGTATTCTTCTAGCCATAAAATACTTGGTAGATCCAAGTGGTTAGTTGGCTCATCGAGAATTAGGAAATTCGGATCTTTTAATAAAATTTTCGCAAGTTCAAGTCGCATTCTCCAACCGCCAGAAATATGCGTTGGGTGAGATTCAAGCTGTTCTTGCTTAAACCCTAGACCTGATAGAATTTGGCTAGCTTTTGCCTCTAAAGCATAACCGTTTTTTTGGCGATATAAACTTTCTACTCTTTCATACTCTTCGTATACTTCGTCAGTATACGCTGTTTCCATTTCTACAGTTACCGCATCTAGCTTTTGTTTAAGCTCATAAACTTCTTCAGCGCCAGAAATACACTCTTCCAAAATTGTAGGTTTTGGATGTTGGTTTGGGTCTTGTGGGAGATAAGCTACGGCATAATCCTTAGGCTTTGTTATTGAGCCAGAATCGGCTTCTTCCAGATTACATAGAATGTTAAGTAGTGTACTTTTGCCAGCACCATTCGCTCCGACGAGCGCAAGTATACCAGTACTTGGAAAGTTGAAGCTAATATTGTCTAACAGCGTTCTAGCTGCAAATTTTTTGGTTAAATTATTAATGATTAACATGATCGACACATAATATATTGTTTGAAGTACAAGGCCAAAGTGGCCTCATTAGAGTGCCGAAAACTTTGAGATTTAACGGCATACGGCGTCTCTTATATCCGTATGCTAAACTCAGGCGCAAATATGAATTCCTAATAAACTCATGTTTTTAATATCTTTGTTGAAGTGCCATTCTAACACAACAAACATATTGGTTCAAGTCGTAGAAAATTACATCTCATAATTTTCACTTGGTCTTTCGCTCTCAAATTTCAGAGCTAAGCATAATTCTTTCTCATCTTGAGTTAGTGGATTTACTTGGTTATATGAACATTGATATTGATATATTGGGAATAAATCGCCACTTCGACACACTAAATCAAATGGATTTGCTAACTGATATTGAGCAACATCAAATAATTGTTTATTACATTCATCAAAATTTCTTTTCGCATCTTCTTTAGAATCTACAGAATAACTACATCTATACCTTATCATTCCAAGCCCATATATGGTGCCTCCATATTCAAATAATTGATCAAAAACAGAGCTATCTTTGTATTTTACAAATATTTCATAAATTTGTTCTGCAGTCTGAAAATAATACAGATCAAAATTTCTTACTGGAAGGGCGAACTCAAGCAAAGTTTGTAAGTTTTTTTCGCTAAGATTAATTTTAAATTTTTTAAGCATTTCGCTAATTAGCAAAGGTAGCACTCTGTTATTTGATTCTTGAGCTTCATTATATCGTTCTAAAACTTGCGGATATTTTGAAAGCTTTGTTTTACCTACAACTTTATCATAAATGCCATTATACCAATTTTTTCCAAAATACTCGCCTTCAGTATCCCTCATAAACTCCGACACAGACTTTCTTTTTGGGTCATGCTTATAACTAAAATCATCATATCTATGAAGATAGGCTTTTCCAGATGTGCCTACACCAAACTTTTTAGATAGAAATAATTCATCATCTCGCAAGAATTCAGAAAAATGCCCTGGAAAACCACTGTAAGTATAAATATCTGTTAATAAAGAAACGCAATCGTGCGACCAATACACATAAGAATAACTTCCTTTTTTCTGTAATTGGATAATTTTTTCTATAGAATTATTTACTTGAAGCACTTGGTCATTTGTTAAATGAAACTTTAGGGTGTCGAAATCTTGGATATTCATTGTGGTTGTAGTATTGGTTTTTGACTCTATCCTCGATAAAGATGGAGGTTCATATCCCAAAAACCTTGCGTTAGGCGAAGAAAAATAATCATATAGAAAAGCTGTCGTTGGGTCTTCAGAAACTTCGACTTCATTAATCATATCAACAAAATTGTGTATTGGTTTCCCATTATTACAGCTTCTACAGTAAATCTCAAAAACTGCATGACTAGCCCAAGCATAGAATTTTATAAAATTATCTTTTAACTCATCAGCTTGAGTTTTATTGTTTGCTAGCATTCTATAAAGCTCAACAGGGTTTTGACCCTCAAATAAAACTAGTGTGCCACTATTTGTCATAACTCTTGCAGTATTGTTAAAAGTAGCAATTAGTATGTTATTTCTATCTAAGGCATCAGAGCTAAATTCATAATTTTCTGTAGAATTAACATACACATATTCGCGATTTGTTTTTTTATCAAATTTTACAGCCATAATTACATCCAAATTATTATTAGAATATTAGCATTTACTCGCGATAAAAACAATTAATAGTAGCAAATTTAGAATTATTTTGCGAAATCTCCTAGTTGCGACTGAAAAGGCGACGTATACCTCTCTATTCGCACCTGTTTTAGTGGGTTCCCATCTAATGGCGCGATTAGTAGACCTAATGCTGCTTTAGGAGTTAACTCACCTTTAGTAATTAAATCTAGTGTAATGGGATGCGTTAAAGATGTAAGCTCATTCTTAGTTGCGCAGTCAATTAAATCTTCTATAGAAAATTTATCATTTGTATCGCCTAATAGTAATTCACTTTTAAAAATTAAATGGTAAAGAGTGTTTAGACTACTTGGCATGGCATTTAGGTTACTTGAGAGAAAAGTTTTAAGATGCACTAAGTCATTTCCATTTGATATGATTTCGCTTAGCTTTTTACCAGTGTCTTTTAAAAACAGCAAAAAATCATTTTGGTATTTTGGGTCATCATTTGCTGCAATCTCCCACAACAACTTTAACGGCTTGATCTTAGGGTCAATTGTTTTTGAACCTAGATAATCACAAATCAGTTTTATCACTTCTAATTCAGCATCGCTACAGTCACCCCTAACGCTTACTCTTCTTGATATAACTAAAGCCTCATCTAGAATAACAACCTGCCCATTAACTTGTTCTGGCATAGCTGTAGAAGAGCTTGTTGACCTAGATGAAAAACGTTTTCTTAAAGATGAGAACATTGACTATTTTGCTTTTGCTAGAAGGTCTTGATTTAGAGCTGTAATTCCTCGCTCTGCAACTATACTTCCAAAATCAGAGCGTTGCGTGTTAATCATACTAACACCTTCAGCAATAATATCTCTTACCTTATATTGTCCATCTGTTCTTTTTACTCGATATTCAACTTTATATGGCACATTTGAATTATCTGATTGGATTTCAGTAGTTACCACATACTGATCATTACCTACTGGATTAATGTTTTTAATCAAAACTTTTTGTCCGTTATATTTTTTAAAAACAGGAACATAAGATGAAATCAAAAACTTTCTATAATTTGAGATATATTCACTTTGTTGTGTAGCATTCATTTGTTGCCAATTTTTACCAACCGCAAAACGCGCTATCCAGTTAATATCAACAGTATCTGTAAATACAGAAGTGAGCTGAACTTGCTTTTCAGAGTCGCTTGTTGACTTACTTAAAATTGCCATCACTTTTTCTGATGTTGATTTAACAAAATTATCAACTTCGCCTATTGCCTCAGCTCCAGCATAGCTATATGACGTTGTTAATAAGAGAATCGCTATAATTTTCTTTATCATTTTTTTATTCCTTTCCTTTTTTGAGCATAAATACTTCTAACTGTAGCATACTCATCTATCGATGTTTGTTCAATATTATCTGTTGCTTCTAACAAAGATTCTCTTGTATTAACAAACTTCACTCCATCTCTTACGTAAACACCATCAGCATGTACACTGTATATAAATGGATCAGAAGCCACATCCGCCACTCTACCTACTAAATCTCTTGGTGATGATGGACCAATAACTGGCAAGAATATGTAAGGGCCAGTATCAACACCGTAAGTGCTCAATGTCTTGCCAAAATCTTCATTAACTGGCTCTAGACCATCTGCTAGGCTGGCTACATCAAATAACCCGCCTATTCCTAGGATAGTATTAACTAAAAATCTGCCTGTTGACCTTGCTACTTTATCACCATCGCCTTGGAGTATGGAGTTGAAAATGTTTACAGGCTCTTTCATATTCGCTAAAACGCTATCCACTCTATCTCTACCAACTTCAGGAACTGCAGCTCTATAGACATGTGAAACAGGCTTAAATACAACTGTATCGAGCCCTTTATTCACGGCAAACATTCCTCTATTAAACGATTCAAATGGATCATCAATGGTATATGTATTGTCGTCATACAACTCAAATTCATCTTCAGAGTACCCAGAGGCTTCTTTAAGGTTATTGTTTTGCGTCTGAACCTTTGTCTCTTCTGCAATTACATTGCCAGCATCCTCTGCAAGGGATACAAACCCCGGGAAAATCAGCAAAAGTGCTGAAAATATGTATGTTAGCTTTTTCATAAAATATCTCATAACTAAACTATCTCATCCTCGATTTGACCACAAAAATTGTAAATAAATAGTTAACACTAGCTAACTTTCTGGAGGATAATAGCTAACCCTACGTCGCCGTCAACAAAAGTTATCTCTTCTTGGTGCAAAATAGTCCATTTTTTGCCAATACTCTTGATAACAAAGGCTTTGTTAAATATGAATTCTTCTACATCTTTATAGAATTTAAAATCGGCTGGATTCTCATGAGTTTTCACGCTAAGCGCAAAAATTGCCTTATCTTCAGCGTGCTCAAATGCCTTATTTAACATATCTTCAATTTTAGGCTCAGATGAAAATAGCTTTGAAGCAAAGAAAAGATCGAATTTTGAATCATTCACTAACTCTTTTAAAAATGCTAAGGCATCAGCTTTCTTTAATTCGTTATATACCAAAAAATCATCCACTTTAATATCTTTTGCCTGCCCAATCATCATAGGCGAAAGATCAATACCAACTATAGTTGCTGCAATTCGGTTCTGACGAGCCCATTTACCGAATATGCCAGTGCCACAACCTAAGTCTAAAATCTTGTTCCCATACGGCTTACCCTTTTCTACTAAAAACTTGTTTGTAATTGAAAACAACTTATTCTGAGGGTTTTCGGCAGAAGATTCGATATAAAGCTGATTATATACTGGAGAAATGAGATCAAAGTAGTGCGAAATGAGAGAGCTAGGCATACTTTTAATTTCATCCAATCTACCCTCTATTATCTTTAAAGTGAACTCAGCTTCTTCTTTAAACTGTGTATGTGAGGAAGACATATATTCTGTAAGATATTTTTTAGCTTTTTCAGATTTGCCTTCTTCATAATAACTACGGCCTATGAAATAATCTAACTCTGGAGTGCCATGTTTAAACCACTTAAGCAAGTTAAACCTAAGTCTAGAATCTGAGTAATTTCCTTTATAATAGTGAACAAGACCTAAGTTATAATTGGTTTGTCGGACATTTTTCAGCGCTTCTCGCTGCTTTTTTAGCTCGTCGATAAATGAATTAATTTTATCTTTTATGCCAATTTTAATTGACCCGTCTTGCTGAGACATTGCCTGCTTGGCCATCTCAACTGGCTTTGAAAAAAGCCTTAATGTGTTTATCAATATTCCCATACCTTAGGCTTTGATTGTAATTTTATTTGTTTTTCAGCGAGTCAAAGATTGTAAGTGCTTGGGCAATCATTGATCCTGCATCATTAGTATTAGCAGGTAGGATAAGTGTATTATTAGTTTTTGCAAGACCTTTAAATGCCTCGATATATTGCTCGGCTACTCTTAAGCCTACAGCTTCTTTACCACCAGAGATTTCAATTGATTTTGCAACTTTTACTATTCCTTGGGATGTGGCATCAGCAACCATAAGTATAGCCTCAGCCTCACCTTTTGCTCTATTCACCTGATCAGTTAAAGCCGCCTCTGATTTTAGAACTGTTTCTCTTTTTTGGCCTTCTGCAGCATTAATTTGTGCCTGCATCTTCCCCTCGGAATCTAGAATTTGTGCGCGTTTCTGCCTATCAGCAGCAACTTGCAACTCCATCGCTTTTAAGATTGTTACAGGCGGCTTAATGTCTTTAATTTCATAGCGCATACACTGGATACCCCAGTTTGCCGCAGCTTCGTTAATTGTAGCTACGATTGAGGTGTTTATAGAATCTCTTTCTTCAAAAGTTTTATCTAAATGCATCTTACCAATAGCAGAACGCATCGAAGTTTGTGCTAGCTGTGATACAGCATAATAAGGGTTTTCAACGCCATATGAAGCATCTTTTGGGTTTATAATTCTTACATATAAAACACCATCTAAACTAAGTGTCACGTTATCATTTGTAATAGCAGTTTGCTCTGCCACGTCTATAGCTCTTTCTTTTAAAGTGTGCTTATACGCAACTTTATCAACAAACGGTAAGATGAAATTAATACCAGCTTCAAGTGACTTGTTATATTTCCCTAAGCGTTCAATAATCCATACTTCTTGTTGAGGTACAGTTTTAACAGCCATAAATAGTATTATTACAAATGCAAACAATACTACAAAATATCCAAAATCCATACCTAAAGACTCCATAAATTTCCTCTATCTGATTATAAAAGTATTATCTCTAATATCAATTATTTTCGCAGAACCACCAACTTTCAGAGTTTCTTCTGGATATTCAGGATGTAATGCAACTTTAATTGTAGTACCTGACCATTTAGCAGCACCTGCTTTGCCTTTCGTAAGATCATTATTAATTACTTCTACAGTTTGTCCGAAATAATTTTGAAACCCAGTTGATTGGCCATTTCCTCTATCTTTAAGCTTTTTTAAAGGCTTCCACAGTATTAATGCCCAGAAGAATGTTAGGCCAAAAAATGCAGCAAACTGCCAGTAAGCGCTGTCAAATAGAGCTAATTTTGCATAAAGCAAAAAGCCCATTGTAAATGCTGCTAAACTTGTAAATAGCAATACAATGGTAAATCCTAAAACCACTTCTAAAATGATTAGAACCAAACCTGCGATAAACCAAAATTCTGGATTAAAACTCATCATAAATACCTCTATTTCTCAATTGGCGGAAGTGCTGTTGGGTTATCTGCTAAAGACCTCAAATATGCAATTACATTTGCCCTATCTTCATCTTTTTTAAGTCCTGCAAATGCCATTTTTGTCCCAGGAACATGTTTTTTAGGAGCATACAAATACCTGTAAAGCTCTTCATATGTCCATTTTTTCCCTTCTGCACCTCGAGCTGCCATGGCAGAAGAGTATTGAAAATCTTTGTGTTGAGCAGTTACCGCACCAACAATTCCCCAAAGATTTGGCCCAACTTTATTTGCTTCACCTTTACCAACAGTGTGACAGATAGCACATTTATTAAATATAGCCTTACCCGCATCAGAAACTGCTGCAGACATAATTTTACCAATTTCGATTTTGTCTGGAAGGCCAGCTGCTGCACCGTCAGATGAACCTGCTTCAATGATTTCAACTTCAAGACCTTTTTGATCTGGTATTTGTTTTGTTCTATATATGAATCCACCCATGTTAGCACTAAAAACCAACACGAATATGCTTAGCGCAATCGATATAACTACTTTATCGAATTCAAAATTCTCTTTCACGGCTCAGTCTATTGTGATTATTTAATATCAGTATATATGGCGTAAGTGTGATTGTAAAATTAAAAAAGGCGGGATATACCCGCCTTTTTTGTAAGACATGTATCGTTATTTTCTATCACCAAAGAATTGTAATAAGTGTAAAAATAGATTTATAAAGTCCATATACAATGACAACGCACCGAAAATAGCAACTTTACTAACCATTTCACCATGACCAGCAACTTGATAATAACTATCTTTAATTCTTTGAGTATCGTAAGCAGTCAACCCAACGAATATTAGAACACCTATGCTTGATGTTAAGAAATGAATAGCGGCACTTTGTAACCATATATTCACTAATGAAGCTAGGATTAGTCCAATCAATCCCATAAATAGGAAAGAACCCCAACCAGAAATATCTCTTTTAGTTGTGTAGCCATATAAGCTCATAGCTCCAAATGTAGAAGCCGTAATGAAGAACACTCGCGCAATGCTTTCACCTGTAAAGGCAACAAATATTGTAGCAAGTGAAACACCCATAATAGCTGCAAATGTCCAAAAGCAAAATTGAGCATTAGACAAGCTCATATGCATTGTTCTTGGCATAATGAACCAAACAAATGCTAATGGTGCAAACATTACAACATACATCATTGCCGACCCAAAAAGGAAGGACATCAATGCTGTTGAAGACGCTACAGCATAAGCCACAACACCTGTTATTCCTAATGCAACTGCCATATAGTTATAGACAGCCAACATGTAAGACCTTAAGCCTTGGTCAACCCTAGAAGCTGACTGGGCTTTATAATTTGATTTTGTGTAATCCATAGGAAGAACCTAAATAATTATTTTACAGTATTAAATATAGAGCAAAATTAATAGTTTTCAATGCTAATCGGAAAATTTCTACCGAGTGCCCACTATAACTTTAACATAAAAATCAACATCCCATCTTAGATTAACCAAAAATTAAGCATTTAAATGGATAATTATTGTTAGCTAATACTTTAAGGTAATTCACGATGCCATCTGGTTTTGATAGTAAAAAGACACCTAGGCTAGGAAGTAGTCCTGAGTTATTAAGTAAGAATGTTGAATACAGTACCAAAACCAAGACAAATGATGTAGCAGCAGAAGCGGTGAAAGCAGCCTACAACCACTATTGCAATATGGGTTCCAGTGTAAAAAGACAGGTAATAGTTGAAGCCATAGTTGCTTTAGAAAAAAATATTGAACAACTTGATGTAAGTAATCCATCTCACAAGTCCCTACTAGAAGAAATTAAGAAAAAAGAAATTAACAGAACTACCCTTGAGAGGCCTGTGATTTCAGACAGTAGTGACAGAACTCTAAATGCTTCAATACATAACTATATTATAATTCTGGCAAAAGAAACTTTGCCGCCAGAGCTAAATATCAGTAAGCATAACAAGTCTTTAGAAAAACAGGAGATAGCTTCAATTAGTCAACGTAATATTGATGCATTATCAACACTTAGATCTAGGCCTGAATACATAGCTTCAGTCGAAAAACATGAACAAAATAAAATTAAAACTCAGTCTAGCTATAGCCCCACAATTAGTGAAGATCAGAAAAAATTAACTGAAACGTTAAAAACTCTTTCAGGTAAAATTGGAAAATTTATTGCAGGGACAAACTCTGCTCTAGAAAAAACCAAGCAATCTTTTGTTGAAAAAGAAATAGCTCATAAGCAGCAATCTAAAACTACCCAACAGCAGAAATAATTATATTGCTAAAAATGCTCTTACTTTTTGTAAAGCTGAATCTATTCCAACAACATTAGTTCCACCAGCTTGAGCAAACTCAGGTCTACCACCACCGCTTCCGCCAACTTCTTTAGCAGCTTCTTTTATGATATCACCAGCTTTCAATTTGCTTGTTAAGTCATTTGTTACAAAAACAACAAGTGACACTTTATCTTCGTAAACAGAAGATAGCGCGATCACGCCACTTTTGATTTTATTTCTTAAAGCATCAACCACACCTTTTAATTCTGATGGCGGAATTCCTTCGAGTTTTTTACATAGGAATTCTACACTGCCAACCATCTCTGGTTTTACATCGTTTGAAAGAATACTTTTTAATCTGAAGTCACTTAAATCTTTTTCTAGTTTTTTCTTCTCATCTTGAATTGCTGTGATGCGTGTCAACAAATCACCTTCAGCGCATTTGAAAATTGCCGCTGCTTTTTTCAAATTCAATTCTTTTGAATTAACATAGTCAAGTGCGGCAATACCAGTTAATGCTTCAATACGCCTTATTCCAGATGCAATTGCTTCTTCTGAAACTATTTTGAATAATCCAATATCACCAGTCGCACTTACGTGCGTACCACCGCAAAGTTCCAATGAATCACCCATAGAAACCACGCGAACTTCCGCACCATACTTTTCACCAAACAAGGCCATAGCACCAGCCTCAATTGCTTGCTCTGGAGTTTTAATATCTGTGTTCACTCTACTATTTGCAATCACCATGTTGTTTACCTTAGTTTCTACGATAGAAACTTCTTCAGGTGACAGAGCTTTCTGGTGCGCAAAGTCAAAACGTAATCTTTCTGGTGCAACCAATGAGCCTTTTTGCACTACCGTTTCGCCAAGAGTATCTCTTAAAGCTTTATGCAACAAATGCGTTGCCGAGTGGTTCGCACGAATTTTATTTCTACGAGTACTATCTACTTTTAAGTGAACAGACTGACCAACTTTAATTTCTCCAGATACTTTTGTCTGATGCCCAAAAATTGTTCCTGCATATTTTTTAGTATCTAGTACTTCGGAATTTTCTATCATCCCCGTATCACCCATTTGCCCACCAGACTCACCGTAAAAAGGAGTTTGGTTTAGGATAATAATTGCTTCAGCATCTTTAACTGAATCAACTCTTTTACCGTCTTTGATAACTGCCTTTACAATCGCTTCGCTGCTTTCCACATTGTATCCTAGGAATTCAGTAGCACCTACATCTTCATAAACTTGGAACCAAATTTCATCTGTAGCTTTTTCACCTGAACCAACCCAAGCAGCACGAGCTCTTTTTTTCTGCTCTTGCATCTCTGCATCAAAAGTTTTTTGATCCACAGTTATTTCACGAGCACGTAAAATATCGCAGGTTAAATCTAATGGAAAACCAAATGTGTCATATAGTTTAAATGCAGTTTTACCATCAAACACACTTCCAGCTTTCAAACCTTCTGATGTTGTGCCGAGTAATTTCATGCCGTTATCAATTGTTTGTCTGAATCTTTCTTCTTCAATTTTTAAGGTTGAAGAAATAACAACTTCAGCGCGACGAAGTTCTGGGTAAGTATCACCCATTTGCCCAATTAATGTTGGAACCAATTGATAAAGTAGTGGAGCTTTACAACCAATCATGTGGGCGTGTCTAATTGCACGTCTTAAAATTCGGCGCAGTACATATCCCCTGCCCTCGTTTGATGGCATTACACCATCTGCAATCAGAAAGCAACCCGAACGCAAATGATCCGCAATCACACGGTGCGAAGTTAAATGTTTAGTGTCGCCAGAAAGATGCATCGATGCATCAATTATATTTTGGAATAAATCAATTTCGAAATTGTTTAATTTGCCTTGAAGTACCGATGAAACACGCTCTAACCCCATACCTGTATCGATTGATGGTTTTGGAAGATTTATACGTTTGCCTCCAACTTGATCTTCAAATTGCATGAATACCAAATTCCAGATTTCAATGTATCTATCACCATCTCCTTCTGGCGTTCCCGGCAAACCACCCCAAACTTTGTCACCATGATCATAGAAAATTTCAGAGCAAGGCCCACAAGGACCTACATCACCTGCTGACCAGAAGTTATCATTTGTTGAGATTTTTATAATTCTATCATCAGATAGCCCTGCAACTTTTTTCCAAAGTTGAAGTGCTTCATCGTCATTATGATAAACTGTGACATAAAGCTTATCTTTATTGATTCCGAATTCTTTTGTTAAACAATTCCAAGCAAGTTCAATGGCGCGATCTTTAAAATAATCGCCAAATGAGAAATTCCCCAGCATCTCAAAAAATGTATGGTGGCGCGCAGTATAGCCAACATTTTCAAGATCATTATGTTTTCCGCCAGCACGAACGCATTTTTGCGATGTTGCAGCTGTTTTATATGGAGGTGTTTCCACGCCCGTGAAGTAATTTTTAAATTGCACCATGCCTGCAGCAGTAAACATCAAAGTTGGATCATTATGTGGAACCAAAGGGCTTGATGGCACAACTGCGTGACCGTTCTTTTTGAAAAAGTCTAAAAAAGTACTGCGTATTTGATTTACTTGCATGGGATGAAAACTAATTTTTTAGTTAATTTAGATTATTATTGAGTTTAGTTCAACTCTTCCCTTTCAAGCCTCTTAAAATGCTCCACAACTTTTGCAGGGTCGTAATAAGCCATTTCACACAGAGCTATAAAATTAGGGTTATGCAGCCTCACAAACGCTTTAGCCATTCTTTTAAATTTAAAATTGCGCTTTTTCTTCGAGGTTGAAAAAGCATCCGTAAAAAGCTGCATCACAGCCGCTCTCCACAAAGCCCTGTACTTTGTAAGTTCATCCTCAGCAGCAGATTTGCTGATTTCATGAACTGGAATCTGATAAAATTTATCTTGAACTACCTTCATTCCCTTCTCCAAACCTTTATTGCAGGCGCAATATATATCAAATTACAGAGTATTACAAGTCATTTCTTAACAAAACTTTAACATTTCTATATTTACACAATTAAATCATCATTAACCAAAAATTAACTATTGGTAAGTAAAATATATTTAGTAAAGTAAACTTGGTGGCCATATGGATAATATCAAAGATTTCAAGTCAGCCATTAAAGACGGCACCATTTCGGATCAAGATCTGAAGAAGTTGGATGCATTTTTAAAAGCCAACCCTCAAGAAGCAAACGCCGCACTGCTTAAAGAAATGTACGAACTTATGCTAGGAGATTTGGAAAAACCAAACCCAGTAGTATTCAAAGCTGCATATAATGCGGCAAGAATAATTCACGCAAACTTAACTAAAGGAACAAAAATTTTTGAAGACAAAGAGATACACGATCTACTAAATCAAATGTTTGGTGACTTGCATATACTTACAGATTCTCCTAAATCTAACGCTCAAAACCCTACAAATATTAAGCTACAAAATTTGAAATCATATGGAAAAGATGCTTTCGAGGCAATCCTTAAAGACGCTTACGACAAAGATAGAAGTTTATCAAATCGTTTACAAGTAGTTGGCGATAAACAAATTACTCTCACTCCAGAACCTCTTAAATTTGATGGCTCAATAGAAACAATTGCTGCAAGTCAATATTCAGACTTTCTTCCTAAAACAGCTGTCAACCTAGGTAGAAAAGACACCAGAACAGCTCTAGGTACTGACAGCAGCCGAAATGTTTATGCTTATATGGAAGTACCTAATCCAATGGATAGACCGTTACTAACAATGAACCCTATGGAAAGAGATTTACCAACACCGCCTAGCGATGCAGTACGAGGAACGCCTTATGCAGATAGAACACCCTTAACTAATGGGTATCAAGGCGCGACTAATGCAGCTAGCACAGCTTCTGCAACACCTGCAAGCGAGTATGCAGAGCTACAGCTTGGGCCTCCTTCTGCTACAACGCCCAGCCCAACTCACGGAAAATTACCTGAAAGGCCTCTACCACCTCTATTTGAGGAAGAACCTAAAAATCAATATGGTCTAAGACCCAAAGATGCTGACTTTACTCCGATGGCATATTTCCCTATTCCTAATGCAACAGATGGACAATCTGATGCTGATCTCCCTGAGAGAGCGAATCCAGAAATCGACAGAAACCAATATCAACCATTCAAAAAGGCAACTCAGCAGTATGCAGGAGTTGATCCAACATCTAATCAGTACGCTGAAATGCCAATGCGTCCTGACCAAGAACTAAGACCTTTACCAAACCCAGCAAATGTTAGCCCAACATTGACAACTGCAAATCCAACAGTGCCTGCAGTTGATACAGGCAGACCTGATACCACCGCCGAGGACGGAAATGCAACTGCGGAAAGAGCTGTTACAACCCAAAAATACCACTTAAGTTTAACTGATCAAATTTTAACTGATGATATTAAACGTAATGACAGCTTACGTGCACAAAGAATGATAGCAGGAAGCTTATTAGCAAATATGGGCTTACCTACAAGTGAAATTGATAGGATTCTTGATAAGGCTTTTGTAGCGAATTTAGACTCTGCTGAATTCAAATCACTTGAAGGGGCAAGACTTCTAAAACTACGAGAAATAATTTCTGGCATCTATAGAGGAGGTGCGGCAGATAACAACTCAATTAACAATAGTATCAAAGATCAAGCCTCTATTTTACTAAGCAAAATTGGTGGAAAAAAACTTAACAATGAAACTTTTGTTGGTAACAATTATTCAGATTTAGCAGGAATTAATTCTGACGCACTTGAACGTGGAAACAAAATGCTCTCCGATTCATTAGAGAATCCTAACTCTAAAGAGTGGACCAATGCAGTACTTGATTCCATCACAGATGAAATTAATTATCCAAAAATTATAAATGAACGCTATAACAAACTCACTGAAAATAATAACCCCAAAGAATATAGCTTTAAAAGCAGGATGCAAATATTTGGCGGCGTAATGGGAACAGGAGCAGCAATTTATATAATTGGATCATTATTTTTCCCACCTCTAGCATTCATTGGATCTGTAATGCTAGTTTTTGCTGCAATGTCCATGGTTCTGACTGCTTTAGCTGAAGTTGTGAAAGCATTAGCAAAAGTAGTTGAAGGACTTTTAAAACTCACTGTTGGAATACTCAAATTATGTGTTGGGTTAGTTGACTTAGTAAAATCACCAGTTGTTGCATTGATGAATGCCTTCCGTAGCAAAGAAGATAAAATTCCATATTTCGCATTATTTAATGGTATGGATGCATTTGCAAAAACAGTTTTTAGTGATTCAAAAGGCCCCAAAGCAATATACAGCGAAAAAACTTCTGAAAGATTCCTTAGCAGTAGAGATGGTTTACAAGGTAAGTTAGAATCAGTAAGTGCTGGCAAAACCACCACTAATCCAACTATACTACCACCTTCACCAACCATTGCTAGGCCAGCACCTATAGCTCCTAGTACCCCACCAGTAGTAGCACCTCTTACAGCTACCACTCCTACTATCGCAGCACACCCTACTACACCTGCACCAACTGTTGCAGCTCAAACGGTTACTCAAGCTCCTATTGTAAGAAGAGAAGGAACTAGGTCTGACGGAGCTTTACCAGCACCACAAATTACTGATGCTTCGGGAAGAAGAATCGAAGCTTTGGATTTAGCGGTGTCGAGCGGACAACGAAATGTACTTGCTCAAACCAACACGACTCGGGCTTCTACAACCTCTAGCAACTTAACTACTGAGCAACTAGCTAGTGCCAAAGTACTTGCTGCTGCAAGTGAACAAAAAAGAAAAGCTGAAGAAGAGATGAGAAATGGGCCAACGTCTGAAAGAGCTTCTGAATTGAAGAAACTGATAGAGCAATCTGATCGTATGATCGCAAGAGTACAGACTGAATTGCAGCAAGCTGCACCAACAAGTTCACCAACTTTTCAAACCTTGTTTCCTAGTGCTGGTTCTATGCCTATTGCATCAACTTTGCTTGCAGCGACTTCTACTTCTCCGCTATCAAGCTCTAGATCATCGACCTCAACACCAACTAACTATGGTGACTTATCTGCACTGCAAGCAGCCAAAGATGCGCGCGATGTAGCTGAAAAAGGCGGTGTTCCTGCAGATAGCATACCAGCTTTTGCCGCAATGAGTTTTGAAGGAGAGACTACTAAGGGGACTAACGTAAAACCAAATGTTCCACCTGCAGAGCCTGCTGCTGTACGCAGACCACCACCAGTCCCTGGGCCTAAAAATAGTAGCCATTACGGAGTGCCTAGAGGGGATGATAATAGTGGGTTCGGCAGATCTTAAAGGACAAAACAAATATGTCATTCCGTAATTAGAGTTAATTTCTTTTTATATTACGTCGATGTTCGTCATAGTTAGTCGAAAAATTGTGACCTCCATCCCCATTAGCAACAAAATATAAATAATTTGTATTATCTGGATGTAATGCTGCAATTATTGATTCTCTACTAGGGTTACAAATTGGAGTAGGTGGAAGACCACGATTCACATATGTGTTATAATTTGAATTGTGCTTCATGTCTTCTTTGGTAAGCTTGTAGTCATAATCTGTCTCTCCATTTTTCAAACCATATATAACAGTTGGATCAGCTTGTAATGGCATTCCAATTCTTAAACGATTGTGAAATACGGATGATACAATTTTTCTTTCTGCAGGAATTCGTGTTTCTTTTTCGATTATGGAAGCAAGTATCAAAGCATCTCCTTTATTTGCTACCGAGATATTATCAGCTCTTTTTTCCCACTCTTCTGACAAAAATTTTGACATAGTTCTAGTCATAGCAGAAATTATATAAACTCTGGCTTCGCCATAATAGTAGTAATAAGTATCTGGCATTAAGCTGCCTTCAGGAAGTGGCAGTACTACATCACCTTCAAGCCCGTATGCTTCTCTGAGTGTGTTTACAATTTGGAAATTCGTATAGCCTTCTGGGAAGGTTATATGTCTAACATGTCTATCGCCAGACAATATCTTCTGAAACACTCTTGATAATGTTGCCTTTCTTTCAAATTTATATTCTCCTGGTTGAATATATTTTTTACGCTGCAAATGCAAGTATGCAAAGACATTAAATACTGTGCTGCTATTAACGACTTCAGCATTTTCTAAAATATCTGCAATCTCAGGAGTTGATGTGTTTTTAGGAATCACGAGTATTATCTCTGATTTTAGTTCCTGCATATAATATAAATAATAAGTATAGCTCAAAACCGCCCCAGTTAGGAGAAATAGCATTGTCAAAACGCTACAGAGAAACCTGATCAAGCAAGCACCAATATTTACTTATAATAAACATTTAGCTTAAAACATTTAAAATAAAAAGAGGTAATTTATACTTAGACTAGTTAATTTATACAACTTTCTTAAATAATAAAGACGCATTTGTGCCGCCAAAACCAAATGAATTTGATAAGGCATAATTAACATTTTTTTGTTTTGCTTTAAGAGGAACTAGATCAATATCACACCCTTCCGAAGGGTTTTCTAAGTTCAAAGTTGGGGGTAATATACCATTTTGTATTGCTAGGACAGTAAATATTGCCTCAACACTCCCTGCAGCACCTAATAAATGACCAATCGCAGATTTTGTTGAAGACATAGAAAGATTTTTAGTATGATCACCAAAAAGATTTTTTACAGCAGTTAGCTCAATCATGTCACCTAGTGGAGTAGATGTACCGTGCGCGTTTATATAATCAACTTGCTCTGGCTTTACATCAGCTTTCGCTAAAGCCATTTTCATTGCGCGATAGCCACCATCCCCATCTTCAGCTGGAGCAGTAATGTGGTAAGCGTCACCAGACAAACCATAACCGACCAATTCAGCATAAATTTTCGCGCCACGTTTTTTAGCATGTTCATATTCTTCAAGAACAATAACACCAGCACCCTCACCCATGACAAAACCATCACGATCTTTATCCCATGGACGAGAAGCTTTTTCAGGATTGTCATTATAAGCTGTAGACAAAGCTCGGCACGCATTAAAACCAGCAATACCAAGTCTACAAACAGCTCCTTCAGCACCGCCCGCAACCATCACATCGGCATCCCCTGATGATATAATTCTAGCTGCATCACCTATAGCATGCGCGCCAGTTGAACAAGCTGTTACAACCGAATGATTTGGTCCTTTAAACCCATGTTTTATAGAAACTTGACCAGAAGCCAAGT
>CAZLFQ010000001.1:439757-784361 GCA_964558975.1 uncultured Candidatus Midichloriaceae bacterium
CAGGAATAAAGAAGGGGCTTATTCTTCTTGGCCCTTTTTCTTTAAGTATATTTGCATTTTCTTCAATAACTGATAGTCCACCAATACCAGAACCAATCATCACACCAGTTCTAAACGCCGCTTCTTGATCAGCTGGCTTCCAACCCGAGTCTTCAACAGCCTGATCAGCAGCTACAATTGCGTAATGGATGAATTTATCCATTTTTCTTTGATCCTTAGAAGGTATATATTTTTCAAGATCATATTCAGGGATTATTCCAGCTATTTTTGTTGGAAGATCTGAAGTATCAAACATTTCAGCTGGTATCTGTTTAATACCAGATTTTCCATCAATAAGATTATTCCATGTAGAATGTGTAGTAGTTCCAAGTGGGGTTATAAGTCCGATACCTGTTACTACTACTCTTCTCATGGATAATAATCTTTATAATTTAACTAAGAATTATGCAGCTTTTTTTGTTTGTTCTTCGATGAACTTTACTGCATCACTAACTTTAACGATTTTTTCAGCGGCACTGTCTGGGATTTCAATGCTGAACGCTTCTTCAAAAGCCATAACCATTTCAACTTGGTCTAAACTATCTGCACCTAGATCTTCTTGGAATCTAGATTCAGGCTGAACTTTAGAAGGATCAACATCTAAATGCTCAGCAACTAGCTTAACAACGCGAGTCTGAATTTCACTCATAATAACTCCATTTTTGTTTCATATATAATAACCGCCAACCTATCACGATTAACGATTATATTTCATTTGTATCAAGCTCGAACATTGTATTACAGAATTTGCCATTTGTCAATTTTTAATAGGTAAAAAAAGCCTCTTGACTGTGATAAAACCTATAAATTAAGGGTACTTAAGCTACCTTAATATCTCCTAAGATAGACCAGATTTTCTTCTTCAAAACATCATTTCCAATATTTTTCTTAGGTTTGAATGGTTTATAGCTCTGAAACAGCGGGGATGCCAAGCCTGTATCAAATAAATAATCTATATACTTTCTATGTTTCTTGCCAATCATGTTCTCTTCAGCAAAAACATAAACAGGCTTTGCTGTATGTATCGCTTCAGAACACATCGAAACTGAATCACCAGTCACAACAATCTTGTCTGCTAGCCCAAGCAATGCTAGGTATGGATTTTTTGAGCCAGCTTGATGGTAATTATAGAGATAGTGCTGAATATCAGGGCGATTATTGAGATGTTGCTGTAATTCTTCTATAGATTTTTTTGGAGTTCTGCGGCTAGTAGTAATTAATAGCGAACCACCTGAACTTTCTACCATTCCAATAAGCATTTTGGCTAAAGTTTTAGCATTTACTTTTGTAAAATTAGTCTTTTTAGATTTACCACCAAGTAAAACACCTATCAGTGGCCTTGAGTAATCTTTGAAAGTATCACTCCATATTTTAACTTGTGATTTAATTTCATTGGTATCGTTATGAGTCAAGGCACCATGAACAAATACTGTCTTTGGCAAGTACTTCTCATGAGGTTTTTTATCATGATTAGGAAGAATCAGTACATCTAACTTATCTATGGAAAGACCAGGGTGCATAATTTGAATAACTTTGGCACCAGTATTTTTTTTAATTGCTGTAGCAATTGAAGCGGTTCTTCTGCCTGCAGAAATTACTATATCTGGCTTACCATTTAGAATCTTCTTGGAGGAAGACGTTAAGCCGACAAACCCAAATTTTAAGAAATTAGGCAACTTAGCAAATATATTATATTTAATTTTTTTAGTCTTATAAGAAACTTCCAAAATTTCAGCTAGCGCAATTGCTTGCTTTGAATTGCCAGCACGATTATCAACTAGAACCCAAACTTTAGGTTTATTACTCACCATCTGATTCATCCAATGTTTTGTCTTTGTTAGCCACCTCAAGCGCCATCTCTTTGAGCTTCATAAAATCCAACTTACCAGCACCAAGTAGTGGCAATTCTTTCATATAGTGAATTACCTTAGGGCAGAACAGTTCCGTCATACCAGATTTTTTAATATACTTCATAAGATCTTCGCGGTTCGCTTTCTCATAAGTAGTAAACATTATAAGTGTTTCACCTTTTTTCTCATGAGGGATATTTACAACACCATGCATACTTTCAGGCCATAAACCTTGAGCAAGCTCTTCAATTGCTGCTAGCGATATCATCTCACCACCAATCTTCGCAAAACGCTTGTATCTACCTAATATAGTAACATATGAATCTTTATCAACACTGACAATGTCACCAGTATCATACCAACCTTTTTTCAGCTTACCTTCTATTTCATATTCAGGCTTCTGAATCAGCCCTGGTTTATCTGCTTTTAAGTAACCAAGCATTATATTAGGCCCAGCAACTATTAGTTTACCACCTGCATCAATTCCAGGAATTTTCTCTAAGTAGTACTTGAGGTTAGGCATCAATCTACCTACCGTACCTGCTTTATAATGCATTGGAGTGTTAACAGAAATAATTGGCGCAGCTTCTGTTGCTCCATAACCTTCGAAAATTCTAATACCAAATTTCTCCATGTATGTTTTTCTAGTTTCATCACGGAGCTTTTCAGCACCAGCAAAAATATAGCGAATACTATAGAAATCATAAGGGTGAGCAAATTTAGAATACCCAGTTAGGAATGTATCTGTCCCAAACATTATTGTGCAGTTAGATCCATAAACCATTTCAGGGATGATTCTATAATGCAGCGGCGATGGATAGAAAAACGTCTTCACTCCTGACAATACTGGTAACAAGAACCCACCAGTCAAACCAAATGAATGGAATATTGGTAAAGCATTGAATACTTTATCAGAAGATGTAAAGTCAACCCGTGATGCAGCTTGCTTAATATTTGCCTGAATATTTGCATGACTTAAAACAACACCTTTAGGCGTACCTTCAGAACCAGAAGTATATAAAACAACTGCAGGATCCTCAGACTTTGGCATTACATTTTTGTTACAAACTTTATAAAAGTAACGTGGAAATGTAGCAGCTACTAAAGCCCAAATTTTATCAGTTATCTTTAATTTAGATCTTACATCTTCAAGGTATTTAACTTGAATTCCAGCTTCTTCAAGAGCTGCAACATAATGATAGAAGTCTGCTTTGTTAATAAACCTGCGCGAAGTATAAACAACATCAATAGTAGATGCCTTACAGGAAGTAATCATGTTTTTACTTCCTGTTGAGAAATTTAACATTGCAGGGGTTCTGCCATATGCAAGACAAGCAAAGAATATAACAGCTGAGCCTGCAGCATTTGGAAGTAAAATACCTATACGATCATTCAATTTAGTTTTTTGCTGGATCTTGAATCCTAATAAAAAACTACCCATTAACATTCTACGATATGTAATCCTATTACGATCAACATCTTCTAATACAACATGTTTTGACCCATGTTGCTCAGCTGCTTCAATAAGGGACTCAAAAAGAGTATGTTTATTCTCACTACCGTCAAACATCATTTTTGACATGATGTCGTAAAGCATATTACCAATTAAATGCCTACGCTCACGGCCAATTATTTCTTTTGGCACATCAAAAGTCTGTGGCTCCATTATTGTTATCTTAACTTTTGGAAACAACTTCATTCTTACTTTGCCATGAAGCCTTGAGAAAGGGCTGTATTGGGGACCATCAATCCTAATTGGCAACAACTTAGCACCTGCTTTATCAGCAATCATCCCTGGTCCTTCGTAGATCTTCATCAACGAGCCCGTTACAGTAATCCTCCCTTCTGGGAAAATAACAACGTGCTTATCTTGCTTTAATTGCTCAATAAGAGTTTTTGTTGCCATGGGGTTTGTAGGATCAATTGGGAAAGCCCTCAAGTAGCTCAGGAATGGCTTAATCCACCATGATCTAGCAATATTATAATCAATTGCAAACACTAGATTTTTCGGTAAAAAAGCAGCTATGAGTGGAGGATCTATAAATGAAGCATGGTTCGCAACAATTAATACGCGCTCACCAGCTTTATAATAATTTTCCATACCTACTACTTCTACTCTATGAAGCAGGCTAAATATAGTCTGCATTATATTTTTAATAACTGTATCCGGCAAGATTCTACAAATATAAACTGCTGTTAAGAAGTTTGTAATGGCCAATAATAGTATTAAATTTGATACGCTCAGTTGAATTGCCAGCAAGAAAATTGCTACTAAACTCGCGCATACCATAAATATTGCGTTATATATATTGTTCGCGGCAATGATTCGGGACCTGTGAGTCTTCTTAGCTCTAACCTGCATAAATGCATATAGTGGAACTATGTATATACCTCCAAAAAACGCTATGAAAAAGATCTCAAAGCAAACCAAGATTCCTTTCAGACTAGATAGGAAATAGTGTATTCCGCCAAGAGCCGTCGCTTTTTCATCAAAGAATGTACTAGTGTACCACAGTGCAAATACAGAGAATGTCATGAATAAAATTGAGATAGGAACATATCTAGTTTCAATCCTACCTTTCAATAACTTGTTACAGAATATTGAGCCAATTCCTGTCCCAACTGAGAAAATTGAAAGTAATAAAATATATACTGATTTATCAGCACTTAATGCATCCTTAGTAAAGTTTGGCATTTGCGACATGAACACACCGCCGATCAGCCAGAACCAAGATATCCCCATTATGGACAAAAATAGATCCCTATCTTCTTTTGAATAATCAAGACAACGCTTTGTTTCAGAGAATATATTCAGTCTAATTTGTGCTTTTTCTGACGCTATTTCTGTGTCTGGAATAAACAAGCTAGTTACATATCCAAGTACGCAAGTTAAAAGTATCGTGAAGCATACTGGGTGCATTGAGTTTGATTCCGTAGAAACCAAAACACCACCCGTAATAATACCTAATAAAATCGCCATAAAAGTGCCAGCTTCAATAGCACCGTTTGCAACTAGTAGCTCGTCTTTTTCCAAATGATCTGGCAGAATACTATACTTAACTGGACCAAAAAATGTTGTTGCAACACCTAACAATAATATTGAGATTAAGATCAAAGTGTAACTATTAGCATAAAAACCAAAAATACTCATCAAACCAATGAATATAGAGGTAAACTTTATCCATCTTATAAGCTTTGCCTTATTAAATTTATCAGCAACCTTACCGCCCGTAGCAGATAACAATATAAAGGGAAGCATAAACAAACCCATAGACATAGTGATGATTATGGATCTCAGCCCATCACTCAATTCTATAGCCTTGAAAGCTAAGAGAGCCGCAAAAGCAGTTCTAACTAAATTATCGCCAAATGCTCCTAAAAATTGGCATAAGAAAAGGGGTAAGAACCTTCTAGACTTCATCAATGTAGCCAAATCACCTGTATGCATATGTAATTTTTATAAATTTATTGTTAATAAAGCTATCATATTTAAAAGTTAATTTCAGCAATGAAATGTATTAAAATATGTCGCAAGAATACGGCTACTTTTATTTAAGCTCAGCCTGCTGTGGCATCAATCCTAAAGATCTCAACATATTACCCGTCTCATACAGCGACAAGCCAATTACGTTAGTAACAGAGCCATTAATCCATTCAACAAAACCACCTGCAATACCTTGAATCATATAACCACCTGATTTATCTTCCCATTCTTTTGAATCAATCATGTAATTTATTTCTTCTTGAGATAGCCTTTTGAATTTAAGAATAGTCGTAACTACTTTTAAGACTTTTTTGTCTTTATGAAGGACGCATATTCCAGATATGACTCTATGCCTTCTGCCTGATAGTTTTCTCAAAAACTTCTCAGCTTCCGCAGCATTTGCAGGTTTGCCAAGTATTTGTCTGCCAACCAATACTATCGTATCTGCCGCAAGCACTATATCGTCTTTGTGTTTTTCATGCACAACTCTAGCTTTTTCAAAAGCTAATCGTTTCACATGTGCAGCTGGCAATTCCTTTGGAAAAGGTGTCTCATCTATGTTTGCTGGAACAATATGATCAGGAACATAGCCTATCTGCTTCAACAACGCTACCCTTCTTGGAGATGCTGAGGCTAAAATCAACTTTTTCATATTAAATTATGCTTGTGGAGGGGTCTCTGGAGTAGCACCAAAAGGCAGCTCTTTATGACGGTGAGTAACTCGACCCTTTGAAAGATCGTATGGTGTCATTTCAACTGTAACGTCATCACCTACAAGAACTCTGATTCTGTTTTTTCTCATTTTACCAGAAGTATATGCAATGATCTTATGACCATTTTCCAACTCGATTCTGAATGTTGCATTTGGTAGTAATTCTAATACTTTCCCTTTAAACTCTAAAACTTCTTCTTTCGCCATGATTAACAATATAGTTATGATTAACTAGTTATAACCGCATCTGCCCATAAATGCAAGCGCATGATAGAATCTAAAATGTATAAATCATTATGATTTAAAACAAATATTCTATCCAACGTCTTTATTTTTTTGATATGCTAAAAATTAATAGTTATTTACATAACAGGCTCAATGGATTTACAAAAACTTAAAACTGAAGCTAAGTTTGTGATAAAAGCTATTGATGTCTGCAAGCAAAAATTTGGTAATTTTTACTTCTATAAGACTATAATTCCCTATTCGATTTATATTGAAGGTACAATAGTCAATTGTAAACATTACGTAAAGCATGATGCGTTTTTTATATCTTTTGCTAATGATTTAGAAATAGAGCTTTTGGATTCAAAAGAGAAAATTGATAATGATGTAATGCTAGCTTTAAAAAACTTTAATGATTGCGAAGACCTAGAAACATTTGATATTTCAACTATAGTTAACTTTGTTCTATCAACTTCAGTATTGTGTACAGCTAGCTACTTGGCAGCACATTATTATTTTGATATTGCAGATATTTACACAGTCCCTGCTTGTATTGCAGTATTAGGATACGAAGTGTTTCAATCGTCACAAACATTATGTCCAGACCAACTTAGGGAAGATTTGGTAAGCAACTTAACTAAGTGGAGCGAAGAATGACATATATTACAAACCTCTGCAAATAGCAGACATTTGGTAAATGTTGACTTTATCAAACATAATATCAATTTCAATTTCTGGTTTGATTTTAGTAATGGAAAAATTAAATTCGGGGATTTCAATCAAGTAGCTTTCAGACTCCTCGCCAAGTGGAATGTCCACACCATCTAACAAAAAGGCATTGTAACGAGAGCGGCGATTCCAAGAAAGTTTCTGACCATCACGTTTTATATTAACTACAGAAAATGGTTTGAGGAAATTTCCTTGATAATCAAACTCTATAACCTCAGCACTATTGAAAGTGTCACCAATACTAACTGCTTTGAGGTAGCGCTTTTGCATAATAAAATTGTTGGGCAATTCAATTTTCTGAATGGCACTATTGAGCAAAACAAAACGCTCACCTGCAATATGATTATCTATATGCTTCTCAGTTCCTTGACGGCCACGAGCAAGAATTGACAATTCATATTTATGGTCACCTATCAACTTAGCATCTCTGAAATGAATTATCTCATTGCCAATTAAAGCAAGATTTCCTCCATTCATAAATAGCCCTTCACTGATACTATAAAGCTCCCCATGGACAAGGTTGACTATAATTTTGTTAGCGTGGTCAATTAGGTAATGCGAAGTTGGAATCACATCATTAATCACATAACCCATTGTAGCTGTGCTTTGCACACGATCGATATTTTCAAATGCACTATTTGGCTCAATCGAGGAGAATATTTCACAACCGCTCCAATTTCTACCATAGCCACATGCAGCTATGAACACCCTGCCCTGCGAAGTTGGTTGTTCAAATGGTAGAATTGGAATATCTAAAATCTCAAAATGTGTTTTTGATAATGGGTCAAATGATGATTCATCTTTAGATGATGAATATATTGAATTTGATTTATAGACTTCTGGGTTTTCGGCAACACCTTCTATTTTTAACATATAGTTTTTGCCAAGTTGGATATCGGCAATTCGCACCAAATGTGGTTTACTATCAACTTCAATTTCAATAATATCACAGGGGGATAAGTAGCCGTATTCGATCGGCAGAGAGAACTTATAACGATTGCGTTCCATCCAAATATTATAAAGCGTAACTTCAGCGATTTTGGCAGCCAATGATTCATTCATTACAACTGGTAGATTCAACGTGAGCTTTTGTTCACTAGCAGTTGATTGGCGAGTTGCGTGCTGATTGCCAACGTGAAATTGTTTGCTGAAGTTGATGAAATTAATATCTACTTTTTTAGCTAGCTCAATTTCTTGCACTCTGCTCACATTTGCAACTTCTACAATTCTTGCAGGATCTATTTTATGAGTTGCGTCATTCCCACGTGGTAAAAAGTTTATAGCATTATCATTTTCAACTGCGTCAAAAAAGAATGCGTGTTGCAGAGTTTCAATTGATTTTCTAATGGTTGATTGATGGTCTAACACGAACCCATCCACAGTATCTGTAAGTTTATTTGTATCATAGTCTGTGGGTTTAAATCCCGCGCGTTCACATATGTCTGAGAGAATTGCGCCTAAACTCGATACTCCTAATTTACCTTGCACCCAATGACCAAAAAGCCAAGCGCCACCATCGCTCCAAGCATGCATCATATCTGGCCAATGTGGGTAAGGGCGAGCGTCCCAAGTCCATAAGAATTTGCGCTCTACCATTTCAGAGTTTTGCCAGAATTTTTCAGTGGCATATATGGCAGTTCTCTGGGCTTTAAAGTCAACTTTTCCTTTAGAGTTTTTTGGGAAATATGATTCAATGCTCGTTGGGTCATGAAATACATTTGGCTGATTCGAACAACAATCAACCGATGGAAAACCATATTCAGTGAACCAGATCTTTTTGGATTTGGGCTGCCATTTAGTCTTCTCACCATCTGGATTTATGTGTTCATTCCCCCAAAACCATTCTAAATTTTTCCATGCAAACTCTGCACCTAAAGCTTGTGGCTTTTGATTGGATTCGTAATAAAAATCGTACCCCTCACCTGAATGCCAGCCTTTAATAATTTCTTCTGGGTCATAAACTGACTCTTGGCTATTTGTTAATGGAAAGTATGCATCGATGCCGACGACATCAATTGCATCGCACCCCCATAATTCATCTAAATTATACCACCCACCTTCAGCATGGTGGTATTCGCTCCAGTCTGCAGCATAAGTTACGATTACATCTTTTCCTAAAATCTCTTTAACTTGGTGGGCGAGTTTTACTAATTCCTGTACTGCGGGGAATTGATTATTTTCATCTCTAACTTTAGTTAAGCCAATTAACTCTGAGCCAATTACAAAGGCATCGACCTTTCCTTTTACCAAATTAGCATAGTGCAAAATGAAGTTGTTATAGCCATTTGGCTTGGTGAAAAATTCTTTTACGTCACTTGGGTTTCCACTAACTCTTCCGCGCCATGGTTTGTTGTTGATGTCCATAAAAAACATTGGGTAGAACATTTTTTTATAACCACGTACTGAGAGTTCATCCAAGTACCTCAAAATGCTTTTGTCGTTAATCGTGCCACCATAGATTGGTTTTGCGTTTATTTGTGTTATTAGTTTAGCTGTGCTGCGGTTTAAACCTGCCACGCTCCATTCTTCTGGGATTGTTGTGGAATCAGATTGGTATTCAACGCCTGGTAAAATTTCACAATCTTTAGCATCTAGTGAATTAGCAAACCAAGTTACTACAGGTGCAGTCCATTTTATATTTGGTAGTGTGGATTTGAGTTGGTCTAAAGAAACTGCGCTATCTGTTTTATTGAAATGGGTGTGTTGATTAATTGGTAGTTGCGGCCCAGCCTGCTTCCATTTACCGCCGATGTAATTTCCTTGAACTTTGTATTGTGTTGTGGTGTCGTAAACAAATTCGCCACTTCCGGGGATTATTACAATCGACTCAATCATCTCCTCAACGTTTTCTTGACCGTCGGTAACTACTCTACGTTTTACTTCAAAGTTGAAATTGGGAATGTGGTTGCCAAATTCTGCAAGTGGAAAATCTTCAAACACGGCATATGCTTGCCCACGATATGCTGGAGTTTTTCCAACACCTTGGATTGATTCCAAAAGTGGATCTGGCATTTGATCTTCAGTGCCTTTGTAAATGCGGATTGCGTATTTCGATAAATCGAGCTGATGATGATTCGCCCAGATGCGTGTTACTTCGGAAATAACCCCTTCACAAATTGAGATTGCGAGGTTGGCGCTGTAGCTAAATTCTGTGCGTGAGTGCGAAACTTTACTACCCTTACCACCCATAGTTTGGGTTTGTGTATTTTGAGTTTCTTCTATTGGCTGCGCCCAAACGATGTTTCCCGCTATTCGCGAGATGCCGTAGACAATAGGAATCATCTGGCCATAAGAAGCACTTTGGATGCTCAAGTCTTTTAGTCTTGCACCTTGTGATGATGAAAGGTGTGATTGACCGAATAGTTTTTGGTCAACAAACCTACCTGCAAAACTACCGGCAAGCATACCGATATTTGCACCAAGTGTGCTAGCCATAGAACTGCCCACGGCACTTCCCGCCGCGCTGAAAATTATCGAAGCCATGTTTTACCTTTGTTTGTTGTTTGAATTAAGAATGGATACTGTGGTCGAGCCACGTTATGACGGAATTTGACGTCAATGCGAGCCACTATGCGAAGCAGTCCAGTGCTTGCTTTACTAAAGGAAAGAAAGAACTGGATCGCCACGCTGCGCTCGCGATGACAAGGTTCTTATTGTGCTTGCCTTCAGCACAAATTATGTGCGCCGAATTTGCTTTAAAGCCGCGAAGCGGGCACATTTAAGTATTTTAGGAGTTTTTAGAGCTGATTTATTCTTTAAGCTGACTTAAGGTCTTTTTCATTCTTTTCTTTAAATCTAATTTTTTAATAAAAAAACTCTCAAATGCTGAGTTAAGATTATGTATCCATTTTTCACTACCTGTCTCTAGTAAAAATGGCACTCTCTTTTCGTTAAATGTTAAAATACTGCCCTTTTGAAAATGAAATAGGCCATTTCTTAATAGCCTTAAATTGTTCATGGTTCCTACATTTTTAAGCAACCGATCTATATTTTCATCTTCTAGTTTGAGTTCTTGATATCCTTCTACAACTACATATAAGTGGGCATACCATAACTGAATTTTTACAAAAGAATCTTGAACTTTTACAAAATCAATCACTTCTTGAGGAAAATTGCTTGCATGAACTTCCTTTCTATTACCTAAATTTATCACTTCTTTTATAGAATTTGCAACCAACCAAAAATTATATAAAGAATATATATCAAGATCAAAGTCTGCCATTTTGTACAAAGATTTAAGTTCATTATATAACTACCAACCCTACCCTAAAAACTAAACATCACAAATCTAAAAATTCTTTGTCATCTCCGCGTAGGCGGAGATCCATTTCTTGTTTTAGAAAGTAAGGCTGGATTCCCACCTACGTGGGAATGACAAGTTTTCAGGGTATTGTAAAATTTTCTTGGATTCGAAGAATCCGTTGGGTGTGCTAATTTTTGCTAAAAGCCCGCATTCGCGGCGCAAAAATTCCCCCCGAGCACACACCCAAATAGCTTCTTCTCATTTATTGATTAATCAAAAACCCAACTTTTCCGCCAACGGCATGTGCGGTTCGCCACGGAAGTTAATTGCGTTATTAAAACGCTGTGCGCAGGTTGAAAATTGCTTATCGCAGCCAGCAATAATTTCAAACTCCTGCCCTTCTTTAATTGGCATGTAGAGAGACAATACGGTTTCAATTTCATTCGCATAAAACGATTTAACTTCCACCGACTGACCATCTTTAAATTTGATAATGCCATTATTATAATAGCCGTTGGGTTTATCTAAACCTAAAACCTCAAAGCGTGAGTTGCTTTTCACATATTTCACAATGCCGTTGGCAGTAAATGATTGCACATCGAGCTTGCAGGCTTTATCACAAAAAGTTGCGCGGCAACTTGGTGAATATAGGTCGCCGATGTTTTTTGAAAACGCTTGCATCAAGCCACGTACCTCAGTTAAAAATCTGTTCTTACTAAAACTAATCTCGCCAAACCAGCCTTTGCGCAGATGCAATTTACCCATAGAAATATCTGTGTAATTAACTAGAAAAATCTCAATCTCGGCATAATCATAGATGCCAGACATAATATCTTCTTCGGTGATTATTTGGTTGTCTAACATTCCTTCAATATCCAAATTATCAACCGCCAAAGAGCTGCTTGAAGAAATTGCTGACGGGCTAAAACCTGAATTTGCGTGGTAAGTTAGTTCGTCAATTATTAGGTCATGGTCGCAATCGGTAAAGCCAAATTCTTTTCCACTGCGCAATTTTAGTTTCCAGCAATAGCATAATGTTGTGACTGCAGATGCTAAGTGCTCTTGCAGTTGTGCTGTAAGTTTTTTCATATCATACCCTTATTTCAATTATTGGAATATTTGCATTATGGGAAACTGAGAGTTGGTCGGTGTCGAACCTCACTGGAATGTCGAACTCAAAACTCGCAACTATTTTCTGACCAACTTCAGGGGGCGTTACAAAAGTGACAATACCATTCGAATAATCGCAACTGCAATTTCCAGAAATGATTAATGTACCTTCCACAGGTTTTTTAATTTCCCTTTTTTCAATTTTACTTTCAGATGAGTAGGTTTTGATAAGCTGGAATTCTCTTTGCATTCCATCACCAATGGCAATTAGTTGCTCTTGAGCTTTATAGTCACCAAAATCCTTAAAACGGAAGCCATAAGCTTTACCTTTGCATATGCGGAAAAAAGCGATCAACTCTTGCAACTGCTCATGTGTATTGATAGCTGGTGCTAGGTTATATTTCGCCCGCGCCTGCCCCCAATTAATATTGCGCTGCTCGTAGCCGCTGGCAGCCATTACTATGTCAGTGGAATATTCAGGCCCACCCTCTGCCCCTAAGGATATATCCTCAGGCAGCCTTATTTCTAAGAAATTTGTCATGCTTCACCTTGTTGATTTATGTTAATTTTCGGATCTAAATTATGTAGCAAGTCCCTCACCATTTCTGGTGTTAATTCGATTTTTCTCATCAGATTACCTCTTTAGAATATTTCAATAGCAAGCCGAACGAGCTTGATACTATGATTTTTGATTGCATGTATTACAAAAGTATTATTTGCATTAATTAAATAAATTGCAAAACCATTCATATAATGGGTACTATATTGCCTTTCAGGCAAAAATTCTAAAAACACTTTGGGATGTCTTTTATTAATCTTAAGTAGAAAGTTTTTAAACTCCCTCATATTATTAACTTTTAGTGTATATCCCGTCGCATCTTTGCGAAGCTCAGCTTTTCGGAAGTCCGTTACTACAAAAGTAAATGGAAACTCTATGTGATGTTCAAGAGGTTCATACTTCCTTGAAAGCATTGCTTCACGTACAAGTTCTGAAAGTGATTCAACTTGCTTATCAATTTCTCCAGCTTTGTCTCCAAAAAAGTATTGAGCTCTTTTCCACTCACATTCCTTATCATCACTCCCCCCATCACAGTAACTAGGCTCTTCTTTTGAATAAACCTCTTGTGTTATAAAAATAAAACTCAGAATTAATAAAAAATACTTCATAGAAATACCAAAAAGGATACCTGATACTCTCATTTCCGATATCACATATCAAGCTTCAAGTTTATAGATCTTTTTGATTTTGTTACGAATCCAAACATCGATAGAATGTTCAACAACCTTGCGGTGTTTGAGATGAGCGTGTATGATTTTTTTGCCATCCGAAACAATTGCTAAATGTTGGGGATTCTTATCGTATTCCAACAAAAGTAAGTTACCTACTTCCAACACCTCGGTTTGTTCAAGTAGTTGGTCCAGTTGCTCCTCAAGAATTTTACCATCATGGATTATGTGGTAGTCATTTCTATCATGGTCGATCAATTTTGTTCCCTGCTTAGTTTTTAGGTTTAGCTCTTTAGCGATACCCATTAGCAAACCCAAACAGTCACAGCCAATATTTTTCACTCTTCCTTGTAGGTGAAAGGGCGTGCCAAGCCATAGCTTTACAGCATGTACGATTTTATTGTTCATAAGATTATTCTTTATTATATTTCTTTAAGAGAAGAAGTAATTAATGTGTGCGCTGGACGATACTTAGTTCCGAATCATCTCTAACCACTCATCTTCACTCAAAACTTTAACACCAAGTTCTGTGGCTTTTTTGAGTTTTGAACCAGCTTCAGCACCTGCTACTAAGAAGTCGGTTTTAGCTGAAATAGATGAAGAAACTTTCGCGCCCATTTTTTCAGCCGTATTTTTAGCTTCATTACGCGACATTTTTTCCATAGTACCAGTAAATACAATGGTCTTGCCTGAGATTGGTGAATCGATAACATCATTAATAAAGTCGGTTACTGTCACTTCTTTTTGCAATTCTGATATCATCTCTAAGTTAAACGGATCACTGAAAAATCCAAAAATACCTGCAGCTACTTTAGAGCCGATTCCTTCAATATTTTCCAATTGCGCTATAATATCTTCGGATTGCATTGCTTTTAACAAACCATCTAGCGATGTGTAATTCTTAGCCAATAACTTTGCAGTTGCTTCACCAACATAGCGAATGCCTAACGCATAAATGAACTGATCTAGTCCAATGGTGCGAACATTGTTAATGGATGCGTAAAGGTTATCAACCGATTTTTTGCCCCAACCTTCCCAAGTATGAATTGGTAAATTTTTCTGTTCTATTCTAAAAATATCAACTGGTGTTTTAAGGTGTCCTTTCTCAAAAAATTCTTCAATTTGCTTTTCGCCTAGTCCATCGATATTAAATGCATTGCGTGAAACAAAATGTTTTAATTTCTCCACAACTTGAGCTGAACATTTTAAGCCACCTGCGCATCTGCGAACTGCCTCATCTTCATCTTTTAATGCTGGGCTATGGCATATCGGGCATTCTGAAGGCATAACAAATTTTTCAGAGTTAGCAGGACGTTTTGCAAAATCCACTGCTAAAACTTTAGGTATAACGTCGCCAGCTCTTTCAATGGATACAGCATCCCCAATTCTAAAATCTTTACGCTCAATTTCTTCTTCATTGTGCAATGTTGCACGCGACACTAAAACACCACCAACTCCAACTGGTTCTAGTAACGCAACAGGTGTTAGTGCGCCAGTTCTACCAACTTGAACGACTATATCTTTAATTACTGTAACAGCCTGCTCAGCAGGGAACTTATGTGCTATTGCCCAACGTGGAGCACGGCTTAATTCGCCCAAACGTGACTGTAATTGAAAGTCATTAATCTTATAAACCGTACCGTCAATATCGTAATCCAGATGTGATCTGGTATTTAATAAGTCATTATAAAACTGCATTATTTCAGCGGCACTATTGCATTTACGGCTGAGCTGGTTAGTCGCAAAACCCATATCGGCAAAAGTTTGAATTAACTCTGACTGAGTGGCGACTTTATGATAATATCCACCCCAAATGAAATATTTTAAATTTCTACTACGTGTAATTTCTGGGTCTAATTGTCTTAAAGAGCCTGCGGCTGCATTGCGCGGGTTAGCAAACTGTTCTGATTTTTCCTTGCCTTCATTTAGTTTTATAAAATCACTTTTTGATAAGTAAACCTCACCTCTAATCTCAAAGTCGCCCTTATAATTCACTTCTTGTGGTAGACTTGGAATTGTACGCATGTTTACCGTAATATCTTCACCAGTTTCTCCATCACCACGCGTTGCTGCTTGGAATAATTTTCCATCTTTATATTTTGCAGAAAAAGATAGACCATCAATCTTAGGCTCACATAAAAATTCAAAATCATCTTGGTGTTTTAAATAATCTTTTATGCTCTGAATAAAATCTTGCACGTCTTCTTCACTAAAAGCATTTCGCAAAGACAACATCTGGTGTGAGTGCTTAACTTTGCCAAATTTTTCACTTGGTTTGCTGCCAACAGTTTGGGTTGGACTGAATAAATCTTTTTGTGGTTCTAATGCTTCTAATTTTTCTAATTCTTGTCTTAATAAGTCATAATCATGATCTGAGATTTCAGGCTTATCATTTTCATAATATAACTTGTCGTGTTTTCTGATCTCTTCGCGAAGTTTGTTTATTTTAGACTCACGCATATCAATCTATCAAATTATCAACAATCACGTTCATTTTCATGGCATTTGAGCCTTTTATAAGGAGTACATCGCCTGCTTTAATATCATTTGAGATTATTTCCAACATTTCTGCAGAACTATCAGCATGCGCACCACGTAAATTAGCAGGCAATTTATCAAACAATTTTCTCATAAGATTTCCAACTGTATAAACCTTATCGACATTTTGCGCTTCGATAAACTCTGATAAGTTACTATGCATGTCCTCAGTTTCCGAGCCAAGCTGAACCATATTTCCTAAAATTACAATAACTCTATGATTGTCGTTTTTATAGAATTTAAGGTTTTCTAATGCAGCTTTTATAGAAGCTGGGCTGGCATTATACGAATCATCTATAATGATAACATTTCTATTTTCAACATGAATAACAGCACCACGCCCTTTTTGTGCCTTGAAGTAACGCAAGTTGTTCGCAGCATATTCAACTTCTGCTCCAATTTCTTTAATAGTTGCAAGCACTGCTAATGAGTTAAACGCCAAATGCCTACCTAGTGCATTTATTTTATACTCAACATCTCTTCCGTTACACTCTGCTGTGATATATGAAAAATCGCCTCTAATATCATATGATAGTAATCTATAATTCGCCTTATTTTCTTCAGCAAAAGTCACTACTTTTAACTTTTTTGCTTTTGCTGCTTCAATCATGATCTGTGCATATGCATTATCAAGGTTGATAATTGCAACTTCATCTTGTTGCATTCCATCGTATATTTCAGACTTTGCAGCCGCAATTCCAGCAACTGATGTAAAAAATTCTAAATGGACCGCTTCAACAGTTGTTATTATTGCAATATTTGGCCTAGCAAGTTTTGAAAGATTTGAAATCTCTCCACGACCTGTCATTCCCATCTCAAAAATACCATAGTCCGTATCTTCTGGCATATTTGCTAAACTCAGAGGCAAACCGAAATGATTATTATAATTACCCTCACTTGCATGAATATTTCCTTGGTGTTCTAATGCAATCTTTAGCATTTCTTTAGTACTGGTCTTACCGACGCTTCCTGTAATTCCAACGATCTTTCCTTTTACTCTAGATCTTGAGTAAGCAGCTAATTTTCTCAAAGCTTCAAAAGAATTCTCAACTTGTATTAGCTGACCTTTTAGTTTTTTTGAAGATTCATGCAATTCATCTATTATACAGGCAACCGCACCTTTTTTTACCGCATCAGCAGCGAATTCATTACCATTAAATTTCTCACCACGAATTGCAACGAATAGGTGTCCTTTCTTTATTGTTCTAGAATCAATCGAAACGCCTGTTATTTTCAAACCTTTTGGAATATCACATCCTAATGCGTCAGCTAGTGATTCGGTGTTCCACAATATTGTTTTAGTTGCCATAATTCTCGTTATTTAGTTGTACTCAAGGGAAAATAAAGAAATACACCCATTAAAATCAAATTAATTCTAACCCTCACAAAGCTATATGGCAACGGTTTTATTAGAAAAACAAGACCCAGACATACCACGCCCAAATTAATGGCATAGACTATATATCAAGTCTCTCTTTTATGGGAGTCAAAAACTTATTAACAAATATCAAACAAGCACTTATAGCAATTTATAAGGAAAAAATAACAAAATTATCCTTTCTATATCAGTTTAAGAAACTTAATATTGCTTTCATACATATAAAAGGGAAATAGTGTGCAGCAAAAGTCATCAAATTCAAATGTTAATAACCAGTTTGTAACAATTACAGATGCAGATAAAGCAAAAATTGTAGACATTGTCGATAAAGAGCTAACTCTAGAACTAGAAAAATGGTCTCGTCCAGATACTAGGCACCCAGATGGCAGCATAGGCTCTAAACGAATAGGAGTTATAAAAGTTGGAAAAACAACTATACCAACCTTTGTTGTACATATGGATAACATGAAAGACTTTAAAAACCGCATTACATCTGTAGTTTACAACAAGCTAAATAACCTAGATAAAAAAACAATATCATATTTATTTAATCAACCTGAGATACGCTTCCCTAACTACAATCCTACCGAAGTTAGATACTTATTACTTCTTGCTATAAACAACAGATTAATCGAAGCAGCAAAAGAATATAACATCACCGATCTAAAGAAAGAGTTAGGTTGGGATTTCGAATCTTTTGAAGCTGTTAAGGAATTTAAAAAAGCAAATCTAATTCAAGTGACCCCTCAGAGAGGTCCTATGGATAAATTTGTTACACCAAGATCTTCTTTATCTTCTTCTGCTACAAAACAGGCTAATTCTTCACCTAAAAACAGTCTAAAGAAAATGTTTGCTAACAAAACTCCAAATACCGCTTTAGCTACTTCAGTTGATAGTGATAGCAGTTTGTCATCTCGAAGTGGTGGCTCATTAGTTGCGTCTACTTCAGATAACAATAATGCAACTACTTCAGCAGTGGCGGTTCCTGCTGTTCTACCAAATAACAATGATCCATCAAATGCTTCCACTTCTTTAAAAGATCCGAGAAATCAACCAGCTGCAGCTGCTGCATTAGTAGTTGTGAACCAAGGTCAAAATGCAAACAATGTAAATATTGCTATTGCATCATCATCAAGCTCAACATTAGTAACACATCAGTTCTCAACTCCTAAAAAAGCTACAACAATTCGCCTCAATGTTAGCGCAGATGGCAGAAGAATAACTCCATTATCTCCAATCAATCCAAACTCACGTACAAAGAGAAAATCACACGTTGCTGGATTAAGGGAAGAAGATAATACTGGATCACCTTATAAAGCACCAAGAACAAAAGAAAAGCATGGGGATAGAAGTCCAAGCTTCTAATCACTACCCTTAAGCACGCGGGCTTTTTGGCGCTTCCAATCAGCCTGCTTGATGCTTTCTCGCTTATCATACTCTTTCTTGCCGCGAGCTACTGCAAGCTCTACTTTGGCAATATTCTTATGATTAAAGTACATACTTACAGGGACGAGCGTACATCCTTTTCGCTGAACTAAACCTATTAATTTCTTTATATCTTTTTTACGTAGCAAAAGCTTTCTTGGTCTTCTTGGATAATGATTAAACTGATTGGCTTTATCATACTCTGGTATATTTGCGTTTACCAAAAATATCTCTTCTTTATCAACCACAGCATGCGCTTCAGTGATACTTACTTCATTGTTTCTCAATGATTTCACTTCAGTTCCAGTCAACACAATTCCAGCCTCTAGTATTTCATCAAGAAAATAGTCATATCTAGCCTTTCTATTCTGCGCGATATTTTTTTTATAACTAACTGGTCGTTTAGACATTTTAATATTTAAATTAAATTTAATGTAATAAGTAGCTTCACTGCAAAATTATTATCTGCTATAAAATATATGTATTAATTTATATTATCAAGGTTTGGTTATGAAAAAGCTTATTGTTTGTTCAGTTTTCGCGGCAATAATCACTTGCTCTTCTACTATTTTGGCTCAATCTCAAACTGCCCTTATACCAACCCAGCAGGCAGCCACAGTTTCATTACCATCATTTGCTGATTTAGTTCAAACAACAATGCCAGCAGTTGTTAACATTTCCACAAAGCAAAATGTACAGGTTTCTGCCAACCCATTTGAAGATTTAAAAAACGAAATTCCAGACGGAAACCAATTTGATTTATTTAGGGAGTTCTTTGATCGCGAGTTTAACTCACAAGATCAAAGACCTAAAAAGGCTACATCCTTAGGTTCAGGATTTATAGTAGACCCAAGTGGGATAGTTATCACAAATAATCACGTTATTGCAGAAGCAGAAGAGATTAATGTTGTCATAGCAGAAAATGGAGAAGACAAGACATATAAAGCTAAGCTTATTGGTTCTGATCAAAAAACTGATTTAGCAGTTTTAAAAATTGAAGGTAGCAAAACTTTCCCATCATTAAAATTTGGCGATTCAGATAAATCAAGAGTTGGTGATTGGGTAATTACTATTGGCAACCCATTCGGTCTTGGTGGCACTGTAACTAAAGGAATCATTTCCGCTAAATCCCGCTTCATTGCAGGTCAATTCGACGAATTCATTCAAACAGATGCTTCTATAAACAGAGGGAATTCTGGTGGGCCAATGATCAATCTTCAGGGTGAAGTCATCGGTGTTAACTCCGTAATCATAAGTCCATCTGGCGGCAACGTTGGAATTGGGCTTGCAATCCCATCTAATTTAGCAAAACCAATAATTGATCAATTAAAAGAAAAAGGATCAATAGTTCGAGGCTGGTTAGGAGTAAAAATTCAACCCGTCACAGAAGATATTGCTAGCAGCTTAGGGCTTACAGAATCAAAAGGAGCACTCGTTGCTGAAGTTGTAAAAGACAGCCCAGCAGATAAATCTGCTGTTAAAGTTGGCGATGTAATTACCAAATTTGATGGCAAACCAATATCATCAATGCAAAAACTTCCTCGCATAGTTGCAGAAACTCCACTTGGCAAAAAAGTTCAACTAGAATTCATCAGAGATGGTAAAACTATGGTTGTTGATACAGTCGTGGAAAAACCAACTGAAAATACAGAAGATCCAGCTCAACAAAAACAGGCAAAAAGCCCAACTCCTCCAGCTACAGGAAATGTTAATGTTTTAGGTATGAAACTTGAAAACTTCAGCCCAGCCATAAAACAGAAATTCAAACTTGATAAAGTTAGCGCAGGCGTAGTTGTTACAAAAGTAAATAGAAACACTGCGGCACAGGATGCTGGAATAAGAGCTGGCGATGTCATTACACGCTTTAATAAAATTAAAGTAGAAAAAGTCGAAGATTTAGATAAGGCAGTAAAAGACGCAAAATCTGCTGGAGCTAAAACCGGAGTTGTGTTACTTTCACGCGCGGGAAGTAGCCAGTTTATAGTTATAGATATTGAATAAATGTTAGAGCCAAAAGTCATGCAAGTTCTCCCTGAGTTAAATCAGGGAGGCGTTGAAAGAGGAACAGTTGATATTGCAAACGCACTAATCCACTCTGGATACTCTACCTTTGTATGTTCAAATGGTGGGAAATTGGTTACAGATCTTGAAGCAATTCATGTAAAACACTTCAAACTTCCAGTTCATAGCAAAAACCCTTTTACTGTCATACGCAATGTTTTCAGACTGAAAGACATCATAAGGCAAAATGACATTAACATTGTTCATGCAAGATCACGTGCACCAGCTTGGAGTGCATATTTTGCATGCCTTCTAACAGGATGCAATTTCGTTACAACTTTTCACGGCGCATATGGCGCTGAGCACTCTTTAAAACGATTTTATAACTCGGTAATGCTTAGAGGCAAACGAGTAATTGCGATCTCTAACTTTATCCTCAAACACATAGAAACTAGGTACAGATGCAGCACTCAAAGAATTAGAGTAATTCATAGAGGTGTTGATCTAAATTATTTCGATCCCAAAAAAGTAAAAGATGATCGCATTACAAAAATTAAAAAAATTCTAAATGTCGAAATGAATGGTAAAATAATTCTTTTACCTGCAAGAATTACAAGGCTAAAAGGACATCTCTATATGCTAGAGGCCTTAAAATATTTAAATAAAGAAGATTTCACATTCTTAATAGTTGGCGCAACTTCGGATAAACACTTTGAATACAAAAAAGAAATAGAAAGAACAGTTATTGTATATGGTCTCAAAGACAAAGTTCATATACTCAATGCGGTTTCTGACATGCCAGCACTGTATTCAATATGCGACATTGTGGTTTGTCCAACAATTACCGCAGAAGCATTTGGCCGAACAATAACTGAAGCGCAGGCAATGAACAAGCTTGTAATAGCTACTAGAATTGGAGCACCAGTAGAAATAATTGAGGAGAAAAAAACTGGTTTTTTAGTATCCCCAAACGACCCTTCAGAGATGATGGATACTTTAAAGAAAGTATTTAAAATGGATGCAAAAGAGATTAAAAAAATTACAATCCTAGCTAAGTCAAAAGTTGAAAAAGATTTCTCACTCGAGAAAATGTGCTCTGAAACTTTAAAAGTTTATAATGAAGTGCTTTTAGAAAGTTAGGCATATGAAAATTTTCAATATCATGCTTTTCAAAAATCTTGGTGGTATTGAACAAGCTTTTTTAGATTATTGCGAAGCATTAACTCTCACAAAAAATCAAGTTATTCCTATAATTTGCAAAGGAGCAAAAATTAGTGAGTTACTCACTCAGAAACCTTTGTTTTTAAATCCATTTGGTAGAAACGATCCTTTTGCATTACTTAAACTTAAATACTTTATACTTAGAGAGAAGCCAGATCTAATCTTAGCGCACACAACTAAAGATACCGCGCTTGCTAGAAAAGTTGCAGGAAATATACCTGTTGTATCTATATCTCATGGATTCAATTTCAGACATTTGATTGGCAAACAACATATAATTGCTATCACAAAACATATGTATGAAGAAATAATAAAGGCTGGGCATCCTAGCAAGCAAATTTCATACATTCCTAATATGGTTAGAGTTACTAACAAACTCAAAAAACCAAAAAAAATCTCGACAATCGGCTTTATGGGGAGATTAGAACCAATCAAAGGTTGTGATATTTTAATAAAAGCATTGGCAGAACTAAAATCACAAGGAGTAAAGCTAAAATGCATAATTGCTGGAGAAGGTTCAGAGAAAGAAAATCTAATAAAATTAATAAAGAATTTGGATCTATTCAAAGAAGTAAAAATGATTGGATGGGTTTTAGGTGATCAAAAACAAAAGTTTTTTGATGGAATAGATATATTTTGTTTACCATCTCATGAAGAAACTTTTAGCATTGTAATGCTTGAAGCACTTGCAAATTCTAAGCTAGTAATTTCTAGCAAGACAACAGGCCCCCAAGAAATAATTGGCAAAAGTGGGGGAGCAATTTTCTTCAACAAGCTTGATCATTTAGATCTTGCCAAAAAAATTAAACACACTCTTTTGGGTAAATCCAATGTAGAGGAAAATATATCCAATGGTTACGAAGTAGCAAAAACATACTCTTTAAAAAAAGTTGCAAAAGATCTCGACTCAATGTTGAAAAAACTTATTTAATTTCTATAACAATTTTACCGACATGTTTACGTGAGATCATCCTGTCCAAAGCTTTTGGGGTATCATTAAAATCATAAACCGAGTCTATAGTTGGCTTAATTCTCTTTGATTCTAAGATTGGCAAGAGTTTATCGATTGTATACTTAATTAACTGAGCTTTTTGGCTGTTAGTTTTCGACCTTAAAGTACTACCGACTATTGTTAGGTTTTTCATTAAAACTGAAGCGAGGTTAATATTTGCTTTCGATCCGTCCATAACAGCAATTGAGACAATAGTTCCTTTGGGATTTAATGCAGAAATATTTTTCTCCATGTGTTCGCCACCTAATATATCCAGTATTACATCTACCCCTCCTCTACTTTTTATTTCATCAACCCAGTCTGATTTATAATTAAATGTGAATTCGGCTTCAGTGCATTTCTCAATTTTATCATCACTACCAACAGAACTATAAACTCTTGCTCCTACAGCTCTTGCTAGTTTAATTGCAAAATTTCCAATACCACTGGTAGCTCCATGAATTAAAACAGTTTTCCCTGAAGTAATTTTTGCAATCTTAAACAAGTTCAACCCAACTGTTATTAAAGCTTCTGGTAGTGCAGCAGCTTCAATGCTGTTATAGTTTTTTGGAATTGGGATAATTTGGTTTTGTGGCACCAAAACGTACTCTGCATAAGCACCAGAAGAAACTAATGCACAAATCTCTTCTCCTGTTTCAACTATTTCACCTGAAACCTCCATCCCCAAGACTGTCGATTTATCTGGTGATGGATATATTCCCTGAAGCTGTAATAAATCTGCCCGATTGACACCGAATGCTTTAACTTTAACTATGTGATAGCCAGATCTAGGTGTGGGAATTTTAGCCTGAATTAATTCCAATTGGTTATTCGCAACACTCCAGCACTTCATACTTTTCTAAAAAATTATCTTGTAATAAATATATTACTTTATTTTCAAATTATCCACCCATCATATTTTGGGGTGGCCTACTGTTTTTTGCTCTATTTTTTCCATTTTCTCGCTCTACAAAAGAACTATTTTCTGCAGCAAATTTAATCATATTGGCATGCTTTAGTGCCAGCATTTCGGCAGAAGAAAGATCCTCTCTTCTCTTTCCTTTGGGTAATATGTCATTTTTAAATGCACTATATAATTCAAGTATTTTTGTTTTACTTGCACCATTTGCTATAGCATCAGATAAAGCCTTATAGTGAGGGTTATCGACTTTCCTTTCAATACTAGAAATCTTGTATTTCATTTTAGCATCAAATTGTACTACCCCAGCCTTATCTAGCCTTGAAGAAACACTTTTAGAATATGAGTGCAAAACTTCTTTTGATTTTTTTTGTTCCATTCTCAGATCTCGCTCTGAAACAGTTTTTGCTGCTTTATTATCTTGTCTAACCCCTTCCCTATATTCATTATACATTGGGTTAAAATTTTTAAAAGATTTCGCATATGAAAACGCATCAGTAATCCAAACTTGTTTTGCATCTTGCCACCATGATCTTTCTAAAGATTTTGGCATTAAACTATCTATTGAGTCTAGTTGCTTGTTTAATACTTTATTATACAAAGCTATACTATCAGCGTTACTTAAATTTTTATGTTTTGCCACTTCTTCTAACGCCGCTTTTCTAGCTCTTAATATGGCAAGTTGCTTTCTTAAAGTTTCATTATTATCACCTATTCCAGTATATGTCAGACCTAATTGTTGTAGTAATCCAGCATTAGAATTTACCAATCTATCTTTTTGCTTACTAAATACCAAACTTTTTGCTGCAACTCCCGAAGAATCTAATAAATAACCTGATAAGATTGCTCCAAATCCAACAAAATTTGCCGACAAACCATTTGCTATTAATGGTATCAGTGTTGAAGGCATTCCATCAAGAAAACTTTTGCCAACTATTTTAGCAATATTTTGCTTAATCCATTCTTGATTTGCATTTTCAATTTTATTTAGCCCCAGTATTTTTATAAGCTCTTCGTATTGCTTTGGATTCTTTAAGTTCGCAAAAACTTTTTCTGCAATTGCTTTGCCTTCTGATTTTAAAAGTAAAATTTCCTGCGCTAAAGCTTGCTCTTCTTTTAGCTTTCGCATAGTTCTAAACGTGTTGACTTCTTTATACATATTATAGGCTACAGTAGCCAGAGAAACAGCCAAACTACCGATTGTAAGCCCAAGAAGAATTGGATTAGAGCTTATTGTAGCAAGGCCAGCCAAAATACCAGTGACAACAATTATTCTAGACACGCCTGGCGAAGTTAAAAAGTTAAAAGCTTGATATAACCTCAGTTTTATTCTTGCCCCAATACTATTACTAGTTAGAGCATCTTCACTAATCTCTTTTTCGAAATATGAATATTTCTTGCCTTTACTATCTACTTTTACGTCGTAGTAGTTTTTGTGACCTCTGATATCAACTTTTACATCATAATAGCTTTCGTGATCTTTAATAAAAGCTTCACGAAAACTCCATGCATTCGAAGCTAACTCCTTAATATTTTTAAAATTCATGCGGAAGCCTAAAGCTTGCTTCAAAGCCACATTTCCTATTGATAGTGCATAAACTAACCACTCTGGCATATAACATTACTTGCGTTACATAACCTTAAAATACAAAAATTAGATTAATAAATGGTTAATTTTATAATTTATTCGCCAAGAGCACATCTCCTGCAAGGTATAACGAGCCACACACCAGTATTCTAGCCTCATTTTGTGAATGAGAAATGATGGTTTTAATAGCATGTGTTATATCATCACATTCAAAAGCCTCAAAACCTAAGTTCTTAGCACCATTCACTATATTTTGAGCCAATTCACCTAGTGGCTCTGACTGAACTTTAATCCCATATACGGCTTCAACTTTACCTTTAAAATGCTCTAAAAAGCTGGTTATGTCCCTATTTCCTGTTCTTCCATTCACCAAATAAGTTGGCTTATCTTTCCATAAATTTTCAACAGTTGCTGCAACCATTTGCGCACCATTATTATTATGCGCACCATCTACCCACAACTCAAAACCTTCTGGTAACATTTTATGAAGCACACCAGAAGTTATTCTTTGCATCCTAGCTGGCCAAAAAGTATTTTTTAAACCATTACAAATACTCTCATAATTTACTTCAAAGTCTAAAACTCTAAGAGCTGCGACTGCACAAGCAGCATTCATAATTTGGTGCAGACCAAATAACGAAGGTTTTGGAAATGAAAATTTTTCTTGGGTTTCTAAATCAATAAAATCAAAGCCATTTTCTGTTACTTCAAAATCCCAGTCTTCCCCCCAAGCATAATATGGCGCATTCATTTCAACGCACTTATTTTTTATAACATCAAAAGCTTCTTTTGTTTGCCAACCAATAATACAAGGTACTCCTTTTTTGATTATTCCTGCTTTTTCACCTGCAATTTTGGCAATTGTATCTCCTAAATATTCCATATGATCATCAGATATAGGCGTGATTATAGTTAGAATGGGTTTTTCAACTACATTCGTCGCATCTAACCTTCCACCTAAGCCTGTTTCAAGAAGTAATATATTAGCAGGGTTTTTTGAGAATGCTAAAAAAGCACCAGCCGTTGTGCCTTCAAAAAATGTTGTTTGTAAATCGCCAGCTACAATTCTAGTTTGCTCCATAATTTCATACAGATACTCGTCGCTAATTTCTTCACCTGCAATTGTTATTCGTTCATTGAATCGAGTAATATGGGGAGAAATATACCTGTGAACGGAATATCCAGAGCATTCAAAAATTGATTTCAAATATGCAAGTGTTGACCCTTTACCATTTGTGCCTGCAATATGGATTGTTGGTGGCAGCTTATCTTCGGGATGATGCAACCTTGCAAGCAGCTCTTTAACCCTTGAAAGTCCTAAGTTAATATCTTTTTTACCATGAGGAACAGGCCAATGAGGAAGGAAAACCATAAAATCATTGTTTATATAATTCACAGCAGTTATAATTCATCTAAACTAGAATTGAAAATGATAATATGACACGAGCCAAAAAAATTACTTTTCCCAAATTCTCAATATCTAACGATTCACCGTTAGTCATAATTGCTGGCCCTTGCCAGATGGAGTCTAGAGAGCACGCTATTGAAACCGCAGACTTTATTACTAAAGTTTGTAAGAAAGCTGGCTTAAGTGTTGTATATAAAACTTCTTTTGACAAAGCCAATCGCACATCACTAAAGGGAAAGCGCGGCATGGGAATGGAAAAAGCACTTCCTATATTTGAAGAAATTAAAAGCAAATTTGGCTGTCCTGTTATTACAGATATTCATAACGCTGAACAATGTGCCGAAGTGTCAAAAGTTGTAGACATACTTCAAATCCCTGCATTCTTATGTAGGCAAACAGATTTATTATTAGCTGCTGGAAACACTGGAGCGGTAATAAATGTTAAAAAAGGACAATTCCTAGCACCATGGGATATTAAAAACGTAGCAGAAAAAATTGCCAGCACTGGTAACGAAAAAATCATGTTAACAGAACGGGGGGTTACATTTGGTTATAACAGACTAATTAATGACATGCGTGCACTACCAATTATGGCAGAAACTGGCTACCCTGTTGTCTTTGATGCTACACACTCAATTCAAGAACCAAGCGGACAAGGTGGCGCAAGTGGTGGGCAAAGACAGTATGTAAAAACGGTTGCTCGTGCAGCTGTAGCTGTTGGAATTGCGGCGTTATTTATTGAAACCCACCCTGATCCTGACAACGCACCAAGTGATGGTCCATGCATGTTGCCATTTAATGATTTAGAAAATTTCTTAGGTGAAATGGCGGCGTTTGATAAACTTGCTAAGTCACTTAAGTAGACAAAATGAAACCCGCTAAAACCTACAATTTATTACAAGTTTCATCATATCTTAAGCCATATAAACTGATGTTATTTGGAGTATTTATTTCTCTAATTATAACATCTGCTGCAGTACTTTTTATCAGCAAAGGAGTTAAAATATTTATAGATGAAGGTATCTCTGGTAACAATTCTGCAATGCTTGACCAATCCTTATTTTTTTTATTTGGCATTATAATTATTTTAGCATCTTTTACATTCCTTAGGTTTTTTCTAATTACATGGACTGGCGAGAAAGTCATCGCCGATTTACGTAAAGATATTTACAATCAAATGCTAAGACTATCTCCTGGATATTATGAAAAAAATAGTGCTGGTGAGGTTCTTGCCTACATAATTGCGGACACATCACTACTTCTAACAGTTATTGGTAGCAGCCTCTCCGTCGCATTACGAAATGCGGTTTTATTTATTGGTGGCATCGCAATGCTTGTATTTACCAGCAAAAAATTAACACTAATGATTTTGGTTTTAATTCCAATTGTAATTGCTCCAATAATGTTACTAGGAAGAAAGCTAAGAAAACTATCGAAAGAATCACAAGACAAAGTTGGTGAGTTGTCAGCAATATCAGAGCAAACTATAAGTGGCTTAAAAACAATCCAAGCATATGTTAGAGAATCACATGAAATTGAAACTTTCTCTAATAAAATAAAAGAACAAATGGCTTTAACCCTTAAGAGAATATCTCTAAGAGGCGCTGTGACTATGACTGTTATCACGCTCGTCTTTGGTGGGATAGGTTTTATTCTTTGGATTGGTGGGCATCAAGTCTTAGATGGAAATATTACCGCTGGTGAACTCACAGCGTTTATCTACATATCCATTGTCTGTGCAGGGGCAATTGCTGCACTATCTGAAGTATATAGCGAGCTTGAAAAAGCAGCAGGTGCAACAGAGCGTATATTCGAGTTTCTTTCGGTTAAACCCATAATTTTTGATGCAGCAGATGCTGTTGAACTGCCTGATTCTTTTAATGGTCAAATTGAATTTAACAATATTACCTTTTTTTACGAATCCAACCCTACTCGTGCGGCACTTAAGAAAGTTTCATTTAAAATTGAACCAAAAAAGATTACTGCCCTCGTAGGCAAATCAGGCGCGGGGAAAAGTACAATATTTATGTTACTTGAAAGATTTTACGATATTCAAGATGGTGAAATTACTTTCGATGCAACAGATATAAAAAAAATTAAATTAACCAATCTTAGAAGTCAGTTTGCTTATGTATCACAAGATGCTGTTATATTTTCAGGCTCAGCATACGACAATATTCTTTATGGAAAACCTACCGCAACTCGTGATGAAGTCATTCAAGCGGCTATTGCTGCCAATGCTTTAGAATTCATTGAGAAGATGCCTGAAGGCTTTGACACATTCTTAGGTGAGAAAGGAGTAAGATTGTCTGGCGGGCAGAAACAAAGAATTGCTATCGCTCGTGCTATTTTGAATGACCCTAAAATTCTATTATTAGATGAAGCAACTTCGAGTTTAGATTCTGAAAACGAACAACTTGTTCAAAAAGCTCTAGCAAATTTAATGAAAGACCGCACTACAATTGTGATTGCCCATAGACTTTCTACAGTGATTAATGCAGATAGAATTATTGTATTAGATAAAGGTAAAATCATTGAATCTGGAACTCATACTGAACTTATTAATAAAGACAGTGGAGTTTACAAATCCCTAGCAAAACTTCAGTTCGATGGTATGAACGGTACCAACTAATTTATAAATCAATATTAATAGGAAGAAACTATGATTTTCCAGCTCCATATGATGCAATTTCAAAATACCTTACTGTAACTATACTTCATGAACCAGATACGATACCATCTGCTATTATTGGCCTTCCAGGACAAATCTATTACCCTTCATGTGTTAATTCGGAAGGACTCTTTGTAGAGTTGAATAATGGTATGCCATCAGGTGGATACTTTGTAGATCATAGCCGTGAATCACTTTTAATAAATTTGTTGGAAGCAATTCAAAACAGTGCAAATTTTCAACAATTAGATAAGCAATTATCAGCCTTGAACTCTGACTATTCATTGATAATAAATACAGCAGGTCCAAATGATATAAAATCTTATGAGTTTTCTTCATCACAAGGTTTAAAATCACATTCTCCTGCAGAAAATGATATATGTATCAACTAACTACTATCAAAATCCCGCTTGGGAAAAATTGCCCGAACCGACTGATGAATCAACTTGGCAAGGGGTAACGAGAAGGCAAAATCTTGAGAAACAAAATGTTGATGATGAGTCAATAGATGTAGCTGAAATCATGGATAGGTTAGATTCCCAGATTCATGAGGGAGGTTCTAAATGGGATATGACAATCTATCAAATTGCATTTGATACTGGGTCAAATGAACTTTACTTAAAACGCCCTACTCATGAGGATGATTGGAATAAAATTCCTTTGAATGAGTACTTCACTGAGGTAAACTCAAACCAAGTTCATCAAGAGCTTTAAAATAGTGAAAAAGCAAAACATAATATTATGTATCACTGGCAGCATTGCAGCACAAAAAGCTGCGATGCTTGCTAGCATTTTGCTTAAAAACTTCAATGTAAAAATCATACTTTCTAAAGCAGCTGAGAATTTTGTTTCTAAAAATGATTTTAAAAAGTTAAATATCCCTGTGCATATAAATAATGATTTGTATGACGATGAAATGCTTCATATTCAACTTGCTAAAGAAGCAAATATAATATTAATTGCCCCAGCAACTGCTAATATAATTGCAAAAATTGCGAACGGGTTTGCAGATTGTTTAATATCCACCGTGTGTCTTGCAACCAAAGCGTCTATTAAAATTAGCCCTGCTATGAACCAACAGATGTGGGGTAATTCTTTTGTTCAAGAGAATATTAAGAAGTTGGAGCTAAACGGAGTAGAAATAATTGGCCCAGCATTTGGTCAACAGGCTTGTGGCGATGTTGGATACGGCAGAATGTTAGAACCTAAAGAAATTGCAGATCACTTAATTCTACAACCATCATCAAAACGATTTATTGGCAAAAAGTTTTGTATCACCGCAGGAGGTACAATTGAAAAAATTGATCCAGTACGATATATCAGCAATTTTAGCTCTGGTAAAATGGGATATGAACTCGCTGATGCTGCCCAAAAAATGGGGGCGAAAGTTGATCTTATTTTAGCAAATTCACATGTAAAAATTACCAACTCACAAATAAATATCGTCAAAGTTGAATCGGCGGATGAAATGTATAAAGCTGCTCAAGAATCTTTAAAGGATTCGGACATTTTTATTGGAGCTGCTGCAGTTGCAGATTATAGAGTTAAAGAACCAGCAAATCAAAAAATCAAAAAGAAGTCAGAAGTTTTCGATATATCTCTTATTAAAAATATTGATATAATTTCCAATTTAAAAAAAGAGTTCCCTAAAGTTTATTTTATTGGGTTCGCTGCTGAAACCGAGAATCTACTAGAAAATGCGAAAGCCAAACTTAAAAAGAAAAATCTAGATATGCTCATAGCTAATGATGTATCGGGTGGCAAAGTATTTAACAGCGACGAATCTGAAGTTTACATAATTGGTCGAAATTCCAATGTTAAACATATAAAAACTTCATCTAAACAGAATGTTGCCAAGAGTATTTTAGAATATTATACAGAACATACATATATAAAATAATGTGTAACTATGAAAGCCTCATCAACACCTCTTCCTTCCCAAGCACTTCCATAACTTCGAATATAGCTGGGGAGGTGAATGTGCCTACAACTCCAGCACGTAGAGCCATCATTGCGGCTGATGGTTTTTTACCTTGGGCTTCAGTAACCATATTACAAGCATCTTTGATGGTTTCATGATTCCAAACTTCTAGCTCATTTAATACAACTTTAAGTTCGGCTAACAATTCAACGCCACCATTTGCCAAAACTTCTTTTGATTTATCATCTAGCTCCTTTGCCTTGGCAACGTATATCTGGGCGCCTTCAACAATTTCATTCAAAGTATGAGCACGGTTCTTTAACCCGCCCAAACCTTTCCTAACTCTTGCCAAAACAATTGGGTCGGAGAAACTTGGTGATATCATCTCAAACAACTTATCCTCATCCATATTTCTCATGTAATGAGCATTGATGAAGTTGAGTTTATCGATGTCAAAACGTGCACCAGACTTACCGCAATGATCCAAATCAAACCACTCTATAGCTTTATTCATTGGAATGATTTCATCATCTCCATGTCCCCAACCAAGTCTTAATAAATGATTGTTCACAGCTTCAGGCAAGTAACCCATATTTCTATATTCAAAAATGCCCAGCGCACCTTTGCGTTTTGATAATTTCTTTCCTTCTTTGTCGAGAATTAAAGGTATGTGTGCAAACTCTGGAACGTTCCAGCCCATTGCTATGTAAATTTGCTTTTGTCTGAATGCATTTGTAAGGTGGTCATCACCACGAATGATGTGTGTAATACCCATGTCATGATCATCCACTACCACAGCTAACATATATGTAGGGGTGCCGTCGGAGCGCAGCATTATCATGTCGTCCAACTCAGTGTTATCGACCGTGATCTCACCTTGAATTAAATCTTTGATAACAGTTTTACCCGTCTGTGGGGCTTTCAAACGAATTGTGTATGCACCTTCAGACTTAGGAGCTTTGTCTCGCCATGGGCTTCTAAATTTTGCATTCGGGTTTTCTGCACGGAATTTTTCAATTTCTTCTTGAGTGCTGTAGCAAAAATATGCGCTACCTTTCGCCACCATTTCTCTGGCAACTTCTTCATGACGTTTTTGTCTAGTTGCTTGGTAAACAATTTCACCATCATGTTCAAGGCCAAGCCATTTTAAATCTTCCAAAATTGCTTTGGTTGCTTCAGGTGTTGAACGCTCTTTATCAGTATCTTCAATGCGCAGTAAATATTTGCCACCATGATGACGTGCAAATAAAAAATTATAAAGTCCTGTACGCGCACTGCCAGTATGCAAATATCCAGTTGGCGATGGAGCAAATCTTGTAACTACCGTCATATTGTAACTTCACCTTCAAATACTTTGCTTGCAGAACCTGTCATTAAAATTGAATTATCATTAGCACATTCAATTTTTAGAATTCCACCTTTTAGCTGGATGTTCGCAGACTTTCCAACCATTCCCATTTTATTAGCAACCGAGAATGTTGCGCACGCACCGCTGCCACAGGCAATGGTTTCGCCTGTGCCGCGTTCCCAAACACGCAGTTTAATGTTCTGGTTATCTACCACTTGTGCGAAATCAACATTGGTTCTGTTTGGAAATAATTTATCATTCTCAAACTTAGGGCCGATTTCTTTTACGTTATATTTCTCTGCATCATTCACAAAAATTATCAGGTGCGGGTTACCCATACTAACAGCATGACCCTTCACACCATCTTTCCAAATATCCATCGGGTCAATTTCATGGCTCAATGGTATTTTATTCCACTCAAAATTAGGCTTGCCCATATTCACAGTAATCTGCTCTGGGTTTTTATATGATGTTTCCAAAATTTTCTCACCAACTTGGATAGTTGATTTCTCTTTACCTAAAATTAGCGCAACGCAGCGAGTAGCGTTACCACACGCTTCAGCACGGCTGCCATCTGGATTGTAAATCACCATTTCGCAATCAGCTTTTGTGGATTTTTTTATGATTATAAATTGATCACACCCAATTCCAAAATTACGATCACATAATTGTTGGATTGTTTTTGCGGGAATTTCTTTTTCATCTTGGCGAAAGTCCATGATGACAAAATCATTTCCAAGACCATGCATTTTTACAAATTTCTGTTTCACAGCAATTCTTCAATTCTTATTAATTCATTGTACTTACACACTCTATCTGTTCTGCAAAGAGAACCAGTTTTAATCTGCCCAGAATTTGTGCCAACGGCCAAGTGGGAGATTGTAGTATCTTCGGTCTCTCCAGAACGATGCGAGATGATGGTATTATAACCATTTTCTTTGGCTAATCTAATGGTATTTAATGTCTCTGTCAGTGTACCTATTTGGTTTAGCTTAATCAAAATGGCATTGGCTAGACCTTTTTTAATACCGTCTTTAAGGATTGCAGTGTTGGTTACGAACAGATCATCTCCAACTATTTGGATATTTTTGCCCATGGCTTTTGTCATAATTTTCCAGCCATGTTCATCATGTTCTGACATAGGGTCTTCTATAGAAACTATAGGATATTCACGTACTAAGGTCTCATAGAACTTGGTCATACCTTCAGAATCGATGGACAATCCTTCGCCTTTCATCTCGTATTTTCCATCTACGTAGAATTCGCTGGCAGCGCAGTCCAGAGCAAGTGCAATATCTTTACCAGCTTTATAGCCAGCTTTCTCTATGGCATTTAAAATGAAATCTAAAGCTTCTTTTGCTGACCTTAAGTTCGGCGCAAAGCCGCCTTCATCACCAATATTTGTATTGTATCCCTTAGCTTTGAGAAGTTTTTTAAGTGTGTGAAACACCTCTGCACCCTGCCTTACCGATTCTCTAATGGATTGCTTTTTCATGGGAACAATCATGAATTCTTGAATATCAATTGGATTATCGGCATGTGCACCACCATTGATTATATTCATCATCGGTCTAGGTAAGGTGTTTCCATTGCCAATATACTTATAGAATGGAACTAATTGCACTTCTGCCTTTGCTTTGGCGAAAGCTAGTGAACAAGCCAATATAGCATTTGCACCTAACTTTTCTTTATTGGGAGTGCCATCTAGCTTAATTAGCAAGTTATCAAAAAGTTCTTGGTCATTAAATTCTTTATTCAGTACTGCAGACTTAATAACTGTCTCCACATTTTTCACTGCTTTAAGCGTACCTTTGCCTAGATATCTATCGCCACCATCTCTAAGCTCTATTGCCTCTTTTGTACCAACAGATGCGCCACTTGGCACAGCTGCTCTGCCAACGCAGCCGCCTTCTAGTTTTACATCAACTTCAACAGTTGGGTTGCCGCGGCTATCTAATATTTCGCGTGCTCTTATATTTACAATTTTTGCCATGCTGTTTTTACCAATACATAATATCCATTTGGATTCTTCAAATCCAATTAGGACTGTTTTTCAAGCCCCATTCTTTAGCATTACTTCGCTAATTGCAACTTTTTTAACTTTAAATAAAGCTATATAAGTGCTAAAAGTGTGCTTAGATATTTGTCATCGTCATGACAGAAAAATTTAAATGATGAATTTATGTTACTCAGCCAATACTTTTTACCGATACTCAAAGAAGACCCAAAAGAAGCAACCATTGCATCACACAGACTGATGCTACGTGCAGGGATGATTAGACAATTATCATCTGGTATTTATAACTGGCTGCCACTCGGCTTGAAAGTACTTAAAAAGATCGAGCAAATTGTTCGTGAAGAAATGAATAACGCTGGCGCTATAGAAGTACTGATGCCATGCATTCAACCATTGGATTTGTGGAAAAAAACTGGTCGTGTTGGTAATTGGGATGACAGTCAACGCATGTTACTCATGAAAGACCGTCATGAAAACGAATTGGTATTTGCCCCAACAGCAGAAGAAGTAATAACAGATCTATTTAAAAATAGCGTGCAGTCTTATAGAGATTTGCCAAAAAGTTTATATCAAATTCAATGGAAGTTCCGCGATGAAACTCGCCCACGTTTTGGTGTGATGCGCGGTCGCGAATTTTTCATGAAAGATGCGTACTCTTTCCACTTAACAAAAGAAAGCGCACTGCAAACATATAAAGAAATGCTAGTTGCCTATATGAAAGCATATACACGTATGGGGCTAACGGCCGTTCCAGTTAAAGCGTCTACTGGTGCTATGGGTGGTGATTACAGTCACGAATTCCACATTCTAGCTGAAACAGGCGAAAGCAAAATATTCTATGAAAACGCAATGATAGAATATTTGCAAGCTGGTGATGTTAACCTAGACGAGCTTGGCAAATATTATGCAAATGAAGAAGAAAAACACGATCCAGCTAACTGCCCAGTTTCTGCTGACAAACTAAATGAAAAACGCGGCATTGAAGTTGGCCATATTTTCTATTTAGGTGATAAATATAGTAAAGCTCTCGACATGCAAGTTCAAGACAAAGATGGGAAATTAAAACACCTTGATATGGGTTGTTATGGTATTGGTGTATCACGTTTGATTGGTGCTGTAATTGAAGCAAACCACGATGCGAGCGGAATTATCTGGCCGGAAAATGTTTCACCATTTGATATTGGAATCATAAACTTAAAAGCTGGCGACGAAGAGTGTGACGCAGTCGCGCTTGAAACATATAACAGACTTAGAGCGCATGGCAAAGATGTGTTGATGGATGATACTCAAGACAGTGCAGGCGCCAAATTCGCAAAAATGGATTTGATTGGTCTACCTTGGATTTTGACTATCGGCCCACGCGGCATTAAGGAAAACAAAGTTGAACTCAAAATGCGCCGTACAGGTGAAAAACACGAGCTAAGCCTTGAAGCAGCAATTGCAATGATGAGTGTTGGCTAGTTACGCCGTCTCTTCAACTATAGAAGTAGCTGAGTCAACTAAACCAGTTTCTTGTTCAGCATATTCTGTTTTGGAAGAGATAACTCCTAGCTGAGTGTCAAGCTTTCCACCTAGCGTAACAGTAGGTCCATTTGTTATTTTATCATCCTCTTCACGATCTGGAAATAAACGACCATTAACCGCGTTATCCATATCTTCTTTTAAAAAAAGCATATTTGTATCCCCAAAAATTACCTGCGCGAAGTATATTTATTATCCAGCTATATGTAAACTAATATAACTCAAATAAAAAAAGCTCCGAGTTTCCCCGAAGCTTTTTTCGTAATAAATTTTTGGAAAAGACTGATTAGAAATCCATTCCGCCGCCGTGTGGCATATGATGACCACCGCCAGCATTAGATTTATTTTCTTCTGGCTTATCTGTTACCGCAGTTTCCATAGTAATTAGAAGCGCCGCTACAGATGCCGCGCTTTTCAAAGCAGTACGCACGATCTTTGTAGGATCAACAATACCAGATTTGAATGCATCAACGTATTCACCGTTTTGCGCATCATAAATTCTGTTGTCATTTGCTGCTTCTGTAAGTTTAGAAACAACTAGTGAGCCATCCTGACCAGCATTCTCAACAATCTTACGAACAGGTGCAGAAAGCGCCTTGCGTACGATATTGATACCAGCTTGCTCATCTTCATTGCCGCCTTTAAGCTTATCTAAGCATTTTCCAGCGTAAAGAAGTGTACAACCGCCGCCTGGAACAATACCTTCAGCAAGAGCTGCTTTTGTAGCATGGTAAGCATCTTCAACACGGTCTTTCTTCTCTTTAACTTCAACTTCAGTGATTCCGCCAACTTTTAGAACTGCAACACCACCAGCTAATTTAGCAAGACGTTCTTGTAGTTTCTCTTTGTCGTAATCAGAAGTAGATTCTGCAATTTCAGCTTTAATTTGGTTACAACGAGATTGAATGTCTTTCTTGTCACCAGCACCGCTAACAACAGTTGTGTCATCTTTTGTGATGATAACTTTTTTAGCTCTGCCTAATTCTTTCAATGTAACATTTTCAAGTTTATGACCAAGGTCTTCACTTATAACTTGTCCACCAGTCACAATTCCTAGATCTTCAAGCATCGCTTTTCTACGATCACCAAAACCAGGAGCTTTAACAGCAGCAACTTTCAGTCCACCACGGAGTCTATTTACAACTAAGGTTGCAAGCGCTTCACCTTCAATATCTTCTGCGATAATGATAAGCGGCTTACCAGACTGAGCAACAGCTTCTAAAACTGGAAGCATTTGTTGTAGGCTAGAAAGTTTTTTCTCATGAAGAAGAATGTAAGGGTTTTCGTATTCGCAAACCATTTTTTCAGAATTGGTAATGAAGTATGGAGATAGGTAACCACGATCAAAATGCATACCTTCAACAATCTCAACTTCAAAGCCTTCACTTTTGTTTGCTTCTTCAACAGTAACTACGCCATCACGGCCAACTTTTTCGAAAGCATGAGCTAGTTTCTCACCAATTTCTTTATCACCATTTGCAGCGATTGTTGCAACTTGAGCAACTTCTGCATTTGATTTAACTGGACGAGAACGTTTTGCAATTTCTGCATCCATAGCTTTTGCAGCCATTTCAATACCGCGGCGAAGATCCATCGGATTCATACCTGCAGTGACCAATTTTACACCTTGAACGACCATCTCTTTTGTAAGAGCTGAAGTTGTTGTTGTGCCGTCACCAGCATTATCATTAGCTTTGCTAGCAGCATCTTTAAGCATTTGCGCGCCTAAATTTTCCCATCTATCAGAAAGCTCAATCTCTTTTGCAACAGTAACACCATCTTTTGTAATTTTCGGGCTACCGAAAGACTTTTCGATAACAACATTACGACCTTTTGGCCCGAGAGTAACTGTTACAGCATCTGCAGCAATGCAAACACCTTGAGCAACTCTATTTCTAGCATCACTACCATTTAAAATTAATTTTGCAGCCATTTTCATCTACCTATAATAATTATTAATTACGCACCAACTACAGCTAAAATATCTGATTCTTTCATGATCAGGTATTCTTTGCCGTCTAATTTAATTTCAGTTCCACCCCATTTAGCGAAGAGGATTTTATCACCTTTCTTCACATCTAGTGGCTGGATTTTGCCATTTTCGTCCCTAGTACCACTACCAACGGCAATAACTTTGCCTTCCATAGGTTTTTCCTTAGCTGTGTCTGGAATTATGATTCCACCAGCACTTTTTTGTTCCTGCTCTACTCTTTCGACTAGAACGCGGTCGTGTAAAGGTCTGATTTTCATTGTTTTACCTCGAATAATGAAATGTTATTTCGATACTGTATATAGTCTCAACCAGACTTAATTCAAGGGCTAATATCCATATTAAATTTGTTTTATTGAATCTAAAGCAAAAAAGCCCGCTTTGAAGCAGGCTTTTAAATTTTTAAAATGAAAAGAAATTAAGCTGTATGCTCAACTAAGAAGTCTGTAAACTTAACTTCATCAATCATGTATTTTGCCAATAATTCATGATTATGTTCGCAATTTTTTTCTTTACTATTTCTTGTCGAATAATATAAATCATAGCTATATAGTGCTATATCTTTAGCACTAGTATCTTTATCAACAAATTTCAATAGCTCTTCAGGATCAAATCTTCCTTCTTTCATGTTGTTAAGCTGAAAATATATCTCTCCTTTTGTAAACTTCATACCAGCACATGAACTTGGCTTATTCTCAAACTTTTCTATAAGACACTTTGTATTTTGCTTAGTTCTAGCATCTTCGTATTTAGGCATACTAATCACTTTCAATTCGCTGACTAATTTTCCATATTTAGAGCCACTACAATACTCCCATTCTGCAGCAAAGTTATTATCACATTTCGAAGTAGGATAACTCTCATATGACAAAAGACTTGGGACAAATTTATTAACTTTATCAGCAAGAAACTTATAGGATGTAGCTAATGTTTTTTTGAAATTATTCAAATAATCAAAGAACTTATAATTTACCTCTTGAGATTCTTGAGATTTGTTATATTCCTCAGACTCTTTAGCTTTTTTAGCTTCTGCTTCTTTATCAGCTGCAGCCGTTAGATCTTTAAACATTTTCTCGCTAACTTTAAAACCTTTGTAGATAAAAACTTTTTCAGACTTACTACTGCTTTTTTTCTGATTATTCGCCATCTTATATCTCCATTTAATACATAACGAGCACTATTGTAAGAGACAAATGTTAAGCAAATATTACAGATTTGTTAAGATTATGTTAAATTTTAAATTCTTAGGATGTTACTAAACATTTTTCTTAAACCAGCCATACTCTTAATTATTTATATATCCTTGCAAAATATGGGGGTTCAGCGTAATATGCGGTGCAAAATCAAGGAAAAAATCAATGACTCAATCAAGCCAGAAATTAGAAAATGGGATGCTGATTGCATCTGATGTAATGGATAGCATTGAAACTGTATCTGTAAGTGTTTTGGTAAAAACAGGAAGCCGCTATGAAGATGAAAAAAACAATGGAATCTCTCATTTCCTAGAGCACATGGCATTTAAAGGAACTGAAAGAAGATCAGCAAAAGAAATTGCCGAAGAGTTTGATAAAATCGGTGGTCACTTCAACGCTTATACCTCTCGTGAAAAAACTGTGTACTACGCAAAAGTTCTTAAAAATGATTTAGAAACTGCAGTGGACATTTTATCAGATATTTTACAAAATTCTAAGTTTGACCAAGTAGAATTAGATAGAGAACGTGGAGTTATTCTTGAAGAAATGAAAATGGTCGCAGATACTCCTGACGAACAAGTTTTTGAACACTTTCAAGAAATTGCATACCCGAATCAACCATTCGGGCGTTCAATACTTGGCACAACCGATATAATTAAATCTGTGACGCGTGATGATATCGTGAATTATGTAAATCAACATTATGGATTTAACAATATCATAATTGCAGGCGCAGGAAATTTAAACCATGAACAGTTTGGTGAATTAATCCAAAGGAAATTTAATAACTTTGCTGCGAATGTTTCAACTTCAAAAGATGCAGCAAGATATCAAGGTGGTGACATAAGAATTGAAAAAGATTTAGAACAAGTTCAATTTGTTCTTGGCTTTGATGGCGTCGGATACACAGATCCCAATTATTATAACCAACAAATTCTTTCAATAGTGGCTGGTGGTGGAATGTCATCTCGCTTATTCCAAGAAGTGAGAGAAAAGCGTGGACTTTGTTATACAATATCTGCATTCGGCTCAAGCTATACCGATTGTGGAATGTTTTCAATCTATGCAGGAACAAGCGAAACAACTGCAAATGAATTAATTGATGTAACAGCACAAGAATTACTTAAACTTTCTACAGACATTCACGAAGATGAACTTCATAGAGCAAAAGCTCAGCTTAAAGCTAGCTTGCTCATGAGCCAAGAAAGTTCTGTAGCACGCGCTGAAAAACTAGCTGGCAATCACTCGGTTTTTGGAAGGTATGTTCCAGTAAAAGAGTTAATAGAAAAAATTGAAAAAGTAGATGTTGCTAGCGTTCAAAACTTTGCTAAAAAGATTTTTTCAAAAGATATGCGCCCGACAGTTGCGTCTATGGGTAAAATCAGCAAGCTTTATAGCTATGATGATATTGTTAAGAAGTTAACTGCTTAATACTTACTGTTGATTACATACAAGGACCATCATAGAATGGGTATATGATGCAAAGAGAGATATTATATGTCTAAAGCCATTGTATTCGACCAACTAGGTGCACCTAGTGTTCTGCGCTATGTTGAAGTGCCAGATAGAAAACCTGAAGCGAATGAAATATTCATTCGCCATACTGCTATTGAGGTGAATTACATCGATGTATACCATAGGACAGGTCAGTACAAACTTGATACCAACCCAAAAATCCCAGGCGTTAGTGCCGTTGGAGTTGTTGAGAATTATGGATCTGATGTAAAAGATCTAAATATAGGGGATAGAATTGGCTATGTCACTTCACTTACAGGTGGAGCATATTCGCAAAAAAGATGCCTACCAGAACATTTAGCATTTAGAATTCCAGATGATATTAACGATAAAGTCGCAGCATCTTGTTTGGTGAAAGGAATGACTGCCCATTATTTGGCCAATAGAGCTTATTTACCTGGGCCGAATAAAACTGTTTTAATCCATGCTGCTGCAGGCGGCGTTGGTCAATTATTAGCGCAGTGGTGCAATGCATTGGGTGCAAAAGTTATCGGCACAGTTGGTTCTGATCCTAAAAAGGAAGTAGCATTAAGAAGCGGCTGCCACGAAGTATTCAATTACAAAACAGAAAATTGGGCACAAAAAATTCTAGAAGTTACCGATGGATTTGGAGTTCACTGTGTTTATGATTCAGTAGGAAAAGATGTTGTAGAAGGCAACCTTCAAGTTATTTGTGAAATTGGACTTTATGTTTTATATGGTCAATCTTCTGGGCCGGTACAAATGGACGTAAACAGATTAGCCCCTAAATCTCTCTTCTTCACCCGCCCATCGATTTTCAGCTATAAAAAAAATCGCGCAGAACTTGTAATAAGCGCAATTGAGCTATTCACACAAATTAGAGAGAAAAAAATTAGACCAACCATATTTAAAGAATTTCCTCTTGAGAAAGCTGCAGAAGCCCACGCATTATTAGAATCTCGCCAAGCTACAGGATCAATTATATTAATTCCTTAGATGAATCATTCAGAAAATGCCCAGATAATATATTTAGTAGTACTGCTTGTTGCAATTTCTGTTGGCTATTTTACAAGCACACGAAATCAAGCAAAACCTCTGCTTCAATATGCATTGGTGTGGGTACTAATCTTCATGGTGTTGATAATAGGCTATAGTTTTAAAGAACGTCTTGTATCTGAAATAATGCCTAGCAGAGCTATTGAATCGCAAGGAGTATTGGAAATAAGGCAAAGCAAGGACAATCATTTTTACTTAGACATTCTTGTTAATGACAAAAAAATTAGATTTTTAATTGATACTGGCGCTTCTGATATTGTTCTAAACACTAATGATGCAGTTACTGCTGGCCTAGATTTAAAAAGATTAAACTTCAACAAAATTTACAATACAGCTAATGGCCAAGTGCGCGGAGCTTCTGCAAAAATTGGAAAGATGCAAATTGGCAAAATGGTTTTTCGCGATATTTCTGTTTCAGTAAATGAAGGTGAACTAGACATTTCACTACTAGGTATGACGTTCCTAGAACGCTTTAGTTCTTATAAAGTAGATGGCAACATACTTTACTTGGAATATTAACTACTCAAACATTATAAAGACTATAAACTTGAATCTACTTGTCCAATTTATCTGCATTGTCTAATTTCTCAGATTTATCAGGCGTTGGAAGCTTTAGATTTTTTTTTGGCTACCGTTTTCGGTTGGGTCTTTTGAGTGATTACTTTATCATCAACTATGACTTCTGAAACATCAGTCATACTTGGTACCTCAAACATCATGTTTAGTAGCGAATCTTCCATTATTGTTCTCAAGCCTCTTGCACCAGTCTTACGCTTGATTGCTTTTTTTGCAATCTCTGTAAGTGCTGGATCAGTGAATTTAAGCTCAATACCTTCCATTTCAAACAATTTTTGATATTGTTTAACAAGCGCATTTTTTGGCTCTGAAAGAATTTTGACTAGCGCTTCTTCGCTTAAATCATCAATAGTTGCAACAACTGGCAAACGACCAATAAATTCTGGAATTAACCCGTATTTCAAAAGATCTTCAGGCTCAACTTTTCTAAATAGCTCACCAACATTTAGCTGCTCTCTATTTTTAACATTAGCACCAAAACCTATAGCTGTTTCAGCACCACGGGCAGCAATAATTTTTTCCAAACCTGCAAACGCGCCACTGCAAATGAATAAAATGTTTGTAGTATCAATTTGTAGGAACTCTTGTTGAGGATGCTTACGACCACCTTGTGGAGGTACTGCTGCAACAGTGCCTTCCATAAGTTTCAACAATGCTTGTTGCACACCTTCACCAGAAACATCACGAGTGATTGAAGGGCTGTCAGATTTACGTGAAATTTTATCAATCTCATCGATGTATACTATTCCACGCTGTGTTCTTTCTATATTATAATCGGCATTTTGTAGTAAACGCAGAATAATATTCTCAACATCCTCACCAACATAACCAGCCTCTGTAAGAGTGGTTGCATCGGCAACTGCGAAAGGAACATCTAAAATTTTTGCAAGTGTCTGAGCCAAAAGCGTCTTACCGCAACCTGTAGGACCAATCAAAAGAATATTAGACTTTGAAATGTCAATACCACTGGCTAAGTCAATATTAGCAAGTCTTTTATAGTGATTATGAACTGCTACAGATAATATTTTCTTAGCATGATCTTGCCCAATTACATATTCATCAAGGATTTTGCATATATCCTTAGGCTTTGGCAAACCTTCTCCACTAAAGACCATATTCTTACTGTCTTCACGGACTATATCCATGCAAAGCTCAACGCATTCATTACAGATATATACTGTAGGTCCTGCAATTAGCTTACGTACTTCATGCTGACTCTTTCCGCAAAAAGAACAGTAGAGAGTATTTTTTGTATCGGTAACGTCATAGCTACTCATAAAAATCTCCTATGCTGCTTTTTTCTTATCGTCCTTACTATTATCATGAGGGGTATCTGGACGTTTTTCAACTATTTGATCAATAATACCAAAATTTTTTGCATCTTCGGCAGACATAAAATTGTCACGCTCCATTGCTTTATCGATCGTAGCAAGCTTCTGCCCCGTATGTTTTACATAAATTTTATTAACTTTCTCTTTGATAGAAAGTATCTCTTTAGCATGAATCTCAATATCAGTTGCTTGACCTTGATAGCCTCCTGAAGGCTGGTGAATCATGATTCTCGAATTTGGAAGAGAGTACCTCATTCCTGCCTCGCCACCAGATAACAAGAAAGAACCCATAGAACAAGCTTGCCCTAAACATAAAGTAGCAACTTTAGGTTTTATATATTGCATTGTATCATATATAGCAAGGCCAGCAGTTACAACCCCACCTGGAGAATTGATGTACATGTAAATATCTTTCTCTGGGTTTTCAGACTCCAAAAACAAAAGCTGAGCAATAATTATTGAAGCCATGTTATCTTCAACCTGACCATTCAGGAATACTATACGCTCCTTCAAGAGTCTTGAAAAGATATCAAACGAACGCTCTCCCCTAGGAGTTTGTTCAACTACTATAGGAACAAGATTCATAGAAGGGTTAGTATTATTAACGTTTCCAAAAAAAGTGCTATTGCTCATAATTTATACATTAAATTAGTTTTTTTAAGCTTAATAATTAAGCCGCTTCATTTCCTACTTTAAAATCATCTGCGTATTTTTCAAAGAACTCTTTTGAAGTGATCTCAGATTCATTACGCTTAATCTTAGTAAGAATGAAATCCACCGCCTTTTCTTCAAGGATTGGACCCTTCAGTCTTTCAAGGTTATCAGCCTTAGAATAGAAATCAATTACAATTTTTTCTTGACCAGGGCGCATCATTGCTTCTGCGTAAATCGCTTGCTGCAAATCTTTTTCAGAAACTTCAATGCTATTTTCTCTGGCAGTTTCAGCTAATATGATACCAAGTCTAACTCTACGTTTAGCAATAGCTTCATATTCTTTGCGCATATCTGCATCAGTTTTGCCTTTGAACATCTCAGGATTTGTCTTGCGCTGAGCCTGAACTTCATTCCACATTGAGTCAAAATCAATTTTGAACATTCCTTGTGGAATATCAAAAACATATTGCGAATCAATTTTATCAAACAACATTTTTTTCATTCTTAATCTTGCAAGGCCATTGAAATCAGCTTCAATTTTTTGGCGAATCATGTCATTGAGTTTTTCCATACTTTCAACACCAAGCTTCTTTGCAAAATCATCATTTAGAGCTTCAACGCTGCTAGGTTTCAATACGTCTGTAACTTTAACATCAAATATAGCAGGCTTTCCAGCTAGATCTTTATTTGCATAGTTCTTTGGGAAAGTAACGCGAACTTTAATTTGGGAACCAGCTTTAGCTCCAACTAATTGCTCTTCAAATCCAGGAATGAATTGATTTGAGCCAAGTTCAAGTCTAATCCCCTCGCCTTTACCACCTTCGAATTCTTTTTCATCAACTTTGCCAACGAAGTCTATCATAACAGCATCGCCTTTTTTAGCAGGTTGTCCTGCAGCAGATGGCTCAAAGTTCTTGAAGTTTTTCATAATATCTTCATGAGCTTTTGTTAGATCTTCGTCTACTATTTTAATTTTCAATGTATCTAATTCAAATTGATCCCAGTTTACTGCTGGAACTGGAGGAAACTTTTCAACTTTAACAGTAAAAGTTAAACCAGCTTTATCACCAGTTTCTTCAAAATTCTTCACTTCAACATATGGCTGAAGCGCAGGCCTAATATTTCTCTCTTCAAATACTTTGCGAAGTGTAACATCAACTTCATGTTCGATTGCTTTAGAAAGCAGTTGCGGACCAACTTGTTTGCGAACCATATTCATTGGAACTTTGCCATCTCTAAAACCTGCCATTTTAAAGTTTTTTTGATGTTCTTCTAATTCTTTTTCAACTTTATCCAGAACTTCTTTGGCTGGAATTTTTATTTCCAATTCTTCTGTTAATCCTTCGCTTTTTAAAACTTTGAGTTCCATAAATCTTCCTTTTAGGTGTTTAGATCAAATGCAAAAATAGCGGTTTTTTCCAGTATGTAAATAGAATTTTATTCACATATTCCTACAACTCAGTAATATTGAATATAATATATTTTTTACACAAGATGATTTGCGAACATTGCGGAACTAAAAATCCTAGTAAAACAAGTACATTCTGCTGTATTGGCTGCGAGGTTGCCTGCAGCATAATCAAGAACTTAGACCTAAACAAATACTATGAGTATTGTAAAAACATTTATAATAAAGCACCTATGAAAGTCCATACAGTAGAAAATCAACTAAATTACACACCTCATGTTAAAACAATTAATGATAAACATAGAATCAATTTGATTGTAGAAGGAATTCACTGTGGTTCATGTGTTTGGTTAATAGAAAACACTTTAAAAAAACAAGATACAGTCCTAAATGCACGTCTTAACATGAGCTCTAGAAGATTAGTCTTAGAGTGGGAAGGAGAAAAAAAATTAGTTAAAAAGCTCGTAGATATTATTGAAAAACTTGGCTATAAACTAATCCCTTTTGATGAACAAGTCAGTGAGAATGAAAGAAAAGTAACAGAATATTTTTTACTTAAATGCATAGCTGTTTCTGGCTTTGCATCAATGAGTATTATGATGATATCACTTGGTGTATGGGCAGGAAATATTGATCAAAGTTTAGGACCATACGTTCGCGAATTGATGCATTGGCTCTCTACTATAATTGCAATTCCCGCGATTATGTATTCTGGAATTCCTTTTTTTAAATCGGCTTGGAGAGCAGTCCTCGCTAAAAGAAGTAACATGGATGTACCGATCTCAATTGCAGTAATAGTATCTACACTTATCAGCCTTCATCAAATATACTTACAAGGCGAATATACATACTATGATGCTGCCGTCAGCCTAGTCTTCTTCCTACTTATTGGCAGATATCTTGACTTAAGAGCCCGCAACAAAGCAAGTGAGCGCGCTCAAAATATTATATTAAGCCAAGTCAGATCTGTAACTTTAGTACAGGGTGATAAACTTAAATTAGTTGAACTTAAAAAAGCCAAGGAAGGAGATATTGCCTTTGTTGCTGTTGGTGAAAAAATTCCAGTTGATGGAGTTGTCATTGAAGGCGCATCAGAGATTGATAATAGCCTTATTACGGGCGAAACAATCCCTTCAGCAATCAAAGTTGGAGATTATGTAAATGCTGGAACTGTTAATTTAAATAGCCCTATTAAAATACGTATCACCAAAATTGGCGATAATACTGTATTAGCAGAGATCATAAAACTCATTGAAATAGCAGAGCAAGGTAAAGCTAAATATGTAAAGATCGCAGATAAAATCTCTAGTTTCTATACACCAGTAGTACTTTCTTTATCAGTTATTACATTTTGCATCTGGACATTCTTGGAAGTCGATTTCAATGATGCACTATTATATGCTGTTTCAGTTTTAATAATCACCTGCCCTTGTGCGTTAGGACTTGCTGTACCTGTTGTGCAAGTAGTAGCCAGCTCAAGACTTATGGCAAAAGGTGTATTAATTAAAACACCAGATGCACTTGAGAAACTCTCTGAAATTGACACAGTTGTTTTTGATAAGACTGGCACTCTCACTTTAGGAAAACCCGTTTGGGTTAACAAGTCTGATTTCACAACGCAAGAAATAAAACTAATTAGCTCAATAGCATCTCACAGCAAACATCCTTTATCACAGGCTGTTTTCGACAATAGCCTTAAGCTATTAGCAGTTCACGCTGAAGAAGTTAGGGGTATGGGCTTAGATGCTGTACATTCAAATCGCAAGTACAAATTAGGTAATAGAAAATTCTGCGAAGTTGACCATGAAGTATTGGATGATAAAATTGAAATTTGGTTTAAAGCACCGAAACAAGAAGCAAAGCGTATTATTCTAGAAGACAAACTTAAAGATGATGCACATGACTTAGTGAACTGGTTTAAAACACTAAAGATGCACCCAATCATGCTTTCTGGAGACAGACGCTATGTAGTATCGCAAATTGCATCCAAAGTTGGAATAACATCGTATAAGGCTGAAGTAAGACCAGTTGATAAATTCCATTATTTAGAGGATCTAAATAAACAAAATCACAAAGTTTTGATGGTCGGAGATGGTCTAAATGATTCCGCAGCGCTTAAAGCTGCACACGTTTCAATTTCTCCAGCGTCAGCCATAGACATTGCACAAACAAGTTCTGATATTGTAATTCAAGGTAATAAATTATGGCCTGTTAAAGACGCATATATTACAGCAAAATTTGCCAACAAATTAGTTATTCAGAATTTTGGGCTATCATTACTCTATAACGTTGTAACAATACCAATAGCTATGGCTGGATTCGCCACGCCAATATTAGCGGCAATAGTCATGTCTTTATCATCTATAATGGTAGTAGCGAATTCAATGCGACTTGGAAAAGATTGATTATAAACTTACTTTTTTCTTATGTAAAAAATCATAAAAATAAAATAAGAATGGATTAATAACTATTGATATCATAGCACCTGCTAAAATCAGGTTATAAAGCTCCTGAGTGAACATGTTATTAACTAGAGCTAAACCACATAAAATAAACGAGAACTCTCCTATTTGCGCCAGTCCTAGCGCCACGATAAAGCTCGTTTCTTTTGCTTGATTGAACCAATACATTATAAACAAGGCAGCTATACTTTTTGCGACGACAATAATAAGAAGAGTCAACACAACTCCTAAAGGCTGCTTTATAAGCGTAGAAGGATCAAATAACATACCAACAGATAGGAAAAACAATACTGAAAATGTATCGCGCATAGCTAATGTATTTTTCGCAGATCTTCTACCAATTTCACTTTCACTCAAAACCATTCCACTTAAGAATGCCCCTAATGCAAGCGAAGCATCAAACACGACATAAGCAATACCTGCGAAACCTAAGGCAATAGATAATGTGCACAGAGCATTAAGTTCATGAGATCTGAACCTAGCAACTATCGTCAAAAGCCATGGTAAGAAACGCCTACCCACAATCAACATAAAGGCGAAAAACCCACCAATTTTAAAAGTAACTGTTAGAGCAGTTGCAACAATATTATCATAATCCAATAGCGCCTCTACAGAACTCATTTCAGCAATTACTGGCAGAAGCACCAAGGCAAACACCATAACGATATCCTCCACCACCAGCCAGCCAATTGCAATTTTACCACCCTTGCTATCAAGTAAATGGCGCTGTTCAAGCGTACGTAACAATACTATTGTACTCGCAACCGATAGAGAAAATCCAAACACAATTCCATGTGCAACAGTATGACCCATCATATAAGCGACTGCTAAGCCAACAGCCGTTGCAGAAACCATCTGCACCACAGCACCTGGGAGCGCAACCTTTCTCACATCCATCAAATCTTTAACTGAAAAATGCAGGCCTACACCAAACATTAGAAGAATAACCCCAATCTCTGCCAATTGTCTTGCAAGTGATAGGTCAGCAACGAATCCAGGGGTATATGGCCCCAAAGCAACACCAGCCAACAAATACCCAAAAATCGCTGGCAGCTTTAACTTCTTCGCCACGACTCCGAATATAAAAGTTGTGACAATACTAACAATAATCGTACTGATCAAAGTATGTTCCATTACTAAAACAACTAAATAAATTTAGACCGTTCTAAAATGGTAACTTATATAAAACCGAAAGACTAGAAGTTTTGACAAAGATGGTGGTCAGGGGCGGAATCGAACCGCCGACACAAGGATTTTCAATCCTTTGCTCTACCGACTGAGCTACCTGACCAGCATATTCTCGATATAGATGGTGACCCCTGCGGGAATCGAACCCGCGTTACCACCGTGAAAGGGTGATGTCCTAACCGCTAGACGAAGGGGTCACTAATGAGTCACTATATTTATACGCTTTGCACGTTTAGTTCAAGTAAAAAGTTAAACTTTTTATAACTTTTTATCTCTACACTTATTATATAAAAAAAGTCACCCCGACATAAATTCGGAATGACTTGATTCTACTTCACAATTTTCAACTAGATTAGCAATGCCCTGCAGGCATCATACCATCTAGGAAGCCCCACAATGCATCAATTGCTTTATGCGCCCCTTCCCTAACTTCCTTATAAGCAGAAGCAGGGAGTTTATTTAATAGCTTTGTAAGCTGTTCAGCGTGCCAAATATCAACTTCTCCGTGCACTGTGAAGAACTCAAGAGCTTCTTCTGTTGTGACACCATAGAACTTTTGCAAGCCCTCTTTTTTAGTTTTTGCAATTTCATGATATTGGAATTCATGAGCAAACAATGCGCCCAATCCCTTCTCATAATTTTCCGAAGTTAATTGCTTAAATGTATCGATTAAATTTTTGGTTTCCTTGTTTTGCACAACATTTTTAACATCTGCTTCAGAAGCACCAAGCCCTGCAGCATAACGCAACCACATATCTGGGTGATTTTTCTCACCAACTTCTTCCTCAACAAGGTTTTCCATGATGATCGAACGCGCTTCTTTATTTGTAGGCTCGCATTTTGAATGCAGAGCACTCAAGCTTTGAGGGAAGCTTTGCACGTGAGGGAAGTATTGCTTACTATATTCAACCAAAGATTCATGGGTCAACGTACCCATATTCCATGACTGATAGTAGGGATGGTTTAAAATACTTTTCTTAAGCAATTCAGCTTTTAGTTCTTCTGCAAAATTAGACATATCTGTCTCCATGTAAATTTGTTTATCGCAAATCAGAATAGAATATTCATAACAAAAAACAATCTTATTGTTGAGTAAAAATTTATAATGGTTTATTCAATATTTCGAATCTAACATTAACTAGCATGAATAAAAAAAGACTCAACGAGATCTTCAGCCGCTTTGCCGAAAACAAACCAAATCCACGAATTGAACTGGATTACACATCACCCTACACTCTTTTGATTGCGGTTGTACTGTCAGCCCAGTCTACCGATAAAGGCGTTAATAAAGCTACACCAGCTTTATTTGAAATAGCCAATACTCCTAAACAGATGGTTGAGCTAGGTGAGGAAAAATTAAAAAAATATATCAAAACTATTGGGCTTTATAATGCTAAGGCTAAAAACATAATTGGGCTCAGCCAGATGATTATAGACGAATATAACGGTGAAGTTCCTGCAGATTTCGAGAAATTACAAAGGCTACCTGGAGTTGGCAGAAAGTCTGCAAAAGTTATGCTACATTCAATTTGGAATCAACCTGTAATAGCTGTAGATACGCACGTATTTCGCGTGAGCAATCGTATTGGTCTGTGTAACGAGAAAAACCCATTAAAAACTGAGTTAGCACTTGAAAAAGTAGTGCCTATGCAATGGAAAGACAAAGCCCACCACTGGCTTGTTTTGCATGGACGCTATGTTTGTAAAGCAAGGAAACCTGAGTGTGATAGGTGCTTAATTAATGACTTGTGTAATTATTATTCAAAACAATAATCCAGAAGTTAAGCACCCCTAGCGCTAGCTATTGCTGCTTGTTTCTCTTTTGCGTGCGGTTTTTTGATAGGTGTAAGAGCAGTTACTAAAGCTATATTTTCTTTTAAGGTTGGTTTTGGATGTTTAATTAATAGATCAATGTTTGCAGCTAATGCTTCAACCTGCTTACCTTTCGCTTCAGGATCTAAAAATCTATTCTTAACTATCATCTCAAATGTATTATGAATTGTTTTATGCATTGCAGCTGCATGTTCTGGCGTAAATTTTTCATTTAACAACTCAATTTTATTAGCTATATCCTTGCTATAAGCGGCACTCAAACATTCTAATCTCACTTCTTGAATTTGCCTTAAATTATCTTTATGAGGTGAGTTTGGGTTAGCTAATATCTCAAAAAACTTTACATTTAAATCTCTTAACTTTTCCCTTGAATCAATTACACCCTGAGCTCTTTTTATTTCAACTAAAGTCAAATCATAAGCATCTTTAATTGCCTTTAAGTCTTCCAACTTTTTATTTACATCTTCTTGCTTAGATTGGTCAATGATTTTCCTATGAGCTTTCTTATATTCACCATCAGGAGTCACTTCACTTGAAGCTTTTACTTCGGGCTTAAAATGATAAGATAGTTGACTACTTTCTGTGATTTTGGGTTTAAACATAAACTCTCTTACAGACTGTACTATTCGCGAAACAATGCCTTTTTCAGCCACCACTTCTTTATATTTTTCATCAATTATATTTAGAGGAAAATAGTTTCCACCTAACTTCATATCATTATATTGCTTTCTCAAATTTGAGTCAGCTTCTAAATTCCTTGCAAATTCTTCTAATTTTTTCTCATCAGTCACAATATCGATAAACTCAAATATAAAGCCTTGTTTAGATTTAATTAATTCTTGTGTATAAGACCTCTCTTGCTCCGATAACTCTAAATAAAATCGCCCATATTTTTTATATATATTATTTGTGAAATCTGAGTTATTAGCAAAATCATAGTTACTCAGTAAATCATATTTTTCATTTGTTAGGTTTGAAGCTGCTAAAAGAGTAATAAATAATTTTTCCGCATCGAGTCTTTTACTAGAATCAATTGCTTCTACGGACAAAATGCCAATCAGCATTTTTAACCCACTATTATCAAGTCCATCTTCTAGTTTAACTATTTCATTTTGCGTAAGTTGATCTCCAAACTTTTTAACAAATTCTTTTGCCTCAACATATTTTTTTTCATTTACAAGCATCGTTAGAATAAATGAATCTTTTATATTTATTCTTGGGTCAGCTAATAGAGATTTTGATATTTGCTGTGACTCTGCTTCTTTATTGCTCGTTGCAATGCTCACTGCTGAAACAGCTCTTCTACCCATCATATTTATATCAATTTCTGGGTCCTTTCTAAGCTTCTCACAGAGATCTACATCCATATAAAAAGCTGCAATCATGTGCAGATTAATTTTAGACTTTGTTTTAGAATCAACTTTACTATCAATGTAATTAAGAATTTCTTTTGCACCTTTAACAACCGCAGGATTAGCTTCAGGTTGACCGGAATTAAAGCTTAAATTCATTCCTGAAACGCCTTCATCTATACTTAAACCTTTCTCTTCTACCAACCATTTAAATACTTCAAAATTGCCACCGATAAGCGCTGATTCAAGCAAAGATGTATGGTCGAAATTTTCGTGGCCGACAAGAACTCTTTTTATATCTAATCCTGTTTTATCACTGGCAATTAGACCCTCTATTTCTCTTATCGATCCACCTTTCTCTATTGCTAAGCGCAGCTTAGTAAAAAACTCTGGTCGCAAATCTTTTTTCTCGCCATTAGTATCTGGCAGCACTCTTTTACTATAAAGATCATCTCCTAAATCTTGAAAAAACTTCTTATTCTCATTACCTTGATATAAAACTTGCGAACTAACTTCTCTTCCTTCTGCTACAGCTTTTGATATGCTCTCAACATTAGAAACAACCGCCAGACCACAAGCTTCTTCAAATTGCTGATTTACTGAAATATCTTTTAAGTCTAGCACATCATTCATCATGTTTTTTAATAACGTGACAACTTTTTTTGCTTCTATAAATCGTCTATCATTTGGTTCTCTTTGGCCAAGCGAATCAACAAAAACAGGCTGAATTCCATCTGCTGTTGGTACTAATGCCACCAAAACGTCGTGATTATCTATAATCATGGGTATAAAAATTGGCTGATTGTCATCTAATATTCCTTTATCACCAACTAAATCTTCATCTTCATCAAAGAGTAGACCTCTTAGGCTCATTATATCGATCCGCTCCCCCTCTTGAATTTCAATTGGATTAGTAAATTGAATATCTGAATCGGCATTTCTAGATCTTACAGACTCTTTAATTTCATCAGTTGATAACTGATATTGCAGACTATACTCACCACCCATATATCACCTCTTAAGTCTAATATCTAAATTCTATATAGAGACAGTTAACAAATAGTTAATTTAACAATTCAAGAAGTGATTTTTCATTAGGTTTTTCGGCGATTTTAATTGATTCCCACTTTAAATGTTTGATTTTTTCAGCTGTTTTGTGACTTATACATAACGCCTTACACTTGCCCAAATTATAGCTACCAATAAGCTTAGCAAAGGTTTCCGCTGTACGTGCTGAATAGAACAAAACACATTTTACATACTCTAAGATCTCTGTTGGCAAATGAGAAATCGCAATAGATTTATAAACAATTTTTCTCTCAACATTTACTCCTTGATGCTTAAGTTGCAAATCTATTTTTGTGGAAATGTGATCCCCACTTAAATATAAATAATTCTTATATGGATACATCTTTATTTTCACTAACAATTCTTTGGCATCTCGCGCTACAACTTTAATATTCTTATCATACAAAATTGCTGCTGATTCCTCTCCTACTAAAAACAAAGGACTGTTATTTATTATAGATGAACTTATTTCTGCAGCATTTTGGCTTGTGATAATAACAGCATCATGCTTATCAAAATCAACCTCAAAACTTTCTGGATGTATTTCAAGCAATGGGTATATAACCGAATTATAGCCTTTAAACTCTAACTCATGTTGTGTTGCAATTGCTTGCTTAATTGGGCGAGTTATTAGAATCATTTCTTTCTAGCCCGCTTAAGTAGTATGTAAAATGCCCCTGCACCACCATGTTTTTGAATTGCGGAAGTAAAGCGAATGATTTTGTTTTTTATATGATCACGATTTAACCAACTAGGTAATTCATCCCGTAATTTGACGTCAGAAGGTTTAGACTTTATTCCTTTACCAGTAATAACTAATACCATTCGTCTCTGCATTGCATAACTTGCATCTATAAACGCTTCTAATGTCTTGTATGCCTGATCACGAGTAAGTCCATGCAAATCTAATTCAGCATCAATCTCATATTCTCCCCTATCCATTTTTTGCCGAGATGATTTATCAATATCTGCCGTATCTCCGTGAATAAGTTTTTTATGATTAGCTTTTGGTTCGATAGCACTAATCTCCCTTTTCTTAACAACAATAGGGGTTTTAGCTTTGTTGTGATCAGTCTTTTTGGTTGAGAGTTTCTTTACTCCCTTTATCTCTTCCTGCCAAAATTCCCAATCACTCATTTCACTCACTCATCGATGTCATACAGGATAAATAAAGATCAATTTATTACAACTTATAGTTCTTTAACAATCATAAATCTTAACAAAAACTTAATATAAATTGAGCACTTTTCAATTGACTGCAGCCGCTTACTGCATTATAATAAACATCGTTCACTAGATAATAACGAGGGGAAAATGACTATAGATTTACAAAACTGCAAAAAGAATATTACCAATGCAATAACTGGCATTGCAATTAAGGAAGCTTACACAACTCTGAGGCCTGAAATAGCTAACTTTTTAAGTACAACTTATAGCGTACTTAATTCCAGCTTAGATAGTATATATACCAATACTACCAGCTTAGGATCACATTACTTAGGACTTGCTAAAATGGGAGCAAATTCTCTCTTTGAGCAAGCAGTTAACCTTAGTGATTATGGGATAGAAGTTTTGAGCCAGAGTGCTACAAACCTTACAACTGCAGCAACTGAGTCTTATAATAGCTTAGAGGTATTAGCCGAACAAACAGCTGAGTCGGTTTTTGCTTTTGTTAATGAAAATTCTACTCCACTACTTATAGGAACAGGTATTTGCTTAGCAGGTTACTGTGCATATAAGCATAGTGATACTTTAGTTTCATGCGCTGAAGAAGTTTGCTCTTTTCTATCATACATAGAATAGTAATTAGCAGAAAAAGCTTGATATTTGCTATATATATATACATTATGCACGTGGAGATTAGCTAGGGGCGATTTGGTTTGCCAATGGGTCAGGTTCGAAAGAAAGCAGCCACAACAAATTCTGTCGGGTCTTGGCTAATTTCCACTCGCACTTAAGGTGTGCGTCCTTCTTTTTCTTTTTGGGCTTTTTTGTCTTTTTCAGCTTTAGCATGATCTTCACGCTTCGTAGGTTTAAACTTTTCAATTAGCATTCGTAACTTACTCTTTTCTTTAACCTCAGGCTTTGCTTCTTTATCTTTAACCTCTTTATCCTGCTTTTTAATTGCCTCAGCGGTTAAAAAAATATGATCTTTAGTCTCGAATTCTTTCAAAGCTCTATCTAACTTTTCTCTTTTTTCTACAAGAGCTTGCTTCTCAATAGCAATTTTAAGCTTATCATCTAATTGAACATTCTTCCCACTAGCATTTAAATTTGCTCCAGCTTCTAAAGCATTAATTTTAGCTTCTTGTACAGCTACTTTAGCTTTATTATAATTTATTACAGCTAAATCAACAGCTTTAAAATCTTCAGGAGATTGCGTTTCTTTATGCTTAGCTTTAGCATCATCTCTTTCTTTAGCTAATCTCTCAACCTCAGTGCGGGCTTCTACCAAAGCTCTTTCTTTATTTTCAAAATTAGCTTCAAGCACCAATCTTGCAGAATTATCCTCTGCTGGTTTCGCAACAGGAGGAGTAGGTAGTGGCCTAACTTTTGCGACCTCTAATGAAGGTATAGCTAAAACTGGAGGTGGAGCTAAAGGCGCTGGGGCTTTAGTCATTTCAACTTCATGTTTTGCAACATTTAGTGCTTGCTCAGCTCTTTCTGCTCCTTTATTAGCAGCTGAAATTAATTCTTTAGACTTATTATCACCATTCATGATAGCTAAATGGTTAACCTCCTTATTTAGAAGAGCTACATCATATATTAGGCCTGCAATTTTAAGATCTTGTTCTTTCTCTTCTTTGCTATCTCTCAAGATCCTTCTTGAAACCTTATCCTGATTCAGATCATCTATTTGTTTGTTAAGATCTCCCATCAGACTCACTAATCCTGCCTGATGGACCAAACTATTCTCTCTAGCCTCTACAATCTGCTCTTTTATAGACTTTGCTTGCTCACTACTAGGCTCAAGTTTGGATAATTGATGTTCTTTATATTTGATGAATTTACTCTCCATATCAACACCACTGTTGGCTTTTTTAATAGAAGCTCCAACATCACCATTACCTGCAGGTAGACTATTGTACTCAACCTGCGCAACCATAAATTTATTACGCAATCTCATTTCTAAAACTTCATCTATCAGCCCATCTAACTGTTTGGTATTTTTAAAAAAGATTTTTGCTGCATTCCTATCATCAAGGACTCGCATATTAGCATCGAATTCAACTATTAGTTGTCGCATTTCAATAGCAAATGCTCTCTGAAGTTTCTTGATCCCATCACCACCCTCTGAATGCTGAGCCTTTTCTTGCGCGTATTTATCTTCTCTAAGCTTCATCTCTCTGATTTTATTTTCACACCGCTCTAAATACTCTTTATCTTTTAAATCCTTAGGAACGCTAATTTTAGTAACTGCTGGCATAGGCTCTTGCAGCACTACTTCAGGCTTTTTAGCAACAGTTGGCGCAATCTGAACTGCGGCTGGAGCTTGAGAAGAACCAAGCAGAGATGATATCAAATCATCTACAACAACATTTGTATTAGAATCACGCTTTTTCTCTTCAGCTTTTATTTTGGCTTGAATATCTTTTATAGCTACTGGATCTATAGCTTTTTTTAACTGCTCATTATATATCTCGATACTTGTTAGGGCAGTTTTCATGTAAGCATCAGCCTTTTTAACTGCAGCTTCCGAATTTTGAGCAACTTCTCTTGCTGCTTTCCTAGCTAATAATTCTTCTCTTCTTGCTAATAACTCAGCTTTTTTTTCTGCTATCTCTGCTCTTTTTTCCGCCGTAGTTTTATCACCAGTTGCAACTGTAGTTACTTTGGGAGTAATTTGTATTTTTTGTTGTTGATGGTACGCATCTATAATTTTATTAGCATCACTCAAAGCTTTATACCCTTCAGCTCTTCCTTTACTAGCCTCTTCTATTTCTCTTCTATAGCGATCCTTTACTTCAGGTGAGGAAGCATTGCGTAGATTTTGTATTGCAATTCCTCTTTTTTCATCAAACTCTTTGGTTTTAGCTATCGCTACTTCTCGCGCCGCTTCAGCTTTCTTAAATACGTCCTCTGTAACTGTCTCTTTAATTGATTTTGCAGAAGCAGTGCTTGCTGTAGCAGGAATTACTCTTGCAGATTTAGCTTCTGGCTTTGTTACAGTCTTCACTTCAATTGCAACTGACTCAGATTTTTTAATAAAGCCGACTGTAGCCTCTACTTTCTTTGGTGAAGAGTTACTTTTAGTATCCAAAATTTCCTTAAATTGATCGCCACCTTCTCCATCCCTCTGCCTAGCTATAAATCTATCTTGAGAAAAAGATTTCCTAAACCAATACGGCATAACCACCCATGAACACTATTACTTATACTTTAGGGTAGCCAAAAAAGGATTAATATTTGGTTAATTTTGAGAATTATTACTCAGAATCTTCAGATTCAAGAACACCATTAAAAGAGTGTAAAGCTTCAACGTTTTCCATAGCTACACGGTCATGAACTTCTTTTCTTAAAACAGTCGCTGTATTTGGAAATGTTATACCAACCTTTACAGAATTGCGTTTAATCTCAACGACTTTCACTTCTATGTCGTTGTTAATTATTACAGACTCATTTAACTTTCTTACTAAATATAACATTGCAATGATTTTGTCTTAATGTTAAAAAATTTTAAGACCCATCTTATCACAATATCAGGGAAAATGCCAATAAAAAGAAAAAATTCTAAACTTCCAATCTCAGTATTCATCATAGCTAGAGATGAAGAAGATAGAATACCATACGCTATAAACAGTGTAATTGGCTGGGTTGATGAGGTAATAGTGATTGACAGCGGCAGCAAAGATAACACTGTGGAAGTAGCTAAAAAACTTGGCACACCAAAGGTTGTATTCAACCAATGGCAGGGCTATGGCGCACAAAAATCATATGGCGAATCTTTATGTAAGAATGACTGGGTACTGAATATCGATGCAGATGAGGAAGTGACTCCAGAGCTAAAAGATGAGATAGTTGAGCTATTTAAATCCGAACCAGAGCATTCAGCTTTTAATTTAACTGTCAAAATAACACCAAGATTTTCCTTAACCCCTCCAACTCTTGGCCCAGAAGATATAGTTGTTAGATTATATAATAAGAAAAAAGCAACTTATAGCACTCATACCATTCACGACTCGGTAATAGTTAACAAAGGCAGTATAGGAAAGTTAAAGAACATCGTCCTGCATAGGTGTTTTAGATCATATTCACATGCAATTGATAAAATCAATTTTTATACAAATATGCAAGCTGAGGACATGCTCAAAAAAAATCGCTGCCCTCTTCGGGTTAGAGTTATATTAGAGCCATTATTTGCCTTTATTAAATCTTACTTCATCAATAAATATATTTTCTTGGGGTTAGAAGGATTCGTTGAGTCTGTAATTTATAGTTTCAGCAAAACCATAAGATTAGCAAAGGCTAGAGAAAAATTTCTAGAGAGAGAAAAGAGATAAATTAAAATGAACCTAGTTGATTTTTCAACTTTCGCCGTATTTTCAACGTTTCTAATTTTTTGTAGAATTGGCAGCGCAGTCATGTTCTTACCCGGCATTGGAGAAACTTTCATCTCACCCATGATACGCCTAGTGTTTGCAGGTTTATTAAGTGTTATGCTGGTACCTCTATATCAAAATTACATCCCTCCAATCCCTGAATCTAGTATTTCACTATTCCTGATAATTGGTGGTGAAATCACCATAGGAATCATTATAGGAATGGTAATGAGAACTATACTGAGTGCTGTACATGTTTTAGGAATGACAATTTCATATCAATCTGGCTTATCATCTGGCATGATGTTTGACCCATCACAAGGAACACAAGGTACACTATTTGGTAACTTTCTTACGCTCTTGGTAATCGCCATTATTGTGAGCAGCGACTTACACTTCTTGCTTATAAAAGCTATAACAAATAGCTACACAGTTTTCAGCTTTGGCAGCTATTATGAACATCACGATGACTTTACAAACTTGGTCATAAGAACAACCAGCGACGCATTTAATATTGGTGTACAAATGTCGGCACCATTCATCGTTGCTGGGTTACTTTTATATATTGTGGCAGGTGTATTATCTCGAATAATGCCACAACTACAAATATTCTTCTTAATACTCCCAGCACAAATATTGATCAGTCTCATAATTTTGATGGCAACCGTTGGTGCAATCGTGCTATGGTTTGTTGAGTACTACAGAGAAGCTATTACCAATCTTTTTGGTTAAACGATGGCAGAAGATCAAGATAACGCCCAGAAAACGGAAGAGCCCACGCAGAAGCGAATTGATGATGCAATCAAGCGTGGTAATATCGCATTCTCAAAAGAAGTTACCAGCTTTATAATGCTATCTTTACTAACAATCTTTGTGCTTTGGCTTTCACCAGCTCTCATGAAATCTGCGAACTACACATTAGAAAACTACATTACTCAACCGCATAACTTTGAAATAAATTTCGAAGGTGACGATCTTTTAAGATTAGCGATGAAAATTCTTGCCGATGTTGGATATTTACTATTCATCCCTTTTGTCATTTGTATCTTAGGAGCATTCATCGGAAGTTTTCTACAAAATGGAATAATTTTTTCTCCTGAATCTATATCTCCTGATCTAAGCAAAATATCTCCATTAGCTGGGTTTAAAAGAATTTTTTCACTCAGGTCTGTTGTAGAGTTAGTAAAAGGTTTGGTCAAAATAACACTGGTTACATTAGTTGTTTATATTGCTATCAAATCTGATTTAGACAGCATTGCAATATTACATGAATTAAATTTCGCGGGAATCCTATCAGTACTGGCAAAACTAGTTTCTAAATCACTTTTAGCTATATGCGGGATTATGGGCTTAATAGCAGGTTTTGATTATTTCTATCAACGCATGGAGTATATAAAAAGCCTTAGAATGACCAAGCAAGAGGTCAAAGAAGAAATGAAACAAACTGATGGTAACCCAGAAATTAAAGCCAAGTTACGCTCACTAAGACTAGAGCGCGCCAGAAAAAGAATGATGGCAGCCGTTCCCAAAGCTGATGTAATCATCACCAACCCGACCCACTACTCTATAGCTTTAAGATATGATTCATTAAAGATGCAAGCACCACAAGTAGTTGCGAAAGGTATTGATAAAGTTGCACTTAGAATTCGTGAAGTTGCTAAACAACATAAAATTCCGCTAGTTGAAAACAAATTACTAGCACGCTCACTATACGAATCCGTAGATCTCGAAGATTTCATTCACGTTGAGCATTACGAAGCTGTAGCAAAGATTATTAGTAAAGTAATGGGATTAGGTAATATAAAGAAATAGCGAATACATTTCGCTATTATCTCTAAGCTACCTTTGCATCGCAGGTGCAACTTGATCTGCAATAATTTCAAAATTACTACGGCTTTGTAGGAATCCTACCACTAAACCAGTAACCCCTGTAACCATGGCTGAAGCAAAATTAAGTCCTTTAATATAATCACCACCAACAATTGCTGGAACTGATTGGATGGCTGTCATACCAAATGCAACAGCTAAACCAGCTAAAGCACCACTACCAAACACATTCATATCCGGTGTACCGTTTTTCAACAGCCCTGCAACTCTATATAAGGCTACTGAAGTAGATGAACCAATTCCATAACCTACAGAGGCAGCTAAAAGAAGTGGAACTGGCACTACGTCTTTCGCCATAGAAGCGACAACTACAACTCCCAACAAACCTGCAGCAGTGTAAATTTGCTGTTTTGATAGTCCATTTTGTGGAAGTGGTGGATGTGGTTGGTTTTTATCAATCATATTATATTACCTTTATTAGTTGTTAGCATCTGAGCATCGCTCAGTACTTGGATATGAAGCCTTATACATACACCAAGTTAACTGGTCAATGTTTATTTTGATTTTTTACACTTATCTTATTGAACACCCCCTCATTTACCTATACAGTTCCAACAATTATATACAGGATATAACATGGATTTAAACGGCTGGTTGGTATTAGACAAACCTTCAGGAATCACATCTAATAAAGCTTTGATGATTTTAAAAAAATTATTAAAGCCTAAGAAGATTGGCCATGCTGGAACACTCGACCCATTCGCTACAGGTATATTAATGGTAGCGCTCGGCGAAGCAACAAAAACAGTTCAATATGCCATGGGCTCAACTAAAGCATATGAATTTGAGATTACTTGGGGACAAACTCGCGATTCGCACGACATAGATGGAGCTGTTACAGAAGAATCATTAGCCCGCCCTACTCTACCGCAACTACAAGAAACCCTAAAACTTTTTATGGGAGAAATTTCGCAAATTCCACCCGAATACTCAGCAATAAAAATCAATGGCAAAAGAGCCTGCGACATAATGAGGGAAGGAAAATCAGTTGAACTCAAAGCTAGAAATGTCTCTATATATTCAATCGAGCTAATAAATTCAACTCCTGAAACTGCAACAATAAGAGTTAAGTGCTCAAAAGGCTTTTACATCAGATCTTTAGCACGCGACATAGCAAAAAAGATGGGCGTTTTAGGCTTTGTCTCTAAATTAAGAAGAATTGAATCTGGAGTGTTCAAAATTGAGAAAGCGATTTCGCTGGATTATATAGAAAAAATAGTGCATAATGTGCTCACTGAGGAGTTAGATAAGGCTTTATGCCCTATTGATGCTGTGCTGGACGACATCTTAGTGCAGCAGGTAACCGAGGATGAATCCAAAAAATTAAGGTTTGGTCAAAAACTTCCTTTCTTAAAAGATTCTCAAACTGATATAGCAGTAAAAAATGGCAACGCTTTAGTTGCAATTTGCTATGCAAAAGACGGTTATTTACATCCAAAGACAGTTTTTAATTATTAATTTAAGGAGTTTTCGATGTCGATTACAAAAGAAAAGAAGCAAGAGTTAATCTCTGGCTATGGTAAAATAAAAGGTGATACAGGTTCTGTAGAAGTACAGTGCGCTATTCTTTCTGAAAGAATAACAGCTCTAACAAGCCACCTAAAAGAAAGTGGTAAAGACACTCAAGCGAAACGTGGACTAATTGTATTAGTTGTTCGCAGAAGAAAATTACTTAAGTATCTTGAAAAGAGTGATAGCGGACGTTATCAAGCACTTATCAAGAAGCTTGGTATTAGAAAATAAGTCGAATTGCCTCTGAGAGAATTCAGGGGCAATTTTTTAATTAGATAGGAATAAAATTATAATGTTTAAAATACATACTAAAGAAATACAATGGGGAGATAAAACTCTCGTATTAGAAACCGGAAAGATAGCCAGGCAGGCAGACGGTGCAGTAATTGCAAAACTAGGGAATTCAGTTGTACTATGTACAGTTGTAGGCGCAAAAAAAGCTAAGTCAGGAATCGACTTCTTCCCTCTTACAGTTCATTATCAAGACAGAAGATATGCTGGTGGAAAATTCCCTGGTGGCTTCTTCAAAAGAGAAAATAGACCAAGCGAAAGAGAAGTTTTAACATCAAGATTAATCGACAGACCAATCCGTCCATTATTCCCAGAGAACTTCCATAACGAAGTACAAATTATTTGTACAACAATTTCATACGATCCTGAATGTAACCCAGATATTCTAGCAATCATCGGCTCTTCAGCTGCGCTTGCAATTTCAGGAGTTCCTTTTGAACAGCCTATTGGCGCTGCAAGAGTTGGTTATAAAGATGGTGAATATACATTGAACCCATCTGTAGCACAACTTGCTGAAGGCAGCTTACTTGATTTAGTTGTTGCTGGCACAAAAGACGCAGTGTTAATGGTCGAATCAACAGCAAGTCAATTATCTGAAGAGATAATGCTTGGAGCTGTAGAGTTTGGTCATAAATCATTCCAACCAATCATCAAAGCTATTGCAGAACTTGCTAAAGAAGTTGGTAATAAAGCATGGGAAGTGGAATTACCAGACAATTCAGAAATTGAAAAATTGGTAAAAGCGCAAGGCGAAGCAAAAATTCGTAAAGCCTATGCATTAGTTGATAAACAAGAACGTAGATCAGCTCTAGAAGCTATTAAAGAAGAAATCAAAAAATCTTTAGTAGAAGAAAAAGAGATGGACGAAGTTACAGTTGGTTCGTGCATTAAAAATCTTGAAAAAGATGTTGTACGTACACATATGCTAAAAACTAAAAAGCGTATCGACGGAAGAAGCGAAGAAGAAATTCGTAATATTGTTTGCGAACTAGACTTGCTACCAAGTGTACACGGTTCAGCCCTATTCACTAGAGGCGAAACACAAGCTTTGGTAGTAACAACTCTTGGCACAGGTGACGACGAACAAGTTGTAGATGACATTGAAGGTGATCGTAAGGATCGTTTCATGCTTCATTACAACTTCCCTCCTTACTCAGTTGGTGAATGTGGCAGACTTGGCGCTCCTGGGCGCAGAGAAGTTGGGCATGGTAAATTAGCTTTCAGAGCTATCAACCCATTAATCCCAACAAAAGAACAATTCCCATACACAATAAGAGTGGTTTCTGAAATTACAGAATCGAATGGCTCTTCTTCAATGGCGAGTGTTTGTGGCGCTTCATTATCATTAATGGCAGCAGGTGTTCCACTTCCAGCTCCAATTGCAGGTATTGCAATGGGATTAATTATGGAAGGAAAAGACTATGTTGTATTGTCTGACATCATGGGTGATGAAGATCATCTTGGTGACATGGACTTTAAAGTAGCTGGTACTTCAGAAGGTATCACTGCTTTACAAATGGATATTAAAATCAGTGGCATTACAACCAAGATTATGGAACAAGCTTTAACACAAGCTAAAGCTGGCAGAATTCATATCCTTGGTAAAATGGCTGATGCATTAACTGTGTCACGCACGCAAATTTCTTCAAATGCACCTCAGATCAACTCGTTTAAAATTCCAAAAGATAAAATTGGCGCTTTAATTGGACCTGGTGGTAAGAAGATAAAAGAAATCATCGAAAAAACTGGCGTTAAAATTGACATCTCTGATGATGGCACAGTAAATGTGGCATCAACTTCAGACGAAGCAATGAAAGCTGCATTAGAAATGGTGAATGATGTTATCGCTGTTCCAGAAGCTGGCAAAGTTTATAACGGTACTGTGACACGTTTAGCTGATTTCGGTGCATTCGTGGCGATTATGAAAGATACAGAGGGCTTATTACACGTAAGTGAAATGAGCGCTAGCAGAGTGAATCACCCTCGCGACTTATTTAAAGAAGGTGATAAACTACAAGTTAAAGTTCTAAGCGTTGAATCAAATGGTAAAATCAGATTGACAGTTAAGTTCGGTGAAGGGTTTGATCATGCATCAACTTCTGCACCAGCTGTTGCTTCAACTCCTACTGAAGGAGGAGAGCAATCTTCTTCTGTAGCAAGCGAAGAACGTACTGAGCGCAACAATGATAGGCCTCGTAAACCACAAGGTAAATTCAGAAATGACAGACGTGGTGGCAAAGGTGGCGATCGTAACAATAAAGATCGTGGCCCTCGTAATAACGACAGAAATGATCGTGGTAACGAGAACAATCATGGTAATTCTGAAGAGTCTTCACAACCTAAAAAAAGAAGATTTTTCTAGTCTCTAAAGATTAAAACTAAAGCTCCGCAGTTTTGAAATTGCGGAGCTTTTTTGTTTAAAGAGCTAATCAGCAATCTTCTATTGCTTAAATCATCTGAATGTAATAGAAATTCAGTGTAATTATTATTTAGAAAACTCGATGTTAAACTTCTTCAGAAAAAGCGCAAATAGCGTTGTAATCAAAGCATTAATGGTCGTCTTAGCTCTTACATTCGTTCTTTGGGGAGTTGGTGATGTTATTAGACAAAGTAATAAAGTGATAGCTTTCAAAGTTGGTGACCGGGAATATACTGACTATGAATGGCAAAGAGCTTATGCCCAACAAAAGAGTGTTCTTGAAGAACAAGTTGGCAAAAAATTCACAGCAGAAGAAGAAAATTTATTTGGCCTACGACGCGCTATACTTAACCAACTAATAAGCAAGACATTACTACTAGAAGAAGCAAAGAACTTAGGTCTATTAGTAAGTGATGATATGGTTCGTTATGAAATATCATCAATGCCTATGTTTGTAAAAGATGGTAAATTTGACAAAGAAGTTTTTGAAAGGGTAATTAGAAACAGCGGCTTTAGTGAACAACATTTTGTTGAAATGCTTAAAGAAGACATAGCATCTCAAAATTTAGTTACTGCACAAACAATTAATAAAGAAATGCCAAGTGTTTATTTGGACAATTTATTAAAAGCTAAAGGGGAAATTCGCTCAGTTAAGCTTTATAAAATCAATGATAGCAAGCTAACAATAGGTGTTGCAAAAGAGGAAGAGTTAAAGCAAATTTATGATACCAACATCGATAAATTCTCCACACCTGAATTTAGAGATATTAACTACTTCACTTTTGGGATTGAAGACGTTAAGTCTATCAGAACCGCTACTGAAGAAGAGCTAAAAGAACAATATGATAGTAACGTCATCCTTTATACAGAACCTGAAAAACGTAAAGTTTTACAACTAGTGTTCAAAGAAGAATCTCAAGCAACTGAAGCAGAAAAACTTTTAGCAGCTGGCAAAAATTTTGATGAAGTAGCTAGACAGTTTTTTCCTGATAAAACTAGCTTTGTTTTAGGCGATAATATAGTACCTACAAGTTTCGACAAAGAAATCTCTAGCGCCATATTTGGAATAAAAGCCAATGAAACTAGCAAACCCACAAAATCTCCGATGGGCTGGCACATATTTAAAGTTGAATCAATACAACCAACCAAGGTTAAAACTTTTGATGAAGTTAAATCTCAGTTAAAAAGACAATTTGAGGAAGAGCTGAGATTCGAAGCTCTATCAAAACTTGGCCAAGAAATTGATTCTGAAATTGATAGTGGCGCTAAACTTTCTGATATTGCAACTAAACACGGACTAAAAATCAGCACAATCCATAATTGGAAGTCTGGCGAAAAAAGTGCAGATTTAGTTACTTCTAACGAAAGATTTGTTTCAACAGCATTTGGCACAGACGCTTCTACTCTATCAAAAGTAACACCCTACAAAGGCAATGATAAATTATTTGTTCTTGAAGTAGCAAAAGTAATTCCTAAAAAACCTCAGGCTTTCTCTGAAGTTAAAGATGCTGTAACTAAAATATGGGAAGAAAAAACCAGAGCAGCATTCTTAGCACAAAGAGCAAAAGATGCTGCTGCAGCTCTAAATTCAAATGAAAAAAGAGAAGACGTAATCTCTAAATTTAGCCTTATTGAAGAAGATGCACAAATCTCTCTTTTAAAAGCTAATGAAATTAAATTACCAAATGAACTTAAAGAAGAAATTTTCAAACTTGAAATTGGCAGATACACAATACCAGTTGCTGACAGCAATAACTCATTCATTATAGCAAAGCTAGAAAAAACAACTCCAGCTGATACAACAAAATTAGAAGAAAATCGGAAAGTTGCAGAACTTGAGTTAGTAGGTACTTTAGGCGAAGAGATGATGAGCCAATATCTATCTTACCTACGCAGCAAATACAAAGTTGCAGTGTATGAAGATGTTATTAAATTATAAGTAATGCTTAAACAACCCGAGAAATTAAAGTCATTACCCAGTATTAAAGACACTGTAAAGATCTATGGAATCAAACCAGATAAAAAATTAGGACAGAACTTTCTTTTTGACCTTGGAATAACTGATCAAATAGTTATATCCGCGGGAGATTTAACTGGTAAAACTGTATTAGAAATAGGTCCTGGCCCAGGGGCACTCACCCGCTCCATTCTTGCTAGTAATGCACACAAGGTATTCGCAGTTGAAATGGATGAAAGGTGTATAAGTGGGCTAAAGGAATTAGAAAGATTAAGTGATTCAAGACTTGAAGTATTAAAAAATGATGCTCTACAAATTAAAGAATCTGATCTTACAACTGATAAAATATATGTAATCGCCAACCTCCCCTATAACATAGGCACAGCTTTAATTTTCAAGTGGCTTGATAATTTAAATTTATTTTCTGGATTCACCCTAATGCTACAAAAAGAAGTAGTAGAAAGAATTTGTGCTAAACCTTCTAATCATGACTACGGCAAACTATCAATACTAATTCAAATCAAGGCAACTACAGAAAAAGTCTTTGATGTTGATCCTGAGTTTTTCTTTCCTCCTCCTAAGGTTACGTCATCTATAATTCGAATCATCCCTCGCGAAAAAGCGATACATGAATTCAATGAGGATAGATTAGAAAAAATTCTCAAAGCTGCATTTAGCCATAGACGAAAGATGATACGCACTACCCTCAATTCTGTTTTTCCTAACATCGAAGAAACTCTACTGCAATTAAATATAAACCCCACTTCTAGAGCGGAAGATTTGTCACCAATTGAATATTGCAAACTAAGCCTATTATGAAAAAAAAAGTATTCAATGTAATGTTTAGCAAGCGTCTTGGCGGGATAGAACAATCTTTTTTAGACTATAATGAAGCTTTGGCCAAAGAATATAAAGTCGTGACATTAATTAGTAATAAGTCCCAAGTAAAAAGCCAAATCAAAACCCCAATTGAAGAAATTAGACAATTCAATAAGTATGATCCATTCGCTATAATGCGCATCAGACATGTTATCAAAAAACATAATCCTGTGCTTATTATTGCTCATTCAACTAGAGCTTATGTACTTTGTAAACTAGCAACAAAATCTGTGCCAATAATTGCAGTATCCCATAACCACAACTATCGTCATTTATTAAGCAGTAAATATTTCATAACTATCACATCTAGAATGAAAGAAGAGCTTTTAGAGTTAGGAAAAAAGCAAATCTATGTAATACCAAATATGGTGCATCTAGATAAAAAAATAAAATATCAAGCACCTGAGTTTAAAAAGACACTAACAATTGGTTTTATTGGAACACTAACTTATATCAAAGGAGTAGATTTGTTAGTAAATGCAATTGCTGCTCTTTCAACAAAAGGCATTAGTGTAAAACTTCAAATAGCTGGTGATGGAGAAGAATTAGAAAACTTAAAACTCCTAGCAAAAAAACTCAATGTTTTTGAACAAATAAGCTTCCTAGGTTGGGTAAAAGGAACATCAAAAACAAAGTTTTTTAAAACAATTGATCTATTATGTGTCCCTTCAAGACATGAGCCATTTGGAATAGTGCTACTTGAAGCAATGAAATATTCTAAACCAATTGTCACTTCAAAAACACATGGAGCATTAGAAGTTGCCAAGGATATTGCGGTGTTTTGTGAGTGTGATGATGTAGCATCTCTTAGTGATGGACTACAACAAATTATCTCAAATCCAACTCTTGCAAAGGATCTGTCAAAAAAAGGATTTAAAGAAGTTGAAAAATATTCTGTAGAAAAAATATCACAAAAATTGCACCATGTAGTAGAAAGAGCAGTTGCTGAAAATGAAAATATTTAACGTAATGTTTAGCAAAGGATTGGGAGGGATTGAACAAGTTTTCCTCGATTATAATCATGCACTTAATATTCACCACCATCAAGTTGTGCCTATAATTCATCCGAAATCACCTGTTAGGAACAAAATATATGGGCATTTTATTAGCGTTTTTAATTTTAATAAGTTTGACCCTTTCGCAATTTATAAACTACGTAAAATTATCAAGACTGAACAACCTAAGTGCATCATAACTCATGGCAATCGTGCGACATCTTTAATTAGGAAAGCTACAGCAGATGTGCCAGTAGTTGCCGTTTGTCATAATTATAAATTTGCACCACTTATTGGAAGCGATGCTATAATTGCTATAACTAAGGATATAAAAAAATCACTCATTGAAGCTGGGCAATCTAAAGATTCTATTTACCACGTGCCAAATATGATTATGACACCGGAAGATTTGCCGTTTATTAAGCCAAAATATAGAAATCCACCCGTCATTGGCTTCATGGGTAGGTTCGTCAAAAAAAAGGGCTTAGATATCTTTATAAAAGCATTGAGTATTCTTCAAAAAGAAAGCATAAAGTTTGAAGCTATTATTGCAGGTGATGGTGAAGATAAAGAAATCATTGTCAGATATATTAATGAGCTGAAACTAGAAAATAAAATCAAACTAATTGGCTGGGTTGATGATAAGAAAAAGTTTTTTGAATCACTCGATATATTCTGCTTACCATCACATCATGAACCATTTGGGTTAGTATTGTTGGAAGCGTTTAAACACTCCAAACCTGTTGTTGCTACCAAATCTGAAGGTCCATCTGAAATAGCAAAACACGAGGAAAGTATTTTGTTTAGCCCAGTTGGTCAGGCAGAAAAACTAGCTGCCAACCTTTCAAAAATGATTGCCAATCAAGATTTAGCCATAAAAATATCAAGTAATGGCTATAAAACTGTACAAAACTACTCTCCATGGCTTATAGGAAGGAAACTTCAAGTAGCACTTGAAGAAGTTATCTTTAAAAAGATAAACCAGCAAAATTAACTGATTATTAACCAGTGCATTATAAAATCAAGTAGATACGATAATGATAGGTAAAAATTGAGAGTTTCGGGTTTTAAATTTTCATTCAATGGCCAAGATGTTTTTATAAAGACAGCTAATAGATCTGCACCTAAAATAAGCGATGATGAAAGATCGGCGCTTAAAAGTAGTATGGGTCGTCAAGAGGAGCAATATCAGACACTAGTAACTAGCGAAGAGAATCGGGAGGAATTTGTAAAATCTTTTATATCTAGTGGCGTTTTATCCATTGTGATTCCTGATCAAGTTGATGATATAAGGTTGCTAACTAGTAGCGAGCGAATCAAAGCTGAAATTGAAAAAGATAAAATTGCTTTTAAATCTGTAGCAATTGATAATGCTCAAAATTATGAAGAATTTTTTACTGATCCTAATTTCACTAAACATAGCATCACACCAGATGACTCTGATTTTCAAGATTTTAGTGATTTTGATACTACATTATTAGATAACTTCAACTGGCAAAGTCAGTTTGAAGATGATTCGTCAAGCGTACATTCTTACACCTCAAGAGACAGAGATACTGAAATTGATGCTGAGAAACTTGCCCTTATCCAAGATAAGGAAAAAACTTTTATAGCCGAAGCTATGGTTGGCGGTCTTGATCCAACTATACAAAACCACTTAGTTAGGACTAATGATTTTAAAGCCTTCGTAATTGACCATGGTAGAGATTTAGGTAACTTTACATCATTTAGAATCACACAAGATGCCCTGTCAATTAGGAAAGACAACTTAGTGGGAAAGTTTTTTAAAGACTTCTCAGAAAGAATTGATGAAGCATATGATTCTAAGCTATCATTTGACTCAACAAAATTTATAAAAGCATGTCATGATTTATCTCAAATTAGTGATAAAGAAATTGCAAAAGCTGTCGAATCCAGAATTGCAGCTTTGAAAGAAGCGCGATTCAATTTCAAAGATTTGAATTTTAGAATCAATGAACAGTATGTATCCTTCAATAGCCCAGAAGAATTAGGGGAAGTTATGATTTTAGGAATTATAAATGAAAAGAGAATTGTTGCAGCATTAGCTACGACGCTTGGATCAAACGTTGATAAAGTACCTAGAAATCAGAATTGGCAGGAATACTTTTCTAGAGAATCGGGCCAAGCAATTTTAAATTCTATAACGCCTAAAATACTCTCTCTAGATGAAGCCAGATCTCTTTACTCTGAAGCTAAAATTCAAAAATCTTCAAATCAAAGTTATTCAAGATAGATATTTTTATTTGTCACCCATCTTAAATAAGAAATTCATTTTCATGTTTAATCTTAACAAAAACTTAATAAACACCGCTGAATTATTCCTTGACTAGGCCAACAATCTATATTAAAATAACATCGTTCAATTGATAATAAAGGGGAATTTATCATGGTTAAAATATACGATATGGATGGCGTAGAACTTCCTACAATCAAACAAACAGACGGTGAACCTAAAGACTCACCTTTGCAGGACAATAGATATAACTCAATGTATTATTTGGGCTTTTCTATTTTAAGTTTTTTTGTTGATACACTAATTGATCTATTTGAAAACGTTCTTTCAAATGCAATAGGACTAAAGACTGGCAAAAATACTTTTTGGCAAGATTTTGTCAGAAAAGGTATTGATGCAGAAATGGAAAATCTTCAGCATTCATTCTTCAGGTAGCCATGACAAATAATTTAGCAAAATTTAGATTAGCTCATTCCGCAGCAAAGTTAGCTTACAGCGACTCTGATCTTAAGATAGAAGATAAAGCCGTAAGCTCTCTTGGAGAAAACTGGTTTGTGTTAACTGATTCGAGTAAATTGGAAAAGTGTGATGATTGGGGTTTCAAAGGGGTTGCATTTCTCAACTTAGAAAAGAAACAAGTCATAATATCTTGCAGTGGAACTAGATTAGGCAAAGAATACGATAGCTCATCATCCATATTCGATATGTTAGCAGACTTAAAAATTGCTTCAGGCTTAATTCCACTACAGTTTCACGATGATGCAGTACTCTTTGCAGATTATGTATATAATTTCACAAGTACTATGGGAAATGATTTTGAATACATTACAACTGGCCACTCACTCGGGGGAGTCAACGCTCAGTTACTTGGTATATATCTTGCAAGTAAGACCAATAACATATCTTCTGTAACATTCGATCATCCTGGAACTGAGGCGATGCTTTATGAATTTGAAAATAAATATGAATGTGATTTAGATCTAGATAGTTTAAAAAGCAATTTTTCTGTCATAAATTGTAACTCTCCCAACTTTGTAAACTCTTACGGAAAGCAATTTGGGGAAGTATATGTTGCTGACTTTGGTGATAGCTCAAGAAGCACTATATTTTGTAATTTGCTAACACAAGTTCAGGAACATTCACTTAGAAATTTCACAGCGCCATTAAAGTATGGCTATGTAAAAGAAGAGCCAATGTGGAACACAAAGTATGCCTATGAAACGAGTCTGATTACAACTATTGGTCACCTAGTGATCGGTGCAGAAAACTATTCAAATATAACTGATTATTTTTGCCACTCAGGTTAAGTATTATGCTAATTTCGCTAATAAAACTCTTTCTTGTATAATCAAAATAATATATTTAGTAATATTTATACAACTTATATTATTGAGGTTCCAAAATTAGCTACGCTAAGTATTTTGATTTTAAAAATAAATTATTAATCATTGGGTTCGGCAGCATAAGCAAAGCCGTTCTCCCCCTTATATTCAGACATCTGGATATAAAACCTTCGCAAGTAGTTATTATATCTCCAGAAAGTCCTAATATGGATATAATATCTGAATATAAAGTTGAATATAAACAAGTAGAGATTAATAGAGATAACCTTAATTCTATACTTTCACAAGAATTACAGTCAGGTGACTTTTTGCTAAATTTATCAGTCAATGTTTCAAGTTTAGACATAATAAAGTTTTGCCAATCTAACGATATCAACTACCTTGATACATGTATCGAACCTTGGGCTGGAGAATACACTAATGATAATCTACACCCTTCTGCAAGATCAAACTATGCACTTAGGGAATCTGTTTTAGCTTTCAAAAAGCTAGCAAAATCTGATTCCCCGACCGCTCTCGTTGCACACGGAGCAAATCCTGGGTTAGTATCTCACTTTGTAAAACAAGCATTACTCAATATTGCGAAGGATAATAATTTAAAAGTATCTAAACCAAAATCAAAACTAGAATGGGCAAAATTAGCACAAGACCTAGATATCAAAGTGATTCACATAGCTGAGTATGATTCTCAGCGCAGTAACTATACAAAGTCGCACAACGAATTTGTAAATACTTGGTCTGTAGATGGCTTTGCAATGGAAGGGTTACAACCAGCAGAACTTGGCTGGGGTACACATGAAAAGAAAATGCCTGAAGATGGATTGAAACATGAATTCGGCTGTGGAGCAGCGATATATCTAAATCGTCCTGGAATGACAACTAAAGTTAAAACTTGGACACCCACAGGCGGAAGCATTCATGGATTTTTGATTACTCATAATGAGTCAATTTCTATTGCAGATTATTTTACTATACCTAACTCTTATAGGCCAACAGTTCACTACAGTTACAGACCGTGCTCAGAAGCCATTATTTCTATTCATGATTTCTTAGGTACTGGTAGCTTAGAACCTAATAAAAAGCATGTCATTGGTGATGAAATTACTGACGGCATAGATGAACTAGGTGTATTGCTCATGGGTAACAAAAAAGGAGTATATTGGTTTGGATCACAACTTTCAATCCACCAAGCTCGTGAGCTTTGCCCATTAAATAGTGCTACAAGTTTGCAAGTAGCTATAGGTGTTTTTGCTGGCATGGTGTGGATTTTAGAAAACCCTAAATCTGGTATTCTTGAAGCAGAAGATGTAGATTTCGACAAAATAATAGAAATCTCTAAGCCGTACTTAGGAAACTTAATAGGTGTTTATAGCGATTGGAATCCTCTAAAAAATCATCTAAGTCTATTCGAAAAAGAACCAAGTAACGACGTTTGGCAATTTGAAAACTTTAGGGTTAAAGGCTAGTTATTTCAGGAGTCAAGATAATCCACCAACACTTTCTTAACTCCTGATTTTTCAAAAGCCACTTCTGCTATGTTGCCTGCTATACCAATAATCGCGCCATAGCCAAATTTAATGTGAAACACTCTTTCACCTTTCTTGAACTCATCGTCATTAGCAACTTGTGAGAATGATATCGCTTCCGACTGTTTTTTGTATTTATTATAACTCAGCCCGAAGCTGTTCACTATTTCATAATGACCATCAGGCAATTCGTCTATGAAACGAGATGGCAAGCTAGATTGATAACTACCATATATTCTTCTGTTAGATGCATATGAAATGTATAAATTTTGCTTCGCTCTCGTAATTCCCACATAAGCTAATCTACGTTCCTCTTCTAAAGCTGATTTGCCATTTTCATCTATTGATTTTTGACTTGGGAAAATGCCCTCCTCCCAACCAGCTAAAAATACTGAATCAAACTCCAGACCTTTCGATGCGTGCATAGTCATTATATTAACTTTGCTGTCATCATTAATATTATCAGCATCACTTATAAGGCTGACATGCTCTAAGTATTCTGGCAGGTCGCTAAATTCTTCTAAAGCCCTCAAAAGTTCTTTGATGTTATCAATACGTTCTTTTGCTTCCTCTGTCCCTTCACCTTTCCACATATCTATGTATCCAGACTCCACCAACATATTATCTACTACTTGCCAATGCGGCATAGACTTCAGCTGCTCTTGCCAATTTTTAAAATCAGCCAATAATTTTTGTAATGAGGAAGCTTGCTTACCTTTAATCTGCCCCGATTGAAGCAACTCACCAGTTGCAGTAATCAAAGACATGTTATTACTTCTGGAGAATATGTGTATTTCTTGCAGTGTAGCCAATCCAACACCCCTTTTCGGAGTATTCACAATCCTTTCAAAAGCCAACCCGTCGCCTGGATTTACTAATACCCTTATGTAAGCCAAGGTATCTTTAATCTCCACGCGCTCGTAGAATTTAAAACCACCAATAATCCTGTAGGGAATTCTTAAAAAATTTAGGCTCTCCTCGAAACTTCTAGTTTGATAACCCGCCCTCACCAGAATAGCAATTTCATTTAATGGATGTTTACTTAGCTGCTGTAAAGCTTCTATTTCTTCGGCTATATACCGCGCTTCTTCACGCTCATCGTAAAAACTATTTAGTTTTATTTTTGCACCATTATTTTTATCTGTCCAAAGCTCTTTGCCATGACGCTCTTTGTTATGGGCAATTATTCCAGAAGCCGCAGCTAATATATGGTTAGTTGAGCGATAGTTTCTTTCTAACCTAATTATTTTGGCGTTTGGAAAATCGCGATCAAACATCAATATATTAGTAACTTCAGCTCCGCGCCAACCATAAATTGACTGGTCATCATCACCAACGCAACAAATGTTATGCCTTACCTGAGCTAGCATTTTTAGCCATTTATATTGGCATACGTTCGTATCTTGATACTCATCCACAAGAATGTATTTAAACTTATTTGAATATTCCGTGAAAACATCTTCATGTTTTAAAAATAGCTCAATGTTAAAAAGAAGAAGATCACCAAAATCCATTGCATTCAAAGACTTTAAGCGCTTTTGATATTCTGTATATAATTGCAACAGCATACCGTTTGCAAAATTTGAAACATCTCCAGAAACTTTTTCTGGAGTCAGAGCTTTGTCTTTGTATCTACCAATTAAATATAAAAATAACTTTGCAGGATTTTTTTTCTCATCAATATTATAATCCTTCATGATTTGTTTTGCCAAACGCAACTGATCATCCGTATCAATAATTGTGAAATCTTTGGTAAAACCAATCAAATCAGAGTGCCTGCGAAGAATTTTTGCAGCAATAGAGTGGAACGTACCCAACCACAAACCATCTACTTGAAAATCTAACTGGGCTTGCAACCTAGACTTCATTTCTTTTGCAGCTTTATTAGTAAATGTCACTGCCAAGATCTGGCTTGGAAATGCTTTTCTTTCAGTCAGCAAATGTGAAATTCTAGTTGTTAAAACTTTAGTCTTACCAGTACCAGCTCCAGCCAAAACCAGCAATGGTCCATCTGTCGAGAGTACGGCATCAAGTTGTTCCGGGTTTAAATCCATTAGATACTTATCTTCTACTTTTTCAGCAATCGCGTTCACTTATAACTCATCAATAACTGTTGAATTATTAGATTGAACCGCAACCATTTCGATTCCTTGCATTGTTAAATCAGCCAACTCTGGAATACCATAATTCTTAAGTAACAATGTTATATCTTCAACAGCCACAGATATTGGGACATACGCAAAAACCGGAGTTTTTTCACTTAAAGATTTAAAAAATCTCATAGCAAAGACAGCATCACCCGGTACGCTATATAAAAAAGCATTTATAGCGTTATCATAGACAGAAACAAGAGCTTCACGAGTAAAATTGCTTCCACTGAATGTGGAGGGATTAATCAGCTGTTCAAGAGTTGAAAGCATCGCTCCTTGCACTGCTCCAGCTACTAAATAATGTCCAGAATAGCCCATCTTACTCTCACCATTTTGAACTATTGGAAATAAAGAATATTTAACATTCATTGCGGCAAAGTATTTCAAGCCTGTCCAAACTCCAATATGGGAAGGAGCAGCTGGATACAAAGCTTCATCATCTACATTTCTAAGTATTTCTTTAGATATTTCAGAAGCTGCAATCATATTTGAAAGAGATGCAGCACCAAAAGCAAATGCCTTTGCTGCATTTTCCGCACCAAATGAATATGCATAGTTTATTACAGGCATATCTTTGAGTGGTAATGAGGTAGTTATGAAATCATTATAGCTGTTGATACTTGCACAAAATATTGGAGCACTAGTTGTATATTCAATAAGATCTTTTGTTAAAGGTGATATGTAATCGTGTTCTTTTAAATACTTCGCTATGACACCAGCACCAACGTGGAATGCTATTGCAGCTCCTAGCTTGTGCGAGTCTTTACCCCAAAACAAGGCAGGTAAGAAACCTAATGCTAGCGAACTTGTAATCCCTAAATACTCAGGATACTGTTGCATTTTATCATAATTTTCTTTGATTGCTTCTAGCATAGGAACCTCTGTATACAATGATACAGGGATTGTAGCAGAATAACATTTGACTATCTATCAAATATTATTCTTAATATACTCAATTTCTTTTTGAATAGTTTTCTCAGGACTCATTTTCAATCTAAAGCTTAAATCTTCGTTTTTGGAACATTGGTTTGTAAACTTATCCAAATCTAAAACAGGCTTTTTATTATCAATAAAGTTAATATTACTCAAACTTCCAAACATCTCTCTCGCAGCAGGAATATCAGAAACCACTAGGGGTATTCCAAAGTATGCCATTTCTGTCGCCATAACTCCCTGAGAATCATGATGAGATAACATGATAGCAGCTTTATATTTATTTAAAATTTCGGCAAACTCAGCAGGATTTATATACTGCTTGAACACTTCAACATTTACAGGCTTGGCATTAAAGTCAAAATATTCACCAACTCCGTATATATGGAACAAATAATCTGGGTTTTGCTCTGCGATTTCTAAAACTTTATCAATGGCATATACAGATTCATCATATGGCCTAATCGTAATACAAATATTATCTCTTTTATTAGTGTAATCATATTTGCATTCCAAGATCTCAGGAGACACAGGATTGTGAATTACAGCTGAATATTTATTTAGAAGATCTAAAGATATTCCAATATTGCTTACAGCTAGATTCTTCAAATATTCGCTTACAAATATAAAGGATATTTTTTTACCACCAAACTTTGTAATTATTTGCTTTAATACCAAGCATTTAAAAGCGTCATATATTCTATTTAAAAACTTAATAGCGGGACTGAAATTACTCTTCTTAAAACTAAAAGGTTCTGGATAATAGAACCGAGTTTTAAGAATTTCATGACCATGAAAAATAAAAAATATTTTTGGCAACTTCTTAAAATTCATTAAAAAAAATCTTATATGATTTCTCAAATTAGGTGCATGAAATATAACTGTATTATAGTGCTTCTGCACCGTTAGTGCTTGAAAGTCATTTTCAGTATAAATATTGATATCTTCATAGACATACTGTTTTGGTGCAGAAAATGAAATAACATCCAAATCAAGATTGTTTTTCTTATAAAACAAGCTCCTTGTGTGTATAAAAGCTCCTTGATACAAATTCTTTTCAGTTGGATAAACTTGTGTAACAACAAGAATTTTCATTACTATGTTAGTCTCTATTTTTCTTAAACTCTAATACAGACTTCAATGAACCGCTATGCAAAATTTTTCCATTAGACATGTAAATTGCCTTATTACAAAATTGTTTTAATAGATCATCTGAGTGAGATGCTATTACTAAGATTGAAGCTTTATTCAAAAAACCTTGTACTCTTTGTTTTGCCTTTTCATAAAAAGCTGAATCTCCAGCACCAATCCCTTCATCTATAACTAGTATCTCTGGGTCAATAGCAGTAGCAATTGCAAACGCTAATCTAAGTTTCATGCCAGCAGAATAGGTCTTGATTGGCATATTTAGGAAATTACCTAACTCTGTAAACTTCTCAATCTCATCAAATTTAGACTCCATCTGAGCTTTGGAGTTACCCATCATAATTCCGCTTAATATTATATTCTGATAGCCTGATGCTTCTTCATCCATACCAAATCCAGTCGAAATTAGAGTGGTAATCTTACCTTTTACTTGCCTACTTCCACTTGTTGGCGAGTAAATACCAGCGATCGTTCTAAGTAATGTAGTCTTACCAGCACCATTTCCACCAACAATACCTAACCTATCTCCTGATTTTAGATCTAAACTTATGCCATCAAGACCACGTATCACGTTATATTTTTCGTTATGTTTAATTGCCCCAGCGCTAGCCAAAGATAATATTTTTTTAGTAAAATCTCTAGGTGCAGAGCCATAAACAGGATAATCTAATACAATATTTTTGAGCTTAATTTCCGACATATAAATTTACAACCAAAACACCAATCTATTTTTGAATCTATTGTATAGGAAACTAGCAAACAACAGCCCAACCAAAGTAAATACTCCAACATACAAAACACTCTCATAAGGCATAAATTTGCCAAGCAGTGGGTCTCTGAATAACGCAATGAAATGCGTAAACGGGTTAATATCGGCAATATATGCGTAGTCACCTAACATTTCTTTCTTCCACATAATAGGAGTAATTAATACCACAATACTTAGTATTGTCTGAATAAGATACACAACATCTCTAAAGCGCGCTGCAAAAAAACCCATTATAATTCCAATACTCAAGGTATTCACAGCAAATATGAATATTGCAGGAACAATAAGCACTGAATAGATTGTAGGCTTAGCAAGAAACAATATAACTACAGCAACTATAACAAAACTATGAGCAAACAATATTAAGTTCTTTATAAACATCCTGTAGATAAAAGCCAAAACAGGTAGCTTTGCATTTTGAATGATATGAGCCTGAGAAATAAAGACTGTGCAAGAATCTATTATTAGAGAACTTAAAAACGCCCAAACAACCATGCCACATGCTACATGCGGCAAAAATTCAACTAAACTTACTTTGAATAATAGTACGCCAAGCCCAGACATACATGAAATCGAGACAAGTGTCACAGCAATAGACCAAAATGGCCCAAGGGTTGTTCTTTTATATTTAGAAACTATATCTTGCCATGCTAAATACAACCAAAGGTCTCTATGGTGTAAAGCTTCTACTAAATCTTTTATCATTTTAAAACAGGGAAATTACAAAGTAACAAATACAACAAAGCTGGCTAAATTTCAAGCTTTAACAGAGATATAAGCTTCTAAATATTACGAATAAAACTCTCTAATATCACCTGTGCGGATACTTGATCGTCGACTCTAGCCCTTGTTTTACGGTTCATTCCAATTTGAATCAACATATCATTTGCTATTGAAGTTGTGAACCTTTCATCCTCAAATGTAATAGGGATTTTAGTGGCTTCAAAGAGTTTTTGGGCAAAACTTCTCATTTTTTTCGCTGCTATTCCTTCATCTCCAGTCAATTCTAATGGCAGTCCAATTACTATTCCATTAACCTGGTATTGAGTTATCAGATCTTTTAGTATCTGCATATCAAAGTGATTGGTCTTTCTTAATAGCGTCTTGAATGGGGTAACTACTAATGAATCTGAGGTTACAAATGCAACACCAATTTTCTTACCTCCAACGTCTAATCCCATAAGTTTAAACTTAGGACTAATGGCCCTAACTTTTTCAATGAAATCTTTATGGTTTTCTGTTATCATACATTCAATTAACAAGTTGGATTATAAATATGTCTCTAACACTTCAAGAAGTAAAGAAGATTGCAAAACTAGCAAGAATTAAAATGACAGAAGACGAAATTGCTAAGTACCAAGGCGAGCTTAATAAAATCTTCAGCTGGATTGAGCAGCTTTCTGAAGTTGATACAAACAATATAGAACCTATGTATAGCGTAGTTAATCAACCATTACTGATGAGAGTAGACGAAATATCGGATGGTGGAATTAGAGATAAAGTATTGCAAAACGCACCAGATTCGAAGTATGGTTTCTTTGTAGTACCAAAAGTTGTGGAATGATGTTAGGCCATATACTCGTTGTTGATGATGATGTTAGGATCAGAACTCTGCTTTCGCAGTATCTTATAGATAATCGGTATGCAATATCTACAGCATCCAATATTAAAGAGTGCGAGAAACTTCTCAAAGAATTTGTTTTTGATTTAATAATTTTAGACATAATGATGCCCGGTGAATCTGGGGTCGAATTCATTATACGCTCCAGAGAATATTTGAAGATACCGGTATTAATGCTATCTGCTCTTGGGCACGTTGACGACAAAGTTAACGCACTTGAAAGTGGTGCTGAAGACTATATGACGAAACCTTTTGAACCAAAAGAATTGCTCTTAAGAATCCAGAAAATTTTAAAAAGACAAACTCCAACATTAAACAATATGAAATTTGGAGAATTCGTTTTTGATCTTTCCAATAACTCTCTTTCTAAAGACGGAAAAAATATCCATCTAACCCAAACTGAAAAAAAACTACTCAAGATATTAGGAAAAACAATGGGTCAAATGGTTAGCCGCGAAGAAATGCAAAAGCAACTATCAGACGTAAACACGCGCACCGTCGATGCACAAATTGCAAGACTTAGAGCTAAAATTGAAGCCGACCCAAAATCCCCAAAACACCTCCAAACCATCAGGGGTTCTGGGTATGTATTATTTGGTTAGTTTTTTCTTCCTCAACCCACCCAGCAACGGTAAGTTTATGCCCAGAAGTATCAAACAAAGACCAGTGAAATGCGCTATAGTAAATTTTTCATCAAGGAAAATCTGCGCTAGAATTACGTTAAACACTGGTGCTAAGTAGAAAATCAAAGCCGCAGTTGTTGCACCTAAGCGAGTAATTGAAATATTCCATGTAATTACACCGAATATTGATACTGGAATCGCAACAAATAAAATTGCACCTATAACTTCAGCATTTACAACTAGAGGCTTAATATGGGTGACTTCCCAAACATACAAAGGCCAGATTAGCAAGCAACCTAAACTTATTGTTGCGAATGTAAACGTAGAAACTTTTATGTCGTCAGGTCTAAACCTTAACGCAATGCTGTATCCAGCAAAAATGAAGGCACCACCAAGTGCAATTAAATCGCCAGTATTATCAAATAGCCCTTTCAACTTGTGTATATCACCATTCGTCATTATGAACACGGCGCCAATCAATGCTATCACAATACCCAAAGTCTTAGTCGGACTGATTGGCTCTCTCAAAATAAAATATGAAAGAATAACAATAAAAATAGGAAACGTATTAGCAATAATTGAGGAATTTATAGAGGTTGTGTACTGAAGCGCAGTGTACATAAAAGCGTTAAACAAAACAATTCCAGGTAAAGTACATGCTAGTATTACTTTAAAATTCTTTTTAATCTTACCCCAATCTTTTCTAAAATCTTTAATAACAAATGGGAACATAACCAGCCATGCAACCGCCCATCTCCAATATAGCAAAGACATTGGCCCTATATCAGCACTAGTTGCCTTTGCAACAAGGAAGTTTCCCGCTCCTGTCAGAGGAGGAATTATAGCGATAAGGTAGTATATAAATGGAATTTTATTTTTCACAAACACCTCATAAACTTATATGCCGAACTGTAAGCGTATAAATACTAAAAAGCAACTACCCTATCCATTTGCCTAGTATTCACACCTCTTCCAATTGCAGCAGCTTCAGATAATACTCTAACCGATTCAACTTGCTCTGCAAAGTACATGTGCCCTTCTTTTTTGTTTTCGAAATGGTTTAGTGCATCAATAATAATTAAAAGATATGGATCTACATCAGTAAAAACTGAACCTAAAACTTCACCATTTTTTGTCCATGTGACCCTATTTTTACGATTTGGCGGCAGCCATTCAAGTTTCAAAACATCTCCCGCTTCGTACTCAATCGTGTAGTGCAGATTGTTTTCTTCAGCATATTTACCTACCTCAAAGTCAAAAGGAACTCCATCAATTGTTCCAGTGACTTTAGCATGATCTTCTGCAAGATTAGGTACATCTTTCACTTTCATTTTATTATCTTTGCCAACATAAGAATGTTTATCGCATGTTTTAGGCTCTATTTTTGTCAGTCCAATAAGTTGGCTTATGTTAAACAAGCGAGTCATCATGTCACCCATTACACCCCCACCTTCTCTGGCATCTCTCAACCACGGCCTATGTTCAGTTGTACCCCCAGCACCTGAAGCTCTTTGAATATAACGACCTATTATCTTTTTTATTTTTCCATTTATCAGCGGCGTATGGTTTGTAAAGGATTCCGCAATTTTCCCACTAGGGTCATTTTCGATTTTTAATGCATCCAAAAATGGCATATTCACGCCACCTGCAAGTGCTATGAAAGACCGTGCCATCATATGATTAAAATCTATCCAGTAAGTAGGTTGCTTATTTTTCTCCACTATGGTTTTCAACCTATCTACCTCTCTTCCCAGACATGCTGGTTTTTCTACAACAACTGGGCTTCCTCTTTTTGTAAAAAATTCTGTTTGATCTGCATGAAATTTATTTGGAGATAAAATAAACACAGGCATCTGCTCTGCTATAAACCAAATTTCTCTCACCCTCTCTTCGTCAAAATTAGTAGGAATTTCTTTATTCGGATCAAACAAAAGAACTTTTATCCCTAAATGCTTTAAGGCTGGTGCTATCATCTTCTGATATACCTCACCTCCACCTACAACTCCTACTTCCTGCCCTAAAAGAGCATCTTTCAATGCAGATGGATACCGCCCAACCATTGTATTTGATTCCGGAGCTGGAAGATCGACAGTAGCATGCAGTTTCAGAGGAACTTGTTCATTTAGATATTGAGCGGACTTAGAAAGCATTTAAACAACCTATTTGGTTTGCTTGTAAAAATGCTAAAGCGCTTTAAGGAAGAGTCAATGAAAGTTTGATTAAAACTATTTCTCACGACGTGTAAGCATAGTCACAATTATGCTTATAGCGAATGACATAACTACTATAAATGAGAAGAATATCATAGTCGCTAGTAAATCTAAAGCATCTGGACGCAATTGGCCTGCAGCAATTTTATTATCTCTTATCTTTGAAGCGTAATCAAAAGTAAATTGGGATATAGAAAACACAGTCAAATATAATCCCAATGTCATATTGTTAGTGTTAGGGAAAATCAACCTAAAAACCTTCGATGAAATAATAGCTACGCCCAATAGCATATAAAGAAGTGCAACAGCTCCGTCAGAGCTCATTATATTATCTAGTACTGAAGTAATGAGCATTATAGGAAATGTTAAAATAGTACCAACTAATCCTATTATCCCAATCACTGGGCCAACTTTACTCATCAATGACTCAAATAAAGTATCGCTCTCAAGGCTATCTCCAGCAGCTATTCTGCCAATTTGTAACAAACATATAGTTATAAACACCACACAAATGTACAAAGCTTGCCTACTAAATATCATATTGAACCTCAGGACTTACATTGAACTTAAGTTTAAGGGTTTCATTAATGTTGGCAAGAATAGAATTTAGCTCGTTGCAGCCTTCAAAAGTGAGTATGGCTGCGTGCATAATAGATTTATTATTTGGTGCCCTCGGTCGGAATCGAACCGACACATCCGTGAAGATACCGGATTTTGAGTCCGGCGCGTCTACCAGTTCCACCACAAGGGCACGTGCGGAGATAAATACAAGGTTTTAATTATGATTTCAAGATTTAGTTTTTCATAAACCCATCTTATGGATTCGAAGAATCCGTCAATATGTGCTCGAATTTGCTTTAAGGCCGCTTCGCGGGCAAATTCGCCCCCAACGCACATATTGACTACTTCTTCTCGCAAGGCAATTAAAGAACTAATCTTAGCTCATCGCCCACTGCTTTTCTTGCCTAGCAATCTTACTTTTGCGATTTTCTTCAAGTTGTTTAATTAAATTATCAGAAAGTTCTTTTGCCAACATCGCAGCCTCTTCAAATGTTTTACAAATTTTTCCGCCAGTTCTTTCAATTGCGCTTGTTAACATCAAATTATCTGCACAACCAAACTTTTCAACTTCTTTACCATCACTTCCCCACACTTTTCCTTTTTCATCTGTAGTTACTTCACCTTCATAATGATCATCAACGACTCTTTCTTCAAACATTCTTGTATCATCGCTATAACCAATAATTATAACATTTTTTGAATAAGACAAAGCAGACATAAAACCTATCTCAAAAGATGTTCCAACATCTGTAGATGGACCATGCCATGGATTCATATTTGCTAAAATCACCCCTACTCTACCTTCCGAGCAGATACCATTCATGATCTTCTCATTATTTGCTGCTATAGTCTGTGCAGCAAGCTTTTGATTTTTAAAAATTTCTGGATCAATAATATTATCTAAAGGAAAATGACCAATCATACCCAAGGTTTCTAAAAACTTTTTGTTGTCATCACCGATTTGTATTGCATTAGGATAAAATACATCTGGTCCTGCCAGATAAACATGCACTTCTGGCCTTGTAAATCCCGATACTGTTTTCACCCAACTTTGAGAAGTTGAAGCCGCACCCTGCTCTGCTTGAATATCTTTAAGACTAGTTTTTTGATGTTCTTGATCAGCCCATTTTTTTTGACCTAAATTATCTTGCATATTACACCTTTTTTAATTTTTCAGTTAAACGTCTAAGATTAATACAGGTTATATTATTCTTTTCAACTCTAAAATTTGACATTATATTTTACCGAAAAACTGTATGACAAAAATTGTAGGCATTCTTAATTTCACCCCGAATTCCTTTTCACAAGATGGAATATTGGGCGACACAACATCAGCACTAAAATATTTAGAAAAGCTTTTTCTAGATGGTGCAGACATGGTAGATATCGGTGCCGAAGCCACATCTTATGGTGCAAAACTCCTAACTGCAGATGAAGAATGGGAGAGACTGCAACCACTACTACTTAAAGCACCAAGAGAGAATATCAGTATCGATAGCTATCATTATGAAACTATAAGAAAATCCATAGACCTTGGATATAACTTCATCAATGATGTCTCTGGTGGCAAAGACGAACGCATATTAAAACTCATCTCCGCCAACCCGCATGTGAAGTACGTGCTGATGCACTGCTTAGCACTACCAGCTAATAGAGATATTCGAATCAAAGAAGTTTCAGACATTTATTCATGGGCAAAGATCAATATAGAAAGATGCCTTGAATTTGGTATAAAACGTGATCAACTTATATTCGACCCAGGATTGGGTTTTACAACCTACCCTAAACAATCGTTGGAAGTTATAAAAAACTGTGAACTATTAAAACGATTTGGTGTTGAAACTTACATCGGACACTCGCGCAAAACTGTATTTGAAGAGATTACTCCACTGCCACCTGCTGAACGTGATTTGGAAACAGTTGCGGCTTCTTTATATATGTACGGCAAAGTAGATTATATAAGAGTTCACAACGTTGAAATGCATAGGCGCGCATTTAATGTCTGGAGTAATTTAGCAGCTTAAGGTATATTGGTCTTAAATTACTTTAAGCTATATGTCTAACCTATTACTTGAACTATTCTCAGAAGAAATTCCTGCACGTATGCAAGTTGCAGCTGCGGAGCAATTGCAGACACAAATCAAAAGCAAAATAGACGAAGAACTTTCTTGTGAATGTAAGGCAGAATCTTGGGTTACTCCACGTCGCGTTGGCATATATATATCAGACATCCCAAACGCCCAAAAAGAAAACATTGAGGAATTAAGAGGGCCGAAAATATCAGCTCCAGCTCAAGCACTTGAGGGGTTTTTAAACAAGAATGCACTCACAAAAGATCAACTAGAACAAAAAGGCGAATACTACATTGCAAATGTAAAAAAAGGTGGCGGTCAAGTTAGTGAAGTTTTACAAAAAACTCTAGAAGAAGTTTTAAATAAATTCGTTTGGCCTAAATCTATGAAATGGGGAGAGAACCAAACTCGTTGGGTGCGTCCATTACAAAACATTTTGGCTATATATAATAATAACGTTTTAAAAGTACAGTTTGCTGGCCTAACAGCAAATAGCAATACATTTGGCCATAGATTTCACTCACCACAAGTAATAGCTGTAACGAGTATTGAAGATTATAAAAGCAAATTAGCTCAAGCAAATGTAATGTTGCAAACTGAGGAAAGAAAAAAATCTATCCTCACACAAATTGAAAAAGTTATAAGTAGCAAAAACTTAAAGCTTATTAAAGATGAAGGCCTCTTAGACGAGGTTGCCGGGCTAGTTGAAAATCCATTCGTATTACTTGGTTCAATTGAACAAAAGTTCATGTCATTGCCGCGAGAAGTTATGGTCATAACACTTAGGCATCATCAAAGATATTTCATGCTAGAAAATGATAAAGGAGAACTTGCACCACACTTTATTATTGTTTCGAACACCAAAACAGAAGATAGTGGGAAAGAAATTATTCATGGAAACGAAAAGGTTCTAAAGGCACGTCTATCGGACGCAAGTTTCTTCTATGAACTAGATAAAAAAGAAAAACTAGAAAACTTAGTTCCTGCGCTTAACAAACTAACTTTCCATGAAAAAATTGGAACAGCTTACGATAAGATGCAAAGTGTTTTGAAAATATCTCCTAGTATTGCAAAGTTTTTCAACGTGGATTCCGAAAAACTTAAAAGAGCAATCACCTTGTCTAAAGCTGATTTAGTTTCAAATATGGTCAAAGAATTCCCAGAACTACAAGGTGTGATGGGTTATTACTATGCTCTACATAACAAAGAAGATAAATCTGTAGCAATCGCAATCAAGGAACATTACAAGCCACAAGGTCCAAATGACTATGCCCCTACAGAGCAATTAAGTGCAGCTGCAGCAGTTTGTGATAAACTCGACACATTAAACCTAATGTTCTCTATTAATATTAAGCCTACTGGCTCTAAAGACCCTTTCGCACTAAGACGTGCTGCAAACGGCATCATCAGGATTATTGGCGAAGCAAACCTCAGCACATTCCTAGAGCAAATGAAAACTATAATTAGGGATGATGTAAGAGAGTTTATTTTAGAAAGGAATGTGAAGTAGTTATTTCATTTACTACATAGATGCCTTCGTTCAAACAAAATGTATGCGCTTATATGATTATAGTTCTGATTAATAATGGTACCCGCGGCCGGACTTGAACCGGCATGAGATCGCTCCCCACGGATTTTAAGTCCGTTATGTCTACCATTCCATCACGCGGGCAATTTGTGATGGAAGCATTATGCACAAATACAATTATAAGCGCAACTGATTTTATTGCCTGTTTGACATTTTTATGGCTTTATTAATTATAAACAAGGAATACACCATGATTGGGAAAATAAAAGGAACAGTTGATACCATCAATGAAGAGAGCGTGATAGTGGATGTTGGAGGTGTTGGCTACATTCTATTCTGTACCACCACTACATTATCTCAGCTTACGATTGGTGGATATGCAGCATTTTATACCCATATGGTAGTTAAAGAAGATCAGCTAACCTTATTTGGCTTCTTGTCAGAAGAAGAAAAGCATTGGTTTAACATTCTTCAAACCGTTCAGGGCGTAGGGCCAAAAATGGCTTTAGGTGTACTCAGCAGGATGCCTATTGAGGATATTTCAGCTGCTATAGTCAGTGAAGATCAAAACGCCTTCAAAAAAGTAAGTGGTGTAGGGCCAAAGCTATCGGCTCGTATAGTTAATGAGCTTAAAGGCAAAAAAGGGATTCTTGAGGGTGTGGCAAAAATTCAAATGTCCGGTACTAAACAACCAGCCAATGTTAATAAATTTGCTGATGCGATTTCTGCTCTTACTAATCTTGGCTTCCAGCGCAAAGATGTATTCATGTTAGTGACAGAAATTCATGCAGATAATGAAAATATATCTTTAGAGGAAACAATTAAAATCGCCTTATCTAAACTCACTACTGGCTAAGCTTTATGCTTATAAAATCTGGGGAGTGGGAAACAAGATTAGATGAATTAAAGCTTTTAAAGAGGTGGTTTCAGGTTGAACAACTTAATCAAACATTTGCACAGTTTCGTGAATTCAAGCTTCGCACGTCTGCATCACTAAAAGTAATTGACTCACACTTGATGGATCAAGTTGAGATTGATTTTGGTGAATTATATTTAATAGAGAAACTAGATCCTGATAAATTTGCTTCAGCAGGATCAAAGTTTAATAGGATGACTACTAATAACCATTTATACATGGTTAAGAAATTTACCGATTCTGAAATTCAAGAGTACATTGCTGCCGCTCTGTTTAAAAGATTATTATACGACCGAGCCCCTATAATTTCAATTGTCCGCAACCACGGAATTGCATCTAAATTTTTCCTTGGTGGTAAAGAATCATTATCAATACGCGATTTTTATAAATGTAATGGTGATTTTGAGTATGTGTTAACTCACTACGAAGGAATAGAGCTGATTTTAGCAGCTGGGATGCGGCTTGGAGATATCGATTTAAATGATAGAAATATACTTGCAAATAAAGAAAATGCTGATGATAGAGAGATTAGAACTTTAAGAAAAGTTGATCACGGTTGGGCTCTCACCTCATTTTTCACTTGCGAAGGTAAAATGAGGAAAGCTTTTTTTAAGAGGTTTTCTACTTACTTGCCATTTATTGATTTTAATAAACTAAAAGACGCAATACTTCGTTGTTGTTCAGTTAGCGATGAAGAAATCGAAGATATTGTGAGAACACAAATACATAGGTTAAAACACCAGAATTTAAATACACCCTTTAAGTTCCACATTGGAATAGACGATGAATTAAGCCCAAAGAATGATGCAAGTTTTTATTCAACTATTCAGTTTTTAACTCTCGATGATTACGAAAAGTTTATTCTTGCTAGATTAAAAATGCAGCGAACCGTTCTGCAATATATGTTGAAGTCACTTGATCTCATTCAATTTTTGGAGCCACATGTTACAAAAAAACAAATGATAAAGTTATTGCAGTCTATTGATCCTTGGGTTTGGGCGATTCAAAATAATATTTATATTAATGGCCAACATGCATTCGTTTATGTTCAGCAAAATAACCTTGTAACTCCAAATATTTTATGTTTCCAAATAGATAAATATAAAAATGATCCTAAGCTTCTATGTGCGTCTTTAAGACCACCAAAAGAGTTAGTAAATGAAGCAGTAGTCATTTTTTGTATGGATAATGAATTTAAGATTCACGATCTTGATCCAATCGAATATGCAATTGAAAACAACTTATTAAATGAAGAGATAGTTAGAAATGCAGCAGAAAAAGGATTAACAATTAGAGGAATTGACGCGTTTGAATACGGCGTTCAAAACAACATGTTATTCAAAGGACTTCACCCTATTGTTTATGCATTAAACTGTGATTTCATGATAAATGAAATGCAACCTTTCAAATTTTGGGATGTTCAAAAAAAAGGGCATTACCATAGATCTATATTCCTAGAGATTATTACTGATGAAAAACATCTTGCATTATGGGATGATGAAGAAAATTATGAAAAACTTGAAGAAGTGGCCAAGTTTACCTTATTTCATGGTCTATATATATACGATGAACCAGCTCTTGATTTCTTAGATTTTAAATTAATCTCTATTGAAGGTTGTCTTCCTGAAGATTGGGTGCGCTCCTGTATTAAAAAATCTACTGTTGTCAATTCTTTGCCAACTAATATTGGCATTTGGTGAGAATGGTTGAGTCTTATATTGAAATGAGTATAATCCATAAATATTATTACTGTGATTATAAAGATGAAATCTGAATTTCTACACTTTTTACAAGAACGTGGCTACCTTAACCAATGCACAAACTTGGAAGGTCTTGATACGCTTTGCAAAGATGAAACATTGGTTGCCTACATTGGCTTCGATGCCACTGCAAAATCACTACACGTGGGAAATTTAGTTCAAATCATGTTATTGAGATCAATGCAAAAGTTTGGTCATAAGCCATTAGTATTGATGGGTGGCGGCACCACTAAAATTGGTGATCCATCTGGAAAAGATGAATCACGCCAAATGATCACCCAAGAAATGATAGACGAAAACAAACGTGGTATTCAAAAAGCCTTTACAAACTTCCTGCATTTTGGTGAAGGCAAATCAGATGCTATAATGCTAGACAACGCTGAATGGCTAGATAAATTAAACTACATAGAATTTTTAAGGGATTACGGCAAGCATTTCACAATTAACAGGATGCTAACATTTGATAGCGTCAAGCTTCGTCTTGAACGCGAACAACCTCTCACATTCATAGAATTCAACTACATGCTTCTACAAGCATATGATTTTGTTGAATTAAACAAAAGATATGGTTGCAGATTACAGATGGGTGGATCAGATCAGTGGGGCAACATCGTAAGTGGCGCAGACCTAGGCCGCAGAATGGGTTGTCCTGAATTATTTGGCTTAACATCAAACTTAATCACCACCAAGTCTGGTGCTAAAATGGGTAAAACTGCAAATGGTGCTATGTGGCTAAATGCGGATATGCTTTCTCCATATGACTACTGGCAATTCTGGCGCAATACAGAAGATGCGGACGTTGGACGCTTCCTACTAATGTTCACAGATTTACCTAAAGACGAAATTAATAGGTTGGCAGCGTTAAAAGATAGAGAAATTAACGATGCGAAAATAATCCTCGCTAATGAAGCTACCAAAATGTGTCATGGTGCAGATGCTGCACTAAACGCAATGGAAACAGCAATGAAGACTTTTGCTGAAGGTGGAAGTGGTGGAGATTTGCCAATTATAATAGTACCAACTGCCGAACTGAACGCAGGAATACCTGCATTTAAATTGTTTGTGATGTCTGGTCTTTGTGATTCGGGTGGAGCAGCTCGTAGACTTATTCAGGGCAAAGGCGCAAAGTTAAACAATGCTACAGTTGAATCTGAAACACAGAATATAACTTCTTCAGACTTTAATGACAAAGGTGAGTTAAAGCTTTCTTATGGTCAAAAGAAACATGTGATAATAAAAGCTGGTTAATTACCGTAAATAAGACTGTAGGTAGACTTAACTCCAACGCTTTCGTATTGTTTTTCTAGCCAGTCTTCAGCTGCTTGGCGGCCGACTTCTTTAAGGTATTGTAAAAAATCCCAATCTGCATTTAATTTGCTAGTTCTGCCAAATGTAGCCATAATCTCTTCATTGCCAACAAGATGCACTCGTATTGCTCTATAATGCATATCATCTTTTAGCTTATTTTTTGTGATTAGATCATTCATGATCTCAATACCCTTCATCTCCTTAATCAACGCAGTATTGAAACTAATTTCATTAGCGCGATCAATAATATCTGGAATACTAGTTGGCGTTTCTTCTAGATAAAAAGGTGTTACTTGCACAATAACTATATCAGATGTTTTCGAATCATATATTAATGGAGAAAGTGCTGGGTTACCAGAAAACCCACCATCCCAATACTTCTCACCATCAATAACAACTGTGTGAGCTACATATGGTAAACATGCCGATGCTAACAGCACCTTATTATTTATTTCTTCGCATTTAAAAACTTTAATCTTTCCAGTTTTAAGATTCGTAGCATTGACGAATAATTTAATATTGTTGATCTTATGAAGTTCATCAAAATCTATAACCTCATTTAGAATATCTCTCAGTGGATTTATATCCAAAATATTAAGTTGGTATGGAGAGAAAAAATGTCTCATCATATCTGCAGCTTGAGCAAATGGAGCAGCACCAACTGCATTCATTCCCATTACTTTATCAAAAAAATTAGGCTGCATTGGTGAAAGAGAAGCTGAGATACTCACTTTTTTCCAAAATTCTTCTAGTAATTTTTTAACGAGAACTTTACCTCCTTTGGCATATGCATAAACGAATACTGTGGCATTCATTGCGCCAGCACTGGTAGCTGAAATGGCTTCTATGTTGATATTATCTTCTTCAACCAACCTATCCAATACTCCCCATGTAAACGCACCATGTGCCCCGCCTCCTTGCAAGGCAAGTGATATGGACTTCTTTTCTTTTGCATGGACTTCTTTCTTCTTCTTTACTTTCATAAGCAAGCTGGATTAAAATCGACTTCTAATAAGAGTAACATCATTTTTAAACAAAGTTCAATGAACTTAGCACCTAAAAGTTTATATAGCAGATTTTTACTCATAATAGTGTTGCCCATTATTGTGTTACAATTGATCACAACATACATATTTTACCAGCGTCATTGGGATAGTGTTTCTGAGAGAATGAAGTTATCTTTGATAGGAAACTTCACAGCTATAATATCATTGGTGAATGATAATGAGCTAAGACAGGCAGAGAGCATTTCAAAGCTTTTTGAAGTTAATCTAACTTTTTATCAAAATGAAAAAATTGGTAAATACGTCCATCATCCACTTTTTACTGATCGCGATTTAAAGGATTTCTCTCGACGAATTAGAAAACAAATCTCATATGAGTCAGACACATTTTACATTAACAATAAATCAGACATCCTAGTCTATTTTCAATTGCCAAATGGCACACTAGAGCTTCAATTTTCAAACAAAAAGTTTCAAAGTCCTACTACATTCGTTTTCATTAGCTGGGTAGCTGGCTCAGCAATTTTGTTGCTGATAATATCAATATTATTCATGAAGAACCAAGTTAGATCTATTCTAAATTTGGCATATGCAGCTGAACGACTTGGAAAAGGGCTGGAACGCATTAATTTTAAACCATCTGGTGCAACTGAAGTAAAAAAAGCTGGGTGGGCATTTTTACGAATGCAAAGACGAATTCAACGTCAAATAAAACACAGAACAGAACTTTTGTCCCATATTTCTCATGATTTAAGAACTCCTTTAACTAGGGTGAAGCTTGCTGTAGCAATGCTTAAAGATTCTAAAGCTTCCATAGAGATTTCGAAAGACATTATAGATATGGAAAAATTAATCGAATCTTATCTGCATTTCGCTAAAGAAGAAGGCAATGAAGACAGCCAATTGATGAATGTCGTTGAGATCTTAAAGCAAATAACTGAATCAACAAATGACTCAAGACTAGAGCTCAATATTCAATCTCAATTTGCTTTCATATATATAAAACCCCAAGCTTTCAAACGAGCAGTTACAAACCTGATTAACAATGGGTTAAAGTATTGCAAATCAAGGGTCGTAATAAATATTAAAAAGTTCGAAGCTTACATAAGCATTTCTATAAGCGATGACGGAAAGGGTATACCCAAAAAATATTGGAAATCAATATTCAAACCATTTTTTAAAATCAATCCTGCAAGTGAAGGTTTCGGATTGGGAATGGCGATTGTAAAAACTATAATATATAACCACGGTGGGCACATTAAGTTGGCTAAAAGCCAATTAGGTGGATTAAGGGTTATAATAAAATTGCCACTTTAATTACTAATGAGAAACAAAATAAATATCATATTTGGTACAACAGCTTCAGGCAAAACGAGGCTTGGTATTGAACTTGCAAAAAAGCTTGATGGAGTTGTGATCAATTATGACTCAATGCAAGTTTACAAAGAGATTCCAATCATTTCCGCCCAACCAACAGAAGAGGAAAAAGATGGGGTTGAACATTTGCTATTTGGCTATGTTTCATGCTCAGAATCATATTCTGTAGGCAGATGGTTAGAAGATGCAATTCCATTAATTAAAAAAATCCTATCCAATAATAAAACCCCAATCCTAGTTGGTGGAACAGGTATGTATGTCAAAAATCTTATTGATGGCATGCCAAAAATTCCACCAATCTCTGCTAAGACAAAAGACATGGTTGCCGTGTGGAAACAATTTATGAGTTCATCTGAGCTTCATGAAAAACTTTTTGAACTTGATCCAATACTTGCAGATCAACTTAATCCAAATGATTCTCAAAGAATTCAAAGAGCATTAGAAGTAGTCATTGATACAGACAAATCGCTTTCTAAATGGCAGAAGGAAGATTGTGCGCAATTTTTTCCAAAAGAGTTGTTTCATATAATAAAAATAGAAAAGTCGCGCGAGCAAATATATAAAAACATTGATCTAAGATTTCTTCAAATGATAGAGGCAGGTGCAGTCGACGAAGTTTCCAAACTTTATAATAAATTTGGAAATATTGAATATCCAAGAGCATGTGGGCTATATGAAATTATATCTTACCTCAATGGAGATATTACTCTTCAAGAAGCTATTAGTAAGTCACAGCAAATATCTCGAAACTATGCAAAAAGACAAACTACTTGGATGAAGCACCAAGTAGTTTGCGATGAATTAGTACTAAATTAATACCTAGCAGCTTTACGTGGATTGTCTTCAATCACTTTATGACCACGTCCTTTCATACAATTAATAACGATTGATTTTTGCTCCTCCTTATCTTTCATCGAGCTTCCAATAGCCCCTGCAAGAAGACCAATAGCAAGACCTGCAACAGCGCCTTCACCTGCATGCCCACTACCTGCGCCAATTGCTGCACCACCAAGTGCGCCTGCGCCTGCAGATAATCCTGTCTCTATTTTTGAATCATCATTCATATATTCTCTTTGTGCTGCAAGCCCTTGGCATGCAGACAGATCTGTTTCATATTTTGCATTTTTTCCATCAACAATTGGTCTATAATTTGAACCAACACCACAGGCTGTAAGTGAAAGTAAGCATACAATAGCAATAAGTTTTTTATACATTTGTTAATCCCCTTTAATTATTAACTTAAAGAGCATTATACACTAAAACCCAACACTAAAATGTTAAACTTTTGTTAAATTTCAACAATTTAGCTTCGATCAGGGGATTGTTCCGGTTTGAGTTTGCCATCTTGTGACTGTGCTATAGCAGCTAAAACAGATTTGGTAACTTCTGGCTTAACGGTAAAACCTATTATTTCAGGCATTCCATCAGGTCTTTTTTGGGCTAGCTGAGATTTGGCTAATATTCGCAATTCATCTGGATTATATTGCTTTATTGTGGATTTATTGCCCTGCGCTAATTCACTACCAATCATATAACCCACCTAATTTATTTTTGGTGTGTATATAATGGAACTACTACAAGTTCAACTTAAAATTTTAGACTACTAACAAACATAGTAATTTGTTCATCTGTAACTGTCTCAGTACATGCCACCAAAAGTAATTTTTCAAACTTGCCGTGATGCAGTCTTGAAACTGGCACACCTGCAAATATTTTTTTCTCAACTAGTTTATCAACTAGTTCTGAGGCATTTGCTGGTAATGAAACAACAAATTCATTAAAGAATGTTTTATTTAATATTCTAACACTTTTAACATTTGTAAGTGCATCATATAATTTCATAGCTTTAGCATGATTCAATTTTGCCAAACGCTTTAATCCTACTTCACCCAATAATGTCATATGTATTGTAAATGCCAAAGCGCATAGCCCTGAGTTTGTACAAATATTGCTGGTCGCTTTATCACGTCGGATATGCTGTTCACGTGTTGAGAGTGTCAAAACCCAGCCACGCTTTCCAGCTGCATCAACTGTTTGCCCTGCGACACGTCCTGGCATTTGGCGCACATATTCTTTTTTTGTTGCAAATAATCCAACAGTTGGCCCACCAAAATTCAAGCCCACACCAAGTGATTGCCCCTCTCCTACTACTATATCTGCCCCCATTTCACCAATTGGCTTTAGTAACCCAAGAGCCACCACTTCTGTAAAAGCTACAATTAGTAAAACTCCTTTTGTATGACACTCTGCAGCAAGTTCTGTGAAGTCATTAACATGCCCGAAGAAATCAGGATATTGCACTACCACGCACGAAGCATCAGTAGGCACTGATATTTTTTCGTCGTTATCTGGCGCCGCATCAAAATGAACCACATCAAATTTCGAGAAATGAGCATATGTATTGATAACTTCTGCATAGTGTGGATGTAAGTTCCCAGAAATTACTGCTTTGTTGCGTTTTGTAATTCGGTTAGCCATCATAACTGCTTCTAACGTAGAAGTCGCTCCATCATACATCGATGCATTTGCCACTTCCATTCCTGTAAGCAAGCAAACTTGAGTCTGAAACTCAAATAAATATTGAAGTGTTCCTTGGGAAATTTCCGGCTGATAGGGCGTGTATGAAGTTAAAAACTCACCACGCTGAATCAAATAATCTACTGCTGCAGGAATGTGATGTCTATATGCACCAGCACCTAAGAAACATGAACCCTGCCCCACTTCAAGGTTTTTTGCTTTCATCTGCAAAAAATCTTGTTCAACTTCTGCTTCGCTTTTATGTAAAGGCAAATCGATCAAGTCTTTTAAAACAGCAGATTTTGGAACATCAACAAACAAGTCATCAATATTTTTGACACCAACTTCTTTTAGCATCTTCTCACGAATTTCTTTGGTGTGTGGTAAGTAACGCATTATTTCCCAATCAATTTATTATATTCAGTCTCATTCATTAAATCATCCAATTCAGATGAATTGGAAAGTTTCACTTTGAAGAACCAACCATCAGACTCTGCAGTATTATTAATTAAATCTGGAGAATTCTGTAATGCAGAATTAACTTCTACAACCTCACCACTTACAGGTGAATAAACTTCACTCGCGGCTTTTACAGATTCAACAACGGCAACCTGTCCGCCTTTCTCAACTTTTTGACCCAGCGCTGGCAATTCTGCAAATACTACGTCACCAAGTTGGTGCTGAGCGTAGTCGGTTATCCCAACCACACCTACCTCACCCTCTAGTATTATCCATTCATGTTGCTGACTATATTTTTTCATGATTCATCCTTTATAATATTTAGTTTGTACGAACGGCAGTTTTTGAATTTTAACTGGGTAATTTTGATTTCTTATATTCACATATAATTCAGAATTCAAGTGTTCCGTATCAACATAACCCATGGCAATTGCTTTATTCAAAGTTGGACTATGCGTTCCGCTTGTTACCACTCCAACTTTTGTTCCATCATTTAAATGAATTGTTGCACCTTCACGCGCAATTGCTTTCGACTCAGGTAATAAACCTACTAACTTTTTGGAAACACCATTTTTCATTTGCTCTAGCACTATTGATGCCCCAGCAAAACCGCCCTCAATTCTTCTACGTTTTCCAATAACCCAATTTAAGTTGGCCTCGGTAGGCGTTGTGCTAGGGCTTATATCATGCCCATGCAAGCAAAGCCCTGCTTCTAGTCTTAGGCTATCTCGCGCACCTAATCCAATTGGTAGTACTTCTGGATTATTTAATAACTTCCCAAAAATCTTTTCAGCAGATTGGTTTTTAGCTAAAATTTCAAATCCGTCTTCACCTGTATAGCCTGTACGACTAACGTATATTTCGTCGCCTTCATAATCAAATTTACCCACATTCATAAATTTTAATGCAGTTGCGTCAGGTACAATAATTTGCATAACCTCATGCGCTTTTGGCCCTTGAAGTGCCAATATGTTTCTCTCAAATTCAGATCTAAATTTAATTGGTAATGTTTGGAGATACTTTAAATCGTTATGTTTATTACCTGCGTTCACAACAATCAAAAAACCTTTTTCAATTCTCGATATTAATAAGTCGTCAACAATTCCACCATTTTCATTTAGCAATAATGAATATTTAGTTTGGCCAACTGTTAATTCTTTAATATCGCATGGAATTAGTTTTTCTAATTCTGCTGCTGCATTTTCATCATCAATAAAAATCGCCCCCATATGAGAGACGTCAAACAACCCTGCCGCACTTCTGGTATGATTATGTTCTTGAATAATACTCGTAGTGTAATTAATCGGCATCATGTAGCCAGCAAATGGACACATTTTACCGCCAAGCTTTACGTGTCGACTATATAAATGAATTTGATTTAGTTTATTAGTACTAGCTTGCATAACCACATGTATTTAATAACTAAACCAAGATACAAATGATTGATTCTGAGTCAATAGTTTTGAATTAAAAAAACGAAGACAACTTTAATCACTATCTGGACTTCCTATTTGGACTTCTACCTTTGCGGCGGCGTTTGTGTTCTTCTGTCTTATCATCATAATCGTTATCGTCATCCAATTCACTTGATATTCTAGCTCCAACTTTAGAAGTAATATTAGCAGGAATACTTACTGTCGCGTCAACGCCATCATCCTCACTAGGAATCAACGCCGTGGATGCGCTGGCCTGCGTTTCTAACGAAGCTGAAGGCAATGATAAACCAAGGCTAGTATTCTGTGCGAAAGTTAATATTGCATCTACAATTGTTGGCATATCGTATCTTCTTGCATAATCAAGCGAGGAGCACCCCGTCTCATTACCGACAGAATCAATAAATTTTCTCATGAGCACGGGATTATCTTTTACCCACTCAAAAACATTACCGAAAGCAACTTTAGCCAACTCATCACCTCTAATTCTCTCTACATCATTATCAAGTATCCTAGAGATAACATTAACCATTTCGTTGTCAAAATGATCAAAAATTGAATTAACAAAGCTTGCGTCAGCATTAACAAATTTGCTCATGATAGAAATGTCATAACACCTCAGTAGAGCATTATAGAAAGGTGCACGACCATAATCGTCTAAAACATATAATGAATGGACATTCTCAGGTCTCACGCTCCAATCTAATAGGATTAGAAATAACTTTGGCATTTCTTCTAAAGCCAAATTTAGAGCTGTTTTACCATAAGTACCTTGCATTATTAAAAGTCTAGGCAAAGCTGATTTTAAGTATGGATTATCTGCAATATATTTTACACAATTATAAAAACGACTATGCGATCCTTTAATTTTTTTACCATCTTCTTCGTAAAATATATCATAATCCTGAGAATAATACGTGATATCGTCATCAAAATGTGCACCACAATGAAGGAAGTTATTACCCCAAGTGTCTTGGCTGAATATGCTTCTTCTTGCAAAGTCGTCATTTAATATTGCCTCTACAGTTTCGGCTGCACCTTTTGCAACCAAACGTTTAACATGCACACCCATTGGCTTATCAGGATCGTTTCGAACGACCCACTTCTTCACGGTTGTTCTTGTCAAAGCTGCACTTAATGCTTCATCTAGCTCAGATGAAATGGGTGTAGCATCCCTAACCACCCCATCTAATATTTTATTTAGTAAAACAGGATTTTCTTTGTCTAACTTATCAACAATTTCATTAAACAAATCACATTTTACAGCTACTTCTATAAAGTCACACAAATCTTGGGAATATGTAGATTGTAAAATTTCTAACCAATCCTTTTCTAGTAGTGGTTTTAATAGGCCTTGACTATGAAGCTTCTCTAATGCATCTGAGCATAGAGAGAAAACTTTATTTCTTAGCTCTGCACGTTCCATAAACATGCTGAAAGCTTCGAAATCATCATTATCCACAGCATCTTGAACCATGCCTCTGTTATCAGCGAATTGCAGAATTGGATCTAAAGAAATATTGCATTTTAACAAAGTGCGTATGATATCATATCTTCCTTTTTTCTCATTTCCATGTCTCTTACCTTCATATGCCTGCACTATAAAAGATTTGTTTTCGCCATCACCATTAATGAGTTTTTCACCTTCTGTTGTTTTAAGTACCGAATTAATTAAATCAACTCTATGTGTGCTTACCACGATTGCAACAGGAGTAGTCTTAAGCTTATTAGCAGCTACTATTGCTTTCCTTCCTTCAGTAGTTTTTATTATCTCTAAAAACAATTCAGGGTTTGGCTGGCGTGCAGCATGATGTAAAGCTGTGTTTCCATCCTTATCTAACAATGACAATGATTCCCTACCTTTAGGAGTTTCCAAAGCACTCTTTAGAGCATTGATCATGCCACACTTTATAAGCTTTGATAGACCATGCCTATTAAACCATTCAGGAATTTTTGAAATTGTATGTGTTATCATTTCTTCACATTGTGTATCGACACCATTCTCATGACCTTCAAATACGTTAATGGGCAGAATGCCCAACTCAACAAATTTTCCTACTAAATCATTTCTTCCCTTTATCTCCGCAACTTTTGCAGCATTATTACCATCTGGGTTGACAATCTTAGCGTCAGCACCTTTTTCAATTAATACACCAACCTGTTCTGGAGTTATCACATAAAACAGAGAAATTTCCAATAAAACGGTTGGAATCAAAATGTTCTTTAATTCCTCTGCCGAGATATATTTCAACAATTCGTGCAAGTGATAATCACCAAGCTTAAACTCTGCAAAAATATTTGCATTTTTCCTAGCAAAGTATAATACAGGGTTTTGAGTTCCAAATTGCGCTTCATCTAATTCTACATCTTGAAATAGAACTAACTTAACCGCCTCACGATCCCCTTCTGCTTCTTCAGGAAAATTTTCTCTAGTAACAACTTGCTCGTACTGCGCATTATGCGAACCAGCAGTTTTTAAGAATTGATAAACCAATTCTATATCCAAAACCTCCTGAATCCCCTGCTCATGAAAATAAGCAGCAACTATTTCTCTTATAACCTCTTGGGCGATATTTTTAAGTCTACCCGCTTTACAATCCACTAAATGGAAATAATTATACTTATCACCCACTCCTAGCTTTACTAAGAAACCCTGAACTTGATTTTGTACGGAAGTCTCCGTATCTATAATGCCTTTAAGATTAGCAAAAATTTTACCAGCCACTAATCTAGAAATGTTTTCAAGCACTTCAGGCTGCGCAAAACCTCGGTTCAATTCACCTAATAAAAATTCTCTATATCTTGAGGCATCTTTAATAAACCTATCTTCTTCTTGTGTCCGAACCACTAAACCAAATTCATCGGCAACTGCATTAATTAACGAGTCAATATCATGTATTTCATTACCAGAATAAGAAATTAAGCCGGCTTCATGGAAGTAATTCTGTTGGTACATCGGCATCAATATCTCAGCTACAACCTTTCTCTTCGCCCAAGCCACATATGCAGCTATATCAGCAATACCTAATTGCATTTCACCAAAAATATCATTTAAGTTCTGCAGTGTTCCATCGCTACATGCAAATTGAGTATCTTTGTAATTTGCAACAAGTTCTGTTCTTGAAGCTTCAGGCGCACACTGCATAAAGTATAAAATCGACTCCATCACCTGTTTAATCTGCCTAGCGTTAGAAAAGTCTCTCTGGCGCTGCTCCGCACCTACAATATTAAAGGCGGCATCTGCAAACTTTTCTTTTAAACTCTCAAAATTTCTACAGCCATAGCCCGTCATTTTTTGGCAAATAGCTTCAACCTGTGTTCTTACTGCTTGAATATTTGAAAGCGGGTTTGTGATATCAACATCAACTATCTCACCTTGGTAAAGCTGTTTTAAAAACTCATCTTTTGCACCTTCATTAATAGGGATTGGCTTTCGCTCAGTGAACTGCGACCCTTTAATTCTCTCCCAGCTAAATTCCACTTGTGCTGTCTGAACAGTATCAATCTGAATTTCAACTTGCCTTTCTTGAAAAGCAAGGCCCAACCTTCTCAACTCCACCTTTAATTGATTTTTAATAGTTGCATCAGCTGCACTTGCAACACTAAAAATCCTCTGTAGCATAGGAGTTACACCTTGTTCGCCAGCCACTTCCCCAGCGAACGCCCTAAGCTCATCACCAACCAATCCTTTTAAAGCGTCAAATCTTTGAAATTCGTCTAAAGCTCTAAATTCATGTAAGTTCACAATTATACCTTATTTATAAAACAAGGTATTTTAACACAACTAGGGTGCAGAGTTTGTTAAGGTTTTATTAAATTTCTAGAAGCTTTCCTCGGGAATAGGCCCATCACCAATGATTTTTTCATCTGCTAAGCAAGTTTTCAATTCATCCCACACAGCATGTTTGCTATCAGGATAGATGTAATGACACGTACTACCAGCCACTAAACCTACTGCTGCACCTAACAAACCAGGTACAAAAATCATACTTTTGGTCTGATCTCCAACTTCGTTACCACCTTTAATTAAGTATACTAATCCAGCGGCAGTTAGTATTCCTCCACCTATAAAAGGCGACAAAATGAAATCTCTGCAGAAATCATTTTCATACAATTTTATATGTGTTTGGTCTACTTCTTCATAACCGCTTGGACATTTTCCACCAAGAACGTATAAAAACTTATCTGCTTCATAATCTTTCAGTTCAAATGACCTACTTGATACGTCAGTCAAAAACCGTTTTCCGTTCTCATAATTTATCCCATGAGGAATTCCAATTGGCACTCCTTCTGCATTAGGGTGGGAAAAGTATTTATTTGTAACACCATCAATTGCCTCAACTTTATCTGGCTCTAGTAAACCAAAATCACTATTTTTTACATATTCATTAATTGAAATTTTATAGACCATATAATCTCCGAAAGATTGCTGAAGTAAAGTTAGCTTAAAAAATTATACATTCAAATCAAAATCTAATTTTAAAGTATTCTTTCGACTGCTGATGGCATTTCATCTTCAGTTTTTTGTGTTTTATCGAATATGCGGTAAACCCTATTAAAAATGATGGCAAATGCCCCGTTACAACTTACATTAGTAGCTGTGCCAAATGGATCAAATAAAATATATAATGCTGTAATCAACCCAATCATTTCAGAGCTAAATCCTAAATAGCTTTCAAGCAGAGGGGAAACCACAATCACCACACCACCGGGAATTCCTGCTACTGCAAACTTTGCAATCGCATAGTAAAAAGCAAAAATGAAGAAAACTTCTAATGTCGGCAATGGCATACCGAAAGCAGACATAGTACCTAATGCCAAAATTGTAATCCCAAATGCACTACCCAGAGTATGTATATTGGCAGTTGCAGGAATAATTGTTCTTGCCATTGTTACATTATTAAGGTTTTTTTCCGTACACATAATTGTCACAGGCATTGTCGCCGCACTTGAAATTGTAGACATACCAGTAATTGTTGCCGGCAAAATATTTGAGAGATATTGCGACATTCTTTTTAAAGAAAATTTAGAAGCTATAAGGTATAAAAATGAGGTATATATAATTTGACTACAAACCACTATCAAAAATATATTCAAATATTTACTTAAAATTATTCCCAACAATTTCTCATGCTCTAATTTAAACACAAAACCTAAGATGAAAATTGGCAATATTGGTATAAACAATTTTCTTAAAATAAACATACAAATCTGATTCAAGCGACGCGCTATTTTAACGGCATATTTGTTTTGGTGGAGTGCAAATATCGCTCCCATTGCCATTCCCACTAGCATCGCTGGTTCATTTGAAATAATCTTTGGAAGTTCTATTTGCCATAAAGGCTCAAGTTTATTTACTTGTGCTGCTAAATCCAATTCGATATTTAGAAATGGTATCAAATTAAAGCCAATGAAATAGCCTGTCATTATTGCTGTCAAATTAGAGGCAAATACCATAGCGAACAGTAGCGTTATAAATGCAATCGCCCCACTTCCTAATGAAATCAAAGAACTAAAAAGAAAACTAAATATAATAAAAGGAAGTATAAAAATAAGAATAGATTTGATTAATAAGCTGATAGATAAGCTCAAAGATTTCAATTCAAGCGGTATTAATTCACCAAAGAGCAAGGGAAGAAAAAGCACCGATAAAATTATCAATGGAAATTTAATTCTGGCAAAAATATCAATCTTCAATAATGCCTCTATAAATTATGAACCTATTCCGAGTATACTACTTTTTTTCTCCATTCAACCCATTTTTTTCAATACTTTAGCTGCAGTGCAAGATAATGACTCCCATAATCGCCAAAATTCCAATACAATACCAAACAACAAACTGAAATACATCGAATTCATGAAAAACAACAAGAAATTCAAGAAATTACTCCAAAAATGCGACTTAGGCACTCAAGAACTAACACTCAAAAGAGCTTTAAATGCAACCAAAGAGCCTTTAGACTTATTCTTTGAGAAAGGCTTAATAACGCTAGATCAACATCAGTATGGTATTCGTTTAAGATGGCTTTACAGCCTTCGTTTTGGAGCAATTGGAATAAGTAGTAATTTTCCTAAAGACCTTTTGCATCAATCCCAACTAAGAGATATAGACTGGCTATCTACAAAGCAAAGAGAATACAAAAAGATCATCGAAGAGCTAGAAAGCCAAAATGCCAAAAAAATCATATTAGATATTTGCATTCATAACTTATGGCCAGAGTTCATATTTAAGCCAAGCACACTTAGATCAAGAAACGAGTTCACTGAATTCAAAAAGGCGATAGAACAACTTGAAGAGATTTTTAAAAATTACAAACGAATTGCTTAAGATTCGATTTTTGGGTTTTGCTGATTTTTCTCATCGTCTTTCAAGCCATCACGAAGTGAACGAATTCCTTTACCAATATCACCCATCACTCGTGGAAGCTTACCAGCCCCGAAGAGTACAAAAACTATAACCAATATTAACAATAATTCCCACATACTGCTCGCCATACATACCCCAAAACGAGATTTCCATGCTGTTAATCTATAATTTCAAGAGCATTTTAGCAATCATAATTATTGAATTATTACACTTTAGCCTATAAGTTACATTACATAAGAATGTTTTCATTTTATGCATATAAAGAAAATTAAAAGCTTTAAGCTATTAGATATCGCTAGATTTCTATTACTAACATTCCCTATTTCGTTATTCTTGGGAAATGCGGTTGTAGAGATAGTAATGTGTACAATCGGAATCCTCTTCATAATAAACTCAGCCAAAACAAAGCACTTTGAGTGGGTAAAAACCGACTGGGTTAAAGCTTCTATACTTTTTTGGGCCTACATATGCACACGCAGCTTGTGGGCTGAATCACCGCAAATTTCACTTGAACGAGGCCTTCCATTTATAAGATACATTGTGTTTGCAAGCGCAATTGCTTTTTGGATCTTGAGAGATGATCTCATAAAAAAATATCTAATAAGCTCTTTGGTATGCACAGTCATATTTTTTGGCACCAGTGCCATTATGCAATACCATCTTGGATATGATTTTTTCGGAACTTCATACGTAGACCTTGGTTCTTATAAAAGGCTTACTACTACATCAGGAAAGATGTCTATTGGTATATCGTTACTTTTCATATTCTTTCCCGCCGCCGCATACCTTATAACTCACAATAAACATTTAGCACTTATCTACTTACTAATAGGAGCTTTCGCGATACTATTATCTGGAGAAAGAATGGCTCTTCTACTACTATCCTTAGGCTTATTACTTTTAGTATTTAACTATAAAAAGCTTAAAGTATATTTCTTATATTTTATACTGGTACTTTCTATCTTTGTTTCAGGTTTAATCATGACAAAATCTGAAGTAATTCAAAGGCAAATAATCAGCACCAAAACTGAGATCACTAGTTTTTCACAAACGTCATATGGCAAAATTTACCAAATTTCTACTGATCTATTTTTAGTTCAGCCGATATTTGGTGTTGGGCTACGACACTTCCAAACAGCTTGTCTTTCCGATCAATACCAACCTGCTTGGCTAAACTTAAGCAGCACAAAAAAGGAATACTTATGCACGAATCATCCACACAACATCTTCTTAGAGGTGGCAGTTGAAACTGGGCTTGTAGGACTTGGTTTATTTTTATTAATTATTGGATGCTGGATTAGATATATATATAACAATTATAAAGATATTGTTCACGATCGTATCAAAACTGGCGCAGTGATTAACATCATATTGAAGCTTATTCCTATAGCTGCCGCTAGCAGTCTATTTATAGCTTGGCCAACTGCCCCACTTTGGTTCATGGTAGGAATTCTGTATTCAAAAAATAAAAAGTAAACAAACTATAACAACAAGAAAAAACAAATATCTCGCCATAGGTTGATTTAACTAGACTTTACCGCTATTCTGTAATAATAAAGGCCTCAAAAAGTTTCAGGGAAAAGTATGTCGAATCTTAAAAACACATCATATCTGTTTGGTAGCAATGCGGTATTCATCGAAGAGTTATATAGCAAATACTCGCAAGATCCATCATCTGTAGACCAAGAATGGCAGAATTATTTTAAGAGCTTAAACGACAATGCAGCAAATGTTCAAAAAGCTGCAACTGGCGCTGCATGGAAGCCATATAAAAATCGCGTAATTGGCGCTGTAGACAAAGAAGAATTAAAAGTAAAGCCTGCTAAAGCACCAAATGCTATAGCAAGCACTGAAGACATGCATAATAGCATGAAAGCTGCCAACTTAATTAATGCATATCGCACTTATGGCCATACTGATGTTAATCTTGACCCGCTTGGCTTAACTCAACCTGCATATCACTCTGAACTAGACTATAGGTCGCACGGTTTTACAGATGCAGATTTAGAAAGAACAATATATTTAGGTGGAGCTTTCGGCGTAGAGAGTGCTCAATTAAAAGACCTAATCCACAATCTTAAAGCTATCTACAGCAGCAGAGTTGCAGCTGAATTCATGCACATTGAAAGTGCCGAAGAGCGCAATTGGTTGCAACGCAAATTAGAATTAACCGCTGGAACAGTTTCAATAAGCACTGAAGAAAAAAAGACTGCCCTTAAAGACATAATGGAAGCAGAGATGTTTGAAAGCTTCCTACATACTAAATTCCCTGGAACAAAACGTTTCTCAGTAGAAGGCCTAGAAAACTCAATCTCTTGCATGGAGGTTATTGTAAAGCATTCTGTGCAATTTGGTGTTCGGGAATATGTGCTTGGCATGGCACACCGCGGAAGATTAAACACCCTTACAAAAGTTATGGGCAAACCATATCATGCCATGCTTTCAGAATTCAAGGGTGAACTTGCATTCCCTGACAACATGGGAATTCCAGGTGATGTAAAATATCACTTAGGCACATCATCAGATATTGAAATTGATGGTCATAAAGTGCACTTAAGCTTGACCCCTAACCCATCGCACTTGGAAGTTGTAAATGCCGTTGTATTGGGTCGCGTTCGCGCAAAACAAGATTTGCGTAAAGATAGTGACCGCTCTCAAGTTCTAGGAATTTTAGTTCACGGCGACGCCGCATTTGCTGGCCAAGGATCAGTAATGGAAGCATTATCACTCAGCCAGCTTAAAGCATATCACACTGGTGGTACAATGCATGTTGTGTCTAATAACCAAATTGGATTCACAACCAACCCTGAAGATTCAAGATCTACTCTTTATTCAACTGATATTGCCAAATTCATTGGTGCACCAATATTCCACGTGAACGGTGACGATGCTGAAGCTGTAGTGTTCGTCAGTAAATTGGCTTCTGAATACCGCGCTAAATTCAAAAAAGACGTTGTGATTGACGTAGTTGGCTATAGAAAGTATGGACATAACGAAGGTGATGAGCCTTTCTTCACTCAACCAGTGATGTATGCAGCAATTAAGAACAAAGAAAACCCTGCACAAGTTTATGCAAACAAATTGATTTCTGAAGGCATTATTTCTGCTGCTGAATTCGAAACTATGCAACAAACTTTTAAACAAAAGCTGGATGCAGAATTTACATTATCAGTAGGTTACAAACCTAACAAAGCCGATTGGTTATCTGCTAACTGGAGCGAATTTGAAGCTGCTAAAGTAGACAGAGAAGAAGTTGTAACTGGCGTCAAAGCCTCGAAATTAAAAGAGCTTGGCAACAAATTGTGTGAATATCCAAAAGAGTTCAACATCAACACTAAAGTCCTACGCCAATTAGAAGCTAAGAAAAAAATGATTGAGACTGGCAAAGATATTGACTGGGGAACTGGTGAAGCACTAGCATTTGCTTCTCTATTAGACGAAGGATTCCACATAAGAATGTCTGGGCAGGATGTTAAGCGTGGTACGTTCTCACACCGCCATGCAGTTCTTTTCGATCAAGAAACCCAACAAGAATTTGCACCATTAAATAATATTGAAGCTAATCAAAAAGCAAAAATTGAAATCTACAACAGTAACCTTTCCGAGTTCGCTGTCTTGGCCTTTGAATACGGCTATAGTTATGCAGATCCAATGAGCCTGACAATTTGGGAAGCACAGTTTGGTGATTTCGTAAATGGTGCGCAAGTAATTATCGACCAATATATATCTTCAGGTGAAGCAAAATGGTTAAGAATGTCTGGCCTAACAATGCTTCTGCCACATGGTTATGAAGGTCAAGGCCCAGAGCATAGCTCTGCAAGGTTAGAGAGGTTTTTACAATCCTGCGCAAGCGATAACATGCAAGTATTGAATTGCACAACGCCTGCATCGATCTACCATGCATTGCGCAGACAACAAAAACGCAACTTTAGAAAACCACTTGTTGTAATGTCTCCTAAGTCATTACTGCGTCATAAGCTTGCTGTATCAACCTTTGATGAAATGAAAGAAGGTACAAAATTTGAACCAGTACTTGGTGATAAAGATGTAGGCATAAGCAAAGTTACAAAAGCTGTTATCTGCTCTGGTAAAGTTTACTATGACTTATTTGAAAAACGCCAAGAACTAGGAAGACAAGATATAGCATTAATTAGGATGGAACAATTATATCCATTCCCTACAGTTCAACTTGGAATGGAGCTTGCGAAATACCCAAATGCAGAAGTTATCTGGTGCCAAGAAGAGCATGAGAACATGGGGGCATTCTACTTCGTTGAGCCAAGAATTGAAAAAGTTCTTAAAGCTGTGAAGCATAAATCAACGCGCGCAAGATACATTGGGCGTGAGCGTTCTGCCTCACCTGCTGTGGGTTATATGAAGCTTCATACTATTGAGAGTAAAAAAATTATTGATGAATTGTTTGGGTAAAACTCAATGAGCTATTTGAAAAAATATAAAGTTTTCGTAATAGCTTTTTCAGTTATCTTTGTTTTTCTGTTAATCAATTTGCCATCAACTACAGCTAAAAACCCTATCAGAGAATATAAACAATTTTATATTCAAAAGCGCGATGGTGAACTTGTAACTCTATATCTAGAAGAATCCTTAACTAGAGATCAAATGAACTTAGGGTTAATGTATCGCGAAAATCTGCCGCCTAAACATGGTATGATTTTTATATTCCCTAATCCTGAGAAAGTTTCGTTCTGGATGAAAAACACGTATATAAGCCTAGATATTATAATGCTAGACCAAGATGGAATAGTTAAAGAAATCCATACTAAACAGACCCCACGTAGTCGCAAAGCAACCAATTCGCGCTCGCTAATAAAATACGTAATTGAACTTAAGGCTGGAGAGACTACAAGTTTGGGAATTACTGTAGGTGACATCTTAGATCTATCACAGCAAACCAAGTACTAGAATCCTAAGAAAAATAGGTTAGTATTATTTTATAACTAACTTTTTCAATTCTAATGTTTTTAGAGCTAGCACTTATACTTTTTTTTGCAGTAGCACTTTCTTACCCCCTAAGCAAGCATATAGGAGCTGTTATTAGTGGTGAATTTAGTTCAAAATATTCATCATTACGAAGCTTTGAAAGGTTGGTATTTAGCACTTGTGGCATTGAGCAATATAGCCAAAACTGGAGAGATTATTTCCTATCTATAGTATACTTTAGCTTTATATCTTTTGTATTTGGCTTCATCTGTCTAATTGGACAAGGTAACTTACCATTGAACCCAATTGAGTTAGAAGGATTATCTCCAAGCCTCGCCTTTAATATTATTATTAGTTATGTGACTGCAACGAATTGGCAAGCTTACTCTGGTGAAACAACTTTGAGTTATTTTTCTCAATGCATTTTAACAATTTTAGCTTTTATTAGCACCGGAATTGGCATATCAGCTGCAATAGCTATAGTTAGAGGTATAATTAATCAAAATCAAGAATCTGATGGCCAAGTATTTGGAAATTTTTGGATAGATTTTATAAGATCTGTTTTATATGTATTAATTCCGATTGGAATTGGAGTTTCTTTAATATTCATATCACAAGGCGTAATACAAAATTTCGCTGATTACACAACATTCACAGGCCTTAATGGAACTATCAACACAATACCCCAAGGACCAGTCGCATCACAAGAGGCAATCAAACTACTCGGCGTTAACGGCGGCGGTTTCTTTGGAGCAAGTTCTGCTCACCCTTATGAAAACCCAACAGGCTTTTCAAATTTTTTCCAAATGTTCCTAATGATCTTAATACCATGCGCCCTAGCCTTTTTATATGCAAATATGATAGGCAAAATCAAACATGGCTTTATCATAATTGCATTTATGATCTCACTCTTGTTTTTAAGCTCATACGCCATAATTAGTAGCGAAAGTAAAACCTCAGTAATGGGATCTATATCATATAATATTGAAGGGAAGGAAACTCGTTTTGGGATTGATGATTCTGCACTCTATGCAACATTTTGTGCAACAACAAGTGGCTCAATGAACTCTGTTCTAATGAGTTTTAATCCTGAATCAATAATATATATGTTTTCTAGTATGATGTTTGGCGGCGCAATATTTGGCGGCGTCGGCACAGGACTTTGCAACCTTATTTTGTTTATTATCATGGCTGTTTTCCTTGCTGGTATGATGGCTGGTAGAACGCCAAAATTTTTGGGCAAAACTATCGAATTCCAAGAAATTAAATACATCACCATATTCCTTGTCACCTATCAATGTCTAATCTTGACTGTGCTATCATTGGCAGTTTTGAATACCAAATTAACAAACTCATTATATTCTGATCAATCACTAGCTATAACACAATTAGCTGTTGCTTATGCATCTTCAACAATTAATAACGGCTTGGGATTAGGAAGTATTGATTCCGAAACAACATACCTAAATATAACTCTCGCCCTTTGCATGATAATTGGGAGATTTGCACTGCTGTATTGCATGTTTAAAGTTGCAGAAAGCTTAGCAACTAAAAACTCTGTAGAGAGTAGATTGGAAGAAGTACAAACTGACAGTTGGTTTTTTGCTTTTTTGATTTTTTTTGCGATGTTAAATGACTTTTTAGTATTTGTACCAACTATCATAATTGGTCCAGTAATTGAATATTTAGTATTAAGGTAATTATGCAAGTTATTGAGAATACAAATTATCATTTATACCATCCTAAAGTTATTTGGAAAGCAAGTACTGAAGCTTTTTTCAAACTCAAACTAGGCACTGTCACAAGAAACCCTATTATGTTTGTGGTATGGTTAATTGCAACAATCACTCTTGGCATATCAATTTATGATTTATTAATCCCAAAACCAGATCGACTGGAACCAGTTTGGTTTACCATAACAATATCTCTGAGTATTTGGTTTGTATTATTATTCGCAAATTTTGCTGAATCTATTGCCGAATATAACGGAAAACAACACGCAACAAACATAAGGAAATTAAAAGAAGAATTCACCGCTTTGCTTTATGAAAGTAATGAAGTCATACCAGCAAGCTTACTAAGAGTTGGGGATGTAATTAAAGTATCAGCAAATGAAATAATTCCATGTGATGGCGAGGTTGTCGATGGAATTGCAGCGGTTGATGAATCTGTAATTACTGGAGAATCTGCTCCTGTAATTCGAGAATGTTCTGAAGGTAAAAATTCCGTAGTAGCAGGCACAAAAGTAATCTCGGATAGCTTACTAATTAAAGTTCTCACTACTCAGGGTAATGATTATTTAACTCAAATGTTAAAAATGGTCGATGCAACTCAACGCAATATTTCGCCAAATGAGAAAGCAATTAACTTTTTTTTAATGGGCTTTACCATCATTTATATTGTCATGTGTTTTAATATAATACCTCTTGCTGGCTTTTTAGGCCTTAACGTTTCAATCGCAGTAGTCTGTTCTCTACTAATTTGCGTTATGCCTACTACAGCTGCTGCCTTAATTGCACCAATAGCAATATCAGGTGTTGAAAAACTCCTTAGAAGAAACATTCTGGCAGTAACAACAAAAGCACTTGATGCAGCAGGCGATATAGACATCTTATTAATAGATAAAACTGGCACTATTACCATGGGTAACAGGATGGCGGCAGAATTTATAACTCTTAGTGACAGTACTATTGAAGAGCTCGCAGAAGCAGCGGAATTTGCATCATTTTCTGATGATACGCCAGAAGGAAAATCGATCATGAAATTAGTCCGTCAAAAGTATGGTATGAAGCTAAATGAAAAAAATATCAAAGCTTCAAGATTCATTCCTTTCTCGGCTTCAAGTAGAATCAGCGGGTGTGACTTCCACGATATCAAGATCCGCAAAGGAGCAGTTGACGCTATTTGTAAATTTGTTGAATCCAATGGTGGCAAAACCCCTAAAGAACTTTTCAAAATAGTTCAAAAAGTCGGAAGCACAGGCGGCACTCCTTTAGTAGTCTCTAAAGATTCAAAAATTCTTGGAGTCATTCATCTAAAAGATAAAATTAGACATGGCATATCAAACCAAATTGAGCGCCTAGAGGCGATGGGAGTGCGTATAATCCTAACTACAGGTGATAACTATTACACAGCAAACTCAATAGCTCACGAAGCAGGAATTAAGGAGTTCATCTGCGAAGCTGAGCCTGATAGAAAGCTTCACTACGTTCAAGAATTTCAAAAACAAGGCCTAATAGTTGCCGTTACTGGCGATGGTGTGAACGATGCCCCTGCTCTAGCACAAGCTGATGTAGGTTACACCCTAAACTCAAGTAGCAAACTATGTAAAGAAGCTGCGAACATTATCGATTTAGATAATGACCCAATGAAAATAATAGATCTTATTGAAGTAGGTAGAGAAGTACTAACAACACGCGGCTGTCTTACAACCTTTTCTTTAGTGAATGATGTTGCTAAATACTTTGCAATAGTGCCAGCAATATTTTTACCACTATACCCAGAACTGCAAGCTTTGAATTTAATGCATCTTAGCACCCCTCATAGCGCTATAATGTCTGCTAGTATTTTTAATGCACTTATCATCATAGTCTGCTTACCAATAGCACTTACAGGTGTTAAATACAGACCAATAAAAACCACTAAATTAGTTAGAAAATTTTTTATGCTATTTGGCATAGGCGGAATTTCAGTACCATTCCTAGGTATTAAAATGATTGATACACTAATCGAACTTATTTCAATGTAGTTATGAATAATATTAAAATAGCATCAAGAGTATTAATCCTAATGATCATAACAACTGGTCTATTCTATCAAATAGTTGTGACATCAGTTGGCAGTCTGTTATTTTGGAATAAAAGCCATGGCAGTTTAATTATTGTAGACAACAAAATAATTGGATCAGAATTAATTGGACAACCGTTTACTTCATCAAAATATTTCACAGGTAGGCTTCCAGACATATTAAACGGCATAGGTAGTCTATCAGCTCATCCTTCAAATATATCAATTAAATCACATACTTTTTTAAATCGAACACAAGAACTAAAGGAATTTGCTATAGACCAATTTCAAAATGACGGTGTTCCTCTTGATTTCATAACTGGCTCTGGAAGCGGCCAAGATCCACATATTTCAAAGAATGTCGCTTACTATCAAATTGAATCTGTAGCAAAAGAACGTAAAGTTTCATCTGCAAGAATTAAAAATTTGGTTGATAATTCTATAGAATACCCTCAGTTTTTTATATTGGGTAAAGAACGGATCAATCTTTTAAAGCTGAACTTATCATTAGACCAACAATTTGGTAAAAACGATGTCAACAACAAGTAAAGGCACAGATTTCTTAGAGCTCTTACAAAGCGCGAAAAGAGGAAAGCTAAAAGTTTATATTGGCTCTGTTGCTGGTGTTGGCAAGACATATAGGATGCTTGAAGAAGCTCACTCTTTGAAAGAAAAAGGGATAGATGTTGTGTTAGGATATGTTGAAACTCACAACAGAAAAGAGACTCAAGAACTTATAGAAGGCCTTGAATTAGTTCCAAGAATGAAACTTAATTACAAAGATGTAATTGTCGAAGAAATGGATCTTGATGGGATACTTGTTCGTAAGCCAGAGGTCGTGATTGTTGATGAATTAGCCCATACCAACTTACCTATTTGCAGAAATGAAAAGCGTTACCAAGATGTTATCGAACTCCTATTGTCTGGCATAAACGTAATTTGCGCAGTGAATATCCAACATTTGGAATCACTAAATGACATAGTTCAAAATGCAACAAATATTAAAGTTCTTGAAACTGTACCAGATACCTTCCTTAAAAAAGCAGATCAAGTTGTAAACATCGACCTTGCTGCTGAGGATTTAATTGATCGCCTAAAAGCTGGAAAAATCTATAAAAAAGAAAAAGTAGAGCAAGCACTACAAAATTTTTTTAGAATAGATAACTTAGGTCAATTACGCGAATTAGCATTAAGAGAAGTAGCTGAAAGAATAGAAAGAACATCAGATAATAACAACTCAAATAGCATGAATGGAGATGATGATTACCTGAACTCTTCAAGTGACCGTCTAATGGTATGTTTGAAGCCAGAAACTCATTCTCAAAAATATCTACTCAGGAAAGCTTCGCGATTAGCTGGGAAATTGAATACAGACTGGTTTGTGGTTTATGTTGAGACCCCAAAAGATAAACCTGAAGTAATCGACGCACAAAAACAACGGCATTTATATACAGATATACAATTAGCACAAGAACTTGGCGCTAAATTTGTACATTTGAAAAACATCAGTCGAATTGATGGTTGGGTAAACTTTGCAGATAGCGAAAGAATTAAACACTTAGTTATAACAGGCAAAATAGACTCTATTTGGGATAGAATAATTGGAAAATCAGTCATCTGCAATTTAGTAAAACTTGAAAAATATGATATTCATTTAATATCTCCTAAACCTCAGACTTCAAAAACTGAAAACGAGGCAAGATCATGAAAATCCAAGAGAAAGTCGTTTTAGCTCAAATCCCATTGGGTGTTATAATTGCTATAATGGGGATATTATTTGTATTTACAATTGGACATATTGGTGCAAACACAAGCGACATTGTAACGAGCAATTATAGAAGTATCATAGCTCTTCAAAAAATGCGTCAATCTCTTGATGGATTTGACAATATTGTTTGGAGACTTATATCGCGGAATTACTCATCCAAAGGCGAAATACAATATATGATGAGAAATTATTCTGAAGAATTTGAGACACAGCTCAATATTCAAAAAACCAATGTTGCTATATATGGAGAACTTGAATCTACAGAGCATCTAGAAGAAAAATGGCAAGAATATAAGAGAGCTTTAGATGAATTTGTAAATCTAGGTTTGGACAAAGCTTATGTAGGAAGCGCAATGTACCAAGAAAAGTTGCGACCTAAGCATAACTCATTGAGAGATTCAATACATGTACTTACAGACCTCAATCAGGATGATATATACTATCGAAGCGAAGGAGTTTCAGAAATGATCAGCAATGTTTCTACCGTCATGATGACATTCGCAGTTGCTGCATTTTTTACTGGCCTTTTGATATCAGCACTACTAACAAATAAAATTATGCTTCCATTAAGAACTTTGACAAATTTAGTAAGAGAAATTACCGATGGACGAATGGGTGTACGACTCAATATCCAAGGTGATGATGAAGTTGCAGAGCTTGGTAGAGAGTTCAATTTGATGGCTTCTAATCTCGAACAATACAGACATAGCTCAATTGGAGAGTTAGTAAGAGCGAAATTATTTTTACAAGTAGCAATTGATACCCTGCCTGACCCACTTTTAATTGTTAATCAAATAGGTAGAACTATAAATATAAATAGCACTTCTCGCAAAGAATTTGGGTATATAGATGATCCTTATAATGGTTTTGAAGATTTTCTAGAAAAAGTACCTTATGTCATTAAGCAAAAAGTTGACTTAATAATTGAGTTTTGTTTTTCAAATCCTAATCAACCGATTCCCAAAGATTTAACCAAACCTATTCTAGCTAGTTATAATCACAAATTGACTGAGTTTATCCCGATTGTACAACCAATATTAGAACCAACAATTGGTGTAATTGCTATTGCAATTATCCTGAGGAACATCACTAATATTGATGTAAAAGGTTACATAAAAGCTGATAAATTCGTAAGCCTTACACATGAATTGCTACTACCTCTAAACTCAGTGCATATCGCTATACACACCTGTTTAGAAAAAGTATTAGGAGATTTAAACCTAAAACAAGAAGAGTTCTTAACCTCAGCAAGGAATGATTGTTTCAGAATTAAAAAAATGATCACCAATCTTCAAGACTTGGATAAGCTAGAAGATATAACTCAAACTTCAGAAAAGAGAGAAGAGTCAATTAAAGAAATTATATCTGAATCTGCTAAATCAATGGAAGTAATTTCAACAAGTAAAAATGTTAATATCGAGACAGAGCTTTCATTATTATTTGATAAAATTTATTGCAATAAAGAACAGCTACAACTTGTATTCAATAATTTGCTTGATAATGCAATTCAACATAGTGAAGTTGGAGATACGGTAAATATTAGACTACAAGAAAAAGAAAATGAAATATCATGCTTAATTCATAACAGAGGATCTTATATTCCAGCGGAATATCATGCACGAGTCTTTGATAAGTTCTTCAAAATGCCTAATGAGGACTCTAGAAGAGATGGTCTTGGATTATATTTAGCAAAAAAAATCATTGAGCAGCATGGTGGTAAAATTGGTGTGCGCAGCTCGAAGAGGCTCGGAACAACATTCTGGGTAAAATTACCTAAAATATAAAACTAGAAATAACTAATTATTGAAATTGTAGAGCTTAGCTCATCTCCATGGTGTAAGCATGTAATTAAATCAGAATTACTTTCTAAATAGCTAGTACTATTAATTGGCACTGTATTATTAGACCAGAAGCTTGTTTCTGTGGCAACATAGTCAACACTTTTAGCATCAAGTACAATAAAATCCTCTTTACCAAGACCTTTCATTATTGCTTTGGTCATTATAAGATCTTGTTGGGTTGCACCAATAAAATCTGCTTTCCTAGTTGGAAAGAGATTTCGCGCGGCTTCATGCGAAATATTATAGGTATCCTCAATAACTCTTTCAATATTACCAACCTGAACCATATCTGATCTTCCAAACATGCCTTTAATACCTAAGTTCAAAAATTGTCCTATTCCAATTAAATCAACACATTTTCCTTCCATCAATCCTGCAAGATAGCTATCTTGCTTAATAACATCTGTAATTTTTTCTTTAGCAAAATTATTCATTGCAGCAACCGCTTCTTTACTCCAAAACATATCAGCTGGAGTATTAAATTTAGAATTTAAAAAAGTATTCACACCTTTTTTAAAATTTGAAGAACCGAACTCACCATGATGTACATAGATATTACCATCATCTTCTTTTGCACTTAATTGATAACTACCACCACCAATATCCCAAACAATTGCAATTCTATCTTCTGCATCGCATGGCATATAATGGCTATCCGCAGATTTATAGCCTATTTCACCTTCCTCTTGCTGAGAAATTACTTTAAAGTTAAACCCATTTTCTTTTAGCAAATCCATATACTCTTGTATATTATCAGCATTTCTAGCCCATGCAGTTGCTATACCCGCATTATGAACAGCCCTTGGATTATCTATCCCATAGATGTCTAGTATCTTCATTAAACTTTTAATTCCCTCTTCCATACAATCTCTAGGAATTGTTCTACCATTAGGTGATTCACTAATACACTTTTGGTATGCCATAGGCATGTTTACTTCTTGCAGAGTTTTTACTATTTTCCCATTTTCTATATCAACTATAACTTCAACAGACTTTGTAACTCCTGAACCTACATCAAACGCAAGCCTTGTCTCTAACGGAACACTGAATTTAGTATTACAAAGAAGTGTAGAAGTAAGTGCAGATAAATTAACATTAGGAGCGAAAGAACTTTTACATTGATTAGACATATCACCACCTCATTTATGTAAAAAATAGTTTAAAGCAATAAAAACCATACTGCTTATTTATTAATATTTCGTTAATAACCTTGTTTTTATATAGGTTATTATAAATCTATTGGCCACCTAGACTTAGGTTCAAAATCTAATCCATTAAAGTATCCAGACTTCATGCGCTCTATACCAGCCCATGCGATCATTGCAGCATTGTCAGTACATAACCAAAGTGGAGGTGATATGACATTATATCCCTTTAAGATATTTGCAAGTTCAGATTTTATATACTGATTTGCTGCAACGCCACCAGCAATTACAATTTGCTTAGATTCTATGCTAGTTGTGGCTATTGCTTTAGATAATTTTGAACAGATTATTTTTGAAACTGTATATTGAAAAGAGGCTGCAATATTTTGTTTAACCTCAATATCATTTATATCTACTGAATCTACAGTTTTTTTAACAGCAGTCTTAAGCCCTGAAAATGAAAAATTTAGGTCGTTTGAGTTAATAAGTGGCAATGGAAACTTATACATATTAGGATTCCCAGATTTTGCTAACTCTTCAATCTTAGGTCCCCCTGGATACGTAAGATTCATCATCTTAGCAACTTTATCAAATGCTTCACCCACGGCATCATCGATTGTCGAACCAATAATTTTATACTGCCCTACCCCTTGCGCTTCTATAATTTGACAATGCCCGCCAGAAACTAGCAACAATAAAAATGGAAAATCCAATGATTCATCAATAAGCCTTGCAGAAAGCGCATGACCTTCTAAGTGGTTTACAGCTACAAACTTTTTCTTAGCAGCAGAAGCTAAGCCTTTTGCATATAAAACGCCTACCAAGACCCCACCAATCAAACCGGGCCCACCTGTAACAGCTATTGCATCTATTTCAGACAAGTTTAATCCAGATTCTACAATAGCCTTAGCAACCATGGAATCTAGAATGTCTAAATGGCTTCTCGAAGCAATTTCTGGAACAACCCCACCAAATACTTCATGGGCTTTTAATTGCGAGAACACCAAATGTGAATATATTTTTCTATCATCGCCAATAATAGCAACGGATGTTTCATCACAGCTAGTCTCTATTCCCAGAACGATCATATTTTCACCGCACCCTGCCTTAAAATCTTTGGAATTTGCGACGTACAATCAAAAATAGTAGATGGCACAGCAAGAAGATTATCTTGAAATACAATGCCAGATACTTTGTCCAAAAAAGCAGTTTTAATTTCTTGTTCAGTTAATAAATTTGACTGACCAGAAATATTAGCACTTGTGCCAACTAAAGGTTTGTTAAATTGTTGCAAAATTTCGTTTATTATCTTGCCATTTGGCATTCTAAGCGCTACTGAATCAAAGCTACCGTTTATGCTTTTTGATAAGATCGAATCATTACGAATAGGGACTACTAATGTCAAAGCTCCTGGCCAATATTTACTTGCAAGTTCTAATGCCACATCAGTAAAAATACCAATGGTCAAAGCTTGGTTTAGATCCTTCACTAATACTGGTAATGGATGATTATCCTTTCTGCCTTTAATGCTTATCAATTTTCGAACAGCTTGATCATTAGTCGCATCACATGTCAAAGCGTGCAAAGTATCAGTTGGCAAAACTAAAACTTGCCCACTCTCTAATAATGATAAAATTCCTAAAATCTCCACGTGCCCTAACCACTAAATAACGCCCAATTTTATTACAAAACCACCTACGCTTCAAGTTAATATTATTACCTTGAATTGCCATCAATGCGTTTGTTTTCAAATTGCGGTGGCAAGCTCACTTTACTAGTATCAACACTATTGGATATACTCTGCGTAGGCACTGCTGAACTTGATAAAACAAATGCAGCATCTATAGTAGGGGCTACAGCATGCAATACTTCTTTTCTCTTTTTCTCATCCTCAATGGCCTTTTTTAGCAATACTACAGCTTCTTCACGACCTATAAGTTTAGCGTGATCAAGCGGGGTTTGATTATCATCGTTTTCGATATTAAGCTTCACGTTATCAGCTGCTATTAGCATCTTCAAAATATCTATACATCCATATCTAACAGCCCGATGCAGAGGGGTAACTCCACAATAATCTTGTACATTAACATCTATTCCCTTCACTGCTAGTAAAAGTTCAGTACCGACTTTATTGCTAAAGTATACAGCTGAATGCAGAGCCGTATTTCCATATAAATCTTGTGTGTTTGGCTCCACACCTTTTGCCATCGCTAAAACCCTAAGAACTTCTGTGCATATCCTACCTGCTGCCCAACTAATAGGAGTGCGACCAAGACAATCAACAGCATTCACATTAGCCCCACTTTCTATTAACAATCTAGCTACATCGGCTTGATCATCAATTGCTGCACGATGAAGAGGTGTAAATCCTTTTTCGTCCACAGGATCAATTACAATTCCTTTTGTTGCTACTAATATTTTAGCAGCATCTAAATTACCTGACATTGCGGCCCAATGAAGTCGTGTACGACTATTCTGATCAACAGCATTTACACCACCTTCTTTAAACCAACCAGGTTCGTTTTCTATTGATAAATCTGTAAATCTTTCTTTAGACATAACAACCCTTTAACTACCCACAGCACCTATACTACAAGCTCAACTTGCTAGCAAGATCATCCTAACCATGACTTTGCTTAATGGTTTTTGAAGCTGATGCTATGTAATCCATCAAAGCGAGCAATACTCCAGAAACTACAAAGACCAAGTGAATAACTACCATCCAATATATTGTTCTTTCTGGTGTATGCTCGGCTTCCATAAATACTTTTAACAAATGGATTCCTGATATAGCTACAATTGATGCAACTAACTTAAGCTTTAATGCTGAGAAATCTACCGATGCTTTCCAGTCTGGGTTATCTTTATGACCGTCTAAGTCCATACGCGAAACAAAGTTTTCGTAACCAGCAAACATAACTATCAAAAGCAAGTTTCCTGCAAGTGTCAGATCAATTAAAGATAGCACCCCTAAAACTGCATTTGTCTGAGTCAAATTTGGTAAAGCTGAAGCAAAATGTAGTAATTCTTGTAGGAAGCTAACTACTAAAACCAGCAAAGCTACTACCAAGCCCAAATACATTGGTGCCATCAACCAGCGTGATGCAAACAAACCTCTCTCTAATGCATTTTCAATTTTTTGACGAGCCATAAATTCCTCTTTGAATTTCAGATAAAACTATATCATCTTTAAACTTATTTGCAATTTCTGAAAAAACTACCGTAACTGCTGCAAAATTTTCTCAGCCATTTTACGGCTTATTCCATCCACCTTCATAATGTCTTCTACAGAAGCAGCTTTAATTGCTGCAACTGAACCAAAATAGCTTAATAAAGCATTCTTACGTTTTGCCCCAATACCTGGCAAATCATCTAATGTCGATTTTTTCAAATCCTTCGCGCGCTTTTTCCTATGGGCAGTGATTGCGAATCTATGCACTTCATCTCGAATAGTTTGTAAATAGTGTAAAGTTTTATCCCCTTTGGGCAATTGAAAGATATCTTGGTCATCTGTATAAAAATGCTCTCTGCCAGCATTCCTATTAACTCCTTTAGCAATACAAACCAATTTAATATCATTTATTCCAAAGCTTTTCATAACTTCTTTTGCAGCACCAAAATGCCCCTTCCCTCCATCGACTAACATGAGTGAAGGGTAATTTTTAGAATTTAATTTTTCTAATCTTCTGGTCAATACTTCTCTAAGCATTGCATAATCATCTTGCTTTTTAGGAGTCTGAATTAAAAAAGAGCGATACTCGCTTTTTTGAAACCCATCAGGTGTAGCTACAATCATTGCACCAACAGCATACGTCCCAAAATTATGACTGTTATCATATACCTCTATACGCTTAATTGGCTTAGTCATTTTAAATAAATTAGCAACGGCTTGTAATTGATGCGCATTGGTTATTCTTTGCCTTTCCCGTTCCATTAGTGCATTTTTGGCATTGTCTTGGGCAAATTCAATTAAATCCTTCAGCGCACCAATTTTAGGTGTTTTAATCGTAACTTTATATTTGATATAATCAGTCAATGCTGAGCTTATATCGTCGCCATTCACAAGCTCACGATCGATAACTATTTGCTTAGGTGGCAAATTATTTTGGTAAAATTGTCCAATAAAAGTTTCAAGAATTTCACCTAAGTAATCCTCTTCAACATCATCAAAAAAATATGCTTTATGCCCATAATTTTGACCTGTTCTAATAAAGAATACTTGTAAACAACAATTACCATTATCATTTCTATGCAAAGCAATTAAATCTGTATCTTTAATTTGATAATTACTAAATATATTTTTTGCCTGAATATGAGATAAAGCCTTGATTCTATCCCTAATTATCGCAGCTCTTTCATAATCCATTTTCTCACTTGCTAGGTGCATATCCTTACTCAGATGGTGCTGGATAGCAGTAGAATCTCCGTTCAAAAACTTTTTAGTCTCATCAACTAAAACTGCATACTCATTTTTTTCAATCTTGCCAACACAAGGCGCTGTACATCTTTTAATTTGGTACTGAAGGCAAGGCCTTGTCCTTGAAGAAAAAAAATCATTTGTACACGGCCTAATTTGAAAGATTTTCTGTATTTGAGTTATTGTTTGGTTCACGCTGCCTGCCGACGCAAATGGGCCAAAATAAATCCCACCTTTTTTAGGCTTGCCTCTGTATTTAGTTATTCTTGGAAACTCATGATTTTGCTCAATTACTATGTAAGGAAAAGATTTGTCATCCTTTAGGGCTATATTGAATATTGGTTTATCTGACTTAATCAAACTAGCTTCAAGTATTAGCGCCTCAGCCTCGGTCTTGGTTATAATGTATTCCATTCGTGAAACTTGAGAAACCATTCTTCTCAACCTATTCGGCAAAGCTTCTATCTTGGTGTATGAAATAACTCTTTTAGGTAAGTTTTTAGCCTTTCCTACGTACAAACAAATATTATGAGCATCGTACATTTTATAAATACCAGCAGCCTGTGGCATACTATCCACCTGCTCTTTTATAATCTTTGTTCCATTTTTGATATTATCAAAGCTCATCTGCAAATTTGCTAAAACCCTCATTATGGATTAAAATATAGTATTATGGGTTGTTTTCAAAGGTATTTATGACAATAGGAGCTGGTGCATTGGCGGGTTCAGGAAACATATTCAGTGGTATGATTCAAACATCTGCTGCAACAAGTACTAAAGGTATGAATGAATTAGGTAGTGCAAGACAAAACATACAACCACTTATTGGCCCTGGTAACGCAGTATCTTCTTTTGCTTCTGCAATGAACATAACTCAAAGCATTGACCCAGGCTCACTTTCGCCTGTTAAGATTGCAGATATTGGCAACCTTGGCTTACCAGGATCTAATAGTAACTTGCCAAGTCTCTTTGGTGGGAAAAAAGGCACTGCAAGATAACCCAAACATTATCCATGACAGATCATCTTATTTTTTCTATATTGAAAAAAGTGTAAGTTCATTATGCATGTATGAAAAATAACAAAGACGATTTATATAGCACTTTAGTTCCTAGCCTAAAAGATAAGTTCTTTCAGCAACAGCTGAACTTTGAGGAAGAACAAAAAGAAGAAAGCAATGGCGGTAAAAAATATTTCAAATATTTTGCTTATGCAGCCTCACTAACTGTGGCTGTAACTGTTTTTTCATATCTTGCATTTACTGCGTATAAATATTCAGCGAAACCAGAAAGTATCCAAGATATTCCTCTTGTAAAAAAAGATATCACCCCAATAAGAACGATACCATCTGATCCAGGGGGTGAAAAATTTTCTAATCAGGACAAACTGATCTATAACAATCTTTTGGACAACTCAGTTGAAAAAGCTGAAGCTCCAGAGCCTGAATTAAGATCCCCTGTAGAAACTCCAAAACCAAAACTAGAGGCAAAGGCGGAGCCTGTGAAAAAGCAAGTTGAAGAAACACCTCAACCACAAATTCCTGCATCCAACCCAAGTAAGCAGGAAGAACCTAAAAAAATCACAACCAAGATAAAAACTAAAGTTGCTAAAACAATTAAAAAAATTGATAATCCTTTTGATATCTTAGACAGCGACATGAGCGCTTTGGAAACCGATAAAATTAAAAACTAAAAAATGAAAAGCGTAATATTTGGACTTGAAGGCCTAGAATTAAAACAGGAAGAAAGAGATTTTTTCAAGGCCCAGCAACCATTAGGATTTATCTTGTTTGCACGAAATATAAAAGATCATCAACAAGTTAAAAGCCTAGTAGAAGACTTAAAGTCGTGCGTGAATCACGATTATGTTCCAATACTAATTGATCAAGAAGGCGGGCGTGTTAGACGCTTAAAACCTCCATTATTTCGTGAAGCAAAAGCAGCCAAAATTTATGCAAACTTAGCTGAATCGAATTTAGAAGCTGCAAAACAAATGACATTCTTAAACCATTATTTAATGGGAAAGGAATTGATGGAGCTTGGCATCAACACAAACTGCGCACCTGTTGCCGATCTATTGTTTGATGGAGCGCATGAGATTGTTAGTGATCGTAGTTTTGGCAAAGACCCTCAACAAGTTATAGAGCTTTGCCGCGCAGCAGCTCTTGGTCTGCAAGCAGCAGGCGTAACTCCAATAATTAAACATATACCTGGGCATGGCCGTGCAAAAGTAGATAGCCATTTCGATTTACCAAAAGTTACTACATCATTAAGTGAATTGGAAAAAACTGATTTCCTGCCATTTAAAGAACTTAGTAATATTCCTATAGCAATGACTGCACATATGATTTTTGATGCTCTTGATCCAAATCTACCTGTCACATTATCTGCAGCTGCTGTGAATTACATTAGAGAAAAAATGGGCTTTAAAAACATTCTACTTACAGATGACTTATCTATGAAAGCACTGACAGGTAGCTTTACTGAAAAAGTTAACCAAGCTCAAGAGGCTGGGTGCGATGTCATGCTTCATTGCGACGGGAACATGAAAGCTATGCAAGAAATTGCCTCTGCTACAAGTATTGCTCCAACTTGGATTTTAGAATTACTAGAAAATCAAATCTGCCCACCATTAGAAAAATCATTTAGCCATTTAGTTAATGCAACAGAAATAGACTTGGTCAAAGGCTTAAGTGAAACTATAGCTATATAACTTTCTTTGGGTTTGAATAAATCGCTAGACTAAGCTGCTACCATATCGCTTTTTCTAACTCTCTTACTCTCAGACTTCAACTGCCCACATGCAGCGAATATATCCTGCCCGCGAGGAGTTCTAATTGGCGACATATATCCCGCTTCTTGAACCACATTCGCAAATCGTTTGATCTGAGCATCAGTCGAACATTCGTAAGGCGCACCCGGCCATGGATTAAATGGGATCAAATTTATTTTTGATGGGATACCTTTTATAAGTCGAATCAATTCACGTGCGTCCGCTTCCGAATCATTCACATCTTTTAACATCACATATTCGAATGTAATACGAGTGCGATTTGTAAGCGCTGGATAATTTCTACAAGCATCGAGCAATTGCTCAATCGGGTATTTTTTATTTATTGGAACTATATGATTGCGCAATTCATCATTAACAGCATGCAAAGAGATTGCCAAGTTCACACCCAACTCCTTACCACATTCAAAAATCATTGGCACAACGCCTGAAGTTGAAAGTGTAATTTTTCTTTTAGACAAGCATAAACCTTCTGGGCTCATGAATATCTTCAATGCCTTCACAACGTTCTCAAAATTATATAATGGCTCTCCCATTCCCATCATCACGATGTTTGTGAGCTTCCTTGAATCATTGCTTGCTGGCCAATCATTTAAGCAATCTTTAGCATGCATGAATTGTGCAACAATCTCTCTCGCCTCTAAATTTCTAACTAAAGTTTGTGTGCCTGTATGGCAGAATTTACAAGTCAAAGTACAGCCCACTTGTGAAGAAATACAAAGTGTTCCGCGCGTTTTTTCTGGGATAAAAACAGTTTCAATTTCGTTTTTATCATCGAGTTTAAGTAGCCATTTTCTGGTTTCATCAAATGATATTAACTCTTTACTAACATCTATTCTTCTCAATGTGTAAAGCGACGACAGCTTCTCACGAAATGCCTTAGAAAGGTCAGTCATTAGGTTAAAGTCCTGCACTCCTTGGTTATATATCCAATACCAAAGCTGCTTTGCACGGAACGGTTTTTCTCCAAGATCAACGCATAATTGCTTTAACTCTTCTAGATCTAACCCTATGATATTCTGCATAAAACCACTGATTTTTTATGGCATTATAGCATATTATCCATAATTAACCAACAATGAGTTAGTTATATCAACCACTCGCTTTTTTAGATTTTTTCTCAACTTTATAATTCTTCTCTAAGAACTCAATTATCAGGCCTGCGACGTCTACTTTTGTAGTGCTTTCAATACCTTTGAGTCCTGGGGAAGAGTTAACTTCTAGCACTAAAGGCCCACGCTTTGAGCGTACAATGTCCACACCAGCCACATTAAGCCCCATCACTTTTGCGGCTAATATGGCTGTTTTACGCTCTGTAGGTGTAATTTTAATCAGTTTTGCAGTGCCACCGCGATGGATATTCGATCTAAAATCGCCCGTTTGAGCAGTACGCTCCATTGCAGCAACTACTTTATCTCCAACAACAAAACATCTTATATCTGAACCTTTTGCTTCTTTAATGAATTCTTGTACTAAGAAGAAGGCATCTAGCCCTCTAAATGCCTCAATCAAACTTTCAGCAGACTTCGCCGTATCAGCCAATATAACGCCCTTACCTTGTGTTCCTTCAAGTAATTTAATAATCAGTGGTGCCCCACCTACTAATTGTATTAAATCTTTTGTATTCGATGGTGAATGGGCAAAACCTGTAGTTGGCATCCCAATTCCCTTACGAGAGAATAATTGATGAGCCCTTAACTTATCTCGGGAGCGAGTTATTGCAATCGATTCATTTATCGAATACGTTCCCAGCATCTCAAACTGCCTCAAGACAGCAGTGCCATAGAATGTTACTGATGCCCCTACCCTCGGAATCACAGCGTCAAATTTGTCTAATATCTCACCATCTCTATAATGAACTTCTGGCATTTTTGAGTTTATGTTCATATAGCATTTTATTGGATCAATTATCCTAACCTCATGGCCACGCTTTGTAGCAGCTTCGGCAAGCCTTCTTGTCGAATAGAGCTTAGAGTTCCTAGATAAGATCACAATTTTCATATACTACTTCTTATATAATTCTTTCGATTTCTTCTGGCTCAATTTACCATGAAGAAACTTATGAGTTGGATTGACCAGTATCCTGCCTGATAAGGCCTCTCTACCGATTAACATCCTCATACCCATAGAATCTCTATTAGTCAAATTTAATTCTATATCTAACTTACTCCCACCTATCTGAATTGTAGTTTTTATAACTGGTCTTCTAGTCTTTTCACCGGTGGAACTTTTTACATGCCTTTTATCAACAAGCTGAGCCACACAATAACGAGTTATCCTTTTGTTTTTTTGGATTGGGTGAACTTCAAACTTGACGTATTTGATACCATTCTTAACGAAATACTCTATATTATAGGCATGAAGTGACGAAGTAGCCGCACCTGTATCAATTTTAGCTTTCATTGCAGGCAGGTCTAATTCTGGGATAGAAACCCACTCCTTCCAGCCAACGATCATGTTTATAGTCTCCATACTCTCATCCTACTAAAAATTGGCTATAATTGGCAACATTTACCTTAATCTTTCAGACTTAGAACTTGCAGACAAAACCAATCCAAAACCCAACAACATCGTTATTAGGTTAGATCCACCGTACGAGAAAAATGGGAATGGGGTACCCACAACAGGTATAGATCCTGCAATCATGGCTGTATTAATCAGTACATGTAGGGAGAATAAGGTAATAACTCCAGACGCTACCAATCTTCCGAATTGAGTTTTAATAGTTAGAGTTGCTAAATATCCATAGATAATGATGCCAGCACAAAGAAGAAACATCGACATTACACCTAAAAATCCAAATTCTTCTGCTAAGATTGTAAATACAAAATCCGTTTGTTTTTCGGGCAAAAAGCTCAATTGACTTTGCGTACCTTGTAAAAAACCTTTACCTATACTGCCGCCAGACCCAATCGCAATCATCGATTGAATAATATTATAACCAGCTCCTAGTGGATCGCTTTCAGGGTCTAAAAAAGTTAAAACTCTACGTTTTTGATAATCATGCATGAAATGCCATACAACTGGCAATGCACCTAGTCCGAGAATTATTCCAGTAATAAACTTCCAAGTTCTCACTCCCGCTAGAAAAAACATTGTAGCTGCAATCATTAAAATAATTAGGGCTGTACCTAAGTTCGGTTGCTTAAGAATTAAAACTGTTGGAATTAAGATTATCCCAGCGGGAATGACCAAAGTTGTGATTTTACCAATTTCACTATGGTGCACATCATGAAAATATTTGGCCAAAGCTACAATAACAAAAAGCTTCATAATCTCTGATGGCTGAAAATTGATAAAGCCTATCCTAATCCATCTTTGCGCGCCCATTGCTTTATGGCCAAGAATTTCAGCGATAACTAGCAGGATTAATCCCACAAAATAGGCCATATAGGCATTTCTATAAAATATTGAAATATCCATTAACCCAATAAAAATCATCATTGGCACAAATATAAGAGCAATGTACAATTGTTTTCCAGCCCATGGATCAAGATTTCCCTGTGCAGCTGAATATAGCAGCGCAACCCCAAGAAAAGTTAGGAAAGTTACTGCAAATATCAAAAACCAACTGAAACTCCTCAGCTTTTGGCTTATATTTCTTTCATGTACTAACTGGCTCACAATCTGCCTTTTTCGTTTAATTAAACATAACATAAGATTTGCTTTATACAAATTCCAAAAACATGTAATATGTTCTTAACTAAAATTCGAAGGTGCTAACATGAGATATTTATTACTAATTCCATTCATACTATTTTACTCAAATGCATTTGCTGTACTTAAAATTGACATAACACAAGGCAATGTTGATCCTATGCCAATTGCAATCAATAATTTTTATACTGCAAATGGTACAGAAGACAGTATCGGAACACAAATAAAAGAAATCATCGAAAAAGACCTTAAGAGCAGCGGCATTTTCCGCCCTCTAGAAAGCAATTCATTTTTAGAACAACTCACAATCGATAAGATTCCTACATATGTAAGCTGGAGGCAGTTAGGTGCACTTGCAGTAACCTCTGGAAAAGTAACAAGAAATGGTGATAAAATAACAATTGAATTCAGGCTTTGGGATCCAAATACAGAAAGCCAAATCGAAGGCTCTGCTCTTACCATGAGTGAAAAAGCTTGGCGTAGAGCTGGCCATAAAATTGCTGACATCGTTTACAAAAAGCTTACTGGTGAAGAAGGCTATTTTGACACGCGCCTACTATTCATCTCTGAATCTGGCCCTCTTAAAAAGAGAATTAAAAAATTAGCAATCATGGATCAAGATGGAGCCAATTACATGGATTTGACTGATGGCAACCACTTGGTATTAACACCAAGATTTGACCCTAAATCGCAACGTGCAATTTATATGTCGTATAAAAATAGAACTCCTCAAGTTTTCTTATTAGACATCCAAACTGGCAATCAAAGGTTAGTTGGCAATTTCCCTGGAATGTCATTTGCTCCTCGTTTTTCGCCGGATGGAAACAATGCAATTATGTCAATTGCTCGAGATGGCACAACCGACGTGTATGAAATTGGCTTAAGCGACCAACGTCTTCATAAATTAACTGGTGGAGTTGGTACAATTAACACCTCACCTTCTTACTCACCAGATGGTAAACAAATTGTATTTACTTCTGATAGAGGTGGGCAACCACAATTATATATAATGAATCGTGACGGCAGTAGCCAAAAAAGGATCAGCTTTGGTGATGGAAGTTATTCTACACCTGTATGGTCCCCACGTGGTGATTTCATTGCCTTCACTAAACAGAAAAGTGGCACATTCTATATTGGCGTAATGCGCGCTGATGGGAGTGGCGAAAGATTATTGACATCAAGCTGGATGGACGAAGGGCCAACTTGGTCGCCAAATGGCCGAGTTATCATATTCTCACGACAACAGATGGGGCAAGGTTACCAATTATTCGCTGTTGACCTTACAGGGTTTAATGAAAGAAAAATTGAAACACCTACAGATGCATCTGACCCTGCTTGGTCACCTTTACTCGGATAACTTTTTTAAAGACTTATTCGCTGCGAATTGTGATAACTTTAAATTTCAAGACGCCGCACGGAATGTAAAAGATTCTCGTGAGTGAATGTTATCAATTGCAATTTTTACACTAGCTAGAGTTTCTTCAGAGGTTAATCTACCATCAAAAAACTTTTTATATAAGTCGCGAGTTATAGCTAGTTGCAAGAACTCAGACCTATTAGCAAGATTTTCGATTCCCGAATGTGCTTGGCGCTTAAACTCATTTACAAGGTGTTTTGCATAATAGCTTTGAAGCTCACCATTCGATTTAAACACTTGTTTCGTTGTCGACTTAGTATCTATTTCTGATTTAAGCTGATGTAAAGCTGCATAAACCAATTCTAGGTATTCATTAAAACATTTATCATAATGACCATTGAAGTACTCACAGAACATTTTCTGAGTAAAATGTATAAATGGTTTACGATCTCTATGATCAACAAGACTTATAACTTTTGCTAAATTAGATTTAACATTTAATGAAAGTCCAAATTCCAAAGTTGAATTAATATCCATACTTTGGTCTAATCTCCGATTAAATGAAAAGTTAGATCTAAAATGAAATTCCTGCTCAACTTGTAACAATCCATATTTTATTGAGGCTAAAAAGAATTTAAATGGCTTCATTCTATTAAAGATTGCTTTAAGCACCTCACCACCATTTTCGTCAAAGGCTATGCGCTGAAGAAGCGTGCACTTTCCCGATTTAGATGATAAAGCAAAGCCTTCAATATTCTCATCTACTATCTGAGCTAAGTCAAAAACATCTGCGTGATTAACGTAGTCTATAATTTGTTTTGTATGACCATTATTTAAATAATCAACAAATCGATCAACCGTACTTTTCATATTCCCCCAAATACTCAAAGTTCATCTTTAAATTGTATGTCTCATTTTTAGTAAAAATAAAGCTTTATTTATAATTCTTTAAAATAAAAGCAGCCTGCAACCACTTTTCCTTGATCTAATTCATACTTAGGAAGCTCACCCCATTTTTGATAACCACGCTTTTCAAAAACTTTTATTGCGGCATCACGAGTCTTTCTTACACTAATCTTAATAAGAGTATAACCTAACCTCTTTGCTTCATTTTCAGACAGCTCCAACATCATGTTGGACAATCCATGCCCTCGCGCCCATGGTGCAACAAAATGGTTATCAATTGAACATGCAAAAGATGATATGTGGTTGCTTTGCGAAGGCTTTACAATCTGTAACGCACCAGCAACTGTATTATCTAATCTACCGACTATTAAAACTCTTTCTGGAACTAGCAATACTCCCTCCCAGTATGCAGTAATCGCTTCTCTATTCATTGCTTGAATATTTTGAGTACCAATATTAAAACCTAAAGTTTCCTTCATAGTATCTATGGTAGCATCGCATAAATCTTCTATATCTATCGAGTTTAACTTTTGAAGAATCTCAACCGAGGTTTTAGTAGTTATATTCATTTTTCTGATGCCTGATGTTTTTTTATTAGTGAATCAATGAACTTATATTCTGCTTCATCAATCGATTTGGCAAGCACTACATCTGTAAAATCATAGCCTTCAGATTCTAGTCTTTTTCTTAAAAAATCTTTTCCCGCAAAACCAACATACATGCAGATACCTATATTCAATACAAACCCAGCTCCCTCTCCAACAACACCAGCGCCAGCAAGCTCACCTACTACGATAAATAATATAAAAATAGCGGCGCCTTGAACCCACAACTTATGGTATACAAGCCAGAAAAAATTTAGAATGAATGCCTTCCAAGAAAAACCTTCAGACAAATATTCTGCATCTTCCAAAGGGTCTGAACCTTCTTTTAAATAAACTGTATAAATCTTCATATACTCTGCATAATAATTGATAGAACTATAAGCCCACAAATTAAATAACTAAACTTAACAGCTAATCTCAAGCTCTTCCTTTTAATATCATGGTTTATAGCATTCTTATTATCTAAAGAGAATATCTCTTTAGCAATCGCTGCACCGCTTCTCAGAGCATTTGTATAGCCATCCATATCATCATTTATGTGCGTTGAATTCAAAGCAATTTTTTGAAGTTCAGCAATATTACCGGTTTGAGAAGCTGTAGCAAGCTTATCAAAAAAGAGTTTTTTTATTGAATGACTTTTTAGTGCTGCATCTAATACATCGCGTACACTTTCCATAATTGTATTACACAAATTCATTAAAGATCCTATTTTAGCGTGTCTCTGAGCTTGCGCAAATATGCCTAAAATCTGGTAAGCTCTGCTGCGCTGAACCATTGGGTAATGATCTAATTCCTTATTTTTGATTTCAGTTAATAAAACAACTTTACTTGCTAGAAAGCATGAAACTGTTTTTTTTGCTACTAGATCTTCAAAGTTAAGTTGGGCATTATTTAAAAACTCCAAAACATCCTTGAGTCCAATACAAAATTGACTACTCACTAAACTACTTTGGCATGGAAGTGTTGGATTAAGATCATAAAGACAGCGCTCTATACCAAATCCATACTCAGATTTTTTAAGAAATTCGCTACATCTATTAATTTGAATCATACAATTATTCAAATACGGTTTTGAATATATCTGAGCTAGCACTTCATAAATACTAAAGATATTAAGATATAACATCGCCGCTAATATTTGCGTTGTTTCAGAATGTGAAAAACCAATACTATGACTTAACATTGGCCCTACACCTTCTTTATAAAAAACAAAGTTTTTATATCTAACAGGGCCATCTGGATCAAGTATAATGAGAAATTTGATTAATCGCTCATCTTCTAATGAAATCAATTTTTGTGATAAAGATTTCATCGAAGTCGAATTGCCAAACAACTCGATTGCTTCAACATATTTTTCTTCAGAACTGCTATTTTCCAACCACTTTTTAATCTTATCTTGCTTGATATATTCTTTAGCAGAATCCCAATTAAGAGATAAGTCATAAGCTAGAGATGTTTTTGAGTAATGCTCTTTTCCATTAAAAATGATAGCACGAGAAAAATAAGTGAGATCAGTCAAATCCGCTGTTGAATAGCTTCGTCCTTGAAGGAAACCATCTACTTCAGCGGCTCCCCACCTTAATGTTATTTGGTCAGCAACCAAGCCTTTTATTAGGTCTGCAATCTGACCACTTAGCAAGAAGGCTGCATTTAAAAAATGAAATGTTCCTTGAAAAAGCTTCTGCTTGATAATTTCCTGTGGGTCTGAGTTATGAAAATCTCTTCCAGATATTAAAAAGAAAATCACCATGCCTAAAGCATAATAATCTATTCCTGCATTTCCCTCAGACTTACCCAACGCAGAACATTGGGCACGATCTACCGTTTCATAAAACGTCGGCTGCGAATAACCAGTTAACTCGCCAACACATTGATCTATAAGCAAATTACCTGCTTCATCAATGTATATATTATCTGGGTTTATTGAACCATGAAAAATCTCTGATTGGTGAATAAAATTTAGAACATTTAATACTGATGGTAAAAATTTCTGAGTAACAAAAGCCGAATCAACTTTAGTACCTTTAGCTATTATTTGCCTTAATGACTCGCCTTTTGGCTTTTGAAGTATCACTACAAAATTCTGAGATTCAGAATTCCCAACCTGCGCAATTCCATAATCCAAAGGTGTTATTAAATTAGCTGATTTTATTTTTTTTAGCTTAATTATCTCCATCAACCTAAATGGCATACTTTTTTTAAATACCAATGCGTAAAGATTCTGGGTGTTGTTACTATCAGCCAAATCGACGACATTATAAGCTTCGCAATACTCTGTAGAAAAATCTAAATTTCTTTCTGAAGTGATCTCATATTTACCAGAAATCTGATTTGGTATTGAACTAGGGTTTAGTGACGATACTGAAAATTCATCAGACTCATGCGATAAGAAATCGAAATAATCATGACCATTTTTAGCTTTATCTGATGATAATATTTTATTCATCATTGCACTTTCCTCACTTCATCCAAGACTTCATTAACATGCCCATCAACTTTAACTTTATTCCATATTCTTTTTATATACCCTTTACTATCAATTAAAAAAGTCGTCCTTTCAATACCTTTGTATATTTTTCCATACATGTTTTTATCAACTATTACACCATATTTATCGCAGACTTCTCCTGATTCGTCTGATAGCAAACTGATTCCTATCTGGTATTTATCCCTAAATTTGCAGTGACTATTTATGCTGTCCTTGGATATTCCAACTACAACACAATTATTCTTTTTGAATTCATCAATATTCTTAGAGAAGTCTTGCGCTTCTAATGTGCAACCTGGTGTATCGTCTTTAGGATAAAAATAAAGCACAACTTGTTTTCCAACATTTTTTGCCAACTCAAATATATACCCACCATCAGCTTGAAGAGAAAAGTCTAATGCCTTATCACCTAATTTCATACGATTCCTAATTTAACTTATGTTAACTAATAATATAAGTTATTGTTCTTGGTGGCAATTTAACTTTTTTGAGCATCGTTCATAATTTAATAAAACTTTAATACAACCTTAATATCAGCTTAATAAACACCGTTCATAATACTCTCAAGCCGATAATGGCACAACTTATAAAAAGAGGAAAATATGAAAGGTAGAAGTAAAGATTTAAGAGGCGGACACGCCGATTTAGGAGCAGCATCAAAAAGTGCGGCTCAAAAAGCCGCAGAAGCTATCAAAACATTACAAATGACTATTACAAATTGGGATGCAAAATTTCTTACAACTTTTTTTTCTAATATCAAAAAACAACTCACTTCAGAAATTCAAAGTATAAATGGATTTGAATTAAAAAAATCTAACCTTGAATCAGCCTTAGAGAAATTACAATCTGAAAAAGATTTTAAACAATCGCTAATTGACGAGAGAGAGAACGAACTCAACAATATCAATCTCGACATCAAAAAAATGTCTACAGACTTGAAAAATAAATTGTCTCATTCAAATGAAGGAGGATTAATCAATAGTGGACTAACTGCCATTAGTACTGCAGTAAGAAATCTAAATCCTTGGGGAGGCACTGAATCTGATACCAATAAGAGCTCACAAGTTAAGCTTCCCGCTCCATTAACTGAAAGTTTTGTAGAGCAATTTGAAAAAGAAAATGCTGAACCTGCAATCAAAGCAACAAGCGTACCTAAGCAAAGCTGGACAGAATGGAGTAAAAGCTTTTTTTCTGGTAATAAATCAATGCCTGCAGCTGAACAGCCTGAAGCAGCCAAACAAGGATGGATAGAATGGGGTAAAAGCTTTTTTGGCGGCAACAAATCTCTACCTAAAGCTGAACAAACCGAAACAACTCCACATTTTGAGATTATTGAAGGGCACTTATATCCTCAGTTAGTCGATGGAAACGGAGCTATAATTACTAATTCAATTACTCCTCTATACCCACCAATACCAGGGTTTACTCCTTCTGCTCCTCTTATGAGTGATGACGAATGGGCAGACCTAAACTCTTTAAATGGGTCAAGTCTTGTATCAAACAACGCAAGTTTAGATTAAGAAATAACTTTTTAACACTATAATGCAGCTAAAGATCTTTAATATTCTTTAGCTGCATTATGTTAAATAGCAAATAAACGGCAATCTACTATATATGCATTAAAACCATAGAGAACTTAGCTCATTTGCAAAATTTAACAAAACCTTAATATAACCTTAATATCAATGTAACATTTGTTCTTCATAATTACCTTAACCCAAAAATGGGAAATTATATAAATAGGAGAATTTAATATGCAAGTTACTTCAAAAAGTTTAAATGGTGGTCATAAAGATTTAGGAGCAGCTATAAAATCTTCAGCTGCTAAACCAGCTGCTGAAATGAAAGCTGTACAACAACTAGCTTCTCAAGAGGATGCTGCGAAAGTTAATTCTAAACAAACTATTGAGCTAGTGACCGTAGCTCCAGTTGTTATTGAAAGTGATAAAAGTGATGTATCAGTTGCAATTTTTGAATCTGCTAAAGATGCTGTAAGTGATGCTGTAAGCAGCACTGCAACTTCATTTGTTTCAGCTGCTAGCTCTGCTAAAGATGCTGTAAGTGATGCTGCTAGCTCTGCTGTAGCATTTTTTGCAAGCTTTCTTTCTTCAAATTCAGACTCTGAAACATTAGCATTACCATCTGAGCCAGCACAAGCTTCTCAAGATTCAGCTGTAGCTTTAGTAGCGAATACAACAGAAGTGAAAAATGAAACATCATTTTTTGAAAGTGCTATGAATGCGCTATCTTCGACTGGTAATTCTGCAATCGCATATGCTGACAGCCTATTCAGAAAAGCTCCAGAAACAGAAAAAAATGAAACTGTAATGCTACTTACTGATTCTCAATATTCTGTAGACAATAGTCATTCGCTTGTAGCTTTTTCTAGCGACGAAAATGTTACACTGTAATATGATAATTTAATAGTCTTACAAAAATAAAAAGGCCTCATTTCTGAGGCCTTTTTATTTTCTAAAAATCTTTATATTTAACTATCTTGCAACAGTCACACCTCTACGGTTTTGACCCCAAGCCCATTCATTAGTTCCAACTACAGCTGGTCTTTCTTTACCAAAACTAACTGTTGAAATTCTGCTTGCATCTACACCAAGGCTAACAAGATGTTGTTTAACAGCATTAGCACGACGCTCGCCTAGAGCTAAGTTATACTCTCTTGTTCCTCTTTCATCACAATGGCCTTCAACTGCAAATTTGAGGTCTGAATTTTGCGCCATAAACGCAGCTTGTTTTTTCAAGATTTCTTGAGCTTCAGCTGTAATTGAAGAGCTGTCGAATTCGAAGAAAACTCTATCACCAACTCGGTTTTCCAATTCATCAATCTGGCTTTGTGAAGCATTTGAAGCTTCGTTATAATCTGAGCTTGTAGTAGAACACGCAGCAAGCAATGTTAAAGACGCACCCACTAAAAGTGCTTTAAATAAATTCATTTTATCCTCCAAGGTTTTAACTGTATTATTCATTTCTTAATGTAGCTATTTTTATTATTTCGGTCAAGATCAATTAAGTCGCCATATGTGCAATTAGATATTTTTCCACTCCTCTATTAAGGTTTAATAAAACTCTGGAATAATATGGGTTTTTAATACATAATTGCATCATAAATCCAATTAAGAGAAAAAGATGTCATATAATGTAGCAGTGGTAGGCGCAACTGGGAATGTAGGTCGTGAAATGTTAAACATCCTCAGTGAAAGAGAGTTTCCTATAAAAAAAATCTATGGAATTGCATCAGACAAATCAAAAGGTAAGCAGATAAGTTTTGGCGACCAAATCATTGAAGTTGAGTCCCTTAGAACATTCGACTTCTCAAAAGTTGATATTTGTCTATTTTCTCCAGGCTCTGAAGTTTCGAAAGAATATGCACCTATAGCCGCTAAACACTCTGTAGTAATCGATAACACATCACACTTTAGAATGCAAAATGACATCCCTTTGATTGTTCCAGAAGTAAACCTGTCAGATTTAGCAAATTATAAGAAGCGCAATATCATAGCTAACCCCAATTGCGCTGCTTTACAGCTAGTTGTAGCCTTGAAGCCATTGCATGATCTAGCTAAAATCAAGCGTGTTGTTATTACAACGTTCCAATCAGTATCAGGTGCAGGTAAAACAGCAATGGATGAATTGTACTCTCAAACCAAGAGTAAATTCATGAATGGAGAAGTGAATCCTATAAAATTCCCTAAGCAAATTGCATTCAACATCATCCCCCAAATCGGCGAATTTGAAAAAGACGGTTATACAGGAGAAGAAACCAAGGTAATTGGCGAGGTTAAAAAAATACTTGATCCTAATATAGATGTAACAGCTACTTGCGTTAGAATACCAGTATTTGTAGGCCACAGCGAATCGGTAAATATCGAATTTGAGAATCCAATCTCAGCAATTGAAGCTACTCGTGCTCTAAAAAAAGCAAAAGGTATTCAAGTAGTTGAAGGCAGTAGAAACTCAGGTTATACCACACCTATAGAGGCTGTAGGCGAAGACGATGTTTTTGTTTCTCGAATCAGGGAAGATAAAAGTGTAAAAAATGGTTTAAACTTATGGGTAGTTTCTGATAACCTACGTAAAGGAGCAGCTCTAAATGCAGTACAAATTGCTGAGGAGCTTATCAGAAATTATATTTAACCAAATAGGTTTAATGGCACAGCATAGAATATATTTTTGGCTTTCTATAGCCTTTTTAATAGCTTGGAACAGCCTTAGTTATGCCCAAGAAAAAGCTACCGATACAAATGCCTCTAATTATACAAGAGAGGATGTGATCAAATATATAATTGATAAGAGAAACAAAAATATATCGCTAAAATTTGATACAGACCTAGGAAGTAATCTTTCGGGACTAGATTTGAAAGACTTAGATTTAAGGGGGGCACAGTTTTTGAAAGTTAATCTTTCTGGTAGCGACCTCAGCGGCTCTAATCTTTCTGGAGCATATATTGAAAAAGCTAATTTAAAAGGCACAAAGCTTGTAGGGGCAAATTTATCAGATGCCAGCGTTGCGGCTTCAGATCTCTCTAATGCTGACTTAACAAAAGCTAGGATTGATAATTTATACGCCGAGTCTACAGACTTCTCAAACGCAAATCTTTCCGAGGTAGTTGGAGATAATGTGAACTTCAATTCAGCAAAACTTGAAAATGCAAATTTATCGGATAGCAAACTTCATAACAGCGATTTTAGCAGCGCCAATATGCATAAAGTCATCGGAAATAAAGCATCTTTAAAATTTGCAAACTTTTCTCAAGCAAATATGGATTATTCCACTTTTTTGGAAGCTGATTTTTATAGTGCGAACTTTCCTTTAACAAGTTTGAATAATTCAATCTTTTCAAAAAGCAGCGTATTTGGCTCAAACTTGAGAAAAGCAATTATGAAAAATGCCATTTGGGATGGTGTTTATGCTGAAGGTGTAGACTTTTCAAACGCAGACATGCCTAGCATAAATTTATCAGGTGCTAATTTAGCAGATTCGCTCTTAAAAAATGTTAATTTAACTGAAGCTAATCTTACAGTAACCAACATGGATGGCACAGAGATAACCAATTCTATCTTAGATATGGCAGACTTATCTTCAGCAGTGATAAAGGACGCAAATTTTGCTGATTCATCATTTAAAAACACAGTAATGGACAGAATTTATGCAAAAGGAGCTAATTTTACATCTGTTGATTTTAGCAATGCTACTTTAACAAATTCAAACTTGCAGTTCCTTCATATGGGTAACACCAACACGCAAGGCATGAGGGTCAGTAACAATATGATCTCTATGGTAAGAGGCATTACAGATACTCAAAAGGTTCAATTGTCGATTAGTGAGTAATTAATAAGCTTTTATTTGGGAGTATTTATATTCACTACTAACAAGCAGTTTTGCAGCCATATACACCATTATCGATGAGAATAAGCTTAAGCCGTTAAAAAATGCATCCAAACCTAATATTGCATCATCAACTCCAACTGCTAATTGCCTTACAATCAACGCCAAAAATGTTGTGAATATACCTAGGACTCCAAACGCTACCTCTTTATCCCATTTTCTATAGAACTGTATAACCAATGAGAATAAAAAGAATATTAAACCAATTGAGTTATGAATCAGAACTATAAAGAAATTACTCTCAACAAATGCAATATAGCAACATAATGCACCGAATAACGAGTATGCAAGTCTATACACATTTTTTCTTGTCTTTTTAACACAAACAAGTCGCGCTCCAAGATTCCAAGATGCTAAACCTGATATACCAAGAACTAAATAGCACAACTGCTCTATTATCCTATTCTCTAACCCAGCTTCAGGTGGGTACAAGCTCCCCAAACCTTTAGCAATGCTTGAAAAAGCGACTGACACAAAAAACAAGGCAAACCACACTGTAAAGGTCTTTCTTTGCCTTAATACGGTTTCCTTTAATACCCAGTATGCGAACAAAAAATTTATACTCGAAACTATTAAGTCCGCAAAAATGTTTCCAAGGCTATACATAAGCCAACATTTTTATTCCCCTTGCTATAAAGGCTAGCACCTATTTTTTTTAGCAGCAAGCGGTTTTATTTTGACCAAATTTGGCATCAAATCCGTAAAATAATAGTTGCAAACGCGCTGTGAATAGGTATATTCAACCACACAATATCTTAATATATTGGGATGTCGCCAAGTGGTAAGGCAACGGTTTTTGATACCGTCATTCGCAGGTTCGAATCCTGCCATCCCAGCCAAATACTTCAAAAAAACGCAGTTAACTAAATTTATTGACTTTTCTCAGCACAAGTAATATAATTATAATTACAAATGCCTCGCATTTCCGAATCGGCACCCTGTAGGTGTACATGCTTGTTAACCAAGCTAGGGAGCGAGGCGAATTCTTAGTTCTACTTAAAATTCCAAGTATTCTCGATCCTGCTTTCAATCATGTTGCGCCATTTAAATGCATCTTGCTTTTCTGGATTATTGTAAGGCCTAGAATAAGCACTCACAATCATGTCAGCAAGCTGGATAAGCACATCATTCTTTGAATCACAGAATTTTAAGTTTTTAATTGTGCCAAAAGGTATTTCTTTTCTTAAATAACTCTCACACCCCTTACGAAAAAATCTACTACCTTTACCATCAATTTTAATAACCGCATCTTTAATTCTGTGAGAAGCATCCTTCATTAAATTTTTCAAACAGTAGTTTACAAATAACTCACCATTACTTTTTAAAGGATTACTACGTATAAGCTTTTTTTCAATGACAAATAACCGCACAGAAAAACGCGCGTTTCTAATTACTTCAAAAAACCTATCTCTGATACGGTTGTTAGAGGAACTAAAACGAAATTCACGATTGAAACCATTATCTTTTTTTAGTTTTTTAATAACATTAGCTGTGTCTTCTGCATCGCTTAATCTATCAAAAACTACCATTCCTATAATAAAATGTGTAGATGATCCTTGTTTAAAACCTGTACACCCACTTTCATCAATTACCACCAACATACTTAATCTAAATCAAGCCAATTACTTCTTATCAACGCCTACAACGTCAACGATATTTAGCGATCCCATAAGCTGAAGTATCGAATAAACAGATTCTACTAAATCCTTTGTAGCAGATCTTTTTCTTACAGCAGCAGAAAACAGCTCTTGTTGTTGGTTTAGAATATCAAGAGTCGTTCTTGTACCAGCCTTAGCTTCTTCTCTAACACCATCTAAAGCTTTTTGTGCAGCTTGAATTGCTTCATCAGAAGATTTTATTACAGCTTGGCTAACTTTATAATTATTCCAAACTCTAACTGCATTCTCTCTAATCTGACGTTCAACTTCTTTATAGTCATACTCATCCTTCTTAGCCTGATGTTGGGACTTAAATATATCGGCATATTCAGCACCGCTTTGGAATATAGGAACTGTCAGATTAACTGTATATGAATCGCTATCGGTAGTGTTAGACGATGTTTTAGGCAAATCTGATCTACGATACTGCGCATTTGCGCTAACTTTTGGCATTATTACAGAATATGCCTTAGTAATATTATATTTCGAAGCTTCTGAATTGTATTTTCTTGCCAAAAGACTCGGGTTGTTTTTTAAAGCAATTTCGAGCAACTCTTCATAACTTTCAGGTAAAGAAACATTCTCCAAAGAAATAGGAGAAAATTCTGTTGGCAATTCTGCACCGACTATCCTAACAAATAAGGCTTCTGCAGCCCTAACTTCACCAAAAGCACGCTCCTTGTCTGCTATTGCTGAGCTGTAACGCGACTCCGCTTGTAGGACATCAGTCTTTGTCACTTCACCATGTTTAAACTTTGTTCTAGTTAAGTTTAAGTTCTCGCCAAGAACTTTTTCATTATGAAGATTCAGTTCATAAATATCACGAGAGTTTAAAACTCCTTCATAAGCACTAACGGTTCGTAAAGAAATGTCATTCGACACCGCTTTAAATGATGCATGTCCCGCTTCTACTGCATTTTCAGCAATTTTGATATTTGCAAATGTTTCACCACCTTTAAATATTGGCTGGCTAATTGTCAACGTTCTTGTATTTACCTTTTCTTTACTTCCAGCATTTTCCTGAGCTCTTTTTGCTGCTGGGGTCGTTAATTCAGTTTTAGTATTAGCAAGTGTTCCTGAAACTGTTGGCAAAAACCCTGTATATGCTTTTGGCTTATCTAATTTAGTCGATTCCAACCTCTCAAACTCAGCAAGAATAGAATAATTGTTTTCGTGCGCAGAAACAAATGCATCATCAAGAGTGTATGCTAATGTATCGGATGCGGACGTAATTATAGTAGTTGATAAACCAACTGCTACTAAAAAATTATGCTGCTTTATTAAGTCTTTCAATTTCCTTAGGTAAATCATATGCCCATTTTGTGATGTTCCCTGCACCTAATAATACAACTAGATCATTATTTCGTGCAAGATTATTAATAATTTCTGCCAACATTTCTTGTGATTCTAACTTTTCTACGTTCTTTTGTCCGTGCGATTTTATTCTTTTAATCAATTCCTCAGCACTTACATTTGGAATTGGATTTTCCCCCGCAGAATAAACTTCACTTATAAAAACATGATTCGCATCAGCAAAGGCAGCACTAAATTCCTCCATCAAGTCGCCTAGTCTTGTGTAGCGATGAGGCTGCATAATTGCAATAACTTTACTACCGCGCAAATTTGCAATATGACGCGCTGTGCTAAGTGTCGCTTTTATCTCCACAGGATGATGCGCATAATCATCTATAATTGAAATACCATTTACAACCCCTGTAACTGTGAATCTTCTTTTTACGCCAGCAAAATTCTCGAATGCAGTACGAATTACTTCTTTATCAAAACCTTTTTCAACACCAATCGCAATCGCAGACAATGAGTTTTGAACATTGTGCTTACCGTGAATTCCTATCGATAAATTTGGAATACTAGTGAATTGAAGATTTTTTTTCTTCGCATATTCTTTTGAAATTTCAACATCAAAAGTTGAGCCACTTTCAGTTGGAACAATATTCACAGCCCTAAAGTCAACATCCGAAGATTCTATACCATAACTTAAAACTCTACGATCTGTAATTGAACAGCCAATTTCACGCACTACTGGATGATCATAACACATCACACCAAAACCATAGAATGGGAGATTTGTGATAAATGTTCTATATGCATCTTTAACCTTATCAAAAGTGCCATAATAATCCATGTGCTCTGGGTCAATATTTGTCACAACTGCAACGTAACTTGGAACTTTGATAAATGTTCCATCTGATTCATCTGCCTCTGCAATTAAGTAATCACCACTTCCTAAATATGCATTTGTTCCATGCTGATTGATAATTCCACCATTTATAACTGTTGGGTTTTTACCAGCAGTTTCAAAAAGCTTCGCAACCAATGATGTCGTAGTTGTTTTGCCGTGTGTCCCAGAAATTGCAATTGAATGCTTGAAACGCATAAGCTCAGCAAGCATTTCAGCACGTTTAATTATTGGAATTCCAAGTTGTTTTGCAGCTTTTATCTCAGGATTTTGATCTTTGATAGCTGTTGATTTAACAATTAAGCTAGCCGATTTTACATTCTCTTCTGTATGCTCTTTAAAAACTTTTATTCCTAGCTTTACAAGTCTGTCAACAACGTAATTATCAGATGGATCTGAACCTTGGACTTTATATCCCAAATTGTGAAGTATCTCTGCAATACCACTCATTCCAATACCGCCAATTCCAATAAAATGGATTTTACCAACACCGATTGAAAATACATTCTCAAGATTATTTTTCATAAACTACCAAATACTCTTTATTGATTTTTTATACCAAGGGGTCTCACCTTCATAACTTTGATCTTCTATCAAGCTATAGGCTTTTTGATACCACTCACTATTTGGATAATTATACCCCAATACTGATGCATACTTAGTTGATTGCTCTTTATCTCCAAGTGCATAATAAATTTCAGTTAATCTATATAGAGCTTCTGGTGTAAAAATTGTTGTTTGGTATTTATCAACCACAACCTTGAATCTGTTTAATGCAGCAATCATTTGCTTTTTGTTAAGATAGAAACGCCCTATCTCCATTTCTTTGCCAGCTAAATTATTATAAGCATAGTCAATTTTAAATTGAGCATCTTTTGCGTATTTAGACTCTGGATATCTATTTTTCAATTCGGCAAAAGCTTCAATTGCTTTCAGCGTTAATTCCTGATCTCTACCAGTGTCTACGATTTGATCGTATAAACACAAGCCTCTTAAGTAATACATATAAGGGGCGCTTTGGTGACCTGGGTATTGTTTTAAAAATTCTTCAATCGTAAGTATCGATGTTATGTAGTTAGCATCAAGGTATTGGGTATATGCTCTTCTAATTTGCGCCTCAGATGCAAGATCAGATGCTGGATGCTCTCTTTCTAAAGTCTCAAACTTTGAAATCGCATCGTTATACTTATCTTTTGATAGAGCAGCCACACCTTCTTGATAAAGTGTATTTGGGTCGGTACTTTCTACAACTTTTTCTTCAGTAGTTGAGCATGCTGAAAGCAGTGTCCCAAGACAAATAAACGCCGCTACCTTTGCGATAGTATGTAATCTAAAAACCATATCTTGCTTGACCCTATTGTTGTCTTTCAACTAGCAGACTTTTAATTCCAGATATTGCTGCTGCAGGATTTAACCCTTTAGGGCATGTTTTAGCACAATTCATGATGGTATGGCAACGATAAAGTCTGAATGGATCTTCCAGATTATCTAATCTCTCACCAGTATTTTCATCACGACTATCAACAATCCAACGATACGCTTGCAATAATACTGCAGGTCCTAAGTACCTATCACCATTCCACCAATAGCTTGGGCAACTTGTTGAACAACAGGCACACAATATACATTCATAGAGTCCATCAAGCTTTTCTCTATCTTCTGGGGATTGAAGTCTTTCTTTATCTGATGCGGGTCTTGTCTCTGTTTGAAGCCATGGTTTAATTGATCTTAACTGCGCATAAAAATGCGTCAAATCGGGTACTAAGTCTTTAACCACTGGCATATGTGGCAAAGGATATATGTTTACATCACCCTTAACATCATCAATAGCTTTTATACAAGCAAGAGTGTTTGTACCATCAATATTCATCGCACAGCTTCCACAGATCCCTTCACGGCAAGATCTTCTAAATGTTAAGCTACTATCAACTTCATCCTTAATCTTCAACAATGCGTCAAGCACCATTGGCCCACATTTTTCCTGATCAATGTGATATGTATCAACACTTGGGTTTTTCTCAGTCTCAGGATCAAACCTATAAATATTAAATTTCTTTATCTTCTTCCCAGAAGCTTCATTTCTAACTTTACCCTTTTTCACTCTTGAATCTTTAGGTAATAATAACTGAACCATAAATCTATTTAGAATTTTATCTATATTATTGAATATACTTTAAAAAGCTTAGGTTATTCAAGCTATATAACACTGATTTGTTAACATTATCTTGTATATAGCAATCTGGTTTGATATGATCCCTCCCAAATTCAAGTAGGGGAAGAAAATGAAAAACAACCCAGTTTCAGCGGTAACTTTATTAGCACTATATAATCAAGTTACTGCTTTAAATAATAATAAGCAATCTAATCAAAATACAGACTATACATTAATAAGCACTGCTGCAGTTGGCGGCTTAACATTACTTTTACTCTTATTATGCTTTTGCTGTAAGAAACGATCTTCTCAAACTTCTTATACTTCAACTTCGTTATCTCATTTTAGCGAAGCGCTAGCTGCTCTTAAAGAACCACAAGTTGTAACAAATATATCTTCGCTATCTTCTCCACCTGCTACAGAACAACAAACTATAGTAGAAGAAAAGCAAAATACTTCTCAGGGTAGATTTTAATTATTTGCAATTACGGTTATGGATGACAAATTTCAGGACTATTTCTGGAATGAAATCAAGTACAGCGTCAAACAACAAACTAAAATTTATTAAAAATATTTCTCAAAAAACCTGGGGTTAGAAGTGATAGCGGATTTGATTTAACTTCAGGGTCATCTGTGCTACCAGTCACTGTAAAATTAGCACCAATAGCTTCATTCTCTGTTTTATTGCCAAAAATATCTTTCAGAATTGGAACATTTTTTAAAACTTGATTTACTATATTTTCTGGAACAACAACACCTTCAATATCAATCTTATCGTTTCTAACATCAACAGTGCCATTTGCCGTAAGTGCTAGCGTATTACCCTTTGCACCACAATCTTTTAAAGAAATAATCCCATTTTGATATTCAATTGGACAAACCAATTTCTCGAACTTAACCCCAGAGCTTCCTAGCAACGTTGAAATACCTTCAAAAGAAGTAACTGTAATTGAAACTAAAGAAAGAATTTTTGCAAGTACTGGGGCTTTGACTAACTGGAAGTTATTAATTGTGACATTAGTATTCAACTTATCGCCATCAAACTTTCCACTTACACTCAAAATACCACCTTCTACTTTTTCAGAAATACCAAATGCCCTAACAACATTTCCTGCATTATTTGAATTTAACGCTAAAGTCGGATGTTTCATATCCAGCTTTAGGTAACCACCACTCACAAAATCACCAGCTAATTTGATTATATCACACCTTTTTGCGGAACAATTTACTTCTAGATTAGGCTTATTTAAAACCATATTGTTTTTCATATATAATCTATCAATTTTTGCATAAAGAATTACTCCCCTTTCACTCTTTTTAGCTCCCTCTTCGATTGATTCCTCACCACCACCAAAACTAAACTGGCTCATGTCTAAAGAATCTCCCACAACATTCACAATATCGTTATTGCCAGATGTTTTATAATTAAATTTGAACTTACTTTGACCAAGTTTAGTGTTGGAAGAATTAATATATATAACATCTTTTAGATCTTTAGAAAGTTTGCTATCACCTTCACTTGAGAAATTCCCAAAACTAGCTTCATAGCTAGGAATTTCAACAAATCCATCTTTTTCATTCATAGAGAATCTTATGAACCCCGGTTCACCTATTTTCTTTTTAATCCCTAGCTTTTTTATATATATCGTTGAATTACTTAGATCTAAATCAATCAGCTCTTTTGATGATTTACCATCTTCTAAAAGAGTAACTCCCGCAGTGAAGCTATTATTGAAAAACTCAGGCTTCTGGTAACCTAACTTTTTAAGATCATCCCAATTTAACTTAGTTTTCACAGATATTTTTTGTGTATCATTAATAAAATTTAAATCAGCATTGATATCTACTGGAAACTTTTCACCTAAAATAGCTGTTCCAACAACATTAGCATTGTGGTTTTTATATACAGCATTTAAAGTCCCATCCTTAATATCAAAGTCTTTATAAATATTCTCAGCACTTGCCTTTAAAATTTTAGATGTCACAAAAAGATTTATATCTTTCAGCGTCAGATCTTCTTCTTGAATCGGTACAACAACATCAACTTTTGTAAGAGCTTCTCCTTGCAGATTTTTGTACTTATCATTCTTTACTTCAGCATGATCATGAGCCAAATCTACAAGATCTTGCAAGCTACCTACAACATCAGCCTTAACCTCAACTCTGCTTTTGCTATTAGCTAAATCAGGTATAAAACCTTCTGCAGTTATAATTTTTGTGCTCAACATTTTCCCAGAAGCGATTTTAAACGCAACATCTTCACCAGTGATTATAACTGTAGCATCAACATCTTCTACTTTTGGAACTCCATCCATATACATCACGCTTGTATTATCAAGCTTAAGGTTAATGGAAATATCTTTTTTATTGATCTGTTTTTTAGTAATAATTTCATCAATATTCAGACTGAACTTACCTTGAGCTTTGGAAAGAGTGCCACCAGAAATATGCTCAAATATCCATTGTCTGGTTCTCACTGTAACTGGCGTTGGCCAATAGTCTTTTAAATGATCGACTGGAATACTATTTAATTCAAATGCACCTTGAAGAATGAGGTTTTTATTTATTTTTTTCAAAGTGAATGACGAATCAAGATCCAAGTAATCCGCTTTTATCCTAAATTGCTCAACATTAATTTCAGAGCAATTATCAAAGCAAAGCCCTTTTATGCTCACATATTCTGGGGTTATATCTACTGGAAAAAAATGATTTTTGTTAATTTTTCCTTCAAAGCTTCCGATTTCAAATTCAATCTGTTCAATATTTTTTGCACTCTTAATTCTTGCATTAAAATTTAAATCGACTTCAACGTGAGACCCTTTCAACTCTGCTATCGAAAATCCAACCTCATCAAATAAGGAAGTGGAGATATTGTTAATTGATCCCCTCGCCTCTAAATATTTATTAGAATTAGTATCAATTGTCACATCTACTATGCTGTTCTTATCTCGAATATTTATATCCCCGTACAAAACAAAGACCATCTTCTCATTTTGCATATGTGGACTAAGAACTAGGGAATTTACCTGAATGTCTAATGATTCTTCGGGATTAACTTCAAAATTTAGCTCTGTATTTGTTAATAACAAACTGAATTTCAAAAGTTTATCTTGGTACTTAGCAATATAGGAATTGATTTTCTCAATTGGTAATGGGCCATCCGAATCTCCTTCTTTATCGTATAGAAGCTGAATCATCTGAATTTTAGGCTGTGAAATCTGTATGTTCAAAAGATTATGATTCGATTGCGGTAGTAAACCTAATAAATCAATTTTCGCTTTAAGTTCTGTTAACTCTATGTCACCTTTACTGTCATTATGCAATTTTGTATTGATTAGTTTCAATACTATATTCCCTTCATCAAAACCTAGCACTACTTTTTCCAAGGTAAAACTTGAACCTTCTGGCATTATAGACGAGATCTCTTTTGTAATATAACCAGCTAAAAATGGAATGGTTCTAGGACCTGTATATATCCAAGCAAAAAGCAACGCCAAAACAATACTAAGAACTAATATAAGTTTTAAGGTAAGAAAAAAAATCTTTCTAATTATATGTATTATCACTAACCAAACTTTTTATTGAGTTTTAAGGAGTTTTAGCTTAAAATTAAAGCCTCAACATGCAAAATTAAATTCCTTGAAATCATATCTCAAAATTATTGTTTTTTCAATCTTTTTAAATGCTGGAATGGCTCATGCAGATGACCTAAATAAAGCAGTAAAAGATAAGGCTGTACAAAAGATTCAAGACTATTTCAACAACTTAAAATCTATTGAGGCAGACTTTGATCAATCAGATAGCGAAGGTAATACTAGAACTGGACGCTTTCTTCTTTCAAGACCAGACAATATGCGTATTGAGTATATAACTCCTGAAAAAGAAATGATCCTTTTAGATAAAGATTTTCTCATTCATTATAATAAATCTCTAGACGAAGTTAGTTATGTCAGTAATGAAGACTTGCCCATAACTTTATTGAGCAAGAGAAATCTTGATTTTTCAAAAGATGTCAGAGTAGTAAAAGCTGTTGAGCAAAAAGAAGGAACTACTATAGAAATAGTAATTCAAAAACCAAAAAAAGAAGAGCATAGAATTGAAATGTTTTTTGCTAAAAAACCATTCCAACTTTCTACAATCACGGTCATTGATAAAAATGGTAGCACAGTTACTCTTAAGCTTGTCGATGCAAAATACAATACATCTATACCAGCTTCTGCATTTGAATTCAAAAACCCGAAGTTCTTCAGATAATGTCTAGCACCATAATACTAGTCGCTCCACAAATGGGAGAAAACATTGGTGCAACTGCCCGAGTTATGAGCAATTTTGGCTTGGATGATCTACGTCTTGTTAGCCCACGCGATGGTTGGCCAAATCTAAAAGCTAATGAGATGGCAGCACATGGAGAATTCATAATTGAGAAAGCAAGGGTGTTTGAAACTGTTAATGATTCAATTGCGGATCTAAACTTCCTTATAGCAACAACTGCAAATCCTAGATATATGGAAAAACCCATAACCTCTCCAAGAGAAGTCTATAATCTTGCACAGGGTAAAGTTGGCATTATGTTTGGTTGCGAAAGGTCAGGGCTGACCAATGAGCAGTTGGTTATGGCAGATGTTATAACTCAAATTCCAACCTCAACCATCAATCCATCATTGAACATCGCGCAAGCAGTAGGGGTAATGTGCTACGAACTATTCACCCAAGACTTGGAATTACCAAAAAATAAAAAAACACAACTAGCTACAAAAGGAGAGCTAGATTTTTTCCTAACCTTTTTAGAATCAAATTTAGAAAAAACTGATTTTTTCAAAAACAAAAAACTCGCGCCAACAATGAAACGGAACATCCGCAACATATTTACTCGTCAATCCCTCACTTCACAAGATACTAGAACCTTGATGGGTGTTGTCAGGGCTCTAATCAAATATTAGTGAAGCATTACTGTCGTGCCGCGATTTATTCGCAGTATCCAGCTTTAAAATGGATCACGCTACCTAGCAGATGAGTGACTTGAATGTCTATTTTCTCTTATTTATCGGCACGAACTTACGGCTCGCTTCACCAATGTACAACTGGCGTGGGCGGCCGATTTTTTGTTTTGGATCCTCAATCATCTCTTTCCACTGCGCAACCCAACCAGCAGTACGACCTATTGCGAACATCACTGTAAACATTTGAGTTGGAATTCCCAACGCGCGGTAAATAATACCTGAATAGAAATCCACATTCGGATATAACTTGCGCTCAACAAAATAAGAGTCACGCAACGCAATCGCTTCTAATTCTTGAGCAATCTCTAACAAAGGATCATCCTTAATATTCATTTTCTTCAAAACTTCCTGACATGATTTCTTCAGGACTGCTGCACGCGGATCGTAGTTTTTATAAACTCTATGTCCAAAGCCCATCAATCTAAATGGATCATTTTTGTCTTTAGCTTTATTAATGAACATTGGTATGCGGTCTGCAGTTCCAATTTCACTCAGCATATTCAACACAGCCTCATTTGCACCACCGTGCGCTGGGCCCCACAATGATGAAATACCCGCACCAATAACTGCATAGGGATTTGCTCCAGATGAGCCAGCTAAACGCACAGTTGATGTTGAAGCATTTTGTTCGTGATCAGCATGTAAAATTAGCAATTTATCAATAGCATCTGCAAGTACAGGGTCAACCTTATATTGCTCGCTTGGCACACCAAACATCATCTTCAAGAAATTAGCGCTATAGTCTAATGAATTATCAGGATACACCATAGGTTGACCAACCGAATACTTGTAGCTCATCGCTGCCAATGTTGGGATTTTCGCTATTAATTTAATAGCTGCTTCTTCTCTTTGTGCTTTGTCGCGAATATCAAGACTATCGTGGTAGAATGCCGCTAAAGAGCTTACTGTTCCAACCATTACAGCCATTGGGTGAGCACTTCTTGGGAAGCCTCTGAACAAAAACTGAAGCTGCTCATGAATCATCGTATGCTTCTTTATCTTAGCAATAAACTTCGCTTTTTCAGCTTTATTAGGCAGTTCTCCGTATAATAGAAGATAGCAAACCTCCATAAAATCACTACTTTGCGCCAGATCAGCTATTGAATAGCCGCGATGCATTAAGATCCCTTCTTCACCATCAATGTAAGTAATCGCTGAATTACAAGACGCAGTAGACATGAACCCTGGATCATAAGTAAACATACCACTTTCATCATAAAGCTTGGTAACATCAATAACTGCAGGGCCAACGTTTCCTTGGATAATTGGAAGCTCGATTGGGGTCTTAGAACTACCAATAAATAACTTAGCACTTTGTGGTGCATTTGCAGGTGTTTGCTTCTTAGCTTTAAAAATTGCCATATTCATGATGATGTTATAAATTAATACATGTATTAAAGCTATATTGCGTCGCAACAATTATCAATAGGAAATTTTAAATTTATGAGCGATTTAGACACAAAAAAACGCTTACTCTACCGTAGCGTTCATCGCGGTTGCAAGGAAACAGATATTCTCTTAGGGGAGTTCGCCACTGCCAAGCTTGACACCCTATCAAACCCTGAGTTGAAGATTTATGAAAAATTACTAGAAGTTAATGATGTAGATATATACAATTGGCTTACAGAAAAGACTCAAATCCCTGCTGAATATGATACAGAAGTATTTAGCAAAATTAAGAGCTTTAATAGAATGTCATGAGCGAAAAAAATAAAATTTTTATCATTGCAGGAGAAGCATCGGGAGATGTTATCGGCGGGAAATTAATTACTGCTTTAAAAAAAGCTAATGCTAAACTTGAATTCCGCGGCGTTGGTGGAGACAATATGATCAAAGCTGGACTTAGCAACACCTTCCCTATACATGATTTATCTGTTATGGGTTTTTTAGAAATCATCCCTGCAATCCCACGAATTTTAAATAGATTAAAACAAACTATCCGTAACATAATTGAATACAAACCAGATCTTATTATTACTATTGATTCTCCTGGTTTCAATTTTCGCATCGCCAATAAAGTTAGACTGTTATTTGGCAATAAAATCAAAATAATACATTATGTCGCGCCATCTGTTTGGGCATATAAACCTGAAAGAGTATTAAAAGTTGCGAAGTTATTCGATCATTTACTAATGATTATACCCATTGAGAAACCGTATTTTGAAGCACATATACCTTGTACCTACGTCGGGCACCCAATAATTGAACAAGAACTTAAATCTTCCAAATCCATCTCAGATATTAGAAAAAAACATGGAATCAAAGGCGATGAAAAGTTAATCACAATCATGCCTGGAAGTCGTAAAGGCGAGCTTGAAAAACATCTGGCTTGTTTTGTACAGGCGGTCGAGATCGTTAAGCAGACTCATAATGTAAAAGTCTTTATTCCAACGTTGCGTAATATTGAGAAACTTATCTCTGAAAAAGTCCAAAATGCTATAATCACTAGCAATATTGAAGTCAAAAAAGATTTAATTTCAGCCAGTGACGTGGCATTAATAAAATCTGGAACATCATCAGTAGAAATGATTAGTTACAAAGTTCCTGTGATAGTTGGCTATAGAATGAACCCTTTAACTTATTTCTACTTAAGAAATAAAATCAAAGTTAAATATGCTTCGCTTGCAAACATTATTAGTGATAGGGAAATAATCCCTGAATTTATTCAAAAAGACTGCACTCCATCAAACATAGCAAAAGCTTTAATTGATTTAATAGATAATAATGAACTCAGAAAAAAACAGCTTGAAGGCTTTGCCGAAGTAGAAAACCTTTTTAAAGGCGAAGGAAAAAAACTTCCATCAGAACAGGCCGCAGATGTTGTGATTAAAATCCTATCTACCAATTGATTGAGACGGCATCCTAAACTCATTAAAAAATCTTTGAAAACTTTTATTCATTTTAGATTGAAATCTATTTTGAAATGCCTTTTTTTCTGCAATTAAGCCTTCTACAACATCTTTTATATCAACAGCCATTTCCGCAAATAAATTCTTTTTCTTAGTTTCATACTCAGTGCCACGAATTTTAGAACTAAATGACCCCACTAAACTCACAATACTTTCAGCATTTAATTTCATATTCTGTAAATTCAATAAACCGCACAGTAGCTTAATGTCTAACCTTACTGTTGAGTTATTTTCTAGATAGCGCAATGCGTCCCTATAAGCCTTACAAACAAATGCAAGTTCTTCAAACACATCCCTAACATCTCTAGGACCATCAAAAAATTTTACTTCTGGATCTGTCCCATAACAAATTGCTAATGCGCTTTCCAGCAAAGCTATTTTGTCTAAGTTTTTATCATTCAAACTTTCTAGCTCAACTCTTAGAATATTTAGATATTTTGAGATCTCACCACAACGCACTAGCTTTTTAAATAAGTCTTCTTCACTAAAATGGAATTTTGGTATTTCCATTGCCTCTTCTTTCACTCTACTTACAGCAGTTGATGCACTCTTTAGAAGATGAGCTTTATCAAGTGAAGATAATAACTTACTTAGCATCACAGCTATTAATCCCATAGAAAAGAGAGCTAAAAAAAAAGCCAACCTGCTATCAAAACCTCTTTCAGGGATAAATTTAGCTTCAGCAGGAACAGCAAACTGCAACGACATCCAATACATCTGCTCCTCTGTAAAATTAAGCATCTCCCAAGCCTAAATAAAGGAAGATTATAGCATTTTTATAGCTATAGAAAAAGAATAGAAATACCTAAAAAAACTACTTTATATTTTTGAAGAAGTTATCCATCTCGTCAACTAGCTGATCAAAGTTCCTAGGGCTAATTGCATGTGCAAAATTATCCCAAATTACAAGCTTAGATCCTGCAATTTTTTGGTTCAAATCATTTCCATGATCAAGAGGAAACACTGGATCATTCTTGCCTTGAATTATCAGGGTAGGCAATTTGATCAAACCTGGAGCTAATTCATGGCTCTCAAAAGACAATTTCATTGCTTTGCTATGGTTCACATATGGTTGCTGGAGCTTTGTTCTTGAAAAAGTTTCAACAGCTTGCTTTCTAAAGAATTCTTCGTCAAAATCAGCTGGAGAGCCATCTAGCATTCTCCATTTTTTAACGTATTCTTCAACTTTCTGCTCTTCTGTTTGCACTACATCTGTTTTTAAAGAGTTAATAAAATCAACATACTCCTTTTTAGGTGGGGTTAGTCCTTTATCACTATACTTTCCTTCAAATGCGTCAAAACCTGGGCGGAAATCTGTAGATGTACCAAGCAACACCAAAGACTTAACTCTACGCGGATGGTATCCACCTGCAAGCTGTGCTAACTGGCCACCCATAGAAAAGCCAACATAATGAGCTTTTACAATTGAATACTTATCCAAAACTTTATGAGTGTCATATACTAATGTCATCACGGAGTATGGAGATTTATCAAAATCCACGGCTGTGGACAAGCCTGAATCTCTATAATCATACCTAATGACAAAATAACCCCTGTCAGCTAGCTTTTGACAAAGCTCACTTGGCCAATGAATGCCTTGCCCACCTGCACCCATATTCAGAAGCACAGCTGGATTCGCTTTATCTCCAAAAGTTTCAGAGAAAATATTAATTTCCTCTGCTTGCTCAAGCGACTCTCTCTGATTCATACCAAGACTAGTAAATGTCATAATTAATACTGCTAAAAAAAATACCGTTAGTATTACGTTTCGCATAAATACCTCATGTTTGCTAAGAAGAAAATATATTTTATTACAACTCTGAGTCAAACGCTTTGTTTAGAAAAGCACTGTAAAGAACTTTGCATTGGTCTTTGGCAAACTCGTTATATTCTTCAAATTTATCATCATCTTGCTGAGAGTGTAAAGATTGCAAGCGCTCCTTCAAATCAATAAACTCCCTTACAAACATATCATAGTCTTCACCTTTGAAGTTAGGGTACTGACCAGTTAAAATATCTGTATACCTCTGGAACACTTCAGCATTAATTCTATCGCACTGAGCATCTTGAAACAAAACATGTCCTAAAATCTCTAATTGCTTACTTTCCTTTATTTCACTGTAATTTAAATAATTCAAACTTTTCATAATTACCTCACAAATTTATTAGTTGCATATTGGTGTTAACACTTAGAATGTCCGAAATTGAAAAAGGGCTGAAACAAAAAATATTTCAACCCTTTACAAAATTTTATTTGCTGTCAGATATTATTTATCTACTAGTTCAATGATCGCCATTGGAGCATTATCACCTTGTCTGTTTCCAGCTTTAATAATTCTTGTATAGCCACCAGCACGATTTGCACATTTCTTTGCAATAGTATCGAAAAGCTTTGTAACTTCATCTGTATTACCTTGCATAAAAGCAATTGCTTGCCTACGGGCAGCAAGAGTTCCTTTTTTACCAAGAGTAATAATCTTCTCAGCAACTGGTCTCAAATCTTTTGCTTTTGGCAAAGTTGTTGTAATTTGCTCATGAGTAATAAGAGCTTTAACTAAGTTCATCAGCATTGCACCTCTGTGCGCGCCGCGTCTACCAAACTTTCTTCCTCTACTTCCGTGATCCATAAAAAATCTCCAATTCTATTCTATTAGCCTAATTGCTCTTCGTATTTCTTAGCCATCTCTTCGATACTCTCAGGTGGCCAACCTACAACTTCCATTCCGAATCTAAGATTCATAGAAGCTAGTAATTCTTTTATTTCATTAAGTGATTTTCTACCAAAGTTAGGTGTCTTTAACATCTCACCTTCAGTCTTAACAACCAAATCACCAATGTACACTATGTTGTCGTTTTTCAGACAGTTCTGTGATCTAACTGAAAGTTCAAGGTCATCAACTTTTTTAAGTAGCTGAACATCAAATGGAAGTTTCTCTTCCTCACTTTCAGATACTTCTTGAATATCTTGGAACTTCACAAAAACTTGCAACTGATCTTGAATAATCTTAGCAGCAAGACCTAAAGCTAAATCAGGAGCAATAGAGCCATTTGATTCAATTGTTAGGTATAGTTTATCGTATTCTGTATCTGAACCAACCCTACTATGATCAACCTTATATGTTACTCTTCTAATTGGAGTAAAAATAGAATCAATAGGAATTACACCAAGAGGTGCGTCAGCTCTTCTATTATCGTTTGCAGAAACATAACCTTTGCCAGTTCCTACTACAAATTCAATATTCAATTTTGCACCTTTATCCAAAGTACAAATGATTTGGTTTTTATTAATAACTTCAATATCCTGAGATGTTTCAATCATGCCAGCAGTAACAACACATGGACCTGTAGCCTTCAAAGACATTTTTCTTCTTTCACTACCGCCATATCTCAAAACGATTTGCTTTACATTTAAAACGATATCTGTGGCATCTTCTTTAACGCCCGGAATCGCTGTAAATTCATGATCTACGCCTTCAATATTGATTGAAGTGATTGCAGCACCTTGCAAAGATGAAAGTAAAATTCTTCTAATTGAGTTAGCAAGTGTAACACCAAACCCTCTTTCAAGAGGCTCAATTTTGAAAGTAGCTGTTCTTTCATCTACTTGTTCAAAAGAATAGTCTGAAGGTTTAATCAAGCTAGCCCAGTTTGCAGCTATGATATTTCTAGCTCCTTCTTGCCTAACTTCCTGTTCACTTTTTTTTAGTTTTTCCGACATACTTGCACCCATAAAAATTTAAAATGATTTAAAAAGTCTATAAAATTAAACTCTTCTTCTCTTAGGAGGTCTGCATCCATTATGAGGAACAGGAGTAATATCTCTAATTGAAGTAACTGTAATTTCTGGAGCTTGAAGTGCTCTTACAGCAGATTCTCTGCCAGTACCAGGACCACTTACCTGAACTGAAAGTGTCTTTAAACCATACTCTTTTGCTTTATTAATTACTTTAGTACCAGTAACCTGAGCAGCAAAAGGTGTAGATTTCTTTGATCCTTTAAATCCGTTAGCACCAGACGAAGATTGGGCTATAACATCACCATGCGGGTCTGTAATTGTTATGTGCGTATTATTAAATGTTGCCTTGATAACAGCAATACCAACTGGAACAACTTTTTTTCTTTTTTTTGTTGTAGAACTTGTAGATTTCATTTTTATCTCACTTATTTAGTAACCATTTTTTTACCAGCAATTGGAATCGCCTTTCCTTTTCTTGTTCTAGCGTTTGTATGAGTTCTTTGACCTCTTACAGGAAGCTTTCTAATATGTCTTAAGCCTCTATAGCATTTAATGCTTTTAAGAGCAGTAATATTAGAACCAATTTCCCTACGCAACTCACCTTCTACTTTGTAATTAGCGTCAATAACTTCACGAAGGAGTCTTACTTCATCTTCACTAAGTGCACTAACTCTTTTTTCAGTATCAAGACTTGCTTTTTTACAAATTTCATACGATGCCACCTTTCCAATACCGAAAACATAGGTAAGACCTACCCAAAGCTTTTTGTTTGTTGGAATATTTACACCTGCTATACGCGCCACTTTAACCTCAATTCAAAAATAATAAATTAAATTTGTGAACCAGAATGATACCCAATTATGCCTTTAAGTCAAGGCTATTATACTTCATTCATCACAAATTTCTAGCCATTGTTGGTAGCTTTACTAAAACTACCCCCTAATCCTTTAACCAAAACACTAACTGATGCGTTTATGTGCTTTATTGTTCCCATACCATCGACTTCCCTGAATGAGCCATTTTTCTTATAGTATTCAATAAGTGGAGCTGTTTTTTCGTTATAAACATCTATTCTTACTTTAACAGCTTCAGGTTTATCGTCTTCACGGTAAACAAATTCTTTTGATCCACATTTATCGCAAACACCTTCAAGTTTAGGTTGTTTGAAAATTTTGTGGTATCCAGTATGACAACTTTTGCAGGTGTATCTACCGCTGATTCTTTTTACAAGATCTGCAACTCCAACAAGAAAATTTATCACAAGAAAGCCTTGTTCAGGAAGTTGAGCAATCATTTGGTCAAGAGCCTTTGCCTGTGGAATTGTTCTTGGAAAACCATCCAAGATAAATCCATTTTCACAGTCACTCTTCGATATTCTAGCTTTTACTAAGTCTATCATCACATCATCTGAAACCAGCTTTCCTTGATGTATTGTGTCTTTAATGTTATTTCCAAGATCTGTTCCAGAAGCAACTTCTGCTCTAACCATTTCACCAGTAGATAGCTTAGGTATACCGAACTCTTCAGCTAACATATCAGCTTGAGTTCCTTTTCCTGCACCTGGAGCACCTAAGAGAACCAATCTCATTATTGACGACCTCTTAGTTTCGCTTTTTTAAGCAATCCCTCATACTGAGTGCTTAGCAAATGAGTTTGCACTTGAGTGAACAAGTCAATCACTACATTCACTACAATTAATAAGCTTGTACCACCTAAGTAGAAAGGTATAGAGTATTGTGACATCATTATTTCTGGCAATACACAGACAACAATCATATAGATTGCTCCAAGTACTGTAATTCTAGTCAAAACATAATCTAGATATTCTGCAGTGTGTGGACCTGGTCTACGACCCAAAATAACACCACCATTCTTTCTTAAATTCTCTGCTGTTTCTTCAGGGTTGAATACAACCGATGTGTAAAAAAAACAAAAGAATGCAATTAAACTTGCATATAAAAATACGTATATAGGTTTTCCATGTGACAGGTGAAGTGCAACAAGCTGTTTCCAACCACCAACTTCTGTGTTTTGCGTGAATCCTGCAATCGTAAGAGGGAATAACAAGAGTGAGCTTGCAAAAATCGCTGGAATAACTCCTGAAGTATTAAGCTTCAAGGGTAGATGTGTAGAATCTCCACCAAACATTTTGTTACCCATCTGTCTCTTGGGATAATTCACCAGAATTCTTCTTTGTGCTTTTTCCATAAAAACTATGAATACAATCAGGGAAACACACACTACTATTATTGCAAGAATTAGGAATGTTGATAGAGCGCCAGTTCTTCCCATCTCGAATAAAGCAGCTATTGCTGAGGGTAAACCTGCAACTATACCAGCAAATATTATCAAAGAACTTCCATTGCCAATTCCACGAGTATTAATCTGCTCTGCAATCCACATTACTAAAACTGTTCCTCCAGTTAGAGTAAGCATGGTAATCACTCTAAAGAAAATTCCGGGAGAGCTAACTAACAGCCCTTGAGAAGTCTGTGTCGCTTCTGCGCCGACAGCAATGCCATAACCTTGAAACAAGGCAAGAATTACCGTTAGATATCTAGTATATTGGTTGATTTTTTTTCTGCCCTGTTCTCCCTCTTTTTTGAGAGCTGCAATTTCATTAGAAACAACTGCCATCAATTGCATGATAATTGATGCGGTAATATATGGCATAATGTTTAAAGCAAATAGTGACATACGCCCAAGCGCACCACCAGTTAACATATTAAACATGCCCAAAACACCACCGGCCTGATCATTATTTAGCTGAGCCAATGCAGCGGCATTTATACCGGGAAGGGGAACATATGTCCCAATTCTATAAACTATAAGCATCATTATAACGAACCAAATCTTGCTTTTTAGCTCCGAAGCTCTTCCAAACGAGGATAAGCTAAGATTAGAGGCCATTCTTTCTGTTGCTGAAGTCATATTTTGGTCAAACTATTAAATTACTTATTTTTTAGTTGTTTTTTTCTTCTCAACTGTTTTCTTTTCTGTAGCTTTTACTTTAGGAGCAGCTTTAGCTACTGTTTTCACAGCCTTGGGCTTCGAATCTTTTGAAGCTTTTTCTTCTGTAACTTCAGCAACTTTTTTAACTTGCTTAACTTTCGCAACAGGCTCTTTAGATTGTTGCATTTCAAATTTCACAATCTCTACAGTAGAACCAGACTTTTTAAGCGCCTCTTCAGCTTGCTTTGAAATAGCATGAACTTGGATCGAAATTTTGGATTTCAATTCTCCAGAGCCTAGGAGTTTAACTTTAGCAGTTCTTCCTTTTAGCAATCCTGAATTTCTTAAATCATCAATAGAAATATTGCTTTTCAATTTTCCAGACTTTATGAAGGTCTCAATCGAATCAAAGTTTACAACTTCAACAACTTCAGTATTTAACGAAGCAAATCCTCTTTTTGGAAGCCTTCTGTGCAAAGGCATTTGACCACCTTCAAAGCCATTAAGTGCAACACCAGTACGAGCTGTCTGACCTTTACCACCACGAGCTGAAGTTTTACCTTTTCCAGAACCGATACCTCTGCCAAGTCTCTTATACTTGCGTCTCGCTCCGAAATTATCTTTAATTACATTTAACATAATTTACCTATTTAACTTCTCTAACTAAATGCTGAACTTTTGCAGCCATTCCACGAACGGCAGCCGTATCTTCTAATTCAGATTCACTATGAATTTTCCCTAAACCAAGCCCAATCAAAGTTTGTTTTTGCTTTTTAATTTTTCCAGCAGCACTTGCAAACTGATAAAATTTAACTTTTCCTGTAGACTTAGCTGCTTTCTTCACTTCTTTAGCCATAATTACTTACTACCATTATTCTTTACAACTTTTCTCTTAGGAGCTGATTCAATTTGCGCTACAACTTCACCTTCTGTCGGAGAACCAGCAGTAGGTTTTTCTCTTCTGCTAACAATCTCACCAACTTTTTTACCACGCTTTTCAGCAGTAAATCTAGGGGACTTTGTTAGAGTCAAAGCATTCAAAGTTGCTTTAATTAAGTTGTGAGGATTAGTTGATCCAATAGATTTTGCAACTACGTCCTTAATTCCTAAAGCTTCGCAAACTGCTCTAACAGCACCACCTGCAATAATACCAGTACCAGCTGGCGCAGATCTCATAATTACTCTGCCAGCACCGAAACGTCCTAATACATCATGATGAAGAGTTCTTCCATCTCTTAATGGAATTTTGATCATTGAATTTTTAGCTTCGCTTTTGGCTTTTTCATTTGCATCCATTACTTCAGCAGCTTTTCCATGACCTACTCCTACTCTTCCCTTACGATCACCAACTACTACGATAACTCCGAAACTCATTCTTCTACCACCTTTTACAGTCTTAGAGTTTCTGCTAACGTCTACTATTTTTTGATAAATTTCTAAATTCTCAGACATGTATAACCTTTAAAATTTCAAACCAGCTTTTCTAGCACCTTCAGCCAAAGCCTTAACTCTTCCATGATATAAATAACCACCACGGTCAAAAACTACTTCTTTAGCTTTCTCCTTCATTGCTCTTTCTGCAACCAGTTTTCCAACTTCTTCAGCAGCTGCTACTGTTGAAGCTTTAATTTTCTTTGGAAAATCTTTTTCTTTTGTAGAAGCAGACACAATAGTTACAGACTTCAAATCATCAATAATTTGAGCGTAAATATGTTGATTTGATCTATACACTGTAAGTCTGAGCTTGCCTAATGATTTCTTTTTTAGGCCTCTTCTTACTCTCTGTCTTCTTCTGTCAAAATTACTATTATACATACATAACCTAATTATTTCTTTTTACCTTCTTTACGACGGATAACTTCTCCTTCGTATCTAATACCTTTACCTTTATAAGGCTCAGGTTTTCTAAGCTGTCTAATGTTTGACGCAACCTGTCCAACCAATTGTTTGTCAAAACCTGTAATCTCAATTTGCGTAGGTTTCAAGCATTTAATTGTAACACCTGCTGGGATTTCAAAAACTATATCATGGCTGAACCCAAGTGTTAAGCGAAGAAGCTTACCATCTGTCTCAGACTTAAAACCAACACCTGTCATATCTAAAACTTGTCTAAAGCCTTCAGATACACCCTGAATCATGTTAGCTGCTAACTTTCTATTAAGACCGCAAAGAGCCTTTGCGTTACTCGCTGTACTAGCTGTATAAAATTCAAGAAGACCGTCTTTCATTTCAACCGCTACTTCAGATGGAACTTTCAAAGTTAAAGTGCCTTTCGCACCTGTAGCATTAATAACGTTTCCCTGCAAAGTAACTTTTACTTCTTTTTTAATCTCTACTGGAAGCTTTTTAATCTTAGCCATTTTAATCTCTTACCAACATTCACCAATTAATTCACCACCTAAATTTCTAGCTTTAGCTTCGTGATCAGAAAACACACCTTGTGGTGTAGTTAAAATCAATATGCCTAAACCACCTTGTGCTTTTGGCATAGTTTTAACACCACTGTAAACTCTGCGACCAGACTTAGAAACTCTTCCTAAGTGATTGATTACAGGCATTGACTCATGATATTTCAAATCTATTTTTAGAAATTTAGCACCATTTGTATGAGCTAGCTCTTCACTCGCTTCTACATAACCTTCTCTAACTAGCACATCTACAACTGACTTTACAAGAATAGAAGACGGTACAACAACGTAACCGTGTCCTGCTCTCTGAGCATTTTTAATTCTTGCAAACGCATCTGCTATTCTATCTGTTAATGACATATCTAAATTACCAACTTGACTTTGTTACACCTGGTAGTAAACCTCTACCAGCTAAATATCTAATACAAATCCTAGAAACTTTGAATTTTCTGAAGAAACCTCTTGATCTGCCAGTAAGCTCACAACGATTTCTTACTCTAACAGCAGCACCATTTCTCGGCATCTTAGCTAACTTAAGCTGAGCTGCAAATCTTTCATCAAGTGGAATTGCCTTGTTCATAATGATATCTTTAAGAGCTGTTCGTTTTGCAAGATCTCTTGCAACCATTCTCTTTCTTCTATTATTTTTTTCTACTGAACTTTTTTTTGCCATATTTTTTATATGTTATTGATTAAAAGGGAAGTTAAACTCTGTTAAAAGAGCTTGTCCTTCTTCACTTGTATTAGCAGAGGTAACAAAAACTAAGTTCATACCTTGGTTTCTGTCAACTTTATCAGAATTCACTTCAGGGAATATTACGTGCTCTTTAAGACCCATTGAGTAATTTCCTTTTTTATCGAATTGCTTAGGAGATAAACCTCTAAAGTCTTTCACCATTGGCAAAGCTATGTTTACAAAGCGATCAAGGAAGTGATACATCATATGTTTTCTTAAAGTAACTTTAAGGCCTAGAGGCATACCTTCTCTGATTTTAAAAGTAGCAATCGCTTTTTTAGCTTTTGTAACCACTGGTTTTTGACCAGTTATTGCAAAAAGCTCATCAGCAACTCTATCCATGGCTTTACCATCTGTCATCGCTTCTTTTACTGTCATAGTAATAACGATCTGTTTTAATTTAGGAACAGACAGTCTATTTTTATAACCAAATTTCTTTGTAAGGTTATCTACTATTTTTTTCTCGTATAAATCCTGTAATCTACTTTTCATAACTACTTCACATTATCTATTACTTCACCAGACTTTTTCGCAAAGCGAACTTTATTTCCATCTGATAAAATTTTAAAACCAACTCTTGTAGGCTGATCCGTCTTCGGATCAAGAATTGCAACGTTAGAAACTGCAATTGGCATTTCTTTTGAAACAATTCCACCATTAGGATTTAGCTTTGACGGCTTTGTATGTTTTTTGACAACATTTATTCCACCAATAACTAACTTTCTTTCTGCAGGGATAACCTTAGCAACTTGACCTTTCTTACCTTTATCTTTGCCAGTAAGAACTATTACACTGTCTCCCTTTCTAATTTTCATTTTATTTTGCGACATACTACAACACCTCTGGAGCTAACGAAATTATTCTCATGTAGTGAGCTCTTAATTCTCTAGGAACTGGACCAAACACACGAGTGCCTATTGGCTCACCTTGTTTATCAATCAAAACTACTGCATTTTTATTAAACTTAATAAAGCTACCGTCTTTTCTTTTTAATTCTTTTTTTGTTCTAACAATAACTGCTCTGTGTACGTCACCTTTCTTAACTTTTCCTTTTGGAATTGCATCTTGAATAGAAACAACAATTATATTTCCTATATTAGCAATAGTTCTAAAAGAACCGCCTAAAACCTTTACGCACTTTACAGTTTTAGCTCCAGAATTATCAGCTACATCTAATTTTGTTAACATTTGTACCATAATACTCTCCTCTACGCCTTCGCTGAATTCAGAACTACAAAGCGCTTATTCTTAGAAATTGGGCGAGACTCTTGAATCTCAACTTTGTCACCAACTTTACAAGAATTTGACTCATCGTGAGCCGCATACTTTTTTGTTCTTTTAATTATCTTGTGATATCTAGGGTGCTTTACAGATCTAACCACTTCAACAGAAACAGTCTTATCTCCACTACTTTTAATCACTACACCACTTAAAACTTTCTTAGCCATATCTAATTACTTCTCACCTTTACGTTTCTTCTCATTAATGAGCGTGTTAACAAGAGCTACAGACTTTCTTACAGTTCTTACTCTTGCCAAGTTTTTCAACTCACCAGTAACCTTTTGAAAACGAAGATTCATAGCCTCTTTTTTTAGCTTTGTCAACTCTGTATTCAACTCGTTAATTGTTTTAATTTTTAAATCCGCAGCTTTCATACCTAACACCTTAATCTACCCTTTTAACAAACTTTGTTTTAATAGGAAGTTTTGCAGAAGCCTTATCGAAAGCTTCTCTTGCAACTGCCTCATCAACACCATCTAGCTCGAACATAATTCTGCCTGGCTTCACTCTGCAAACAAAGAACTCAGGGTTACCTTTACCACTACCCATTCTTACCTCTGCAGGCTTTCTTGATACAGGAATATCTGGAAATATTCTAATCCAAAGTTTACCTGATCTTTTCATAGATCTTGCAATTGAACGACGAGCTGCTTCTATTTGTCTCGCAGTAACTCTTTCAGGCTCTAGCGCTTTAAGTCCAAACGAACCAAACTCAACTGAAAAACCACCTTTTGCGTTACCGTGAATTCTTCCTTTAAATGCTTTTCTAAATTTTGATTTTTTAGGTGCTAACATTTCCAATTACCCATTTACTACTTTGTTTTTTTGCTCAAGTTGTCTTGACTCAGGCTTAACATCACCTTTATAAATCCAAACTTTAATGCCAATCAAACCATATGTTGTATGAGCTTCTGCAGTACCATAATCAATATCAGCACGAAGTGTGTGAAGAGGAACTTGTCCTTCTCTATACCATTCCATACGTGCAATCTCAGCACCACCTAAACGACCAGAAACATTAACTCTGATTCCTTTAGCACCCATTCTCATTGCTGTTTGAACAGCTCTTTTTGAAGCTTTTCTGAATGCAATTCTTTTCTCTAGTTGTTGAGCAATACTCTCAGCAACTAATTTAGAATCAATCTCAGGTTTCTTTACTTCAACAATATTTATTGAAGACTCAGATTTTGAAATAGCCTCAACCTGCTTCTTAAGTTTCTCAATATCTCCACCTTTTTTACCAATCACCATGCCTGGACGAGCTGCATGAATCTCAACAGCTAGCTTACTAGCTGGTCTTTTGATTATAATTTTGCTAATTCCCGCATTTGGAAGTGTTTTCTGCACAAGCGCACGAATTTTAATGTCTTGGTGAAGCTTGTCAGCATAAGTTTTGCCTGCAAACCAAACAGAATCCCAAGTTCTAATAATTCCTACTCTTAAACCAATTGGACTTACTTTCTGACCCATAAACTACCTTTGCTCATCTAAATAAATTGTCACATTGCTGAAAGGCTTTTTAATTCCTGAAGCTCTTCCTCTTCCTCTTGCATGAAATCTTTTAAGAACAAAAGATCTACCAACAATAACTTGATCAACAACCAAGTTATCAATATCTTTTCCATGATTATTTTCCGCATTAGCAATTGCAGAATTTAGGATCGGATAAATATCTTTCGCAGCTCTCTTAGGGCTGAACTTAAGTTGCAATAATGCGTCAAAAGCTTTCATTCCTTGAATCATTTGTGCAACTAGATTAACCTTCTGAACGCTTCCTTTGATTGCAGTTCCTTTGGCTATCACTTTTTTATTTTGTTTAGCTTTCATTGTATTACTCATTTACCGCTTTTCTGTTTGCACCATGGCCTCTGAAAGTTCTTGTAGGAGCAAACTCACCAAACTTATGTCCAACCATCATTTCAGTTACTTGTACAGGTAAGTATGCTTTGCCATTATAAACAGCGAAAGTTAAACCAACGAACTGAGGTAATATAGTAGACCTTCTTGATGTAATTTTGATTACAACAGATTTCTTAGAAGATTGAACTTCTTCAACCTTTTTAATAACCGATGCATCCACAAAAGGGCCTTTCCAAACTGATCTTGCCATAATTATTCTCCTACTTTACTTTTGATACCTTCTACGAACAATAAGCTTAGATGTTCGCTTATTAGTTCTTGTACGCTTACCTTTTGTCGATTTACCCCAAGGAGTCACTGGATGTCTACCACCCGATGTCTTACCTTCACCACCACCATGCGGGTGATCGATAGGGTTCATCGCAACGCCACGAACAGAAGGCCTGATTCCTTTCCATCTAGAACGACCAGCTTTACCAATTATTGTATTTTGCTGATCAGGGTTAGAAACCGCACCAATTGTCGCTCTGCATTCCGCACTAACCATTCTAACTTCACCAGAGCGAAGCTTCATAAGTGCCATACTTGCATCTTTACCAACTAGTTGAACATAGCTACCAGCAGCTCTTGCTAATTGCGCTCCAGCTTTTGGCTTCATTTCAACGTTATGTATAATTGTTCCAACTGGAATATTTCTCAGTGGAAGTGTATTTCCAACCTTAATATCTGCCTGTTCACCAGACTCGATCTTATCTCCAACTGCTAACTTCTGTGGAGCAATGATATATGCTAACTCACCATCTGAATACTTGATCAAAGCAATAAATGCCGTACGGTTTGGATCATACTCAATCCTTTCAACCGTTGCGATCATATCATCTTTTCTTCTATGAAAATCAACAATACGGTACTTCTGCTTATGACCACCACCTTTTCTGAATGACGTCAATCTACCTTGATTATTTCTACCGCCAGTCTTCTTTTTACCAGCAACTAGACTTTTCTCAGGATTACCTTTCCACAAAGTGCTTCTATCAATTAATACAAGCTGTCTTTGACCTGGAGTAGTTGGACTAAAACTTTTCAATGCCATAGGTTATGCTCCAGCACTAATTTCAATTGTTTTTCCTTTTTTAAGAGTAACAATAGCTTGTTTAAAGCCAACTGTTCTACCTTTAGTACCTTTAAATACTTTGGCTTTACCTCTACGGTTAAGCATGTTTACAGAAGCAACTTCCGTTTCAAATACTTTCTCTACCGCTTCTTTTACTTGTTTCTTGTCTGCACAAGATTTAACTTCGAACAAATATTTGTTCTGATCAGCCATACTTGTGGCTTTTTCAGTAAATATTGGTCTGATGATTACATCATATAGCTTTGCATTTAACATGCTAACCTCTTCTCCACTTCTTTGAGTGCATCAACTGTCATAAGTAACTTTTCATGTTTTAGAATGTCTAAAACGTTTAAGCCTCCAACAGGCAACACATCTACACCTTTAAGATTACGTGATGAAAGTTTTAGTTTTTCATCCACGGTAGAATCAATAATTAACACTGACTTGCTGTCAAAGCTCTTTATTTTCTTTGATAAATCAGATGTCTTGTCTGACTCTACTTTCGCGTTGTTGAGGACTATAAACGATTTCTCTTTTAGTTTCAACGATAAAGCGACCTTCAAACCTAAATTTCTTACTTTTTTATTAAGGCTATACTCATGAGATCTAACTACTGGTCCGAAAACTGTACCACCACCAACGAAAATAGGGGCTTTTACTGAACCGTGACGTGCTTGACCTGTCCCTTTCTGTTTATAAATTTTTCTTGTTGAACCAGCAACCAAAGATCTATCTTTCACCATATGGCAACCAGATCGAGCTTTCGCTCTTTGCCAATCTACCACTCTAGCTAGGATATCTGACCTATACTCTTGGCCAAAAATATCGGCGTTGAGTTCGGTCTTGCCAGCTTCCTTATTATCTAAATTTCTAATTTCTACTTGCATGACTATCTACTAATTAGCTGTTTGTTCTTGCTGAGGTTGCTCTGCTTCTTTAGAGGCAGCTTCAGTTTTTGTTGTTTTTACAAGAGCTGCAGGGAATTGCGCATCAATAGGAAGTGCAACTTTAACAGCATCTGAAATATAAATGTATGAACCAGCTTTCCCTGGAACAGAACCAGCCAAAGCAATGAGACCCAAACTTGTATCAACCTGAACAACTTTAACGTTCTGAATTGTTACAACTTCACAGCCCATGTGACCAGCCATTTTCTTTCCTTTGAAAACACGACCTGGATCCTGTCTTTGACCTGTCGAACCATGAGATCTATGGCTAACTGATACACCGTGGGAGGCTTCTAAACCTCTAAAGTTATGACGCTTCATAACACCAGCAAAACCTTTACCTATATTTACACCCTGAATGTCAACACACTGTCCAGCAACAAAGTGCTCAATAGACAGTTCTTGACCAGGTTGCAAAAGAGCTGACTCAGAAACTCTGAATTCTTTAACTTTATTTTTTGGAGAAACTGAAGCTTTGGCAAAAGCACCTTTAAGAGGTTTTGAAGTTCTGCTAGCTTTTCTCTCACCAAAACCTAGAACGACAGCACTGTATCCATCTTTCTCTTTAGTTTTAGTTCCAACAACGAAATTTCCTTTAGCTTCAATTAGAGTTACAGCAAGAGCTGCACCATTATGATCAAAAATTTGGGACATTCCAACTTTCTTAGCTATAAGACCTGTTCTTCTTGTATGAATAGACATTACGCAGCCTCATTTAACTTGATTTCAACTTCAACTCCAGAAGGCAAGTCTAACTTCATCAATGAGTCAACTGTTTGAGGAGATGGCTCAACAAACATAAGTCTTGTATGATACCTAATCTCAAATTGCTCTCTTGATTCAATATCTACGTGAGTAGATCTGTTCACTGTGAACTTCTGAATTTTCCTTGGAAGAGGAATTGGACCTCTTATTTTTGCACCAGTTCTTTTTACTGTGCTAACAATGTCTCTAACTGAATGATCAAGTACTCTGTGATCAAAAGCTCTTAATTTTATTACAATTTCTTGTGACATACTTTTTCTTCTCTTTTAAATTCTTATGAAGCTTTCGCAATTATTCCTTCAGCAACACTTTGTGGAACTTGATCATAGCGCGAGAAATTCATAGAATACTGCGCTCTACCCTGAGTCATAGACCTTAGTGTGTTGATGTAGCCAAACATTGTAGCAAGAGGCACGTTTGCTTTAATTACTTGAGCATTACCTCTAGCCTCCATTCCTTGGATCTGTCCACGAATACTATTCAAGTGACCAATTACATCACCCATGAACTCATCAGGCGTAATAACTTCAACAGCCATGATTGGTTCTAGTATTTTTGGACCCGCTTTAGCCATTCCTTCTCTGAAGGCAGCTTTAGCAGCAATTTCGAACGCAAGCGCACTTGAATCTACATCATGGTATGCACCATCTAGTAATGTAGCTTTGAAGTCGATTGCAGGGTAACCAGCTTGGATACCACTATTCCTAATATCTTCGATACCCTTGTCAACTGCTGGTATATATTCTTTTGGAACGTTACCACCAACAACTTTGCTTTCAAATTCATATCCTTTTCCAGCTTCAAGAGGCTCAAACTTAATTTTAACTTTAGCAAATTGACCAGCACCACCAGATTGTTTTTTATGAGTATAATCAATCTCGTAGCCTTTTGTAATAGTCTCACGGTATGCTACTTGTGGAGCACCGATGTTTGCTTCAACTTTAAATTCTCTCTTCATTCTATCAACAATAATCTCTAGATGAAGCTCACCCATACCAGCAAGAATTGTTTGACCAGACTCATGATCAACTTTAACTCTTAAAGACGGATCTTCAGCGACTAGTCTGCCGATTGCTACGCCCATTTTTTCTTGATCTGCTGTAGATTTAGGCTCAACAGCAACTTGAATTACAGGCTCAGGGAATTTCATTTTATCCAATACAACTTCTGCGTCTTCATCACAAAGAGTTTCACCAGTTGTTGTATTTTTAAGACCAGCTAATGCAACGATATCACCAGCATAAGCTTCTTTAATGTCTTCTCTGTTGTTCGCATGCATTAGTAACATACGACCAACTCTTTCCTTATTATCTTTATTTGTATTTAGAACACCAGTGCCACTTTTAAGTTGTCCTGCGTAAATTCTAACGAATGTCAATGAACCAACGAATGGATCGTTCATGATCTTAAATGCAAGACCAACAAATTTCTCTGTATCACTAACTTTAATCGTAACTTCTGAATCATCTCTTGTGCTATGACCTGTAGCAGGCGCAATATCAATTGGGCTTGGCAAGTAAGCAACTACTGCGTCTAGCAAAGGTTGTACACCTTTGTTTTTAAATGCTGACCCACAGAAAATTGGAACCATAACAAAACTTGTAGCAGCTTTACGAACGCAACGCTTGATGTCTTCGTTTGATATTTCCTTACCATCAAGATAGTCAGACATTAACTTGTCATCCATCTCGACAGCAGACTCAACTAACTTAGAGCGGTATTCATTAGCAATTTCTTTCATATCTGCAGGAATTTCTTCCTCAGCAAACTCAGCACCTAAAGACTCGTCTTTCCAAACGATCGCTTTCATTTTTACTAAGTCAACAACACCTTTAAAATTCTCTTCCAATCCTATAGGTAGCTGCATGACGATAGGACGAGCGCCTAAACGCTCAACAATCATCTTCACACATCTGAAGAAGTCAGCGCCAGTTCTATCCATCTTGTTTACAAAACAAATACGCGGAACTTTATACTTATCAGCTTGCCTCCAAACTGTTTCTGATTGAGGCTCAACACCAGCAACACCATCGAATACTGTGACCGCACCGTCAAGCACACGCAATGAACGCTCTACTTCAATCGTAAAGTCAACGTGACCAGGTGTATCAATAATATTAATTCTGTAGCTTTTTCCATTCTCTCCTTTCCAGAAGCAAGTTGTGGCAGCAGAAGTAATTGTAATACCTCTCTCCTGCTCTTGTTCCATCCAGTCCATTGTTGCAGCACCTTCGTGCACTTCACCAATTTTATGAGATTTTCCTGTATAGTATAGAATACGCTCAGTTGTCGTTGTTTTTCCGGCATCAATATGCGCCATGATACCGATATTTCTGTAAAACTCTATAGGTGCTGATCTAGGCATGTCTAATCTCCTACCAGTTATAGTGCGCAAACGCACGGTTAGATTCAGCCATTTTATGAGTATCTTCTTTCTTTTTAAACGCAGATCCTCTTCCAGAGAAAGCATCTAAAAATTCAGCAGCTAACTTGTCTGGGAATGTCTTCTTATCTTTTCTTGCTTTTGATGCAACGATCAACCAACGAATAGCAAGAGCTGTTTGTCTTGTAGGTCTAACATCGCAAGGAACTTGATATGTAGCACCACCAACACGGCGAGATCTAACTTCGACTGACGGACGAATGTTAGATAAAATTTTCTCAAAAGCTTCTATAGGATCAACAGAAAGTTTTTCAGAAGCGAATGTTAAAGCTTCATAAAAAGCTGATTCAGCAACTGATTTTTTTCCTTGCTTCATGATATTATTGATAAACTTCGCGACAATAATATTCCCGTACTTTGCGTCTGGGATAATATTTCTAGAGAGAGCTTTTCTTCTACGTGCCATTTTTTAATAATCCTTTTATTATTTAGGTCTCTTTGTTCCATACAGTGATCTAGCTTGCTTACGTCCTTGAACACCTTGCAAGTCTAATGCACCACGAATATTGTGATATCTAACACCAGGCAAATCTTTAACACGACCGCCTCTGATCAATACTATAGAGTGCTCTTGAAGGTTATGGCCTTCCCCTGGAATATAACTCGTAACTTCATAACCATTTGTCAACTTAACTCTACAAACTTTACGCAGGGCTGAGTTAGGTTTCTTAGGTGTAGTTGTGTACACGCGGGTACAAACACCACGTCTTTGAGGGCATTCAGCAAGAGCTGGAACTTTGTTTTTCTTAGCTTTGCTTCTTCTCGGAGCCTTGATTAATTGGCTAATTGTTGGCATTAAACTCTCCAAACTTTTCACAATATTTTTTCATTCGCATAACAACAAAAGCTATGCGCTAGTCGTGGGATAATATTTTGAACACGCCGCAGAGTCAAGATGATTTTTACAATTTATGTTTTTTTTCTTCGGAAGCTAAGTGCTTGCATTTCCTGAATAACAATTATAACGTTGAAAAGTATCACTATTTCAGAGCCTTATATGTCGCATACAGCAAATATTATTACAGTAGCCCAGCAGAAGGGTGGAGCTGGAAAAACCACAATAGCAGCTCACTTAGCGGTTGCTCTTATGCAGAAAAGAAACAAAGTTGCTATTATCGACATTGATCCACAAGGAAGTTTAACTGAGTGGCATAGAATCCGTTCAGAAAAGTATGGAGAAGATTATACAGGTCTGTATTTTAACTCGACAGCTGGCTGGAGAGTAAGCAGCGAAATATTGAACATTAAAAGAGATTTTGACTATATAATCATCGATAGCCCTCCACATATGGAGACTGAAGCTAAATCAGCGATTAGAGCTGCAGATATGATTTTGATACCAATTCAACCCAGCCCTACTGATCTTTGGGCTACAAAAGCAACTATAGATTTGGCAACCAGAGAAAATATTCCTTATCATATTGTAATGAATCGCGTGACACCTAACTCAAAACTTGCTATAGAGATACTCCACCACTTGGGGAACCCTCAGGTTTCTAACTTAGGAAACCGTGTTGCTTTTGCCACTTGTATAATGGAAGGAAAGACTGTTACAGAAACTAACCCCTCAAGTGCAGCGGCAAGTGAAATTAAACAGCTGGTAAGCGAAGTAATAAAGAGATTTAAGAAAAAACAGGAAGAGAAAAAAGCTGCGTAATAATGAGTAGTACAGATTATAAATTTGAAACCCAACTTGTCCACTTAGGGCGCAATCCTGCAAAACACTCAGGAATGGTTAATACACCTGTATATCGAGGCTCTACAATCCTTTTTAATAAAATTGAAGAACTTTTAGATCTAGATAAAGCCGTTCATACCGATATTACCTATGGCAGAAGTGGAACTCAAACAGTTAAAGACCTACAAACAGCAATTGCTAAGCTTGATGGTGTAAACAACTGTATTGTTGTCAGTAGTGGTATGAATGCTATATCAATTGTAATGCATTCCTTCTTACAATCAGGAGACCATGTTCTAATCACCGAATCTGCTTATAGGTGTACTTCAAGATTTGCAGATGAAGAATTACCACGACTCAACATTGAGACTACATATTATGACCCAACAATTGGGTCTAAAATCGAAGAGTTAATAAAGCCAAATACAAAACTAATATGGTTAGAAAGCCCAGGATCAGGCACTTTTGAAATTCAAGATATAGAAGCAATCACTAAAATTGCAAAAGATAACGGTATCATAACAGTTATAGATAATACTTGGGCGACATCTCGCTTTTTAAATCCATTTAAGTATGGAGTTGATGTTTCGGTACAATCCCTTACTAAATATATTAGCGGCCATTCTGATATTATGCTTGGATCAATATCATCCACAGATGAAGTATTTTCACAAATATACAAAACATTTAGAAACTATGGCACTATAAGCTGCCCTGATTATTGCTACTTAGCTCTGAGAGGACTCAGAACACTTGACGTACGTCTTAAAAGACATCAAGAAAACGCACTTGTAATCGCAAAATGGCTTGAAAAACATCATCTGGTCGAACAGGTCTTGCACCCTGCACTACCAAATTTTACGGGTCATAATCTATGGAAAAAATATTTTTCTGGATCAACTGGATTATTTAGTTTTGAATTAAAGAACTGCACTCAAGACAAATTATTCAAGTTTATTAATTCATTAGAATTATTTGGCAAAGGTTTATCGTGGGGAGGTTTTGAAACTCTCATCTTACCGTATAAACTTAATGAGAAAAGAGCCACTAAAACTCTTAAAAATGGTGGACACTTAGTCCGAGTGCATATAGGACTTGAAAATCCAGACGATTTAGTCTTAGATTTAAATAAAGCTTTGAAAAATATAGAAAATTAATCCTGAATAATTAAAGGGGAAAACCTGAAATGCGTAGTAATATACTAGTTAATAAGCCAATTGTTTTAGTAGGTATGATGGGTAGTGGTAAAAGCACTATTGGAAAAAGACTAGCAAACAAACTAAACATACAATTTTATGATAGTGATAAAATCATCGAAGAAAGAGAAGGCTTGAGCGTTTTAGATATCTACGATTATCGTGGTGAAGAATACTTCAATAATAAAGAAATCGAGGTTATTACTGAGATCCTTAGTTACGGGCCAGTTGTTCTATCAACAGGTGGCAGCAGTTTCATGTTAGAAAAAGTAAGAGAATTAGTTAAAAACTCATCTATCTCAATTTGGCTGGATACTAAAATTGAAACTATTCATGAAAGAGTATCAAGAAGAAATACAAGACCATTACTCAATGTAGATAATAAACTTGAGGTTATACAACAACTAGTCGACGAAAGAACACCTACTTACCAATTAGCAGACATCAAAGTGGAAAGTGGCGATATGGACGCACACTATGTTGTGGATACCCTACTCTTAAAGCTAAAAAGCTTCTTCCCAACTGATACCAAAACAAATAAATACGGCTAATTTATAATTCAAACTCAAACTGGGTTGGAGAAGGCGGGCTGATGGAAGTCACTTGCCTTAAAAGTTCTTGTGAAGTGGCTATATTCTGATTTGTTTCTCTATCTACTCTAACAATATTGGTGGCTTTGGCTAATAGACATTTCTCAAGAAGTGTCTTAGACGCTTTTACATTCTCATTTGCTGACTCTTTCAGCAAATTTATTGCTCTTTCTTTATCCGCTTCAGTAACTACTAATACATCTAGCAAACTAAATGCATAGTGATATTTAGCTTTTGTGTAACCTTTATTAATTGCATCGTTATAAAGCATCTCTGCGCTTACTCTAAAATCAACTATTCCGAAACAATTGAATTGAGCAAAATATAATCCTGCAAGATTACATTGTGCAGGTAAAGACCCTGTTTTCATTGCTTGTTCAAAATATAAGATAGATTTGTCCAGTCTTTGCACACCATCAATAAGTCCCCGCATATAGAAAAAACCTATTGCATTCATTGCAGGAGGATATTTATTTACTGCCAACACAGAGTAATTTAAAACAATATCAAACTTTGAATTATACGACTTATATATTCCGCAAGTAACAACCGTAGTCAAAAAGTACCAAGCAAAATTATTGGATTTTTTCATTTCATTTTCTATAAATCTGCACAATTGATTTATATCAATATTTTGCGCTCTAACGAATTCCTCTATAGCACTAACACTTAAACCAAGTGCACAAAAATCACTCTCTGCCTCTTTTAGGAAGCATTCAAAATTTTCCTTCATTTATAAAACGGCCATTCCCCTTTATATAAAAAATCTAACAGAAAGTTATTATTTTTCAATAACTTCTTGAGCATCCAGCTCTGGTGATGGTGGCTTTATCAACATTACTTTTGCCAACTCTCTTCTATTTAATGAAAACCCAATCACATCTGCTTGTATAGAAGAGCTAGCAGATATATGTTGCAATATTGGTCTTCGCTTTGGCTCTAGCGATCTTAACAAACGCAGTGCCTGACTCATATCTCTTGAAACACCTATACCTTCTTCATAACAGTAAGCTAATAATCGCACTGCTTTAGGATATGAGCCCAGCACCTTCAATAATTTTATAGCAACATCTTCTACTACTATATTTTCTGAAGGCACAGTAAATTTTGGCGAGATATGTTTGTAATAAAGCAGAAATTCAGCAACTACATAAACTTCTTTATTTGTATGTTTGTTGGCCTTAATATAATCAGCAACCCTATCTTTAAATCTAGAATACCCACACAAAGCTCCAGCTATAAATTTTATTGCATTAATATCACATTTACCCGCCGCTCCAAAAATTAATTTCAAACCTCTTTGGTATATTTCTTCTGAAGCAGAAATCTGCGTAATTAATTCCTCCCCATAACTAAATTCAGCAGGAATATAGCCAAGCTTTATTGCTTCTTCAAAAATTGAGATAGCCATTACTTTATCTTGCAAAATACCATATCCCCAAGAATAACATCTAGCTAAAGCACAGTAAGAAGGTAAAAATTTTAATTCATATCCTTGCAAGAATAAATCAAAAGCTTTGTTTTGATCAAACTTCCCTGCAAGCCCTTCATTATAAATTACAGCTAAAGCAAATATAGCTGGCGGGTACTTTGCCTCAGCAAGGCGCGAGATTTTCCCAAATGCAACTTGAATGTCTATGGTAACACCATCTATTCCAAACAAACAATGAAGCGACAAAAAATATTTTTCAAAATGGGTTTTAGCCTCTTTATTAATTAGGTAATTAAGCAAAGGTGTTTTTTCAACCAAAAGCTCATTATATTTTGGTGAAAGATAATCAGTAATACTATCAGCATTCACTCGAACAAGTATGAACTCATCTTCTATACACGATATAAATTTTTCAAATTTATCGTTCATCCATACACTTATATACCCCTTCCTATATCAAGGAGTATCAGAAAAAGTAAAATGCAACAAGTTCAGATAAATAGACCATATCAAGTAACTAGAAAACTCTCTCCTTTAGCTGAAATTTTAATTAAGCTTCCTTCTTTTATTTCACCCTTTAAAATTTTCTCAGCTAACGCATTTTGTAGTTCCTGTTGAATAACACGCTTTAATGGACGTGCACCGTATACAGGGTCATAACCTTTGTCGGCAAGTAGCGTTTTAGCCTTTTTGTCTAAAGAGACAATGAAACCTCTATCTTTTAGCATCTCTGCAAGCCTTGCTATTTGAATCTCAACAATAGAGTCCATATGCTTATGCTCAAGCCTGTTGAATAAAATTATCTCATCGAGCCTATTTAAAAACTCTGGCTTGAATGATGTACGAACTATATCCATCACATCTTTACGAGCATCTTCAACTTTTGCTCCATCAGGAAGTTTGGCAATATATTCCGCACCCAAGTTAGACGTCAAAATTATCACAGTATTTTTAAAATCAACTGTTCTGCCCTGCCCGTCTGTTAGCCTTCCTTCATCAAGAACTTGCAACAAAACGTTGAACACATCAGGGTGAGCTTTTTCAATCTCATCAAATAAAATCACCTGATACGGACGGCGTCTTACAGTTTCTGTCAACACCCCACCTTCATCATACCCAACATATCCAGGAGGAGCGCCAATCAAACGTGCAACCGAATGCTTCTCCATGTATTCCGACATGTCTATACGCACGATTGCTTTTTTGTCATCAAATAAGAAATGTGCTAATGCTTTTGTAAGCTCAGTTTTACCAACACCAGTTGGGCCTAAAAACAGGAAAGAGCCAATTGGTTTATCATGATCAGAAAGCCCAGCACGCGATCTTCTTACTGCATCTGAAATTGATTTAAGCGTATGGTCTTGACCAACAACAAATTCACGAAGATGATCTTCCATCTTTACCAATTTTTCGCGCTCACCTTCCAGCATTTTATCAACTGGAATTCCTGTCCATTTAGAAACAATTGAAGCTATATCTTTTTCTGTAACTTCTTCTTGCAACATAATTGAGGCTTTAGTCTGGTCTGATTCTTTAAGCTTCTTTTCAAGCTCTGGGATTTTACCATACATAATCTCACCAGCTTTTGCTAAATCACCGCCTCGCTGAGCAAGCTCTAATTCAACTTTTGCTGCTTCCAATTTTTCTTTTACAGCTTTAATATCATTTAGTTTAAGTTTTTGAGTCTGCCACTTACTAGTAAGATCCAAACTTTTTGCTTCAAGATCTTTTAACTCTTTTTTAATAGCCTCTAATCTTTTTTTAGCGGCTTCATCGCTTTCTTTTTCCAGAGCCATCGCTTCTATTTTTAATTGGATAATTTCTCTGTCCAACCTATCAATTTCCTCAGGCTTGCTATCTACTTGCATACGAAGTCTACTCGATGCCTCATCTACTAGATCAATAGCTTTATCTGGCAAAAACCTATCGGTAATATATCTATTAGAAAGCGTCGCAGCTGCAACTATGGCATTATCGGTAATACGAATACCATGATGCACTTCATACTTTTCTTTCAGCCCACGCAGTATTGAAATTGTATCAGCAACTGTTGGCTCTGACACAAATACAGTCTGAAATCTACGCGCCAACGCTGCATCTTTTTCAATATGTTTTTGGTATTCATCCAATGTGGTTGCGCCAATACAATGCAATTCCCCACGCGCTAGAGCAGGCTTCAAAAGGTTTGATGCATCCATAGCACCTTGTGCCGCTCCTGCACCTACAATCGTGTGTAGCTCATCAATAAATAGTATTACGCCATCACTCGATGCAGCAACTTCATTAAGCACAGCTTTTAGACGTTCTTCGAATTCGCCGCGAAACTTAGCACCAGCTATCAATGCTCCTAAATCTAGTACTAATAATTTTTGATTTCTTAAACTTTCTGGGGCATCTCCTGCAATAATTCTTTGTGCTAAACCTTCAACTATTGCTGTCTTACCAACACCAGGTTCACCAATTAAAACTGGATTGTTCTTGGTTCTACGTGACAAAACCTGCATAGTTCTGCGAATCTCTTCATCACGCCCAATTACTGGGTCGAGTTTTCCAAGACGTGCTTGTTCTGTTAAATCTTTCGCATACTTTTTTAGTGCATCAAAGCCTTCTTCAGCGTGCTGAGTATCTGCAGTTCTACCCTTTCTCATTTCTTCAATCGCAGCAGTAAGTTTTGCTTCGGTCACACCAGAGTCTTTAAGTATACTGCTAGCTTCGCTCTTGAGTGCGATAATCGCTTGTAACATTCTTTCTAAAGTTACAAAGCTATCTCCTGCCTTCTTTGCAAGCTCTTCGGCTTTTTCAAATAGTTTTGCGGTTTCTGGATCTAAATATATCTGCCCTGCCCCACCGCCTGTGACGCTTGGTAATTTGCCAAGAGCGACAGTTAATTTACTTTCAATTACCCCGACGTTTCCACCAGCAGATATTAATAAGTCTTTGATAATTGCATCTTCATCCTCAACCAAAGCCTTGAGCATATGAACAGGCGTAAACTTCTGATGTCCTGCCGCAATCGCTGAGTTCTGCGCTTTTTGGACTATGCTTTTAGACTTATCTGTATATTTATCAAAATTCATAACTCACTCTTCTTGGTTATAACCATTATATAGAGAGGGTTATTTGAATTTCAACTAGTCATAAAATTATTAACATTTTGTTTGTAACAAATGTTTAATATTTTTATGTGCAATTAAATTAGAGAGATATGATACAATCGCCCTTCAATAAATACATATAAGGGCTTTATGCAGTCAAAATTAGACCAAGCTGTTTGGCAAGAACTCGTAGACTTATCAGATAATCCTAAAGCTTTCACTGCTTTAATTAAAGAAAATCCTGGATTTTGGAATCCAGAAGATGGCTTTGAATTCCCTGTTTTCTTGATCAATGAATTTATAGATCGCTATAACGCTTTTAGAATTGCAATAGATGCTATCAACCCTGAAGCCGTAGGGTTTTTACTTGATAAAAACCGATCTTTCCTAGCACAAAGTGAGAGAGCTCGCTTTATGAATGTTATAAGGGACTCTTTAGACGAAAATGCTTTTAAATATTTCTCAAATAAAGTTGATAAAGCGACCAAAATAGCGAACATGAATAATTTAATTTTAATATTTCAAATCGCTATTTTAAAGACGGTCAAAACAACCGAAAAATTCTCCTTCACTTCTGATACAACATCAAAATTTATACACATTTTCGGTGCTTATGGCGCAGTTACGACTCCAGAATTAGACCAAGCTGGACAAATGTTATTTGACCTAACTTGTACTGATGCTAGGCATAATCCAGCAGCAAAATTACTTCAAGGCGCATTGCTTCCGAACATATTAGAAAAATTTATCTTTAATAAATGTGGCAAAAGGACACAATTTTTATTTTCAAACAACGCCAACCGATGCCTAGAAGCACTATTGTTTAGAACAGCTATAGATAATTATCCACAAGCAACAAGTTTGGAAGAAGCAAAAGTCCTTCACAGACAAGCTTTAAAAGAAGAATATGTAAAAGATGAAGCGGAAAAAATGTCTCAAATCATACTAAAAGCTATGATTAGAGACCTAAATATGCCGTTACTTAGCTCATTATTCAATCCAAACCATCATCCATTGTGTACATGGCTTCATTCAACGCTTCTTGAAAAGTACGAAAAGTTTGGAGGCGCACTTGATAAGAAACTCGCTATCCGCATCATGACAGATGTAGAAAATGCCATGTTAGCAAACATTCACTCAGATATAGCAACTGTTGAAAGCGCCGTTATAAGAGTAACATCCAATACTATTGTAGGAAATTGCGCTTCTATCAACTAACAAGTCACACCAAAAGCCGAGCCTCTGTGGTGATTAGACATTAGTATTTTTTTATTTACTTCTCTCAGAATATTATCAGCATTTGGATCAAGTCTTAACTGCTCCGCATAGAACAATGCGTCTAATGGAGTCATTTGCCCAGTTCTTATAAGCTCTCTTGTCTCTTTTCTAGTTAACAACTGGAATGTAGAATCTTCATCTTTTCCATGGAATCCAAACCTGTTGTATTTTTCAACCAAATCTTTGATATCTTTATATGAAAAGAATCCTTCTTCCTCTAATCCATACAAATGCGATGCTCTACCTGTAAGGTTAGCGAAATCCCAAATTTTAACGCCACCTCTAAAGCTTATACCTTTCGCATATAAAGCCCTTAATTCTTCTTTAGTTTGGTCTTGATCATCACTAAAACGTATGGCTTTAGTAATTCCATCCCTCATTCCCTCAGCATATTTCAAGAAAGAGTTACCATAATTCTGTTTCATAGTGTCATTACCTTGCACAAAGAAAGCAGCTAAAGTTTCGTGAAATTCTTTAGCATCTAGCCCTAGTTTTTTTGCGGCTTCATTACAAACTTCAACGGCCTTATCAGCATTAACTTCCCTGCACATTTCAATGGTTGACTGGGTTTTAAAACTTGGGCATGTAGCAAAACTACGAGTTACAACTGAGTTATGATGAGCAAAAATCGATGGATGTTGTTGCAAAGGATCAACATGCATAGCACTTGCTTGAACTACAGTTCTTGTTAATGCAGGCACTGCTGCTCTAAATGGATTAACAAATTTAACTACATTACCAAATCTAGACAACATAACTTTTCTCCAAAAATTTTTGTCATTATTAGATCAGTAATTTTAAAATGTAAATCTGAAAGTAGTTTAAATTCACTTTCTTGGTGGTAGGTTACTTTGGCTTTCTGCTTCCCTTGACGCTTTAGCTTCTCTTGCACCTTTCATATCTGGAGTTATTTCAGGTTTGCTTGCAGCGTTCTCTGATGACACTCCAGCATGTTGGAATGCTTCTGCAGCTTCTTTCAATGCATTTCCTAAAGTTTTATCTTTAATACTTTTAGTAATTTCATTAGTAACACTGGTTTCCTCACCCAAAGCCATTGGCTCTATTTTTTTTTCAGGTTTAGGCTCAGGCTTTGCTTCTTTTTCTTTCGCTTGTGACTCTTTTTCTTTTTTAAATTCATCCAATTCACGTAATTGGCTGCGTTCCATTGCTCTCTGTTCAAGTTTATCTACAAACTTGTTTACATTTGCTCCAGTGGCTTTTTCTTTGCCAGCATCTTCTAGCTCTTTTGGATTCAATAACCCAGATTTAGAAGCAGCTGATATAACCATTTCTTCTTGATTTTTTGGGGAGTTTATCATGTCACCAATGGTTCTTTCTTTCTCAACTTGTGGCTTTTTTTCTTGTGTTTGTTCTGCTTCAGCAGTAACACTCGGAGCTTCAAATTTTCTTTCGTGCTTATGCCCAGATCTACCTTCACCAACATCTACTGCATTGTAAAATTTTTGAAATTCAGGGTCGTCCTTCAGATGCTTTTCGTAAATGGAATGAATTTTCTCAACTAACTCGTGATCCATCATTTTTTACCACTAGGTTTTGGCCTTTGAATGGTATAAACTTCATTTTCCTTAGGTGATTTAGGATCAGGATATAACGGCTCAACATCCAATACTTTTGCCTCTTTATTGATGTGTTCTTTTAAATATCCTAAGCGCTCCTTAATAAAGTTATTCATAAAGTTGATCTCACCCTGAGAGTAATCATCATATCGACTTGCAATATCATTCAACACTTCAAACGCCAATTCTTTCTCACCTAATTTAGCATAAAGAATTGCAGGCATCTGTTGTGCCCATCTAGGCATATGGGAATTCTTTGTGTTTGAAAGTTTAAAAGCTAAACGAAGAGCTAAGTTGCTGTCTTTCAATTTGAACTCTGCAATATTAACAGCCATTGCTAACCACCACCATTTATATTTCGGATCTTTATCATAATGCTTTTCAAGATACTCCACTATGTAGATGTTATCTTTTGCATTTTGGGTATTGCTGTAATAATAAGATGCGATTGATGGGACAAAATTTGATTTATGATCAAGCTCATCAAGAAGGTATAGCCATTTTTGTAGTAATTTATAATCATAGTTTTTCAATGCTGTAAATCTACCAAAAGAATCTCCTGAATTCTGCAAATTTAAGGCTAAGAACCTAAAATAAAATTGCTCATCTCCAAGTGCAGCTATTTTAGCTTCATTTAAAGTTGGAACGTTATCTAGTATCCCTAAGTCTGGCGTATGTTTTTCTGTATAAGTCCAACCTATAACTTGAAGACACAAGAACAGGAATAAGAAGCCATTTATTTTTCTTTTGATGAGCTCGTAATAAACCATGCTTACTCACTAAAATTGTTTTCTTACAAAATCAAAGGCACCTATAGCAACTAACAGCGGGATATAAATCAGCGAAGAACCTAGGAATAATAGATATAGTTCAAAATCTTCAATCCCGTAAACAAGCCATTCGCTCTTTGAAAACATATCTAGCCTAGGTATAAATATTCCTATTATAGAAAGTATTTGCTCTGACACTCTGCCTATAAAAGTTCCATGTCCCATAGAAACAGGATTATGCATAGAAATAAGGAAAAAACCAAATATTCTGCTCATAAAGTAGAATGCAAATGTTGCAAGAACTGAAGTGACAGCACTCTGTAGGATTAAAGAGCAAAATAAGGCAAAAGCTATTACAATTAGACTCTCATAAAAGAAGCTTAAACACCAATATAATATGCCCATTTTATTAACCCAAATTACCCCTATCAGACCCAAGCCTTGGAATAAAAAATAAAATGGAAGAATTAATGTGAATGCTAATAATGCAAAAGCTGCATAGTAAGCTAAAATGAAATTCACTCTGCTTATCGGTCTTGTTAGGATTAATTCAATTTCTTTGTTATCAAATGATCTTCGTACGTGGAAACAAACAAATAAAATTAAGCCAATCATAACTATCATTCTACACATACCACCAATATATGCTGTAGACATATAACCTTCTTCGGAGAGCGCCGTGCCACCTAAGAAAACCGAAAGACAAACAGCAAGCAGTGCTAGTAAAAATATTCCTATATATAGCCAATCTCTAATGGCAGTTAAGATTGTAAATCTAACAATACTATTCATTTCTTTCCTATTTATTCAATTACTATTAAAACACTAACGGTCTTGGATCTTGTGTAAATGTTTCATATACTTTCTTATCTTGCTGATGATAGTTACTACGAGGAGGAACTATAATTGCTTGAAGTAATATTACAGTCTCAACAACTGAAGTGGTTTTACCTGTATGTTTCAATAGATTTCCAAGAACTGGAATTTCTTGGAAAAACGGAGTTCCCACATCAATCGATTTATCAGAGTGTTTAATCAATCCGCCAATTACCATTACATCACCACTTTTTGCTTTAAGAACTGTATCCAACTCCCTAACTTGCACAATTGGAATTTTACTTTCAATATTTGCTGTTGGGGCATTTAGTTTAATTGATGGATCTAATATATCACCTAGAGATTCCGTCAAAGTTGGCCTAACATGTAATGTCACTTCCTGATTATCAACGTTTATTGAAGGCTGAATAGCTAGAATAACACCTATCGGAATAGTATTTAAAGTAGTTGTAAATGTCGCAGCCGTAGTTGTTGCAGCACCACCAGTACTAGTTGTTGTTGAAGGAGTAGCTTCAATAGAGAAGTATGGCTGGTTTTTAGCAAAAGTTAGAACTGCCTGCTGATTATTAATTATTGTTACCCTAGGGTTAGACAATGTTCTTGTAACACCAAAGCTTTGCAAGAAGTCTAAAAACCCAGATATATCTGAATCTTTATTAGGTTTGAAGAAATTTATCCTTTGTGCTGCAATAGTACCAGCTAATATTCCAGCTGGTAAGCCAGTTGTTGCAACTGGATTTGTCGGACTAAATTTCCACTGCGGTCCTGAAAGTGCATTCCAGTTAATACCAGCAGTATAGTTTTCATTTAATTCAACTTCAATAACCTTAGCTTCAATAAGAACTTGGGCTGAAGAGTTAGTCATAACTTTATCAAGATATTGTTGTATAGACTTATGTTTTCTGAATGTGGTTAATACCGATATAATACCAGCTTGTTTATTGACAGAATAAGATGAACCATCACCTATAACCTCACCATCAACAGCTTCTTCGTCTTCAGCTGCTAAAGACTGACCATCTTTTTTAATTGATGCAGATGCTGATGTTATTATTGATTCAATATTTTTTTCAACCGCACCCCACAGATCACCATCATACTCAGTAGATATTGCGTTTGAAGAGCCAGATGTAATGCTTCCTGCACCAACATCACTAGAACCACCACCCGACGATGAAGAAGACGACGATGAAGATGAGGAAGATGATGAGCCAGATCCGCCAGAAGAGCTACTACCAGTTGAAGTCTTTGTTTCAATACTACCTTTACTTGATCTCACAAGATTTAAGTAGTCCACATTATAGTTAACTAAATATGGGTGATCTCTAACAACTTTTAAAATTCCATTATCAATAGAGTATTTCAAATCGGCCAAATCAGCTACCATTTCCAAAACCTCACCAACATTACGGTTTTGAACACTTAAAATAATACCACCAGAAATATTGGGATCCAATGCCAACTCTAACTCAGCAAGTCTAGCTAATTCTTGTAATACATCTTTAAGGTCGATTGTTTCAGTAATAGACAAAGAGATTTTTTTTGAACTATTGATTTCTGGAGCATCCGGGGCAAGCACTGTTGATGCCAATGGAGGAATTGGATTATCTTCCTCAAGCGCTGTTTTTTCCTTGGCTTTTTGCCTATCAGGCCTTAAGCTATCGCGGATTTCACCTCGTGTTAAATCACCGTGCCAATCTATAGGATCTCTTGCAACTTTCTCAGCAGTTTTCTCAAACTCACCAGGTGCACATGTACTTAAAACAAATGCCACTCCTACTAGAGATATTTTAATATGTTTTTTCACAAAATGTAATACAGCCATAACCTTTCTAAAATGGGGCACATAATATGACTGTAGGAACAAATTTTATATAGATCAAGAAAAAAGTCTTAATTTTAACTTAATCACAACATCAAGCATCGCCCAATTCTTGGTTAGATAAGCCTACTTAAAAATAGCTACTCGATCTCAATTAGCACTTCACCAGTTGAGATGCTTGCACCTTTTTGGTGGTGAATTTTCAGAACTTTACCACTGATTCCCGCGTGCAAAATATTTTCCATCTTCATTGCCTCAACAACCAATAGAGGCTGGCCTTTTAAAACGACGTCACCTTCTTTCACCTTCACATCAACTAACATTCCAGAAATATTGGCTACTAAGTTTTTCTGATCTGAATCACTGCCTCTTGGCTTCATAAATTTATTTAATTCAGCTGCGCGCGGCGTATAAACAGATGCAATCAACGTCTTGCCCATAAAAGACAGTTTATATCCAGCATAAGTATATTCCAGCTGAAGACTATAATTCTTGCCATTTACACTACAATCAAAAAGCTTACTTCCCAAAACCCATTTGCTGGTAATATAGAATCTTCTATTTTCAAATGAAACCTTGTAACCATCATCTATCGGACGTACAGTTACTGGGTAATTATTTTCGCCAAGTCTTACAACCCAACGAGTGCCTAAGAACTGCGCAGCACCACGTAATTGGCCAGTAATTTGAGCATTTCTCTTTGTATCAGCTAAATGAAGATACATTGACGATGCAAGCATCACTGCACTTTCCTCATCAGAAAGCTCTGCTCCAACCACCCCACCCTTAAATTCTTCTTCTATGAAATTAGTTGAAATATCGCCAGCAATAAACTTTTGGTTATTAAATATCGCCTGCAAGAAGCTGATATTGTGTGACACACCACGTATAACAAATTTTCCAAGCGCGTCTTTCATTGTTTCAATTGCTTGAGCTCTAGTTGGTGCATATGTGCAAAGTTTTGAGATCATTGCATCATAGTACATGCTAACCTCGCCGCCTTCATAAATACCGGTATCAATTCTGACAGTTTCGCTTTTCTCAGGTTCTTTGTAAGTATGGACTTGTCCAGTAGAAGGAATGAAACCAGCCGATGGATCCTCGGCATAAATGCGCGATTCAAACGCCCATCCATTTAGTTTAACATCTTTTTGTGCGAACGATAGCTTTTCACCGTTTGCAACCCGAATCATCTGCTCTACAAGGTCATAACCTGTAATTAATTCTGTTACAGGATGCTCAACCTGAAGCCTTGTATTCATTTCCATGAAGTAGAAATTCTTTTTAGGATCAACTATGAACTCAATAGTACCTGCAGAAAAATATCCCACCTTCTTTGCTAAAGCTTTACTTTGATCATACATTTTCTTACGCGTTTTTTCATCAAGTAGTGGGCTTGGCGCCTCTTCGATTACTTTTTGGTGATGTCGTTGAATCGAGCATTCACGCTCTCCTAAGCAAATGTAATTTCCGTGCTTATCTGCAATTAATTGAATCTCAATATGACGAGGATTTTCAATAAATTTCTCAATAAATGTTCTTTCGTCAGAAAAATTATTTCGTGCTTCGTTTGTAGTAGAGCTAAATGCTTGCTGCATCTCTTCATTAGATCTTACAACACGCATCCCCTTACCACCACCACCAGCAGCTGCTTTTAGCATTACAGGGTAGCCAACTTTATTAGCTAATTTAATGGCTTCTTTTGCATCTTTAATTGCTGCCATATATCCGGGCACAATATTGACCCCAGCAGCTTTAGCAATTTTTTTCGCCTCAATTTTATCACCCATACTACGAATGGCGCTTGAATTTGGACCAACAAAGTTGATTTTGTGTTTTTCAAGTAATGCTACGAAGTCTGCATTTTCTGATAGAAAGCCATAACCAGGATGCAAAGCATCCGCCCCTGAAATCTCAATAGCTTCCATTATTCGCTTACGATTCAAATAGCTTTGGTTAGCAGGTGACGGCCCTATATAAATAGCTTTATCAGCCATTTTAACATGCAGAGAATTGGTATCTGCTTCTGAATAAACAGCAATTGTAAAAATACCCATCTTTTTGGCTGTCTTAATAATGCGACAAGCAATCTCCCCTCGATTGGCAACTAGCAAACGTTTGATCATATATATTCTTTAGATTTTGGGATCTCTTATACTAGAAATTACCACAAACAACAAGCTTTTGCTAGCGTTGAATCAATTAGAATAAAACTTCCGTACAATTATTGTGCGTTACAAACAAAGTGCAGCCATCATGCGTATAAGCTTCATGATCGTTGAAAAAACTAATATATGCAAAAAATTCTCTGTTATCTTCCTTATTTTTATCTGCAGTACTGCATCCTGAATCGGTTTCATTTAGCATGTTAAGATGACAAATTTCGAAATTATCATCAGATAACTTTGAAGCAGTAATGATTGAAGCATCTTGCAATTCAACCCTTATAGCTCCATTGCTAAACGACACATGATTAAGGTCAGCATCAAAATGAAAAGCGCTATCGCTATCATCACTTGATCCAAAAAATGCTTCGGTACATTTTCCTTTATGATTGGTATTTGACATATGAAAAACTGAACCATCATTAAGTCCGAAACTTACAAGTCCGTTACCATTAGCTATCGATGTTATTCTTGACATACTGAACCTTTAAAATGTTGAAGCGACATTCTAGCAAACAAATAACAACAATCACAGGTTAATAATGTTAAATATTTATTAAATCTAGCTTAATAGATTCATTTTCAACAACTAACAGGTTTTTGATGTTCAAAGCCTCAAACTTCTGCCTTAGCCTATATATGTGCGTTTCTAGCGTTTTGGTCTCAACTTGCTCGTTTGCACCCCAAATATCCCTAAGCATGTCAGCTTTATTCGCAGCCAGATATGGCGTATCTATTAAATACAACAAAATTGAAACTTCTTTTTCTGTAAGCTGAACTTCAGAATTCCTAACTGTTGCTTTTCGCAACTTTGGATACAATACAAACTCTTTGAATTCTACTTTTTCTGGGATTGCAGCACGATTAATTGCCGCAACCAAATCCTTTAATACCAATGGCTTTTGGAACTTTTCGCTACCTACCTCAACCATTTTGCCATGGTCTATAACTTCTAACTTCGCAGTCTCAGATATCTCGAACATCTCCACAGAACCCAACGCCTCTGCAAGATATTGTGTAGCACTAGTGATCTTAATTTGTTTGGACACTTATTACACTACGTATTTCAAATGTAATAATAACATATTAATTGCCACACACAATACTATCAATATTGATAAGATGCATAATAAGATGCGGTGCAATCATTGTGAGTTATAACTAGATAATTAAAATCATCATCTAAATAAACTTCGTTATTTTTTGCAAAATTATAAAGATCACAAAAAAGATTATCGACTCCATTACTTCCACATGCTCTAGCGCCATCAAATTCATATATATTTTCACCCGTTAGAGCCATTCTAACCGACAAAACACTCCCATCAATAGCAAGTGCAAGCAAATGTTCTGGTGCTGCTAGAGGGTCAGTTAGCTCCAATTGATCAAGCCTAAAATATTCTTCATAAATATTTTCAACTCGATATACTAAATCATTAATTAAATTATCAATAAATTCAAAGCCCGTGTATTCAGTAGGAATATAAGCAAAATTTGGAAGCCACTCTCCAGCACACGAATCCGTCAACATATAAAATTTTATATACGAAGAGCTTTTATCCAGATTAATGTAAAGTAAATTCGTATAAAACGAATATCCAACTATCTTCTTATTCATTTTCCCACCCTATAGAACAAAGGTGAATTATAGCCAGCAGAGCGGAAAAAGTCAACAAAACCCTGCGTATAGCAAGAATTTGCTTGAAGAGTTAATATTGCTTAGTCTTTTTATTAAATTTGCCGATATTAGTCATAATCTGCTCAATCGGTGTCAATGTATTACCCTGAATCTCTGTTCTACCCTCAGAGAATGCAATTTCATTCGCATCATCAAGAGTGTATTCAGTTATACTGCTAACAACGTCTTTATCGTTAAAAGCAATAGACAGCACTTTTTGCTCAGTCACTTTAGGGTCGAGAAATGCAATCTTTTCCACAGAGTAGTTTATATAATACAAAGTCTTAGGGCCATATGTGGACCTTGATGTTGGTGAGCCGAGCTCACTGATCACTTTTGCATAATCTGCCTGCCCAACTTTAATCATCTCAGCATTGTTCTGCTCAAAGCTATATCCATGCTGATAAACTTCCTTTGCACAACTAGACAAACTCAACGCTATTAAAAATAAAACTGCATTTCTCATTTCTTTTCACCTTGCTTAATACGCTGTTGCTCTTTGCGCCTTTTTAAATTATCACGCAATTTTTGCGCCAACGCTTCTTTTTTATTTTCCTCTTCTTTTTTTGTGGCCTGCGGTGTCTTAGACATTTAACATCCTCTTCATTTTATCCATATCTTTTGGCGACATTCCACTAAACTTTCTCATCATCTTATTCATTGTCATAAATTGTTTCAGCAATTTATTAATGTCTTCAACTCGAGTACCAGAACCCATCGCAATTCTTTTTCTTCTTGATGCATTAATTAGATCTGGGTTTCTACGCTCTTTCTTAGTCATAGATTGAATAATCGCTTCTTGCCTTATCAAAATCTTATCATCAATATTCGCACCTGCCATTTGCTCTTTAATTTTGCCCATACCTGGGATCATATTCATCATCTTACCAAGCCCACCCATCTTTTTCATGGTGCGGAGTTGCGATAAAAGATCATCCATATCAAATGACCCTTTTTGCATTTTAGCAGCCATCTTCTTGGCGTCTTCTTCATTCACAGCTTCAACTGCACTCTCAACTAGAGAAACAACATCACCCATATCAAGGATACGCGATGCAATTCTATCTGGATGGAACTCTTCGAATTCAGAAGGCTTTTCACCAACACCCATAAATTTAATTGGGCAACCAGTAACTTGGCGCATACTAAGAGCTGCACCACCCCTTGCATCACCATCAATTCTAGTTAAAATTATTCCAGTTAGACCTACCTTCTCGTTAAACTCTCTGGCAATATTCACCGCATCTTGACCAGTCAGTGAGTCTGCTACTAATAAAACTTCAATAGGCTGCGTAAGTTTTTTTACTTTTTGTAATTCTTCAATCAACTCTGCATCCGTATGCAAACGACCAGCAGTATCTAAAATCAGAACATCGAATGATTCTTTACGTGCTTGCTCTAGGGCACGCAGGGCAATTTCTAATGGCTTATGTTCTTTGATAATCGCAACTGAATCAATTGCAATTTGCTTTCCTAAAACTTCTAATTGATCTTGCGCTGCAGGGCGGTACGTATCAAGTGATGCTATTAAAACTTTTTTATGCATCTTTTGCTTCAATCTTAACGCAAGCTTTGCAGTAGATGTTGTCTTACCAGAACCTTGTAGACCTACCATCATTATAACTGCAGGCGGCTGAGTAGTTAAATTTAACTCTTGATTATCACTACCTAAAAGGGCAACTAGCTCATCATGTACAATTTTAACAATCTGCTGCCCTGGCGTTACACTTTTAGTAACTTCCGAACCAACTGCTTTTTCTTTGATTGTGTTTATGAATGATTTTGCAATATCCAAAGAAACGTCTGCTTCTAAAAGAGCCAAACGAATTTCTCTCATAGCAACGTTTATATCTTCTTCAGAGATATAACCTTTGCCTCTAAGTTTATCGAATACTTTGCCTAAGCTGTTACCAAGTCTTGAAAACATTTTTAATACGTATAAAATACGTGCCTATGTTAGGAAAAACGACAGAAAAAGCAAGTTTAATATGGCCAAAATCAAATTATTGTCTGAAAAAACCATCAACCAGATAGCTGCTGGCGAAGTAGTAGATAGGCCAATTGCGGTAATAAAAGAACTAGTTGAAAATTCTATAGATGCAAAAGCTACTAAGATAATTATAGAAATAGAAGAAGGTGGTCACAACCTTATTAGCATATCAGACAACGGCTTTGGCATTGAAAAAGAACAACTTTCACTTGCATTAGAAAGGCATGCAACTTCCAAATTAGATGAATCAGATATCAATAAAATCATTCATTTCGGTTTTCGCGGTGAAGCACTACCATCGATCGCATCAGTGAGTAAACTTAAAATCACATCAAAAGCGCAAGGTTCAGAGGATGCGTGGGAAATTAGCGTAAATGGTGGTGAAAAATCCCAAATAAAACCAGCTTCACATGACTATGGAACAACAGTAGAAGTTCGCGATATATTTTCATTCACCCCAGCACGCTTAAAATTTTTAAAGTCACAAAGATCTGAAATAAGTGCTGCACAAGATCTCATTTACAAATTTGCTTTGGCTAATGAAAACGTTAGCTTTAAATTAATTTCAAATGGCAAAACTATCTTGGAAATAGCTGCAACTGAAGAATCATCTGCCGAGACCCAACTTACAGAAATTATGGGCAAAGATTTTATTGCTAATTCAATTCATTTTTCTGGTGAAAATGAATTCGCTAGAGTTTATGGTTATGCAGGATTACCTACTTTAAATTCTGGAAGTAGCTTGAACCAATACTATTTCGTCAACAACCGTTCAATAAAAGACAAGATCCTCATCACAGCAGTTAAAGTTGCTTATCAAAATTTAATTCAACACGGAAGATATCCAAAAATAGTTTTATTCGTTGAACTCGACCCATATAAAGTAGATGTTAACGTTCACCCTACAAAAGCTGAAGTTAGGTTTCGTGATGCCAATGAAATTAAAAGCTTGATTATCTCAACGATTCGCTCCACTTTGAAGGACAAGCTATATGCCGCAAGCTCCACTGTAAGTTCCAATTATGTTGTCAATCAAACTAGGTCATATAACTATGAGCCTACAAAGCATATCGTTCAGAACATTCAAAACTCAAATATGTATGTAAGATCTGTATCAAACGACAAGAATATTATTTCCGAACCTGTTAAACAAACTTACCAAGCTCCATCAAATACCAATCAATTATTTGACGAACCACCTCTTGGTTACGCAAAATGCCAAATTGGCAACACTTATATAATTTCTGAAACAAAAGAAGGACTAATTATTGTCGATCAACATGCCGCACATGAAAGATTAGTTCTTGAAAAAATCAAAGAGCAGTTGGCGCACGGCAATATAAAATCACAACAATTACTGTTGCCAGAAATTATAGAATTATCTAGCTCATGCATTTCTAAATTGGCCGAATACCAAGAGCAGTTAGAGAAGTTTGGTTTTGCTATGCAAGTTATTTCTGAAAAATCACTTCATATTACCCAAATACCCACAATTTTCGGCAAATTGGAAATTCAAGAATTCATCAAAGATATTGCTGAATATCTATTAGAACACGATGGGGTTGATATCATACAAGAGAAAAAAGACTTTATTCTTGGCAACATTGCATGCCATTCTAGTATTAGAGCAGGCAGAAAAATGAATATCGAAGAAATGAACGCGCTACTACGCGAGATTGAGAGAACACCTTTTTCTGGACAATGCAATCATGGTCGCCCTACCCACACTAAACTTACTATTGGGGATCTAGAAAAAATATTTGAGAGGAGTTAGTGGTTACAAAAAAATCAACTCATACTTCAACACACAGCCAAATACATTTAAGGCAGTTAACTATCAGCATTGCACTACTTGCAATTTGCCTTGTTATTTATTCTTCAAAACCGCTTCTGGGAGCTATTTTAGACATCGACAAAAAGGTATTCTTTGCTCTGAACGGCTCACTCAAATCTGGCGGGTATTATTGGCAATTACTGTGGTTTTATCTGAACCATAACTACGAAAAAACGCTTAATTTAGTAGTTTTTTTGTTGGTTAATTTATTTATCATTTACAATGAACCAAAGTCTTCGCGCAGCAAATTATTTATTCACTTGTTATCACTTATACTTTTTATGCAGATAGCGTTTTTGATCAAGGACGTTATATTCGTAACAATATTCGAATTAAAAAGACAATCACCATCAATGGCTCTTAAGCCATTTATAAATCTGTCTGAGCTATTTGATTCTGCTAACGTCAAAATCAGCTCAGGTTCTTCATTCCCAGGAGGCCATGCATTTGCAGCAGCATTTTGGGCAATTTTTACTTGTACATTTGCAAAGAAAAAGTATTGGATTTTGATATGGTCTGTTGCCTTACCCATAATTATAAATCGCCTATTTTCAGGTGCGCACTGGCTTTCTGACGTTTTAGTAGGTGTGTTGTTCGCTTGGCTTATGGTTTCTGTATCAACTATAATTATGGCTTTTTATACCAAGCGTAAGTTTGGTTGGTGAATTAATAATCATTCTACCCATTAATCGTCACAAGAACTCCATTATCTGGTAGCGATGAAACCTGAGTTTCAAATGTATTGCCAGACACATCTTGAATTTGCACCACGGAATTTTTCCTAGATTCCATACAATTGATTATCTTATTTTTAAGCTCGCTGATACTATCTGTTTTAAAGTTGGAATTAGCATGATTTAGAACTTCAGATACATGTGGCAGTGTAGATAAAAACTCCTCATTCAATTTTGAAAATTGTGCAAAGCTTGGGTTGTATAATTTCAACTTACCATCCTGCCCAAAAATAATAACCGAATTTTTAAGCTGGTGAATTATAGCTTTGTATACAGACATTAGTTCATTATAAGATCTTTCAACATTCAATACGTCTGTAATATTATCAAACATAACAATCGTGTTTTTTCCACTTGGAATTACAGAAAATCTAATCGACTGGCCATTTGGCAAATGCATAAAATCACTTTTTGGCTCGGTCAATTGTGATAGAAGATTAATTTGCTTATCTTTAAATTCTTTATAATTTTGAAATTCAGGAAGTTTATTTGACTCTCTAAGTTTATCCCAAAATGCTGAATACGTCGGTTTCATCGCTAACCAGCCAGAATCAATACCAAACATAGTAATCAACGTTTGGTTGAATTGAAAAACAGAGAGTCTCTTATCAAGAATCATTATTGCACTACTTGATAGCTCCAGAATTCTATCTAAGGTATTTCCAACTACAAGTAGCTCCTTTTCAAACTCATCAGCTCTACTTATATCTATACCAAAACCTACTGTACCTGTACTTGCAGATATTGGCATTTCAGTAAATTCATAAGTGATATTTTTGTTTTTACTAACATACGATTTTGATATTTTTGATGGTTTCATATCCTTCATACTTATCTCTGCTAACCTAGCAAGACCATTTTCAAACTCATCTGCAGACTGATCGGTATCAAAACGTTTTACGAATTTTTTGAACTTACTATTTGAAAACACAATCTTTCCATCATGCTCTCTCCTCCAAACAGGAAAGGGCAAATAATTAAAGAGAAAATCTAATTCAAAACTTAGTAGCCTATATTTTTTTATCAGAGATATAATGCTCTCTTCATGCTCAACTGAATCACTAAAATCAGTGAACCAGAATATTATCCCGTGAATTAGGTATTTTTTGTCCTCAATATATTGCAATGAATATTTAAAGTGCTTAATTTCTCCATGTGTGTTCTCATATCTCAAATTACCAATTTTTTCATGATTATGAATACTTGCTGGGTTTGAAATAAATTTCTCAATCTCCCTCCAATCTTGAGAAGGAAATATTTGCTCTACGTCAATTAACTGAAAATTCTTCTTGTGCTTAATTCCCAACATTCTGCAAGTATACTCAGGAAACAGCACTTTGTTTTTCTTGGTATCAAAGAAGATATAACTGCAAGGCGCTACGTTATGAAGATACTCATGCTTACTCGTCAAAAAAAGATATAAATTTAACTTATCAAGGAAAGTTACTGATATTATTAAAATCAAAAAGCTTGTTGCTGACTCCAGCATAAAATAGATTCTTGCACTCGAACTTTCCTCGAAATACACACCGATAGTTAGGAATATCTCAAGCACAATCAGCGAAACCAGTACTTGAACCCTATATTTTAAAATCAGCTGAACCATATCACGTTACAAACAATCACATTTAAAGCCTATTATCATGTTGTAATTTAAGCAATTCTTTATTATTTTATAGCTAGAGATGTATCACATATAAATTGTTATGGTTGCAGATTTTATCTCAGGTTTTGTCTTATTCTTTTTCAATACATATTTTATTGCAACCGTTATACTATTTGGTTTTTTTTACTTAAACAGTCAGTACTTTGTAAGGGCTGCCATACTAATGTTTTTATCTATGGTGGTGAATGCTTATCTAAAGCAGTACTACCAAATCCCTTTAAATCCAGCAATATTTAAAACTGGCTGGGCTTATCCTAGCGGCCATACATCTTCAAACATAGTTTTTTGGGGGGCGCTCGCACTTCAGTATCGCAAAAAAATCTTATATTTCGTTATTCCAGCCTTTTTATCAATTGGATTTATTGCTATGGTATATGTTGGCTACCATGATTGGGCAGATATATTTGGTGGCATCTGCTTAGGTTTGATTATCGTAGTATTATCAAGATACTCTATATCCTATAGAGCAAAAGTTCCTACGCACATATTAGGATTAAGCTTGCTAGCAGTATGCCTTGTATTATTAATAGTTATAATCCCAGATGGATTAGACAAGTACAATTGGCTTTGGTTAACTCAAGGAATGCTTTTGGCAATGACACTTACAAGCTACATAACCAAAGATTTTATCAAACTTAACTTAAAGCTCAACTTAGCATTTCTTAATTTTATCATAGCACTAGCGGGTGGTTATGTCTTTTCATCAATATTAGCAAAATCTGATAATCTTTTAAATTTTATCAATGGCTTTATAAGCGTATTTTGGGGAATTTATTGCACTCCATTACTGACAAATCTTTTGATAAAGAAGTTTAAAAAGTAGGCTGGTAAGCTGGCAGCAACGTCACGAACATATAAGTATTGCAACTTTATGTAGTTGAGTTATATTTTTAACGAGTATTAAACGTTAGGTAGCTACACATGAAGTTTATTGTTAAGAAAGATGATTTATTAAAAACCCTAAATCACGTTCAATCAGTTGTTGAAAGAAGAAATGCAGTTCCAATTTTAGCAAACGTAAGAATCGACGCTGAGAAAGAAGGAAAGCTTACATTAACCACAACAGATATGGATATAGCAATCCAAGATAAAATGACTGCACAAGTCAAACAAGCCGGTGCTATTACTGTTCCTGCCCATACGTTATTTGAAATTATTCGTAAAGTTAGCGAAAACGTTGATGTTGAACTAACTAAAGATAAAAAAGACTCATCAAATGTTGACCTTAAAGTTGGCTCAAGTGAATTCACCCTACCATGTCTACCAGTTGAAGAGTTTCCTAATTTTGGAGAAGTTGGTCAAGGTACACATAATTTCTCAATACACTCTGCAGTGCTAAAAACTTTATTCAGTAAAACACGTCATGCTATTTCTAATGAGGAAACCAGATATTACTTAAATGGTGTTTACTTACACCCGACTACAGATGAAGGAACGCCTGTTCTTCGTGCAGTTGCGACTGATGGTCACCGCTTAGCACGTGCTCAAACTATTCAACCTGAAGGCTGCCAAGACATGCCGGGGATAATTGTCCCTAAAAAGACTGTTGGTGAACTTGTTAAATTGCTTGAAGAATATGTTGGTGAAGTTCATGTATCATTGTCACAAAACAAGATTGTTTATATTCTCGGTGACATTACACTATCTTCAAAATTGATTGACGGAAAATTCCCTGATTACGATAGAGTCATTCCTAAAAACAATGATAAAACATTGGAAGTTTCTCGTGATAGGCTTGCAAGATCAATTGACTTAGTTATATCAATTACCAATGATAAAACCCGCGCAGTGCGCCTAAATATTGAGCCTAGTAAAGTTGTAGTCAATGCAACAAGCGAGATGAATGGTAATGCAAAAGGTGCTCAAGAAATAGACGCTAATTACAGTTCAAATGAGAACCTTTCTATTGGCTTCAACTCTAAGTATGTGCTTGATTCATTATCTGCAATTGAAGGGGATACAGTAAAATTAACTCTCTCTAATAATCTGGGTGCTGTTATTGCACAAGATACTAAAGAGAACAATTGCTTATACATCTTAATGCCGATGCAAGTGTAATTAATTTCATTGATCACTGTCTTGTAACAATTAGCAAGGCAGTGATTAATTAGCTCTCTCTCTTCACATATTCGTTTGCAATTTCCAGAAATTCTGGAGTTCCTATATCGAACCAGTCACTAGTTATTACAGTTCCATAAATCTTATTAGACTTCTCATTTGCAGATTTAGCAATCACGTCTGGAATACGGAATTTACTCAATTCCCAGCCGTTAAAAAATTCTGGCTTAAGTATATAAGCACCAACAAAAATATAAGGTCTTGGCTCAGAATAAGAAAGCTTACCATTTTCTGTCAAACTGTAATCCCCTTTTCCTTTATAAGTCTTTACATCTTTTTTATCCTTAAGTGCAACTAGAAAATCCATCTTGTCTTGATCCCACTCTTCTAAAACCTGAGCAATAGCATTGTGTTTCCCGCCTAAAACATTATCTGAACTAACAACTAATAATGTTTCGTTTGCAATGTTCTTCATCACATTCAAAACCCCACCACCAGTTTCTAAGATTTCAGGCTCATGAGATATTGTAATTTTAACATCTTTCCTATCAGCTAAATAACTGTGAATCTTACCAGCTAGGTAATGAGTATTAACTATAATATCAGTTATTCCTTGCTCAATGATTTGCCCAATCACTCGGTCAATTATAGGAACACCCCCAACTTCCACTAATGACTTGGGGATACGATCTGTTAGAGGCTTTAGACGAGTTCCAAAACCTGCTGCAAGAATTAGGGCTTTCGTGGGTCTATTCTTTGCCAAATAAGTCATATTTTATAAACCAATTTTTTAATTCAGCCATTAGTGGGTTATCCAAATTGCTTTCTATATGACCCCAAATTCTTGGGAAATACGTACCATATTTTGGTTTTTTATAAGCAATAACAAGCTTATGGAACACACCAATAATTCGTAAATTTCTCTGCGCACTCAGAATTGCATATGATGTATTAAATGTATCTTCTTTAATTTCAGGAATCATACTTAGATATCTTTTTTTAGCAGCTTGTACTGCTCTCAAATCAACATCTCTGCGCGCATCTTCTAATAGAGAAACAAGATCATATACTGGCGAGCCAAGTACTGCATCTTGGAAGTCAATAACCCCTACTCCTCTAACATCGGCTCCATCACCCAGCCAAAACAAATTATCAGCCATATAATCACGTAATACCAAGACCTTTTTAAGAGAGCTTAATTGCGGATATAATTTATTAAATATTCTATATAACTCATCTGACACTTCCCGATAAATCACAGATGGAATTCTACTTTTCACATACCATTCTAAAAATGAGTCAATCCCCTTATTCAACAACTGAATATTTTGAATTGGAAGATTCATATCAGAGCCTAAAGAGTAGAGTTTTACCAACACATCTGTTGCATTCTCATATAATTTTATCTCATCTTCAGGATGCTTTATTAAATACTTAGTATAACTATCATTGCCAAAATCCTCTAATAACAACAATCCTTTTTCAATATCAGAGGCAATAATTATTGGAGCTCTAATTCCGTTTGTCAGTAATAAATTATCCATGTTTATAAATGGCTGAAGCGAATCAAAATCTGCACTATCATCCATCAATATAAATGAGTTATTAAGCGTTATTATTCTGTAATACTCTCTATTTGATGCATCTCCTAGAATTGCTTCTACCCTAAATTGCTCGAACCCAGCATTAATAATAAATTTGTGAATTTTGTCCTGTTTAGATAGATCGCTATGATTTAAGTCATCATATTGTTTAAGGTTTTTGCGCTGCGACATTTAAAACTTCTTTTTTGGATATTGTTCCAATGTGATTATATATTATAGTCCCACGCTTATCAAATATGAATGTTTCAGGCACACCTATTATACCCAAATCCATAGATAGTTTAGTATCAGGGTTAACAATGATACTGGTATAAATACCTTTATTTTTTTCCAAAAAATAGCTGAGCCTATCTTCGGAATCTTGCCAAAGCAAGCCAACGATCTCATATTTCTCTTGAATCTCCTTATCTGATAGGACTGCAAGATCATATTTACAAGTTTTGCACCATGTCGCAAAAACGTGTAGAAGTAATGGTTTATCTGAGCTTGTTATTAGCTCCTGATACTGTGCTAAATTTTTACCAAGTTTGTTTGAATGATTTATTTGGCTGTTATGGGACAATAAACTCCCCATAAATATGGAAAACAGAACTATAGCCATAAAAGGAATGAAGTTAGTGAGTCGTGACATTATAGTTTACGATTTCTTAGCAATGACTGAGCTTTCTCTTCTTGGCTTTTAGCAGCTTCTGTGGCAGCTAGTTTTGATTGTAAAAATTTCGCAACTGATTCCGTATTCACTGCAAAAGTTTGCTCTACCATTTTTCCTTTATTCTCTACATCAATATTAATTGGCGCAATTGTACCAGCTGGAATAAATGAAATTTTGCCTTTTCCATTTACTAGATGGTTTATGTAGTCAAACTGAGCAGAATAGAATCCCCTAGAGCGATTTGTTGCTAACGACATATTTACCAAAGTTGCTAAACCTTTATCAAAAGTTATGTTACCTGCTATTTCGTCCAATACAGTCTCTCCAGATGTACTATTACTACGTAATGCTTCCATTCTTAAATTCAGTGCATCTCCTGATTCAGTAACTTTAATAATCTGACTTAAATCCATGCCTGAGAATGTAACTTTTCTGCCAACAAAATTTAGGTTTCCAACAAGGTTATATAGAAGGGTTGGCATACTATAACCAGTGCTAGATAAAGTGCCATTTGCACTCATGTATCCTTTGAAGTTATTATAATCAAAGAAGTACCATAATGCACTTTGCGGATTAAAATTATTGACAGCATATGAAATACTTAAGCTTGGTAGGCTATTAATAATAGAGACACTTCCTTTTGCTTCCAATTGGCCATTAAATATATTAAGGACTAAATTTTGGAAATCAATTATACCTTCATTTAATTTTCCTTGAGCTATAATTGCAGTCATAGGTAAATTACTATTCACAATTTGCTGGAAGTTTATGTTAAAATCACAGTTAAAATTATTCATGCTGTAGAAATTAAATGTATTGTAAGACTGAGAGGTAGCATTAGGATCTGCCGGAGCTTGGCTAGCTTTAATAGTCTGCGACACAAATAATTTATATAATGCTTCATAACTTGGGAACAAACCTGCAACTGCATTCCAATCAAGCTTTTTAGTAGTAAGATCAACAAAAATATTTGGCTTAATTGCAGTTAGTGAGATACCCATTCTACCATCTATATTAATCAAGTCGTCGTAAATTGAGAATTTATCAAAAGTCAGATTGTTAGGGGTAATTTTGAATGAATTATGAACACTGGAAAAAGTCTTATCTTTATAAACAGCTTTATCAATTAGCAACTCGGCATTTAGGTTAAGTGGGAATGTTCTAAGCCATCTATAGTCATTCACATATTCGGTAAACTTAGCTCCATACTTATCGTTATCAAATAAGAACATTTGGGTAATTATTTCATCGATAGTGCTAGCTAGCTCAAAATCATTTGTATTAATTTCATTGACCCTTAGAGTCAGCTTAGTGTTCAATCTTTTCTCACCTGTATCTTTAAATGCAGCTTTACCAATCATATTGGTATTGCCAAGTGATAATTTGATGTTTTGTAGCCTTAAGCTTCTTGGAATTAAATCAATCTTTGTTGTAAAAGATAACTCAGGCTTTTCCTTTTGAAGTTTTTCAGACAATGGGATATTTAACCATTTTGCAAAGCTAATCACATCTTTTATTTGTAGGGCACTACTTCCCTCAAAACGCGGCCTCACATCATTGAAAGACATATTCCCTTGCATTAAATATGAGGTTTGCCCAGGAGCTATAAATTTCAAATGATCTAGTGCAAAATCGCCGTTATATAGGTCAAAAGCTAATTGTAATTTTTCAACTTTCTGTTGATTATATAGTATTTCATTGATGGTCATCGTGATACCACCAAAAATTCTGTTTCTTACTTCAAGATCAAATTCGTTAATTAGAGGCCTTATTATTTCATCAAGAACAGTTATTACTGATACTTCATCGCTAGTTTCATCCTCTTTTTTTGGAAAGAGAGTATCAAAGTTTATTTTTTCAATATTAAGCGTTCCATCCAGTTCTTGCTCGAATCCAAACAACCATTCAAGCTCACCTGATCCGTTTGTGATGCTATTTGATTCAATCTTGAAGTTACTCACACTAATAAGGTTTTTTGTAATCAGAATCTCTGCTGACGATTTAAAGTTATCATTCGCAAGCTTTTGAAGAAGCTGGTCTGCTTTACCGTCAACAGGAAAAGATTTTATTGAAAAGCCAGCTTTTCCATCGAGCTGAGGAGATGAGAAAAGTTCATCTAACTTACCTTGAAAATCTAGGCTAAATAAATTGTTATAAAGGGAGAAAATAGCATCGTCTGAATCGCCATCACTACTTATATTTCTAAATGTTGCATCAAAATTATACTTTGTTTTGCCGAATGCAAAATTTGAATTTAGCTTTAGATTCTTAGTATCTCCTCCATCAAAAACAAACTTAGCATTGATATTTTTTATTTTGATATCAGAACCAACCTCACTGTCAAAAATGATGGTTGTGTTAACTAATTCAAGATTTGGCACTTTTAACAAAGTCCCGTCTGCTTTTGCAGCATTTTTTGTATTTTGAATATCGCTGATATTTAATTCCGCATCATATATCGAAACTTTTATAATCTTAACATCATTCGAAAACACGGAGGAAATAGTTGGCTGTACAACAATTTTATTAACTTGTATACCACCACCATTTTCATCAGTTGCAGTAACGTTATTTAAAATAATCTTTGGTAAGGGTAACAAAGAGATTTTAACATCACCATCAATTCTAAAATCGTAATCAATTAGCAATCTTAGATTCTGTTGGATAGATTCTTTTTTAGAATTGAAGTTTAAAAAATTCGGCACAGAAAGACCGACAAGCGCAATAATTAATAGCGCCACGACATACTTCATTGTTTGTAAAAGGCCCTGCAAGCAGAAAACTCTGTTAATTCAGTTACTTGAAATAGTAAAACGCCATAAAAGATAGGTCAACCTATTTGATTGATAGGTCTCTAGATCTCTACAAATAATTTACTATTGTCTTGCAACATTAATTTTTTGATGTCTGGGGTGACTTTTGACTTGCTTAGCCATCACACTTCTTAAAAGTTCATGAGAAACTTCAATATTACTTCCACTACTATCACTAGAGTTACAAGAATCCAACTCATCGTCTGAAGAGAAATCCAATTTTGCTGCTGCTTGTACATTATAACTGTGTGACACTACTGTCTTATGTGGACCAGAAAATATCTCCCTTTGAATTCTTGCTATTTCAGTTTTTTTATCTTCTGTAACTTTAACTCTTTCTTCTACAAGAGCCTGATCTCTTTTCAGATCACTCATAGCTTTTTCTGAAGCTAAAATAGCTGGATGACACTCTAAAACATTATGGAATTTTTTTAGTTTTTCCCAATTTCCATCTAGCATTTTCTGAAATCTATAACCAAAACTACATTCGCTACCACTTAATAATTTGCCATTTGTGAGGGAATCTACAAATTCGGTGAATTTAAACTCAGCAAGCAGGAAACAGAGGTCTGAACTTTTAGAATCAAGATCTATTGGGTATCCTAATTTTTCATGCAAAATATTTAACCCATCTATATACCCAGCCTTAAGCATCAAGCCATATATTTTTCTATCAAGTATTTCATAGCTACTATTTTGTGTTAGCTTTAGATAGGCATCAAAACCCTTGTTACAACAAAACTTACCATCAGCAAGATCTAACAGCTTTACAACAGCTCTTAGCTTTTTAGCTTCGAGCGCCGCATCAATAAGCTGTTCAGCCATATTAGCGGGTAAATCACTATACTTACCAAACTTGTCCAGATCACTTATAAAATCTGATCCATCAGAGCACTCGGGATTTTTCATTTCTTGCAAAAGAAATTTAAACGAACCGATAATAACTTCATTTGAATTCAACATTTCCTCTTAAACTCCCAATATATGACCACAACGCTACAACGCAGGGTTTTCCAACCTCACAGCGGATCATAGACTACAAATATTTCAATTTTATTAAGCTTTTATTAAGAGTTTGTTAAAATGCAAGTGTCATGCCAAATTGCAATAACTTATTAAGCCGCTACAGCAATTTGAGTACCACTAATTTGTCTATCAGTAGATTCAATCATTCCTTTCATAACATCGTCACCTATAACTACGACAGGCTGTTTATTCTCAGCAACTATATTTAGTGCTGTCGAAGCTTCTTTAGGTTTCAAGTAACTAATAGCGCCTGATATACATGAGAACAAACAACTAATCGCACTCACTACAAAACTAGCAAATACAACTAATGCTTTAAATGTACATTTACTAGCTGTCCACATTCTATCTGGAAACTTCACAGTTAAATATGCCATACCAACCATTATGCAAGCAGGGATAAAATAGCTACTATCATAAAATCTTCTTGCGCCAACATGCGCAGTCGCATTTGCAGAAGCACCTACTCTTGCAATACCTTCTGAAGCCACATCAAGAACGGTTGCTCTATCAGTACCACAAACATATGCAGCACCATCTGCTACTCTGTTAACTATATTATGGAACAAATTTACTGCTCCATCTTGCATACGCTCTTTAATGCTTCTTACATCTCTGTTTTCTGCAAGATCTTTACTGAATTCATGTTGCATAACTTGTAATACTTGCCCAAACATAAACCCAGAAATTTCAAATTTTTGAGCTTCGCAAGACAAATCAGCGAAGCTATATTTTGAAACCTGATTTTTAGGTTTAGCATACTCAACAAGTTTTTGAGAAAAGCTTTTCTCTTCAGCTTCCGCTTGCTTTAATTTCACTGCAACTTTTTCTAAATTATATCTAGTTTCTAAACTCACACCTAAAGCACCAGACTTCACAGCCGAATATATTTGGAAGAAAAGATTTAAGTTTGAAACGTTTGAAGAAATTTCAGCAACTACTCTATCTTGGTTTTCCTGACTGATTATCTCATCTAAAATAACCACCATATTATTTGGTAACTTATATCCATTCTGAACCAATTCATAAGCTTCTTTCAATTCATTAGAGATATTTTCCATTGCTTCTCTTGTCCATGGCATCATGAAACCATTAAGCTTTGATTGCACAACATCAAATCTATTTGCTATTTCGTTAGATAACGCAAGTTTATCTTTTACAGTCATTCTTACTGATCCATCTTCATTTCTAGGAAGATTTGCAGAAGAAAAATAACCGTTTGCTACACTTTGATAACCAACATGGTTAGCCATGAAATTTTTCAAACTCTCACCAGAGTAAACTTGTCCCATCCAATTGATGTGAAACGCACCAATCAAAGGTTTTTTATCTAATGAAAAGAACGCATCACTAGCATATTCCGAATCAAGACATGTTCTGGTGTAAGTATATAATGAGTTTTTTACATCATAATATGCTTTGTATGCAACCACCGCATCACAAGCAATATTCAACACTTCTATAAGCGGACTTAAAACAACACGAAACACTATTCCAATCCCAGTTGCATTAATAAGGTGGTTTTTTAAACCAGTTAATGCAACAGACAAGAACAAAGTCATCATTGTTTTAGCTTTAAAACTCCACTCAAATTCGCCGAATATTGGATTTGCGCCACCATTTAATAAGGCATCAATAACCAAATGATTACCACGCAATTCTGCTACACCTTTGTCAGAAGTTACCAAGCCTTGCGAAATAGCAATGTCGAAAGCGTTTATAGATGCTGAGTTTCTTTCATTTACATTAACTCTTTTATCAGAGATTAGTATTTTTACTATTTGAGCTTTATCTCCCATCAATTTTTTAATTTCAGGAGTACGCTTACTATCAGCAACATTTACATTCGCCAGCTCTTCTACTGAATGCATTACAGCATACATTAAAGCATTGCTTCCTGTTTTATCCTTAATTGCAGGGTTAGCACCTAGCGCTAACAATCTTTTTACTTCTTTAACATCACCTGAAGATGCTGCTTGCATAAGAAGAGTTTCTCCATTCTCATCTTGCGAATCAAGATCTGCATAAAAATCTTCATCAATACTGAATACATTATATTCTTTACACTCATCTAAGATGTCAAAGCGGTTTGCATCATAAATATCTGCAAGTAATTCTTCGTGATCAGCTAATTGCCCTTCGATTAGCAAATTTGAGTTTAAGACATAATCCCAATCTTTTTGCTTTATTGCTAAAACAAGTGCTAATTCTGAATAATCTATTGGATTAGTTTCATCCAAAGCAAGTTGTTTGATGCATGCAATAATTTCTACTGCTGTTTCCGATTTTGTAAGTTCAGCTAACTCATCAACTGTAACTAACTTTGCATCAAAAATTTTCTTAATAAGTTGTGGTAATTCCATTTGGTACTGTAATGTCAAACCTGATCTAATCGCAACTTCAAGTTCTTGCGCGCTAACGTTACTCGGAATGACTCCAAGCATTGCCATATCAAATATCGATCTAATAGGGTTGACTTGAATCTTTAAAATCAATTCAAGAACTTCTTTTGCTTTTTTCGAATCATTATCTTCTAAGGCATTTGCAACAGCCTGTTGCAAATGGTAAATAGAACCCATCTGATTCATGATCAAAATAGGAATCAAGCTAGAAATTACTGAGTTTTGAGTCGAATTCTTCATATACTTCCCCTATACACAGAATTAAGTATATAATAGAAATGTTTCAGCCATATTAAGCTAATGTTAAGGATTTGTTAAATATTCAGATAATAGCAACAACCAATTGAACAGGTTTTAACTATTGATAAACCAATAAATCCGTCATAAAATCTAGCGAAAGACATAAAACTTATTAAACCAGTGAAAACAAAAACCTTAAAAGCTAGTCAACAGTCTAAAAAAGGCAAGAAATCCTTAAAATCCATGGTAAAAGCGCTGCCTAAGACGGGCTCTCGATACGTAATTAAGAAAGTTGTAGATTTTGACTACCAAGAGTTTTTTCGCTCTCTTTTATGGGCTATAATCATTGCTTTGATCTTCCGCACCATGTTATTTGAACCATTTAAGATCCCATCTGGCTCAATGATGCCTAATTTATTGGTTGGTGATTATTTATTCGCATCTAAATATAGTTATGGGTACAGCAAACACTCCCTACCCTTCAGCATCCCATTGTTTAAAGGAAGGGTATTGTTTGACCAGCCTGAACGCGGTGACATTATAGTATTCAAAGGTGTAAAAGATCCTCAAACACATTATATTAAAAGATTAATTGGTTTACCAGGTGACACCGTACAAGTTAGAAGAGGCGTTCTTTATGTAAATGAGCAAGAAGTGGAAAGATGGCAATCTGGCGACTATAAAAGAACAGGGCATTTTGGTGAAACAATAAATTACTCTGAATATATTGAAATGCTACCAAATGGGGTGCTATACAAAGTTCTTGATGCAAACATTGATAATCATCGTGAATTTCCAGATGAAACAATTAAATATGAAGTACCAAAGGGTTATTACTTCTTTATGGGTGATAACAGAAACCATTCTGTAGACAGTAGATTCCTGAATCAAATGGGCTTTATTCCAGAAGAAAATTTAGTTGGAAAAGCTGTATTCATGTTCTGGACTGAAGATTTTTCAATTGTAGATTTTTTAACACAGCTTAAAACAGGCAGAGCATTTACGGTTATTGGCAATGAAAATTGATTATTCATTTAAGAATCAAACGCTTCTAAAAACTGCTCTTACTCATCCGAGTGTTTGCAAAGATAATAAAGAGCAAAGTTACGAGAGGCTTGAATTTTTTGGTGATAAAGTCTTAAGCCTTATCATTGCAAAATTACTTTGGGAAAAACATGCAAATGCATCTGAGGCTGAACTTTCAGTGATGCATTCAAATCTAGTTAATACAAATTGTCTTGCTGAGATTGCATCTAAAATTGATCTTGGCTCTAGTATAAATATGGATGCTGGGGAAATACAAAATAAAGGCAGAACTAATGCTAAAATATTAGAGAATGCACTCGAGGCCTTGATTGGCGCGATATATCTCGATTCCGATTATCAAACTACAACAACTATCGTAAGCGAATTATGGGCAAATCATATCGCAGATATTCAATCCACCCTAAAACGCGATGCGAAATCTTTATTGCAAGAATGGGCTCAAAAAAATGGTAAACCCATACCAGTATATAAAGTTATAAATGAAATAGGCGACGCGCATAACCCTACTTTCACAATAGAAGTTTCGGTTGATGGTTTAGAACCTGTGTCAGCCGAAGGAACATCTAAAAAAACTGCACAACAACTTGCAGCAAAAAAATTATTATCAAATATAAATCATGAATAAAAAGTGCCTCACTGTTGCCCTCGTTGGTGAATCCAACGCTGGCAAATCTACTTTGCTTAATGAACTTGTTGGACACAAGGTCTCTATAGTTACTCACAAAGTTCAGACTACGCGTAATAATATTCGTGGAGTGACTAATATTGGCGATACACAATTAATTTTTATAGATACACCGGGAATCTTTAATCCAGAAGGAACTCTAGAAAAAGCAATTGTGAACCAAGCATTAACAGCTTTTGATCAAGCTGATATCATATGCATAGTTTTTGATGCAAGACGTGTTGGTCACCCTGTCCTGCCAATGATAAACGATTATGCTAAGAAGTCTGGCAAGAAATGTTACGCACTAATAAACAAGGTAGATTTGGTAACAAAAGAAAAACTAATGCCATCTTTACAATATGTTTATGATCTAGGAATTTTCACAGAAGTGTTTCCAATTTCTGCCTTAAAAGCATATGGGACAAAACACTTTATGGAGTTCTTACTAAAACAAGCTCCACAAGGAGATTGGCATTTCATCGAAGAAGAAATGACCGACCAACCCTCTAAAACCCTAGCCGAAGAAATAACTCGTGAGCAAGCTTATTTATTATTACACGAAGAAATTCCTTATTCTTTAAAAGTAGAGACAGAACAGTGGGAAGATTTAGATAATGGTGATGTGAAAATTTACCAAAGCATCTTTGTAAATAAATCTACCCAGAAACCAATTGTTCTTGGTAAGAATGGTGAAAAAATCAAGGAAATAGGTCAGCGTGCCCGCAAGGAAATTTCTAAGGTATTAAGTACAAAAGTCCACTTATTCTTACATGTTAAAGTGAGAGAAGATTGGATAGAGAAGGATTTTGGAAATTCTTGACAAGTAATTACTTTGTATATACAATAATATGTATAAGCAATAAGTAAATAAAATGATTTTAGACCTAATCAGCATTGGGAATTCAAAGGGATTTAGAATCCCAAAAAACATCCTTATAGATTGTAATATTGAGGACAAGGCTGAAGTTCATGTATCTGGCAATAAAATTATAATTGAACCTATATCAAAGCCACATCGTAAAGGGTGGGACTCAAAATTCAAGAAGAGTGGTAGCGCTGAAAAAGTCGAATTCATTCACAATAAATGGGATGAAAGCGAGTGGACATGGTAAAACGCTTTGATATTATTCTAGTCAATCTAGACCCAACTGTTGGCAAGGAAATTAAAAAGACCAGACCTGCTTTGGTAATCTCACCAGATGAGATGAACAACCATCTTTCTACACTTATAGTAGCCCCATTAACCAGCACTATTAAGAACTACCCGTCAAGAATTAATTGCGTTGTTACTAATAAAAAAGGCCAGATAGTTTTAGATCAAATTCGTACAATTGATAAACTTAGAATCTTAAAATCTATTGGCTACCTCGACAAAAAAACTCAAACAAAAGTTATCAACTGCCTACTTGAACTTTTTGCTTAATCAACCAATTCCATAGCTTTTGACTAAGCTTCCACACAGCATGTACCAACCATCAATTAGTACAAAGAAGATGAGTTTAAATGGTAGTGATATCATTACTGGCGGAATCATCATCATTCCCATAGCCATCAATGTGGATGCAACCAACATATCAATAATTAAGAAGGGTAAAAATATTAAAAAACCAATTTCAAAAGCACGCTTTAATTCGCTCAACATAAATGCTGGAATCAGCACATGAAGTGGGACATCATTAGCTTCTTTTATCTCAATTTTTGCTATATCAACAAATAATGACAAATCCTTTTCTCTTACATGCTCATTCATAAAACTATGAAAAGGTGTAATTATTAATGGCATCGCGTTTTCTTCCGATATTTTTTGCTCCATCAATGGCTTCACCCCTTCCGTATAAGCTTTCTCAAAAGTTGGAGCCATTATGAAAAACGTCAAAAAAAGTGATAAAGAAATCAGAACAGAATTAGGAGGTGTTTGTTGTAGACCTAGAGCAGTTCTTAAAAACGATAGTACAATTACAACCCTTGTAAACGAAGTCACCATTATCAAGATTGATGGCGCTAGACTTAGAACAGTTAGGAAGCCAATCGCTTGAATTATCTTAGATGCGAGCAGTGGCTCTTTTTGATTTCCAAAATCAAGATTCAAGGATTGCGCAAAAGCTTCTGTTGAGAAAAAAATAAAAGCTAGGAATAAAAATCTGAAACTGAACATATTATTTTTTTAAATTAATCACATCTATTACTGCATCATGGTTCCCCAATAGCAACACATATTTTTTACTCAAATACTTCACAACAGCCACTCTGCGCCCATGATCTATTGCAACCATCTCTTCAACAACTATATTTTTTTTTGATGGCAACTTAATACCAAGTGACTTTTCACCCAATTTCTTCACAACAAAACCAATCCCACCAATTAGCGCTAACACAAACCCAAGCGCTAAAATTGTTTTTAACAAGCTATATGCTTCCATAACATCCTTCTAATTGACTAAATAATTGATAGCATACTCTGGTTTAAGAGCAAACGGCTTTTCGTTGCCAAATTTATCAATTCTGCTATATTGAGCCACAGAATTAACCCATTGATGCGCCATGTTTTCAAAGAAAGAACAAATTAGCAGCCGTATATTAGATAGCGTCAATTATCCATCAGACACAAAAGACCTTAATATTGAACAGCTTAAGCAGCTTGCTGCTGAAGTACGCGACGAAACCATTAACGTTGTTTCAAAAACAGGCGGGCATTTGGGTGCTGGGCTTGGCGTTGTAGAACTGACAGTTGCTTTACACCACGTGTTTGATACACCGAAAGATCAATTAATCTGGGATGTTAGCCATCAAGTTTACCCTCATAAAATCTTAACTGGCCGTAAAGATAGAATGCATACTCTACGCCAAGGTGGGGGGCTTTCAGGATTCGCAAAACGTTCCGAAAGTGAGTATGATACATTTGGCGCTGGTCATGGCGGCACCTCTATTTCCGCAGCACTAGGCATGGCGGTTGCACGTGATTTTAACAAAGACACAAACCATGTAATCGCAATAATTGGTGATGGTTCATTAACTGCAGGTATGGCATATGAAGCCATGAACAATGCTGGTTATTTAAAAAGTAAAATGATCGTTATTCTAAATGATAACGAAATGGCAATCGCTCCAAATTTAGGGGCAATGCATAAGTACTTGTGCCGCTTGGTTTCATCAAAACCATATTTAACAATGCGTCACCTCGCTAAGGATGTCTTAACACACATGCCTAAAAAAGTTGAAAGCATTACAAAAAAGGCTAAACAATATACCAAAGACTTTTTCATGGGTGGTAACTTTTTTGAAGAAATGGGATTCAATTATGTAGGACCTGTTGATGGTCATGATCTCGATCAGCTTATCCCTATTTTGCAAAGCATTAAAAATGATGATCATATTGAAAGCCCTATCCTACTCCACATCAAAACTGTAAAAGGCAAAGGGTTTCATTCTCCAATTAGTTGCGCAGAAAATTACCATGCTGTAACCAAGTTTGACTTAGATACAAAAGTTCAGCAAAAATCAAAATCAGCAATACCTTCATACACAAAGGTATTTGCCGACACTCTAATTAAAATTGCAAAAGAAGATGAAAAAATCATAGCAATTACCGCAGCTATGCCATCTGGTACAGGATTAGACAAATTTGCAAAAGAGCTACCTGAAAGAATGTATGATGTTGGTATGGCAGAACAACACGCAGTAACATTTGCAGCTGGCCTTGCTTGCCATGGCATGAAGCCTTTTTGCACACTATACTCTACATTCCTACAACGAGGTTACGACCAAGTTGTACATGATGTAGCATTGCAAAATTTGCCAGTACGCTTTGCAATGGACAGAGCCGGATTAGTTGGTGCCGATGGAGCAACTCATGCGGGAAGTTTTGATATAGCATACCTTGCAAACTTACCAAATATGGTAGTTATGGCAGCGAGTGATGAAGCAGAACTAGCACGTATGATTGTCACAGCACAACATATTGATGATAGACCAAGCGCATTCCGCTATCCACGTGGCGAAGGAGTTGGCGTTGAGATTCCTGAAAACCCAGAGCCGTTAGAAATTGGCAAAGGTAGAATAATTCAGCAAGGCTCAAAAATTGCAATTTTATCTTTAGGAACACGTCTAGACGAAGTGAAAAAAGCTGCTGAAATTATGCGCGTTAAAGGTGTAGAAATTACTATCGCCGATGCAAGATTCGCAAAACCAATCGACACTCAAATGATTGAAGAATTGGCTAAAAATCATGAAATACTGATTACGATTGAGGAAGGGGCAATTGGTGGATTTGGCTCTCATGTAGCCCAACATTTAGCCGACAATGGCTTCTTTGACAAAGGCCTAAAATTTAGATCGATGTTCCTACCAGACAAATTCATCGATCAAGATACTCAACAAGCCATGTATGAAGAAGCTGGCCTCAATGCTAGTTCAATTGTCAATTTGATTACAAGCCTAACAAAATAGTGATTGTAGAATATTTCTTACACAAGTAACCTTCTCTCATAACACCTGATAAGGTTATTTGCGATGCACAAAATTCTCTTTTCACTCTTTTTAATCATCACCACATACAACTGTGCTTTTGCAACAAAACCTTGTTTTCCTCCAACGCAAGAATGGTTTATTGACAATGTTGTTAAAAAATCTGACCTGATAGTCTATGGAATCATAGAAGACTACAGCAAGCAAATTAACTACGACAGGGGTTGGACAAAAATTGATGTAATTGATGTATTAAAGGGTACATATACTGATAAAGAATTAACAATAAGCAACTGGCAAGCTGTATACGAACCTCTTTACGCTAATCATAAGGGAAGTTACGTAGTATTATGGGCAAAAAATCAAAATTTAAAATACACTCTTACAAATATCGATTGGGATACATGCGTAGCTTCAGTTTGGGAGGCAAGTATCAATAAAACAGCAACTAGCAAAATAGACAATATCCCAAGATCTTTAAATGAAATCAAAAAACTGATAGCTGAAGAAGCCAAATAGAGTTAACCCACATCCTCATTGCAATCTCACTACCCAATGTGGTACAATGTTTTGAATATAAAATTTGGCGGATTTATGAATGAATGTTTTATAATAGCAGTAGACGGAACCGCAGCTTCTGGCAAAGGGACTCTAGCTGAAAAACTAGCTGCACATTATAAATTCGACTACCTAGATACTGGTAAAATTTACCGCACTGCAGGCTTCCATGTATTACAGCAAAACATTGATTTTCAAAACCTTTCTGCAATTTTAGAATGTATCAAAAACCTAGATTTCTCTAAGATGACAGCATTAGAACTAGATACTGAAGAAATTGGCCGTGCTGCATCCCAGCTAGGTGCAATCCCTGAAGTTCGTGAAGCTTTAAATCAAGCTCAAAGAGACTTTGCTATAGGTAAAAAAGGTATTGTAGTTGATGGTCGCGACATAGGAACCGTCATTTTCCCAAATGCAGATATAAAGTTATATGTAAGCGCAACCCCAGAAATAAGAGCTGAAAGACGCTATAAACAGTTGCAAAACTTAGGAAAAGATATTATATATGACGATGTACTAAGAGATTTACGTGAACGTGATGAACGGGATAGCAATAGAAAAGTTGCCCCGCTTAAACCGGCTTTGGACGCGCTACATATTGATACAACGCTTCTGAACCAGACCTCTGTTCTTGAACTAGTAATTACTCTCACCCAAAGTGCGGTTACAGAAAAATTTATGCCTAAATGTGCATAAAATGATCTCCTCATTTGGTTAAAAGATTTTTCTTTTATGGTGAACCTCTGGAAGTACGTTTAACAACTTTTAAACCATTGGGGACAGTTACATAAATGACACAAACACAAGCTAAAGAGCATTTTCAATTCGAAGAAAATTTTGCTCAACTATTCGAAGATTCAATCAGAGAAGAAAAAAGAGAAGGCACCGTTGTAAAAGGACGTATCGTTGCATTAAAAAATGGCGATGCTTACATTGACGTTGGCTTAAAAAGTGAAGGCAGAGTTGCCCTAAAAGAATTTGCAACAATCGATAATGCAAACCCAAATCTTAAAGTTGGCGATACTGTTGAAGTATATATCGACAGAAGCGACAGCCATGATGGAACAACAGTTCTAAGCAGAGTAATGGCTCTACGTGAAGAAGCTTGGTTTAAATTTGAAGAATTGTTAACAAAAGATATCAACGCAGAAGGCATGATCATCGGTAGAGTTAAAGGTGGTTTCGCCGTTGACTTAAGTGGCCTTATCGCATTCCTACCAGGAAGCCAAGTTGATATTAGACCTATCAAAGATATGTCTCCATTGATGAACATCAAACAACCTTTCAAAATCCTTAAAATGGACAGAGACCAAGGTAACGTTGTTGTATCTCGTAGAGCAATTCTTGAAGAATCAAGAGCAGAAGCTCGTGATGCACTTCTTGCTAACATTAAGGAAGGTAGTATTCTTGAAGGTTCAGTTAAGAACATTACAGACTATGGTGCGTTCATTGATCTTGGATCAATCGACGGACTACTTCACATTACAGATATTTCTTGGAACAAAATTTCTCATCCATCAGAAGTACTAAGCATGGGTCAAACCATGAAAGTAATGGTAATCAAGTACAACGAAGAAACAAAACGTGTGTCTTTAGGCTTGAAACAGCTTGAGAAGAACCCATGGGATGGCTTCGCTGATAAATATAAATCTGGAATGACACTAAAAGGAACAATCACAACTGTAACCGACTACGGTGCATTTGTTGAACTTGAACCAGGTGTTGAAGGTCTTGTTTATCATACAGAAATTAGCTGGAATGCTAAAAATACTCACCCACGCAAACTTGTTAAACCAGGTGACAAAGTGGAAGTTATGGTTCTTGAGCTTGATATTTCTAAACATAAAATCAGCCTAAGTATCAGACAGTGTATTGATAATCCATGGAAATTGTTCGCACAGAACTATCCAGTAGGAACAAAAATTGAAGGTACTATCCAAAATATAGCTGACTTCGGAATCTTCGTTCTATTGAACGGTGACAACCCTGCTGAAGCTATTGAAGCATTAGTTCCTGCAACAGAACTTTCTTGGGAAGAAAAACCAGAAGTTGAACTGAAGAAGTACAACAAAGGTGACAAGATCCAAGCTGTTGTTCTTAACGTTGATATTGAACGTGAACGCGTTTCTTTAGGCGTAAGACAATTGACAGAAGATAAAGTTTCTACATCTCTATCTGGATTCAACAAAGGTGACGTTGTTACTTGTACAGTTACTGAAGTTAACAAAGACGGAATCGAAGTTGAATTGACTGATGGTGTTAAATCGTTCATCAAAAAAGGTGACCTTTCTAAACATAAATCAGAACAACGTCCTGAAAGATTCGGACTTGGTGATAAAGTAGATGCTAAAGTTGTTTCTATCGATGCAAAAGATCGTAAAGTTTCTCTATCTATTAAAGCATTTGAAGTAGAAGAAGAGAAGAAAACAATCGCTGAATACGGCTCTGCTAACAGCGGTGCAAGCTTAGGTGACATCCTTGGTAAAGCACTAGCTAGCAAAGCTGAAGAAGCTCCTAAGAAGAAAGCTACAAAAGCGAAAGCTGAAGAAGCTACTGAAGAGAAGCCAAAAAAAGCGGCAGCTAAGAAACCAGCTAAAAAAGCTGAGTAATCAGTTTTTTATTGAGATAAAAAGAGGGGCTCCTTCGGGAGCCTTTTTTTTATGTACGGTGCTTTTATTAACTCAACTAAACAATAAAAAGCGACCACCCCCGGGAGCTTTTTATTATTCTTAAGCGCACGCTAAAAGTTTAATTCTTTACCTACTCCCCTCGCTAACGCTCGCCCCCTGGTCGTAGGTAAAAAATGAGTATTGGTTTTTAAGAATATATTAATCAATTGATAACCAACTCATAGACTTTCTCAATCATCCCAAATAGAATTATGGTTGAATAACAATTCATGCACCGCTCATGAAAAAATTTGCATCGCTTTCTAAGCACAAAATTCATAAAAGAATATTTGATGAGCATTTGTTATGTATTAAATATAAATCACCAGATCAAGAATCATTCGAAATTTACGAAAAATATATACACAACGTCTCAATAAGCTTAGGACATTTTGAAAGAACTTTGAAGTGTCTTGATTTTAGTCTTAAAAATATCAAAACAAGCATCAGATTACATTCTTATGAAAAGTTTGAATATTTTTATATGAATTATTGTATTTGGTTATTAGTAGTAAGGGAAAGATTGCTGCAGATTATTAATGTCTTGTTTATGATAAACTTAGATACAGATAAAGTACGCATTGAAAAGCTACGCGAAAAAAAAATTTTTGCGGTAGAAAAAAAATTAAATGAATTACTAAATGACCTAGATTCTTTGCTTAAAGATTTAGGATATACAGATAAAAGAAATACTGTAGTTCATAGACATCACTTTATCGAAGATGCAATAAAAGAAATTATCTTAGGTTTGTATGTGTATAAAAATTTTCCTATAGCCGAAGAATATAAATTGCCTTACAGAAACAAAGCTATAACTGAAATGAAAGGAATTTATGCAAATCTTGAAAAAGATGTGCCCGTTTTTATAAAAACTTTTAAGGAACTTTTAACTGAAATCGGAAAATCCTATAGGGATTTTAAAAAAAAGAAATTCAAGATTACCTATAGCTTAGAAACAATAGAATAAAGCTCTTAATTATCTTCTCTTTTTAAATCACAAACCACCCCATAGACATTACCCAAACAAGCAACTATACTGTCATGAAATTATTTTAGATAGCATATCGAGCATTTATGAAAGTCCGTAAACTTCTAGCTTTAGAACTCCTCCTCTCCCCCCTCACCATGGTATCTTTGAAATGGCTTCGTTTCCTTAGAAAAAGAGGAGCAAAGGCAGTGTTGTCAAATTGGCTAATGGAGAAAATCGGAGTCCTGCCAATACTTGATCACTACTTCGAACCATATGTTTCTGGCAAGAATCTATCTACAGATCTCCAATCAGAAAGAAACCTACCTTTGATAAATCTCAACCTTACAAAACAGAAAGAATTAATAGAATCATTTACCTTTCAATCAGAGCTGAATGAGATTCCGCAAAAAGCCAATTCTATACTTGAATACGGGTATCAAAATGATAGTTTTGATACATTAGATGGATCACTCTACTACAGCATAATCAGAAAATTCAAACCTCAACATATAGTTGAAATAGGCTGTGGCAACTCAACAAAAATTGCACTAAAAGCAATTAATCAAAATAGGTCAGAAGGAGCAGCTTGTGATTTCACATGTATAGAACCATATGAAAACCCATATCTTGAAAAATTAAAAATCAATCTAATCAGAAAAAAAGTCGAAGATGTTGATCTTAACTTTTTTAAGAATCTGAATGCATCTTCAATATTATTCATCGATTCCTCACACGTAATAAGACCACAGGGTGATGTACTATTTGAGATATTGCAAATTCTACCATCTTTACCTAAAGGAGTTATCGTCCACATACATGATATTTTCACTCCACGCGACTACCCATCGAAATGGATACTTAAGGACAAAAGAATGTGGGATGAACAATACATTCTAGAAGCATTTTTAATGTATAATGAGTCGTTTGAAATTATAGCTACAGCTAATCATTTGAGCTATGAAATGCCAGAATTACTTCAGCAAAAATTCCCAATGTTTGATGGCAAAAGTGGCCAAGGCGCTTCTATATATTTGAGAAAGATTTAAGTTTAATAATTCGCATTAAGAGTGTAGGACTAAATTAATTCTCTATTATTTTCACTAAACACTTATTATACTGATTGCAATTTTAAGGTAAAAACTATGCTCCAAAAATTCGCAAATGCAATTCGTTTCTTAAGCATCGACATGGTAGAAAAAGCCAAATCTGGCCACCCTGGTATGCCAATGGGAATGGCTGATGTAGCAACAGTTCTTTACAAAAACTTTATCAAATATAACCCGACTGATCCTAACTGGCTCGATCGCGATCGCTTAGTACTTTCCGCAGGCCATGGCTCTGCCCTACTCTACTCAATTTTACATCTAACTGGATATAAAGACATGACAATGGAAGAGCTAAAAAACTTCCGTCAACTTGGCTCTAAAACAGCTGGCCACCCAGAGCATGGTCTTGCTTCTGGAATCGAAACAACTACTGGACCACTTGGTCAAGGCCTTGCAAATGCTGTTGGAATGGCACTCGCAGAAAGAATTATGAATGCTAAATTTGGTGACAAATTAGTAAACCATAAAACATACGTTATTTGCGGTGATGGATGCTTGATGGAAGGAATTAGCCAAGAAGCAATTTCATTCGCAGGGCACTTAAATTTAAAAAATTTGATTGTTCTATTTGATGATAACAACATCACAATTGATGGGCCAACATCCCTATCAACTTCTGAAAATCATATAAAGCGCTTTCAAGCATGTGGTTGGTTAACAAAAGAAATTGATGGCCATAACTATGAACAAATTGAACAAGCCTTGAAATGGGCACAACGATCTAAAAAACCTGTGCTTATTGCATGCAAAACAACAATCGGCTACGGCTCACCAACCAAAGCCGGCTGCAACAGCACGCATGGCTCACCATTAGGAAGCGATGAAACAGCAAAAACCCGCGCTAACTTAAACTGGGAACACGAACATTTCTTCGTACCTGAAGACGTGCTTTCTGAATGGAGAAATTTTGCAAATCGCAACGATAAAGCGTATAAAAAATGGCAACGCATTTTTAAAAAAGAAGGCAAAGCTTTAACTGAGTTTTTGAATAACAATTTAGATTTGCAATCTATTATTGTATCTGAAAAACAAAAATTGTCTGCTGCTCCAATTACTGAGGCAACTCGCGCATCATCGGGACGCGCAATCAAAATACTGTTCCCGCATGTTAAAAATATGATTGGCGGTTCAGCAGATCTTACTGGATCTAACTTAACTAAAACTGATCAGCACTCTATAATTTCTCCTGATAATTTCACAGGAAATTATATATATTATGGGATTCGAGAACATGGTATGGCAGCTATGATGAATGGCATGTCACTACATGGCCTTACTCCATATGGTGGAACATTCCTATCGTTTACAGATTATGCTCGCCCTGCAATTAGGCTTTCTGCACTAATGAAACAAAAAGTTATATATGTAATGACTCACGACTCAATTGGCCTTGGCGAAGATGGACCGACACATCAACCTGTAGAACACTTAGCTTCATTAAGGGCAATTCCTAATTTATTTGTATTTAGACCAGCTGACGTTATTGAAACTCTAGAATGCTGGGAACTTGCACTAGGAATGCAAAATTCACCATCAATACTTTCTTTAAGCAGACAAAACTTGCCCCAAGTTCGCATCCAGAATCATAATGAGAATTTATCAGCAAAAGGCGCTTATATTTTAAAGGAAAGTGAGAATGAACTGCAAACTACAATATTTGCCACAGGCTCAGAAGTTAAAATAGCATTAGATACTGCAAAAATTCTTGAACAACAAGGAATTGGCTGCCGTGTTGTTTCAGTACCATGCATGGATTTGTTCCATCAGCAAGATATGGAGTATCAAATGTTATTCACCTGCAACAAAAGTTTGAAAGTTGCAATTGAAGCAGGAGTTAGCCAAGGTTGGGAGAAATTAATCGGTGCACATGGCCTATTTATTGGGATGGAAACATTTGGTGAGTCAGCACCAGCAAGTGCTCTGTACAAACATTTTGGAATAGTAGATACTGAAATTGCCTCAAAAATTACAACTATACTTAAACAATGAGTAAAAGCACTACAGCGTATATATGTCAGGAATGCGGCTCAGTCCATAACAAATGGTCTGGCAAGTGTGATGCATGTAATGCTTGGAATTCTATCACTGAAGAAAATATCACAGCTACTCCAGTATTTGGCAAAGGGACTAACGATAATAAAGTTAAAAAAGCTAGAAATGTCGAGTTCCACACCCTTGATGAAAATGTTGAAGATGTTCCTCGCACCCATACAGGCATAACAGAGCTAGATCGCGTACTAGGTGGTGGCTTAGTCAGTGGCTCAGCTATATTAATTGGTGGAGATCCTGGAATTGGCAAATCAACCTTATTACTTCAAACAGTTGTAGCACTTAGCAAAGTTGGAAATAAGTGTTTGTATATAAGCGGCGAGGAATCAGTCGAACAAATAAAGCTCCGCGCTAAAAGACTAAACACACCAACTAGCCAAACCCAAGTTGCTGCGGCAACTTCTTTGAATGAAATTTTAAAAGCAATAAATACAACTGAACTTAATGTCTTAGTTATCGATTCAATCCAAACAATATTTAACGAGGCTATTGAATCAGCACCAGGGACTGTTTCTCAAGTGAGAGCTTGCGCATTTGAACTAATACGAATTGCCAAGGCAAAAGGCATAGCACTCATTCTTGTTGGGCATGTTACTAAAGAAGGAACTATAGCTGGGCCAAAAGTTTTAGAACATATGGTTGACACAGTTCTTTACTTTGAAGGAGAACGAGGACATCAATTTAGAATTATCCGAGCTGTTAAAAATAGGTTTGGTGCAGCCAATGAGATTGGCGTATTTGAGATGTGTGACAATGGACTTATCGAAGTTACCAATCCGTCGGCAATATTTTTACCAACAAAAGGTGAAGCTATTTCTGGATCTGCAATATTTGTTGGGCTCGAAGGTACACGTCCAATTTTGTTAGAGATTCAAGCGCTTGTTGTTCCATCGTTCCTTGCCACACCTCGCCGTGCAGTGGTTGGCTGGGACATTAACAGGCTAGCAATGATGATTGCAGTACTAAATGCTCGTTATGGAATTAATCTATTAGATAAAGAAGTTTACTTAAACGTTGTCGGTGGACTTAAAATAACTGAACCTGCAGCAGACTTAGCAGTATTAGCAGCCCTCATATCAGCACACCGCAATGCTCCTATAGCAAGAGAAAATGTCTTTTTTGGCGAAGTTGGTTTGTCTGGAGAACTAAGACAAGTCGTGCATTATGAACTCAGATTAAATGAGGCTTCTAAACTTGGATTTAAACAAGCTTTTGCCCCGCAACCATCCAAGAATAAAAAGATTGCTTGCAATATTGATGTGCTTAATGTTAATCACATAAGAGAATTAGATAAAATATTAGGAAGATAATTTATGGATAGCTCAGCTTTAAATAGTATTGATTATATTGTTATTACAGTTTTATTTATCTCAACACTTTTCGCGTTTATTCGCGGCTTCATTGGTTCATTTTTATCTTTAACAGGCTGGATACTTTCAATCTATCTTGCATATTTACTCTTCCCGCAAGCAGAACCTTTTATGAAAGAAAAAGTTTCCAACCCATTACTTGTTTTAATGTTTGGCCACTCTGCACTTTTACTAGGTTTTTTAATTTTATTTGGCATTTTCAATGCTATTGCAACAACAGCTGTAAAAGGATTAACTAAAGGGATTATCGACCGTATATTAGGTGCAGGTTTTGGTATTTTTAGAGGAGCAGTAATTGTAACTTTTGTATTCTCAATTGCTATGTCAAGCTTATCCATTCTTAAAGGAGGCAATGCTGAAGACATTTCTTCAGCAAAAGATTTCACTCCAGAAACAATGAAAAAAGCCCAAGTTTACCCTATGTTACTTCAGGGACAAGATATGATGAAAGAATTTATCCCTAACACATTCTATGAGCGAATTCAGGTTGTATTTGATTCTGTTAGCAAGAAAAATTTGGATGAAAGATTTGTCGATTCTATGATGGAAAAACTTTCCAAAGACTTATCAAAAGATCAATTAAAAGATGTTGATAAATCAACTGAGGAAGACTCATTAAATATGTCTATTGAGGAAGCAGAAGCAAAAAAACTATCCGAACTTCTTAAGAAATATATGGAAGGAGATGATTCATCTAAAACTAAAATCACAAAGCAGGACATACGCAGAATTGAAAACCTTATATCCAAAAACAGCAAACCTAAAGAACCAGTTGAGTTTGAGGAAGATGTTTTACCATAACTTCTAATCCCAGTAACGCTCATCTATAGATATATAATCAGAAGCTTTTGCATTGAGGATATGTATTTGGTCAACACCCAACCCTTCCATAATGCTATATATAAGGATCAAAGCTGGTTGTGATTGCTTTATATAATGATCTGGCAGTATTGGATACATCTTCTGAACTTCGTCTACAGACTTACCACTAAATGTTAACGCAGCATTATATATTTGCTCTTTAGTAACCACTTCTTCAAAGTTCAAGGTTTCTCTAATTCCTCTATACATCGGGCGACCAATTGCAAAAACCACTACATCTTTAGACTGAACTTTGTTTCTCACAACTTGATCTTTCCTTACTTTATTACCAATTCTCTTAACTGTGTAATCTATGGCTTTATCGAGTCTTTCTTTATCAAAATAAACCATTCCGTCTTGCATGAAGGTTTTTCTGATCAGTCGATCAAAGCTCTCTACACCATACATTCCGTTATAAACATGAATATCACCATCATCACCCAATGCACTTAGTTGAAAGCTACCTCCTCCTAAGTCCCATACAACCATATTTTCATTCATTGTATTTTTGGCTGCAAGATGAGTCTTAGCTGTATAAAACCCTAGTTTTCCTTCATCTTCTTGTGGAAGAACTTCAATATCAATTTTCTCTGCCTTAAATAACTTCAGAAGATCAGAAGAATTCGATGCTTTACGCGCCCAAGCTGTTGCAACACCAGCGCAGTTCGTAGATGCACAATCCATATCATAGGCCTTTTCAATATCTTGGATTGCTTCCCTAGTTTGTGCTATACAAGCTTGCGAGATCACCAAACGATCGTCTTTATTCTGCATGCATGATTCATACTTGATGTGGACATTATGTTCACCAAGCTTCTCTAAGATCTCGCCTTTACACTTATCTACTTTATTACCTGTAGTTTTAATAGCGCCAGAGCCAACATCGAATGAGTATCTATTTTCTATACAATCATTTGCAAATCCGAATAGTGGGTATGACAAAAAAACTAGGCCTAAACCTATAATCGACTTGCAATTCATAATTATCTCAATGGAATTTTGGCAGATTCTATCATATATTACGTTCATATTCAATGGCCTAGTTCCACCTAATCTCTCTGATACATAAGATTTTTCGAGCAATTTGAGTGTTGCAATAGTAAAAACTCAATCTTAACAAAATTATTATTGATAAGGCATTGAAATTTAAAATATTAGGTGCTAGCCTTAAAACATATAAGGGGGGTGGGAGATTTAATTCTTCCACGGCTTATATATTCTTCAATTTAAAAATTAAATATATAACGGAGGGTCTATGCTTCAGTCAACCTGCGATAAAATCTTCAACATCAAAAATCTAGATAACAAAGTATTTCTATTCTCTAAGTTACTAGCTCAAAAAATTGATATGGTAAAAAATGACCATATGCATACTGCTGAATCACTGGTTAATAGTATTAAACTATCGCTGATGCCATTCCACAACTTAGTTGTGGGTGACACAGCTTTAAGCAATCACAGCTTAGGACAACTGATTAGTACTGCATTTACTTCTGCTGATGCTATGTCAAATAACAATGTTACTCATGAACATATGCATAACCTAGATGTAAGTCTTGATGGTATTTGGCAACTTGCAAATCCAATGCCCATGCCGAATCCAAACGCTCCATGCATGCCACCAATGCCGAATCCAGGAATGACTATAGATCTATTCATGTTGCAAAATATGGTATCACCATTTTTGAATAAGGATTGCGCTCATACAGATTTCAATATGCTTGCAAATGATTTGCAAATGGCAATGAATAATCCAATGTGCAACAACTACATGCCCCCTATGCCACCAATGCCTCCTATGAACGTTTGGGGCATGGATAATTTTGAGCTATATGGTAAATGCCAAGATATGAGTGAATTAGCTCAGGTATTACACACGCTAAATACACCTATGTAACAGAACTACTCCTAGAAAAAGAAAAAGCCCTTTAAATAAGGGCTTTTTCTTACAGGTAAAGTCTATAAAAATACTACTGAGCGTTTGCAGCAGATGTATTAAGAGATTTAATTAGATCTTTACTAGCCCTGAAATACAAAGAACCTCTGTCTTGAACAGCAACTTTGCTTCCGTTCTTAGGATTACGAGCAACGCCTTTCGCACGCTTTCTAACAACTAGTGAACCAAAACCACGAATCTCAACACGGTCACCACAAATAAGTGCTGTGCTCAACTCATCAAGCATTACATCTAATGCTTTTTCAACGACATCACTAGGCACGCTTTTCTCGCCTTCGATAACTTTCTGAACTAACTGCTGTTTATTCAGAATATTGTTTGTCTTTTCCATATTAACCACCTTTATATAATCGAAGGTGTATTATATTACAAAACCCGCAAGATGTCTAGAAAAATATCAAATAACCGCTTTTTAACATATTTTTAACAAACAGGCTAAAATCCCGACTATATTCAAAAAATTGGGTAAAAGAATCTTTAGGCTTCTCTAGCGGGATTGTTCTCACTCTTAAGCTAGAATCGATCTTTTTGACGTTTTTTAGCCAATCTATCGCCGAATCTTCATCACCAATTTCATCTATCAGTCTTAGTTTAATAGCTTGCCTGCCCGTAAATGCCCTTCCATCAGATATTTTTAGCAATTCAGCTTTATCAATATTTCTTCTCTTTGAAACAAGCGTTAAGAACATATCGTACATATCGTTTATAGTGTACATCATTGCATCTCTCATTTCTGGACTAAGCTTTTCGGTAGGTATCGGCCCCCCTTTAAGAGGCGATGATTTGAAATTAGTAAACTTTACCCCAAGCTTTTCTGCCATTTCCGTGACCTCAAAACTTTGAGCCAAAACACCAATCGATCCAGTAATAGTACCTTGTCTGGCAAACAGCCTATCGGTTGCAATTGCAGTCATATATCCAGCCGATGCTGCCATCTCCCCCATCACAGTCACGGTTGGCTTTTTTTCTGACAATTTTCGCAGTGAATCATATAGATTCTCACCACCCACTACCGTACCGCCGGGGCTATTGATATGCACAACCACAGCTTTCACAGAAGAATCATTTGCTATTTCTTTTAGAATTTCCAATCTATCTATATCATCAAATATAACGCCATCAACATAAACTCTAGCTATAAAACTAGATTCGATAACTGAAGATTTTTTCGAGTATCTTGTATCATCACTTGAGAAAAGCGACATAAAAAGCATAACGACTGCTATCACAGCAACCAGCCTCCAGTTCACCAATTGTTTTTTAAGTTTAATTCTATCTAAAATTTGATCTGGAGTAAGCGTCATAAAATGTATAAATATAAAGTGTATAACTTTGATATTATATTTGTTCGCGAAGAAAATATAGGTGTTTTTGTACTAAAACGGCGAAACAATATCTAGCACTTGCTTGCCATATCTTGGTTGTTGGTAATCTGAAACATTGCCCCTACCACCGTATGAAATACGAGCTTCAGCAATCTGGTCTAATGTTACAGAGTTTTGGGCGCTAATATCTTCAGGACGCACAATGCCCTCAACAGTAACTTCGCGAAGTTCATTATTTACCCTGACTTCCTGCGAGCCTTTAATAACTAAATTATTGCTTGGCAGAATTTTTGTAACAGTTGCAGCAACTGTAGTATTGATAGTTTCTTTTCTATCAATTTTACCCTCACCCTTGTTTGTGTCATTGGAAGTAACGCTTATTAAATTTGCTGGATCACCACCCTCAGGTAGTAGTTTTCTTGCAAACTCTCTCTCAAATCCTCCAAAGGCTGGGACTCCAGTCGAACCGCTGTCATTACGCTTGGTTTCAGTTTTATTATCTAGCTTAGCACTATCTTGAATCACAACCACAACTTTTAGAATGTCACCAATAGATCTCGCTCTTTGATCTCTAAAAAATGTTCTCGCACCTTGACGCCATAATGAATTTGCAGTTTTAGCATTTGGCTCTTTAGATTCCACTTCTTCGGCACCAGCTACGTCTGGATATTGACCAGCAGTACCTGCTTCGTATTCATTTATATTATTCATATCTGGCGCTTTACCAACTCTCGAGAGCCTATCTGCAACGTTGCAAGAGGCCAATAAAAATAGCAAAGAAATGAGAACTACATGTTTCATGAATTACCTAGCAATACAGTTTGCGAATCAACGATTCTTGCTTGTAAAGTTTTGTTACTATCTAAATTTTTTACCCTGATCAGCTCGTCTTGTCCACCTGATTCTAAGGCCTGCCCTCTAGCTTCAATCTGTAATCTATTTTTTTGATAAACAATTTTGACCTCATCACCTTTAGCCAAAAGTGTCTTGAGCCTCATGTCGTTTTTTGAAATTACTTTGTTAGCAGCAACATTACGTTTCAACTCTTTGCCAATAACTTCTTCGCTATTAGTTATAACATGCTTTAAATTTTTAGATTTTGAAACTTTGATATTAACTAGATCATCTTCTGTAATGATATATCCCAATTTTGAATCTGATTTCAAAGCAGGAACTTCTATTGCTTCATCGAATTTTCCGCCAATAATAAATTGCTTACCTTTCGATGAAAGACAATCGGCCTGAAACATTTTTCCGTCATAGCTAATATTGTTTACTTCTAACTCTTCGCTCCTAACATGAGCTTTGCCAACATTTATACTCACAATGACATTATCAAAATTCTGATCTTTAGCAATTTGAGCTTCCAGATCGTGTATAAAACTTGCGTTTGCACTTAATGAACCCAATATAAAGAAAATGGAAAAAAATAATGCTCGCATATCAGCCAGAAAAATTATGTATAATGAGGATACTACTGATGTATTTGAAATGACAACCGTTATTATTCTACAGATTGCTTATTCTTCATATTATCCTGAACCTGCAATATTTCCAAGACCTTCTCATAATCTTCCACAATCTGCTCAAAAGCATTACTTGGAGCAGCATCAATTAAAGACCCATTGATGCTCACTAACATCTGTTCTATTGTTTCAAGACTATCTGGTAGTGGCTTTTCTTTCATCAGCTCCCCTTCTCTTCATCTAGCTTGATCATTTTAAGAGTTGTGTATCCAACAGGATTGGCTAATTCATGAACTGTCACTGTGAAAACACCTTGTTTTGAGTGCACTGATTTTAGTGACAAAGTATTAAGATCACCTTTTTGATTTGAATCTTCAGTAATTTTTTCTTTATCTTTATTGCGGAAAATCAGTTCTTTTATTGCTTGCACTTTCTCAGGAGAAACTTCAAAACTCAAGAGCAACAAATCTATTGGAGACACGTTTTTTGACTCTTCAGATACAATTAGCTTCTCTAGTCTTGGGTCTGTATAAACAACATCACCATCATCATTGAATATCAAACAAAATTCGTTATCACTTCTTAGAGCATTTGCAAAAATATAACTTTGATATTCGATTGCATTATTAACCCTATGAAATTTTTTAATGTAATAAAAATTAACAAGCGCGCCGCCACCAATTAACAATGTAATAATAGTTAGCAATAATGGGTGTGGATCATTTACAATTAAGAACGCCATGCACAATAGATACACAAACAAATACGTAATAAATAATGGAGTTGTTCTGCCAAAATGTTTGCGGTGGATAAAATTATCTGCTTTTTTCAACATTGCCATATTATCTATAAACCTCTTCTTAATATGTACACGCCCTTCAGAAACTTTGTTCTGCTCTTGTTGTTTTTCTAACGTTTCTTCATACTGACCAACTATTGCTTCAAATGCATTATGTGGAGCTGTATCAATAAGTGCTCCCTGAATATCTGCAATTGCGTTTTCAGGAATCTGAATATTTTGAGTTGATAATTTTTTCTTCTTTTTACTCATCAATCCGCCAACATTTTAAAGCTTATATATTGATTCTATTGGAATAATAGTTAATAAAAAGTTAATTTTTATTTAAAAAACTAACTATCCAAAACCTCTTTAACCTTTGCAACAAGCTGCTTTAAACTAAATGGCTTTGCTATAAAATTGAAATCTCTCTTATCCCCATATTCTTCGCTAAAAGCCTCTTCCCCATACCCTGAAACAAAAATCACCTTAATACTTGGCTTAATTTTATGCACTTCACTAATGAATGCAGGCCCAGTCATTTCGGGCATCATTACATCAGATATTATCAAGTCAATTCTATCTAAATCATTGTGGATTCTCTCAAGGGCTACTTTAGCTGAGTTAAACTCAATTACGTTATATCCTTTATTAATCAGTACACTTTTAGCAAACAACCTAACTGATTCTTCATCTTCAACCAGTGCTATTAAGCCTTTGCCAGAATAATCAGGCTTATTCTGCGACTCTTCTCGTATCTTCTCTTGTTCTTGACGTTGTAATTCAATCTGTTCATCTACAGTAATATTGTATCTTTTAAGATAGATCACAAAAGTAGTTCCTTTGCCAACAACACTTCTAACATATATAAATCCTTCGGACTGATGGACTATGCCATAGACTGTTGATAAACCCAATCCTGTACCAGATTTTTCAGATTTGGTTGTGAAGAACGGCTCAAATATACGTAGGATTATATCCTGAGGAATTCCTGATCCAGTATCCTCAACTTCAATACACACATAATCTCCTGCTGGTGGCAACCCTTCACCTGAAGGAGCCACTAAATTCTTAAGTGCAGCATCTTCTTCTTGTAATTTTACATTCTTAACCCTAATTTCAAGATTACCGCCACTACTCATGGCATGACGCGCATTTACAACTAGGTTCAACACAACTTGTTCCATTTGTACTGGATCAACTTTCAGCGTCCAAACATTTGAATCAATTTTTTGTGTAAAAATTACTTCTCCACCTATCAACCGTTGAATCAATGACGAAAAATCCGCAAATAGTTCTGATGGGTTCACTACTTGTGGTTTTAAAGTTTGTTTTCTTGAGAATGCTAGAAGTCTTCTAACCAAGTTAGTTGCCCTATCTGCACCTTGTTTGATTTGTATAATATGGGCGAATGATGGATCACCTGCAGTATGTCGTAGCAGTAATAAATCACAAAAGCCTGCTATTGCAGTAAGAAGGTTATTAAAGTCATGCGCCACTGAACCAACTAAATATCCTATTGTTTGCATTCTCTGCGCATGTGATAGGCTATTTTCTAATTCTTTTTGTTGTGTAATATCAGCAATACGTACCATAAAACCATAAGTATCGCCGTTTAAATCTAAAATTTTACCCAAGTACACGTCCATCATCTTTTCTGAATCACTTACTCTTATACTCCTTATTGGCATTGGTTTGCCGTTCTTAGTGACAATGTGATCTATCTGCTCGTTTATTAAGCTTCTATCTTCTTCCTTAAATATTTGATCGAATGTATTTCCTAAGTAACTTTTAGGTAAGATCTCTTCAAAAGCTGTATTAATTTTTAGCACCAAGCCAGACTTATCTAAAATCGCCACAGGATAAGGCGAATTCTCAAAGAAGCATTTCCAACTATAATCAATCCACCCCTTTTCAACTCCTTTTGATTTTACCATTAAAGAGTCATCCTGAAGTTTAATCACATAACCAACGATTCTTTCAATTTGCCCATTATGCTTGAAAAAAGCTTTCTGAATTACAAAGACATGGATGTGTTCATTAAATTTGGTTTTCAAGGTTAAAAAACCCTGCCAATTTCCAAGTAATGAATTTGTCATTTTTGGATTTGATAACAATGAATCCATAGATTCTTCTTTATTCACAAGAGCATCGAACTTCATATCTAAATTTAGCAATTCGGTCTTGCCATACCCCAACATCTTTGCGAGAAATTCATTTGCCTTTGATACATGCCCCATGTTATCAAGTTCATAAAACCCAACCGCAATGTCTTCAACAATTTGTGATATTTCATGCTCTTCATCAATTCTTGAAATCTTCAAAGTTGTAAAACCAGTTGGTCTTTCAAGTTGCCAAACTGATATTGAAAAATCGCCATTATCAATATGAAACGGTTTCAGTAAAACAGATCTATCATTTTTGTTTTTTGATTTTTTTGCTTCCGCTGACTCGTCTTTGCTATCGAATTTATTTCTAAATATTACGTCATGTATCATCTGAGTCTTTTCTGATGAAACTTTAAATGTCATCAAAAGTACATCTAATTCAGAAACGTTCTTATAAACTTTCGATGATGATAATTTCTGTAATCGGGGATCAGCATACACAATTTCGCCATCCTCATTGAATATCAGGCAATATTCACAATCTCCTCTTAGTGCGGCAGAGTATATTGCGCTCTGGAACTCTACTGCATTGTTAATTTCGTTAAATTTCCTTATAAAGAGTGCATTTATTAGGCATGCTCCTCCAAAGAATATTAGAAAAATTCCAGATATAAGAAATGGATCACCTTCAAATAGGAAAGCCATCAATGTACTAAATATAAATGCTAGAAAATACGCCAGAAATATTGGAGAAATATCGCCAAAGTGATCTCGCACGATAAAGCTATTTGCTTTTGTTACGAGTGATTTATTATCTATAAATCGTTTTTTTAAGAATTCCATCTTGGAATCCAATCTATTATGTTAATCTTCCTTATCTTTCGATGACCTTAATGCGTATCCACCAAGTCTAACTGTTTTGATAACATCTTTACCATCTTTACTTACGGCAATTAGAGCTTTACGCAATCTTGTGATGTGAACATCGATAGTTCTGGTTCCAACATAAATGTCAGTTCCCCAAATTTTATCCATAATAGATTCTCTTGAAAGAACTCTACCTGGGTTTTCCATTAGTGATTGTAAAATTTTAAATTCGATCGGAGATAATTTTAATTCCTTGCCAGCTCTTTCAACTGAATGCATAGAAAGGTCAATTTTAATATCATCAAAATCTAAGAATTTGCCAGAGAATGCAGGCCTAATTCTTCTTAGAACAGCCTTAATTCTTGCAGATAATTCTACTGGCGAGAATGGTTTTGTTATATAGTCATCCGCGCCACGCTCTAAACCTGTAATTTTATCTATTTCTTCACCTTTTGCTGATAGCATTATAATCGGAATATTCATTGTTTCTGGCTGCGAACGCAACGCTTTACAAACATCAATACCCGTCATTCCTGGAAGCATCCAATCAAGCAGCACTAAATCAGGTGGTGAACTTTTGGCAGAGTCAATGGCATCGTTCCCGTTATCAACGAGGTTAACCATGTATCCTGCTTTTTTTAAGTTATACTTAATGATCGAAGAAATAGACTCATCATCTTCAACAACTAATATCGTAGGCTGCAAATTTTTTGCCATAAAAATTACGATTTCTATCTACTACATTGATTATATTACGTTTTGGCACACTTGTAAACAAGCAAATATTAAGATGTCAATATCTTTTATGTTAAGTTTTTTTATTCACTTAGATTGACAATAAATATATGAGCTGCAACAATGTTACTTTCTAGTTGATCTAAAGGCTTTTTTACGAGTATTTCGAATGCTGAAAACAATACCTAATTATCTGACTTTACTGAGAATTTTTCTGATCCCTATACTAATTGTCGCATTCTATTTAGATGGCAAGGTGGCACACTGGGTAACAGCAATTATATTCGTTTTTGCAAGTATTACAGATTATTTAGATGGATTTATTGCCCGCAGATACAATGCCCACTCCAGTTTTGGCAAAGTATTTGACCCTATTGCAGACAAATTATTGGTCGTTTCCACGCTTGTTATGCTAGTGCACTTTGATCGCGCCCATTTTATACCATGCCTTTTAATACTTCTTCGCGAAATCACCGTATCTGGACTACGCGAATCTCTGGCTGAATTTAAAATAAGTATTCCTGTAAGCAACCTTGCTAAGGCAAAAACCGCATTACAGATGGTAGCGATCATAATTTTACTACTAGGTGAAAAAGCTACTGGCATTCCAAATTTAGATGCAATTGGCGGAATTCTAATCTGGGCTGCAGCCGCACTAACCCTGATTACAGGATACGTTTACTTACGTGAAGGACTCAAAACCGCCAGTTTTTAACTAATTCCAATTTATTGAACTTAATCCAAAAATATATTATATTCCCCCCAGAACGTATGGCATTAAAATGAAAACTTATAGACCAGAATTAGAAGCAAGATATGAGTTCCTTCTTTTAGGTGGTCACGCGAAAGAATTAAATGAACTCCACCAACAACTTGGATACAGCTCTGAATTAGAAACAGATGATGCTCGCAATAATTCTGAGGCAATAGCAAATGCAATTGCTGCAGATAATTTTGATGACTTCGTTGAGCAACTTTGTTTAGGTGTACCACTGAGTGGAAGAGAATTTGCCAAATTTTACTTTGATGCTGAATCATTTGCTAAACAAGAAAAATTTTTAGCTGCTCTTTGGACGCACCCAACTGTGTCTAGTAACCTCAAACTTCTTTCTGAGGTGTGGAACATAATATATACAGCGAATCAAGCCGCTACTCTAGAGAAATTTTTCATGAACATGAGAGATTATGGCGTGTTCTCCATTGCAGATTTACTTCAAAGCAAAGGCAAGTCTAGTGGTATATTAAATTCTATTATTTTTAATTCTAATGTAGAGAGTAATACTGCCGTCCTTAAATTAATTTTACGCCATTTAAAAGAGTGCCCTACCGTCGAGGGAGCAAGAACTCCTTTGGAAATTGAATTAGCACATTTTGGGGCTGGTTACAGTCCTTTGCATGATTCAGTAAGATACAATCAACCAAAAGCTGTTCGAGCAATCTTGGAAGTTGCAGCTGATAATCCAAAATTACTCAAAGAAATGCTTGGGGCAAAAATATTCCACCAAGGTAAGGAAGTTACTGCAATTGGCATGCTTATTATAATTCCCAAGCGCGAGTTAACTGAAGAGGATATTGCTGGCTTCAAGGCTCGAGGAATGGATTATAATAAAGTGCTAGAAATAAAAGGTATGCTACTCCAATATCAAAAAATGGTCGATGATTTAGATAGAACATTAGCTATCACCACCAGCACTGCTTCAAATACTACACTTGCAACAACATCTATACCAAATGCAACAGCCATAACTTCGCTAGAAATTAATTTTTACGACGCAGTACAAGTTCAGCAACATAGCACTAGAGCAAGGCTAACAAACTCCGATGTGGAATTATTCCACTTCTTTGGAACCTTTTAAATAAGCAGTTGGTAGATATTAAATGCCAACTATAAAAATCTTATATTGGTTTGCCAACTTAACTGTCTTAGCCTGATCTAAGATCAAAGCTGAGCCAGCTTCAGCAGCTATTCCTTGGAATCCATATGCGTGAGCATTCTCGACTGTTTCAGGTCCTATACAAGGAAGATCAACGCGCCTGTCTTGTCTTGGTTTTGAAATTTTAATCAATACAGGTCCTTCACCAGATTGTTTAATCTCACCGCATCTCTTTAGCAACTCATCTGTTCCTTCTGCTGCTTCAACACCAAGCACTAATCCATTCTGAATAACTAACGATTGCCCAACGTCAAAATCTGCAATACCTTTTAGAACTTTCAAACCTTTTTTTACATCAGCAAGAGCTGCTTTAGATGGCTTTGTCTTAGTTAAGTTTGCTTTGTTCAATACAATTCGTGCTGCAATTTTTTCTGGAGCAATAATTTGAAACCCTTCTTTTTCAAGAAAGCGAAGTATAGTTTGTAATATACTATTATCTGCTAAGCCGTGCTTAATAATTTGCGCAAACAACTTCGCACCTTTCAAATCTAATAATAATCTAGAAATATCTGCACGCCTTACTTTCCCAGCGAGTGTGATGTGTGAAACCTGTTCTTCTTTTAATTTTTTAATTATTTTAGATACTTTAAACACTGGAAAGCGATGAAGCTCTACATCTGAAAAAACACCAAAATCCGTCTCGTTATCTAAACCAATTACAACAACATCAGTCTTTGATTCCAAACACGCATCATAGACATGACGAGGTAAGTAGCCATCACCTGCGATTATTCCTAATTTTTTTATTCCCTTAAATGCCATCTATTTTCTTTTACCTTTTGGAAAGCATACTGAGCGCGAAGTATCTTGTTTCAAAAACGCCAGCACTTCTGTTATATATTGGTTGTCCTTAAATTTATTTTCAACTTCTTCGATTCGTTTGTCGAATGTTTCTTGTTCATCTAGGAATATTATTCTGTAAGCTTCTCTCAAGCTATTAATAGTTTCACGATCAAAATTTCTGCGTTTTAACCCAACTAAATTAAGTCCTTCAAGATTTGCTCTTTCACCATAAGCATTGCCATATGGTATCACATCTTGATCGATTCCACTCATGCCACCTATAATTGCATGCTGACCAATTCTCACAAACTGACGTACAGCTGAAAGCCCACCAATAATTGCAAAATCACCAACCTCAACATGTCCTGCTAATGTTGCGTGGTTTGCCATCAGTACATTGTTACCAACGATGCAATCATGAGCTACGTGCGAGCTGATCATAAATAAGCAATTATCGCCAACTACTGTTTCCATTCGGCCAGTTGCAGTGCCAGGATGCATGGTTACATATTCACGAATCTTATTGTTTTTGCCAATAATCAAGCGCGATTTCTCGCCTTTGTATTTTAAGTCCTGCGTTACCAAGCCTATTGCTGCGAAAGGAAAAATTTCCGTTCCTTCGCCCACAGTTGTTACGCCGTCCATGCAAATGTGCGATATCAATTTAACACCATCTGATAATTCGACATTTTCGCCAATTGTACAGTATGGCCCGATCTCAACCGTTGAGGCGATTTTTGCTTTTGGATGAACAATTGCAGTCTGATGAATTATAGCCATTTCTATACTACCTTATTTTTATCAACAATCATTGCAGAGAAAACAGCATTTGCAACTCTCTGACCATCAACCTTAGCTTCGCCTTTCATCTTCCAAACATTACCTCTGTTCTTTACTTTTTCAACATGAAGATACAAAGAATCGCCGGGAACAACTGGCTTTCTAAATTGAGCTTCTTCAATTGACATGAAATATACAACTTTTTTTTCAGGATCAATGTCTGGTGTGTTGTGGATTACAAAAATTCCAGCAGCTTGTGCCATTGCTTCAATAATTAAAACCCCAGGCATTACAGGATGTGACGGAAAGTGCCCAGTAAAAAATTCTTCATTTATGGTTACATTTTTTAGCGCGACAATTCCTTTGTCTCCTTCAATGCTCACCACTCTATCAACCATTAACAACGGGTAACGATGCGGCAGCATCTTCATTATTTTTTCAACATGCATCAATGCATTACTCATTTGCTCCTTCCTTTTTACTAGTTTTATCAGTTTGTTTTTTTAAAAATGCGGTTATCCGTAACCATTGTTTTAATGGCAAAGCAGGTGAGCCACCAAGTACAGACCCTGGCTCAACATCTGACATGATTCCACTTTGCGCAGCAATCATTGTTCTATCGCCAATGCTTATATGCCCAGCGATTCCAACTTGACCACCAAGCATAACACCATTGCCTACTGTAGTGCTTCCAGCAACCCCAACTTGCGAAACTATAAAGCAGTTTTTTCCAATTTTTACGTTGTGACCAATCTGAACTAAATTATCAATTTTAGTTCCATCGCCAATTACTGTGTCCTCAATTGCCCCGCGATCAATACACGTATTTGCACCAATCTCAACATTGTTTCCTATAATCACAGTGCCTAATTGCTCAACTTTAGTAATGCCTTGTGCATCTGGAGCAAAACCAAAACCATCTTGACCAATCCTCGCACCAGAGTGAATAATACTACTCTCACCAATCTCACAATATGCTAAAGTGCAGTTAGATCTAACTTGGGTATTTTTTCCAATCTTAACCCCCAAATCAATTACAGTATTTGCCCCGATAACACAATTTTCACCTATTTCAACATCCGAACCTATTACCACATTTTCAGCGACATGAGCAGACTCATGAACAACTGCAAATGGCGAAATAACTGCAGACGGTGCTTTACTTGCCATAAATTTTCTAGGCGGATAAAATTCTGCTGCAATTATTGCATAAGATTGATATGGGTTTTTACTGACTAACAAAGTCATTCCCTTTGGCGCTAAACTTACGAATCTTTCTTCAACAATACAGGCTGCGGCTTTGCTTTTCTGGAATGCACCAACATACTTTGCATTGCTCAAAAAACTAATTTCATTCTCTTTTGCGCCATCTAGTGTAGCAATATTATGGATTGTAATCTTGTCATCACCAACAACATTACAGTTAGCAGATTTCGCTAACTCTTTAACAGAGAACAATCTTTCTTTTTTAAAAAATCTTTGATTAGGCATACCATCTCTCTAAAACTGATAAATCCTAGAATCTAGGGCTTATATTGTCAATCAACTTATAAACTAATTTCTGCAGAAACCATTGTATTTCTAAGACTGGATGCCCTAGTTGGAGCATAACATTGCTTGGGTTTTACAACAGTAGGTGCAGGACTTTCAACTTCTCTCTTTAGCCTTACAAATTTTTGCTCAATACCATACTGAATCATAGGATCTAAAACTTTTTCTTTAATTATACTGATCAAAACATCAGTTGTTGGTGCGACTTCTATAAATGCTCTTTTGTCAAATAGGGAAATTTTAGGTGTTTTGTTATCTTCACCTAACACTTCTAATTTTGTAGTAAGTTCTTCGATCATACTATCAGATGAAGCTACTAGTATTTCGCTATACTCACTGAGTTTTTGCAATCTCTGCAGCTGGCAGGTCTCTTTACCTGTACCTGATGTAAACTTCGCAAGTGTACTTCCTAGAAATGTTTCGGCATACTTAATGTCAAACTGCGCGCTAGCTGAGGGTGATTGAATAAAGAAATTCCCTTCAGTGACGGCAAAGCTTTTGTTTTTTAGAAGCAATAGCAAGCTTTGTGTAGCAGTAACTATTGAATTATCACTGCTTAAAACAACTACGACTGCGTCAAAAATTTTATTTTTAAATTGCGGTTCTTTTGGAAACCAGTTCAACCGTCTATTAATCTCATGGTAGTCATTAAACGATCGGGGAGAAGCACTCTTTTCAATCCCACTTATAGCCAATTCCACTCTTTCTATCAAAGACTTACATGCGGAATTAAGGGTTGAAAAATAATTATAACGATCTCGTAAAAGATTTCTTATTGCATCATCACTTGGATTTTCCAATTCCCCAAAGCAACCAATTTTAAATAGAAAAAAAGCAACGGGGTTTAAACCTTCCGCTTGTTGAGGAAAGAATTTTTCAACTACATCTAAAAAACCGAATCTCATGTAGCACTAACTAATTTAGTAAAATCGAGCAAGTGTAGCTCATCTTTTCAATCAATGCAAATCGTCTACATCTCAATATCTTAGGCCGCACTTCCTAAGCAAAGAATCTGGTAATCTCTAAACGAAGGTCATCAATACCTATCTTTTCCTCACTACTTGTAAACAATATATGAGGATGGCAAGCCGCATGTTCCTTTATCTTTTCTGAAACAGCTTTTATATTTTCTTCTAATTCCTTTTTTGATGGCTTATCAGCTTTAGTTAAAACAACTTGATATGACACAGCTGCATCGTCTAGATACTTCATCGTGTCTATGTCATCTTTTTTTAGTGGATGGCGACTATCAATTAGCAAATATGCTCTCTTTAACTGCTGACGACCCGTTAAATAATAATAAATTAAATCTTTCCATCTCGCTTTTTCACTTTTGTCCCTTTTGGCATAACCATATCCTGGCATATCCACTAAATAAACTTTCTCACCCAAGTTGAAAAAGTTTATTTGCCTTGTACAACCTGGAGTCTGCGAAACTCTGGCTAAACTCTTTCTATTAGTTAATGCATTGATTAGACTAGACTTACCAACATTGGACCTGCCGATAAAAGCAACTTCAGGTAAATTTGTAGGCGGGATCGACTCAAGACTCATAGCCCCAATTACGAAATCACAACTTCCTGAAAATAATTTTATTCTATCTTGATCATCCATACTTAAACCTTGCGAAAAAAGTCATTTTAGCATAGTATGCTTCAAGAAAGAATAAATTTTATTAGAGTCTTACAATGGCAACAGCAAAAAAAGGGTCAAAAAACAACGTAGCAAACCGTGGTACAGGTGCGAAAGTCAAAGTTTATAACGGTCAAAACGTGTTCCCTGTAAAGTATATTGGCCAAGGCAAAAGCTTTATGGCAGCTCAATATGAGAATAAAAAAATGGTTCTTGGACCAAACGGAGAAGTACTTCCTTACGGTTCAATTCAATAAATTTTAACGAGTTAACCGTTTGTTAACTAAATCTATATAAGCTCTTAAGTATTAAAGAATACTTGGAGCTTATATGGAAGACCATGTACAACATCTTAAAAGTTATCTAGGCCCAACTGGTGCGAATGGTTCAAGTGAAGCCCAAAAAGTTAGAACACAGGAAGTTGCTTCAGTTGCAATGACAGTCTATACCTTTATGGACTATATGTTCGAAGAAATTGAATATACTGGATTCCAAGGCGTTGAATTCCTAGAAAAGTGCGAATTATTTCTAAAAGCCGTGACTCCAAGCTACCCAGCAACTGGCTTTAATCAAATCCTTCAAACCCTTCTACACATTGACAACAGATTTCCACGAACCAAGTTCTTCCAAGGATTTCAGGGATTAAGATCTTTATGCTCTGGGGATAGCGGCAAAGTAATTGAACTAATACAATCAGACGGCAAATCACAAATTTCAAACACCTCAAATCTACATAAAGACTTAATATTATTTGGTACTTTTTTAGTTGAGAAAATCATTAGAATGATCAAGCAAATTCGTGCTAAAAAAGAAGCATCGCAATGGCCAACAACAGAATACAGAAAGCAAATCGACGAGTTTTTTGACCAATGCGTAGTTCAAACCGTAAGCCATCTATAGCAATACTTGGCATTTATCGGTTATTTTGCTATACTCACCGCATGACATTAGAAGTAGTAACATTTGGGTGCAGGCTTAACAGCTATGAGAGTGAACTGATTAAAAAATCAGCGACTGAGGCTGGCCTAAATAATGCAATAATATTCAATAGCTGCGCTGTTACATCGGAATCAGAAAGACAACTTAGGCAAGCTATACGCAAAGCGCGTCGCGACAATCCAGATACAAAAATAATTGTCACAGGCTGTGCTGCACAAGTAAATCCAGACAAATATGCACAAATGCCTGAAGTAAATCAGGTGCTAGGCAACGAAGAAAAATCAAAAGCGGAATCATATCAGCCATTCAAAACTGAAAAGATTTTAGTAAACGACATAATGTCGATCAAGGAAACAGCGCCACAACTAATTGAAGGCGTTGAAGGCCGCGCCAGAGCCTTTCTGCAAGTGCAGAACGGTTGCAACCATCGCTGCACATTCTGTATTATTCCATATGGCCGTGGCAACAGCCGAAGTGTTGGTATTGGTGAAATTGTTAATCAATGCAAAACTCTTATAACAAATGGTTATAATGAATTGGTTTTTACTGGTGTTGATATTACAGACTACGGAAAAGATTTACCTGCAGCGCCAACATTAGGCCAAATGATCCGTAGAGTTTTGAACCTCGTTCCTGAATTGAAACGTTTAAGGCTTTCATCAATTGACGTAGCGGAAATTGATGAAGATTTGTTAGATCTTATTGAAAATGAGCCAAGGCTTATGCCACATCTTCATCTAAGTCTGCAAGCAGGTGACAACATGATTTTAAAACGCATGAAGCGCAGACACTCACGCGAGCAAGTCATAGATTTTTGCAACAAAGTTAAAAAGCTCCGTCCAGATGTAGTATTCGGTGCTGATATTATTGCAGGTTTTCCAACTGAAACCGAAGAGATGTTTGAAAACTCTTTAAAAATTGTTGAAGAAGCTGGCCTAACTTTCCTGCATGTTTTTCCGTATTCTGAAAGAGAAGGGACTCCAGCTAGCAAAATGCCTCCTGTAGAAAAAAAAATTAGAAAAGAGAGAGCAAAACAACTACGTGAATTAGGCGAAATAAAAGTATCAGAACATTATAAAAAACTTATTGGCAAAACCATTTCAATCATCATTGAAGATCAAAATACAGGTAGAGCAGAAGACTTTAGCGCTGTAAAATTTGACACACCTATTGGCGAAGTTGGCGATATAAAAGAAGTCCAAGTACTCTCTGCAACCGCAAAATATATGACTGTTCAAGCTATTTAACCTGCAAAACCAAAAAATTAACGAATTATTAACTTTTTCATTATATAATAATATATATCGAATTGTAATTTGGGGCATGTTATGACCAGATCGGGATTAAGGGGTTTCTCACTAATAGAACTAGCTGTATCAATTGTTATAATCGGACTGTTGGTAGGTGGTATTTCTGGTGGTAGCAAGCTACTGGCACAGGCGGAGTTGCGTGCAATGATATCCCAAATGGATCAGATTAAAGCTGATTATAATAGCTTCAAACTTGAATACAATGCAGTGCCAGGCGACATGGTTGACGCTTCGGTGTTCTTCTCAAACTGTGCGACTGGCGGCGTGGGAAATGCCAACTGCAACGGTAATGGTGATGGATATGTTACCGCTAACCAAGGAAACGTTTTTGATGGAGCTACAAATGGAGATGAACCAGTAAAATTTTTCCGTCATTTAAATCTATCTGGCATAAACACCCAAGGTGGGGCTACATCTCTACCATCAAACTATTCTTTTGGTAATTATTCCAATACACAATATTTTCCTAAAGGCAAAATTACTGGGTCAAGCATAAATGTTGCTACAGTTGATAATGGTAATTTAAGTACTAGCTGGAGTTCACCTGTAATTTGCGGTTTCAGCAACGGTGTAGGACAATACCTAGATTCAAACTTCCCTGTTAATACTACCGTTGTATTCGCGGTGAAAGCAGATTTTCCAACAACAGTTGCTGGTGCGATGCCAGCCTTACTTGCACACAATATTGACAGAAAAGTTGATGATGGTGATTCATCTGGTGGTGTTGCCATAGGAGCAAATACAGGTAAGGTTAGAACGTTAAATGATCTTACAGCAGCAAATGCATGTGTTTCAACTAACACCTATAACATTGCCACTGTTCAAAGCACTTGCGTTGTACAAATGCTAATAAAATAAATTAATGGCCACAGATCACAAAAAGTTAGCTAATAATAAGCAACAAAATGAGGTCTTTGTTGATTCTCTAAATAAAATACCAAATATTAGAGATATCTCAGTTGAACAAATGAAAGAGCTTTATGAAAAAAATTCTAAAGTGAATTCAACAATGACTATTGACGAATTTGTCCAAGATTTCAGCATTAGAATTTCAGAATTAAAAATTTACGAAGACCAGTTTTTATCTGGGACAAAATCGTTCGCGGATATTGCAATCGGAGGGCCTAAAAACGTTAGTGAGGTTGCATTAATGGAGGCAGCTTGTACTTTATTAAGCCCTGATGAATTACAAGATTCTATCATCAGCAAAAAAAGTGTCTCAGATGTTTTTAGCATGATAGATAAAAGCCAAATCAAAAAACGTACGATTGAGATTGTTTTAGAAAGACAGAATCAAGTACAGGAAGAAATAAAGCAAAAATTGGAAAGACAGAAGGAAATTAAATCTGTTTGGCGCGACAAAGTCAGCACTGAAAAAAACACAGAAGTAGCTAAATCGACATCCCAAAGAAGCAAGTAAAATACGTACTCGCATCCCCAGCATATTTATGCTACAATTGTACGCAAACAGATGGCCAGACAATCGCTATAGCAATATAGAGGAAAGTCCGGACTCCACAGGGTAAAAGTGCTGGGTAACGCCCAGCGAGGGGAACCTCAGGGAAAGTGCAACAGAAATTATACCGCCCTGCAAAGGGTAAGGGTGAAATGGTGAGGTAAGAGCTCACCGGGTTTTTAGTGATAAAAACCGCAAGGCAAACCCCACTTGGAGCAAGACTAAATAGGTACACGTATAATTAATCCTGATTTGTGTACGGGTAAGTCGCTTGAGGTGTTAAGTAATTAACATCCTAGAGAAATGGTTGTCCCAAGGTAACTTGGACAGAATCCGGCTTATAGGCTATCTGTTTTTATAATTTAGTAGTATGCAGCAACAAAACATAGCAGTTTACATCCATTGGCCTTTTTGCAAATCAAAGTGTCCTTACTGTGATTTCAATAGTCATGTTCGCGAACAAATTTCACACGAAGAATGGCAAAGTGCGTACCTTAAAGAAATAGATTATTTTAAAGATATATTGCATGGCAAAACCATTAGCAGTATTTTTTTTGGTGGAGGAACACCATCACTGGCTCAGCCCAAACTTATGGAATCTGTAATAGATAAACTCTCATCTATTACAAAACTAGATGAAAATATTGAGATTACTTTAGAAGCAAATCCTACATCTATTGAAGCGCAAAAATTCAAAGATTTTAAAACTGCTGGAATCAATAGGGTGTCTGTAGGTATACAAAGTCTTGATGACAATCACCTAAAATTTCTAGGTCGTGAGCACTCAAGTTCCGAAGCTAAAAAAGCATTAGAAATCGCAAGCAGTACATTTGAACGCTTTACATTCGACTTAATCTACGCCCTACCCTCACAAACTTTAGAAAGCTGGAGTAAAGAATTAAACGAAGCACTACAAATTGCTAAAAAACATATTTCTCTTTACCAGCTTACAATTGAAAAAGGCACAAGATTTTATTCAGATTATCGTGATAAAAAATTCACTATGCCTTCAAATGATTTAGCCGCAGATATGTATGAAATGACATCTGAAATCATGGAACAAAATGGCACTCCATATTACGAAGTTTCAAATTATGCGGAACACGGAGAAGAGAGTAAACACAACTTAGCCTATTGGCGCTACCAAGACTATCTTGGAATTGGCGCTGGTGCGCACGGACGCTTTACTGAAGACAATCAAAAATATGCTAGCCAGATGATAGCTTCACCAGAACAATGGATGCAATCTGTAACAGAACATGGGGCAGGATTCCAGCGCAAAGACCTTTTATCGGAAGTAGAAATGAAAAATGAGAAATTGCTAATGGGTCTAAGGCTTAGAGAAGGAATTGATGAGTCAGTAATTACAAATAAAACAAAAGTTCCTGAACTAATAGCCCAAGGATTATTAGAATATAAAAAAGAAAAAATTGCAGCTACCCTTAAGGGCATGTTAGTTCTAAATTCATTAATCGAGGCTCTCGCATGAAAGTTACGATCAGAGCTATTGGCAAAGATACCTCAAAAGAACTCAAAAACTTAATTGACGAATATGCAAAGCGCTTGCCTTGGACAGTAAAAGTTGAAGAATTGGTCTGCAATAAAACTGGCTCTGTTGATGAAATCAAAAAACATGAAGGTGATTTATTACTTAGCAAAATTGATAAAGGGTCATATTTAATTGCGCTCGACGAAATAGGTAAAAAATACAGTAGCGTCAACTTCGCAAACGTATTTTCATCACAAATGAATAATGGTATCAATCACTTCATATTTTTAATTGGCGGCGCCAATGGCCATTCTGATGAAGTTCGCAAAAAATCAAATCTTACATTATCACTAAGTGATATGACATTTGCACATAAAATTGTTCGCCTTATCTTAGTTGAGCAAATCTACCGCGTTTGGACTATCATCAATTCGCATCCGTATCATAAGTAGCTTGTCATTCCCACGAAAGTGGGAATCTAGTTTTTTAAGATTATGGATCCCCGATTTCTCTGGGATGACAAATTTTGTATATATGACAGGCTAAGTTAAATTCTTCTTAATAACTAAAATTTTTTGTATTAATCCTAAACATTGCATCTATACCAATGTCATTTATCTCATTAATAAATCATCTGTCTTCATATATTGAATTTTTGTTTCTATGTCTGAATGAGGGCTTATAAGTTTACTTCGCCTTAGATCTTCAATTGCTTTTTTAACATTATCCCTTGTGTCATAATCTTTATCAGATTCACTCTCTTTATAGCCAATATATATTTCCTTAATCGATTCAGAATCTGCTAATTTCTTTAAAATATGATGATCGTCTTTAAAAGAGCATCCAAATATAAAGAGTTTTTTTTCATTTAAAAGCTGATCAAAGCAATATTTTTTATAGTCATCATGGTCTACATGATGAAGCTTTTTAAAATAATTGGAAGATATGAGAACTGAGCTTTCTTCATTAGTTACATCAAGTTTTTTATCATCCATCAGCTCTTTATATTTTTCTTCTACTACTTCATATAAATTTTTACCTCCAATATGTGGTTCACTAATTATTTTTGTGTAACCAGTAGTATGGTCTTGATTCATTTCATTATAAGCCTTATGCAAGATATGAAACGCCCCATGTAAATAGAAAACTGGTATCAATCCTGAGGTTTCAAAACACTTTTTCATTTTTTCTTTTTCAAACCATTTATCTTTTTCAAAATGGCAAAACCCATCACAAAAGATTGATTTTTTTCGATCTTCACCAGTGTCGCTGCTTCTATCACCAAAAATATTTCGATATACAATAGGATCCATATTGATTGTATAGACCGCTTTAAACTTCTTCAAAAGCCTCTTAACTTCCTGATGCGCAAAGCCTATATCCTTGTAATCATCAATATATCTTTCTGCAACAAAATAAGCTAAGCGATTATAGAAACTTTCTAAAAGGTGCCCCGGAGAGCGCACATAATTTTTCTCTTTACTAACATATTCCTGTCCAAAAGCAATGAATTTGTTTATTATCTCTTGGGTCTTTTCTTTCTGACTAAAAGAAAGTTTGTTTGTAAAAATATTACTTAAACCATTTCCAAACAACACTGCAAATTCTTTTGAAGAATCTATCTCATTCATTAAATCTTTAAGGTCCATAAAACACCTCATAATTTATTATGAATGCAATTATGGCATGTGATCCTTAATATGAGGTTAAGATAACTGATATGAAATTAAACTTTAGGTAAACAACCAAATGTATTAACTAGTTATTAACACACAAAATGCTAGTTACTTCTTTAACCCAAGAATCGCTTCCAAATATTCCATATCCTTCTTCGCTGACTCTTGTGCAACTTGAGTATCAGCATTAGCAAGTTCTTTTTTAGCAGCTTCAAGCAGAGAGTTGATTTCTTCCACTTTCATATCTTTGGCGAATGCACCTTTCTCAACTAAAACCGAACAAGATTCATTATTAATCTCAGCAAGTCCATCATAGACAACTAAAAATTTGGAATCTTTATCGCTTTTTGTACGCAACTCAACTACTCCGGGTTTTAATGTAGAAACCAAATTCATGTGTCCAGCAAGAACACCAAATCTACCTTCAGATCCTGGCAAGTTAACTTCAACAGCTTCCTCATCGAATAGCTTACCTTCTGGAGTAATTATTGATAACTGGAATTCTTTTGAACTCACGCTGCCTCACGCATTAACTTTTTAGCTTTTTCTAACGCTTCGTCAATTGAACCAACCATGTAGAATGCTGCTTCAGGAAGATCATCATATTTACCTTCGATCAATCCTTTGAAGCCACGAATTGTTTCTTCTAATGATACAAATTTCCCAGGTGAACCTGTGAACACTTCCGCAACGTGGAATGGTTGCGATAAGAAACGTTGAATTCTACGTGCACGGCTTACAACTAATTTATCTTCTTCCGATAACTCATCCATACCAAGAATTGCGATGATATCTTGCAATGATTTGTAAGTTTGAAGAATTCTTTGAACTTCACGAGCTACGTTATAGTGCTCTTCGCCAACGATATCCATGCTCAACATTTGCGATGTTGAATCAAGCGGATCAACCGCAGGGTAAATACCAATCTCAGCAATCTGACGTGATAATACTGTTGTCGCATCTAAGTGCGCAAATGAAGCTGCAGGAGCTGGGTCAGTTAAATCATCGGCAGGAACGTAAATCGCCTGTACAGATGTGATTGAACCTTTTCTTGTTGATGTAATACGTTCTTGTAATGTGCCCATCTCAGTTCCAAGTGTAGGCTGATAACCCACAGCAGAAGGAATACGTCCAAGTAGCGCAGATACTTCTGAACCTGCTTGAGTGAAACGGAAAATATTATCAACAAAGAATAGCACGTCTTGCCCTTCTTCATCTCTAAAATATTCAGCTTGTGTTAAGCCTGAAAGACCAACACGCGCACGCGCCCCAGGTGGCTCATTCATTTGTCCATACACAAGTGCTACTTTTGATTTTTCTGGATGCTCAAGATCGATTACTTTCGACTCGATCATTTCTCTGTATAAGTCGTTACCCTCACGAGTACGCTCACCAACACCGGCAAATACTGAGAAGCCACCGTGTGCTTTCGCAACGTTATTAATTAATTCCATAATTAGTACAGTTTTACCTACGCCTGCACCGCCGAATAGACCAATTTTACCACCTTTTGCATATGGCGCTAGAAGATCAATAACTTTAATACCTGTAACTAAAATTTCAGAAGCCGTAGATTGCTCTTCCAAACTTGGGGCTTCTCTATGAATAGGAGAAGTTTTTTTGGTTTTAAGTGCTCCACGTTCATCAATTGGCTCACCAATCACGTTCATGATACGACCCAACACTTCACGTCCAACTGGAACCGCAATTGGCTTGCCAGCATCTGTAACTTCTGTGCCACGTGTCAAACCATCTGTTGTGTCCATAGCAACTGCGCGCACTGTATTTTCACCAACGTGCTGCGCTACTTCCATTACAAGGTCTTTACCTTCGTGTTTGCAAACAATAGCGTTCAATATCGCTGGAAGCTCGCCATTTGGGAACTCTACGTCTACTACCGCACCGATAATTTGTTTTACAAAACCTGTATTTTTAGCCATTTATCACTCATCTTACTTTTAAAGTTGTGGTTAGATTTATTGCAAAATTGCCTTTTAGTCAAGGGATTCTGTTGATTTGGGGTGTTTAATTTAGTAGCCTTAACTTAATCAAGACTTTTGAACTCAAATGAAACCTAAGCTTCTGCAAAAACTAATTAAAAAGGTGCAAAAAGACATAGATCAATCTCGCTTAGAAAAAGTGCAAGCACAGCTAAAAATTGACGCATTAAATCATAAATTACACGAACTTAAGGAAGAGCTGATAAGGGAACAAGCTCTAGCTGCAGAAAGCACGGAATACAGAATGACCTACCAAAATTACTATATAAGTAATAAGGCTCGCCAACATAACGTTAAACAAGAAATTAAGCGTGTCGAAGCCTTGATTTTAGAAATAGAAGAGCGAATTTTCGAAGAATTTCGATCGATGAAACAGTATGAAATCTTGATGAACAGATATCTACAAGCCAAAAAAGACCGCATAGAATCCGAAGAATCTAAGTTTTTAGATGAGATTGGGATTAGAAGGGTTGGTTAATGGCTATGGCAGAAAAGCAGAAATTCTCTATTTCTGCCATAGACTTATGCTCTACAGCTCAGTATGAACCGGCTCCATAGAAGCAACCATCATCCCAAAAGATGCATCCGTACATTCTTCAATAAACTCAGCTCTGTCTTTGGTTTCAGATTTATCCATGGTCATATCATTAAATGGCGAAATATCTCTAATGAATACTTTCAAGCCATCCCAATTTTTATCAGATGCCATTGAATCCAATTTCTCCATAGCAGATAAACGCTTTTCCATCACATCTAAAATTGCATCTGTTGAAGCATCTTTACACAGCTTCTTAACACCCTCATTTGCCGCTTCTAAAAGTTTTTTAGATTGTCTGTAATGCGATGAATCAAACTCTTTAAGCATGTCTGTAACCACGCACATCTCAGTTGCTGCAGGCTTATCCCAATTCATTTTGCTTGCTCCCACTACAAAATCTCCTAGTTCACTCATAGCTTTTGTGTATACAGATATGTCTGTCACATCTTTTGCTTTTTCTGGCAGACCTTTTTCTACTCCTTTCCAAGCCTTGTGTAATGATTTTAAAAATTCTCTGCTACTTGCATCTTTAGATGCGTCAGCGAAGTCTTGGCATTTGAATTTAGAGAATAGCCCTACGAATTGATTTGTCATAAATCGATACCTACATTGGTTATTTGAACGACTCGGATACATGAGTCACATAGATTCTTGCAGAGAGATTTTACATCAGCAACAAAAAAATATTTTATTAATTTTATTTTGATATAAGTTAATTTGGTCTACAGGAGAAAAATATGAATCTAAAACTAATTAGTTTTGCGGTATGTCCATACGTTCAAAGAGCTGCGATCACTCTAAATTACAAAAAACAAAAGTTTGATATTGAATATATCGACCTCGCAAATAAGCCAGATTGGTTTTTAAAACTCTCTCCATTGGGCAAAGTACCAGTACTTGTTGTAAATGATAAAGATATCTTATTTGAATCTGCAGTAATAAATGAATATCTCGATGAAACAGTTGGAGAAAAAACATTATCTTCAGATCCTTTAGTAAAAGCTAAGGAAAGGGCTTGGATAGAATATTCATCATCTGCACTAATGGACTTTTTTGCAATTCTTGGTTCGTCTAATCCATCTAACCTGACACCAAAGTTTTTTGAAAAGCTTGCGAAGCTTGAGAGTGTTATTTCTGATTCTGGATTTTTTAAAGATGCTTTTTCGATAATAGATAGCTCCTATGCCCCAATCTTTTTCCGTATGCAGTTTTTTGATTTCCTATGGAATGATCAAGACTTCAAAAAAACAAAAGTAAAAAAATGGGCAGAGAATTTAGTCGCGCAAGATTATGTAAAAAAATCAGTGCGCGAAAGTTTCACAGAAGATTTTGCAAATTACATGAGAGCTAAATCTCAGACGATATATGGTTTGATGCAAAATGGTGATACGCAGAATCAGCCAGATAGCTGCCAGTTACGCTTCTAACCATCGGCATTAAAACCAATTCATCAAAGCATTGATCTTCTAGTTTGCAGCGAGAAAGAGGGCTACTAAAATTTGTGTTATATAGAGAATCAGCCAAATAGCTGCCAGCTACGCCAGTGAGTGAAGAAATGAAAATTGATTCACCATAATAATATTCTGCAGCTTTGCTCATTGCAAGTGAGCCTGCTAGTTTCGTTCCAAAATTATATGGATCAAAGTTTGCAAAACCAAATCCTTCTCCTTTAATTACAGATCCTGCAGTTGCATGCGTTAAAGAATCCACAATTGGCTCAATTATTAATTCATGTGCTCCCAATTTAATAGCGCCACACAACACCTCATTTCTTATTGCCAACAAACATAAAGCATTAATTATTGGCTCTGAAAACTGTCCAACTGCGTGCCCAACTGCCATATTGATCTCCCCGATTAATTGAGAAACTCTAGCATTCCTAGCTTACTTAATCAATTACTTTGTAAATATATAAAAGTATGATATGATACTAGTATATGGCATCATTTAACACTATATGAGAAACGAAATAAAATCCATTAATGAGAAGCTAGGTAGTAAGCGTTTGTTACATCATCGCCTGACAACCAGTAGCGATCTAGAAGCTATAGTTGAAGAGGGTTTGCCAAAGGAATCTTTACAAAGAATTGCCTCATCTATTGCAATATATGAGAGTATACCAACCTCAGATATCGTATACAAGGTAGTTCCACAAGCAACATACAAAAGACGTCAGAAGCTTAGTACAGAAGCTAGTGAAAAAACTGTGCGAATAGCGCGAATAGTGGAGCTTGCAGAATTTGTATTTGATGACAAAGATAAAGCTTTAGGGTTTCTGACCAAAAAACATAAATCTCTAAATGATAGAAAGCCATATATAGCCGTGTTAAATGAGATTGGAGCTAGAAGAGTTGAGGATATACTTTGGAAGATATTCTATGGCATCCCATCTTAAACTTACATTAAAATGCTTTAGAATAGCAGATAGTAGGCATCAAATCTTTTCGGGTTATGGAGCAGAGAAATATGGTGGTAGATGGAACCCTATTGGAAGTGCGGCAATATACACATCTCAAACATTGTCTTTAGCCATGCTCGAGCTAAGAGTACATCTAAATGAAATGGATTTACCTAATAATCATAGATATATCGAAATAACTTCAACTAAAGATATCCATACTGAAAAAGTAGATATACAGGATATAAAGGGAATTTCCGTAGATAACGATTCTGCTAGCAAGGAATATGGCTACAAGTGGATTAAAGAAGCAAGGACCGTTGCTTTGATAGTCCCATCAATAATTGTACCACAAGAGTATAATATTGTCATAAATCCTGCTCATGAAGATTTTAAGTTACTAAAAGCATCAGACCCTAAAAAAATTAAATGGGATCAAAGGTTATTTAAAAAATGAAATTCCTCGCTCTAGATTCACCCGTACTTGATATCGTCTTGATGAAGAGAGAGACTTTAAAAAAGCTAACTCAAGACACTGAAAATAAAGCTAAAATTCTTGAGTTATATGATCAAATATATTCTATACTTGAACATCGCGGAGACAGACCAGGTGATAAAAATAATTTAGAGATAGCAGAAGAAATAGAAAGCCTAAATAATGCATTACATGCGTTTCAACAGAAGCTTCCTATGGATATTCATCTTCTGTATTTAGGTGGTTCTGCTTGCCGAAAACTTCACCATACAATGGCCTCTTTATGCGATTCAGAAGGTGGTTTAATTGGTGCTACTAAAGATGATGCGGAAGGTGACTTTCTGCGCACACAACTTAAAAAGTCAAATATAGAACTTTATGATAACGGTGTTTCGCTTTCTACAATACGCAAGTCACTTATCTATACTCTTAATAACGAAACAGATAGGGTGATATTACGCTTTCCATTTAAAGTACCAAGTGAGCTTTATGGCAATCTTGAATTCTGCCGTGAGAAGATAGAAGAATCAGATGTAATTTTATTGGAGACCAGTCGTATACATATGTTTGGAGAGAATGTTTTTAGTAAAATATTAGATATAGTTTTAGAACTTAAAAAAAGCATCATTTTCTATCCGCCAACTTTTGCAGGATTGCTTGCCAATGAGCAGAATAAAAATTTAATTTTGAAAACAGCATGGAATTCAACATTAATGACTATGAATGCTGAGGAGGGAATTTCAACTTTTATTGATCATAAATATCGCAGTAAAGTTCAATCATTGGATGATAAAAATCTTCAACTTCTACTATCAAAAATTCAACCTAACTTATCGTCAAAGCAATTGGCAATTGTTACTGTAGGCAAGCTGGGTGCGTATGGTGTTAGTAAAGAACACATTGTTCACGTGCCAGCAAATAAGGTTGAAAAAGCAATTAATACCTTAGGTGCTGGTGATTCATTTAGTGGTGGTGTAGCAGCTAGATATTTCTCAAAATTCCACCATAAAGAACTTTCCATTTTAGACATAAAAGATATATTGACCTACGGAGTTAATCTGGCTTCAATAGTAATTCAACAACCTGGAGGATTACTAGACCCCAAACTCGTTGCATGTATGAGATGATAATTGAGGATTCTAAATGAATAATAATGGTAAGCATTCTCTAGACGTTGCTGAATTACGTGCGGCAGTGGCACTAATATTACAAAAACCTTCAGATCCCAATAAACCTAGAACGATTGAGGATGAGATAGGAATAAAGCCAGAACAATTAGTCATTCCATGCAAATCCGTTGAGGGAAAACTAGGTGGAAGATTAATTTTTGATTTAGGTGGGATATCTGAAATAGAAAGCCAGAAATTACGCGAAGAAGCAAAGAAATTAGGGCGATCAAGTCGTGCTTTTGTGTTTTATCAAGATCAAGTTAAAGTTAGAGCTAAAGTAAATCATCCTAAAAAAGTTACCCATGAAATGTTGTTTGGTAAGAAGCAACAAAATCATAAGCCAAATGTTGAAAACTCAAAAGCTGTAAGAGAACTAGAAAGGCGTAAAATTTCTAAAAAAGGACATGGACAAAACTTGAGGTAGTATGAAAACAGTAGCTGTATTCTGCAGTGCAGACGATAAAATATCCCAAAAATATAAAAATGAAGCTCGTGCTTTGGGTGAAAGACTCGCAGAAACTGACAGTAATTTAGTTACTGGCGGCTCTAAAACTGGCCTGATGAAAGAAGTAGTAGATGGATTCTTAACTAAAGGTGAGAAAGAAAGAGTCACAGGAGTTTTGCCCGAAGTTTTAAAAGCACATAATGTTCATCACGAAGGCATATCTCAATTGCATTGGGTTGATGGAATGCACGAAAGACTAAAAACTTTTCATTCGCTTGCGCAAGCAATTGTAGTTTTACCCGGAGGTTTTGGAACTATGCATGAGATGCTCGATTTTTTAGTCAGCAATCAATTTGGCATAACATCCCAAAAAATCATTCTACTTAATACAAATGGCTTTTGGGATTTTTTCTTAAAACAGCTTGAGGTCATGCAAGAAGAAAATATTTTAGCTGTTAAACATCGCAATCTTTTACAAGTTGCAACTTCAATTGATCAGGCCATTTCTTTACTAGGTACGCAGCAAGTAGCAGCAGGACTTAGTGATAAGTATTGGGAAACAAAAAGAGTCTGCGACACCGTAACTTTTGTAGAGACATTACATGGTACTCTTCTAGACTGCGCCACTACTAGCATGCCTCAGCAACCACAAGGTGTGCAAGTTGCGCCAATAGATGCAGCTCAATTAGTTGGTGATTTCTGGCGTGAAGCAGAGAAAGGCAAAGGATTGGGTAAATAATTTGTGCGTATATTTGCAACAGAAAAACATATCATAACCAGACTAACTGCGTTGCCTATATAGAACATATTTATAAATTTCTCTCCTCCGCACATCTTCCAAATGATAGCTGACGATGAGGCAGTAATAATTGCAGATATGCATTGGTTATCAGTTAGAATATTTGGTCTTAGTATGCCTAAAATCACTGGTAAGAATAATCCAGCCATGAAGAAAGTTTCTAAGGTCAGCCATGCTTGTTCTATGCGGCCATCGAATGCAAATGAAAACAATATAGTAAGTAACATAGAAACAATAATTGCGAAGCTTCTAATTTTGGAAGATGCTTGATATTTTGCAGGCATTAAGTCATATGAAATTATTGAACTCGCAATAAATAAAAATGAATCAAGAGCAGACAAAACAGTAAATAAAATTCCAACTAAAAATAGCCCACGTATACCATCTGGCAAAATTGTAAGAGCATAAACTAAATATGCATCATTAGGGTTTAAATCTGGCATATGTGCTTTTGCATATAGCCCACCAGCGGTTGTACAAAAATCACAAATCATCCAAAAAATGATAGAAGTGAATATTCCCAATTTAGCAGTTTTTGTATCCTTTACAGCAAAACATCTTTGGTAGAATACTGGGCTTAAAACTGTAGTATTTAGTGCTATGAAAAACCAGACCAAAACTGTCGACCAGCTTTCATTTGCTTTAGCACTAAAATAACTTTCAGGCAGATTAGTTTGCAAATATTCAACTCCACCAAAGCTTAAGTATGAAACAATTACCACTGCAAATATAGCAACAAACATAAAAATAAACTGCACTATGTCACACGCGATTATTGCTCTTAGCCCGCCATATATACAGTGCGCAGCAACTAATGACGTACCAATGATGATCGAGATATTTAGAGAAAAACCTAAAAATCCATTTAAAAAAATACCAAGCGCTATGGCGTAAGGAATTGGCAGGACTTTAAAATATAAAAGCATGGCAGTAAGCTTTGCCGATTTTTCTCCGTAAGCTTTTTTTATCATTTCAGGGAATGATAAAACCTGCATCGCTCTGGATTTATTAAGAAAAAAGAGTGCAAAAATTGCAGCAGCAATATACCAAAAAAATCCTTGGGTTACGAAATTGTATATTCCTTTTTCATACGATATTTGTGTTACGCCAATTATCCCTGCGTACCAAGTGGCAACGAGTGTCGCCACAAAAACTGGTAATGTTAATCTGCGTCCCATCAACATATATTCCAATGTTGAATTGTTCTTAGTTTTAAGGAATTTGTTAAAGTAAAAAACAGCAATTGTTACGGTGATTGCCGCAGCAATTATCAGCCAGTCTAAAGTGGTGAGTAAGATGTGGTATTTCATAAACTTCCTACGTTGGCATTATCCAAATCAGGTTATAGGGTATAATCTCAGCCGACTTTTAACGGTGTCAGCACCCCTGCGTTGTTTGCATTATAGCATAATAAAATAATCTGTCATCCATGAGAAATCGGTGATGAATACTTTCTTGGATTCGAAGAATCCATTGGGTGTGTGTAATTTTTGCTTAAGCCGCCTTAGGCGCGCAAAAATTCCCCCCGAGCACACACCCAATAGCTTCTTCTCATTGAGTTAAGCAATGATAGGAAGGATCTATCTCTTCAACGCTTTAAGCATTGTTTCTCCAAGTGTTGCAGGCGATTCAGAAACATGAATTCCAACAGATCTCATCACTTCAATCTTAGCTTCAGCTGTGTCATTACCACCAGAAACGATGGCACCAGCGTGACCCATACGTTTTCCAGGAGGAGCAGTACGGCCAGCAATAAAGCCAACAACTGGCTTCTTAGTTTTGCAGCTTTTAATGAACTCAGCGCCTTCAACTTCAGCACTACCACCAATCTCACCGATCATGATAATTGCATCTGTGCCTTCATCTTCAACGAATAGCTTTAAGCAATCAACAAAGTTTGTGCCGTTCACAGGATCACCACCAATACCAACGCATGTTGATTGTCCTAGTCCAACCGCAGTTGTTTGAGCAACTGCTTCATAAGTCAATGTTCCAGAGCGTGACACGATACCAATTTTTCCTTTCTTATGAATATACCCTGGCATGATACCAATCTTACATTCATCAGGAGTTATAATCCCTGGGCAATTTGGTCCGATAAGACGAGTTTTGCTGCCTTGCAAAGCTTTCTTTACTCTCACCATATCTAACACTGGAATGCCTTCAGTGATACAAACCACTAATTCAATTCCCGCATCAATTGCTTCTAAAATTGCATCTGCAGCGAAGGGAGGTGGAACGTAAATAGCAGATGCATTGCACCCTGTTCTCTCTCTCGCTTCATGCACAGTATTGAATACTGGAAGATTCAAATGTTTTTGGCCACCCTTCCCAGGAGTAACACCACCAACCATCTGTGTTCCATATGCCACAGCCTGCTCAGAGTGGAATGTTCCTTGCGCTCCTGTAAAGCCCTGACAAATTACTTTTGTGTTTTTATTTACTAAAATTGACATTATGCAGCCTCTCTTGATTTTTCTACAGCTTCTACGATTTTTTTCGCGGCATCACCCAAGTCTTTCGCAGACACTAGATTCAAACCCGATTGATCAAGCATAGTTCTTCCTTTATCAGCATTTGTTCCTTCAAGTCTTACAACCACTGGAACTTTAATACCTATCTCTTTAGCTGCATTAATTACACCATCAGCAATAATATCACAACGCATGATTCCGCCGAAAATATTTACCAATATTCCTTTCACGTTTTGATCAGAAAGAATAAGTTTAAATGCTTCTTTAACGCGTTCTTTAGTAGCACCGCCACCAACGTCAAGGAAGTTTGCAGGATCACCGCCAAACAATTTAATGATATCCATTGTTGCCATAGCTAAGCCAGCACCGTTCACCATACAGCCAATATTACCTGTCATTCTGATGTAATTTAGTTCATGTTTAGATGCTTCGTATTCTAACGGATCTTCTTCTGTAATATCGCGAAGTTCAACGATGTCTGGATGACGATAAAGAGCATTTGAATCGAAATTAATTTTCGCATCAAGCGCTAGGAAATCACCTTGTTTTGTTTCAATAAGCGGGTTGATTTCAAGTTGAGAGCAATCATTATCAACAAATGCTTTATATATAGCTTTGATGAATTTGTTCATCTTTTTGATTTGTTCACCTTCAAGTTTCAAACCGAACGCAATATTGCGACAATGAAAATCTTGAATACCAATTGTTGGATCGATTGAAACATTTATTATTTTCTCAGGCGAGTTATGCGCAACTTCTTCAATATCCATACCACCTTCTGTTGAAGCGATCATGGTCACTCCAGAGGTTTGCCTATCAACTACAGCCGAAAGATAATACTCATGTTTAATATCCGAGCCTTCTTCGATGTATACTTTTTGCACTACCTTCCCTTCTGGGCCAGTTTGGTGTGTAACCAAGGTCATGCCTAGCATAGCTTCAGCGTACTTTGTAGCTTCTTCTACTGTTTTAGCTAGCTTTACGCCACCACCTTTGCCGCGTCCACCAGCGTGGATTTGCGCTTTAACAACCGCAATTTTAGCGCCCATTTCGCCAAGCACTTTTTTAGCAGCAGCCTCAGCTTCTTTAGGATTGCTTGCTATTATACCTCTAGGCACTGGTACGCCGTATTTAGCGAGTACGGTCTTTGCCTGATATTCATGTATATTCATCAGATCGCTCCTTAATTTATATTTATGTCGATGTGACTCTCAGAATATCAGCTTTTGCTCAGAAAACAAGTAGTCCGCTCTCATAAACCCAAGAAAATATCGCGCAAACCCTTGAAAACACGGCAAAAGCACGGCTTTCTCATTGAATGCCGCATTTACATCTGATATAATAATAATCAAGAGCAAAAATGCAAAAATTACACAATTACATTGCAATACTCTACTTGTTAAGAAGTTGTTAAGATGTCAATAAAAAAATTAACGATTTATTAACAATTAGTTGATAGTGGACACGCAAAAGTGTGTTATGATAATTAGGTAAGAGATTTTAATTTATATATTGGAGGTATACAGCATGGTAAATGAAATTAAATTTCGTAAAGAGCTAGAACACTTTAGAAGCGAGCATCAAGCTGTGGAAAACCAAATTGCAAAAGCAGTATCGACAAAAGTGGTTAACCAGTTTGAAGTTCAAAAACTCAAAAAAGCTAAACTTGAGTTAAGAGATAAGATTACACAACTTGAGTATTTTCTTGTTGGCGATATCGTAGCTTAATTTAAGACTTTAATACAAAATAATATATATTCGACCCGTGCTTTATGCCCCGTCTTTGGTATTTGGTATAAAGCCATCCTTCTGGGAGTTGCGTGTAATCGTTTACATCATCTGAGCTCATAGCAACACCAGCTTCAATTGAGTGCTTTAGAATCCACCTTGCGTAATCTAAATGGTCAGTAGCTATAACTACCTTCTTAGTTTTAGGAAGCAAGGATTTAATAAACTCAGAATTAATCAATCTCCTCTTCTTCTGTCTTTGCTTTGGCCATGGATCAGGGCATATTATAAAGATATTCTCGAAAAACTTTTCAGGGATCTTTGCAAATAATTTTCTAACATCGTCTTTATAAACTTTTATATTACTAATTTCTCGTTCTAAAATTGCCTTTAGCAAAACTACAACACCATTAATATAAGGCTCAGCACCAATACACAAAATTTCTGGGTTATTTTGCGCAAAATGTGCTAGATGCTCACCATTTCCAAACCCAATCTCTAGAATTGCAGACTTAAAACCTTTAGCCAATTGTTCAAAATTCACTTCTTCGCATATCTCAACTTTAGGCAGCACATCCGCCATAAGATTCTTCTGCTCAAATCTTAGCGCCCTACCGATCCTTCTTGCAAAACTTGGAACTCGAAAATTCTCTTTCATCTAAATATTCATCTTTGAAAGCAAGTAATATAGCAAAAATTCTCTATTTTGTCACAACCTAGTTTGCCTAAGCTATTTCATTCTGATTCTAGCGGTTAGTAGAAAAGAACGTTACGACCAAAACTAACTGCATATCAGATTCTAACATCCATACCCTTATATAATAGATATGCCGGAATCATTGACAGTGCGAAACAAACTCAGCCTTAGGATATTACTAGCAACTTAGAACTAACATCTGTCACTTTCACACGATCCATCCATAACCTTGTTACAGCTGTAAGAGCTACTAGACCGCTCAAACAACCAACTCCAAATGAAACCTGCGGAGTAATTGCATGTGTTAATCCGTAGAAAGCGCTATTTGCAATTGCACTTGTAGAACCCGCAATCAGCAATGCAAACCACCCCTTACTTACGTCAAGTGGCGTTTTTTCATTTTCGCTTTCTCCCTTCCATTTCAAAATTGTAGCAACCACCAATGGTAGCAAAGCCACTGCACCAAGAGCTCCAAAATATGAGAAATTCATTAACTCGGAAAAATCTGGGTAAGTTAGCAAAGCTTTAAAAGAAAAAATAGGGCCTAGCACTCCTGACATCGCACTTGAAGTGCAAATAGCAGCAGTTGTATTCAATGGCGCATAATAAAATTTTAATGACTGGGTCATGTTTATTCCTCAAGGGTTCTATAACTTGGAAATATAACAGTGAAAGTTGTTCCTTTGTCTGGGACACTTTTTACAGAAATATTCCCTTCATGCGCAAGCGCACACTCTTTTGCATAAGCAAGACCTATTCCATAGCCAATTGCTTTTGATGTTTCTTTATTTTTCAATCTTGTGAACTTTTTAAATATCTTATCAAGATCGGCCTTTGGTATACCAATTCCAGTATCAATGAATTGGAGCACTATCTGGTCTTTAGAATTCTTGTAGGCCGATATTGAAATGCTACCATCTTGTTTATTATACTTAGCAGCATTAGATGCAATATTCTGGATTAATTGTCCCAACATCATTTCATCACCAAGAATTTTCAAGTTCGGATCAACTTTTAGTTCAATTGACACATTGTTGGATTTGGCATGGTGTTTAATCATACTAATATTCCATTCAAGCAATTCTTTCACATCTAAATGCTTATCTTCTACATGCTTGCGCGATTCTTGAAACTTGAATAGGCGCAAGAAAAAATTAAGCTGCTTGTTTTGATAAACAGAAGTTTTATGAATGATATCTGTAAATTCTTTCACTTCATCATCTTTGTATTTCTCAACCTTTTTAATTAATAGTTGAGCAAAACCAATAATGCTTGAAATAGGATTAATCAACTCATGGCTAAGGAATGACATATTGCTTTTAATGAATGCATTAGCTTGCTCTAAGTCCTGATTAGCCTTTCCAAGCTGCAATTGCTTAGTACGCAAATTTTTAGTTATACTCGCAATATTTGCAAGTTGTAGTGAAAGTGTATTCAGCTCTTTTGCTTTATAAGTTGGAATTCTGACATTTTTTCCTTTTGATATATTATCCGCCGCCTGCCCTAACTCTATTATTGGTTTAATAACTTGATAACCTAAGAACAAAAGAATTGAGGTAAATATCACACCTAGAGTTATGTACATAATGACTTTAGGTAGCAATTCTTCTTTTAGTTCTTGGTAATATAAATGTTTATTTTGGCCAATAAAAATGCTGAACGGATAAGAACTTGAATGCGTAATATGCGTATAAATATACTGCTGCGCATCTACTGCTTTTGGCAGTTCGTTCACATCTCGATCATGGTCATTAAGTAAAACATCTTTAACCTGTTCTGAAAAAACAAAGTTCTCTTCATTTAACACTGGCTCAGAAGAAGTTATAAAATTTAAATCATCATCAAAAATTACAAAACTAATTTGATCGTTACTCGCTTGTAACAATCTGGTAGTTAATTTTTCAATACTTATTCCTGCGGATAGATACCCAATAAATTGCTCTCTTTCATTATCATAAAGCCCAACCGCACTTGGCAAAATATAGTCGCCCGATGAAAGCCCTATATCTGGTTTTGAGAATTGAATTGACCACGGCATCTTTTTTGATTTCTCAATCCAGCTTCTCTTCTCTCTGGTCAGCTTCAAGGGTTTCACAAACCCACTAATACTGTCTGCAATCAAAGTTCCATCTGGCTTTGCATAGTGAATTGCATGCCAAGCGAATGAATCGTCTTTGAAATTATCTTGGTGATGACGAACTAAATCTGCAATAGATTTGTCTGAAAGATCTGTGTTGGTTCTAACCTTAGTGCCTAAAAACTGCATCAAATGCTCAACAATTTTAAGCTTATCATCAAAATCACTTACTAATTTCTGCCCTTCTTTCTCTAAGAATATCCTTTTGTCTTCCCTATATGAATGGTATGTCGAGAAGGAAATCCAAATCGTAATAACAAGGATCAAAGATATTACAGCCACAGTGAAATATAGGTACTGCTGGGCAAGAGAATGCTGTTTCGATTTTAATGATTCCCAAATCCACATAACAACGATCCAATTGAACTAGATTATAGGTAACAAACTTTACGGAAAATGCAATGCCATATTTTTAGTTTCAGATGAAACTTTCCTGTAGCATTTTTGAAAAACTGTGATATAAATTCTGTGCATTCCTCGGTAGCTCAGTGGTAGAGCAAGCGGCTGTTAACCGCTCGGTCGCTGGTTCGAGTCCGGCCCGAGGAGCCATTTTTTAGTAACCCCCCATAACTGCGCTATTTAGCAGGCTCTAAATTAAGAGTCTTGTGTTTGGTTGAATTTCAAGATATAATACAGTTGTGGCAGGTAATTCCTAATCTGTGCCTTTGATGCTCCCTTCCATCGGTTGGATTGAGTCTTAGGAGTTCAGACAGTTCAGGGTCTGCCACCTACTGTTTTGGCAGATACATTTTATCGTACTTCACCCTGTCTTTGAAAACATTATACCAAATAAAGTCTTCATCTTTGTATTTTCTAGCAATACCCCAACAAAACAGGTCTACAGACTGCAAACAGTGATTCTCAGCTGATGATTCGTGGGTGATATTTAACCTTGTATCTAGCGGAAGCATGGCACCAATTTGATTTTCAATGTACTGATTAAAATCTTTAATCTCGGCTTTATTCTTACACTTATCCAAGACCAAGTTAATATTCTTTACACTTTTTTTGATAGGCGTTTTCTCAATTATAAAACGAGCTAGAAAATTATATAGCTTCTTTTTCCCAGATTTAGTTTTTAGGTGATCTACTACACGCTTCTTGTTAAGAGTAACACTGTAAATATCCCAACCTTCTTCAGGTAGCTGTTTATAAAAATATTTCTTTATTTCTATAGTTGTCGAAACTCCTTTTAATTCTTTATCCTTTCTCTTAGACTTATTGTGATGGAGCTTATTTTTTAAAGTCCTTTTAGCTGCATGCCTAACCTTATCAGCAGCACCTATATCATGACAAATCAGAATTGTAACAGTAAAATACAGCGATGTATTTGGTTTATTATCCCAATCAAATCCCAAATCACCAGACTCATCTAAAAATACAAACATACAAATAACGACTTAAATGTAGTTTTAGTATCTTAAAAAATTGGTAAATTCAACTTATTATCTAACAAACAATTGAATTCGCAGCAAATTAACCAATCCTTAACCTTTTCTTGGTAGCATATATCTACGGTTTAGAAGGGGTTTATATGGTACAATTTTTAAAATTTCTCTCTCAAGAACATTTTTTGAATAGGATGAATAATGATGAGGATGGAGCAAGAACCAGAGTCACTAGTGATGATGCAGATAGAGCAATTGATGATCTTCTAGCTGAAATTGACACAGCAAATAATCCTAGGCCGGCTAGAAGCCCATATGGCAGAACGCCTACTCCTGCAGATCCAGCTCAAAGACCATTACCTCCAACTCTTGATGACAGAGCACAAACAGCTGAAGCCAATTATAACAGGCTTGAAAGCGCCTATATGGCACATCTGCAAAACTACAACCAAAACCCTAATAAAGATCCACAAGAATTAAACGCTCTTAGAGCAGAATATATAGCTAAGGCTGAGGCAGAAAAAATTTATTTTGGACTTAAGGCTGAGCAAGAACCTGCCAACGCTAATGAACATCAAAATCGTATTGACAATGTTCAAGCAAACATAGATAGCACAAGACAGGCGATGCTTAGTGCAATGCAAGCTGAACTCCCTGCAGACAGAGGCCCTGTCACATACGAAACATTACCAGCTCAGCCTCAAACTGAAAATATATATGGAAATTTATCTCTGATACCAGACCCTAATGATTCAATCACAACCGAAACACAGCAAGCTGAACCCAGAACTCTTTCAGAAAAAGAAAACAAAGAAATTAGTGAGGCAATTGACAAAGCTAGAGGTAAAACAGCTCTCACAGATCCGACTCTATCAGATGGCGAGAGAACACTAAAAGAAAGCATCGCTAAACTAAGTGAAGATCAATATAAAATTTTAAAAATTCAAAATACAGACTTTTTAAAAGAAGCTGCACAAGCAGCCTTACAAGGCGGAAGTGAAGTCACAAATTTTCTAAATAAAGAGGTTGGTAAATTCAACTTTGTACAAGATATAAACAAAGCAGTTGAACATGATGGTAAAAAGTTAGAACAAAATCAATTTAAAGAAGTAGCGAATGCACATGAAAGGTTTTCTGCAAACAAAATAGATAGCGGGAAAGTTGTAGATTTTGTTAAAAAGTATCAAGAGATTAACCTAGATATAAAAGGTAAAAAACAAGAATTTCCACTAAAGCTCATCACCGACGCTAAAAATGAAGGTATGGTAAAACTAGTTGCACGGGACCCAGAAACCGCAGCAATAGGTTTACAAGCATTTAAAGAACGAGAAGGTAAAGGGCTAAACGCATTTAAGGCTGTTGATCTTGGCAAAGGAATGGAAGCTGCAATGCTCTCGGCTGCTAAACAAATTGAACCTGAACAAAAAAAACTAGCTGTAAGCAACATAGTCAATATGGTTATGAATACTGCTGTTGGGGGTAGATATGAACTCATAAGTGGCAAAGTTAAAATAGACCAAGATAAACTTGATGCAATTAGCAAAGGAGTTAAGCAAGATAAACTTCAAGAAAAACCAACCAAAAGTTTTGGTGACGTATTCAGAGATAAAACTGGATTAGGTGGAACTGCTGGTGACAAAGGCAAAGTAGTTGGCCCATTTGGTGGATTAGTCAGAAAAAGCCCAGTTAACTTACACCCAGGTGACAATGCAAAAGCAACTTGGGAAACTATCAAAGGCCTTAAAACAGCAAACCCTTTCAAGGCTGCGTATAATCTTGTAAAACTCGCAGCCTATAACATCCCAAAATTAGCTGTTTCTGCATTAATCGCAACGCCAATTGCTTTAATTAGGACTGCTACACAAATGTCAAAAGACAAAAAGAATTTAAGACTGCAAAACGTAGCAACTCTTGCTACAAAATATCCAAAAGTTTATAAAGCAATTGCCCATGCTCTTCAAAAAGATGGCAAAGGTAAAGTGCATAATAAAGACATACTTAAAGCATTTAGTGGCTTAGGTGATAAAGCACAGACAATTGAAAACTCAACCCTGAGTGTTAAAGCTATCAAAGATGCATTAAGTCAAAAAGCTGGGCATGCAAATCACATGAGTGATGAAACAAAGAAAAACTATGTTAAAAAAACAGATGGTAAATTTAATGAGCCAAAAGTTATTGAAGTAGCGAATAAAAAACTTGATGTAGGCAAAGGCCCAACTGTAATCGAGAATATCATGAGAGGTGGTAGTTCGTTAGGCATTCTTGAAGAAGCAGCTAAAGCCAGTCAGAAAAAATTAGAACTTCCTGATAAACCGAAAGGCCATGAAGCAATTCCTACAATGGAAGAAATGCAAAGAATAGCAGCAAAACCAATGCCAACATCGCAGCATGCAAAAGAATCAAATACAGGGGTTCCTACTCCTCCTCCAATGCCAGCTCCTACTCAGGGTGTTGGCAGTGGGTCGTATACAAATTCAAGAAAAAATGAACAAACAACTGGGGCGCAAGCAATTGACGCTGCCAAAGCCATTGGTATAGCAAACCCTGAAGCAGCAAAAGATGCATTAAAACTAATTGAAAAAATAGCTACTGGAAACAATCAACCAACTACAGTAACGCCAGCACCAAGGTCTGCAGAAAACATAGCTGCACGCAAACAAGGTGGGGTGCAAGTTTGATGATTGAAATTATGCAGAAGCTGTTCCAGCTTTCTTACCAAACAAGCCACCGAAACGGTCGTTGAATTTCGCAACATTTCCAGCTTTTTGGTCTACATAACCTAGTTCTTTTGTCCATGCTGGATGAGTTCTTGGGTCAATTGCCACTTTTAGAACATCTTGGCTGTAGCAAGAAGCAACTTTATATGATGCACCACTTGTTTCCACCACTTCAATAATTCTAAATTTAGGGTGAATTGAAGGTTTTTTGCTGGTAGATTTAGGAGCTTTTTCTTTTTTTGCAGTAGCCATGTGAATCTGTAATACATATTTATGAGTCAGCAGAATAGCAAATAACAGGGCTTATTTCAAGAAGTAATTTTAGACTTGCTGTCATTCCCTAGAAGTTGTGAATCCATACTTTCTACCTGCGCAGAGATGACATTATTGCGAAGAATTTGTGACGAAGCAATCCAGCTTATGCACCATATCTCGCAGTTACATGATCTATAAAATACTGTGGGTTAAGTCCTTCGCCAGATGCTGACTTCAACAAATCATCTGCTAAATATAAAGATCCTTTACTGTGAATATTCTCTTTCAACCATTCCATAACAGGGGAAAAATCACCTTTTCTAATCAAATCTGGCGTATTTGGTAAAACTTTTTTTACCTTAGCCATCAACTGTGCAGCTGTTAATGCTCCTAGTGTATATGTTGGGAAATAACCAATTGCACCAGAATACCAATGGATATCTTGCATACAACCATTTGCATCAGAGTCAGGGACTATACCAAGATATTTTTGCATATGTTCGTTCCAAATTTTTGGCAATTCTTCTAATTTAAAGTCACCTTCAATAATTCCTTTCTCTAATTTATATCGAAGAATCACATGCATAGGGTATGTCACTTCATCTGCGTCAACACGAATAAATGAAGGCTCAACATGCAAAAGATATTTTTCCAAATTATCTTTGCTCCATTCTTTTTTATCTAAAGAAAAATACTGGTGAAGTTTTGGATATAAAAATTCTATGAACTCTTTACTCTTACAAATCTGTTTTTCTACAAACAGAGATTGGCTTTCATGGCTCGACATTCCCATCGCCTCACCAACAGGCTGATATCTCCATTCAAGTGGTAAATTCGCTTGATAAAGTGCATGACCAGTTTCATGTACAATTCCGTACAGTGATTGGACAAAATCTTTTTCGCTATACCTAGTAGTGATTCTAACATCGTCTGGCGTGCCACCACAAAATGGATGTACGCTTTCATCAAGCCTTCCTTTGGCAAAATTAAAACCAAGCATTCCCATTAAATATAATCCCAATTCTTTTTGCTGCTCTTTTGGAAAATGCCCTTCAAGTTTTAATTGCGCTCCTTGTTTTTTCGCAACTTCTTTTATGAATGTTGGTAAAAAGTTTTCAAGCTGAGAAAAAATTTTATCTATGTCTGAAGTTTTCCTACCTGGGTCAAAAGCACCAAGCAGTGCTTCATATTTTCCAACTTTAAATGTAGTTGCGCGAATTGACGCAATCTCTCGAGCAATCTCAACAACTTTTTTAAAGGATGGCAGTAGTGATATAAAGTCATTATTTTTTCTACATTTTCTCCAAATCATCTCACAATCATTTGAAGCTTTTGACTGCGCCACTGCTAAATCTTCTGGAATACAAGACGCATAATCAACACTTCTTTGCATTTCTCTAAAATTGGCTTGCTGCCACTCATTTAGTCTTTCTTTACTGCTATGCACCCCTTTAACTAGTGATTTAGTAGCATCTGATACTAATAACTGATGTGAGATCTGGGTTAAAGCGGCCAATTGCTCTCCGCGCCCCTCTGAAGCGCCCTCAGGCAGATAGGTGTTCGCATCCCAGCCCAAAATGGCCTGAGAGTAGTCTACGAGGATCATTTTTCTAAAAATCTTCTCTAATTGAACATAAGGTTGAGACATATACTTTAAAATTATTGATTAAATGCAGTTTTGTTAACTATAAATTAACTAAGTTAAGCCTACAATTTATATTAGGCTTGCAAAACTATGCAAGTTATATTTAACTTATATATGTGATTGATTTTTATAATATATTCAATTTAGGTAAGACTATGAGTAAACATAATAAAACGATAGCTCAAGCAGGCTTTACGCTAGTGGAGTTATCAATAGTAATAGTAATTATTGGCTTCCTTGTTGCAGGTATCGCAGCAGGTTCTAACTTAGTAAAACAAGCTCAGGTACGTTCTGTTATATCTGACTTCCAACAATTCCAAACTGGTTATAACGGTTTCGTGGGTAGATTCAATGCTGTTCCAGGTGACTTCGCTACGGCTTACACATACTGGACTGGTGCTGGTTCATGCGCTGAAACTGCGACAGCTGGTTTATGTAATGGTGACGGTGACGGCATCGTAGAACCAGGCACAACTTCTACACTTGACGAAGTTTCTAAAGCTTGGAAACAAATGCAATTAGCTGGTTTCGTTGGGGCTGGTATCGTTGTTGTTCCAACAACTCTAGTAGCTTTAACTCCAGGTGCGAATGCGCCAAATAGCAAAATTTCTGGTACTGGTTACTTCATTTCTGGTACAGCTGACCTTACAAGGGGTTCAGCAGCTGTTGCTATTGGGTTCGGTGCTGGTTCAACAAACTACGTTTACATTGGTAGAGCAACTTCTACTGCCAACGTACTAAACTTAGTTGACGGTGCACTAAGACCTGAAGAAGCTTTCAATATAGATAGCAAATTAGACGACGGTGTAGCAAGTGGTGCTAACTTTATCGGCTTCAACACTGGTGTTGTAAGATCGGTTAAAGGTAGCTCAAATACTACATTAACTTGCTTACTAGGAAACGATGCGCCTGCTACTGCAACATCTTATGCTGTTGCTCAAACAGGTACAACTTGTATGTTAGCTTTAGCTTTAAATTAATAGCTAGTAATACTCTATAAAAAAGGGGCGCTTGATAATGTCGAGCGCCCCTTTTAATTTCGTCTTTAACTCAACTCCTCGGAAAAATCTGCGTTTTTTAACCATAAATTAACTATTTTTCAGTAGACTTAAAGTTATCCTTGCCATAAGTGGCAAGACATATTTTAATTGTATACGCTAATAAACTTTATATGTGAGAGACTTATTATGATAAAAGCAAACAAAAATCAGATAACGCAAGCAGGCTTTACGCTAGTGGAGTTATCAATAGTAATAGTAATTATTGGCTTCCTTGTTGCAGGTATCGCAGCAGGTTCTAACTTAGTAAAACAAGCTCAGGTACGTTCTGTTATATCTGACTTCCAACAATACCAAACTGGTTATAACGGTTTCGTTGGCAGATTTAATGCCGTTCCAGGCGACTTCGCTTCGGCTTATACATATTGGACAGGCGCAAATAACTGCGCAGTAACAGCAACAGCAGCCAACTGCAACGGTGACGGTGACGGCATCGTAGAACCAGGTACAACTACAGCTGCTGATGAAGTTGCGAAAGCTTGGAAACAAATGCAATTAGCTGGCTTCGTTGGGGCTGGTATCGTATCCGTTCCTGATACTCTTGTAGCATTGACCCCTGGGGCAAATGCACCAAATAGCAAAATTTCAGGTACTGGTTACTTTATTGCTGGTACAACCAGTGTAACTCGTGGTTCCACAGCTTCAGCTATAGGCTTTGGCGCTGGTTCAACAAACTATGTTTATATTGGTAGATCAAGCTCTACAGCCAACATCAACAATTTGATTGACGGTGCACTGAGACCTGAAGAAGCTTTCAATATAGATAGCAAATTAGACGACGGTGTAGCAAGTGGTTCTAACTTTATTGGCTTTAACACTGGTGTAGTAAGATCGGTTAAAGGACATTCAAATACAACCCTTACATGCCTTCTTACCAGTGACACACCCTCTGCAGCCAGCTCGTATGCTGTTGCACAAACAGGTACAAACTGCATGTTAGCTTTAGCTTTAAATTAATTACTTAATTACTACTAAATAAAAAGCGCTTAGATACTTTCTAGGCGCTTTTTTTGTTGTGCTAAACTCCTTTTTTATCTAACTTTTACTAAGTATTAACTAATATCTGTTACAATTGTATTTATCTGAGCTAGGTACGGCTTGGTTATTAGTATTGCATTATTGCATAAATATCGATGATTAAATAAACTCTAATTAGCAGGTCAAAAGACTATGTACAAAAAGACCAAGAAGATAGCAGAAGCAGGCTTCACGCTTGTGGAGCTATCTATCGTGATCGTAATTGTTGGTTTCCTAGTTGCTGGTATAGCAGCAGGTTCTAACATGGTTAAGCAAGCGCAATTAAGATCAGTAATTTCTGATCTACAATCATTCCAAACAGCCTATAATGGCTTTATTGGAAGATTTAACAATGCACCAGGAGATATGAGCACAGCTTATAGTTTCTGGACAGGTGCAACTAACTGCGCTGTTACTGCCACTGCAGCAAACTGTAATGGCGATGGTGATGGAGTAATTGAGGTTGGTACTACATCCGCACTAGATGAAGTTGCTAAATCGTGGAAGCACCTTCAATTAGCTGGATATATAGGAAGTGGTATTGCTCAAGTTCCTAACGCATTGGTGGCTTTGGCGCCAGGAACCAACGCGCCAGCTAGCAAAATTACAGGTGCAGCTTACTTCCTTGCAGGTACAACTAACCTGTCAAGACAAGCTACAGCAGTGAATATAGGGGTTGGAGCAGGCTCGACAAACTACTTATATCTTGGTAGGGCTGCAGCAACACCTCTAAATCTAATCTCAGGATCTTTGCGACCTGAAGACGCTTTCAATGTTGACTCCAAGCTTGATGATGGCACAATGAATGGTACTAACTTCATCGGGTTTAACACTGGTAAAATAAGGTCTGTACTAGGCAATGGTAATGCAGCCAACTCTTGCGTTAATGCCGGTAACACTTCTTATGTTGTAACTACTACTACAACTTCTTGTTTAGTAGGTATGGCAGTTAACTAGACTGTTTTTATAAAAACACCAAAGGACGTCATGACAATGGCGTCCTTTTTTATTGAAAATTAATTTATAGAAGTCTAGCCTTATTGAAAGATCATCCGCAATTTTTATGAAAAAACTCAAAAGAACCGCAGCAAGCGTAATGATTGGCAACGCACTTGAAATGTATGATTTTGCCTTATATGGAATTTTTGCAAAAATAATTGCTGACGAATTTTTTCCTAAAACAGACCCAACTGCTGCACTACTTGCAACACTTGCAATTTATGCATCAGGCTTTTTCATGCGCCCATTTGGTGGAATTATTTTTGGCTTTTTAGGAGATAAATTTGGAAGACGTTGGATTCTTTCAATCACCATGCTTCTTATGGCTACACCAACTTTCATCATCGGCATTTTGCCTAGCTATGAAACCATAGGCGTAGTTGCTCCAATTATAATTTTGGCATGCAGATTACTCCAAGGTTTATGTGCTGGCGCAGAGTATAATGGCGCATCTATTTTTTTAATCGAACATTTTAATGCAAAAAAACTACCCGCTTTTGCTGGGAGCTTAGTTTCAGCATCAGGAGCTATTGGTTCAATCTTAGGACTATTTGCTTATTATCTAGTATCAAATAATTTGCTCCATTGGCGTGAACCTTTTATCTTTGGTTCTATCATTGTACTAATCGCATTCTATATTCATAGATTTACCGATGAATCTCTAATCATGCAAAAAAACTCTCCTAATGTCACGATATGGCCACTTCTTAAAGTTTTAAAATCCTATAGAGCTTCGCTTTTTGTGACTATTGCAATCGGTGGATTTCAAGGCACGCTTATATACTTACTGTTTGTATATTTAAAAATTTATATGACCACTCAAACCACACTACATTTAGAAGATATTGCATTTTTTAACTTTATATCTCTCTTATCATTCTTGTTATTTACCCCATTGTTTGGATTTTATGCAGGTAAATTGGGGCATATTAAAGTTATGCGAGTTGGCCTAGTCATTACGTTACTTTATATCTACCCATGTTTTGCAATAATATTGAGTCATGATTACTCACAAATCCTTATCAGCCAAATATTTTTAGGAATGTTGATTGGGCTTTCTGCGTGTTCAACCAGTGCAGTTATGAACTCTCTATTTCCTCCACATCTAAGATGTAGTGGCATTTTGTTTGGTTATAACTTGGGCGTTGCTATATTTGGCGGGACATTGCCTTTGGCATCTGAGTGGTACATATCGACCTATGGCAACCAATATATTCCAGCTATTTTCTGCATATTTATAATCGCATTAAGCCTAATAACTATACAATTACTTATCCCTAGAAAAATGGTTAGTAACAATGAATTTGCACTTAGCGAAATTAATTAGCCTTTTCACCTTTTCCAACTTGGAATCCCCACATACGCTCTAGGTCATATGTGGTACGATTTTCAGGCTTGAATACATGCACTACAACATCAATTGCATCAATTAACACCCACTCTCCTTTTTCAGCACCTTCAACGTGAACATCATGCACCCCAAAATCTTGGACATGATCAACTAAGTTGTCAGCAATAGAGTTGATGTGTCTTGAAGATCTGCCCGAAGCAATAATCATGTAATGTGCAAAATCAGCCTTTCCTTCAAGGTTAATTTCCACGACATCTTCAGCTTTATCATCCTTTAGGGATTTTATAACAATCTCTTTCAGCTGATCTGCATGAGATAATTCTACTTTCTTCTTACGTGTTTTACTTCTTGCTACTTTCATTTTTTTCCCTAATTTCTGTTGATGATATATCAATTTTTTTCATCTTCATGAAATACCAACTATATTTCTTTAAATCACCCTTATAGCTTCTTTTAATTACTTTACCCTCAAAATTTTTTGCAACTTTTCCAGATAGAGCAGATTTTGTAAAGCCTGTACGGTCATAAACACATACTGGCATTATTTCCAAAATCTCTTTCCAACTCTGCCACTGTGGAAGTTGCACCATGTTATCAGCACCCATAATCCAGATAAAATCTGTCTTAGGGTACATCTTGGTAATTTCTCTTACGGTAGTAATTGTGTAAGAATTTTTAAAATTTTTTTCAATATCGCTTACGCGAATATCAGGATGATTAGCAACTTCTATAGCATACTTCACCCTTTTTTCCAAGGTATTCCGTACATTAAGGCCTTTTAAAGGGTTCTGAGGTGATACAAGCCAAATAATACAATCTAATCCAAAGCTTTTCATGATTTTCAAGCTTATGTATCTATGCCCTTTATGCGCAGGGTTAAAAGACCCTCCGAGCAACCCTACCCGCTTAGCCCTACTTGGAATGAAAGAGGTTTTAACCATTAAGCCTATAATTTAATTTTCTTCCTGATGAAGGCTGGTATATCAAAGAAATCTGCATTTGCTTGTTGCTTAGAGTTTGCATCGGCAGAGTCATTCACAACTCTTTTATTTGCTGCCACTGCTTGAGCACGCAAACTCTGCATTCTGGCTTCTAATTCATCTTCGCTATTATCGTTCACAACATCATTTGGCGCAGACTGTGGAGCGGTTATATAGCTCGATGGCTCAGCAATTCTTGGAGGAATGAATGAATCTGAATCATCAGCTTCTTCTGCTTCTTCTTCCATTTCAAAGTTGAAATTATTTGTGTGTTTAGTACTTTCCATCTTCACTTGAACTGGAGCAGCCTGTGGCTTTTCTGAAGCTAATGTTTTCACATCAATTCCCGTCGCAACGACTGATACTCGGATTTTCCCTTCAAGCTCTTCATTAAATGCCGAACCGAAAATGATGTTCGCATTTGGGTCAACCTCTTCTCTAATTCTATTCGCAGCAGCATCAACTTGGAATAGAGTCATATCTGACCCACCAGTGATATTAATTAACACACCGCGCGCGCCTTTCATTGAAGAGTTATCAAGAAGTGGGTTTGAAATCGCCGCTTCAGCAGCTAGCACAGCTCTGTTTTCCCCTTCTGCCTCACCTGTTCCCATCATGGCTTTACCCATTTCACTCATCACAGTTCTAATGTCGGCGAAATCCAAATTCACTAATCCGGGCATTGTGATTAAATCTGTTATTCCCCTTACACCAGAGTGAAGAACATTATCAGCCATTTTAAATGCATCAGCAAATGTTGTGTTTTCATTGGCAATTCTAAACAAGTTTTGGTTTGGAATAACAATCAATGTATCGACATACTTATTTAATTCTTCAAGACCAAGCTCGCCAACCTTCATCCTTCTGGCGCCTTCAAAATGGAAAGGCTTTGTCACCACACCAACAGTTAGAATTCCTCTTTCTTTTGCAGCTTTTGCAATTACTGGAGCAGCACCTGTACCTGTACCACCACCCATACCCGCAGTGATGAATACCATGTTGGTATTATCAAGAATATTATTGATATCATCTAAAGTTTCTTCAGCTGCACCTTTACCAACTTCAGGATGAGAACCAGCTCCCAAACCTTTTGTTGATTTTGAACCAAGCTGGATTCTATTACTCGTCCTAGATACTTCTAAAGCTTGTGCATCTGTATTTGCCACCCAAAATTCTACACCCTGTAGATCCGAAATGATCATATTGTTCACAGCATTACCACCTGCGCCACCAACACCAAAGACTGTTATTTTTGGTTTCATATCTAGTTCATCTGGAAGGCTAATTTTTATTGTCATTATAGAATTATGCTAATTTGTTTCTTAAACAAATATTAACAATTCTCAGCTTAATTACAACGATATTTAGACGTTTTATAAAAGATAATTCAATATATCTCTAACTCATTATCCTTCTTCTAATTGTATCTAATTTTTTCACGCTAGAAAAACTATCTATAAATTCAAGAGCGCGATTCAATGACTGTTGCTGATATTTAAATAATCTCTCAGGATTTTTCATAAATTCTCTCAATGAATGAGCAATAAACTCTGAATTAACATCAGTTAATAATGCTGCAGAATCGCCGACTATCTCTGGAATACCTCCTTTCTTAGATGTCACTAACGCACAACCATTTGTAAGTGACTCCAAAACTGTACGACCAAAAGGCTCATCCCATTTAGACGGCACAACAGAAATTGCAGATTCCCTAAACCAATTCAAAGTTTCATTATACGGCTTCTTTGAAAAATGCACTATTTGCTTGGGTAACTTTTCAACTGCTTTTCTTAGCACTCTATTTGATCTATCAAAGATAGAAATATTAGATGGCGCACCAATTATAAGAGCTTTCCAATCTGGAAAATCTGGCAACACATCAACAAGTGCTTCAGTCAGCTCCGCAACACCTTTTTCTTTGGTAATTCTACCAACATAAATGATGATTTTTTGCTTCGTACTCAAATCAACAGTCTTGATTGGGTATGTAATATTATAAATAACACGTACTTTTTTGTGCAAAGATAAATCCTCAACACCTTCTAAAAATCTTTTTCTAACAAACTTACTCACACAATATACAATTGCACATTGCTTAAGCAGCCTAGTTCTCTGCTTCGGAGTTTTAGCATTCTTCATTTCTTGTGAGTCATTATGCAAAAACAAACACACAGGCAGCTTTGTTTTCTTTACTAAATAAGGCACCCATGCAGGTCTATTATGAAGCTCGATTACTTTAGCTTTACTTCTCTCGATAAAATTTATGCAACTTCTTAAGTATGCTTTACTCGTGCTCTCAAGCAGTCGTTTTTTATAAATTATTTGATGGTAATTATTTGTCAGTGGGCTTTCAACTTTTTTACCACCGAGAATATGTGTACGCATTCCATGATCACTTACTTGAATAATATCTGAAACAGTAAGTGCTATCGCGCCAAAACTATGCGTGTCGTAGTTCTCTTTGTATGGCAATATATTTACAATCATTTTTACAAAAATTTACAAAAAATTGGCGCATGATCTGAAGCTTTTTGCTGCGCTCTAATATCACTATATATCCCCGCTTCGTTAAGTCTATCGCAAGATTGCGGAGAAAGTAAAATTTGGTCGATTCTCATTCCTTTATTTTGATCCCAAGCACCACTTCTATAATCCCACCAACTGAACTCTTGCTTATTTGGGTGCATAATTCGGTAAGAATCAGCCATCCCATTATTTATAAGCTTCCTAAATCTTTTTTTCTCTTCTGGATGAAAACATACAGATCCTTCTAAAGCTTTAGGGTTATAAACATCAATATCTTCAGGTGCTACATTATAGTCACCACCTATAACTAACTGCTCTTCGTATTGTAACAAAGTTTTTATGTGATCATTCAATCTATCAAAAAACTTTAATTTATATTGAAATTTATCAGATCCAACTTCTTGTCCGTTTGGCACATATACCGAACAAACTCTCATACCCATTGTGAACGCCTCTATATATCTTGCATGAGTATCAGCTTCATCACCGGGCAGTTTTTTCACAACATCCTCGATTGGCGACTTACTCAATATAGCCACCCCGTTGTATGTTTTCTCACCACTAATTGCTAAGTTATACCCTTTATCCTCAATTTCCATTTTAGGAAAGGCCTCTTCCAAACATTTCAATTCCTGAAGCAGAATTATATCAGGGGAATATTTGTCCACAAATTCAAAGAAATTTTGCAAACGCGACTTTATAGAATTCACGTTCCAACTTACAACTATGGTCATCTTAATTACCTATTATACTCCCTAAGAAATATATATCGAAATCAAAACTAACGCAAAAGGTTAGCTATTGCATTTTGTCAAAAAAATGCCATCCTAAAAATGTTAAACAATTGATTGGATCTAATATGGAACATAATGCAATTTCTAGTGGTGATTCTTTAGAATTGACACTTACAGGCAAGTTTACTTTCGCCGATAATAAAGTTTTTAATGCTATTATGGATGAGATTGCATCGTACAAACAAATCATTATTGACCTTACAAAAGTTGAGTTTATCGATTCAGCAGCGCTTGGAATACTATTACTAGTTCGTGATAAGTGCGATAAAACCTCAACAAGCCTGCTGCTAAAGAACCCAAAAGGCCAAGTTAAGCAGATGTTCGACATCTCTAGGTTTGGTGACCTGTTCAATATAGAAAATAGATAATCATTTACTAATTGTTAACTTTTAAGTGTTACGCTTAAGCAAAATGATGAGGAATTGTCTATGCCTGTTGAACGTAAGAAGGATAATACTAAAAAAGATCTATTAGCTCAGTATATCCGCGAGATCCAAATGATCTTGAGCATGGTCATTGACCCCATAGTGAAGCGCAACCTTCTTGGCTCACTGCTAAGAGAAGCTCAAGCACTAGGCATAGACATATCTATTTTGGATGAAATAAAGCAAGATATTGAAAATCTGCCAACAATTAGTATTTCAATGGCTTTAGGTCGAGAAGAATTAGTAACACGAGCAGACCAGCAAGCCCTATATGAAATGGGCAATGTTCTTGAAGCTATATGCACTTTATTTCCTAATTCTGTAAGCGAAAGAACCAAACAAGATTACATAACCCAAGGCATGGAATTCAACAGCAAAATAGTTGATAAGAATGGCAAAAAAATTGCCGAGATGAATACATTAAATTCTCTTTCAGATTCAGCTAAACCAGCTAGTGTGAGCAAAAAAGCTATTGATGATTTAAATAAATTTTTGAAAGACGAAACTGGAAAATCAGCTTTAACATCTGCTCATGCATTTGATGCAGCATGCAAAAAAATGTCACATGAAGCAAGAACAGTCCAAGATAAAAATGGAAAAAGTAAAACAAAGACTTGGGCAGAGTTGGTAGAAAGCGAAAAATTAGCACTTACTGCACTTGAAGCAAGTCGTCATGAAGCAGGCAAACTAATTACTGCAGAAAAACGTATCGGAGTAATGGCTGAAATTCAGCAAATCGGAAAAGCTATAAAAGTTGATACCGCTGAACCTACAGAAAGCATTGCATTCCAAATGCTAAAAACCATCCGTCTGACGCGAGAACAAAATTTAGGAAAAACTTCCGCAGTTGCCAAATTGGAAGCTTCTAGTTCTCCGAAAAGCTCGCTATCCAAATAATTATTTTTTAACTGCTTTTTTCTTAGGTGCTGCTAATTTTGTTTTGGCTGGAGCTTTTTTCTTTTCTACTTTAGCAGAAGATTCTTCCCTACTCCAACCAGTTGGAGCTGAAGCTTGTCTACCTGTTTGCGAACCAAGCTTAGGTTTTTGCCCTCTTGATAAATCATCAATGATTTTGGTCATTGATTCTGCATCCAAATCTTCATAATAATCATCGTTTATCTGAACCATTGGCGCATTGACGCAAGCACCCAAACATTCAACTTCCACTAATGTGAATTTTTTATCTTCTGTAGTTTCCCCGACTTCAATACCTAACCTGCTTTTACAAGCCTTAGTTACATCGTCAGAACCTCTCAGCCAACACGGGGTCGTTCTACAAATTTGGATTAGATTTTTGCCAACGGGCTGTTTGTTATACATAGTGTAAAAACTTGCCACTTCATAAACTTTGATGAATGGCATTTCCAACATATTAGCAATACAATCCATCGCTGCAGTTGATACCCAGTTTTCGTTTTGTCGCTGCGCTAAATCAAGCAATGGCATTACAGCACTTTGCTGTTTTCCTTTCGGATACTTTGCAATAATTTTTTTTGCCACTTCTAAATTTTCTTTTGTGAATTCAAAACTTGCAGGTTGCTTGAACTTCATTTCCTTAAACATTCCAGACATATTCTCTACCTATCAATCTCGCCAAATACAATATCCATACTACCGATGTTTGCAACCACGTCGGCAAGCATGTGGCCTTTGCTCATAAACTCTAAAGCTTGCAGATTAGCAAAGCCTGTTGATCTTATAAAGCATCTATATGGTTTATTCGTACCATCTGCCACCAAATACACCCCAAATTCGCCTTTAGGAGTTTCTACCGCGGTGTAAGTTTCACCAGCAGGAACATGGTAGCCTTCTGTAAATAGTTTAAAGTGGTGAATCAATGCTTCCATTGATTTTTTCATCTCAGCTCTAGGTGGAGGAGTAATTTTCCTATCCAGACTTTTAACTGGGCCTTTTGGCATTTTAGACAAGCATTGCTGCACTATTTTTACAGACTCACGCATCTCTTCAACACGGACTAAATATCTGTCATAGCAGTCGCCATTCTTACCGACTGGAATCTTGAAATCCATTTTGTCATATACTTCATATGGCTGTGATTTTCTTAAATCCCATGCCACACCCGAGCCTCTAAGCATTGGTCCACTGAATCCCCAATCCACAGCTTCTTGTGCAGTGACCACACCAATATCAACTAGTCTTTGTTTGAAGATTCGGTTATCAGTGATCATTGTTTCCATATCATCGATCATCTTTGGAAACTTACTTATAAATTCGGCAATATCATCTGTTAAGCCATCTGGCAGATCTTGGGATACTCCACCAGGTCTAAAATAATTTGAGTGGAAACGCGCACCACTTGCACGCTCATAAAACTCCAACATTTTTTCACGCTCTTCGAATAACCAAAGCAGAGGTGTCATTGCACCCACATCGAGTGCAAAAGTTGTGACGTTTAAAATATGGTTTAAAATTCTAGTGATCTCGCTGAACATTACTCTGATATATTGAGCTCTAATTGGCACTTCACATCCCAATAACTTTTCAACTGCAAGAGCGAATGCATGTTCCTGACTCATTGGCGACACATAGTCTAGCCTGTCAAAATACGGAACAGCCTGAATGTAATTCTTGTATTCTATTAACTTTTCAGTGCCTCTGTGGAGCAGGCCAATGTGGGGATCAGCGCGCTTTACTATTTCCCCATCCATCTCAAGCACAAGCCTTAATACACCGTGTGCCGCTGGATGTTGCGGACCAAAGTTTATACTAATATTCTTTGTTTCTGTTTTTCTTTTAGCGTTAGACATCTTTCACAACATTTAAAAGCAATTACAGTCAGTTTTAGCATAACAATACGGTAAGGACTATTAAAATTTGAATGCTTACGATACATAACATCTATACTCCTTACTGAGATTATGTAGCTTGTATTAAACACCTAGTACATCATATCGCCATGCGAATACCCATCGATCCTAATATCTCATTTTTTCAAAAAATAAGTTTTCTTTATTCTTCAACAAAACTTTTTAAGTATTTCCTCATCTTCTACAACTTGAACCCCATCTGCAAAAAACTTAATATTAAAAATATCATCCATTTTTGACATCAAGACAAAACACCCAGAACGCACTAGTTGAAAAATTGCTTCATTTTTATTACACGTACTTACATTAGCATTATGAATATCATAACTGACTTCAAAGTGCTTTTTAAGATCTTGGGTCTTATTTTCCATTTTTTCTCTAATTAAATTTTAATTACACAATATATAGGAGTAAAACTTCAAATCTCAAGAGCTCTTATATTTATTTTTCAAAAACTTAACCTTACAACAAAGATATCACATGCGCTTCCATTAGAAATAATAATTGACTCGCAACATTACGCTGTTAGTACTAGCCTTTATCTTATCATTTACTGTTAATGTACCATCGGCTGCACCAAGTAAAAATATGGTAGATCTCAAATCTTGAGCACCTTTTATCCTACCAAAATAAGTATGTACAAATTCTAAACCTAACGCGGTATTATCGGTTACCTGCTCTTCCATTCCAAATCCAACCGACAATCCAAATTTATTTGTAGTTCTTACCCCTGATACGCGCGCTGTATCGGGATCAGCTCCTAAAAGTTGATAATAATCAGCTTTTGTAGTGGTCTTAAACCTCATGAATTCCGTACCAACTATCCCTCTGATTATTGTAGTATCTCTAAATTTATAACCAGGCTTAAATAAAGCTGAAGCGTTGATCTTCATAGCTTTGACTCTATTATCGGAATTTGAAATATTAACTGTCGACCCACTATTTGTTGCCTTAGCATCAATAGCGTTTTTTTCATCAAAATAAACATAACCCACCCTTCCTTCTGCGCCCAAAACCACATCATCAATTTCAAAATCATATCCTAGACCAAGATCAGCTTTAAAAGATTCATCTGAAATTCTATCAGAATTTTGGAATCTCACTGTCAATGGCGTAGATATAATCTGACTGTAAAATGTTTGTTGTTTTGATTGTTCAATAAGAGAGAAACCTGCTCCTCCCGTAAGATAAAAGCCTTCTTTTGTATGAGCGCTATAGCAAACTGCCTGAGTTAATATCGATACAAGAACTAGCTTTTTTATTTCTTTCATATCCTACCTGCAATATAAAAATTAATCTGTCTGATTAGAATTTGTAATTTAACCTAACCATAAAACTGTTTGTATTTACACTGATCTTATCATTCAGTGTTAAACTACCACTTGGAGTACCCGCCTGAGTGATTTGAGAACGCAAATCTACAGCCCCTTTCACTTTTCCATAATAGGTATGTATGAATTCCATCCCAAGTATTGTATCTTGGGATATTTCCTCTTCAAAACCTAAACCCATAGCCAAACCGAAATTATTGCTTTTTGTTGAGCCGCTTACTTTAGAAATATATATAGTACCACTTATATCTTGATAATAACTTGCATTAGTAGAAGATTTTAGTCGCAAAAATTCCGTACCTACAATGCCTCTAAGTGTACTTGTATCACTAATTTTATACCCAGGTTTAAAGAGCAAACCTGCTGAAATCTTATCAGATTTTATTAAATTTTCTGCACTTGATAAATTCACAACAGAACCACTAACTACGGCTCTAGAATTTAGTGTGTTTTTTTCATCAAAATTTATATACCCAACTCGGCCTTCAATAGCAAATACAACATCACCCCCCAAATCATAATCATAACCAATCCCCATATCTCCCTTTAAAGATTTATCAGAAATTTTATCGTGACTTGTAAATGTGGTTATTAAGGTTGATGATATATTACTTCTAAACGTCTGCCTTTTAGCTTGATCTATCAATCCTAATCCAAAACCACCTGACAAATAAAACCCATCATGGGCATTGGCATTACTAGCAATAATTTGCGATAGTAGCGCTGATATAATTGAGATTTTAGTTTTACTCATATTGCTACCTACATTAAAATAAGTCTAAAAGACTATGACTTATTTTTCAGAGTGTAAACAATTTTTGAAATACTTTTTTAATACTACGCTCTTAAATTAACCATTGCTCTTAAGCCCTTCTTTATAAGAAGGATATTTCAGCTGGATTCCAAGACTGCTCTTAATTTTATCATTTCTAATTCTGCGATTTTCACTATAGAAAACCTTACCCATTTCAGATAATTCAGCATCCTCCAATGTCACTGGTTTTGGAGGTGTCACATTTAAAATCTGGCAGGCAAACTCTATTACTTCATTGGCACTAGTAGGCTTATCGTCCGCCAAATTGAAAACCTCACTTATTAGACCCTTCTCTATAGTTTTCATCAAAACCTGAACTATATCTGCAACGTGAATCCTTGAAAAAACTTGATCTTTAACATCAATTATTCTTGCATGCCCAGCTTCAACTTGCTCAAGAGCATTTCTCTCAGGTCCATAGATTGCGCTCAACCTAAATATGTTCAAAGGAATGCCCAAATCCTGCCATTGCTGTTCTGCAATTAATCTCTTTTTTGAATAAGGATTGCTTGGGTTGAGCGGTGAATTCTCATCTACCCAATTTCCCTTAGTATCCCCATAAACTCCTGTTGCCGATAAATAGCCGACCCATTTTAAATTTGGTAATTTTTGAATTTGTTTTCCAAACTGCTGAACCACAACATCGCCATCATCTTTAGGTGGCACAGAAACTAAAATATGAGTAATATCTCTTGGCAAGAACGTTAAATCATCAAAGCGATAAACCTGAACGCCATCTGCCTTTGTTTCCGATCTCTTAGTTCCAGAGATCTCCCAATTCTTATCTTGCTTAAGTTGATCAACTAAATGTTGCGCAACATATCCCAGACCAAAACAGAATAAATGATTTTTCATATTAAAAGTGCCCTACAAAGTTTTCTCCTAAATAGACATCACGCACCGCCTTATTTTTAACAACCTGATTTGGAGTGCCGTGCATCAATACTACACCATCATGGATGATATATGCTCTATCAATAATTGACAACGCATCTCTAACATTATGATCTGTAATAAGAATCCCCAAACCTAATTTCTTTAACTGCATTATCAGTTCTTTAATCTCTGCAACCGCAATCGGGTCAATACCTGCTAACGGCTCATCTAATAAAAGAAACTTCGGATTAGATGCCAAGCATCTAGCAATCTCAACCCTTCTTCTCTCACCACCAGATAGTGCAATTGCTGGTGTGTTTCTTAGATGAGAAATTGAAAACTCTGCTAGTAATTCTTCTAGTCTATGCTGCCTTACTTCTTCAAGAGGCTCACATACTTCTAGTACAGCCATAATATTTTGCTCAACATTAAGGCCTCTAAAGATTGAAGACTCTTGGGGCAAATAGCCAATTCCTATTCGTGAACGCAAGTACATCGGCAATTTTGTAATTTTCACATCATCAATTACAACGTCACCATAGTCGCACGCAACTAATCCTGTTATGATATAAAATGAAGTAGTTTTGCCAGCACCGTTAGGGCCTAAAAGCCCAACTATTTCACCTGAATTCACTTCAAGACTTACATCTCTTACAACCCTTCTATTCTGGTAAGATTTCCCAATATTTTTAATCTCTAACTTTCTTTTCACTACTTTCCTCAGGAATTAAAATAGCTTTTACACGTTGCTTTTTATTTACTATACCACTGGTTTTATTTGTAAGTAAACTTTCACCAGTATTTTTGTTATAAATCAGCTTATGTCCGTACAATTTATTCTTTTGTTGTATTAACTCAACATTACCTGTCAGGGTAAAAATGCCAGTCTTAACATTATAATCACCAAGTTCAGATTTTGCATTTTCTTTGGGCGTTACTATATTAACACTTCCTATAAAATTTATTCTTTCTACTTTCGACTTACCAATCCCATCTTCTTCATCAACTTCAGCAGTATCATCTTGCTCTGTCTTCTCTTCAAAATACACCGTCATTTTATCGCAATACAAGCTCATATCTCCTTGTATCGCATGAACTTTACCTTCAAATATCGCCATATTTTTATTTTTAAAAACTCGCAACTCATCAGAAGAAATATTGATTGGTTCGGACGATTCTTTTTTTTGCTGTTCGGCTAAAGAGGCTTGGCTTGCTAAACATAAAGCTAGCAACCACATTAATATTAAAAGAAACTTCTTTATTAGAACCATTAAGTGATCCAGCTAAATAATCTCTAGAGATTCTAGCATTAGTAAGGCAAAAAGACTATAGCTAAAGTACCTAAAGCTTAATAGGAACTATTAGTACAAAAAAAGCCTAGTCAGAAAAATAACTATTTGTATAGGAACTGCTGCACGTCATATTCGTTGTTTTGCAGAACATATTGAATGGCCGTTTTCTTCTCTGTATCAACAAACACTGGGGCACGCGTATTCACAGTTATACGTTTAGTACCATCTTGATCTTCCTTAGTAGCAGCAATTAACATTATTGAAGAATTTTCCTTTTTCATGCCAACTTGCTCAAATGCATCATCTAGGTCTTTTGTTTGGATGTATTTTTGGCTCTCTAAATCAAGAGGTAAAACCATAAATACCAAATCATCAGTTTGTGCAGACTGCATCAAAAGAAACTTATTAAATTTCTTAACTGGGCACGGCGCTAGATAAAATTCTTTAAATGCATTCATCCCAAGAATGCCTAGTGGAAAGTGTATTGATTTATCTAAATCAACCGCAATCTCTCCGAATTTATTTTTAATTACTTTAGTTTCGAGAGATGTTTGTTCTTTTATTTTGCGCATAATTTCCCTATTACTTTATATAATCAGCTAGTGACGTTGAGTTAATCCTTACTAACAACATGTAAGCAGCTTGAAGTTGCGTCTGGATAGCCATCAGCTCGGTCATTGCTTCTGCAGTGTCTGTATCTTCAATATTTGCCACTAATTCTTTAAGTTTCAAGACTGAATCTTGGGCTTTTTTCAATTCCGAATCAACTTTTTGAGCGTTGCTACCAACTCGCGATATCATTGCTGAAAGTTCAACATTCGATTCATCAGCCCAAGCAATTGCTTGGGTATATTTGCTCGGGTCATTATTAACTTTGCCGTCAATCAGCTGGTGCAAGCTCGCAATTAATTTCTGGAAAGTAGGGTTATTTGCAGTGATCCCATACTCTACAATACTCTCATCCGAGATTCTAGATTGGATTATAGCATCATCACCTTGATAATAATTAGCGGTTGGCGCGCTACCAACTATGTTTGAAACATTTGCAATATCACCTACTGGCCTTACATCCATTCTTGAACCAGCAAAGAGTTTTTGTCCGTTAAACTCAGCCGACAAGTAGTGCTTAATATCAAGCAAATAGTTTTTTGCTAAAGCAACAGTATCCACATTATTCCCTGATACTGGATCACGTGTTTGCTGCAATAGTAATTTTACATCTGATGCCAATTCTTTAAGCCCAGAGACAGCTGTTTCCATTGCTTCAATTTTATTTGCCAACAACGCATTATTCTTAGATGAAGTACTAATTGTTGTAAGTGTATTTCTAATCGATAAATAATTCTCCGTAGGAGTTTCTTTTGCTAACCCAATAAAATCATCTGATTTTTTAGCGCTTGTTATTTGCTTAGTAACTCTCCCTAAATCTCCTTGAGAGGTCTGCATACTTTTTCTAACTTGCTCTTGCGATGTTAGCGTTGAAATTCTAATTCCTTCAGCCATAAAAACCTCAATTAAAAATGCTCATCAATATTTGATCTAGCTCTCGCGCAACGTTAATTATTCTAGCATTTGCAACCATGTTTTGTTGGTGGATCATCATGTTCGCCAACTCTTCATTTATGTTAACACCTTTTAAATTTTGAATCTTTTCTTTAATAGATTTGCTCATCAAGTTTGCTTGCTCTGCACTCACTTCATACTTAGACAAAGTCGCAGTGTTAAAGCCAACAATTTCTGCCGCGTAATGTTGCATACTTACGGTTGTAGCTGGTAAATTACCTGCCGCACCAAAGAATACTGTCTTGTTATTAAAATCATTTAGAATTTGTAAGTTACGAGTATCACCTGTCGTAACCTCAAATAAGTTTACAACGCTCGACGGGTTAGCTTGATCAACTACTTGTCTTAGTTTCCCAATTGAAAGTTTATTGGCGTCAGTTTTAATGTCGCTTCTTATATCCAGATAGTACGCACTGTTTTTTGTATTGCCAAAATTTTCAGGCGAATCCTTACGAACAAACATGTCGTTCAAACCAAGAAAATATGAAAAACTCTCCTTAGTTCCAACCATGTTACTCGCTGCATTTCCTAATTGCTGACTGTCTAAATTATCAATTGCTATATGGTAATCACCACCCATCCCAACTAACTGCAACAATCCTTTTTCTGTAGAACTATCCAGTGCAATCGAGCCATCAACATCATTCATTACCGCAGAGACAACAGGTACAGCAAAGCTTGCTGCTGTTACAGTCCCTTGGTTGTTAGCTGTATTAACTGAAAATCTTTGGTTTTTTATACCATTAAATGTATTAACAGCTGGATTATTTATGACAAAAGTCATTTGTGAATTATAATCCGCACCCCCATCATTAACTCTTACATCTAATGTCACTGTAAACGGATATTCAATTGTAGCTGGAACATTAAGTCTAAGTGATGGGCCAGTTGTTCCTGTACGATCAGTATTTCCTGCCGCAACATTATGTGCTGTGTTTATAAAGCTACCAAGTATGTTTGCGCCAAGATTGTCTGTTGCAGTCGCACTCATTATTCTAACATTTGCTGTCTGACTTGATAAGTTCTGCAATTCCAAATCTAAATCTAGTGTACCACCCGCTGTAACTTCTTTATCAATGGTAACTAGCTTTACATCACTAATATTTCCTAATTCAACAGCATTATCATCTGTAAGTTTCTTGCCAAAATGATAGTTTATTTCTTGTATAATACCTTCTAAGTTTGCTTTACCAGCCCCATCTCCTGTATCAAGTTTTGAAAAATCTAAATTTAGAGCTGGAACTCCTGATATTTGCTTACCTTGATTATCTAAAACAACTATTCTAGATTTGCCTGCAAACCCGTAGTTTTGCTCTCTCTCAACTAACGTTGTGCCACTCATTCTTGTTGGCGCTACAGTGCTTGTTCCCTGATTGTGAACTCTATTGAATTCATCCTTGAGTCCCTTTGCTAAGTTATCCAATTGCGCAAGAGCTTTGGGAATTTCTTTATCCCTAAGTTGTAATAAAGCTCCTAGTTTACCGCTATTGATACTTGGCACGATCTCAGAACTCTTTCCTCCAGACACAATTACTCTATTGAAATTCTGGTCTACTTTATCTGAGCTGTAGTAACTCACTACGATTGGCTCAAGCTCCTTATCATTGACCATATCTGCAACACTTGTTACAGGATTATATTTCAAGAAAAATTGAGATTCTCCTACTACAGAAACGCCTTGAGAAGCAAGGACTTTAGGCACACCTGATGAATCATAATACTTATTAATTTCCAGAAATTCTGATACTTTTTCCAAGCTTGCTCTAAAGCCATCCTCAACATGAACTCTCTCAAGAGTTCCTCGTGGATACGCTGGCATGCTATTACTTTGTTTGTATGCAGATTCAAGATGACCATTTAGAATACTTACAGATTTTCCTATATCTTTATCTATCTCAAAACGAAAATCTTCAAACTTTTTTGCTATTGTTGAAATCTTGGTAGTTAAGTCCTGCAAGCTTTGTACTGCAACCAGTCTGTGTGATGATGAGGTAGGTGTCTCAGCTAAATTTTTTAGTGATACTTGCATCTTAGTTATTAAGGCATCAACACTGTCATCTTTACCTGGTCGGCCAAACTCACCATGCATTTTCTCTAGATAATGCTTCACCTCAGCTTCAAACTTATCTTTGGATATCTTTTCATAAAGGCTGTCTTGAAGAATATCATCCACATTGGCAATGACGCCTTGAATATCGACACCAGCTAGCTCGCCATTAACGATGCGGCTTGATTTTTCAAGTGTTAGGCGCGTGTAACCTTCAACCCCAACGTTTGCAATGTTATGCGAGTTAAAACCAATCTCTTTGCGATTTACATTCATCGCTCCAAGAGCAATCGAATACACATCAGCCATATTTACCTACTCTCTAAGCATCGAGCTTAGATTAAACTTTTTTGTTTAGCGTAATTGATGCCGGAGTTTTTAACTTTGAGTGCTTAGGTCTTTTTCCATACCTATCATAAGTTTTCATGGGTGTACTGGCATTTTCAACCGCTGCAACCACTAGCTTAATCAACTCATCATTAAAATACTTCGCTTTCATCAACTCTGAATTATTCAGAGTTACTGACTCTTGCAATTCTTGTGCCACATTTTTTAGTAATGTTTTTTGCTGATCTGTAAGATTTTTAGCGATCTGAGGGTTTTTATTTATCACCTCTTTCATAGATTCAACAAAATTAATAAGATCAGATTTGCGCTCAAAACTTTCAGAAATAATTTTGATGTTATTAGTTTTTATCTCTTCAATTTCAGATCTCAAAATACCTGTTAAATCCTTTATTGATTGCACAACCAATTCAAAGTTAAATAAATGTCCTAAATTTCCTGTTGCACTCATAATTATTTCTTTTCCTTTTGCATATCTTTAGCTAATGATTTAGCAAGACCTATACCACCATTCTCAGCTACAATTTTACCATACTCTGTAAGCAGCAAGTCTTTATAGATGCTTTCTGTATTTTTATTATCAAAGAGTGGGTCGATTTTTACATCCGAGTACATCTGCTGCAACATCTTAGTAACCGCAACAGCTTCATATTCTTTCGCAGCTTTCTCAACTTGCTCTGCTGAATCCATGTTCTTGCGCATCTGCTCTACTTCTTGCTTATAAAACCTATCCCTCGCCCTCAATTCATCTTTCGCTTGGGCTAAATTTGAAAGAACCGCAATAGACAACATCAAGGTCATTGTTGCACTGCTACTTGATCTCATTATCAAGTAGTGGGGCGACAGAATATTTTTCAATAACACCCTTACATCCAACATACTACCTTGTCTCTATTTCTGCTTGTAAAGCCCCTGCCTGTTTTATCGACTTAAGAATAGCAACCAAGTCTTTTGGTTTCACACCCAGCATGTTTAGCCCTTGTACCAAATCACTAAGCTTAGTAGTTTCTTTTAAAAGCGCAATTTCTTCTCCAGGTTTTGAAGGCTGCGGTTTGCTTTTACCAAGCATACCTATATTAAATAAGAATTCTTTATCTTCACTTACCTTAACTACCAAATTACCCTGAGCAATGGCAACATTACTAACCTTTACATTTTCGCCCATAACTATTGTTCCTGTAGCTTCATCGATAACAATCTTCGCAACTGTATCAGGGAAAACGGATATATTTTCCAAATCAGCTAAGAAACCAATCACATTAGATGTATACTTTTTAGGAACTGCAATGACTACTGTTCCAGGATCTTTTGCAGCTGCAATTTTTTCACGCATTGCAGAGTTAATAGCAGTTTCAATTGATCTTGCAGTTGAAATATCAGGATTCTTAAGTGCTAAATTAATTTTGGACATATCGTCTAATTCAAAATCAACTTCTTTCTCAATTATAGCACCATTACCAACATATCCAGCTGTAGGATTATTTGTTGCTGGCTTACCAACTTCATCAGCTGGTTTTGTTCCTATACTTATCTGTCCTTGTGCAAGTGCGTAAACTTCACCATCTGCGCCTAACAACGGAGTAGCTAATAAAGTTCCACCTTTAAGACTTTTAGCATCGCCAATAGTACTTACATCAACACTAATCTTACTACCTGTACGAGCAAAAGCTGGCAGTGTAGCCGTAATCGTAACTGCAGCAACGTTTTTAGTTTTTAAATTCGCTCCTCTAGTATTAACCCCAAGCTTCTCAAGAAAGTCTGTCAAACCTTTTTCAGTAAATGCTGAATTTTTAAGGTTATCACCAGTACCATTCAAACCAACTACTAATCCATACCCAATTAGCATGTTTTCTCTTACACCTTCAAAGTAGACAATGTCTTTGATCCTAGACTCAGCTTGAGCTAGGATTGGCAACATAAACAACGATAAAAGAATGACAAATCTCATAACTTCCAAAAAATATTACTCAATTAATTAACCACTTATATATATGCTAAGCAATTAAAATATATGAATATAGTAATCAGCGAAAATCATGCCAGCCCCACGAGTGAAGATAAATCTTAAAGTAATACCGCAAGCGAAGGCCAGTAAAGTTGAACAGGCCACCTTAGATGACAATGGCAATATAAGTCTAAAAGTTAGAGTTACAGCCCCACCAGAAGATGGCAAAGCAAATGAGGCGGTAATCAAGCTATTAGCCGAGCATTTCAAAGTATCTAAATCTTCCATAGATATTGTAAGTGGCTGGACATCAAGGCAAAAGGTAGTTATTATTCAGAAAATTTCCGAAGCTGATGTAATGCGTGGAAGCCAAATAAAACTGCTATAAAAATGTTACGTTTAAAACATAGTTTAAAATTTGAAGATCTCTATTCAAATCAAGGCTTGAAAAGGCTTGATGGAATTTTTGCTGCCGCGTTAAATTCTAAAGACCCAGCTCTATATCATAAATTGATGCTTGCTAGATCCGAACATCTAACTGGCAAAGCAGAATCTGACTTGATAATTGAACTTGCACCTGAGCTGGAATATTTCATCTCAGATTTATTTTCTATAGAATCTGAAACCACAGCACTTGCATTAAAGCATAATGAACTGGCAAATGTTTTTAAATGCAAACGCCTCTTTGTACAAAGACAAGCTGCCAAAAGTTATGATCCAGCTAATGATAATAAAATTCCCGAAATAATTTTAAAATTAGGAATAGATGTTTTAGATGAAATTATATTTTCAAATTCAGTTTTAAATTGGGAAGCTGCAGGCAATTCAGAATTATTAGAAGCTGCTAAAATTTATGCTGCTTGGGCTGTAAATTCTGATGAAGGTCGAGCGAAACATGCAGATGGAGTTTTATTCAAAGTTCCCAAAAAGGTTGATTTACAAAACCTAATCCCTTTACATCGCAACGCGAATGGAAATATTCATCACGAGCATACCCGCAACCGTGATGGCTTTAACCTGACTGACAAAGGACACACTCTTAATGAAGCTTTAGATCAAGCTACATACTGCATTCACTGTCACAACCAAGCAAAAGACTCTTGCTCAAAAGGTATGAAAGATAAAGACGGTGCCTACAAAACAAATGAGTTAAAAATTGCACAAGCAGGTTGCCCATTAGAAGAAAAGATTTCGGAGATGAATCTTCTGAAATCTCAAGGATCAATTATTGGCGCACTTGCAACTGCGATAATTGACAACCCAATGTTAGCTGCAACAGGCCATAGAATCTGTAACGACTGCATGAAATCATGCATCTACCAAAAACAAGAACCTGTAAACATCCCAATGGTCGAAACGCAAACATTGAATGATGTTTTAGAACTTCCATGGGGCTTTGAAATCTATAGCTTGCTAACAAGATGGAATCCACTCAACTTTAAAAGACCAACCCCTAAAGATGAAAAAACGCATAAAGTTTTAGTTGCAGGTCTTGGGCCCGCAGGCTTTACTTTAGCGCATCATTTGCTGAATGAAGGCTTTACAGTTGTTGGAATCGATGGCTTGAAAATTGAACCTCTTGATCAAAACATTTCAGGAATTGACCAAAATGGAATTCGTCATGCTTTCACTCCTATTAAAAATACAAATGAATTATATGAAAATCTGGGTGAAAGAGTCGCCGCAGGGTTTGGTGGCGTTGCAGAGTATGGAATTACGGCACGCTGGAATAAAAATTATTTAAAACTTATACGTCTTCTTTTAGAGCGTAGAGCACAGTTTAGAATGTATGGCGGCGTGCGCTTTGGTAGCAACATTACATATAATACTGCATGGAAACTTGGCTTTGATCATATCGCACTCGCAATGGGCGCAGGCAAACCCAATTTGCTTTCAATTCCTAACGGGCTTGCCAAAGGTGTGCGTACTGCATCAGACTTTTTAATGGCACTACAACTAACAGGCGCTGCGCGTAAAGATACAATTGCTAACTTACAGGTTCGTCTTCCTGTTGTTGTGATTGGCGGCGGACTAACTGCGGTTGATACTGCAACTGAAAGCTTGGCATATTACCCAATTCAAGTTGAGAAATTTTTAACTCGCTATGAAAAAATCGGTGAAGATTTATTAGCTGAGTTAAACCCAGAAGAATTGGAAATCGCCAACGAATTTATTGAGCACGCTAAACAACTACGAGCTCATCCTGAAAAGAAGTTAGAATTACTACAAAAATGGGGCGGTGCTAAAGTTGCATATCGCCGCACAATTCAAGAAGCTCCAGCTTATAGGTTAAATCATGAAGAAGTTGAAAAGGCCTTAGAAGAAGGAATTGAATTTATTGAAAATATCACGCCAACATCTATTGAGATTGATCAATTTGGTAATTGTTCTCAACTTGTTCATGAGCATGGTAAAATTGCAGCGAAAACTATTTATATTGCAGCAGGAACTAACCCAAATACTGTATTAGCTAGTGAAGATGCAGAGCACTTCAAACTTGATGGCAAATACTTCCAAGTTCTAAATAATGAAGGCGCAAAAATCACGCCTGAAAAAGTTTCAAAGCCAAAAGAACCATTTGTTTTAACGTCATTAGAAAATAACAAAAGCGTCAGTTTCTTTGGTGACATGCACCCGTCATTTGTGGGTAACGTAGTAAAAGCCATGGGCAGCGCCAAACAAGGCTTTCCCATTGTTTCCCAAATTGTCTCAAAATATGAGTCATGCAACTCAGCAAGTCACAAAGAATTCTTTGAAGATTTGGATAAGTTGGTTTTAGCAAAAGTTGAAGAAGTAATTAGGCTTGCTCCAAAAATCATCGAAGTAGTTGTTTCTGCACCTCTTGCATCGCGTCAGTTTGAACCTGGGCAATTCTACAGAATCCAAAATTTTGAAGCTAATGCGCCACGTTCAAAAGACACTGTGTTTGCGATGGAAGGATTGGCTCTAACTGGTGCGTGGGTTGACAAAGATGCTGGAAAAATTTCGACAATAATTTTAGAGATGGGCGGGTCATCTGACATTTGCCAATATCTAAAGAAAGGCGAGCCGATTGTTTTGATGGGCCCAACTGGAACTCCTACTGAAATTCCTCATAACGAGACAGTTATGCTGGTTGGCGGTGGCTTAGGTAATGCAGTTTTATTTTCCATTGGCAAAGCTATGCGCGCCAATGGTTGCAAAGTTTTATATTTTGCTGGTTATAGAAAGGCTGAAGATCGCTATAAAATTTCCGATATTGAACAAGCTGCCGATAATGTCATCTGGTGTTGCGATGAAACATTGCTGAACAAGCACCGTACACAAGATTTCTCATTCCACGGCAACATTATTAAAACTATTGAAGCCTACGCATCTGGTGCACTTGGCGAAAAGCCAATTGCTTTAGAAAATGTTGATAGAATTATTGCAATTGGTTCTGATAAAATGATGGCCGCAGTTGCTTACGCACGTCATAATTCTTTGAAACCATATTTTAAAAACACTCACGTTGCTATTGGCTCAATCAACTCACCGATGCAGTGTATGATGAAGGAAATTTGTGGGCAGTGCATTCAACGCCATGTCGATGCTGTGAGTGGCGAGGAATCATATGTATACAGCTGCTACAATCAGGATCAAGAGTTGGATTCAGTCGACTTTAATAATCTAAACTCCCGCCTTACTCAGAATTCCCTGCAAGAGAAGGTTTGTAAGAGGGTAATTGCGTCAGCGAGTTTTTAGGCAATGTTTTATTTATTATTTAGTTTGGCCTTTCGGCAAACCATCTTAGGTGTAATGAAAGTACTTGTTCCTTTCCCCGACCCTTCCCACTGCGTACTTTCATTACTTTAGCGCCTACGGCGCGCGCCCACTTTTAGTTAAGTATTTATAGGTAAGTGAAGAGCCACAAATGAATTTTTCTAAAAACCTTCCCCGATAAAAAATGAAAAATTCATTTGTGGCTCTTTTATACGGGATTCATATAAGTACTGGATACTGTGAATTAATCACGGTATGACAGGTTATGAGAGATAAGAAAATTAACCCTTCTTCTTAAACTTATTAGGTAAAGTTCCTGTTTCAACCAATTGTTTGGTTAGGGCTTTTTCGAAGGCAGCAACAGCTTTGCGTTGCTCACCTACAGGGTACATCGAAAGTAATTTTTTTGTTTCTTCATGCAGATATTCCACGCGAACTTTCGCAACACCTTTATGAAGCATCCCCAAATCTTGTGCAGCTTTTTTAGATATATCAATAATCCTCTTACCTTTACCAAGTTTTTGGAATGGGCCTCTGTCATTAACAACTAGCAATACTGATCTCTGATTTTCTAAATTCACCACTCTCACAACGCTTGGCAATGGTAATGTTCTATGCGCTGCGGTATATTCATTCTGGTCAAATTTTGAGCCATTGGCAGTTTTACCACCATGAAATCTTGGACCATACCACGATGCCAAACCTTCTTCATTGTAATCAATATCAACTTCAGGGGCATACTTCTTTCCCTTTTGCGAATAAGAAGCACCAATTTTGAATTCTCCAGTTGCGTGCTTTTCATAGTCCACATCATTCTCACCCTGTGTATTTCCCAATACATCAAATGCACGCGACAAGGTTGGCTTCCGACCATTTGAATTTTCAGAAACACATGACGATAATATGATCCCCGTTACGAGGAGTACTAATACACTGTAAATTTTCATCAATTATTTTTATTTGTTAAGCTTTTTTAAGCTGGTCGGCGATCATTAGGACACTTAGGCTAAAATAGTAAGACTTATTCCACTTCATTAATACGTTAAAATTTTTGCCAACCAAAAACGTAGGTAGAATTGTACCATCGTTTTCCTGAAATAGCAAGTACAGATTGTCACTCAATTTGCACAACTTCGAGGAATCATCGCAAATACCGATGTTTAAGGCCTCAGAATTTTGATTATTATTTGCTTTTTCGTCAAATTTTGCAACATTACTTTCTCCTCTTTCCCACCCGTGTAGGCTTAAATAGTTAGCTGCAGAGGCAAAAATATCCTCTTTTGTACCCCAAATATCTCTAACTCCATCATTATTATGATCTACAGCAAAATCCCTAAAACTAGTCGGCATAAACTGACACCACCCCATCGCCCCAGCCCACGACCCTTTGAAATCTTTATAATCTAAATCATCTTCTTCAGCTATTTTTATGGCAGCAAGCAGCTGATTTTCAAACAAATCTTTTCGCCTCCCGTCGTAAGCAAGACTTGCGATCGAATCAATTATATTAAATCTTCCTTGAATCTTTCCATAGTCACTCTCCATACCAACAAGCGCCACAATAATTTCGGGCTCTACATTATAAATTTTTGAAATGATCTCTAGCGTCTGCTTATTGTTTTTCAGGAACTCTTTTCCTTTTGCAACCTTGTTTTTGAATCCAATATTATTTAGATAGCCTTTAAAATCCAATGTCGACTCTGGCTGCTTCTTGTCTAGCGATATAACCCTTTCATTTATAGTGGCTTTCTCAAGCAATTCCTGAGCTTTAGACGATGGGACGTTATTCAATTTCGTCTGAATAAAACACTCTTTCCACCCTTCAAAAGTGAAATACATGCACTCGTCTTCTGCGTTTGCCGAGGCTATATGCAAAACAAAAAAGTTAAGAAGAAGTATTTTCTGAAAAATATTTTTCATACTTGCCAGACTCATTTTTATGCTCATCGGCATTCTCTAAAGGTTGTTTTCTTTTATTTATATTAGACCAAGATTTAGCATATTGGCTGTTTATTTCTTGCCATTTAAGATTATCTTCAGATGCGGGTTTTATGGCATCTGCAGGGCATTCAGGCTCACATACTCCACAATCAATACATTCATCAGGATTAATTGCCAACATATTCGCTCCTTCATAGAAACAATCTACTGGGCACACCTCTACGCAGTCGGTATATTTACACTTAATGCAATTTTCTGTAACAACATATGCCATTTTTAAAAACCTTTACTTGATTTTATTTTTATATGAAAGTATATTCTGCAAACCTTATACATGAAAAATTCGTTTTTTCAAGGTTTACATGCGGATGTGGCGGAATTGGCAGACGCCCTAGACTTAGGATCTAGTGTCGCAAGACGTGGGGGTTCAAGTCCCTTCATCCGCACCACTTTAATTTAATGATGTCATGGCAAAAGTACTTTTGATCAAAGCTGAAGAAAATAAAAATCTTATGGATTTGATCGAGCATGGTGCTGCCAGCACTTTAGAATCTCTAAAGATTGTACATGACACAATAGTGGTGCCAAGTATCTTAGAAATACCATCTGCAATCAGCTTTGCAATAGACTCTTCCGATTATGAAGGCGTAATTTGCATTGGCTGCATAAAAGAAGATTCAAACTCGCTAATGGAGCAAGCTATTTACAGCGAAGTTCTTAGAGCGATTAATGAATTTGCAGTTCACTATGTAATCCCTGTCGGGATAGGAATTGGCTATTTCACAAAAAAAGATAAAGCTGAAAAGGCTTCAGAGCTTGGCAGAAAAGCTGCTAATGCTGTTACACATATGGTTAAACTAAAAAGACATTTCAACGTTCTTGAAGAAGACAGGTACTCAATTGGACAAAAACATAACTAAACCGCTATACTCCAAGAAGTATCAGGAAAAGCGAACTGCACGCGTGCTCGCTATCCAAGCTCTATACGCACATAATTACACTCAAGCAGATCTTCCTCTAGACCAAGTTATTTTTGATATAATAAAAGACTCAAAATCACAGGAATCTCTAAGCAAGTTAAGCACATCTGATGAAAAGTTGATTATCAATCTAGCAAGAGGAACTGAGAAGAATTTAGAAGGACTTAAAGAAATAATTTCTGACCACTTATCCAAAGAATGGAGATTTGATCGATTAGGCAAAGTAATGCAGGCAATCCTTCTGGTCGCTGCATATGAAATGCAGATGAATACAGAAGTAGATAAAGCAATTATAATAAATGAGTATATCGAAATAACAAAAATGTTTAACCATGAGGGTGAATCAGGCTTTGTGAATAGCGTATTAGATGGCATCGCTAAAAATACTTTATAATAAATGGAAGCATATTTATTTTTATTACCTGTAACACTAATTATTGTAATTGGCATGCTTTGCGCTTTCTTCTGGGCATTGAAAAATAAACAATATGAAGACCTAGACGGTGCTGCACAGCGCATATTATTTGATAATGATACCGTAAAAGATGTTGCAAAAAAGGAAGAATCTGAGTAAATTCCTTTTTACTCATTTATGGCGGAGTAGCTCAGTTGGTTAGAGCGGCGGAATCATAATCCGTGTGTCGGGGGTTCAAATCCCTCCTCCGCTACCATTTTCAAAAGTAAGCTGTTGATAAACATCTAAACCTCCTTTACACTGGTAGTGTGTAAAAGATTTTTTATGATGACGCAAGAGTCTGTGATAATTAACGAATCAACCCCAGATCGCCAATTTCTTCCTTTTTGGGAAATAGATGATGCTGCGGTAAATGCTCTGCGTGATTTTAATGAGCTTACATCCATGAAATCGATGAAAGTAAAGTCGCACTTAAGCGAATATAAAGTTATAGACTCTTCTGGTAAAGAGGAGATCGTCAAAGCTGAATGCGCTCAAGATGCCGCAAAATCCTCATCTATCAAGAATCCTAAAGCAATTATTTACTTAGAAAACGTAGCTCCAAGTTTTTTAGATAAAGATTTTTTTGAAGTTTAGTCTGAGTGTAGGACATATATTTCTTTGGATTCGAAGAATCCGTTGGGTGTGTGTAATTTTTGCTTAAGCCGCCTTAGGCGCGCAAAAATTCCCCCCCGAGCACACACCCAATCAGCTTCTTCTCACGCATCTATTTCTAATGCTGGAATATATCAAAATCTACCCAACCTAGTAAGTCAAGTTTGGCGCGCGTAGTAATAAAATCAAAACACTTCTGAGCAAGCTCCATGCGGCCTTCTCTTTTTAACATCGGTACTAACTTGCTGCGTAAATCATCCAAGTGTAAAACATCGCTCGCCGCATATGCAATTTGATCTTTTGTAAGCTCTGCGCTACCCCAATCTGTTGACTGCTGTTGCTTGCTGATTTTAACTCCCAATAAATCATGACAGATATCTTTTAGTCCGTGCTGATCTGTAAATGTTCTTGAAAGTCTTGATGCTATCTTAGTGCAAAAAATATTACCAAAATCCACTTTAAGATAATGCATTAATATTGCTACATCAAAACGCGCATAGTGAAAAATAACTGTTCGCGATTTATCTTCGAGCAAAGCTTTTAAATTAGGTGAATTAAACTCTGGTTTTGGATAATGAATTACATGGGCATCTCCATTTCCATCTGATATTTGTACAACACACAACCTATCACGCAAGTTGTTCAAACCCATTGCTTCAGTGTCCACTGCAAGATCGCCTACTAACTTTACTGAATCAGGTAGGTCAAATTTATGATAATAATTAGCTATGATAATTCTCCAATATTTATAATTCGCTGGCTTCAGAATAGCTGAAAGTACTTAATAATTCAATTATCTCTTCGTTTTGCCCCATATAAGCTTGATCCAGCGCCGAACGGCCTGTAAGTGGATTCTTAAAATTCGGGTCAGCTCCTTGATCAATCAAAAAATCTACGTAAAAAGAATTGTCACGGCCAACTGCCCACATTAACGCAGTTTCACCATTTGCATTCGGCAGATTTGGACTCGCCCCGCATTTTTTCAACTCTATTACCGAAGCAATGTGTCCTCTCTTCATTGCTATGTTATAAGCTGACTCTCCGTCAGAATCTTTAACATCCACATCTTCAATTTTGCTACATAGAAACTTCACAGCCGATTTATTTCCTCTCAGTGCTGCAACATGAATTGGAGCGTTGCCAAAAACATCTGTAACTTCTAAATTCGCCCCAGCTCTTGCAAGTAAATCTAATACATCAATATTTCCATTATATGCTGCTATCTCGATTGCTGTTACGCCTTGTATGTCAGCTTTATTCAAATCTTTTGTATAGCTTAATATAACCGAAATCAAATCAGGTTTTTCTACATTCGCCGCCCACATCAAGGCAGTTAGGCCATTCGAATCGAAAGTATCAAAATCAAGATTTTGATATAACTTGTTGTCAAAATATTCTTTCCAAGTAAAATTTGACATGAAAACCTAATATTCGTGGATTTAACCAATTATATTGCTAGACGATATTTTTGCAAACAAATAACTAATGACCATAAAAGTTGATCAATCTGTAAATAATTTAATAAAAGAGTGGATAAATTATCTAACTCATCAAAAGCGCTATTCTGCGCACACAACCAAAGCTTATCTCACAGATCTCTTTTATTTTTTTTCTTTTTTAAATTCATACACTGAAGAACAAGTTACGCTTAAATCAATTGAGCAAATATCCATTCAAGACTTTCGCGCATGGCTTGCGTCACGCAAAAACAATGATCTAAAATCAACTTCAAATTCGCGAGCTTTATCTGTGGTTCGCAACTTTTTTAAATACATAAAAATTATCCATAACATTGAAAACCAAGCGATCTTTAATATACAAATCATCAATTCACACAAACCACTTCCAAAAGCTCTATCTAAAGAATCAGCAATAGAAGCAACAAACAATATTGAACTTATGTCCGAAGATTGGACAGGCAAGCGCGACCTAGCAATTTTATCGCTTATGTATGGGGCAGGTTTGCGAATCAGTGAGGTATTATCGCTAAAAAGAACTGACCTAAATCAACTGGAAAATTCACAGATTTTAGTTAAAGGCAAAGGTGGGAAAGAACGAATTGTACCCATTCTCGATTTTATTAAAGACACAATTCAAACCTACATAAGCAACTGCCCTTATAACTTAGAAAATTATTTATTTCTGGGAACTAGGGGAAAAAAATTAAATCCTGATGTATTCCGCCACAAAATCCAAAAACTACGCGGATTTTTAAATTTGCCAGAACATGCATCACCGCACGCATTTAGACACAGCTTTGCAACTCACCTTCTTGCTAACGGGGGAGATATTAGAACCATTCAAGAATTACTGGGTCATCAAAGCATATCTACCACTCAACGCTATACTAAAGTTGATGCAGAAAACCTAATAAACGCTTATAAAAAATTCCATCCAAAAAGCGTCTAAATTCATAATAATCCACTATTTTTCTCATTTGATCTAGCACATGATTGAAGTGCCCGCTTTGCTACATCCAGTGCGCCGCTTACAAGAAGATTTGCTGCTTCATTCGGTGCTATAATAGCGCTCATAGAAAATGGATTTGCAACTTGTACTGGCTTTACAGAATTCATCAAATCTGTTTGCATTACTGCTGCTGTCTGAGAAGGCTTTTGCTCCTCCAACCTCGAAAGTTTAAGAAAAATAGATCTCTCTAACTTTTCCAATCTCGCTGAGATTTTAGGCAACTCGTCACCAAGCATAGAAAATTTTTCTAAAACATAATTCTCAGAAAGCATTTCAGCGATAACCAATTCACTTAATGTCTTACCATTTCTCGCTATTGGAGCTTTGCAAATTTCACGCGCTTCATTTGGAAATTCAGCAAATAATTTATTGAGAATAAAATCAACAAGATCGAAGTGACCATGCATGGCTGCCAAAGAAATTGGGTCGCAACCATTCGCATCTATTCGTCTTAATTCTTGAATATTAGCGTCACCCTCTTTCACAGATCTTACAAACATTGTAAAAGCTAATCTCGTATTTCTTATTGCAGAAATATGCAGATATGTTGATCCTGATTTATCAGCATCTAAATACATTTGCTTCATTTTCCTTCCCTTTATTATGAAGCTGGCAATTATAACTCTCAACTCAATACAAGTCAATTATTTGCAGCTTAAATCACTGGTAAAATCTAGCTTACATAGCGAACCACATCTTCAAATTCGTTATTTTTCAGCAAATTAGGCGAGTACTTGACAATTCCGTAATTTTCGCATACAATTCGCAGCCTTGTTAAAATTTTGTTAAGATTTTTAAAATATGTCTGCTTTACATACATTTGATTTTGGTACATTCGTTTCTTCAGATTTTGATCTAATTCATTCTGGGCAACCTGACTCACCTCTTATTAGAGAAATGGGATTAGAAGAATACATCAGCATGCTTAATGCTGTAAAAGAAAATAATATCACTTACCCTGAATATCATTATTCATTACAACCACAAAATAATACTCTTGAAGCAATCCAATTATATTGCAACTCATCTTCAGCTTTGAATTCAAATGATGCTGTACAATTTTTCCACGCATATAATCTTCAACCTGCTGCAGAATTAAAATTAGTTCCAAGCAATGAATGCAAATCCATAGCACTGGACTTCAATGCAAACTCAAGTATGGAATTTTCAGGAACAATTTCTGGAATAGGCTAGGTTGAAAATTTATATCTAATTGTCAATGCTGATACGTTTCTTACTAATCTTACGTTTAGCAACATTGGAAATATTTTCAAAATTTCCAACAAACTTGCAGAACATTTTTCTAACCTTACTCAAACAACCACTTCTGAATTAGCACCCTATCTAAATTCACAAAATTCAACTTCATCAATTTATATATCGAATTTACAAGGCTTGGCTTCTAACTTCTATCTTTATGCTAACAATACAAATATAAATGGAGAAATAAAAGCATCTGGGTTAACAACCGATTCAAATACATTGTCACTAAATTCAACCACTATTTCTACAGACTATACCTCACTAAAGTTCAACTCTAACAATTTCAATGATTCAAAAATTACAAGTCCAGAAGTCAAATTTAGTCCAAGCGCTTCCTATAATAAAACGGCATTAATTGATTTACTAAATAAGAATGTTGTTGCTAACAACGTCACTGTAAATTTAGTCAGTGGTTTTCCAGATACAGTTACTTTTGGCGGTATAGAAGCAAGCTATCAATTAAACTTGAATACCAATTTTAATGCGAAGATTGATGCACCTGTAATTTTACCTTATTTTTCTGTGATTACTCCTCAAAATGTAGATTTTGCAGCTCACATGACTCTAGGAAACTTATTTGTCCAAACTAAAGAATGCATAATATCATATGGCATAAATCACATCACTCAAAATGCAACTTTTGTATTAGATTCTACTACAGGCAAACTTGTTCTTGGTATAGGAACTAAAATTTACACGCAAGTTCTCAAGATCAATGACGAAGTTATAAGTGAAACTCGACCATCATTAATTGTATTGTCAGCTCACTTAGTTTCTGGAAAGACATATTGTAACCTTAATGAGGTAATAGCTGCTCCGAAAAGTTTGAATACTACAGAGTTTGAGCACGACAACATCTCCAAAAGAAAAGCTTCAGGCTGCCCAAGCGGCGTCATGAAGGCATCCTATCGAGACATGAGAACAGCTTCATTAGCTACGCCTCAATCTTGTGAACACTCTATAGATGAAACGCACATTCTAGGGGTATGCAGTTATGATGCGGTAAAGAAGTGCCCTAACGGAATGACAAAAAGTATGCTGTTTTCCACTAATGGACCTGCACAATTAGCTGCATCTTCTTTTACACAGCAGGAAGAAAGTGATCCAAGCAGCTCTATAGATCTTGGAACAGTACATGGCAAAATTAATAAAGTTAATACAACAAATTCACTTGTCAGAGGAAGATTCTTTCTAGATGCCAATTCCAGCACTGAAATAATTAATATACTATTTCCTTTAAGTAATATTCTAGAAATAGGATTAGTCTGTATACATTCGGATCCTGCTTGCCAAGGTAGTGATGGTCATTATGCAAGATTGTTAAAATCAGCATGGCAAAATCAGCATGACATTTCACCTAATAAATTAACTTCTTTCTCAGATACAGTAAGTGATGGGCGCTATTATGAAGTTTACAAGCACTTAGCCAATGTACTTGAAATTTACCAAGGAAGTGGAAACTTCACAGAGGTATATATAACACCAGAGGGCAAAATACTTCCTAAGCCTACTGATTCAGAAACAGTGCAATACGCATTAACAGCAAGTAGTAATGGACTCGTTAAAGTTGATGAAACTAGAATAGCTAAGCTTAATGATTTAACTAAACAATACGGGCAAGTTGCAACCTTAACCTATAAGCGTGAAGTTACTAAGGAAGATCAAATTAGTTTACCGAACCTATCACAAAATCATCTAGATCGCGTTTATAAATTATCCCCTAATGATCCAAATTACGTTTGGGTTGATAAAATGTTTAGGAAATATGAGTGCGAATATTCATTAGAAAAATTAATCTCCGAACTTGGCCAAAACAGTACAGCGGTAGACAAGTTAATTTGTCCTGAAAGCTGTACAACATCAATGGTCGAAGATGCGTTGTTCAGAGCAACTGGCGCTATGAACCTCGAAGATTTAAATTCGGCTCTAAAATACTTCTTTGAAGAGCAAAATGCAAGCTATACCCAGAAGAAATGCTACCAAATGGAGCTGCTTATAAAGCAGGCTATAGCGTACGCAAACCTCTATAACTTCACTTTAGGCCAAGCTGTTCCAGATGATGTTATCGATAAGATCGCGTCGCCATTTGTTTGGGTGATGAACATTTTAATTGAAAAAGATGGCAAACAAATTCCAACCGCAATTCCTGTAGTTTATTTGCCAAAAAAACTGCTCGCTGAATCTTCTGCACACCAAACTGGTTCTGTAATAAAGTTCTTAGGCATGGGTGCAGATGCAGTAGTTGGATCTTTGATAAACTTAGGGGGTACATTTGAATTTTCACAAGGAATATATAATATCTACAACCTCCTGAGTTCTGGCTCAACCAAACCAGTCGACGATGGTATAGTTACAATAAACTCTAAGGAAGAAAACAACATAATTTCAGTTACAAGAATAGATGCAACTGGAAGCTCAGTATCCACAACACTGTTAACACGAGCAGAGTTAGGTGGGAATGGCACATTAATTTTAAATGGCAAAACTAATACACTGGTAGGCGTTGATATTAATGGGAAGGTGCAGCTGAATGCAACTATGGAAAATATCATCGAGCCTGCCCAGATTTTCACTGCTTACTATGCACAAGGTGAATGGGGCTTTGTGAAAATGGCAAGCATAAAGCATCTTCTCAGCACGCTGAAAGGGCAGCTTATTATCCATTCAGGAGGGAGAAATTTTATTATTGGCTTAGATGGCACAAATGCCGAGCAGCTTACGGTTACCTCTAAAGAAGGCGACTTAATTGCAGTTGCAGTTGATGAAGAATTCTTCAGCCAATTAAGCATCTCAAAAAAGAAAGGGATCTTCAAAAAGGAAACCACTGCAACCTCACATAGTCATTACAGAAATGAATTCAAAGGCAATCAATTTGGTTCAAGCAACGCACCTATGCAATTATTCCGACTACATTCTGATGCAACCGGCACAGTTGTTGGTTTCGTACTTCATGCATATAAGTGGGAGTTTATTTCAGAAGATAAAATAGAAATAAGGGCAGCACTTGCTATGAACTCGGAAGAATCATACCAGCAAGTCACCAAAGAAGGCTTTCTAGGTTTTAGAGATGGCGGGCTTAAAGTTTTTGAGAATCAAGAGCATCTACTGCAACAGGGTTACACGGTGGTAAAAAGATCTGAATTTCACAAATATGGAATAGATAATTGCGTTTTCAATGCTACAAATGGAATTGATGGTTGCGGGGCGGTTTTCAATGATTATGCCAACAAAGGCAATGTAACTTTCATTTCAAAAAATGGCTCTGTAGATCTTGCAGGCAAGCAAGTATCACATAGTTTTTCATACGAAAGATTATCTAAAACTACTGCAAATATTGGCTTTAAATTAAATTTTGACCAAGCAACAGTTCACGCTGAATGGAAAGAGCAAACAACTACTAAGTATACCAAAATCACAGAAGAAATTCCAACATCGTTTAATGGCAAGAACTTTAATGTGGAAGCCAAAGAAGCATTTAAATTTAAAGGAAATGGTATTTATGTAAATCTAGATATCAAAGCGCAAACAGTTGATTTTATGCCAACTTATACAACCATTGAAGAAGCTGTAACAGAGTTAACAAAAAAGGCGATGCTGGATTATGGTTTTTATAATAACTTCGCTACTGCATACCATAAGTATGTTGCTGCATCTGAAACTGAGGAAGATATTAGCAAAACTGCTGCCTATGGTGATTCGGCATTTTGGCTAGCCAAAGCAATACTAAAGCCATTTGCTTTAGATCTGAAATTCCATGCTAGTTGGCAACAAGGTAAACTAACTTTAAAAGAAGTATATGCAACCCCTAGCACTCTTCGCAGCACAGGAAATACTAAAATTAACGGTACTACAGTTACAATTGAAGGGCTAGCAGCAACAGGTATGAGTTGGACTATAAATGCCCATGAATTTATAATGAAACATGCGTTCAGCAGCTTTGAGAAAAAAATAGAATCCAAAGGTGTAAATGGCGAAATTTCATTTATGGATACTCAAACTGTCGGCGCCGGAATTAATTTCAGTAAGCTAACAGAAAGTGGAGTTATACCTACCTCATTATTCATAAAACTTTCAGGAACTTTTGAATTAAATGCTCAGAACGCTGAAATTCATGGTCAAATAGAAGCTGGTAAATTAATTCTTAAACTCGACAAACTACTATTAAAGTCTGTTCACAGAATTATGAAACGCGAGGGCTATAGCGGCCATTTCAGCGCGCGGGTTGGCTATAATCCTTACAACTTCACACCACCATCATTTGAGTTTGGAGCGGAGGTGAAGCGTGGTGATTCAGCGTGGGTAGATCAATTAGCATCACTTGTTGGCACTGAGAATGTTAGCATTCTTGTCAAAGAAATGCTGCATATTCAAGGTGGGTTAATCGCGCAGGCGAAGCGAGGAGAGAATGGCACGCTTCAAGACGGTGGGAATTTAGAAATAAAAGCCTATGAGATTTTAACTGAAAGTTTATTTAGTTATGTTTACAAACATGAGATTGGTGGGTCGGTAGGAATTGACTTTGCATCACCAAAACTTATTGATCGTATTGGCGTTGTATTCGGCCTGACTGATAAGGAAAAAGAGACGTTTGCGACTATCGGGCGAGGTAATATCGAAGCTACAATTCACAACATTGCAAACCGCGATGTTAACAATCTTGAGTCCGAAAGTGGTTTTGAGATAGACCCAATACGCGGAATTTATGTGGCAGAGTTTTTTGATACCATATCCGCCGCTGCTAGTAAAATTCAAAACACTTTTAATAATTACTTCTATAGCGACACCTCTAACAACCAAGAACCCAAAGTAACAATCTGGGATATTATTGATTACGACGCGAGTGAAGATGAGGCGATTGATGACATTTTATTTGGGGAGAAAGTTCCGCCTAGTGAGATCACAGAAGATTTAAAAATCAAACAAAGGGTTTTTGATCAATATGTGAACTTACTTGTTGAAAATGGAGTGGACCGAATTGAAGCAAAACAAAAAGTTGCTGACCTTATTCTTGAAAACGAACTAGCAGCTTCGAAGAAAGTTGATGTTGCATCAGCAACCTTAGTTTTTAATGCTGCGGTATTTATAACGGAGGTGGCATTAGCATCGATAGTTGGCCAACAACTGATTAAAGAATACGTACACTTACGCGAAGCCTTGAGTGATAAAATCAGGGAGATTAAGTATTATGCTAATGAAGATAGTACCTTTTTAAAAGAACAATCTGGAAAGTGTGTTGCAAACTCTAAACAACCTGCTAAAACTTCAAGCGCAGGCATGCCTGATCCTGATCAAGAGCCTGATGATGGAGATGATAGAAAGAAGAATGTTAACAAAGCTGAAAGTAAGGTTTGGAAGGAGTTAAAGCATTATAGGGGAAAAACTAAAACGAATGGTTTAAGAGGAAAGGATCAAAAATTCTATGAATGGGATTATTTGCATAATGAAATTGAATTATACGATAGAAACGGGAATCCTATAGATGCGATCGATCCTCAATCAGGAGAAAGATTATTTAAAGATGTGTCCAAACATAAAAAATTAAAATTATAGGTTTATTATGGAATGCTGTAGAGATATGGAAATATTAGGGCTCAAAGAAAATATTGTGTCATATAACAAAATTTTTAGAGAATATTATTTTACTTCAAATAAAGGAAATGTGATAACTACCTTGAGTTATTGTCCTTGGTGTGGAAGTAAGTTGTCTAAAGATCTAAGAGAAGAATTTTTTAACGCTTTAGAAACTGAGTATAATTTAGATTTGTCGATTGCTGATATTAAAGATTGCAAAATCTTACCAGAAGAGTTCACAACAGACGAATGGTGGAAAAAACGCAAGCTATAACCTAAAAATCTTTGGCCTACTTCCCCCCGAAACCTTAAGTAGGCACAAAATTTTTCAAACATATCTCAAGTCATCATAAAGCAACTATACGCTTTACATTTAGATTTTATAACAATATTTTAATTCAAAATTATTATAATTTTATGAACGACCACGCAGCAGTTGACAACTCCAGAAGAAAAAAGATTACACTACTCAGCGCTTCTACAATCGACAAATATGAATTTACTCTTAAGTCTATAAAAGAAGCAGACGAGTTTTTAATTTTATGTGCGTTTGGCTCAGCTGAGGTTGTTAGAAGACTTTTGATCGATGACAAAACTCATATAAGTAGCCTCAACAAAATGCGCATGAATGCTGCGCATTTTGCATGCTATGGTAACAACATTGAAGTAGCAAAACTTCTGTATGCATTCCATTCAGAATTATTCGATGCAAAAACTACACAAGGATTAAGCTGCAAAGAAGTCGCTGCTAAATCACTGAGCAGAACAGATGAATTCACCTCGTGGCTTGATAGCCTTATGGAAAGTAAGGAAAAAGAAGTTGAGAATCCCAACACCAAGAAAATAAGAATCAAAGAAAGTAAATCTGTTGATAAAAATCAAGTCACTCTTGAGCTTTCTAAAGCTAGTTTTTATATAGATTGCTTTAGTGACGTTGAAAACCTTAACTTTCTAACTGCAGCTTTTCAAAAAAGAAAAGAAGTAGAATCTTTAACTTCTTTTAATGTAGCTGCACAAAACCCGAATGCAGAAGGAGTACAAAATACTAATGGTTTAGGAATGAATATCTTCCATTTTGCGTGTTATGGAGGCAACCCTTTTGCTGTTGAACATATACTGAAACGTAATCCACATTTACTTAAATCTCTTACAGCTGAAGGGCTATCTGGGTTAGATATATTTGATATGAGTTTCAATGACAACCCTGAATTCAGAAAATGGTTAATAGACAAAGACCCTGAATTTTTCAGCAAGAATGAAGAAATTGTTTTTGCTGCAGCAAATCACACTGCACCTGCAGAACAGCAAAATGATTACAACACACTTATCCAACAAATGATCACAAATGCGCCAAGATGGAACTTAGGCAAACAAAACAAATGCTACGTTGATTTATGCACGGCTCTCCAATCTACGGATATGACTGATAAATACAGCGCAGTACAGGGGTTGTTGAGTACCGTATGTGAGATCCATGAAATTGAAGACATCGTAGTGAACACGACTTTACTCGGATTTCAAAAAGCTTTAGTCCAACTACAAGGACGCCTTGATGCTGCTGAAAAGCAGACAATATCTATCTAAGCAACTACAAAATCAAAATGGTCTTCTGGTCTGCGTGGGAATGGCTCGTTTAGAAGTGCAAAATGCCACCATTCTTTGCGATAATTATCAAACCCATACTTTTCCATCACTTCTTTTAAATAAAGTCGGTTTGCTTGTGCTTGAGGGGTTATCAGTGGTGAAACTGTATTAGAAATTTCATCAAGCATATCGATCTGCGAGCCCATATCAACATCATTGCCATTACTGTCAATTAAAGTGAGATCAACTGTGCTGCCGCGTGAATGACCAGAGAATTTTGCTAAATAACCATCGGCAAATATTTGTGATTTATCTGCATATTTCGGATAGAAAATCTTCTGCATTTTCATATCTTTTGGATCATTTGCCCAAGCCCAAAAATCTTCAACCGCTCTGTGTGGCCTGTAAGCATCTATAACCTTTAAGCAAAAGCCTTTTTTACTAACTTCATCCTGAACTTTTTTCAAAGCAGTTGCTGCTTCAATTGTAAGTATAGCAACGGGTTTAACATACCCATTAATTTTACGTCCAACAAAGTTAAAATCGGAACAATAAAACATATCTTGTTTGATGGTAGAATCAATGTCTGAGAGATAAACGAATCCTTTAGGTAAGCTCATAATACAATTGCAAAAAAGTTATGATAGCCAGAAATACACTCGCATAAACTACCTGTCTATAAAATTTTTTATGCTCATGGTAAAGCACTATAGAAAGTGTTACTGCGCATCCTAATAGGAGTGCTGCAGGGTATAAAACATTCATTCCTATAATTAGATACAACAATATGGCAAATATCATTGTAGATATTTCTAATATAGTATAAATCGGATCAATTTTTACGCCGCAATAATTACATTTACCACGCACAAAAACCCAACTAAAAACAGGGAAATACTCGTAGAATTTCAGATGATGACCACATTTAGAACAATGTGGTTTTTGACCTTTCTTTTTACTATAGCCGTTGATTGGCTTTTTTAAAGGAAGCCTGTGGTAGTAGGTGGTTGCAAAGTTACCGAATAGAACACCAAATAACGCTGCAACCAAAATACCCATTAATTAACCAACGATTTCTGAATAATCAAAGAAGAATGCAATCTCAATAGCTGCATTTTCTAAAGAGTCAGAACCATGAACTGAATTTTCACCAATACTTAATGCGAATTCTTTTCTAACTGTTCCAGCATCAGCTTCTTTCGGGTTTGTTGCGCCCATAACTTTTCTGTTTAATGCAACAGCACCTTCACCTTCAAGAACTTGCACAACAACAGGTCCTGCGGTCATTGTATCAACTAGTTCACCGTAGAAAGGGCGAGCTTTATGAACTTCATAGAATTTTTCAGCTTGCATGCGGGTCATTTTAATTCTTTTTTGAGCAACAATTCTAAGTCCAGCAGACTCAAATTTCGCACAGATTGCGCCAACTAAGTTACGAGCTGTAGCGTCAGGTTTAATGATTGATAAAGTTTTTTCTAAAGTCATTTATAATTACTCCGGTTGATTTGGTCGGAGTATATAATTAAGCTAGATCATTTTCAATAGGTTTTCTGCGTACACATGGAGCTTTGCCGTCCATATCATTACTTACACACGGTGATTTCACATCATATATTGAAGGATCTCTTGTTGAACACCCGCAAACAGATGCACCAACTACAAGGGCTAAAACTATTAATAGGCTTCTCATATCACCTCCTTTTGAGCATCAAGACCAAAGGCAGTATGGAGGTTTTTCATAGCAATTTCCATATACTGAGCTTCAACCAAGATACTGATTTTTATATCAGTTGTCGTTATCATTAATATATTTATACCCTGACTGGATAAATTTTGAAACAACTTTTGCATAACAGATGCAGATGATTGTAAACCACTTCCTGTTAGGGATACTTTTGCTAAGTTAGAATTAAGTTCATACTCGCAAATATTGCCTAATAATTGCTCAGCCTTAACTTGCTCGTGCGACGGAATTATCACCATCATTTTTTGGTCAGAAAGATTCTGATTCACCATATCTAAATGGATATTATGCTCATTAAAGGCAGCAAATATCGCTGCTGAACATGATGCTGTTTTTGGAATAAAGCAGACAATTTTTTTAGTACCCGAAACACCAGTGATTCTTTGACTTTCCATCGAATCATTTTCATTAACTAGAAGAGTCCCTTTACCACCCGTCATGCTCGATAAAACTTGCATCTGCACGTTATATTTTTCTGCAATTTCAACTGAGCGTGGATGCAAAACTTTGGCTCCACTCGCAGCCATTTCCAACATCTCTTTATATGATATTCTATCTAGCTTTTGTGCAGTTGGTACAACTCTTGGGTCAGCTGTATAAACTCCATCAACGTCTGTATATATATCACACCTATCTGCATTGATTGCCGCAGCTATGGCTGCCGCAGAGGTATCAGATCCACCTCGACCTAGTGTTACAATTCGTCCATCATATACCCCTTGAAAACCAGAAATTACCGGTATTTCGTCATCTTGCAAACATTGTAGAATTTTCGTGGGGTCAATTCCTTGTATTTTTCCTTGGCTAAATAATTCGTTGGTTATTATTGGAATCTGCCAACCTTGCCAAGATCTAGCTTTAAAGCCTAAATTCATTAGAGCTAAAGCTACCAAACCTGAGCTTACGTTCTCTCCAGTTGATACTACCGAGTCATACTCTTGGCGCTCATTGTCGTTTGCTGTGCTACTTAACTGAGAAACTAAACCAACCAGTTGATCTGTAACACCTGACATCGCCGAAACCACTACAACTACTTGGTTGCCTATGTCGCGCTCAGCCTTCACCAATTGGGCAACATTTTTAATGCGCTCAATACTACCTACCGAGGTTCCACCAAATTTTTGTACAATTAGGGCCATAAAGTATCGTCATTGACTTGCTTGGCATTATACCCTTATTGGTTTTAATTTCCATGTATTTTTATTTTTGCAGTAAGCTCTGTTCTTGTTGACTCTTCTTGTTAAAAACTTCTGTAATACGATTAATTTTATCATCTTTAAATTCTAATCTTACAGCAGTTAGATGTTGGCCAATACCCGTTGCTTCCCATGCAAAGAAAATAACGGCCGACTTCTTGCTCTCATCTACAGTTATATCACTTTCTTGCAATGCTGTAATAGTCCAAGGAAAAACAGCTTTTCTAACTGCCCTCAACTGCTCTGATAAAACAGGCAAACTATCGACTATAGTGGCGCCGTTTTCGATCTTTTTAACATCAAAATCAAAAAGCTCATTCATTACTGAAAATGCTTTATCATCAGATTGTTCACAACCTAAATTCCTAATAAAATCTATGTACCTTTCTGCTAAATCTCTGAGAAGCATTCTAAACCTCTTCCTTTGGCATCGCCAAACCAATCGCGTGGAAACCCGAGTCAACGTGGATCACTTCGCCAGTCGTCCCTTTGCTGAGGTCACTTAACAAATACACCGCTGCACCGCCAACTTCTTCTAGTGTTGTGTTGTGTCTAAGAGGTGATACTTGTTCATTATATTTCAACATCGCTCTAAAGTCACTAATACCAGCAGCAGCCAATGTTTTAACAGGACCTGCAGAAATTGTATTCACTCTAATTCCTTTTGGCCCTAAATCTTGCGCAATGTATTTAACACTTGCTTCAAGAGCTGCTTTCGCCACACCCATTACATTGTAATTTGGAATTGCTTTTTCTGCACCGTAATATGAGAGCGTAATAATACTTCCACCATCATTCATCAACTTATCAGCACGCCTAGAAATCGCTGCTAAAGTATAACAAGAAATGTTCATAGTGTTTAAAAAGTTTTCTTGGGTGGTATCAACATACCTACCTTTCAACTCATCTTTATTCGAAAATGCGATGGCATGGATTACAAAATCTAATTTTCCCCACTCCTTTTCAATCTTGGCAAAAAGTTTGTCTAGATGCTCTTCATTTGTTGCATCACACTCAACTAGAATTTTTGAATCAACTGACTGTGCTAACGGCTCTATTCTTTTCAGCAACATCTCACCTTGGTATGAAAATGCAAGTTCAGCTCCCTGTGCATGCGCAGCTTGAGCGATACCCCAACCAAGCGACATTTGGTTAGCCACACCCATAATCAACCCACGCTTACCAGCTAATAAATTTCCTTTTACATATGATTCTTGAGTCATGCAATAAATCTCCAATTATTTAAAGGAATTCTACCAAGAAACTCTTTAAGTATCTACAAATAAAAAAAGCCCCAATAAAGAGGCTTTCATATTTCGCATAGAAAAATTATTACTGAATAATTTCCCAAGTTCCATCTGGTTGACGGCAAGCTTTGCCATAACCTTTTTCAACTTTTCCACCAACACTAATTGTCTGAGAATACTCTCTGCAATATCTTTGGCTGTTGTCTTGATATGTTTTAGTTGGAGTAATTGTTCCAGAAGCACCAGTATCTGGATTCTTCCACGAAGAGGAAGTTCCAACTTTATTATATTCAAATGCCTGTTGGTTTGTTCTGTTTGCATAAGCAATGTCTGCTTTATCCATAGTTCTACCAACACTGCTTCCAGCTAACGCACCAAGCAATGTACCACCAGCAATCGCAACTATGTTGCCTTTACCTTTACCAACGTTTGAACCAATCCAAGCACCTGCTGCCGCACCGCCTAGACCACCAATTAATTCTTTATTTGCTTGACCAGCTTCGTTTGTTAAACAACCAGTAAGCATTCCAACTATTGCTAAACCAGCAATAGACTTGGTTAAAAATTTCTTCATTTGCAATACTCCTTCGTTATATAAGAGCATTATATAGAGTTGCTTTGAATTTTGCCAGTACAAAATGGAAAACTAATTTAACTATCAATTAATTCAATATCTTATATCTTCTGGGCAATGATACCAACCATGTCTTGACCGCTCACCCACTGAGGGTTTTCTGTGGTTGGCATATTTAGTGAATAGGTTTTCAAAATTCTAAATCCGTAGCTTTCAAAAAGCGTGCATAAGTCCGCAAGCTCCATAAAGAACATTGAGTATGGCAAATTATCTGACGTGCATTTATCAGTACTAAACTCACCAGCATTTGCACAAAATCCGGGATATGCAACGCCAATTTTCTTTCTCCTTGCATACTCTGATGCAAAATCTTTGAATGTTTCTGTAGTTGGCGAAACCGTAAGAACAAACCATTTCCCTCCCTTTGCAGTGATCCGAACAATATTTTCCATTACACTACTTAGTTCATTTGGCTGAAAAAAGTGCAAGACTTTATTCATAAGGGCAAATTTGATTGATCTTGATGGCAGCTCGATGTCTTCAGGGAACCGCCCTTGAAGTAATTTTACTTTTTTAGACAAATCTTCTCGGTTAGAGGAGACCAGCTCTTTTGCTAAAACTTTCAAGTGATCTTCACATATATCACTCGCAATATACCCTTTGCACCCTCTTAGCAAAGCTTCTTTGACAACATTGCCATATGCACAACCAACTTCTAAAATATCAAACTGTTTGGAATTATGAGATTCAATCTCTTTGAGAAAATCTAAAACAACCTGATCAAACTTTCCAAACATAAAACCGAAGTTGTTGGTCGTACCATACATGTCTATATTATTTGGTTCTGGCAAAGCTAAGCCATCTTCTTTGGCTTGAATGGCAGCAATTTTCAGATCGAGATAGTTAAGTACTTTTGTCTTAGTTGCCAGCATAAAACCTCTACAATTTCAAAAGTTATGCAAAGCTTAGCTAAAAATTCCGAAAAATCAAATAATTATATGGCTGGCCCTTGTTGCTTGTTAGATTTTTGGGTTGCAAGCTGTGCTGTAAATTTACCTTTAACTCTATCAACTATTTGGGCGGCAGCATTTAGACCTTGCTTCATGGTTGCAGGCTCCAATCTCTCAAATTCAGTCTGCCTAGCTTTCACTAACTGGCTAGCAGCCTCAAGAGCTTCTTTTGTCATTTTCGGTTGCTCTAATTCTTTTTGCACAACAACTGCGATTGTATCCATACCCTGTTTCATTTTATCTTGGGCAAGTCGAATAAATGGTTCTTTACCTTGGTTCAAACCGACTTCAATCAACTCCGAAGCTTTGTTCAAACCCTCCATTGTTATGTCTTTAGACAACTTCTCAAAATCTTGTGCCATGGCAACCTCAATAAAATTTTATCTATTACGCTTTAGAATCAATCACTGTTTTATACATCTGTTCGCCAGATTGCAGAGCTTTTGAGTTAAACTCAAATGCACGCTGTGCCTTAATAAGCTCAGTCAACTCTAAAACTGAGTTGACGTTCGAATTCTCTAAAAAGTGTTGTCGTATAATGCCAAAACCATCCTCTGTCGCACTACCATCTATTGGATCACCTGAAGATTCTGACTTGATGTACATATTGCCACCAATCGGTTCCAAACCTGCGTTATTAGCAAATCTGGTAAGCTCTATCTTTCCTTGTTCTTGCAAAACACTATTAACTTCAACCGTCACTTTACCATCAGTAGTTATTGTGACAGTAGTTGAGTTGTCTGGAATATTAATTGGTGGATCAATCAGGTAGCCAAGACTATTTACAACATCTCCATCTGAATTAAGCTGCAAAGCTCCATCGCGAGTGTAAGCAGTCTCACCAGTAGGGAGCGTAACTCTAATAAAACCATTTCCATCAATAGCAACGTTTAGCGGCGTTGATGGTGTTGGGTTTAGAGCACCCTGCTCGAATACTTTATAAATAGCACCAACTCTTGTACCCAAACCTAAAGTTATACCGCTGGGAATTTGATTACCCGCATCTGAAGAATTCACACCTGGCGTTACTGTTTTTTGGTAAAGCAAATCTTCAAAATTTACTCTACCTCGTTTAAATGATGTCGTATTGGTATTGGCAATGTTGTTTGAAATATTATCAACATTAACCTCTTGAGCATGCATACCAGTTGCAGCGATATATAATGCGCCAATTGCCATTAGCCATTTCCTCCTAATTTAGATAGTGATTTAAACGTGCTTCTTTGCGAGCTGTAAAAATCGTTTATCATATTTGTCGATAGAGAAACTTCTCTGTTAATTTCAATCAATTTGGTAAGCTGCTCTACTGAATTCACATTTGAATCTTCTAACATACCTTGAAGCACAGTCGTATTTTCCGCCTCCTTACCTTCAGCATCTGAAGAAAAAAGTCCATTACCAAATTTTCTAAGCAGCTTTGGGTTTTCAAATTCAATTACACCAATTGCTCCACGACTTGCATCTTTGATAAAAATATTTCCATCTTCTCCAATAACAGGGTCTTTATCATCTTCCTCAAAAACAATTTCCTGACCATCAGAAGTCAGAACTGAGTATCCGCTTGAATTCACCAATTTATATTCTGAGTTCAAATGAAAATTTCCATTTCTTGTATACCTAACTCCAAGTGGCGTCATTATCTTGAAATATCCAGAGCCTTTTAGAGCAACATCTAGATTTCGAGCTGTAACTTTCAAAATTCCATCTTTAGGATCACTTATTGTTGAGTAGATTGTCCCAAACGATGTTTTTTCCTTTAAATCCCTTACTAAATACTGGTCAAACACTATCCCATCTTGCTTAAAACCAGCGGTATTAGCATTGGCTATATTATTGGATACAACCTCTAAATGCCTCAAAGAAGCATTTTGTTTGGTCGCCATTATGTAAGCAATTCCGTCCATTTAGCTAGAAATGTTAAAGTAATATTAAATTTAAGCAATTAGCATGCCAGACGCTTCTTTCACCCCTTAATTTATGTTATAATAAACGCAATTAAACAATTAGAGGATCAAATGAAACAAGTGTTACAAACAGTTGGCAATATAGTACTTCCATATAAAAACGCCCCTGTACTTAATGGAGTAAACGCCGTAGTAAATATTGGCCTTCCTTTGAAGTGCCTTCTAACAACTTTTGCAACTCTTGCTGTAACACCTGCAGCACACAAGGATGAGTTCTGGGGAAATGTAGCTAAAGCAGCTTGTATTGTTCCACTAGCAACTGCCTGCACTTTACCATTCCAACTAGCTTGCATAAGTACGGCCGTTTGTTACGGCATCAACCAAGTTTGCTTAAATTGGGCAACAAATAGAAGACAAGAGCCTGTTATAGCCGTCGAAGGTAGAAATTAATTTATATTTATTAGGAGATAAAAATCATGAGCATATTTCTTTACGCAGATATGGCAATACGTGCAGCAATAGGTTACCAAATAATTAAACGTACACCTGTTGTTAGAGATTTACCTATGACAACCAAGTTAGGGCTTTCTATTCTATCTTACCCATTGTCTTCTATGTTAGGACTTTCAATGTCAGCTAAAGATTATCAAAATTCAAGCATTTCATCTGTGTGTGGAGCTGTATATAATAGAGCTTCATATGCTTGTAGTGCAGTAATGCCTTCAAACTTAACATCTTACGCTTACAGCGCTGCACAATCTCCTTTCCAAGCTGCATCTTATGGGGCTAAGGCTGTTGTAAATCACTTATTCCCTTATGAACATGTTCTTTCGAATGTTGGTCATTTGGCGTATAAATACGCACCAGCTGCAGCAATAATAGGTGCTGAATATTTTCTATTAAAAGATGCTTTAGAATTTAAAAAACAACTAGGGATCTATGGAGTGAGGTCTAACTTTGCACATGGTGCTGCCAATATTTCAATTGCTGCATGCGCACTTCCAATGGCAACTGCATGTTTATTACCGTTTGGAGCAGCAGCGGGCGTTGCTTTGATAAGCTATGGTGTTCATGTATTGTCCGATATGGTTACAACAGCTTACGTTAGAGCTGCACAACAAGAAAGAGCTAGAGTTCGCGATTAATTTTTTATAATTCAGTATCCCCGAGAAGTCGGGGATACACTATTTCTATTTTCAAACCTAACCAACTCGTCCAAGTTGCTCAACGATTCTAGCTATGTCATTAGCCACTGCTTTATCTGCCGCAGTTCGATCTTCTAATTTCTTTATAGAGTAAATAACAGTAGCATGGTCTCTACCACCCAGCTTATGACCTATTTCCTGCAAGCTCTTAGTAGTTAGCTGCTTAGCTAAAAATGCAGAAACTTGGCGTGGTGTTACAAATTTTGCAGCACGGCTTTTTGAAAGTATTTCAGAAACCTTTACATCGTAAAAACGAGAAACCACTTCTATAATTTGCTCAACAGATAGTTTCTGCTCATGAGCCTGCAAATTATCTCTTAGAATTTCTTGCACTGACTCAACAGTGATTTCTGCTTCAACCAAACTTGCATGAGTAATGACCTTGTTTAAGGCTCCTTCTACTTCTCTTAAGCTAGAAGTGATATTTTTAGCAATCAAATCAATTACTTTTTCTGGAACAGAAACGTTTAAAACTTTTGCTTTTGATTTTAAAACATCAACACGCAGGTTATAATCAGCATGCTTTACTTCTGCAACTAAAGCACCTGTTAAGCGTGATTTGCTTCTGGCATCTAAATTCAAGCTGTAAGGAGATACATCACAAGTAACCACCACTTTACGGTTTGATTCTGTAAGCGCGTTAAATATGTTTATGAATTCCTGCTGCGTACTATTTTTGCCACAGATAAATTGCAAATCATCAAGCAATAGAACATCAGCGCTGCGTAACTTTTCTTTAAAATTTACAACATCATTACTTCTTATTGCTTTCACATAAAGATGGGTAAATTTTTCTGCACTAAGGTAGGCTACTTTTTTTCTTTTATAATTTTCACGAATATATGATGCAATTGATTGAATAAGATGCGTCTTACCCATACCAACTGAACTATGTATGTACAAAATATTTGAATCTGTAGGAAGTTTTTTTCCTTCTGCAATTGCTTTTGCTGCAGCATATGCAAGCTTATTAGATGCATCACTTACAAAATTACTGAAAGTAAATCTTGGATCTAGCTTTGATGCAAAAATATCACAATTCTCATCTATCAAACCTGAATTCTCATCTGCATTATCATTGGTAATGCACGGAATTTTTGCTCTGTTTGGTTTAACACGAAGATCAACTTTGCGAACTTGCGGATTTGATAACAACACAAATTTGTTGATAGACTTCATGTAGTTCGTAATCATCCACTCACGAATAAACTTGCTCGGAGCCGTGATGGTAAGAACCCCATCCTTAAATTCTTGATAAGTTAAGTGAGAAAACCAACTTTTAAATGTTGCGTCTCCAAACTCTTGTCTCAAGTGTTCTAGAGCTTCCCCCCAAGCCCCCTCACCTGTCTTATACAATTGTTCTAACTTTTGCGAGTGCATGTTAATCCTGTCTCCACGGTAAATTTGAAGCTTTCCAACCAGAAATACTGCCCCTATGTTTTTGCTGATTTAAATCGCCTTCAAAACCACTATCGATATTATAGCAAGTTTTATATCCTCTTGCCGTCATAGCGATTGCAGCCTCTCTTGACCTTCCACCAGTTCTACACAAAAACAAAAGTTTACTATCCCTACTTGGAATATTTTTTTCCAATAGCTCAATAAAGTCTGCATTTATATTCATGTCAGGTAGAACCCTCCATTGAATTTTAAATACTTCCTTATCAAGGCTTCTTAAATCTGGCGTACCAACATAATGCCATTCAGCTTCTGTCCGCACATCTATAAGCTGTGAGCTAGGATCTTTCTTCAAGATATCCATGGCTTCAGTGGCTAAAATATCACCGCTGTATAGCTTGCTCATACAACTTAAAAACCTGATTTAAAATTTAATTACTGGAAAATGTATTCGTAAAATTATGCACCCTTTATTTGAGAACGTAAAGTGTTTTAATTTCATTTTTTTGAAAATACACTATTGACTTTTTTATTGTACAGGAAGGCCTGTATTTTTAAGCAGCAATTTTTTTCATTAATGAATTTTTCAATTCCAAAATCTGGCACAAAAATAGCATGTTAAAAAACTTTCATGGAGAACAAAAATGCAAAAAGGTAATTACTACTGGTATAAATTCGTAACTGACGTTCAAGCTTACGCAAAAACATTTGAAGAATGTAACAATAAATGGTGGGTACAAACTCTATTTGATGGCTCTCATTCAAAATGCACCATATCAAACCAACAACTTGAGCCATGGGTAAATTCCCTAAATTCTTATTCAGAACTTTATAATACTAAAAGTGAATCAGAAAAAAACTTTCAGACATCCTTGAAAACCTTTAAAGATGAATGTGCAAACCACTCTGAAAATTCTTTGGGTGGAATATCGGTATTGAGCGGCTTTGGTTTAACAGTATTTAGTTTATCAGTTCCATGGTTTGCATATATTTGCATAAAGCATGGAGGTTTTAACCATAATCTAAACATCAACAAAGCATTTATAGCCACCGCATCTATTTCGGGTGCTACATTTGCAACTGGAGCTGGATTACTTGGATTCGGAGTTCACTCTATTGAATCATGCCAAATGTACAGTAACACCAAGCTTAAATCTGCCTTTATAGAGCATGTTGCAAGCTTAGATCCTAATTACATAACCAGCAATACTCAGCCTTCGGAGTCTATTCCACAGGCATCTTTTGGTGAATGCAACGAGGATGGTGGATGTGTTTTACACTCTGATACCGTGATTAGTTCGACTTCTGAGTAAAACTAGTATATAATCTCCATTCGTCCTGCTGAACTAGTTTGACTTGTTGGAGATATCTCAATGACAAAAGCGCTAAGTAAATTTAGAAATACAAAACAAAAACTCAAATCTGCTAAAGGCAGAAAAATTGCCTCGACCAGATGGTTAGAACGTCACTTAAATGACCCATTTGTAAATCTTGCCAAACAGCAAGGATATAGATCGCGCGCTGCTTTTAAATTAGAAGAGATTGATGATAAATTTAAAATTTTAAGGGGCGCTAAAGCAATTGTAGATTTAGGCTGCGCACCCGGAGGGTGGTTACAAGTTGCTAAGCAAAGAGCTGCCAAAGGTGCTATTATTGTAGGAATAGATTTATTAGAAATTGATGACGTTTCAGGAACTCAAGTTATCAAAGCTGATTTTACTGATTACGAAACTCACGAAACATTAATGAAAATGCTCGGATCAAAAGCCAATATAATTTTGAGTGATATGGGCGCTAACTCGATTGGCGAAAAAGAAGTTGATCATCTAAGAAGCGTGAACTTAGTAGAAACAGCATTTGAGTTTGTTAAAGACAATTTATTAGCACACGGCCATTTTATTACAAAATTACTTCGCGGCCGATTAGAGGAAAATCTTCTCAAAGAATTTAAAAAACTTTTTAAGAGCGTAAAAGTTTACAAGCCAACCTCGAGTTATTCTGATTCATCAGAAGTTTATATAGTTTGTCAGGATTTTAAAAAATAAAAATATCAAGAGATCCCGAATGAGTTTTTAGCATAAATCTATTTTTAGACATAAAAAAAGGCTGCCGAAGCAGCCTTTTGAAAAAATACTCGGTATTAGGTAATTGAAACGGTTGCACATGCAGTAACAAAACCGCCACCAGAAATAGCATCAACTAGTCCAGGCGCACCAAATAGAATACCCATACCAACTGCTACAGCAATTGCCATACCCCAGCTTACTTTTCCTAAGAACAAAGCAATCGCTAGTGATAATACAACTAATACTGCGATACCACGACCTGTGTTACCGGCAATAAATTGGTTCACACGGCATAAAATTTCAGTAATAGCGCCACCTTGAGATGCAGTAAGAGTTGCATGTGATTGGTATACTGGAGCTACACTATATAGAGTAAGCGACATAATCGCAATCACTAGAGCTCTATACATAACATTTATAGAATTTTTCAAAAACATATTATTTTAAAACCTCAAATTAGTTTGCAAGAACCCCAAGCAATCTTGAAATTCAAACTGTTATATAAGACCGTAGCATAACTTTTTGTGATTACACAAGATTTTTTTTGGGGGCAGAATTGAAAAAGAATGGAGGCTATTTTCATAACCTCCTTAAAATTAGCATCAAAAGAATTATTTTGTAATTGCTACAGTATTATTACCTCTACCAAAGATTCGATCAAGTAAGCCTTGTTGTACGGTATCGGGTACAACAACTTGTGCAGCTGGAGCTGGTTGGGTATCTTCTATAACAGCAGCAGGAGCTACAGATTGCTCAGCCGTAACTTCAGAAACTACTGAGGCTATTGGCTCAGGTTTGTTTTCAATCAATATAGAACCAACTTTCGCTGCTTTCTCTCTTAGTTTTTTTAGCTCTAATTCACAATATCTAGTGACTCTTTTTTCACTCTTTTCTTTTGCTTTTCTATCAATCTCTACACTCTGATCTCTAAAGTTTCTTAGACCATCAGCCATTTTAGTTCTAACTTGACTAAAATTTGCTTTAGTAAAATATCCTGGATCTTTTTTAAGAAGCTCAGAACGCGTTTGAATTTCTTTTAAAACATCAGATAAATTATTAAACCCAAGTGGATCAGGCTGCACAACAACTGCTTCTGCCACTTTTTCTTTTGTTTGTTCAGGACGTCTAGCTTTACGAGCATTCGCTTTTTCAACTATCTCACAATTTGAAACTGAGAGCGACTGGTGCGCTTCTTCTACTGATTCTTTCGAAATTTCCGGAAGAGTTTGAGCATGCGCTTTCAATTGCTCTATCGCTTCTTGAAGAATCAAATTCACTGGCTTATCTTCCCTATTGATAGCAGAAATCATTTTGTTTTTTTCAAGAGTCGTCACAACTTCAAGAACTGACAATTCTCTTAGACCTTGCTTTTTAGCTTCTTGATTTTCTACAAACTTTTTCACCATTATATTTAAAATCATCTCTTGTGATAAAAGTTCCGTAGGCAACATTACTTCTAACTCATTATTAACTACTTTGATTTCAATTTTATCACCGGTACTTATTATATCTTCAGCTTGTTCTTTACTTTTAAAAAGACTCAAAATTTCTTTTGCTAGATCGCGATTTTTAGCTTCTTGTGCCTTAGCAGCAATTGCTTTTTTATCTTTACTCTTAGACCCAAGAGGTTGCGATGGTGGGGCTGGAGGTGGCAGTATAGATAATGGAGCTTGAATTCTTGCTCTGGTGAAGACTTCTGGAACAAAAGCTCTTGCCGCAGACGTAACTATTGAGTACCAGAACCTAGTTAACATATCGCTTCTCAACTCGCCGCGACTTTGTTGTTTCTCTCTTTCAAGTCTAGCTAAATTTGCTTGCAATCTTTCTATTTCTGCTTGCAATGATTTTATTATAGGGTCATTAGCTGCAAGTAATGTTACTTGTCTTTGTAAATCCGTCTTCATTATCTTCCTCTAATAAATTAGGTAGAAAGCTTACTGCAAAATACGTGCTAAAAATCAAAATTCACAAAAAATCTTAATTTTCACATTCAAATATTGTTAAAGAGCGCTTATATTTGGGGCGTAGAAGCAAACTGGATTCTTGTTTGCATTAGAATGGCTGGCTAAACTAACTTTTTTAAAAACAATCACGTCGAATAAATCATTTACAATTACCCCAATGTTTGATATAAGACTATTCTCATGAATTATGTAAACATATAGAAATATGGCTGTAAAAATAAGATTAACAAGACGTGGCACTAAAAATCGCCCTTATTACAAATTAGTTGTTGCTAGCTCTCAATCGCCTCGTGATGGTAGATTTATCGAAGAGTTAGGCACATACGACCCTTTACTTAAAGACAACAAAGTTAAAGTAGACGCTGACCGCGCTGCATATTGGTTAAAACAAGGAGCTCAAGCTACTGATAGAGTTGCAAAATTCTTTGCAAAACTACAGATAAAAGCAGCTTAATAAATTTGTTTTACTAAGGATTCAAGGTATGAGAAAGCAAAATACTGCAACGACTTCCGATCTTAATGACCGAAGCGTTTGCGTAGGTGTTATAACTTCTGTTCACGGCGTTAAAGGTTATGTGAAAATCAGAAGCTTTACAGACAGCCCTGTAGACGTGATTAGCTTTAAAAATGTGTTTGATGAAGCTGGTAATAACTACAAAATTAGACTTGTCTTCCCCAAAAAAGATTATTTCATAGCTTCAATTGATGGTATAAATAACCGCAATCAAGCTGAATTATTGAGAAATACAAAGCTTTTCATTAAGCGTTCAGAGCTTCCGACACCAGAAAATGGCGAGTTCTATCATGCGGATCTTATTGGCATGGAAGCGCAACTAAACGATGGCTCAAAATTTGGAATCGTCAAAAACGTAGTAAACTTCGGTGCTGGCGACATTTTAGAAATTTACGACATAACTTCAGAAAAAGTTATTTACTACCCTTTCAGAAAACAGTTTGTACCTATGGTGGATATTGTACAGAAATGTATCACATTAAACCCACTAGAGGAAGTCATAGCTTCTGATGACTAAACCTTGGTTAGTAAATTTATTAACCCTTTTTCCAGAGATATTCCCCGGCCCATTGTCGCTATCTATTACAGGTAACGCGATGAAAGATGGTATTTGGGACTTAAAAGCTCATCAAATTCGCAATTATGCATTTGATAAATATGGCACAGTTGATGACCCGCCTTACGGTGGTGGCAATGGAATGGTTATGCGTGCCGATGTCTTAGGAAATGCAATCGACAACTGCTTCGATAAAAAAGCGCCTATTTATTACTTCTCCCCTCGCGGCCAAGTGTTCAATCAGAACATGGCTAGAGAAATTATAAAAAACCCAAAGATCAATCTTCTATGCGGCAGGTTCGAAGGAGTTGACGAGCGGCTGTTTCTGGAGTATAAGATAACCCAAATCAGCATAGGTGATTACGTCCTTTCCTCAGGAGATGTGGCTGCTATACCTTTTCTAGATGCCTGTATAAGATTACTACCTGGTGTTTTAGATGATGGAGATGCGCTCAAAGAAGAAAGCTTTGGTGATGATGAAAAGTATAGAAATTTACTTGAATATCCTCATTACACAAGACCGCCTGAATGGCGAGGACACAAAGTTCCTGAAATACTAACTTCAGGGCATCATGCAGAAATCGATAAATGGCGATTACAAAAAGCCAAAGATATAACACAAATTGCACGTCCCGACTTGTGGGACCAATACAATAAAGGAGAAAAAAAATGAACTTACTACAAAAATTCGAAGAAAAGCAAATTGCACAGCTTACTCAAGAAAAAAAATTCCCAGAATTCAGAGCAGGTGACTCTGTAAAAGTAATGGTTAAGATCGTTGAAGGCTCAGCTGAAAGATCTCAGGCATTCGAAGGCGTAGTTCTTCGTAGAAAAAATCGTGGCATTGGTTCGACATTCACTGTTAAAAAAACAAGCCATGGTGAAAGCGTTGAAAGAAACTTCCTATTATATTCTCCAAGAGTTGAAAGCATTACAGTTACAAAACGCGGCAAAGTAAGACGCGCGAAATTATACTATATGAGAGAACTTGAAGGCAAGTCTGCTCGTATTACAGAAAGAATGGATTACACAAGAACTTCTGAAAAAAACAAAACAGCTGCTGCTTAGTTACAAGTCGCAAGGTCTGTGCTTCCACAATGATGGAGGTCTGCGGTCGCAGGGGTTTTTGGGATCAAAAATATCCAAATCCTCTCCTTCCTCAGCCTCCAATTGTTTTAGGTACTCTAAGGATTCCGCAATTCGCTCTTTCTGCCCATCATAATAATTTACAGTCGCCTCTAAAATTTCTCGTTTCTCTCTAGGTGTGGAATTATCAACATAACCAGTAGGTTTGTTTTTTGGCGCTTCATCATTCATCTCCAAATCTAATTTAGAAATTTTACCTACAACGTTGCTAAGCTTTTCTAGCATCAATGCAACGTCTCTATAGCTTTTAGCATTTTTAAGCATTGCCTGCTGGTCATTCATATTCTCGGAAATATGTTTAAGTGCTTTCTCAGTAAGTTCACGCAAATCATCAAGCAGTTTAGTATTTTTAGTTTTAACTTGTTCTTCCATTTATGCCTCGTTAATTGACTTATTGAGGTGGAATTATATAACGCATTCCTAATTTGCGGGAGTCACTTTGTTAAAGAAGTTGCGCATTTTTTTTATGTGGTATAAGTAAAGGACTAAATTCTTTGTTAGGAGCCTCACATGAGTAAAGATAGAAATTCACAAGTAGAATTAGCAAGACAAGCTTACTTTGCCTCACGGCAAGCAGCTCAAGAACGATGCCTCGATATTTTTGGCCAAGTATTTCCTGAACTACAAATGGCACAATGTCATCAAGCCCTAAAATGCAGTAACAGACTGGCTTTTGCTTATGCAGGGGTTTTGAACAAAGCCGGAATCGTAACGCCTTCCTCTGTGCAATATGGCGCAACAAGCAGTGCATGTGACTTCTCTTTTGGTGCTGCTACTTCAGCTAGGAGATTGATCCTACCTCCTGCATTTTTTAAGTGCATACATGCTAGAAATGAAACCATAAAGAAAGCCACTGCGGAGCTAAATTCAGATTTCGAAGCCACTAAACAACGCTCATAAAATTAATATATCCTTAACATAAGTAGCCCTTTTTAACTTGGTTTTCTTGAAAATCAAGAGTATAATCCATTGTTCGTAAAAATTATGGGGAAACTATGATCGATTTATTGAAAAAAAATACTATTACTAGAGAATCGCTAGCGAGAGCAATTAAGCGTGACACTGGCCTAGGCATCAATCATGCTTCGGCAATTGTTGATAAGTTTATCGACATCCTGTGCAACTCTCTTACAGAAGGAAAGCAGATAAAAATTAGACTGTTCGGTTTATTCTATAGCAAAAAGAAGAATAAACGTATTGGCAGAAATCCTAAAACAATGAAGGAAGCAATTATTCCAGAACGCAATGTTGTGAAATTTAAAGTTGCGCCAACTCTAAAAAAGAGAATAAATAGTAACATTAGTCAAATCTCTTAAGAGTAGATATTAATGTTAATCGACAGTCACTGTCACTTGGAGTTTGAAAACTTCAAAGATGATTTTGATTCAGTACTACAGAAAGCTTCCGATAATGGCGTTGAAAAAATGGTCACTATCGGAACTAAGCTTTCAACTTTTCACAAAGCAATTAAAATAGCTGGAAAATATTCGCAAGTTTTCTGCTCCGTTGGTGTGCACCCTAGTCATGTACACGAAGAGGGAGTAGTATCTTGGGAAAAAATTGTAGCACTTTGCAATCATCCTAAGATTATTGGTATAGGAGAAACAGGCTTAGACTATCACTACATGCGTAGTAGCAAAGAAGATCAGGTAGCAAGCTTCACCGCACACATTAAAGCAGCTCAAGAAACAGGGTTGCCTGTCATTGTCCATACGCGTGATGCGGATGAAGACACTGTGTCTATTCTCAAGAATCAAATGGCTATTAAAAATTTCAAATGTCTTATTCATTGTTTTACATCGTCAGATTGGTTAGCAACAGAGTGCCTGAAGTTGGGGGCCTACATTTCTGCCTCTGGAATTGTCACATTCAAAAACGCCACAGATATTCAAGAAACAATAAAGAAAGTCGACATTAATAAATTGCTGATTGAAACCGACTCGCCATATTTAGCGCCTACACCATTTCGTGGTAAACGTAATGAGCCTGCCTACGTCAAACACGTAGCGGAATTTATTGCTGATTTAAGGGGTTTATCGTTTGAAGAAATGGCAGTTGCGACTACAAATAACTTCTATAGATTATTTGATAAAGCTAGCTTATCTTAAGTAAGCTTGACTTATATCACTGTCGATTTTAGTTTAATGAAAACATTTCCTCTATAAATATGCTCACAGCTTTTTACGCAGCTTTACTTGGCTTGATATACTTATCTCTTTCTATTCGAGTAATAACAGCAAGACACAAGTATAAGATTGCGTTGGGTGATGGCGACAATTTTAAGTTATTCAGAAAAATTAGAGCACATCAAAATTTCATTGAATATACGCCCATCTTTATTATCTTACTTGGATTCTGCGATATTTTAGGACTAAAAAAAGAATTCATCCATTTGTTTGGAATGCTATTTGTTATTGGAAGAATTTTACATGCTTATGGAATTTCAAAAGGCGAAATTTATAGATATAAAATTCTGACTAAGAATTATAAATTTAGGATGATAGGCATGGTTATTACTCTTACTTCTATTGGGTTACTTTCACTTATAATTATAATTCTAACCTCTAGCGCAATCTTTGGTGAATAAGAATGACAGAAGTTAAATGTACTATTCTAGGATGTGGCGGATCAATGGGAGTACCTCAAATTGGTTGCAGCTGTGTTGTTTGTAAATCTGATAATCCTAAAAACCAGCGACTGCGGGCATCGATTTTACTACAATCTGCAACAACTACAGTTCTTATTGATGCATCACCTGACTTGCGTACATTCGCATTAAAATACGACATAAAAAAAGTTGATGGATTAATAATAACCCATGCACATTCAGACCACTTTTCTGGAATTGATGATATGAAACCAATTGTTCATCTAAATGGCTCTACACCTGTTTCAACTTATATGCTTGATCAAACTTATCAACAAATAGGCTCATCGTACAATTACATATTTGAAGATACAGGTAGCGATGTTTACCGCCCAATTCTTGAACGCAAACGAGTTCAAGAATTTGACGTACTTGAAATTGGTGATATTAAAATTCAATTATTCCCCCAAAAGCATGGCTCTCAAATGATGTCTTTAGGACTGAGAGTTAATAATTTTGCTTACTCAACTGATGTAAATGGCCTGTCAGACGCAAGTTTCAAAATATTAGAAGGAGTCGAAACTTGGGTGGTAGATTGTTTGCGCTATCATTTCGCGCCAACTCACACAAATTACCAACAAACTATGGAATGGATTGAGCGTGTTAAACCAAAACAAGCTATTCTTACTCACATGGCACATGAAATTGATTTTGATGAGATGACTCGCATCGCTCCTAAGAATGTCACCCCAGCTTATGATGGAATGGTGATTGTTATTTAATTCTCTATTGCGAATATAATAGTCTAAAGTTACAATCCCATTAGATTAAATTGGTAGATAACATGACTTTCCCACTAACATATTGGTTTGGCTTTCTAGGCTTTGTACTTTTTGCACTAGCAATGGATCTTGGTGTTTTTCACAAGCGTGATAAAGTTGTTAGCTTCAAAGACGCATCAATTATGTCTACAGTTTGGTTCATTTTTGCAATGATTTTTTGCTTGATAATAAACCATGATTCCGGCTCGCAAAAAGCTTTGGAATTCTTAACGGGTTACATAGTCGAACTATCATTAAGCATGGATAACGTATTTGTCTTTGTACTGATATTTAGTTACTTCAAAGTACCCGCAATTTACCAACACCGCGTACTTTTCTGGGGAATTATCGGCGCGATTATAATGCGTTTCATCATGATTACAGGTGGCGTTTATATATTCAGCAGATTCGAATGGGTATTCTACATATTCGGCGCTTTCTTAATTTATACTGGTTTCAAAATTGCAGTAGCTCAGGAAAAAAAGGAAGAAGTATCTGATCAGAAGAACTCTATGATTGCCTTTTTAGGTAAATTTTTTAGAATTACTCCGCATTTTGAAGGACATAATTTTTGGGTCAAAGTAAAAGGAAAATGGGCGTGCACCCCACTTTTTGTTGTGTTGTTATTAGTTGAAAAAACTGACTTAGTTTTTGCGCTTGATTCAATACCTGCAATCATTGCGATTACCCAAGACCCTTTCATTGTGTTTACTTCAAACATATTCGCAATTTTAGGCTTAAGATCGCTATATTTTATGCTGGCATCAGCAGTACATAAGTTCAGTCATTTAAAGTATGGAATTGCTATAATACTAATGTTTGTGGGCTTCAAAATGCTTGCTTCAATGCAAGATATTCACCTCCCTACAGCTTACTCCTTAGCGTTTATAGTGCTTGTATTAGCTAGTTCTATAATGTTTTCGCTGTGGAAGAATAAAAAAGCTTAAAACCTTATAAATTGTAATATTTGCTTAACATTAGCATGTTATAATTATGTCTAGTAAAACATAAAATGGGTTAACTCATGGTAGATAGCATCAACGTAAAAACCTTGGCTGCATTTTCAAAAATAGCATATGAAGAGAACTTTAGATTAATGAAAGCTAAAGCTTCAGCCCAAGATCCGAATTGGTGGCTGACTGCGACTTCAGTAGAAACCGATGGCGCTTATGATATGCACTATCACAGCTTTGCAATGGTTAATGACGATACAAAAGAAGTTTTAATAGTAAATTCTGGTACAAGATTACATCACGCCGATAAGTTTCAAAATCTAGGTTTCTTGAACGATGTTGTATCTAATATTGGAGTTTTAAGTAACTCGACGCCAGAAGCCTTTATTGATGATGGTGAAAAATTTATAAACGTATTAGTACAAAAATTTCCCGGATATAGCTTTATTAACACTGGCCATTCACTAGGTGCTGTATATGCACAATTATCGCATGCATATTTGGCATCAAAAGGGGTTGAAAGCAGTTCTGTAGTGTTTGAATCACCAGGGGCTTCAGGAATTATTGACAACTATTTGACTAAACATCTTAAAACAAGCAATCAAACTAAACAAAAAATTATTGATGATGTTAAAAATAATAGCGAAATTTATAATATTGAAGATAGTCTAATTGGGACAATGATTAATAAACAAATGGGGAACCTCTATTTATTGGCAGATGATAGCATTCCCATAGCCAGCACACTTGGCAAGATAGCTGGAATCAAAGGCGCTGATAAAATATTCAAGCTAGCAGATTCAGTTTTAAGCACTGGTGATAAACATAGTATGGGTTCCATTATTGCCAAGCTTAATAACAATCCTCTTGAACTAGCTCCATGTACATACGCACCAACAAAAGAAGATACCTTGGTAGGGGAGGCTATTGGAGAGTTCGCTAGTTTATTTGATTTTTAGTAAGTCGAGATTACGGGACAGTTTAAAACAATATAGATCAGACCATTTTGGAGCACATTCCGAAAAAGTCTTGACTAATTCGGAATGCACTCCATAATAGTCGTATAACACAGGCGGCTAAATGAAGCGATATTTACAAGATTTTTTAGACTTGAGTTCAAATAAGATAGTAGTGGTAAGTGGTGCGCGCCAAAGCGGCAAAACCACAATGAGTAAAGCTATATTTGAAACATACACATATTTAAACTTTGACTCTGATTCAGATAGATTATCCATTCTAAAAAAAGAATGGCGCCGCGATTTTAAAGCCGTGATATTTGATGAACTTCACAAAATGAAAAACTGGAAGCGTTGGCTCAAAGGCATATACGATACAGAAGGAAAATCTCCTAAAATGTTTGTGACTGGTAGTGCTAATTTGGAAACATTTAGAAAAATTGGAGACTCTTTAGCAGGCAGATATTTTAGTTATAGACTTCACCCATTAGATATTAAGGAGCTGGTTCAATTTAATAAAATGAATCATAAAAAAGCTTATGAAAGCGTGTTTAATTTAAGTGGTTTTCCAGAGCCTTGTCTTTCTGGCAGCAGACAGTTTTATAGAAGATGGCAGAAAACACACTTAGATGTAATACTCAAGCAAGATCTGCTTGATCTATATTCTGTTAACTCAATAAAAAGTATTGAACTTTTAACCGACCTACTCAAAGAAAGAACTGCAAGCCCGCTATCATTAAGAAATCTAGCAATGGACCTTCAAGTTGATTCTAAGACCGTTAAATCTTGGATAAATATATTAGAAAATCTATACGTGGTATTTAAGGTTACGCCATATCATAAAAATATTGCACGTGCTATTCTAAAGGAATCCAAGTATTACTTTTATGATATTTGCAGAGTGGAGAGTGAGGGAGAAAGACTAGAAAACCTTGTAGCAGCTGCCCTAATAAAAGAATGTAATTTTATTGAAGATACTGAAGGGTATGATGTCAAACTACACTATCTCAGAACTAAGGATGGTAAAGAAATAGACTTTTTAATAGTCGTTGATAAAAAGCCCGTTATTTGTTTTGAAGTTAAAACTTCAGATTCCAACCCAAGCAAAAGCTTTCCACACTTTCAAAAAGCTTTGAATTTAACGCATTGCGTGCAATTAGTACTTAATCTTGAAAAAGAATTTGATACTGAAAGTGGCGTATCTGTTAGAAATCTAACTAAGTTCCTAGCTACTTTTGACTTAAAAAAATATATTTGAGTTAGTGGATCAATCAAATCGTTGCTTTTCCTGAGATTGACAGACTTGCCCCAACCCTAAAAAAATGCTAAATAGGATACCAGTATAAATCATGGTATTAGCATGGCAGCGCAAATAATTAAAGGCATAACAGGTGAGTGGGAAGTAATAGTTGGTTTAGAAGTACACGCGCAAGTGAATTCTAATAGCAAATTATTCTCAGGCAGCTCAACCGAATTTGGAGCTGAACCTAATACACAAGTGTCTTTTGTAGATGCAGCAATGCCTGGGATGCTCCCTACCCTAAATGAGCACTGCGTTGAGCAAGCTGTAAAAACAGGTCTAGGACTAAATGCGCAAATCAATTTGATGTCGATTTTCGATCGTAAGAATTATTTCTATCCTGATCTGCCACAAGGATATCAAATTTCACAATTCCACCACCCAATAGTTGGCAAAGGTGTAGTACATGTAGACATGCCAGACGGCACTGTAAAAGAAGTTGGCGTTACCAGACTTCACTTGGAGCAAGATGCTGGGAAAAGTATGCATGATCAAAGCCCAACCGAGACATTTATCGACTTGAATAGATCGGGCGTGGCGTTGATGGAGATTGTATCTGAACCTGATATGCGCAGCAGTGAAGAAGCAGGCGAGTACATGAAAAAGTTACGCTCAATCTTGCGTTATTTAGACTCGTGCGATGGCGATATGGAAAAAGGCTCTATGCGTTGTGATGCTAACGTTTCAGTACGAAAAGTTGGCGATACAAAATTAGGAACACGTGCTGAAGTTAAGAACGTGAACTCAATTAAAAATTTAATGCGCGCTGTTGATTTTGAAGCGCAAAGACAAGTAAATATTTTAGAAAGCGGCGGAACTATTGACCAAGAAACCCGATTGTTTGATGCAGGAACTGGGCAAACAAGATCTATGCGTTCAAAAGAAGAAGCTCATGATTATAGATACTTCCCAGACCCTGATTTATTACCTTTGAATTTAACTCAGGAATATGTAGATAACATCAAAAAAAATCTACCAGAGCTTCCAGATGATAAAAAGAAAAGATACATCTCAAACATGGGATTATCACCTTATGATGCGTCAGTAATTGTGGCAGAAAAAACAACCGCAAAATTCTTTGAAGATGTGGCAAGTAAATGTGATGCAAAACTTGCTGCGAATTGGATTACCGTTGAGCTTTTCGCACGCTTAAATAAAGTTGGCAAAGGCATTGAAGAATCACCAGTTTCCGCTGCTCACATTGCAGAACTGATTGGTTTAATTCAGGACAACACGATATCTGGTAAAATTGCGAAGCAAGTTTTTGAGATTATGTTTGAATCTGGCAAAGCCCCAGCAGCAATTGTTCAAGAACAAGGACTAACACAGGTTACTGACACAGGCGCGATTGAAAAAGCCATCGATGAAGTATTAGCTGCAAATGCTGATAAAGTCGCTGAATTTAGGTCTGGTAAAGATAAGTTATTTGGCTTCTTTGTCGGGCAAGTAATGAAGGCAACTGGTGGCAAAGCCAACCCAGCGGCGTTGAATGATTTGTTGATGAAGAAGTTGAAGGGATAGTTACTCAAGCCTATCTTCGGATTCGAAGAATCCATTAATGTGTGCTCGAATTTGCTAAGAGCCCCCTTCGGCGCGCAAATTCGCCCCCCAACGCACACATTAATTACTTCTTCTCAAATAGAGTTTTGAGTATGTGGACACATTACGAGTAAGGCAACTATCAACCACCTTCAACAACTAGTTCTTGGATTTTTTCTGAAACACCGACCAATTCCAAACAATCTGGCGCCTGATTATTAATGTTAAAATTTGGTAAATTATAATTATTTTCCTTAGCTATATCTAAAAACTCAATTATTAGGGCCGTATCCCTTTCAGTCTGTTCTTGAGTTGCAGACGAGCATAAAAAAAGAAGCATATCATTTACAGCTTTCTCTGATATTGCATTTGTTCCAACATTAGCTTTAAATATTTCAACTGCATTTACAACGTTATGATCTGCAGCCGCTCTAAGAAATTGCTTCTCAATTGACAGTATATCAAATGGCTTGAATGGGTAGACACCATAATTCACAGCAACCCCATAGACAAACATTCCTAATAAAACAGCATACGTGCTTGGGTAAATGCAAGAAGACCAAGAAACTTGCCCAACATTTTGCTGATGCACTTGGGCAAAATTAATTACAACTAATGCACCCGCTACCCAAGTAGGACTTTCAGTCTGTGCAAGATAGATATTTCTATTATCACCAACCATAAAACCTCAAAAAAAGCTTATTTTAGCAAATTATTAGCTAAATATCAATCAGCGTGAGAACTTAGTTTGATTTCTACCTAGTTCTACAGCTTCTGCGGGTCTTTTCCTTAGACTTTGGGGAATTTGCACTCGAGCCATCACTACAGGACTAGAGGGCATTGCGACCTCTCTTAAATTGGTATTTAGAAGCTTCTCGTTTATAACTCGAGCAAGATCAGGCCACCCTAGAGCCTTAGCTTGGCACAAGAATTCGTTTTTTCTGCGATCTATAAAAATATTTACCTCGGCTCCACCTTCAACCAAAGCTACAGCGACATCTTGATGGAATACAGATTGTAACGGCAACCTACCAGCATGACTCGCCGCATTTACATCCGCTCCAGCCTCTAAAAATAAATTAACTATTCCAAGACTTCTAGCATAATGCAGCGACGTTTCTCCTAATTTATTACGACACCTTACATCTGCACCAGCACTTATAAGTGCCTCAGCAACCTCTACAGACTTAACAAAAAAACAAAGGGCTATCACCATGTTTGTTTTGGTAATTTGTCCATAGATCATCAGGCAACTCAATACTATCACCTCTCAGAGCACTTGAAATAAAACTCTGTGCTTGCTCCGATTTACGCCTAATAAAACCCAAAGCGAATTGAGCAAATGGGCGCACAGGATCCCTTTGAATTTCATTATCGATTTCACTTCTTGTGCATTGGTAAAAAAACTTCTCTGCAAAGGGTTCAATACCTTTTATCCATGAATCGGAGATAAGCTTCAAAATCTCGATTCGTTGAGGACTTTCAAAGAACCAATCATCTCTATCCACTAAAACCGCAATCTGATTTAAACTCAAAGAAACTAACTCACCACCTTCAAAATACTCGATGTTTCTCATATATCACCCAATTTTTTTATAGGGTTGATACATAATAATCATGCAATAAACAAGTTATTTATCAAAAATATTTTCCAAAAATTAACTCTTTATTAACCATTTTCATTTACGACTTAGTGTCATGCGATCCAATCTTGGGGGAGGAAGGGATGAGTAATAAAGCAGCAAAAAAGGTTTTAGAACATTTTCATTTAGTTCAAAACGAATTATCAGATAGACTTGCAAAACTTCAAAGCAGCACAAGTATGCAAAGAGAAGCAGCAAACCTTGCCAGAACCGTAGACCATCAGGTTTCAGAGCTAAATAGCTTAAGGGGAGCTATATCTGATCAAAACATCGATCAAGCAGCTAAATCAGCACTAAAATGCTTTGCAAACCTAAGCCGAGTCTTGCGAGTTTGCTCAACTACTGGTAAAACCGACCTACAAGCAGCAAACAGCTCTCTAAAAGCTGGTTATGAAGCTTTGGGCAAAATAGAAGCTTTGGTACACAAGAAAGATGACATCCATGAGAAACATGCACATAGACCAGTTGTGAAGTACAAACCAAAGAAACAAGATGAAGCGGAAGAAAATAAAGGGGCAAGCAGAGGCTGATAAATCTTTCCGCACGCCGAACTTTATTATTGACTTTATATCCATTTATCGGTACAAGATAGGCTCTTAGAATTAAATGGATAGTATTATGTTTGCAGTATTAGAAACTGGAAGTAAGCAATATCACGTACAAGTTGGGGACGTAATAAAAGTAGAAAGAATGGCTGGCGAACAAGGCTCTATGGTTAATTTAGACCGAGTTCTTGCTGCTGGTGATAAAATTGGCACACCTGTTCTTGCAGGTGCTAAAGTTGTTGCTGAAATTCTAGAACATAGAAAGTCAGACAAAGTTATAATTTTCAAAAAGAAACGCCGTCATAACTACCGTAGAAAACGCGGTCATAGACAGGAAATTTCTGTTTTGAGAATTAAAGAAATTAAAGCATAAGTATAACAAAATTGAGGGTCTAAAATGGCAACCAAAAAAGCCGGTGGTAGTTCCAAGAACGGCAGAGATTCAGAAAGTAAAAGACTAGGCGTAAAAATTTACGGTGGTCAATCAGTTATCCCTGGTCACATCATAGTTAGACAGCGTGGTACTCAGTTCCACCCTGGCTTAGGCGTTGGCATGGGCAGAGATTACACAATATTTGCTACTCAGGAGGGTGTTGTTGAATTCAAAACTCGCTCTAAAGGTAGACAATATATTAATGTAGTAGCTGCATAATAAAACTGGGTCTGTAGCTCAGGTGGTTAGAGCGCACGCCTGATAAGCGTGAGGTCGGAAGTTCAACTCTTCCCAGACCCACCATTTTTAAAAAGAATTTGAAAGAGGCATTTACGTGCCTCTTTTTTTGCAGGATAATTAGCATTAAAAAAATTGAGATCCACGTCTAAACACTCAACTATACAACCCTTTCAGCATATTACGCACGATAGAGAACTTCTGGCTTGCTAACAGGATAAATAGTTTGCGATACTACACTTTGTCCATTAGCCATCCCTGCGTTAAACTGTGCAACATAGGGAAGACCATTCATCTCAAAACTAACCCAAAAAGCAGCTGTACAAGCTTTAGGTTCAATAGAATGTTGGTCAAAAAACTGACCAATGCTCTCTGAGGCTCTCTTTAGCAGATCCTGCAAATCTATACTATTTTGTTGAATAGGAGGTGGAGTAACCGAAGCGTCTAACGCCGCAACAATTGATGACCTTGAAGTCCACTCGCCTTCTAAATCTGTCAGCAATCTCTTCAACCAATCTGGTTGTTTTTTTATTGCTTTTACTTGGGCAATTCTTGCATCAATATCTTCCAAAGTTATATCTTCATTCAGGAGCAATTTGGTTATTCTATTTCTCTGCAAATCTGGAATTTTTATACCCAAATCACAGCAGTACTTTATTAAATTTAATGTTGTCTGCGCATCTAAATCTTGCTTTCCAGATATATCTCGCAACTTATTTGCAATATTTCCTAACAGTCTACCTTGAGAAATATCGATACTTAAAGCTGGTAATTTATCAAGAATTTGAAAAAACAGTTGCGGACTCATATCTCTAAACTTTCCAACCAAAACTTCTTTAAAAGACATGAAGCAAAATGTCACAAACCTTTTAGCAAAAAGAATTTTTCTTTCCTCATTTTTGTCTTCAATTAAAGCAGCCCACTTTTGACGAAGCTCAGCTAATTTATCAATTATTTCTAGGAAATCTTTAGGATCAATATCCGCCTTATTAATTGAAATATCTCTACCAATCTTAGCTAAGACCGATTCCAAACCTTTGTTCGTATTTATCTCAATCACCGTAGCTATTATTTCGTCAATTTTTTTAGATATCATTTGCCCTACTCCAAAATGCCATACTTAAACCCTAACCTTAATTTGGATGATTTGACAATACCCTATTGAATAAAGTCAAAACCCCTGTTATACTCTTACAGTTCAGCAATTAAATAGTATTAAGTAAATCATGAAAACTCTCTCGGTCCGCGGTGCTAAGGTTCATAACTTAAAAAATGTAAACGTTGATATCCCTAAGGATAAGCTAGTCGTAATAACTGGCGTGAGCGGATCAGGTAAATCCTCTCTAGCATTCGACACAATATATGCAGAAGGACAGAGAAGATACGTTGAAAGCTTGTCGGCTTATGCAAGACAGTTCCTCGACATTCAAGACAAGCCTGATGTTGAATTGATTACTGGTCTTTCTCCATCAATTGCGATCGATCAAAAAACTACTTCTAGAAACCCGCGTTCTACAGTTTCTACTGCAACTGAAATCTATGATTATTTAAGATTACTATACGCAAGAATCGGAATTCCTTACTCACCAGTAACTGGTAAACCAATTGAGAAACAAACTTCATCTCAGATGGTAGAAGTAATAAATGAATTGCCAAATGGCACAAAATTATATGTCTTGTCTCCGATTGTAAAAGGACAAAAAGGTGAACATAGAAAAGAATTTTTACAACTGCAAAAACAAGGTTATCAACGCGTTAAGGTAGATGGAATCATTTATGATTTTGATGAGCTTCCAATTATAGACAAGAACACAAAACACGATATTGAAGTTGTTGTAGATCGCTTGCAATTAGATGATACTCTGGGCAACAGATTGTCTGACAGCGTTGAGGCTGCGTTAAAACTTAGTAATGGCTTACTAGGTATTGAAATCGTATCCCTACCAAAAGGTGCAAAGGTAGATCATAAAGAAGGAGATGTGCTGATATTCTCAGAAAAATTTGCATGTCCTGTTTCTGGGTTTACACTTACAGAAATTGAACCAAGAATCTTCTCATTCAACAGTCCTTATGGCGCGTGTCCTTCTTGTGATGGGCTTGGTGTTGAAGTATTTTTTGACCCGAACTTAATTGTTCCTGATAAAAAATTGAGCCTGAAAGAAGGTGCAATTGCCCCTTGGCATAAAATGACTAATAAGTATTCTGGAGTACATAACAGATATTATTTACAAACTTTAGAAGGTCTTGCAGCACATTATAAATTTAGCATGTTCAAACCATTCGCTGAATTACCAGAAGACATACAAAATCTTGTTCTTTATGGAAATGACGGCCAAGAAATCAACTTCAAGTATGATGATGGCTTTAGAACTACTTCTGTGAAAAAAACATTTGAAGGCGTGATTCCATACCTAGAAGAAAAAGTAAAAAGAACTGAAAGTGATTATATTCGCGAAGAGTTATCACGCTACCAAACTGATAAGCATTGCAGTGCCTGTAATGGTCATAGATTGAAACCAGAATCTTTAAGTGTAAAGGTGGGTGGCATCAATATTGGCGAAGTCACAAAGATGACAATCAATGATGCGGTTACTTGGTTCGAAGGCTTAGAAGCGAAACTAAATAACAAGCACAAACAAATTGCGGAAAGAGTTCTAAAAGAAATTCGCAGAAGACTTGGATTCCTTAAAGATGTAGGCCTTGAATATCTAACATTAAATCGTGAATCTGGAACATTATCTGGTGGTGAAAGCCAACGTATTAGGCTTGCCTCTCAAATTGGTTCTGGACTAAGTGGCGTATTATATGTACTCGATGAGCCATCAATTGGGCTTCACCAATGTGATAACGACAGACTACTTAAAACACTTAAGAACTTAAGAGATTTAGGAAACACAGTGATCGTTGTTGAACATGATGAAGATACTATGCGTGCTTCAGACCATTTAATTGACGTCGGCCCTGGTGCCGGCATCCACGGTGGTGAAATTATTGCGTTTGGAACGCCTGAAGAAGTAGCAAATCATCCTGATAGTATCACTGGGCAATTCTTATCTGGAAAAAGATGTATTCCAATTCCTGAGAAACGTAGGCCATACAACAAAGGCAGAAACATTGAAGTTATTGGCGCTAATGCAAATAACTTAAATAAAGTTAGCGTATCATTCCCTCTTGGAACATTTACCAGTGTTACAGGTGTATCTGGAAGTGGTAAGTCAAGCTTAACCATTCATACTCTATACAAAGCTACAGTGAAAAAATTGCATAATGCAAAAGCAATCCCTGGTGAGTATGAAAAGATTACTGGCCTTGAATATATTGATAAAGTAATTGAGATTGATCAATCGCCAATAGGCCGTACTCCTCGTTCGAATCCTGCAACATATACTGGCGCATTCACTCCAATTCGTGATTGGTTTGCAGCCCTAAGCGAAGCGAAAATTCGCGGTTACAAACCGGGAAGATTCTCGTTTAACGTAAAAGGTGGACGTTGCGAAGCGTGTGAAGGTGATGGTGTTTTAAAAATTGAAATGCATTTCTTACCTGACGTTTATGTACGCTGTGACGAATGTGATGGCAAACGCTATAACAAAGAAACTTTAGAAATTTTATATAAAGGATTATCAATTGCCGATGTATTAGGCTTAACAGTTGACGATGCATCAGCATTCTTTGATAAAGTTCCATTGATTCATGAAAAGCTTGTCGCTCTTCAGGAAGTTGGGCTGGGATATATGAAAGTCGGTCAATCGGCAACGACCCTTTCGGGTGGTGAAGCGCAGAGGGTTAAACTTGCAAAAGAACTTTCGCGCAAATCAACTGGCCGTACACTTTACATCCTAGATGAGCCAACAACTGGTCTACATTCGCACGATATTAACAAGCTCTTAGCTGTATTACATAAATTGGTTGAGGGAGGTAACACAGTTGTGGTTATTGAGCATAATATGGACGTAATTAAAACATCAGATTATGTAATTGATATTGGACCTTACGGTGGTGACAAAGGTGGAAACGTTGTTGTATGCGGGACTCCAGAAGAAGTAGCGGCTTGTAAAGAAAGTGTTACTGGTAGCTACTTAAAATCATACTTAGGCACACCTAAAAAAATGAAAAAAGCTGGGTAATCCCAGCTTAATAACAAATTTTCCAGTTTCTTAACATTATTGTAACATTAGCATGTTATAATTATATCGTTAATGGAAATAGGTTATTATGGCTACTGTAAGTTTTATTTTCGACTTTGGCGACCATTATATGGTACTAGAAAACTCGAATAGTAGAATCAACTTTAAAGATCTACCTGTTGAGCAAGTCAAATCATTTATATCTGAAGGATTATTAGAGCCCCGTGAAATTTTACAGATTTTCCGAGCCTCTGAGAAATTAAAAGAAGAATTTAAGTCTAAAGAATTTTTAGATTACCTTTTTGAAAAAGGACTTAAAACAGACGAATCTGTTCCAAATTCATTAGGCGATAATTCCTTCAATAAAGCTGCTGACTTGATAGTTAGCTTTTTTCCATTAAATACTATTATTGATTTATTCAAAAGAGGAGTGCTGACTCCATCAAGCGATACTGTTAATGCATTATATAAAGTAAGCAATTCAATTGAAAAACGAAATCTTGTTATTGAATTACTAAAAGAAAACCTATTGCCAATTAATTACACTGTGTCTGGCGAGCCCTTAATCATAAAATTTTCTGCAGCCCCTCAAGTCAGGGATCATTTGATAAATCAGGGAGCTTTTGAATACTTAAATGTAGAACAGAAACATACATTTGTTGTTAAAGCAGTTTTAAGCAGTATTGACCAATGGATTCCGGATCCTAACAAACATCCTGATCAAGCAATTAGGACACTAGAAATTTTAAAAGATAAAAATGAATACATACCTAATGGAATAGATTTATATGCCATGTTATGGACATGCGACATAGATCTAATGAAATTAGCAATAGACAATGGCCTAGATCTTTCAAAACTCATCGAGCTTCCTAATAATGAAAATTTCCCTGAATTAAAATACAATGGTTTATATCCAATCCAATTTTATTTTACTAATGCCATGTGGTCAGGAAGGCTTGAACCTTTAAAGTTTCTGGTTGAAAAAGGTGTGGATTTATCTGTTCTTACAAAAGAAGGGTATTCCTTATCTACTAAAAACTTAATATCACATTATGGGTATAGCTCCGTTGTAGCTACATATTTGTATGAACAGGGAGTAAAACCTCATGTTCTTGATTTTGCGTTTTTTTATCAGTACCCTTATACTGAAATGCTAAATGCCAAAAATCCAATTTGGAATGACGTAGAAAAGTATTTTGCCGAACTCGATTTTAATCAAATTTTTTCTCTACCAGATTTACCTCTATTTACTGAGACTACTAAAAAATTGCAAGGAGTTGAGAAAACTTCTATTACACATATAATAGTTAGCGAAGGCTATAAAATCTCCTTGGAGTACTTGCTTACAAAAAACATTAATATTAATGCACTAGACAGCAATGGCAAAACTCCAATTTTCTATGCAAAAACTCAAGAAATTATCGATATTTTAATCGAAAATGGAGCACGCACTGATGTTATAGATAACAATGGCAATTCTCTTTTACACTCAACAACTGACAATGGTCTTTTGAAAAAATACATAGACCTAGGGGTTGATCAAAGCATTGAAAACAATGATGGGCACGAGTGGTATGAAAACAAACCTATAAAACAGTTAGTTGAAAATGACTTATTACCTAATTTCAGAGAAATTCCTAACCTAGTTAATTTACATCTTCAAAAAGGAAATATTTTAGATGCTGATTTCTTTTATAACAAAGGCGCAAAACTAAATTTCGATTTACATCATGACTTAGTTCAGTCGCTTAAATTAGGCATTACAGCATCAAAGGAAGTAAATAAATTCCAAGCTTTGATTGCTGTCTTTAATAAGAACGGGATACAACTACCAAGCTTCTTGCATAAGTATTTAAATGACCCAAAAGACTATGAATCTACTAAAGAACTAGAAATGGTTCTAAGCGAACAATTTTTATATCAGTTAGTTGATAGTTACATACTTAATTTAGGAACTACTGAATACAATTCATACGTCGTTGAAATGAATCAAATTGTAAAAAAAATTGAAGAAGACTTGGCATTAGAAGTTTTGGCTATAAATAAACTAATGACGACTCCTCTAGAACAAGAATATTTTGTTTACCGCGGACTAAAATTGAAAGATATCCCTCAATTTATAGATCATAACTTTGTGCATGGTCATAAAGTGTTGCTTAAAACTGGTGTCCACAATTTCGGATTCCATGCAAAAGAACCTTGGTCAAAGACTGTTTTAGGCTTAGGAAACTGGGAATTCTCAGGTAACTATGTCAGCTTTTCAAAAAATGCAGCTCAGCAATTCGCTACTACTTTTGGACTTGAAGATGATGGAGTATTAATGAAAATCAAGATTAGCCCTGAAACAAAAGCTGTATGTGGTAGAAATGAAGGAGAATTTGAATTGATCACTCTGTCTACAATTCCGGCAGATTCTATCAAATCAATTACACTCGTTTCCTCAGGCGAAGAAATATTTAACCCAAACTACATTGAATCAGCACTAGATTCAAAAGCATCTCATAGTGAATATGAAATGATAGCTAACTTTAAGTCGATTGGATGCAATGAACATATTAGAGTTATTAAAGAAAGTATGAATAGTGGGGGTGAATTATCGTCATATGAAAAATTCATTGAGACTTTTACCCCTGAAGAATATGCGAAACATAGAGAAATTGTTCATTTGACTGCAGAATCGCATCTACCTCTTGAAGGCTAGTAAACTTAGTTACATTATTTATGTCTAGAGATTACGTATTGCGCGAGAACTTTTAACGTTTGGGCTTGATCGCGGAATGCTGCTAAGTGTTCCACTGCTTGATCCGCAAGCATCTTCGCATGAGCTCTTGCTTGTTCCACTCCCATTACCGACACAAACGTTTGTTTGCCAGCTTGCTGGTCTTTTTTAACTGTTTTGCCTGTAGCTTCACGAGTGCCTTCAACGTCGAGCAAATCATCTGTAATTTGGAACGCTAAACCTAAGTTATTAGCATAGGCTTTAAGAGCATTTCTCAAGTTGCGTGGGGCTTTCCCTAAAATTGCACCCGCTTCACAGGATATTGCGAAAAGCGCACCAGTTTTCATTCTTTGCAGTCTGACAATTTCACTAAAATCCAGAGTCTGATTCTCTGTGAGAATATCAATTGTTTGACCACCAACCATTCCAGCATACCCAGACGCTTTTGCTACCGCTTCAATAAGTTCAATGCGCACCGATGCATCGCGGTGAGTGCCTTCATCAGCTAACGTTTGGAATGCGTATGTGAGTAATGCATCTCCAGCTAAAATTGCGGTAGCTTCACCATATTTTTTATGACAACTAGGCTGCCCACGTCTAAAATCATCGTTGTCCATTGATGGTAAATCATCATGAATTAAAGAGTATACGTGGATAAACTCAATTGCTGCTGCAGTTTGTAGTGACGATTCTAAACTTACACCAAAAAGTTGGGAAGTCATTACTGTCAAAAATGGTCTAAGTTTTTTCCCATGCGATAGTGCAGAATAACGCATAGCTTCCATTAACCGCTGCTCGCGAGTGCCTTCGGGAATTGGCAAAAAGTCATCCATTTTCTGGAAGAGCATCTCTCCAACTTCTTGTAACTGCTTCTCTAACGCAACAAATGGCACTTAAAACCTTCTAAATATTACTTAGAGAACTGTACACCAACTAGCCAGTCCGTACAAATATATTTTTTGAAGTATATAGAAACAAAAAAACCCTGGGGACAAAGCCAGGGTTTTTCAGACAAACTAGGAGGTTGTTCTTATTATCTCTTAGAGAATTGGAATCTACGACGAGCTTTTTTGAAGCCGTACTTTTTACGTTCCACTTTTCTACCATCACGAGTTAGGAAGCCACCTTGACGTAGCAAACCATGTAACTCAGGATTATCAATATCTAAAGCTCTGCTTATTCCGTGTCTAATTGCTCCAGCTTGGCCAGAAGTACCACTTCCTTCAACTGTACACCATACATCGTACATTCCAACTGCGTTTGCAGCTACAAATGGTTGATTTACAATCATTCTTAGAACAGGACGAACAAGATACTGCTCAATGTCTTTTCCATTGATGAAAATTCTTCCTTTTCCTTTAGCAATCCAAACTCTAGCAGAAGCTGATTTTCTTCTTCCAGTAGCATATTTACGAGCCTTAACAGGCATTACTTTTGAAATTTCTGTCATTACTTGTTGTTTAGCCATTTGCTTTCTTGCCTCTTGTATTCTTGATATTCTTTGCAGCGATATTTACTACTGCTGGTTTTTGAGCTTCATGAGGGTGTTCAGTAGAACCGTAAACATGAAGACATTTCATTTGTTTGCGCGCAAGAGGGCTATCTTTAGGCATCATTCTTTCGATAGTTTTAATCAAAACTCTTTCAGGGAACTTGCTTGAAAGTCTCTCACCGATAGTTCTTTCCTTAATTCCACCTGGGTGGCCAGTATGCCAGAAAAACACTCTATCTTCTTTTTTATTTCCAGTAACTTGTACTTTCGCCGCGTTTATAATAACAACATTATCACCTGTATCTAGGCTAGGAGAAAAGCGAGCTTTATGCTTACCTCTCAACAACTTAGCTACTTCAGCAGCTAGTCTTCCAAGAACAACATTCTCAGCATCAATAACAAGCCAGTTTTTTGTGACTTCTCCACGTTTCGCGGTGTATGTACCTGCAGTATACGACATATATTAAATCAAATTTTATTTCTTAAGGTGACTGATTATGTATTGTGAATGCCAATTTGTCAATAAGGTATTTATTGTGCACCATTAACTATTTACTAAATGGCTTTTTGAGGGTATTAATTCCTATATACTAAGA
>CAZLFQ010000001.1:784394-819423 GCA_964558975.1 uncultured Candidatus Midichloriaceae bacterium
TTTCAAGTACATGTTCAAGAGAAAAGTGACTTTAAATTATCCTTATGAAAAAGGTGCACTTAGCCCTAGGTTTAGAGGCGAACATGCGTTAAGAAGATATGCTAATGGTGAAGAACGCTGCATTGCATGCAAGTTGTGTGAAGCTATATGCCCAGCACAGGCAATAACAATAGAAGCTGAAGAACGCGAAGACGGCAGTAGACGTACTACTCGTTACGATATTGACATGACAAAGTGTATATACTGCGGCCTTTGCCAAGAAGCTTGCCCAGTAGACGCGATTGTTGAAACCTCAAACTTTGAGTACGCTACAGAAACCCATGAAGAATTGCTATATAATAAGGCAAAACTACTCGAAAATGGCGAAAAATATGAGCGTATGATCGCCAATAATATCCAAAAAGACGCACAATATAGATAGTCTACGTCTAGCACTCATAAAGTTGAATTAATTTCCTAGCCATGATAGGGTTATTTTATAGGTAATGAATCAAGTCCATGATGGGCACATCCCTCACAAGCGCAAAAATATTAATAGTCGACGATATGGACTATAATCTCTTATTAATTGAAGAGATTTTGATTGCGAGTGGATTTACACACATCCAAAAAGCCTCAACAGGACAACAAGCTGTAGAGATTATATGCGCAAACCGTCCACACCTAATTTTAATGGATTTAGTTTTACCAGACATTTCTGGTTTCGATCTATGCAATGGCATAAAAAGCAATGAAAAAACTAAAGATATAGTTGTAATCATCCAAAGTGCGCAAAGCACAGGCGATAACAAACATAAAGCGTTTGGCTGTGGGGCGAATGATTTTATAAACAAACCAATCGAAGAATCTGAGTTAATAGCTAGAATCAAAACTCAACTAGAGCAATCAAAGCTATATGCAGACATGAAAGAAGCTAATTCCAGAATGGCTTCTGAACTTAAAGATGCCAGCAGTATGTTATTTTCTTTACTGCCAACCCAAGAATTTTTAGATAAAGTTGCAAATGACCATCACATATGTATTTCTGCATATTATAAACCATCATCAGAACTTGGTGGGGATTTTTACGATGTTTTGGAATTAGGGCAATCTAAGTTAGGGCTTTGTGTTTGGGATTTTGCTGGCCATGGAGTTAGAGCAGCAATAAATACTTTTAGGTTGCACGGGATAATTAAAGAAAACGAGGAATACAATAAAAATCCTGGAGAATTTTTATCGAACGTAAATAGCATTCTTTATAAAATGCTTTCTCGTTCCCAATTCGCCACAATGTTTTATGGTGTGATAGATTCCTCGAAACAGAAATTAACCTACGCATGCGCTTCATGCCCTGCCCCACTTTTAATTTCATTCAAAAATGGCAAATCAAAAACTTTGGATGGCAAAGAATTTCCTCTAGGCATTCAAACAAAATCGCAATACGTAACTCAAGAAATCTCCATAAAAGATTGGGATGCATTAATTCTTTATAGCGATGCATTGATTGAAACAGAAGATAACAGCAGCAACTTCTTAACCACAGATGAACTTGTGCAGTTCATTCTAAATAACTTGCCTAGCAAACCCGATGCAGCAAAAATCACTGCGTTAATAATGAAAAAATTTAACGATGAATATATTGAAAATTTGAGAGATGATCTCACTTTAAAAGTAATAACATTTAATAAATAAGGCTTTATGAATCCTTTTCTAATATCTTTCGCATCTGCATTTCTTTCATTAATTATAATTGATGGGATCTGGCTAACACTAACGGTGAGTAAATTTTACCGCCCAAATTTAGGGCATTTATGGGTAGAAGAAATTTCTTTCTTGCCTGCAATCGCATTATATTTAATTTATGCATTCGCACTAAGTATCATACTTATTATTCCTTCAATTCAAGCTAGTTATGCAGTTTCTAGAGTTATGTTTATGGGCTTCGTATTTGGTTTCGCCGCTTATGGCTGCTACGACATTACCAACCATGCAACTCTAAAAGACTGGCCATGGATTGTAACGATTGTTGATATGCTATGGGGCGCAACTGTAACCGCACTTGCAAGCGGCATTGCATTTAAAGTGACTAAATTATTTGGGTAATTTGAAAGGATATTTTAAAAAAGCTGGCATCTAAAAAGATGCCAGCTTTTGGCTATTTACTTACAAGCTGCTGCTTTAAGTTTAGCAAGAGGTCTAATTTTAACGCGAACAGATGCAGGTTTTGCAGCTGCTTTCATCATTTCACCTGTAGCAGGGTTACGAATTAATGTACCAGCTTTACGAGCAGGAACTTTACGTAATGCTACTTTGAATAGTCCAGGGAACATGAATTCACCAGAACCATTTGGATGAACTGAACCAAACATTAGTCCTTCTAATTCGCCAAATACTTGGCCAACTTGAGCGCGTGATAATTCTGTTCTTTCAGCAATATGGCTGAGCATAGCTGATTTTGTAAGTCTTTCTTTTATTGGGCGAACTACTGCTGGTGTAGCAGCTTTCTTTTTAGTTTTTGTAGCCATAGTCATTCTCCTATTTGTTACATTATCAGTGGCAGTTTTTCACTTTTTACTCCACATTGTCAGCTTATAGTACAACATAAGACGAACTACACAAGTGCCTGATTGCATAAAATTTGATTGGAAGGTAAAAATAAGGTAAGTTGGCTCAATAATTGGTATGAGCTAGGATCAAATGATTTATAAAGGCCAATGCAATTGTGGAAACATTCACTTTGAAGCCAAAGGCGATCCACTATTTACACAACATTGTCACTGTAATAAGTGTAGAATAGTTGCAAGTGCTTCTAAAAATCCTGCAGATAAAATTGGCTATAGTTTTACTGCAGCTTATCTGACAAAAAATTTTCAGATTATAAAAGGAGAAGATAGACTTGTTTCAGTCATTCGTAATAAATCTCGTCTTTACTTATGTTCCATGTGTAGTGCGTTAATTTATGGAATATCAGAAGATCATGACAAGCAAGGTGGAATTGGTATTAATGTAAATAATTTTCAATTTGAAAGTACTATGCCCTCTAGCTTTAAACCTGTACGCCACATTTGGTATCAAGATAAAGTCGTTGATTGCAATGACGGCCTGCCGAAATTCAAAGATGCCCCAAAAGAGCAGTTTGGTAGTGGTGAATTGTATTAGTAAATTGGTGGGACTGAGACGATTGATTCAAATCGCTGAGCGATTTTTCACCCTTCGGGCGGCATACGCCGTCCAATTCACTCTGTGAATTGTCGAACTCCGTTCTCATCGTCTATATATTTGATCGTACTGATTGCTGGTGGGACTGAGACGATTCGAACGTCCGACCTAGTGATTAGGAATCATAGGGTCTATGGTTTTACCAAATTTATCCGAGCATAATAATTCTTTATATTACTTGCATTTAATACGCATTAGCCTTATATCACGTTTAACCAAATTTGCTATATTTTTATAGAATTTGTAGAACATACGTAGAACACAGAATGAATAAAAAAGTAAACTTTACTCTTGCTTCACTTAAGGCCTTACCCAATGCAAAAGCAGGTTCACGTGATTATTATTACGACAACAAAACTTCAGGCTTAGGTATAATGGTGTTCCCTAGCGGCACTAAAACATTTTTCTTATACAAAAGAGTGAATGGAAGACCTGAGAAAATTAAGCTAGGTAGGTTTCCTGAGATAACTCCTGAGCAGGCTAGAGCCAAAGCATATAAAGATATTGCCGATATAGGCAAGGGAATTAATCCCAATAAGAAAAAAAAGGAGCTACACGATGAAGCCATTTTTTCAGAACTCTTTCAAAGATACTTTGAGGAACACGCCAAGATAAGAAAAAGATCATGGAAAGATGATCTTGGGCTGTATAATCGGTATCTTAAACCTTTGGATTCGAAAAAGATCTCGAGTATTACAAGAAGTGATCTTGAGAAATTGCACAACGGAATTAAGAATAAAGCAGGTTTATATGCTGCTAATAGAGCATTGTCCTTACTAAAAACCATGTTTAATAAAGCAATTCACTGGGGCTTTAAAGGTAACAACCCCGCAATAAACATTAAAAAATTCCATGAAGTTGCAAGAGATAGAGCGCTGCAGCCTGATGAGGTAGGAAGATTCTTTAAAGCCTTGAACAGCGAACCTGATTTGATTTTTAAAGGATATTTTTATATCAGCTTATTAACTGGGGCTAGACGAGGAAATGTATTAAGTATGCATTGGGATGATATAGCTTTTGGTGAAAATCCAGAATGGCGTATTTCTAGTACTAAAAATGGAGAAGTTCATATCGTTGCCTTGGTCCCACAAGTAGTTGAAATATTGTCAGAGCTTAAGAGCATTCGTATCAATGAATGGGTTTTTCCGAGCAAAACAAGTAAATCAGGACATCTGGAAGAGCCTAAAAAAGCTTGGAAACGCCTTTTAAATAAAGCTAACATTAAGGATTTGCGAATTCATGACTTGCGCAGAACTTTAGCAAGTTGGCAAGTTCGTACGGGTGCTAGTAGCTTTATTATAGGAAAAACACTTGGCCATAAAAACCAGCAAGCTACAGCGATATATGCAAGAGTTTCAAAGGATGTTGCCAGGAGTTCAATGGAAGAGGCTGTGAATGCAATGTATGAATATCAAATGAGGTAAATAATTTTATATTCTGACTCACTTAACTAACATTAAATTATTTTTAAGTACCAAGCCAATCGGGCCATGATATCCAGCCTTTGTATTTATTAGTGTTATAGACGCCATAATGCTTATATTATGGCTAAAAGCACTTTAGAAAGAAAAACTGGATGGGTAATAGATCAGCTAATACTGAGGAGAAAAGAGCTTGGATTATCACATAAAAAGCTGGCTGGTAAAGTAAAGCTTAGTCGCACTGCAATTGGCCTAATTGAGAGTAAAAAACGCAATCCTACCTTACTAACTGTTCTGAAGTTATGCGAGGCCTTAGGTATATCACTTGTTGACATTTTGACACGTTTAGAAAAAGACAAACTTTGAATCTCATCTGAATTACTTAAGGCACCTGTGTCAAACTAATCGTGCGTGACATAAGCCATTTGAATACTATATAACTGTTTTTGAAACATTGAATTTCTTTGAATATAAATGCTAATCAAGAAAATTATAATCATCATCTTTTTATGTTTACTGATACTTTCTAGTATCTTGTATTACTTGTCATATACTTCAGCCTCTCGAAGTATATCCCGCGATATTCAAGCAGTAGTTATAGGCCCTTTATCTGGTGAATACGGCTATGAAACTAATATAGTTCTTAGAGAAGATGGGAAGCAAATCAATGCAAATGAAGTTCTCAAAGGTAAGCCAAACATTCTTGCCACACTGGAATATCTCGATAAATATTACCCAAATATAAAGAGAATGGGCTTAGTAGTAGGATGGTATGTCAATACTCTGGATGCTGAATCATTAAAAATAGTTCCTAAGGTAGATAGTAAAATTAATGCAGAGTGGAGCGTGGGGAAATACAGTAGAAATACAGCAATCCTAATGAATAAAGATAGTGATGGGCATCCTAATTGGACAGGAACTGCCACAGATAGATCAGTTGTAGAGTTCGCAAAATTGCTACATGATAGGGGCGTTGAGGTTACAATATACCCATTCCTTTTTGTAGATACTGTAGATAAGCCTTGGAGAGGCCATATTAATGCTGAATCTCAAGAAGGAGTTGACAATTTTTTTGTAGAATATGAAAAGTTTTTACTTCATTATGCAAATTTGCAATACCAAGAGACGCGCCTTAAGGATGTAATACAAGGGTTTCTTTTAGGTTCTGAATTAGAAGATCTTCTCAAATACAAAAATCATAAAAATGAGTTTTTTGCAGTAGCCAAGATGACAAATTTGGCTGGCAAAGTACGAAAAATATTGGGAAATAAAATCAAAATTTCGTATGCGGCTAATTGGTCTGAATATCATCACACGGATGGTGGATGGTATCACTTAGACGAATTATGGTCTGATCCTAATATTGATTATGTTGGTATTGATGCGTATTTCCCTTTAACAAGCCATATTAGTAGTGAGAAAAAAAATTATGATCCGACAGAAATTAAAGAAGGATGGGTTAAAGGAGAGCACTATGATTATTATGTGGATGCAGCTGGAAATAAAAAAGCTCTTACTCCTTCCTATGCTTTAGAGAATATCCAGTATTGGTGGCAATCTGAACATAACAATCCCAATGGTCAAAAAACAAAATGGCAACCAAAAATGAAGCCCATTGTTTTTACAGAGATTGGTTTCATGCCAGTACATAAAACAACAGATGCACCATATAAATATATAGAACAAAATAAAGAGAATTTAGGTTTGCCTAGTTACTCAGATGGAACGGTTAATTCTAAATTTCAATACGAAGCTATAAAAGGAACTTTAGAATTTTTAGAAGATTTAAAAAAAGATCCCAGCACAAGAGAAATGATTCAAGATGTCTACTGGTATAATATCGATCCAAGACCTGACAATTATGATTGGGTCTACAATCATGAGATTAAAGTTAGGGAATATGAAATTGGAGATAAGGATTTAGATCCAATTCAAAACAAGAAGATCATAGATATTATTCGCAACGCTCCTGAAAAGCTGAAGTAGAGTGTAGCTGACAGGCTCATAAAAATCATAAAATTGTTCAAGAAAAACTTATTAAAAACACAATCAATACATGGTTTGATATTGCTAACTAGCAAAGAAATTTTGATAATAAATTGATTAGTTGGATTTGTGACAAAATCCCCTCAAATATTAAGAGTATAATTACTTTAAGTTTAAATTTTTTATATTCCATATTGCGAATGAGAATATATCGAGTGATGCGTATAGATTGCAGTTAGCGGCGATGGGAGTTAGAGCTGGGATTGCGGATTATTGAGTGTTGTTGCCCCACCATATTATATTTATATCAAGACAGGTGAACGCAAATTACCAAAGTTTGTAGATGAGAATGGTAGATGTCTATATGCGATGATTGGTGTTGTTTACCATGAAGATAAAGGTTTTATAGAAGCTTATGGCACGATGGGCTATCGCCTGGATCCAGAAACTGGAAAACTTGGCGAGATAGTATGCCAAGAGAGATAGAAGATAGTGACGCCCAGCTTGCAATTCTGCGAAATTCACTAAATATTAAGAATTTGTTAAATTTTACTTTTATTATACGGAATAATAAGGTATAATTCTGCCAGTTATTTATAAAACCACTTTTATTGACAGGGTGCGTATGAAGAAAACAAAAAAATTACGAAGTGATAAAGTGACTAATATTTTTGATAACGAAAAGATTAGTTCACGCTTAATTTCAGCTGAAGAACTTCGTGCTATGAGAGATCCATATAGCGTTAAAGCGCAGGCTATCCTCAAAAAAATTGCAGAAGGTCGGTTGCACGTGAATCAAGATGAATTGCTTGAAGGTTACTTGTACGAATACCAGAAGGAAGTTATTACCAACCATTAAAACAAATACTAAATTTTAGGAGGCAGAATATATGTAATACTTACAAACTTTAAAAATCTTATTGTGATATTTATTAATTAAAAGCCACTCCAACCTGAATCTTCGAAAAACAAGGTTGAAGCAGCTCCAATAAAATGAGGAATATATGTTAGAAACAACTAAACCTCATGGTCTTGAATTATACCATGAGCAGACCACCAATGCAAATGATGTAACCAATATAGGTTCTAATGAATCTGAATGGTTTGCATCGTTTTTAAGACATACCGAGCAGAAAAAACTTACATCCAAAGCTTTAGCAGAGTTGATTACAGAATATGAGACTCAAGCCCTTATAACAGATGGTGTCAAGATTTTAGATATAGGGTGTGGGGAAGGTGAGTTATCAGAGAGTGTAGTTAACTCTTTTAAAAAAAACTGGATAGATTCTTACTGCGGCATAGATAGTGATGCAGATTTTTTAAGCCAGCTAAATGAAAAGTTTAAAGACAAAGCATTTCAGACGCGATTACTCAAAAAGGATTGTTTTGATATGGACTACAAGGAATTGGGTAAATATAACTTTATCTTGGCCTCAAATATCTTGTATTACTGCAAGGATATTCCATCGTATTTTTCATCTGTATTACCTAATCTCGATGATCAAGGAATGCTAGTATTTATACACGAAAATAGCACATCAACCCCCAAAGCAATGAGAAAGAAATATATGGCAAATATTGCTGGCGATATCCCTGATACAATAAAGTGTGGTGCTGAAAAGCACAATGTATGTATCAAAGAGCATTCGGTCAGTAGCTCTATTACTTTTAATACTAATATATCATCATTGCTTGGAAGTATTAAAACACATAAAGAGTCTATTCAAATACTTGGTAGAGAGAATTGTTTGCTGCTTGAATTTATAGCTCAAACTTCTCTCCAAGACTTAGAAAGAAAAGGAGTGTTGATAGCATACTTAGCAGATATAGAAAACGTACTTTTAGAAAATGACAACAAGATTCCTATAGTATCCCGAATCCAAGTGATTTCAAAACAACCGATTGCTATTTAAATCTAAAATGTAGGAAGTGAGTAAAATATTTATAATTACTCACTTCCTATTTATAACGCAGTAGTGAGCACTCTAACTTTCCAGGCGCCAATGGTTATACTCAATGCAAAAAGAAATCGAGCATAACATGAATATGAGCAATGCCCAATAAGTATGATAGCAGTAATTATGTAAAATGGATTTAGTAATGATAATTAATTTCGGCTTAACAATTTTTAATTACGTTTATAATTCATCTTGATCAGAAACTGAATCCTTGATTAACGGAGCGTTGCTGATTAAGGTTGTATTGCGTGCAGAACAGGCGGTCTTGCGCCTGATTACCGCTCCGCTAACCGATAGCCAGTTCGACGCTCTCTTGTCGTTCACTTTCAACCTGGGCAGCGATGCGCTCCAACGCTCTACGCTCCTCTGCAAGGTCAACCGCGAGGAACACTATGATGTGCCAGCCGAACTGATGAAATGGCTGTGGGCGGGTGGTCGCAAATTCAAGGGGCTTGTGAAGCGGAGGAATGCGGAGTCACTAGCTTATAAGGCAAACATTACAACTTAACTTTTCTGAGTCGTAGCGAGTTCATAATCACTGACACCGAACTGAGTGCCATCGCTGCGCTGGCAATGACGGGGCTTAGAAGCAATCCGAAGAATGGATAAAGTGCGCCAGCGGCGACAGGCACGCCAAGCGCATTATAGACGAATGCGAAGAATAAGTTTTGCCTGATATTGCTCATGGTGGCATGGCTCAAGCGACGGGCGCGGACGATGCCGATTAAATCACCCTTCACCAGCGTAACACCCGCGCTTTCCATCGCCACATCCGTTCCTGTTCCCATCGCAATGCCCACATGCGCTTGCGCTAATGCTGGCGCATCATTCACACCATCACCCGCCATTGCTACCTTACGGCCTTTTTCCTGTAGTTGGCGCACCAGTTCGCTTTTGCGTTCTGGCAGCACTTCGGCTTCATAATCCTCAATGCCCAGTTGCTCCGCAATTGCCTTCGCGGTGGCTTTACTATCGCCGGTGAGCATGACAATATGTAACCCTTCAGCTTTCAGCTGTTTCAATGCTTCGGGCGTAGTGGCCTTGATCGGGTCGGCAACGCTGATGATCGCCGCTGGTTTGCCATCAATGGCAGCAAACATGGCGGTTTGGCCTTTGGCTCTCAGTTGATCGGCGGCTTGCACGAGTGAATCAGCATTCATGCCAAGTGATGTAAGCATTGCCGCATTGCCCAGCGCGACGTTGTGTCCATCCACCATGCCTTGTACGCCTTTCCCCGTAGTCGATGAGAAATTCTGTACGGTGGAAAGCGTCATGCCTTTTTCCTGTGCGCCTTTGACGATGGCCGATGCAAGCGGGTGTTCGCTGCTTTGTTCAAGACTTGCTACCAACCGCAGGGCTTCGCTTTGTTCAAAGCCAGAAGCGACAACAACTTCCATGAGCTTCGGTTTACCCTCGGTCAACGTGCCAGTTTTGTCGATAATGAGCGTATCGACTTTTTCCATGATTTCTAGTGACTCGGCGTTTTTAATCAACACGCCTGCCATTGCACCGCGTCCTGTTCCGGCAATGATAGACATTGGCGTGGCAAGCCCGAGCGCACATGGGCAAGCGATAATCAACACGGCTACAGCATTAACGATGGCATAGGCCAGTTTCGGTTCTGGTCCCCATATAAACCATGCAGCGGCAGTAAGAATTGCCACCAGAACGACAATCGGCACGAAATAGCCAGAAACCTTATCCGCCATGCGTTGAATGGGTGCGAGGGTGCGCTGGGCTTTCGCCACCATCTCCACGATCTGCGCCAGCATCGTTTCATTGCCCACGCGCTCGGCACGCATGGTGAACCCGCCCGTGCCATTGAGTGTTGCGCCCGTCACCTTATCGCCTGGGCTTTTTTCCACAGGAACAGATTCGCCCGTAAGCATGGATTGATCGACACTGCTATGGCCTTCTATGACAACGCCATCTACTGGTATTTTCTCACCAGGGCGAACACGCAGCAAGTCGCCTTTATGCACTTCCGATAATGGCACATCTTCTTCTTTGCCATCAGCACGAATGATTCGTGCCATCTTCGGGGCGAGGTCAAGCAATGCTCGCATTGCATTGCTTGATTGTACACGGGCTTTAAGTTCAAGCACCTGTCCCAGCAAGACCAGCGCGGTAATGACTGCTGCTGCCTCGAAATAGACATCAAGCATCATGCTACCGGAAAATTGGGCAACTGCATCGGGAAAAAGCGTTAGAATAAGGCTGTAAATATAGGCTACGCCAACACCGAGTGCGATAAGCGTAAACATATTTAGGCTGCGGTGTTTAACGGAATCTAACGCCCGCACATAAAACGGCCAGCCACCCCACAGCACTACGGGTGTTGCAATCATCATCTGAATCCAATGCGAAAGCGACGAATCCATCCATTCATGCGGAATGTTGGGAATCAGATGTGCGCCCATAACAAACAATGCCAGTGGCGCAGCTAAAAGAACCGACACCCAAAACCGCCGCGTCATATCTATAAGTTCGTGATTAGGTGCAGCGTACAGTGAAACTTTTTCTGGCTCCAATGCCATTCCGCAGATCGGGCAATTACCAGGCTTGGGTTGCCTAACCTGCGGGTGCATCGGGCAGGTATAGATAATGTCCTTGCTGCCTGGTGCTGACTGCGTTGAAGGTGCGGGCTTGCTGTGGCCACCGCAGCAACTGGTTTTGGGTTTTGCAGGGTCAGTATAGTTGGTGGGATTCGCGTTGAATTTATCCAAGCAATTTTTGCCGCAAAAATGATATTCCGTATTGTTCAGCGCGTAATGATGTGGCGTTTTTGCAGGGTCAACATCCATCCCACATACGGGGTCTTTAGCAATAGTATGGTTCATAATTATCTTCCTATATTATTGTTTTATATAACCATATTCCAACACCGTAGAACGCAGCTGTTGCCGCTACGGCTCCAATCATCGCCATCGAAAATGCTAAACCCTGTTTGAGCAGGAAAGGCAGGATTAGAAAAAAGGCGAGCGAAGGCAACACCAGCCAAAACACCGAATAAGATAATTCGATGATCTTGCTGGTGTCCTTCGTATCCCAATAGACCCAGATAAATGCGAGGATCGAGGTCAGTGGCAGCGAAACCAGAAGAGCTGCCCATAGAGTGTAGCGCCTCGACAGTTCCGATACAGCTGCGACGATCAAAGCAGTGATTAGGGTTTTTATCAGGAAGTACATTATTTCTTATCTCCGTGATGGTGCTTGCCGTGCATAAATAAGTGCATGAGTGGGCACGATAGTAACAGGAGATAAGGTAATGCGCTAACCACATGATTCCAATGGTCAGCAATCAACAATGCGCCCAGCAAGACAAGGCATAGTACCGCTGCCTTATGCCACAGGCTATATGACTTTGAATGCTGACAGTGTTCATGGTTTTCCATACCGCCTCCTATTGTTCAGGATGGTGTTGCTTGTGTTCTTCAGCGCTCACACCGGCAGGTTTTTTAGGTGCAGGAGTGGATTGCTTTTCCATCCCATCTTTCATCATGCCCTGACAGCAGGAGCATTTCATGCCGTCTTTGGATGCACCATTTTTCATCATCGGGCATTGCATTCCTTCTTTCATCATCATGCCGTCCTTCATGCCACCTTCCATCATCTCTTGGCAGCAAGGGCATTTCTCACACATGGAGCCACTTTGCATCATTCCACCATCCTTCATCATGCCCGATGATTGTGGACTGGTTTGAGCGCAAGCAGCAGTGATGAGCAATAATACAATAGGTAATAATAGTTTTTTCATAGTTAATCCTTTATAAGTTGATTAAAACATAAGCCGCAGGCCTATAGTGCCAACAAGCTCGTCATTATCCTTGCCGTGTTTTTTAGTTAAGGATGAAGTTTTACCTATTTTTCGACCATAATGGATATCTATATAAGGCGCGAATTTTCTGATGAACTCATAGCGTGTCTGCAACCCTATCTGTGCATCTGTCACACCCGCACCAATGTCTTGTTTTTGGACATTCTGTGCTGAGAGATTTACCTCAAAATAAGGCTGCAAAATCCATTTCTGAGTAAGCAGAAGGTCGCTTTCTTGACGTAAGCGTGCAGTAACGTTACCGCGTTCACTGACAAATATATGTGATTCGGTTTCAAAAAAATAAGGAGCAAGACCATTAACGCCGAACGTTAGATAAGTGGTGGATTCAGGTTCGGTATCATGGCGAAGGCCTATCTGCGCATCCCAGAAAGTGGCAATATTACGACTGTAAAGCCCCCATAACTGAGTACTTTCTAGTTTGCTATCAGCACGTTCCCCTTCGCTTTTCAGCCAGAGCTTGTTTTCATCCGTGCCTATCCAACCATCTAGATCCCAGTTTTGGATAGACTTACCATCACTATTTGAGCCAACATCAATTTCCAAACGGAACATATGGAAGATGCCGCCGCCATGCTCTGCTGCCATGTCAGAGTGCGTCGCATGCTCCATTGCAAGTGTAGAGTGCGCTAAAATATTTATAAGGCATAATGCCATGAGTAAGTGATTAGTGCGCATGGCTTCCTCCAATCTTCTTTGACTTGAGGGTTTGCTGTGGTAAATCCTCTGTTGTTGAAATATCAGTCGCGTCAAGCTTAGCAACAACAACTTGGCGCATCATACCAGACATCATGTGATAGAGCATATGGCAATGAAATGCCCATTCACCCGCTTCATCAGCAGTCAACAACGCGGAATAAGAACCACCTGGCGGAACGATGACTGTATGCTTATTAGGCAACTTTGTAGCGGTTTGGCCATTTTCCAATTGAACAAACATACCATGCAGATGCATTGGATGCGCCATCATGGTTTCGTTGGTAAAATTAAGACGTACTCGTTCGCCATATTTGAGGTGTATAGGCTCAGCCTCTGAAAATTTCTTGTTGTTTATAGTCCAAATATAGCGTTCCATATTGCCACCAAGTGTCACATCAATCGTGCGCTCTGGTTGGCGTGTATCTTTCTGAATTCCTAGATAACGTAAGTCTGAGTAGGATAGCACCTTATCTCCTTCCGGTGCCCCCGTTTTCGCCCAGCCACTTATCATATCGGCGGGTGTCATTTCCATATCTGGATCATCCCTCATCATAATATCCATATTCATATCAACCATAGAGAGTAATGCACGAGGACGGTGCGCTGGAACCTCACCTTTCATACCTTCGGCACTTGCTAATGTACCTATTGCAAAGCCAGAGCGGTCAATAGACTCAGCTGCGATGGTGTAAGCTTTATCCTCCTTCGGTGTGACGACCACATCATAGGTTTCAGCTGGAGCAAAGCGGAACTCATCGACTATCACAGGTTCAACATTCTGCCCATCAGCCTGCACCACATTCATTTTAAGCCCAGGTATCCTCACATCGAAAATCGATGTGGCCGAAGCGTTAATAAAGCGAAGGCGCACCCGTTCACCAGTTTTAAAAATGCCCGTCCAATTCTGTTCTGGCGATTTGCCATTCACTAGGAAGGTATATCCTGAGATATCTGATAGATCGGTGCGCATCATCCTCATCTTACCCCAAGTCTTTGTATCATTCCAAGCTTTATCAAAACCACGTTCTTTAACATCTTTGAAGAAATCACCGAGTGTGAGTCTGGCATTGGCATAATAATCAGATGACATCTTGAGATTTACCATTATGTCATCTGAACGTTCTTCAGAAAAATCTGATACCACTACCACATAGTCACGCTCTGACTGTATAGGATCTTCACCTTTTGGCAATATTATGATTGAACCATAAAGTCCATCTTGTTCTTGTCCCCCCGTATGTGAATGATACCAGTATGTACCTGTTTGCTTGATAAGAAAACGGTATGTAAAAGTTGTTCCAGGTTTGATTGCTTCAAAACCGTTGAAACCAGTTACACCATCCATTGCTCCAGGTAGAATAAGTCCGTGCCAATGTATTGAGGTTGGTTCACTCATTTTATTTGTGACGTGTATGACTGCCTCATCACCTTCGGTAAAACTCAGTATGGGGGCTGGGATATTGCCATTAACAGTAATTTTTTCGATAGGCGTTCCAGTAATGTTCACAGGTAAGCGTTCAATCGTTAGATTATACTCGGATATTTTTGCTCGTGCTGTAGTAGCTAAATAACAGGCTATGAGCAACACCATAATCCCAAAGCAATATACGCGCATTACTAGTCCTTAACAAATTACGTCTTGTACCCAAGTATTGTCTATATTAAAAGTATATGCAAATATATTAAGGTTTCAAACTAGTCTAGAGCCTAAAGAAATTACAAGATGGTGTTTTGGTGAGAGATAGACTTCCATTGGCTGACGCCATCTAAGTTTATAAATTCAAAAGATATGAAGATTCTAGTTTAGAATACGCGGGGATTTGTAAACATAAGCAAAAAATTATTGGCTTATATTATACTGTCATCAATATAGATAAGTATAAAAGCTAATAATATTTTTTTATATTCAACATACCATATCATTGTAACCTCTTTTAATTCTGTACATACTTAGTTTTTCCACATAATTTAGTGCTTCATTGTTTTATATGAAAGTAATCACTTTATACCCCCTAGTCTATTTTTAAGGCCTACCCAGCTTTGAGTAATTGTCCATTCGCTAAATAGGTTCTGCTGTAAATATACTGAGTAATATCGGAATTTTGAATGCCAACGCCAGACTCACACTCGTTGATTTCTTCAAAGATGTTAAAGAACGTGGTTTTGATAAAGCTTCTAACAATATGCCTAATATGGATCATTCAATGCATCCGGGTATTAAATGGTCAAGGAAACTATAGCCCATTAAAGCATACAGTTTCAGTCTCTCCATTTGAAACTGTTGAAATTGAGTTTGAAGCAAACGAAGAGAAAGACTGGATTTTCCATTGTCATAATCTTTATCATATGAAGCTAGGTATGGGTGGAGTTCTGCATTGTGATGGTACAGAACGTGATCACTAAGCTGAACATAGTAATATATGGTTCACTGCAATCAAGTTAGAGGGATATTCCAATTTCGCCAATGCCATTACTAAGTTTATGAGAAATGATGACAACATTATTCTTGATGCCCGTTATGATTACAAAGACGATTATGAGGCTGAGTTTATCTATCAAAGATACCTGTCCCAATTTTTTGGGGCCTATAGGTGGTAAGGCTGAGAGAGAGCATAATAAAATCATGAACCGCGAAATCTTAGGAATAGAATACACCTTGCCACTACTGATTAAAGCTGACTTAAGAGTTAATACCAAAGGTAAGCTAAGGTTTGCATCAGCTCACTGATAGAGTGTCATTTGATTGGGATTGGAATACTGAAGATGAGTATACTTTTGGTGTGAATTATGAAATTACCAAACAAGTTTATATAATAGGTAATTAATACTCAAGAGAGAAATTCGGCGTCGGGTTAAATCTTAAATTTTAAGGCAAGCATTAATTATCTTATTTATCTGTTAACAATAAATTGAAACTACTGTGCTTTTCCATTAATGAACCTAAAAAATTTAACTATTCAAAATTTTAGTTAATAAGATATACCCTGGAATAATTGTTAAAACAGATAAAAATAGCGCTATATGAAATCCAAATCCTTTAGTTAAAAGGATATAGAAAATATAAAACATGGGTAAGGTTGGTATTACATACAACAATGTACTCAAAGATAAATCAGCTATAATTTTTATATTTTGGGTATCATAATATAGCCAGATAAAACTGATAAGCGATATTAAAGGCAATGACTTAATTAAACCACCTAATTGCGCATTGACCTTACTCACTTCTGTAACAGAAACAATAATAATTGCGGCAATGACAACTTTTATTAGATACAGCATCGTTTTATCCTATTAGCAATTTGTTTCACAATTCTGCTCCATATTTTGCAATTCCATTTGTATAGTAACATGTGAGATTGAAAACTTTGTTTTTATCCTTTTTTCAATATCCCTAGAAAAAGAGTCTTTAAAGAACTTAGGGGAAACTACAAGATGGACAGACAAAGCTGTTTCAGTTGTGCTAATAGGCCAAATGTGCAGATCATGAATACCTATTAGTCCTTTTGATTTAAAAATAGCAGCCTTTAATTTCTCAATATCAATAGAAGTGGGAACAGCGGCTAGCATAAGGTTAAGAGACTCTTTGAATAATCTCCATGAGCTAAACAAGATTACAAGAGCAATAACTAAACTTATGACTGGATCTAACCAAAGCCATGATTTCCAATATATGAAAAAGCCTGCAACTATCACTCCAAAAGAGACCAGTGCATCAAGAAACATATGCAAAAATGCTCCTTGAATATTGATATCATGCTCACGATCATGGAAAAAGAAATATGCTGTTATCCCATTAATAATCACACCAATAAATGCAACGAGCATTACTGTAGTTGATGCTAGTGTGTGATTGCCTTCTCCTAAACGTGGGACTGCCTCGAATATTATTCCCCCTACGGCTATGAATAGCAAAACTGAGTTAATAAAAGCAGCTAGAACTGTAACATTCTTGTATCCAAAGGTGAATTTTGCAGGAGCTTTTTTATGAGCAATCCAATAGCCAAACCATGCTACCAACAAACCAAAAACATCCCCAGCGTTATGTGCGGCATCTGCTAATAAAGCTAATGAATTACTTTGAAAACCATAGAATATTTCCAAAGTAATAAATATAGAATTAAGAATGATTCCAACAATAAATTTATTATTTACACTATGATTATGCACGCGCTTCATACTCAATATTCATATATTTAAGATTATAGAAAGAGTCTTAGTTAGCAAGAAATATATGGTTTTCAGAGTTGAATATGATAATTATTCTGTAAAGATTTCTAAATGATTTCTATAAAATTAAATTTACAAAATAGTACCTAGAATATTTAAGATTACCGATCTTAATGAGTGCTTTTTTATTAACTAAATCTACCAAATCACGAGTTGTTGTTGGTATAGTCGCTCCAGTGATGTTTTTGTAGTTTGCTGCCCTTAAACCACCATTAAAACCTTCTGGTTCTGAATCGAACATCTTATTTAGAACTTTTATCTGTCTTTGGTTTAACTGCCAATTTAGTCTTGCAAACAGTTTCGCTTGGCAATGAGAGCTTCAATTTTACTATTCATATAACGTTGGTTGAGTATTCAAATAATAACAAAATCCAGATAAATATAATTGATGATTTTGAAATATACGAATCTAACAAGAATCTTAAACATGTTTTTTAAATTTGTTGAGCAACTCTCATAAGCATGGTGGAATTGACATTACCATATCAATCACGACAAAATATAATAAATTATATTTTAAAGATGATGGCAAAGAATTTCCGTTTATGAAGTTAAGAAAGTCTTCAATAGCTTCTATACCAAAAGTAAAACGATTACTGGTATAGGTTTAGCATTCTGCAAAATCGTTATAGAAGAGATGGGGGTGTATAGAGTGTAATTCGGAAGTTGAAAAGTATACGGAGTTCGTTATAAGTTTTGATTAATGGAGGCTACTTAATAAATATCAATATTTAGAATTCTCCTATTGGAATTGAGCAACGTCCGATTAATCTGATAACAGATATTATGTAAAATGGATTAGTAATTCAGGAAATGGCTCAGATATATCATTTACACCACGAGGATGGTTCTTTGCTAGATAGGAATATACCTGCTTCATGGCATCATAGCAAAGCTTTAGATTATCAATAGTCCACAACTTATCATTGTCTTCTCTTAGAGGTTTAGAATATTTGGTGTTCTGTATATGTGCTCTATTTCGTAACTCTCGAATTTGATTAATATTTTGGTAAATCGAGGCATTTTTGCCTAGCAAGTGATGCTTTCGGAATATATCGTTCAAGTTATTTAACATGTCTGGCAAATTTTCTATTTCTTTGATTTTTTGCTTGGCATGGTGTTTATCAAAATTTGGAATCGTCTCAATTGTATGTTGTTTTATTCTGCATAAAAAATCATAAAGCGCACATTCAATGATTGAGCTTATTGTAATCAATGAAGGTTTTATTAACAATTTATCCTGATCACTAATGAATGAAATTTGTTTTTGTAGAATGTTGAAGTTATATTCAGTATTATCACATCTTTTATAATCCCAAAAAAATGCTTGAGCATATGTTTGAAAATTGCTCAATTGATTGTTTTTCATATTATAAAATACCAATAAATTTTGAATATGTAACCACCACAACCTACTAATTAATTATACCACGAAACCCTATAATTTTTGGTTAACGTGGGTGAAATTTAATATAACTAAAGACTGGGTGTTTAGCGGGCTTTATGGTATAATAGTGGCAAGGAAATTAGTGTATTCAATAATGATAAAAAACTGCTCGCGGTGGAGCTTTTGCGCCGTGAATGCGGGCTTTAAGCTAAAATTAAACACCCCCTACGATTCTTCGAATCCAAAGAATTAAAAAACGGTGTCATCGGGTCGAGCCCTAGATGATGAGAATTGCAAAAAATCACGAAATTAAAAAATATTAAAATACTTGAAATACGGGCTTGCATTGTAATTTTAATATGGAGACCGACATGAATAAATCAAAACTAATAGCAGCTATTGCTAACGAGTGTATTATGTCAAATAGCTTGCTTAATAAGTCAGGATAGTACACAATACGCACTTAATTAATAAGCATAAATTTATTAATATATGGAAGATAACAAAGAGAAGAATTGGATTGACTTGTTCAATCATATTCGTAAATATTATCACGCAGTAGATAATAACATTAAAGAAGCTTTACATCATCACTGGAAAATTATTGAAGATACATCCGTAGACGACTGGAGCTATTTGGTTGATAATATGCGTGCATTAGTGAATGAAAAAAAGAAAGACTCTATTTCTAGGGAAGCTATCGTCGACGCGTCTTATGAAGATTTTAATGAAGTCTTGTCTAAATTTATAATGCCAGAACTTTCTTTTAAGGAGTTTTTGGGGTTAAAGAACACTCTATTATCTAAGATTTATCATAGTAAAATGGAGAAGAATTGTATCGATTTGATTAATCATATTCGTGAATATGATCGTGCAAAAGATAATAGCATTAAAGGAGACTTATATCATCACTGGAAAGTTGTTGAAGATACATCCTTATACGATTGGAGTTATTTGATTGATAAAATTAGTGCGTTTTTGAGTGAAAAAAAGAATGACCCTTTTTCTGAGGTGTCTATCGGAGAGGCGTCTTATGAAGATTTTAATGAAGTCTTATCTAAATTTACAAAACAACAACTTTCTTTTAAGGAGTTTCTAGGGTTAAAGAACACTCTATTATCGAAGATTTATTATAGTGAAATTGAGGCTATAGCTTCTAAGTGTATAAACAAAAATCTAGACGAAAAATCCTGCAAATTTGAAGAGCACGTAATCACATCTGTAGAATCAGCAATTAAACTTTTGAAAAATCCATGTGCAAGTAAGTCTTCAGAGCTTAATAAGGCAATGGTAGAGGCTCTTAAATCTTGGGCTTCTAGCAGCAAGGATTCGCTAATTTACCCAGAGGTTGAGAGGTATCTGTTCTGTAACTCAAAAGATCGCTTTAATAACTGTCTAAAAAATAATGAACACGAAGTTTGCGAACAAAAGAATAATGAGTGTTTAGCAGACTCAATAAGTTCTATGTTTGCTCAAAAAGAATGCTACGAATCTTATACATATGGTTAAGTAGAGAATCATTAAATGCACTAAAATCATCGAATACGGCAAGATCTTCATCTTTTCGAAGCGTTACATTTGCTACAGGACAGCTAGCTAATCCAATTCTTACTGGCTCATCTCCTGAACCATTACAAAGAAGCGACTCCGCTAGCATGCGCGATAGAGTATTAGAAAAAAAGAGATCAAGTACTAAAAATAAATTCACGATTCCTGACATAATTTCTTTTTCAATTTTTGGGCAAGAGTATGCAGCATTACAAGACAAAGAGACCATTCATAAAATAATAATTCTAATGGAATTTTTAATTTAATCTAATTAAACCCAAGTTAACTTTCGGGTTTTGTGGTATAATAGAAATTCCATAATGAGCCGTAAGGAGGCGCTCTTAAGCAAATTCGGCGCACACATTCAACGGATTCTGCGAATCCGAAGAAATAGTTTTATTTACTTTAGACCAGTCATTTATTGCAATGTGTGAGGAAGTTTGCAAATGTATCTAAGGTGCTATATGTCATGATGGATTATTAGTTTGCCAGATAATTATCCACCTGTATTATTAGGTTTATTAAAGGTTGGAATCGCAAAAATATGGCAGAGAAAAATACTTTCCCTACTCACGTTGATTTAATGATGCCTACGTTACAGGCGGTAAAAGAACTTGGTGGCTCAGGAACAATTGAAGAAATCTTCGATAAGATACTTGAAATAAAACAATATCCTGAATCTATACAAAATGCTCTGTATACAAAAGGAAATAGTACCAAGCTTGAATATAGATCCGCATGGGCAAGAACATATCTAAAATATGCGGGTGCATTAGAAAATAGTTCTAGAGGAGTTTGGTCAATAACAAAATACGGGGAAGGTCTTAAAGAGGTGGATATAAAAAGCCTCAGAAAAAAAATTAGAGATAGTTTGAAAGCTAATAATGACTCAATTGATTTAGAAGAAGTTGATGAATCTGTAGGCCTTAATAGTGATGAATCATTGTTATGGAAAGAAGAACTTTTGAATTTACTGCAATCAATTGATCCATCTAAATTTGAGAAACTTTGCCAAAGACTACTTAGGGAATCTGGTTTTGTTAAGGTTGTAGTAACGGGGAAATCTAATGATGGTGGCATAGATGGTGTAGGAGTACTTAGAGTCAATTTACTTTCATTCCATGTCTTATTTCAGTGTAAGCGCTATAAAGGAAGTGTAGGTTCATCAGTAGTCAGAGATTTCAGAGGTGCGATGGTTGGAAGATCTGACAAGGGCTTGATCATTACCACTGGTTCATTTACATCAGAAGCTAGAAAGGAATCAACCAGAGATGGGGCTCCAGCGATTGATCTTATTGATGGATTAGAACTTTGTGATTTAATGAAGAATTTAAAAATGGGATTGGATATAGCTACTATAGAAAAAGTTGCTGTAAATACACAATGGTTTCAAAACTTATAAACGAGACTAATAAATATTTTAAAAGATGATCAAAAGAAAACTAGTATCCCGCATAAGTATTTAATACCTGAAAATTTTCAATGAGTTCAATTAGATTTGTATTTTGCAAAGCATTTAAGAATGCAGCACGATATACTCAGTTGAGGATCGTGTGTTTAAAGGTTTAGCGTCTATATTGTGCTACTTCAAAGTTATCAAACCAAGCTCTCCTATGGCAGTGCTTCCATGATCTTGCGTCGCTGGGTTCGATGTAATGTAAGGTCATGATTCCTCTCACATGCTTTTTTCTTTAATGTCATTAGACTCTACATCGTATCTATAATTTATTATTTCTCCATTTATAAGAAGAAGAACAGCCTGCTCTATTACATTTAGTGGTGCGACAAACCACTCGCGGGGGTAAATCTGGTGCCGTTCGCGTCATAAACGTCTATATTAAGGCAGGCACTTCCAAAGAATGTGTGAAGTAGTTGCTCTAGCTTTTGCGGGTTTAGATTATAGCACTGATATACTGCTATAACTGATACTGCAGCCATTAAATAAGTTGGTTCTTGGCTGGCATTTTTAATTCGCTCTTCTACTGGAACAGTTGAAAAACCAATTTTATATAAGTGTGGAATTTCTTTAATTTTCTGGTTATCGCTCAGAGAGCGCAGAATGTAAATAAATCCTGTTGAAGCATCTTTTGTAGTTACATTCTCAAAGTCTTCCAGCAATTCATCATCATGAGTTGTTACACGACGACCATCTTTGTATAATTCAGCCGCCAGAGAACGAAGCAGCATGTCTGACTCGGTGCCGTTCTCAAATATAACCCTAAGTCTTGCATTGACGTTTCCGTTTACATTTCCACGCTTACCAACTTCTTCTACATAGAGCAAAATGCCTCTTAATACGAAGAATAACCCCTGTTCAATCTGTTTCTCTTTTGAGAATTTACGGAGTTTTCTATTCCCATTTTTTAAGTCTAACTGGCATTGAACAAATAAACTTTCAAACTTCATAAAGTCTTTGCATGGTTTTCTTTTAGCCACATAATCAGGCATGATTGCTTCTTTAGGAATAAACTTAATTTTGAATATATTCTCTGCATCACTGTCTAAAATTCCAGAATCATCGCCAAGTACATCATCTATTGAGTTTATTTTTTTAACTTGCACATCTAGTAATTTGTATTGGTCGTATGCTTTCAGAGCTTCAATTTTATCTGGATTTTCTCTAATGCCTTTTAGCCTCTGATAGAGTATAGTTTCCTTGATATTTTCACCTAGCTGAGGCTCAAACCCCTTTTCTGTAACAAAGTCATTAATCTCATTAAAAGAAGAAATAAGTCGTTCATCAGCAGTAATGGCAGCCGAAGCCTTTGGCTTTACTGTCAGCAAGCGTTCTGGGTCTTCTCTTAATATCTTATCAAGTTCGTCTTTAAAGTTCACCCGCATCCCTCTTTCTTTTCTTATCTCTCAAATATATCAAGGCTTCAGCCATGCGCCTTTCTTGAGGGTCAAAAGACTCCTTGGTAGGTTCGCGACTTAGCATTTTAATGAATTCACTGATTTTCGGATAGAGAATTACTGCTTCTTCATCAGTCATGTGAATTCTAGCAGCTTGGATTGCTTCCTGAATTACCTTGAAAACCTGTGCTGTGACTGATTTTGATATAATTTCAAAGGCTTCTTGAAATGGGTTTATTTTATCAATCAAATCTATGTGTAAATCTTCGATGTTGATGAACTGACCAGCCATTCTTATGAAACGCTTATCCCCAGTCTCTTTGAGTTCGCCATTCTTTATAACTGAATCTACAACGACATGCTGGCGGACTTCTTCAATTTCTGAATTGCTTAAATCTGGATATTTAATCTTTATGATTTTCGGAATCATAACCCTGTTAATCACTTCAGCATCCACATTGCCAGTGAAGGACTTTAACATTTTATCATTTTGCAAGATTGTAGCTTTCAAGTCGTTTAAGTCAGACTCGAGAATATCTTTAACACGTTTAGATGATGGCTCTTTGAAACCACGAATTTTTATTTCTCCAGCTTCGGCATTATCTTCATCTGATAGCTTGGTTTTAAACTTAAAGCTTGGCGCAAGCACTTGTTCCATCAATAGAGAGCAAGTAATTGCCTTTAGCATGTCGTTTACAGCTATAGTAACTTGGTCATCCGTTGCATCTGGCTGTGCAATCAAATTGGTAAACTGTGCATGGTTTTTGTTATCACTATCACGAGTGCAACGCCCAATAATCTGGATTATTTCAGTTAGTGATCCTCGATAACCAACAGTTAAAGCATGTTGACAATAAGGCCAGTCAAAACCTTCTTTTGCCATTCCCAGCGCAATGACTAGATCCATATCATCGGGACTTTTTATTTCGCGCAAGTAGGTAACAATTTTATCTCTATTGCGAGGCTCATCGTCCACAAGGTTGGCTACTTTTATAATCTTGCCGTCTTTATATCTTTTCAGGAAAATAACACCTGTGTTTTCATCTTGATAAGTTACCTCGCCAATTTTATCTAATATAGTCTCAACTTCTAAATACTTATCCTTAGTAGATTCCCCCGCATTAACATTAGGTATATGTAAAATTGTCTTTTTATCGGTATCTAAAACTTCATCAATAGCAGCGGTATATTTTCCCTGATAGAAATGGTAGCCAATACCAAGAGACTTGAGATAAGTATAGCCATTAAGCTGTTCATAATAGTTGTAAGTTACTTTAGTAAATTTATCTTCATCTTCAGGATTTAGAATAGCAATGCCATCACCACGGAAATATGATCCTGTCATCGCGACTACATGCGCTGTTGATTTTGTCATTATAGAGTGAAGTAAGCTTCCTAGTACGCTGCTTTCTTTATCAGCTGAAACATGATGGAACTCATCTATTGCAAGTAGACAATTATTAAACTGTTCTTCTCTCGCGACTTCAAATGCAAAGCGTAATGTTGCATGGGTGCAAATCAAGATTTTTTCCTCATTCTCTAAAAAACGTAAAAAGGCTTTAACTTTACTTTCGCTTTGATCTCCTCCAATCGTGCATAGATTATATTCTAGGTTTGGCTGCCAATCAGCAAAAAAGCCATTTGCTGTTAAACTTGTTGTACCAAAAGATCCACCTATCGATCGTTCGGGCACAGCTACAATTACCTTTTTGATTCCTTGATTATGCAATTTATCTAATGCAATGAACATCAACGCTCTTGATTTCCCTGAAGCAGGTGGCGCTTTTAATAGTAAATACTGAGCGTCACGAGCTTGAAAAGCGCGCTCTTGCATCTCACGCATACCCATGGAGTTGATCTTAGTACTTTTCCCTGTCTTCTCATATTTGACTTCTACAATATTAGGCATTTTTATTACCTCATTTTTCATCAGCGATCATTTTCTCATAAAGTTTGAATAAATGTTCTAAACGCTCTTCATCGCTGCTAAATGGTTTGGAACGATAACAACGCTCAACTGCTAAATCTAAATTATGATGAGCTTCGCGTAACCCAGCAGGCATTTTGTCTGGGTCATAAAGCTGTGCCATTGTTTTTTCTGAGTGCTTTTCTCTTTGCTCCAGTATAGCATAAACACATTGTTTGATATTTTCTGTTTGAGCGGGTGTTAGCGGTGGAATGGGGAATGTATTATAACATAATTCCGAAGAATATCTGAAATCAGTTTTTAATCGCCCCGCTACTGCTCTAACCCAAACCATATGCATAAGAGATGATAAAACACCAAACACATATGTCTTAGCGTTATAAACCCCTAGATTAGGCGCAACAATAACCGAATCAGCTCCCAAATAAGCCATAGGAATATATTTTCTTTTTTCAGAAGTAACGCTTGGAATCAGTATTGATTGAGATTTTTGGAAACTAATTTGAACGAATCTATGGGGTTGCTCTGCGAATGTTCTAGTACTCTGAGCTTTACTTTTGAGCCTATTATCTTTTACAAGTTTCAGTCTTCTATTTATAAATGGAATTTTCATTGCTTTTTCAACATCTTTATCTTCAATCCATAAGCAATATCTTTTAAGGCTTTTTAGGAATTCATAAGCTCCTACTAATTCACGGATAAAGATCCTTGATTCAGGATATTCGTCGATTAAAGAAGCTCTCTCTTCCTCGCTTAGAATTAAATACCCTCCGTCTCTTGCCATACTTCCAAAGACCATTTTTGATAAGTTTTTTGATAATGTCTTAGGTCTTCTGCCAACTATAATATTTTTGCCTGATTGCAGATAAGGATTTATATTATCTACATAAAAACTCGTTTTTTCAGTAAAGATTATTTTCTTTAAATTTGAAATCTTTTTCAATCCCACGATTACACATATAACCCCGGCATTTTTTTTGCCAAAATTCTTCCATTTAAAGGATTGAAAGCAAAAACTAATTTCTATATTTTTTTCAAATATGTGAGGCCATAGTAATTCTACTTGCTCACCTTGACAGATTGAGTTAGTCGATACAAATGCTAATTGTAAATTCGAATTTTTTATATATTCTGCACCCTTCAAAAACCAGCAAGATATATAATCTAGATTCTTAAATTTCTTTGTATTTTGATTCATTGTTTTGTTAATGACACATTCTAAATCTAGCTTTTGTTCTTTTGATTGCATCTTTCCACCCAAATAAGGGGGATTTCCTAAAATATAGATTTCAGCATCTTTTGTTTTTGGGCAAACTTTCTCCCAATCTAATCTAGTTGCATTACCACATACTATTTGTCCACTTTCTCTTAGAGGTAATGAAACAATTGAGGAGCCAAATAATTCGCTAGAGACGACATTCATTTGATGCTCTGCTAACCATAGTGAAAGAACTGCTACCTCACTTGCAAAATTATCTAGCTCAATACCATAAAACTGGTTAAGTCTAATTCCAGTCATAATAGTTGATTTTTCTCCAGCCCATTCTTTACTTATCTGTTGCAGCTGCTTGAAAATATTTATTTCGAGTATTCGTAGTTCTTTATATGCTATAATTAGAAAATTCCCCGAGCCACATGCCGGGTCAAAGATTTTAAGATTGTATATTCTTTCTAAGAGTTTCTTAAGTTTTAGTGGATTATCCTTGTTAATTTTTAATTGATCATACAGCTCATTTAAGAATAAAGGCTCTATAACTTTCTTGATGTTTGGCACAGAAGTATAATGCATACCTAAACTACTTCTCTGTTCAGGATTAACAACTGCTTGGATCATTGAGCCGAAAATATCTGGGTTAATATCTTTCCAATGAAGCCCTCCTATTTCAATTAGCAATTTTCTAGAGGATTTTGTGAACTTAGGAGAATAGTATTCATTACTAAATAAACCGCCATTGACGTAATCAAAATCTCTCAAAAAAACTGGAGCTTTAATTTTTGTCCTGTCTTTATAGGGAGTATTTAACATCTCAAAAAGCTTTCTTAAGAAAGAATCTAAGTCACTTCCATCCTCTTCAGTAAGTGAGCTAACCGCTTTTGTAAATAACCCCTTTTCCTTTGTAAATAGCCCTGTATCTTCGGCAAAGAAACAAAACAAAAGTCTTGAAAAGAAGATATTAAACTTTTTTAGGTTTTTATCATTTTCAAGATTCTCCCCTAACTTAGGATTAGCTTTAATAAGCTCATCATATAATTTCACCATTTTGTAAGCTGCTTTAACATCCGCAGGGTTTTCATAGGATTCTGTGTATTTCTCCTTCCCTGCTAATGGTAGGAAGAAGTCAGCATTTTCAGGTAGTTCTGAAATATTGATATTTAAAGTCTCTTCCGTCTTTGTATCAATCGCTTCTAATGATTTATCATCAGTAACAATAATGAATCTCGGGTTATACTTGAATGTATTTTGGTCATGATCCAAAGTTTCAATTGTCTTATGAATATTCTCTCTTGAGACTTTCTGAAAGAACAGCTTCTTCCTTAGTATAACTTGATCTCTCCTTTTAGATAAGTTTCTATTACCGCTCTTTAAAAGGCTAATAGTTGATTTTGGTATGTCATAAGACTGTAAAAAATCAAAAATAAAGTCCTTTTCGGAATAATTTTTAATAAGTTTCTCTAGCCTTCCTTGGTATTTATCAAAGTTCATAAGCACCATTCCCCTATTTAGCTACTTCCAGCTGACTTCTTCAGACAGGCCAACTTACTTACCTTTTTAAAGAAAAAAGGTTAATAAATAGTTAATAGAAAAAACAATTCTTTTAAGTGGGATTAACTATTGGTGATGCGATTTATAGCCCTTTTTATTGCGAATCTCAGCTATATCATAAATTTGGTTGCAGGCTTCATTAATAGTGGTGAAAGTCATCATCCTGAACCCACCTAACCTATTTTTAAGACCGCCCCAGCTTTGGGTAATAGTCCATTCCCCAAATAAGTTTTTTTGTAAATATACGTTGTAATACCGGTATTTCGAATGCCAACGCCAAACTCTTTGAATAGGCTGCTCTAGTATGATTTTTTCTTGCATAAAGTTATCTCTTAAGTATTGTTAACTTAAGATGATATTGCCCTTGAATCTTTGTTTGGCGACATGATTTGGGCTCAAATGAAATACTAAGCTACTTTTTTTAGTGTTCTATAAAGCACGCTTTTGCTTATCTTAAACATATCACAGATCTGCTTAATATCAGTATCTTTGTCTTCATGAAGCTTTTGGATGATTTTCACTTGGCTGTCAGATACTTTCGGTTTTCTTCCCCCATTCCTACCCCTAGCCCTTGCAGCCATGAGTCCAGCCATTGTTCTTTCTCTGATTAAATCTCTTTCAAACTCAGCAATAGACGCAAACATATGGAAAAATAACTTACCACTAGATGTAGATGTATCTATATTTTCTTGTATAGATTTAAAGCCAATATTGTTTTGCTTGAACCATTCTATTTCTTCCATAAGATGTTTGAGAGAGCGGCCTAACCTGTCTAATTTATAGACGACTACAATATCTTGATTAGGTCGCAAATATTTCTTCATTCCTTCATATTCTTCTCTTTCAGTTTTTGTTCCTGAAATCTTTTCAGAATAGATTTTCTCACATCCCGCTTTTTTCAAAGCATCTATCTGTAATTCCAGATTTTGACTTTCAGTAGAAACTCTTGCGTATCCGATAAACATAATTTGTAAATTAATTATTTGTTCCAAAAGCAAACTAGAAGTTTCTAAACTCATTAGCAAGGGGTAATTACGGCACTTAGATAACGAAATGGCAAAAGACACAATTAAAGTGCAAAAAGAATTGTTTTAAGGGTTCTGAATAAACTGTGTCGCAAACGGTCGTTTGTGGGTAGATAAAAATTTAGACATTGTGAGAACCAGTCTTTAATAAAAAACCAACCTACTACGCCTAAAACAAAGGAAATAAAAGGAATTAAGAACAATGAATCAAGACTTCTAATAAGCCCAGCCACAAATAATCTTATTACAGCATTACAAAATATAGCTAACAACTAGTACACTTACAACATCTCTAATTAATAGAAAATACAATATAATTGCATTAAAGATTCTTAGTCAGCTTTCCAGTCTTTAAGCCATTTGTGATAATTGCTTTAATGTAGCCTAACTCTATTTTTTTTGAGTCATAGAATTGATGGTATACGTTATTTGTAGTATCTATTAACACTGAGGCATTGAGCACGACATCGCACTGCCTAAAGGCGTCTTTAACTGTAGACATAACTTTAGCAAAGAACACATCATCAACTTCTAAAATGTCATGACCCAAATGTTTTGGCAGAATTGATGAAATAGAGGAGCTATCACCCATATTTTGTAAAATTTCCGAACTAGATACGCTCTCCAAAAAGACCGCTATTCCTTTCACTTCTTTCTTAGCAGTTACATGAGGGATATAATGTAACTTTATATATTTTAAAATACCTTTTGAATTATTCCAAGGATACCTAAATGAACAACGATTTCCTTTAAATGCTTTTTTTAGAAATGGCTTGCAAATCTCATAACCTTCTTCTCCTATCATTTCTCTTAAGCTCTTCCCTATTATACTAAATGGTAGCTTTTCAAAAATTAAAGAATATCTAGTGCTAACAATCTGAAACCTTTCTTGTATATCTAAATAGGAAAAATAGGTTGGAGATCTGGTATTTAAAATTTGCATATATCTCTTACCTAAATATTTAGGATTATTACTTCTGATTTTAGGTATTTCATCCTCATTTAAAAATTCTAGAATAAGGTTATTAGACACAATTAATCCAGATTTCTTATATGTGTTCACAATGTCTTCTATTTGTTCTGTATTAATACTCTCATCTTTCTTTAAATTCCTAGCCATTAGTCTGGATATAGCCTTAATTGTGTAAAAATAGGTTTCCTTTTGTTCAGAGCTTAAAGTAAAACCCAAATTTCTAGACTCTATGTTGTTAAATAGAGGCTCCTCTTTTAATATGCTGATATATTTATCATGAGTAAATATTAGACTGTCCAATAAAACGATTTGGAAAGTATGAAGTTTTATCTTTAAGTCTTGTGTTAGGCGTAAGTCATCTGGGCTAGCTATTAGGGCTCCACTAGGGTGATTATGTGCAATCACTACTCCTCTAGCCCTATATGACAAAGCTTTTCTTGTTATGTCTATTGTATTACAATGTACTAATTTAGCATCACCTTGAGAAAGAAATTCTTCTTCAATAATTCTCCATTCTCCATCCAAATAAAAAATACCTACAATTTCTTTTGAATTCTCTCCTAAAACTATCTTACAATACTCTATAAAGGCATCATAATTACTAGGAATTGAAGCATGATATATCTCTTCTTTTTTTCTTCTTAAAACCATCTCTTTAATGGAGCGAAAAAGCAATATGCTATTGTCATTGAGTTTGTACCGCATGTTTAAAGTTTCTAGATCAACGTTTAGCAAAGTAGTAATAGATGGATATTTCTTACTAAGTGCTAAGGCTTTATCTAAGCTATTTTTCTCTTTTGAAATTTTTAAAAGACAATTAATCAATTCAAAGAGTGATAGGGTTGAAAAGTGATCTTCATATAAGTGATTTACAAGCTTTGACTGGCGTTTCATCTATGCTAAAATATTTCAATAAATACTTTAATGAAGTATAGATCTTTTCTTGAGCTATAAGTCAAGCATGTTAAATATTTGCTACAAGTTTAAGAAAGGCGCCAATACAATGAATACTATGCACATGAAATAGCATATAACTGTAAGCATTATGAAGCAGCAAAACTTCTGGAATATGCAAAAATAAATATCAGGCCAAATGTTATCCTAATGAACGTCCCTTTATGAATAAACTCATAGGTAGCTCATTGGATGGAACTGAGTATATTTAGTTTATTCACTTAACAATCTTTGTTTACCATAAAAACCCTCGCACTTATATATAGTCAACTTAGTATTTTGGTTACAACTGAAGTAATATGATAAAACATAATAATTCCAAATTCCTACAAGAACTATTTTTAGAAATCCCAATTAAATTTCTTATCATTTGAAGACTTTTCTAACGCATTTAAAAACGTCATTAGCAAATTTGCTTCAGACAAAGTCAGTGTACCATTTGACAACCCTACAACAATTAGTTTATTAGCTTCAGCTATATCTTTAGTACACTTTAACTCTGGCAACTCAATACCTATAGGTCTTTCTTTTCGTACTGGCAATGTACGTTCTAGAATCAACTTAATTGCTTGCATATCACCATTTAGAGCTAGCTCAATAGCTTTTCTAGTGACAGCTTCTATTTCTGAGTCTATTAATGTCATGGCAATTTTGGTTGTATTATTTAGCGAACCTTTTGGTCTGCCATGAGGATTGCCAGACTCACCTTTCACAAACTTACCGCCCTGTTTTTCTCCTGTATTTTCAGGTACATTATTTACGTCCATACATCTAACCTCACTTAAAATCTATTTCATCTTGCATCATTTTTGTTAGAGCGAATTCCACTGCTTTATCTCTAGCCATATTACCATCATATTCCGTAATTGCAGCTAGTTCTTCACACAACTCTGTATCAATCTCTAAGCTACTTTTTAATGGTGTTGTTTCACAAATATTGATGAAACTAACTTCTGTTTCAAAGATGTTTCTTCGTTTGTTTCGCTCCAATATAGCATGAGCTAAGGCTTCCAGCGATATTGTTTCATCGATGCTTCAATTCATGTTTCAATCCTATTCTTTGTTTCATTGTTTCACCCATAGAGGAATGAAACAGTGAAACAGGGTGAAATTAATGGACTAACTTCCATCCTCAATCCTTTCACGTTTAGCTTCCTTTAATATTCGATTCACAGTTGCAGGGCTAATTTTCATTTCTTTTGCAATTTCTCTTTGCTTCATCCCTTTACTTGAAAGATCCATGACTTCTTTACGTCTTGAATCTTCAATTTCAGAGACCTTCCACGCCACTCGACCCTCCTCACGCAAGAGCTGAACCTCAAATGGCTTTGCTTCTTCACCACAAAAGCCCCTTGCCTTTTCATAATGCACTTCAAATCTAGCTCCTTCACTACGTTCATAATCACTTGGGTGTTTCAATGCTATAACCGTATCTAGTAAATCTTCCTTCTTTGAAGTACCACGCTGCATACTGTTTTTATTAGAATGATGAACAATAAGCACAGATATTCCACGCCTACGTAGTGAGAGGAACCATTCTTGTATTGGCAACCAGCTTTCTGCATCATTTTCCTTGCCAGTCCTACATAGTGCAGATAGGTTATCTATAATAATTAAATCAACCTCCTCTAAATGTTCCTCAATTATCATTTGCCCTTCTCTGGTAGAAAGATCAGGCATCCCTACATCTTGTATGTCTGGAGTGATAATTTTCAAATTTGAAGAATTTATACAGGTATCTAAGCTTTCAACTAAGTTTTTCAATCTCTCTTGCAATACCGAAGCAGGCATCTCCCCGTCTATCAATAGAACTTTTCTTGGTTTAGGACAGCGCCACTTATTACCAAACATTTGACCACCGTTGGCAATAGTTACCGCTATAGAGAGAGAAGTAAATGTCTTCCCGGTACCACGAGCTGCATGAAGCATAACTAAGCCTTGCTTAGGTATTATAGGTGACATCAACATTTCTCTCGTTGGAATTTCTAACCCAAGAAAGGCTTCTATACTCATAGCTTTTAAACGCTTTGTCTGTCTTACTTTAGTTAGTTGATGCTTTACTACCTCTATGCCTTCATGTATCATCAGATCGTTGAAATCGGTGGGCTTATGCTTTAGAGAGCTTTCAGAGAATTCTGGTATGACCACTGTTCCCCCATATTTTTCTGCAACTTTCTTGGCGGCAATCTTGCCAGTATTTTTCTTTTTAAAAGCATCATTGTCACCTGCTATAATAAACTTTGCATTTGGATTTCTTTCTCTAAAAGCTCTGGCAACTTGCTCAATATTACCAGCATCAAAACAAATGATTGTAGCACAGCCTGTAGATTCAAAAATGCTAGCACCAGTGGAGTAACCTTCGCAAAATATTAGTGGCTCATCATGTGTAATATCTCCGATAACGTGAAAGCAACCAGTTTTAACTCCTCCCGCAAGAAAGTATTTGCTCCCATCATTATATATCCGCTGTACTGTATGCACTTTTCCATCAATGTCAGTTGCTGGTATTATAAGACATGACATTCCTTTGTGATGGCTAAAATAAATTCCATGTGACTGCACTTTTTTTGTGGTTAAATATACAGAATCCCCAGTTGGTTTAGAATCTAATATTATTTGTGCAGCATTTTCTGCAGCTTTTTCTTGAAGTCTGAGACGGTCTTCAACCTCTGCCATTTTTGTTGTGTTTATAAGATATTTACGAACTTGTATTTGTTCATCTGTAAGTGGCGTTTCAATATCTGGAAACCAAGTGAATGTTTCTGACATATTATAGTCATGGAAATATCCCCCATCACCAATTAGCTTTGCAGAGTATCGGTTATTCTTACCCCATCTAGTAAATTTATTGTGTGTAAAAGGTTTATTAGGCAGTGGAATACTATTAGCTTGTAGAGCTTGTTCAAACGAAGGATAAAGTTGGTTCATGATTGTTACTCCCCAACTCTGTTTTGAGTTCTGCTATCAAGAAACGCCATAAGATCTGAATAGCGATATTTAACCAGACGACCTACCTTGATGTAGGGCAGGTTATAGCGTTTTGTACACCGCCAAACTTGCAAAGTACCTATCGTCACTCCTAAGAAATCTGCAGTGGCACTCTCATTAAGTAAATGTTGTAGTTCATCAGTATGTTTGATAATTGGTTTGAATTGAATAAATTTAGGATTTTTTTGTGTAACCATATTTAGCCTCATTAGAGTTAATAAGGTTAAACTAACTATATTTATTACTAGTAATAGTGGTGCACGTTTTTTATTTCAGTCATACCCTGATTACTTGTTCGGATTTTTCCTTACAACATCTTCTATTCCATTAAGATAAGGTGGTATTTTAAGTAGATACTTTTCAATATGCCCAGTCCACTCAGGTAAGTACCACATATCATTTTTTGTAATAAGTGGGTTTTTTGAATTTTTAGGCTTTATACCTAATAAAAATTGCTGTACATCGTGTGCCAATGCCAAGCACTTTCTTAATCTTTTTGGGTCTATTAAATTTATAGTCTCTTGTTCTAATAGAGTACATGCAAAGATTAGGTGAGCTATAGTCTTATATTTACTCCATGCAGGATGAATCAAACCATCACTTAGTAAAACGTTCTCAGAAAGTTTTTTCATCTCATGCGTAATTCCCTTACTAAGTTTGCTTAACATCAACTTTGCGTTATTTAAGCTTATTCCTTTGAGGATCTCACTTGGGTACTCAGCTTGTTGCAATAAGAATAATATTATACAGCATACGGTATTAATTTCCTTTCTTGTCTCTACTTTATTGAGATTGCCAAATATATCTTTTGGCCTTGGTATGTGTAGCAAAGCCATATTTAGTTCATCATCAGGAATCCCTTTAAGTAAAGGAATTGTCTCGATTTCATTTTTTAGAGCTGTATAATTATAGTCTGCATATATTTTAGTTAGGTCTCTTTTCATTTGGCTTAAGTAATGAGAACGAACAGACTTATATGCTTGTTCTCTCTTTTTTTCGTTACCTAATTCAGGAACCATTCTATAACTAAGTATATGAGCTGCTGTGTCGATAACGTTTTCTATATTGTCTAGGGAATTAGGCTCAATAGGTATTTCTGGCATACTTTACAACTAAATTGTTTTAGGTATTATCCAGTCTTAACAAAGCAATACAAGTATTTATTGCAATTAACGATGCTATACTACTAAAACTCTAGTGATACTTTATTGTGGTTTCTAATAATTTGTAGAACATGTGTAGAACGCGGTGATTTTGACGAATCCTCGAAACCTCCGCAACCC
>CAZLFQ010000001.1:819433-943623 GCA_964558975.1 uncultured Candidatus Midichloriaceae bacterium
AGATTCGAACTACCGGCCTAGTGATTAGGAATCACTTGCTCTATCCAGCTGAGCTACAGCCCCGTAAGTATGATGTTTATAAGTTTTGTAATTTTATCTGTAAAGGTTTTTGTTATAGACTTCGTAGTATTGCTTGCCAAGTATGGGAAATTTTGCTAAAAACAATCCACGTCTTTAAGCGGAAGAGTGGCCGAGCGGTTTAAGGCACCGGTCTTGAAAACCGACGTACGTTAACGCGTACCGTGAGTTCGAATCTCACCTCTTCCGCCATTTTATCTATCTAGCGATTCAGAAATTTCATTATTAACTAGACTTATAGAATTTGCTTTGGTTGTAACAGTGCTTAACTCAACTTGTGCAGCAGGTGAAGGGTCTTGAGCAATATTATTTGCTAAGGAAGTGCTGCTGCTTGATCCGAAATATGGGATCCAAGAAACCAGAGAACACCAAAGATTTGCAAGTAGCCCAACCTCAGGTTCAGGCGCCTTCAAACAGTCTGCAATCATCTGAGAGAATTCGGCAATTTTTTCATCTAAAATACTTTTCTCATCACTTGCTAAAAGCTCAAGTGTTACAACTGTATTATATAGAGTGTATGGCTTAAGATTTTTTAAATCTTTATCCATGATTATAATCATGGATGGAACTTTCGTATCGGCATAAAAAACACTCGACACAAAGCTTACAGCTATTCTACCAGATAACAGCTTTTTCATGATATTACTTGGCTGATCCATAGATGAAACAAAAGTAAGGCTATGGAGTTTGCAAACGTCAATAGCCTTATCAATTATATCTTCGTTATTTATCAAGCTATCTGGCAATACCCAGACAAAAAGCGGCATTGCCTGCTTCATATTTATCTACCAAACAAAGTACTTACTGCACTTGCAACCTTATATGGCTGCCTTGAGTAAATTTCATTGTAAACTCGGGCAACTCTTCCTTGAACTTCTGGCATATTAATATTTCTAATAACAATGTGCCTTGCGCCATTAATCAACGCCTCATGGAAGGCAACATTATGTTTTGCCAAAAGAGTAGTCGCTAATCCGACAGTTCCCTTACCAGCTTGAATCACATCGCCAACACCGCAAAATGGAACAATCGCATCATCCCTTTTGGAATGGAATTGCCTAACTTGGAATTGCCCACCTGTTAAATAGTAATTTAAATTTGATATTGGCGTCGGCAAAGGCTTTGTTATTTCATAATTACATAATTGAACCTCAGCAACTGTGTGTGCGAATACTTTACCAAAAGTCGTAGCAGGAATTTTGCTCAGATCCATCCTCATTGCAAAATTTGATTTTTCTGTTTCTACTTCTTCCCCGTGTAACTTATATGCTAATAAATCAATTGGTTTACCTGTTGCATATTTTGCAGCTTGTTCAACTGAAGTATTAGCAGAAACTATAAGCTTCTGGTTGCCAGATAGTTCTACGCTATCACTTAACTCAGAAATAAATTTATAAGGCACTCCAGATGCAGCTAGAGCATTGAAGAATGACAATTCTTTGGCTTTTTGATCTCTGAAAGTTTGCAACTGATGTCTGTTAAGATTTGTCAACTCTGCAAAATCATTTACTAATTTTTCAATTACTTCGAATGGAAGCCTTACTCTCTTTTTAGATTTACTTTGAATGTGGTTTTGCAAGTTAGTCAGTTGGATATTTCTTCCCAATTCATCCCCTTTAACTCTTTCAAAATCTTCAATCATCTTTGGAGTAAACGATAATTCACTTAAAGAATGCCTAGTTTTTGATTCTAACAATTTCCCTTCTAATTCAGCACATCTTTTGAGCTTTACATCTGTCTCACTTATTAAACGTTCTGTAAATTCTATAGTTTTTGGTAGATCATTCGCTTTATCGTTCATGCCAAGCACAACTAGTTCTAAGCCCCTCTCTTTACTAACGCTTACTGCTGTTTCCATTAATTTATCAAAAGCAAACAACCCTGATTTGACCTCCCAGAAGAAGGTTGGTGTGCCAGTAAATTTTTGTACAGCTGGAGCGGCATTTGAAGAAGTTGATGTTTTTGTAGATAGCATAAGACCTCTATTAAGTGTTTCATTTCTATAGTAATATCTAAAAAACAAGTAAACACTAACTTTTTTAAAAATCTTTCAAGTCTTGATTTATTCAAAGTTTGAACTATTTAGGAAGTAATATAACAAAGCAATTTTACCATGACAGAAGAAAATAAAACGGAACAGCAAACTCCTGCAGAGGCTCCAAAAACCGAAACTACCCCAACTCCACAAGAAGAAGTTGCAAAGCTTAAAGATCAAATGATGCGCCTTGCAGCTGAGATGGAGAACCTGCGCAAACGCCAAGCTAAGGAATTAGAAGAAGCTAATAAATATGGTATCACCAAATTTGCTAGAGATCTAATTGAGGTTCTTGAGAATCTCCATAGGGCTGAATCAAGCGTAAATTCTGAACAACTCGAAGCCAATAATACTTTGAAACAAATATTCTCAGGCGTTGAGCTAACAAAAAAATCTTTGATCGATGCATTCGACAAATGGGGCATCAAGCGAATTGACCCAATGGGAGAGATGTTTAACCACGACTTCCACCAAGCTATCACTCAAATTCCAACAACAACTCATGCCTCAGGAACAGTGGTGCAAGTTATTCAAGCTGGCTATGTTATAAACGATAGACTTTTGCGCCCTGCACTAGTTGCTGTTGCAAAAGCAGATGATGCAGCAAAAAAATGAAGAATGTCGCTCTCATTGTTGCTGGAGGAAAAGGTGTAAGAATCAATGCACCTAAAGCTAAGCAATATTTGAGCGTTAACGGAACAAACATTTTAAGACAGAGCATCGAAAAATTTCTTAATCACCCTGAAATTGATGCGGTAAAAGTTGTAATAGCTAAAGGGCATGAACAAGATTACCAAGATGCTATAGGTGGCTTTGATATACTTCCATTTTGTTACGGGGGAAAGACTCGCCAAGAGTCCGTTTATAACGGGTTAAATGATCTAAAATCTTTGAATCCAAGAAACGTATTAATTCACGATGCTGCTCGTCCTTTTGTTTCAACACTCATTATTTCTGATGTTATTAAAATGTTGGAAATACACAAAGCTGTGGATGTTGGCGTAGAACCGAAAGATACAATCAAGACTGCTGGCGCAACTGTTGCAACACTTGATCGCAGCAAATTGTACTGCACGCAAACACCACAGGGCTTCGACTTTCAAACTATTCTTGAATTACATAATAAAAGTGTTGGAAAGCAATTGACTGATGACATCACACTCGCAATTGAAGCAGGCCATAAGATTGGTTTAGTGCAAGGTGATTATGCGAATATAAAAATTACAACACCAGAAGACTTGAATATGCACATTACAAAAGTAGGAATGGGCTTCGACGTCCATAAATTTGATACAGAAACTAAGGGAAATCATCAAGTTCCAATCTGTGGTATTTTGATTCCTCATGATTATAAAGTTCTTGCTCACTCAGATGGCGATGTTGGCATTCACGCACTGATGGATGCTATGCTTGGCACTGCCGCACTTGGTGATATTGGTGAACATTTTCCACCATCTGATATGAAGTGGAAAGATGCAGATTCTTCTAAATTACTCGAACATGTAGACAATCTCATTCAAGAAAAAGGCGGAAAAATTCAAAACATAGATTTAACAATTATCTGCGAAAAGCCAAAGGTTTTAAAATATAAAAAAGATATGCAGAAAAAGCTTGCCCAAGTTTTAAAAATTGATGAGAATCTAATCAATATCAAAGCCACAACCACTGAAAAACTTGGTTTTACAGGTAGAGGCGAAGGTATTGCCGCACAGGCGGTGTGCTCAGTTTCATATTAGGTAAAAAATGAGTTTCGACCCACGAAATTATAACTTTAACCAACTACTGGTTAATGCAAAATCGATTAAAATTAGACCTCCAAAATTTGCATGGTACACAATTATCGTGACTTGGTTTTGGGTTGGATTTTTTCCAATTGCCCCCGGTACTGTTGGCAGCCTTGCGGTATACCCGCTTTACAATTTGATCATTGAACACGCTCAAGATTTATTTCATCTTGGTGCAATACGTGATGCTCTATTCAAGTTTTGGCTATGCACGATATTTTTATTTATCATTGGTTGGTTAGCCATAATAAAATTCCAAGAATCAACAGGAACTGTTGATCATAAAATGGTTGTGATTGACGAAGTAGTTGGCATGCTAGTTGCCATTTCTATTAGCTTCGATTGGGCGTATAAACTCGCACTAAAATTTAATAAATTTGATATGTCAGAACGCAACTTTGCGTTTTTACTAATTTTTGCTTTGTTCAGATTTTACGATATATATAAACCTTTATTCATTTCCACAGTTGATAGAAATTACAAGAAGCCGCTAGGTGTAATTCTTGACGATGTTTTAGCAGGGTTATTTACCGCGTTTACTATTTTTGTAGCCTTTAAAATTTTTGTGTAAGATATATGATCGATGCCGCAGTAAAATTAGTTGAAATATGTAAGCAAAAGAAAATTAAAATTGCAGTAGCTGAATCCTGTACGGGCGGGCTTGTAGCAAGCGCTATAACAGCGGTATCTGGGAGTTCAGCAGTTTTTGATCGTGGATTTGTAACTTATTCTAATGATTCAAAAATTGATTTATTAGATGTTTCAAAGGGTTCTATAGAGCGTCATGGAGCTGTTAGCGCAGAGATAGCTGAGCAGATGGTGATTGGTGCCAAAACAAAATCTGTAGCTGATATTGCAGTTTCAATAACTGGAATAGCTGGACCTGCCGGCAGCACTGAAACAAAACCTGTGGGCTTAGTTTTTATTGCATTGAGATACCGCGGAGAAACTGAAGTAATTGAAAATTATTTTAGTGGAAATCGCCAAGGGATACGTGAACAAGCATCCATCAAAGCTATCAATATGATGTATAGTAAGTTGTTGAGCTAAGACTTTTCTTCAGTTCAATCCCCCTAATAATTGATATTTAGTTGCGAATGCGAACTAAACCTGACTTTTGGTTAAATTTAAACCACCATATTTGCATTAGGTTAACTCTTAATTAACTATAAAAGTCTATAATTTTATTATACCGTTAAAGGTTTAGACCATGAACAAACTCACAAAGAACGCAAAGAAACTTATTATATCTGCATTCATTGTTCTCGTCATATTTGCCTTATTCTCTGCATTGGCTAGCAGCAATATAAACATTTTGACCAATGGGTATACAACCACAACAATAACAAAAGATAAAAACCAAAATATTCAAGAAATTGCAGTTGGAAATGATGATGAAATTGATATATCTAATGTCCTCTATTTTTTAACAGGCTTTACAACTGCAGTTTTAGCATTAATCGCCTACTTTAATTTGGAATCACTCAATCAAACAAATAAAAATAAGCAGCTCCTTCAAATAGATCAAAGATGGGGGAATCATGAAATCATAAAAGCTCGGCAGATTATTCATATTATCTATAGAACCGTTTGTGATGATCTGAAATATGAAGACCCTAAAGTTAAACCATCTGTAAACCTATATGAAAATGTTTCACCCGTAATTGGAAAAATAATAATAGAGCTATCAGTTAGCGAAAAACTAGAATCAAGAGCTTGCTTTATATATCTGCTGAATTATTTAGATTTGATGGAAAGTCTTGCTTATATTTATAGGGATGCTGATTCAAAAGACATTGAAGAGCTTGAAGCTTTTTGTGGCGAAACACTGGTTTTTAATTACGGCGTTTTTCACGAATATATAAAATTTAGAAATAAAAAACACAGCACAAAGCAAGATAAGTATTATACAGAATTTACAAACATCATGAAGAAATTAAAAGATACAAAGAAAATTGATCAACACAAGAGAGATCAGACTAATATAATATTAAGCAATACAACTGAATATCAAATTATAAAATATTCTACTATACCAGAACATGATTCTATAAAAAAATACTTAACCAAAGTAGAACCCCTAATAAAGAATTTTTCAGATAAAACTAAATAATTAAAAATTTTTGTCCCACCTGCCCCCCCGAATTTTCAGGTGGAGACAAAAATTTTTACGTGATAAGGGATGGCAAAAATTAATGCCTGCACATTAACTAATTCTTCTTATCTAAACCTTTATTCTATCTAACCACAGTATCGATTGGCCCTTTTGCACGGCCGTGGATGAACTGATCCAGATATTTATTGCCCGATTTCAACATATCTTTGCCACTACCTTGCCAGATAAATTTACCTTCATGAATCATAGCAATCTTGTCAGCGATAACTTTCGCACAGTGCATATCATGCGTAATTGTAATTGTTGTAGCACCTAATTCTTTTGAGCATTTAGCAATCAACTCACTGATTACACCAGACATGATTGGGTCAAGCCCAGCTGTTGGCTCATCGAAAAATATAATCTCAGGGTCAACCGCAATCGCGCGCGCTAACGCAACACGTTTTTGCATCCCACCAGAAAGTTCCGCAGGGAACTGGTCAGCAACAGCAGCTTTAAGACCAACTAAACCTAATTTATCGATAGCTAATTTTTTAGCCTTAACAGGAGAAAGTGTTTTCTCTTGTAGCTGACAAAACGCAACATTTGCCCATACAGGAAGACTGTCGAACAATGCACCACCTTGAAATAATACACCGACTTTATCGATTATATGCTGGCGTTGTTCCATGCTGTAAAATGTTGTATTCTCACCATCAATTTTGACTTCACTACCTTGGTCAGGAATTACAAGGCCAATGATAGATTTAATCAAAACGCTTTTGCCAGTTCCAGAACCACCCACCACCACAAATGATTCGCCTTTTGCAACATCAAAGCTAATTCCCCTTAGCACACGGTTGTTACCAAACGCTTTGGAAATATTTTTTACTTCAATCTTTGTCTGTTTTGTTTTCTTCTTCATTTTAATTCGCAAATAGGATTCCAGTTATCACATAGTTAGTTAGCAGGATGAATATAGATGCGCTAACAACTGCATTGGTTGTTGCAATGCCAACACCTTGCGCCCCGCGTTTTGAATTATATCCATGGTAGCAACCCATTGCAGTAACAATAAAGCCAAATACAGAAGCTTTTATTAAACCTGAAATGACGTCCTGACTTTCTAAAAATTCAAATGTGCTTTTTAAATATGAATACGGGGAAAAACCAAGTTTATAGATACTTACCAAATACCCCCCGAACACACCTATTATATCTGCAATAATAACAAGTAGTGGCAATGTAACTACACCCGCAACGACCCTTGGCACAACCAGATATTTTAATGGATTTGTGTTGAGTGTGTAAAGCGCATCAATTTGCTCGGTCACTTTCATAGTGCCGATTTCAGCAGCGATTGCTGCCCCTACTCTGCCTGCAAGCATTAGTCCTGCAAGAACAGGGCCTAACTCACGAGTGATTGATAATACAACAACAGAAGCAATAGAGCTTTCTGCATTAAATCTGGAAAAGCCTGTATAACTTTGTAAAGCCAAAACTGCACCCGTAAAGATTGCAGTCAGACCCACAACTGGCAGAGATAGGTAACCGATCTCGATCATCTGTTTAAAAATCTGACGCCAATAAATTTTCAATGAAAAAAATGCTTGGAAAATTTGCGCAAAAAAGATTCCAATCCTGCCAAGCATTTGCAGGGAATCAATACATACTCTGCCGATAACAGCAACGGGATTCATTCTATATACTCTCTTTTAAACCTATTACCCAATGAAGTGAGCACTTCATAACCAATGGTGCCTGCGCTTTTTGCAAGCTCATCTACTGTAATATTATCTCCCAATAATTCAACATAATTCATGCTTTGTAGCTTGCTTTCAGGCACTTTAGATATATCAATCATGATCAGATCCATAGTCACTGTGCCAATTACGGGAAGTCTCATGCCATCAAAATAGGCAAATGCCTTGCCTGTTAGTGACCTTAAATAGCCATCAGCATAGCCACATAATAACGTTGCAACCTTATCGCCTTTTTTGGCAGTATGCTTGCTGGAGTAGCTAATGCCTTGATCTTTCTCAATGTTTCTAATTTGAACTACTTCAGCCATGAGTTTTGCCACTTGCTCAACTGGCGTTGCTAGTGATGGGATTGGATTAATTCCATATAAACTACATCCTGGTCTTACCATATCGAAATGGTATTGGCTGCCTAACATAATTCCAGCCGAATTAGCAAAGGATAATTTTATATCAGGAAATAAAGAGCTGTATTGCTTCAACATGTTTAGCTGCTGCATATTTGCTGGGTGAGCAGGATCATCCGCGCATGCAAGATGGCTCATTATGTATTTTATATCCAAATAAGATGTAAAATCTTGATTATCAGATACACGATAAACATTGCTTTCCGTTAGCCCCAATCTACCCATGCCAGTATCAACATGAATTATGGCAGGTAATGTTTTATTTATTTTACTAGCATAAGAATTCCATAACTCTATTTGATATAAGTCATTTAAAACTGGAATTAAATTTTGGCGGTGCGCTTCTTCCAAACCATCTTTTTGAATTCCATTAAATACATAGATATTGCTTTCACTAACATACTCACGTAGCTTAGTTCCTTCTTCTAAATATGCTACACAGAAATCTCTGCAACCGGCTTGATAAAGTGCTGTTGCAGCTTGCTTCATTCCTAAACCATAGGCATTTGCTTTGACCACACATGAAACTGATGTTCCATTTTGTGTCATGCTTTTCATTTTTAAAAAGTTATTTTTGATTTTAGTTAAATTTATTTCTAGAATCGATCTGCCGAGTTTATTCATAAAATACTGGTACTTACCCACCCCTAATTGTCTTTGTTTTACAATAGTAAAAAGAAATCTTAACAACAACTTAATTTTCAGATTGCATTATTAAATAATGTAGTTATATTACTTCACAGAGCGTCCCTCCCTCCCCCTTTATATGTATTCCTGGGACGCTTCTTTTTTACCTTTTTAAGGGTTAGCATGAATACAAAAACTATCCTAGCATACTCTCCAAACTTCGACAAACGCTCAGCAAAAACAAAAATTAATTCTATTGTTATTCATCATACTGAGTTGCAAAGCGTTAAAGCTGTTTATGATATTTTTGAAGATCCTGAAAGGAAAGTTAGCTCACATTATTTAGTAGGCCGAGATGGTTCACTACACCAATTTGTCGATGAAAAAAAACGCGCTTGGCATGCAGGAATTAGTACGTGGCGGGGCACAGATAAACTTAATGATTCTTCTATTGGCATAGAATTAGATAATAATGGCGACGAGCCTTTTTCAAAGCCTTTGATGGATACTCTTGTCATATTATGCAAAGAATTAGTAAAAAAATATATGATTGAAGAAAGAAATATAGTTGGACACTCGGACATAGCATACTGGAGAAAAGTTGATCCAAGTCACTATTTCGATTGGAAGATACTAGCTGCAAAAAACATAGGGTTTTTTCCAAAATTTTCCGCTAAAAATTCACATATTTATAGACTTAACGGCGCCAATTTAGAGGTCGTGGAAACAAAAAAAAAATTAGCGCAACTTGGTTATAAAGTAGATGATTTCGATTCCAAGATTGACCACAAAACATTTTCACTTCTCAAGGCCTTCAAAAGAAGATATACTCCCGAAACCTATGCCCATGATTACTGGGATACGCTGGCAGAGGGCAGATTAAACGAATTACTTGAAAGATATGGATACTAAAACACACTTTGGATTTAAAGAAGTTGAAACCAAGAAAAAGCAGGGAATGGTTCAAGGCGTTTTTTCTACTGTTGCTTCTAAGTATGATATTATGAATGACCTCATGAGCTTTGGCTTGCATAGGCTTTGGAAGGATGAGGCGATAAAAGAACTTCAACCCAGTAGTGACGATGTGTTACTTGATGTTGCCGGCGGAACTGGCGATATTTCATGGAGATTTTTACAAGCAGGCGGTGGAAGCGCCGTTGTTTCTGACCTTAACAAAGAAATGTTAGAACAAGGAAAATTAAAACATTCTTCAGATAAATTATCTTGGGTTCATGCAAACGCAGAAGAATTACCTTTTGGTGATAATCAATTTGATTTTTACACTATTTCATTTGGCATTCGTAATGTTACTCACATCGATAAAGTACTTAAAGAAGCGCACCGCGTACTAAAACCAGGAGGAAAATTTGTTTGCCTAGAGTTCTCAAATGTCACCAATGAAGTGGTAAAAAAGTTTTATGATTTCTATTCATTTACAATTATTCCAATGATTGGAAAATTTGTGGCCGATAGCCCGCAGTCTTATGAATATTTGGTTGAGAGTATAAGAAAATTCCCAACAGCAATTGCCTTTGCAGACATGATAAAAGATGCAGGCTTCAACTGCATAGAATTCCGCAAAATGAGCTTCGGAGTTGTGGCGATACACGTTGGATATAAGGTTTAGAAGCTGTATTCAAACAGCTTCTTGTACATTTCGATTATCCGAATGTACTACAATCACAGCTATCACTGGCTAGGCATTTAATAAACTCTAGGTCTTTAGCGTGTCTGTCGCTTTCATAGAAAGTCATTTCTTTTGCAAGATTTCCATTAAAATCTGATATCATAACCATAGCAGTTTTACCTAGATCAAGAGTTTTTTCACCAACAACGTGAATTAGTTCAACTTGCTCATCCTTGTTTTTTATTTCAATTTTAAAATCTAATGCTGACTCATCGTAACGTTTTATACCTAAAGCTGACATATCAATTTCTTTCTTATTTAAGATAAAATGCTCTTTATTAATAACAACATTACCTCCTCCTGCATAAACACCTTCACCAAAATTCATCACACCACCACCAAGATACATACCTGTACTTTTCATTGCAGCAACATATTGTTCTTGAATAGCACTAGGGATCTGCACGCCAAAATATTCGAATTTCCCTTCTTTTGAATTAGCATATAAAGCTGGAGCATTGCTGTTAAGCGCAGAAGTGCTATATACAACAGTTTTAATTGTCCACATGGAGATTGATTCTCCGTTGTTATTCAACTTACTATTTTGAACCCAACGTGCTACTTGAAGTATATCTTTGGCTTCAAAATCACTCTGCTTAGATGCTTCAATCAGCGTATCCAGCTTATCACTAAATGTTTTTATATAGTTTTTTCTTTGCTCTAGTATATTCAGAAGTTGTACAGCTTTAGGATTCATCACTATTACCTATGTTTATTTGCATCGCTCTTCTAAATCTTTCAAAAGGTATAGTCAACATTTAAAATTACATAAACAAAATAATTAGCCACTAACAACAAAATGGCAAATACAGTGCTTATGTGTTATAAGTACTGCTATGCCACTATTCAAACTAAAATCGGATTTCGAACTTGCAGGTGATCAGCCAACGGCTGTTGACTCACTTGTTGCTGGACTAAATTCAGAAAAAAGAGATCAAGTCCTACTTGGTGTTACTGGCTCAGGCAAAACTTTCTCTATGGCGCATACAATTGCAAGGGTCAATCGCCCAGCAATTATCATGGCGCATAACAAGACTTTGGCAGCTCAGTTATATACCGAGATGAAATCATTCTTCCCAGATAATGCTGTTGAGTATTTTGTATCGTATTATGATTATTACCAGCCCGAAGCCTATATTCCAAACCGCGATGTTTACATTGAAAAAGACTCGCAAATAAATGAACAAATTGATTTATTACGCCACTCAGCAACACGCGCCTTACTTGAGCGCAAAGACGTTATAGTTATCGCCTCGGTATCATGTATTTACGGCTTAGGTGCGCCAGAATGGTATTTGAAAATGATTTTCAAAATTGCAGTTGGGCAATCTGTACCGCGCAATGACTTAATGCTGCAACTCGTAAATTTACAATACAAAAGAAACGATATCGACTTCAAACGCGGAACTTTTAGAGCAAGAGGTGATACTTTAGATATTTTTCCTTCACACCTCAATGATAGAGCGTGGCGTGTTGTATTTTTTGGAAATGATATTGAAAGTATAAATGAGTTTGACCCACTAACTGGCGAACGCACAAAAAAACTTGATGAAATAACCATCTTTGCTAACAGCCATTACATAACACCAAGACCAACAATTGAGCAATCTATAAAGCTCATAAAAGATGAAATGAAAAAACGTGTTGAATGGTTTACCAAGCATAACAAATTAATTGAGGCACAACGCATAGAACAGCGCACGCAATTCGATTTGGAAATGATGATGGAAACAGGATCATGCAAAGGAATTGAAAACTATTCACGCTATCTTTCTGGTAGAAGCACTGGGCAACCTCCTCCAACATTATTCGAATATATGCCTAAAGATTCAATTTTATTTGTTGATGAAAGCCACGTCACGGTTTCTCAAATCGGTGGAATGTACAATGGCGATAGAGCTAGAAAAACGAACTTAGTGGAGTATGGATTCAGGCTTCCTTCCGCTCTTGACAATCGCCCATTACGATTTGAAGAGTGGGATCAAATGCGACCACAGACAATTTTTGTATCAGCTACGCCAAGCGCCAAAGAGTTAGAATATACTGGCGGAGCTTATATTGAACAGATTATTCGCCCTACTGGACTAATTGACCCTGAATGCATTGTTAGACCAGCTTCAACTCAAGTTGATGATTTATTAAACGAAGCAAAACTAACGGTAGAAAAAGGCTATAGAGTTTTGGTAACAACCCTAACTAAAAAAATGGCTGAAGATTTAACCGAGTATTTAAAAGAAATAAATCTAAAAGCAGTATATTTGCATTCTGATATCGACACATTAGAACGCGTCGAAATAATTCGTGATTTGCGTAAGGGAACTTATGATATTTTAGTTGGCGTAAATTTACTAAGAGAAGGATTGGATATACCAGAGTGTGGATTGGTTGCAATTTTGGATGCTGATAAAGAAGGATTCTTACGCTCAAGAACATCACTAATTCAAACTATAGGACGCGCGGCAAGAAACGTAGATGGCAAGGTTGTGCTTTATGCAGATGTTATGACTAAGTCTATTGTTGAATCATTAGCTGAAACAGAGCGTAGAAGGAAAATCCAAACTGCTTATAATGAAAAGCATGGCATAACGCCAATGAGCATCAAAAAATCAATTTCAGATGTATTGCATTCTGTTTACGAGCAAGATCATGTGACTATTGAAGATGAACCTCATGAACCTATTGAGAACGTTCAAAAGAAAATTGATAAAATGAAAAAAGAAATGCTGAAAGCTGCAAGTGACCTAGACTTTGAAAAAGCAGCCATGCTTAGAGATCAGATCAAAACCTTGGAAACCAGCCTACTTTCTTAAACAATTATTTATGCAGCTTTAGAGTAATTTTTATCTACGTAATCTAACAAGATTTTTTGGAAGTCCTGCGCTATTGTTTCTCCACGAAGCGTGTGAGCTTTCTGACCATCGATGAATACAGGAGCTATTGGCGACTCACCTTTCCCAGGTAAGCTGATACCGATATTTGCATGCTTACTTTCACCGGGGCCATTCACGATACAACCCATAACGGCGATATTTAAATTTTCAATGCCGACGTATTGCTTTTTCCACTCTGGAAGATTTTGCCTAATGTAAGTTTGAATTTGATCAGCTAAATCTCTAAAGAATGTCGAAGTTGTTCTACCACACCCTGGGCAAGAAGTTACCATTGGGCTGAAAGATCTAAGACCCATTGTTTGTAAAATTTCTTGGGCAACGATAATTTCTTTTTCACGTTTTGCACCTGGTTCTGGAGTGAGTGAAATACGAATTGTGTCACCAATTCCTTCTTGCAATAAAACGCCAAGCGCAGCTGTTGACGCGACGATTCCCTTAGACCCCATTCCTGCTTCGGTTAAACCTAAGTGAAGAGCGTATTCAGAGCGCGTAGCAAGATCACGGTAAACTGCAATCAAATCTTGTACCTTACTAATTTTACAAGAGATGATGATACGATCTTTTGCCAAACCATATTCAACTGCTTTATCCGCACTGGTTAGAGCAGATACAATTAACGCTTCGCGCATTATTTCATCAGCTGATTTTGGATTAGATAATTTAGAATTTTCATCCATGAGTTTAGTTGCGAGTTCTTGATCTAAACTTCCCCAATTAACACCGATTCTAACTGGTTTATTATTTAGTACGGCTTGTTCAACGATCATTTGAAATTGCTTGTCGTGCTTTTCGCCAAAACCAACGTTACCTGGATTTATGCGGTATTTATCTAATGCTTTTGCACAATCAGGGTATTTCTGAAGTAATGTGTGTCCATTATAGTGGAAGTCACCAATGATTGGTGTGTTATAGTTTTTAGCTAAAAGTTTCTCTTTAATGTAGGGAACTTGTTTTGCAGCATTTTCATCGTTTACAGTAATTCTAACCAACTCAGAACCAGCTCTGATAAGATCGACAATTTGCGCAACAGTCGCATCACAATCCGCAGTATCTGTGTCTGTCATAGACTGAACTCTAACTGGGGCATTGCCACCAATTGAGACATCGCCAACCATCACCTTTAGCGTTTTTTGTTTATTGATCTCTTGAACAGCAACCATAGATAACCCTCTAAATATCAAGGGGATTATACTCTATTGCCCCAAACATTTCAATCTTCAAGTTAGAGCGCTAAACCAGAACCATTTGTATGACCACTTAAGAATGCATTTACTGCACTAACCCTTTCTTCAGCATTTTGACCAAATTTTATAGACCATTGCTTATTTTGAGTATCGATTTGAGTAACTTGCTTCGATTCAACAGCTATTGGAACTCCGTTCACCTTATACATTGCTCCTGTAAATTCAGCAGGAAATTGCTTCATATCTATGGCAACAACAGGGTGATCTTTTAAGCTTTTGTATCTTTCTAAATTTGCAGCGTAAATAGCCAAACCACTTTGGTCATTTGACAATGCTGTGCGGGCATCATGGGAGTATATGGCATTTAGGATACCGTCTGCATACAAGAATTCTTTTAATATTGGGCAACGATATAGTGCGAAGTCTGTGGCTTTACTCACATCAACTTCAGCTAATTTTTTTCCACCATCTAATCTGAGTGGGGTTGGCATTGCTGGAGTTACAACGAACCCTTCAATCTTAAACTCTTCGCACTTTTTAGCGAGCAATGTTTTAGCCATTGCAAATTCAAGCAAGCCTTGAGTCACCACAATTGGCGCTCTCCATTCAGCATCTGTTCCTTCATGAATAGATTGCCCATTTGCGATAAGTTCATCATGCACTGTTTTTAAATTTGTTTTAAGCAGTGCCACGCTTTCTGGAGTTGAAACCAAATTTCTATCAAGCTCTTCTAAAGCAGAAGCATAGTAAGTTTCAAAGTTATTTAACAAATCGGCATGCAACATGGTTATTACCTAAAAATATCTGAGGTGATTATATCAATAACCTCCAGAAAGGCAAAGTTTTAAAACTCAAAGCCGTCCTTGGTATCTTTTACGGTAAATCCTTGTTCTGCGATTCTATTACGCAGCTCATCGGCAAGAGCCCAGTTTTTTGCATTTTTAGCAGCGTCTCTCTCTTCCGCTAATTTGATAATTTCAGCGGGAATTTCTTTAGATATTTCAGATAAATCTAATCCTAATAACTCGCAACCTGCTATTAATTTTCCAGAGTCTTCGATACTTCCTTTAATTGCCGCATTGGCATATTCATGAAGCTTGGATAAGGCCAATGGAGTATTCATATCATCTGCAAGCGCTTCTAAAACTTCAGATGAGCTACTAGGTTTAGCTGGAGATGTCTTAAGTGCCAATCTAAATCGCTCAATGGCTTTTTTAGAATCTTCAAGCGCTTTACCATTGAAATCCAAAGGTTTTTTATAATGTGTACTTAGGTATAAATAGCGAATTACGACGCCCTCAACTCTTTCATCTAAAACTTCTCGCACAGTTTTGAAATTTCCGAGTGACTTACTCATCTTCTCGCCACCAACAGTCAAGAATCCATTATGTACCCAGTAACGTGCAAACTTGTGGCCATTCGCACATTCACTTTGCGCAACCTCATTTTCATGATGTGGGAACATTAAGTCCGCCCCCCCACCATGAATATCAAATTCTGCTCCTAAATGTTTATTGCTCATTGCAGAACATTCTATGTGCCAGCCAGGTCTACCCATTCCCCAAGGACTATCAAAACCATTTTCATCAGCAGGCTTCCATAAAACAAAGTCTGCTGGATTTTTTTTGTATGGTGCAACTTCCACGCGCGCGCCTGCAATCATATCTTCCACGCTGCGGCGTGCTAGTTTGCCGTATTCTTTAAATGATTCTACTGAGAACAAAACATGCCCCTCAGCTTCGTATGCATGACCTTTTGCAATCAGATCTTGAATCATCTCAATCATTTCTTGAATGTGATTAGTTGCTCTTGGCTCAACTGTTGGCGTTAGGCAATTTAGTGCTGCAACATCCTGATGAAAATACTTAGTCATTGTAGTAGTAATTTCATTAATTGGCTTACCAGTCTGACGAGAAGCATTGATAATTTTATCGTCAACATCTGTTATGTTTCTCGCGTAAGTAACTTTTGGATACACACTTTTCAGAAGCCTAAATAACACATCATAAACCACCTCAGCACGGGCATTACCCAAGTGTGGGCGATCATATACAGTAGGACCACAAGCGTACATCCTAACATTGTTTTTATCGATCGGAATGAACTCTTCTTTTTGACGAGTTAGTGAATTATGTAGAAATATTTTCATGTTAAAAAGCGCATATTTATGTGCTTAATATAACAGATTTTAGGCAAATTGGTAGCCTATGATCTTTCTTTGGAAAGTTGCTCTTTTGGTTTGTTAAATAACTTATCAAAAACTTGCTTTGCTAATTCTTTACCAAGTAAACCTTCAAGCGATATATCTTCAGCATGTTGTTGTAAAATTCCATACACAGTACTTATAGCAGATGCTGTAAGGTGGTTTTTAGAAATCATTGCGGCATCATCTGGTGAGATTGAGTTCTTATTTTTTGCAACTAATGCCTTTTTAGGTAGCTTCGTTAACAATAAAAAGAGCGTTGAGATATCTGTAGAAAGTTGCCTTGCAAATAAGTGTAAAAGAGTGTTTCCCTCTTTATCTTTTGTCTCAAGCACTTCTTTAGACGAAGTTTCAATCAAATTAGCAGCTACTTCAAAATTACCACTCTCTATTGATGCTCTTAAAGAAAAACCTTCTCTCTCTACCTCAGACCTTCTTCTTAAATCTGCTATCTTATCGGCAAAATTATGACGATCAAAACTACGAGCGACATCTTCAAAAGTTTGACCCCCAAAATTCGCCCTACAGACCAAAGTTTTATTTTGTCTATCGAGCAATTGTTCTTCTGTTAATTTACTAATTAGAAGCTCAATACATCTGTCAGTTCCAGAATTGAAAGCATAAGCAAGGGGTGTATCGCGATTTATGTCTGGAATGTTTAATTGCTCTGAGCTGAGCTTATTAATCAACATTATTGCTATGAAGTCATCACATCTAAGACTGTTAACTGTATGAATCCTTAACGCCAAATGTAATGGAGTCTGCATAAAGCTACTTTTAGTACAGCTTAGCTCTTCTGGGGTTAATTTCTCAATCAATGATTGAGCAGTATGAATATCATTTGAATCAATTGCATCAAATAGCGCTGCTTGATCAGCAGAAAGATTTGGGTTTTTCATACTCTGTAAATATGTAAAAAATTATGATATTAAGTTACTATAAATTCTTACTTCTTATCAATCCAAAGTTTTCCTAAAACTATTCTACCAGTACTGCCTCGCTTGCCCTGCCATACGTGAATGTCTTTTAAAGATTGTTTTCCAGACTTGGTCTGCCAGCTTAATCCTTCTTCAATATTAAATATTTTAATATCTTTCAACTTACCTTGTTTAAACTTCTGCAATGCAACTCCACGACCACGTTTCATTTCAGGAATTTCATTTACAGGAAATACTACTAATCTTCTGTTCTCTCCAACAACAGCAACGGTATTGCCTGTGAGTGCTAGGCAAAACACTGCATTGCCGTCGCATGTAAGAACATTTTTGCCACTTTTCGTTTGAGCAAGAATGTCAGTTGCAAGAACAATGAACCCTTTGCCATCTTGCGCTGCAAGCAAGTATTTTTCGTCCGCGTTATATTTAAACATCTGTAAGATATTTTCGTCTTGTGCCAGATCAAATATCAATCTAATTGGGTCACCATCGCCCTTACCGCGACTAATTTTATCACATGCAACAGAATAAAATTTCCCATGGTTTGTAAATGCAACTATCTTGTCATTACTCATAACTTGCGCAGTAAACCACTCGTTATCGCCTTCTTTATATTTTATTTGTGGCGCGTTATGGCCTTTAATCGCACGCAACCAACCCATCTCTGAACACACAACTGTTAACGGCTCTTTCTCAACGAATGCCTCCATATCAATTGGCTCTATAGTAGGTGCATCACTCAATTCAGTTTTACGTTTGCCTAATGGAGTTTTGTTATAATTGGCTTTGATCTCCTTAATTTCATCAGAGATAACCCCATCTAATTTCTCACTATCACCTAGTATTTCTTTTATAGTTTTTCTTTCTTCTTTGAGGGCTTTATTCTCTTTTTTAATTTCCATCTCTTCAAGTTTGCGAAGAGCTCTTAAGCGAGTATTTAAAATTGCTTCAACTTGATTGTCTGTAAGCTTCCATTTTTTAATCATCACCGTTTTAGGCTCATCCTCTTCGCGGATGATTCTTATCACTTCATCAAGATTCAAGAATGCAATCAATAAGCCATCAAGAATTTCCAAACGGTTTTCTATATTGCTCAAACGATACTCAAGGCGACGAGTAGTAACAACTCTTCTGTGATCCAAAAATTCTGTAAGGACTTGCTTAATATTCATCACATGCGGCACTGACTTTGCATCAAGTACGTTCATGTTCAGCTGAACTTTCACTTCTAAGTCCGTCAATTTGAATAACGATTCCATAATCACATTCGCATCGATATTCCTACTCTTGGGAGTGAGAACAACTCTAATATCTTCCGCAGACATATCTTGGAATGTTTCTAAAAACGGCAATCTTTTTTCATTATAAAGATCCGCCATTTTTTCAATAAGTCCGCGTTTCTGAACTTGGTATGGAAGTTCTGTAATCAAAATTCTATATAAGCCACGATCTAATTCTTCAACTTCCCATTTAGCGCGAAGTCTGAAACTACCTCTACCAGTCTCGTATGCTTTTTTGATATTTTCCCAAGGCTCAACCATAACCCCACCAGTTGGAAAATCTGGCCCTTTTACGTACTTAAGTAGTGTATCAATTCCAGCATTTGGGGATTTAATTAAATGTAAAAGTGCGTCACAAAGTTCAACTAAATTGTGAGGAGGAATTGAAGTCGCCATACCGACGGCGATTCCTTCCGTTCCATTCGCTAAAATATTAGGAACTGCAGAGGGAAGTAAAACTGGCTCCTCATCGCTGCCATCATAATTTGGTCTAAAATCGACAGTGTTATTTTCAATATCTTTTAAAAGTAAAGTTGCATACTGAGTAAGCCTAGCTTCGGTATACCTCATTGCAGCTTGGCTATCGCCATCAACTGAGCCAAAGTTTCCTTGACCATCAACCATTGGATATCGTGAGGCAAAGCTTTGCGCCATTCTAACAAGAGCTTCGTAAACAGATGCGTCGCCATGTGGATGATATTTACCAATTACGTCACCAACAATACGAGCGCATTTTTTATAACCAGTTTTTGGATCAAGTTTCAGCTGTAGCATCGCATAAAGCAAACGACGATGAACAGGTTTTAAGCCATCACGAACATCTGGCAAAGAACGTGACATAATTGTCGACAAAGCATACGACAAATATCTGTCGCCAAGGGCGGATTCGAAATTAACTTCCTGAATATTTTTAGGTAATGCTGCCATTTATCGTGCTTTTTATTGCCACATAGACCATATAATAACCGCATAAACACTAGTATTTCAAGGTTTTTTTACAAGTACATAAGTCTTATAGGGCATATAGGGTTGTTATTTGTTAATCTATGAGGTAGAATAAGCGTTATTATTAAAACGCGCTTTTTTGGGGCAGGACTTAAATTATGACAGAAATTAGAAACATTGCGATTATCGCGCATGTTGACCATGGCAAAACAACCCTAGTAGATAAAATGCTTCGTCAAAGCGGAACTTTCCGTGATAATCAACAAGTTGTTGAACGTATTATGGACAGCAATGACCTTGAGCGTGAGCGCGGTATTACTATTTTAGCCAAAGCTACATCAATGAATTATGATGGTATCAAATATAATATTGTGGATACACCTGGTCACGCCGATTTCGGTGGTGAAGTAGAGCGTGTACTCTCAATGGTTGATGGCGTAGTACTCCTTGTGGATTCGTCAGAAGGACCAATGCCACAAACTAAATTCGTTTTATCAAAAGCATTAGCACTAGGACTTAAGCCAATTGTTGTTATCAATAAAGTTGATCGTCCTGATCGTAGAATTGAGGAAGTCCACAATGAAATTTTTGATCTATTCTCTGCACTTGATGCAACTGAAGATCAGCTAGACTTTCCTACCCTATTTGCAGTTGGTCGTGAGGGTTGGGCTAGTACTTCAGCAGATGTGAAAGGCGAAGATCTAAAACCTCTATTCGATTTGATGAAAGAAAGAGTACCTGCACCGAATGTAGACAAAACTGCTCCATTTAGCATGCTTGCAAGTATCTTAACTTATGACCCATATGTTGGCCGCGTTCTAATTGGCAAAGTATATTCCGGTTCTGCAAAAGTCGGCTCTCCTGTAAAAAGTATAGGTCTTGATGGCAAAACAATTGAAACTACAAAATTAACAAAGCTATTTGGCTTCAAGGGTATTGAACGTACGCCTATTGATCTTGCTGAAGCTGGTGACATCGTTGCAATTGCTGGAATTGAATTAACATCAGTTGCTGATACTATTTGTGCAACAGAAGTTTCTGAGCCTATCAAATCAACTCCTGTTGATCCACCGACAATGGCGATTACAATCAGCGTAAACAACTCTCCACTTGCAGGTCAAGAAGGAACAAAAGTTACATCACGTATGATTCTTGAAAGGTTAGAAAGAGAAGCGGAAACCAACGTTGCTATTACTTTAAATATTTCTGAAACTGGAGATAGCTTTGAAGTTGGCGGTAGAGGCGAATTGCAGCTTGGTGTATTGATTGAAAACATGCGTCGTGAAGGGTATGAACTTTCAGTTTCACGTCCGCGCGTACTTTATAAAAAAGATGAAAACGGCCAGACACTTGAGCCAATTGAAGACGTGATCCTAGATGTTGATGATAGTTATACAGGTGTTGTAGTTGAAAAAGTTTCTCAACGTAAAGGTGAGATGCAAGAAATGCGTCCATCAAGCGGCGGTAAAACCCGTTTGATATTCCGTGTTCCCTCACGTGGCTTAATTGGTTACCAAAGCGAATTTAGAAATGATACGCGTGGTACTGGTACAATCAACCGTATTTACCATAGCTACCAACCTTATAAAGGTGACATCCCTACTCGTAGAAATGGTGCATTAATTTCAAATTCTGGCGGTGAAGCAGTTGCTTATGCACTTTGGAATTTAGAAGATCGTGGAATTATGTTTGTATTACCAAAAACTAAATTGTACGAAGGTATGATTATTGGTGAGCATAACCGTGATAACGATTTAGAAGTGAATCCTGTTAGAGGAAAACAGCTTACAAACATTCGTGCAGCTGGAACTGATGAAAACATCAAATTAACTCCAGCTAAGTTATTTACTTTGGAAGAAACTTTGTCTTACATCAAAGATGATGAATTGGTAGAAGTTACTCCAAAATCTATAAGACTTAGAAAGAGATTTTTAAACCCAGTCGATCGCAAACGTGCAGGAAAGTAATGTTTTAAGGATTATGAATTAATAATCCTTAAATTTCATTATGCCAAGTAGGGAATAAATCTTGAATTCTTGCGAATAGAATAAATCCTTCTTCTCTTTCAAGAACTGGTGGGACGTCTAGGTTGTTAACAATATAATTAATCCCATGCGACTCAAATGTGTTGAATGCTAAATCTAGCCTTTCTACCAACTTGATCATCCTTTGTTGTTCAGCAGTTTTGGGTATGATACTATTAACGAAAAAATTATATAGTGCTTTTGAAACTGTACATTCTTCTGCCTCTTTTTCTTGAATACGATAAACACTTCCAACTTGTTTATGCAGAGAATTAATCAAGTTAGGTGCAGAATTTATAACTTCACTATCTCGAATGACTTCATTGATAGAAACATTAAGGTGATTATCTATTATATAGTCCTCAATCGTTTCATAAGATCCTGGTGATTCAAAAACAAAAGATGTTGAATTAACTCCATGCGCCTCTAAATATGTATGTGCAAGCTGTGCAAAAACTGCTCCTAACGAGTGTCCAGTTAAAATAAATGAGTAGTCAGAATGAGTTTGTACAATATGTTTTAAGAATACTTCTCCATCTTCTGTAAACTGAGAAGGCACTTGTTTTAGAAAAACTTCTACATCAGCTATTATGTCATGGATTAGCCCTTTCTTCTCAACTTGTTTAAGTTGATTCATCCTTGTACCGCTATTTACCAACAGAACCTCTTTTGCTTCCTCATTAACCATAGCATAGCTTCTGTAGTATAGGTCATTAGCACCGTGAGTTTCATCAGAAGTTGATAATAGTTTCCAATTTCCAGATATATTATTCGCTACATTCTTCAAGTCTTCGATTTTTTTAATGTATGCAGCAGAACAAAATTCAGCAAACATTTTTAATTTAGCCGTATCAGTCATATATTATTTTTTGAGATTAAAATTTAACGACAATATACCAATGGCAAAATATATGCCATTATTTGGACACTTTGTATCATAGATATGATGTAATTTTCCATAAATACAAAAGAAAGAGAAAAATTATTTTGTGAACTCAAACAAAGTGGTCTAGCTTTAAAACTACATATATTTCATTTGGTTGCTATGTTTAGTACAATGTTTATTTTTATTACTGTATTTGTAATCGTATCACTTTTACTGCCATGGATTTGCGTTTTTCAAATTAACGCACTTAAAAAGAGAGTGAATGAACTTACAGAAACTAAACATGCTAAAAAAGAAGAAACTAAAGTTTCTAAAACCCAAAAAACCGCTATTCAAGACTTCGACTTTGATTTTGAATTTGATAAAAAGCAAAATATTAAAACCGAGAGTGAAACACAAAAGATAGAAGACAAACCAGAAAGCTTAGAATATAAATTCGGCACAAATTTCTTTGTATGGCTTGGCGGAATCGCAATTGCATTTGCAGGTATATATTTTGTCAAATACTCAATAGAGAATAATTTAATTTCTCCCTTGATGCGACTAGTAATGGGCCTTGTCTTTGGTAGCATTTTACTGGGGGCGGGAAGCAAGATAAACAGCATGGGGTCATTTATTTCTAATGGAGAGAAAATTTCTCAGGCATTGATTGGTGCGGCAATTGTTGTCTTTTATGCCAGCTTCTATACTGGCAGCAATCTATTTGATGTGTTATCCCCTGCTATTGGGTTTGCAGGAATGGTTGCTACAACAATTTTGGCGATTTTATTTTCTGTACGTTTTGGTCCACCCATTGCAATCCTTGGTCTTGTAGGCGGATTTATAACACCTGGATTATTTGAATCAGACTCGCCTCAAGCGTCACTATTATTTACCTATTTATTTATTTTAGTCGCAGGCTTCTTTGCAGTGATTACTCTAATGAATTGGTGGTTTTTAGGAGTAGTCGTAGTTGCATTTTCATATCTTTGGGTTGCATTCTGGTTATTCACAGGGTTTAGAGAATTTGATTCAATCTGGTTATCGCTTTTTGTAATAGGTGTTTGTGCAACCGCTGTTTCTAGCGCAAAATATGAGTTCTCTCGTTATGGAAAATTTTCAGAAGTAAATATTTTAACTGTACTCACTTCAATAGTGGGCGGCATCATCATGATTGCATTTGTGACCAAATACGGTGGAATGCGCATTGAAGATTGGGTCTATTTTGCATTTATGGTTATATTCGCATATGGGTTTTCTTATTTTGAACAAGGAAAGTATATAGCAATTCCTTGGATCGCTATGCTTGTGAATATGTTCATGATTGTCACATGGCAAGCAGCTATTGAACAGATGTTCTTTGTTATATTAGCATTTAATATTATTTTCTCTCTACCCGCTTATTTTGGAATGCTATCAAGACATAAACCTGAATTCTGGGCGTTACAAGGAATGGTAGCCAACATACTTTATTATTTCTTAGCATATTGGAAAACTTTCAATGTCTATGATTCGTTGAACATTAAATTATTCTGGGGAGTTTACGCTTTAGCATTAGCACTTGGTGGTATGCTCTTGCTTAATGGAATAATTAAGAGAAAAGACAATTACTCAAGAGAAAGTTATAAAGCTATAATTTCAATACTTGCGGTTGGCGTTGTGACTTTTGTTACAACAGCACTTTTGGTAGAAATTGATAAAAGATTTTTCCATCTTGTACTCTCGGCTGAAATTCTAACAATAGCATGGATCAATTCGCGTCCAATGCATCTAGAGGCATTAAGATACGTAATTGCCATATTGCTGGGCATAATATTTTTTGCACAGATCGACCATATATACCGTATTTGCGGCAACTTTATGACATTCCAGTTATTTGGGGAAGTTGTGGAGCATTATAGATTGAATTTTTTAGAACGCCCTATCCTCCATTATGGATCACAAAGCCTAATGCTAGGTCTAGCAACATACTATTTACTTCGAGAAAAAAACTCCACTGTAGTTTGGTTTGTTGAAGGTTTTACGGTTGTTTCATTGATGTTTATGGGCGCTCTAGCAATAGGCAACTATTTTGCTTTGACTGTTCCATCAACTAATGTAATTCAAAGAGGCTCTCTTAATCTTTATTATTTTATTTTAGGCGCAGCAGTACTAACTACATACAACTTTACTTCTCGTAAAAGTTTGATGTATTGGGGGATATTTATCATCACTTATTCAGTTTTCAGAGTTATAATGCTTGAGTATATACATTTTAACCCATACTTGACAGAACAGCATATTGGAGGAGTGCTTATATTTAACAAGATGCTTTTAAATTTTGTATTACCATTAGCTGTTGTTTATTGGCTAAGAAAGCAAGATTATATGACACAATATCCAGCATTTAAAAAAGCCATGTCTTATTTCTTATTTATAGGAACTATGATTTACATCTCTCTTTGCGTAAGACATTTCTTCCACCCAGAATATCTAAATGCAGGTGCTATTAGCAATTCTGAAATGTATTCATATTCTGTAGTATGGTTGCTCTTAGGTATCTTCCTTGCATATGTAAGCGTTTTGACCCAAGACAATGGCTTGAGGAGAGCTTCAATGGTGGTAATGTTTATAACTGTTGGCAAAGTTTTCTTGATAGATGCACGCGAACTTGAAGGTCTATTAAGAGTAATCTCATTTTTAGGACTTGGTATCTCGCTATTAGGATTAAGTTATTTTTACAGCAGATTCCTTAGTGTAAAAAAGTAATTTGTACCTAATAAATAATTGTGCCATCCTCAAAGATACTAGAAGGTAGTATATGAAAATAAAAGCTTGTTTAGCATTATCATTATTAATTCTCAGCGGGTGTAATTGTAAAAACCCTGCGATTAAAATAATAGACCCAATGAATGCTAAAACTGACCCGTTTCTTTCTTGCGGTCAGTTAAAATTTGCTGTTGCTGAAGCAGAATATTTTCTTCGTGCTGCAGATAGAAAAGAAGAAAAGCTTGAGGCATATGCCGGCAGCCCTATTTGTTTACTTTCAACTCAATTCTCAACTATCCAAGCTCAAGAAGCTGCTAAAGATCGAATAGATTATCTAAGCACGCTAATGCGTGAAAAAAAGTGCAATTCAACAAAACCTGTAATTTCACCTACGAAAGATAAAGACCCAGATCTAGTAAAACTTCCCGTAAAAAAATAGGACTAACTCTTTTTTAAATTACTTAATATTATCGCGATCATTGAAAGGAATGCTCCAGAGAACAGCACGCAGCCAATCTCATACGCCGAGTTACCAGCTTTGTAACCATAAGTAGCAATCATCAAATGTCCTGTAGCAAATAAACTGACTTGGAAAAATGTAATCATATATTCTTTAAAACTCTTAAGTTTGCTTTTAAAACTACTAAAACTTAAAAGCGCAGCTAAAGCATAAGGAAACAAATTGGCGAATACTTTTATATATCCCGGCTCTGCTAAATTATTTAGCTGATCTCTTTTAATGATGTCAATCATTTCTCCACCGCCTAAGAATACACAGCAAGCTAGCCCACAATAACCCATGAATTTTTCAGGAGTTGTTATATATTTTTGAACAAGTCTATTGAATCCAAGTCTACCACCAGCATTAAAATCCATTAAAACTAGGCCACATAGTGCGATCATCAATCCACCAAGACTAAGGTCAATTCTAGGGATTATAGCAAGCATAGTTCCACCTGCAGTCACAAGTGCAGCGCCAATAAAATCTATTAATTTGGAAAATCTTTTAAGTGAATATGTCATATTCGAACATAGTGATGACTTCATTTTAAACCTCTTGTGTTTTAATATCTATTGATCCATTTCTTTGCGTAATACTATCCACCTTAAGCTTAGCATCAGCTAAAATTCTCTCACAATGAACCCTAAGCTCATTCCCTCTTGCATATAATTGTATAGCAATTTCAAGATCAAGATTGCCACTTTCAAGCTTTTTTACTATATCTTCAAGCTCAAGAGAGGCTTTTTCAAAGGAAAGACCTTCAATTTCTGAATTTTTAGTGGTCTTTTTTTCAGTACTTGCTACCATGTGGAATATATTATAGATGTTACACTGAGTAAAATACACTTAAAAACCTTATGAAGAAAGTACGAATTTACAATCCCCCAAAAAGTGCTATGCAGTCAGGCAAAGCAAACTCTAAAAAATGGATCTTGGAATCAATACCTAATGATGCAAGATTTGTCGATCCTGTAATGGGTTGGACTGGCTCCAGTGATATGTATGCAAGCGAAGTAAAACTTAGATTCTCTACCAAAGAAGAAGCCGAACTATATGCAAAAGGTGCTGGCTGGGAATACGAAATAATTGAACCAAAGCAAGCAAAACCTAAAGTTAAATCATATTCAGATAACTTCAAATTTGATTGCAATTAAATGTACTATTACATACTCAAAAGGTTGTTGCTAATAATTCCAACGTTGTTTGCAATCGTTGTAATTAACTTTTTGATTGTGCAACTAGCTCCCGGTGGGCCAGTTGAGAATATGGTCGCAAAACTCACAGGTTTTAGTCAACACGGAGGAGGTGACTCTGTATCTTCAACTTCTTCCCAAGTTGGCCGTTATAAAGCAAGCCAAGGGCTAGACCCCGAGATGATTGAACAAATTAAAAAACTATACGGATTCGACAAGCCTGCACACGAGAGATTATGGCTAATGCTAAAGAACTATTCGACTTTTGAATTCGGAGAGAGTTATTTCCGCAACACAAAAGTAACTAACTTAATACTTGAAAAATTGCCTGCAACCATTTCACTTGGATTGTGGTCTACACTTTTAATCTATTTAATCTCAATTCCACTTGGTATTAGAAAAGCTGTCCAATCTGGAGAGATATTTGATACTTGGACTAGCTTAATTATCATTATTGCGTATGCAATTCCCAGCTTCCTTTTCGCAATATTACTCATCACTATATTCGGTGGAAATGGAGTTTTGGGATATTTTCCAATTAGAGGAATTACATCATATGACTGGGAAAACTTAAGTTTTTTTGGAAAAATAAAAGATTACATATGGCATGTTACTCTACCAGTTATTTCAATAACAATTGCAGGATTTGCAACCATTACAATGCTAACCAAGAATTCATTTTTAGAGGAAATTAACAAACAGTATGTTTTAACCGCCCGCGCTAAAGGAGTATCTGAGGGAAAAATTTTATATGGACACGTATTCAGAAATGCCATGCTGATTGTGATTGCAGGAATGCCAGATGCAATTATAAAAATTCTATTTACAGGCTCATTGCTAATTGAAATAGTCTTTTCACTTGATGGCCTTGGATTACTTGGATATGAATCAGCAATAAGTAGGGATTACCCTGTTGTATTTGGAACTTTGTTTATTTTCACTTTGATAGGTCTTGTAGTGAACATTATTACAGATATGGTATATGTAATGGTTGATCCGAGAATTAATTTCGAGAGTAATCAAATTTAAATATGTCAGAAGTAGTTATATATAAATTAACATCAAACCCTTGGAAAAAAGTGTTCCCAAAACTTTTGGAAGGGGTATTGAACAAGGGTAATAGAGTACACGTATTTTGTAATGATGGTTCAATTAAAGAACTAGATGATTTATTATGGTCTTACGAACAGCTATCTTTTTTGCCACATGGCACTTCAGAAGATCCTCATTCTGATAGCCACCCAATTATACTAAGCAGCAAACCTTTCGCTCAAAATGGAGCTAAGGTTTTAGCAATTGCCAACGACAAAGTACCCGATAATTTTTATGAATTTGATAAAATTCTCTGTGTATTTGATTCGTCACAATATAACTCGATAGACCCTTTTCTAAAACAATGCGATGATAAAAAAATTCGCAAAAGCTTTTTTGTACAGAATTCAAATGGCGCATGGGATAAGGTAGAAAATTTATCATGAGAATACTTTTTTATTATTTCTTACCCGCTCTTATACCGCTATTACTCTATGTTATTTCATTCTATATTGAAACTTACAGAGCCAAAAAACATGGTGAAGTAGAACCTAAATTTTTTAGCACAAAATTTTTCAATGCCTTTATTATTTCTTTAGTAGTAGCAATTATTACGTTTTTGATTATATTTGGATTTATGCAAAATAGAACCGTAAGTGGCTCTAAATTCAGCACAAATCATAGTGACGCAAGAATTTGGACTGGAATTTGCTAATATATACTGTCGCTTTAAATTAGGGAGAGCAAAATGAATAAATTTTCGGTTGTTTTAGGTTTAGTGTTAGCATCAATTTCTGCTAATTCTTACGCAGGTTATGGCCATGAAGGCAAAGGTTACACCAAGCTTGATCTGGGCGTTGGAGCACAAGAAAACAAACAAACTTTAACTCGTGGCTTAACAGCTAATGGCAAAGATCTTGGCACAGGAATTTTGGCTGGGGGTGGCTTGGGTTACTACTTTATGGACGAACTGAGAGTTGACCTTATGCTTTACTATGATAAAGGCATGAAGACCAAAAAAAGCACTTTATCGGGAACAACTAATGTAACCCTTAGAGGCAGAGAAGAATCAATTGGCTTATTCGCAAACGCATACTTCGATTTGTTAAACCGCTCTGATTTCACTCCTTACGTTATGGGTGGATTTGGATATTTAAGAAATGAATTTAAGTCGACTATCGTTACAACTACTGAAGCAAGAGAAAACAAATCACAGTTTTCATTTGGCTATCAAGGAGGAGCAGGCGTGAGCTACCATCTAAGTAGCAATTTCGACCTTGATTTCGGATACAGATACATCAACAAGGGTACTGAAGAATATAAATTCACTATTCGAAGCATCAATACAGATGTTAAAGCAGAGCCTGGAATTGTTCATGCAGGAATTATCGGTTTAAGAAGTACTTTCTAAACTTTAACCATAGGGTTTGAGGGTGTGTCTTAGAGGATATATTATCCTAGACTTCTGCTCAACTATTGTATAGAACTTGCATAAGAAATCCTTTTAACTTTAGAAATGGGACAACAGAAGAAATCAGTTTGGCAACTTATCAACCCTATAATCTCAAGCGCGCTTAGAGATATTAGTAAATGGGTAAGTGACTCTGAAGATCAAAACTTCATTCTGTGTCATTTTAGGGTAGAAAATTCCGCTTCCATACTATTCAGCTATGGTCATGATGTTAGCCTCCAAACAATTGAAAGAGTTCCTCAGCAACTGGAACAAGAGTTTGGAGAAAATACAAAAGTTATAAGAGTTGGAATTGAAGATGTGATTCTTATATCAGCAGCAGGAGAAAAATCTCCAACCATTAAAAAACTTGATTCAGTATTGATGCAATTGCGATCTTTTGGTACAACTAGTACTGAAAATCCAATATTTTTAAAATTCAAGATTGGGGCAACTTTTTTAAATAAAAAAGATGACTTGGAGAAAAAATTCGATGAAGCTTTCATTGCACTATACGAAGCAATGAGCACTCCAAACGCGACATACATAATATTTGATAATCTTTCTTCTGAACTCGCAAACTTCAAAAACACAATGCTGCTTGCTTCGAAATTTCAAAATATAATAAAAGAAAAGAAATTACGTCTAGCCTTCCAGCCAGTTATAAGCAGCAAAACAGGACAGATTAAAAGTTATGAAGTATTACTGCGAGTCATAGACGACAGTGGAGTTTTAACCTCAGCAGGGGAATACATTGGCATTGCTGAAAAGTTTGGATTTATTGATCAAGTTGATTTACTCGTATTGGAACTTACTGCAAAGGAATTAGCATTAGATCCTAAAGTGGAACTTGGCATGAACGTTTCAGCATTATCATTAAATAATAATAGATGGATAAAACTTGCGCGAAAGGTTTTGAAAGACCCTGACATGGCTTCACGCCTGACAATAGAGCTGACGGAAACTGGATTTCAAAACAATCTAGAAAAAGTTAGGCAGTTTTTTGATGATGTTCAATCACTCGGTTGCTTGGTTGCAATTGACGACTTTGGAGCAGGCTATACTTCCTTCACTCAACTAAAAACCATGCGCGCAGATTTGCTAAAGATTGATGGTATTTTCATTCGTGATCTTGCAGAAAATTATGATAACCAGCTTTTCGTAAAAACATTAGTTGGTTTTGCCAAGGCTTTTGGCTTAAAAACAGTTGCTGAGTACGTAGAAAACGGGGAAACAGCAAAATTACTAATAGAAATGGACGTGGACTACCTACAAGGTTATTACTTTGGCAAACCCCTAAATTATCGCCCATGGATTAAGGAAGACGCAATAGCATGATCTCATATTTTTTAGCCGATAACTATCTTTGGATTAAGGCACTACACATTGCAGCCGTTATGTTTTGGATGGCTGGCATGTTCTATTTGCCAAGGTTATTTGTTTACCACACACGAGCAAAAGTCGGCTCTGAAATGGATAAAACTTTCCAGATTATGGAATCAAAGCTTATTAAGATTATTATCAATCCAGCAATGATTGCCTCCTTTGTTTTGGGCTTACTTCTAATTCAAATCAATGGCTTAAGCAGTTTTACAGGCTGGTTTCACACCAAACTTTTTCTATTAATATTCTTAATCGGTGTTCACGGATTTTGTATAAGGTATAAAAAGGCTTTTGCTCATGGGAGAAATAAGAAGTCAGAAAAATTCTTTAGGGTGTTTAATGAGGCAGCTCCTGTGTTAGCTTTCATTATTATAATACTAGCTGTCGTAAAACCGTTTTAGATATGACACCAAAAAATCTATTTAAACTGTTTGACCTTGAACCTAAATACTTAATTGACAAACATTTGTTAGATCAAAAGCTTTTTGAGATGCAGTCGTTATTTCATCCCGATAAGCACATAAATTACGCGACCGAAGACCAAGCTCAAATGCTTGAAAGAAGTCAAGAAATCAACTTAGCATATAAAACTCTAAAATCAGATTTTTTAAGAGCTGAACATCTATTATCCCTGCAAGACATTGATATTTCTAAAGAAGAACTTAGCCAAGATTTCCTTATGGAAACTTTTGAATGGAGAGAACAACTTGAAAGCAAAGATGCCTTGCCATTACTAAAAATTGAAATACTTACTGCAATAGATAAAACCATGGAAACACTAGGTTTTAACCTTGAAAAAGAGCTTTATGCAGAAGCCAAAACCGATTATATTAGGCTTAAATTCCTAAAAAGGTTTTTGGAAGAAATTGAAAAAACCCTTAACCAATGAAACTTTACGATCTTAAAGAACCATCGCAGGAAACTGCCATTGAACTTGCATCAGAAAATATAAATGCTGTTGGAATCGACTTGGGAACAACTAACTCGCTTGTCGCTATTTCAAAGGGTGGTGTTACTGAAATCATCAGAGGGGAAGATGGTAATTTTTTACCATCGATAGTTGGATTCCTAGATGGCAAGGCAATAATTGGAACAAAAGCACTTAGCCTTCCTGATAAAATTATTTCTGTTAAAAGATTCATGAGTAACGCAGCTCAAACAATCTTTTTAGACAAAACGCCAGCAGAACTTTCTGCCGAAATATTAAAAGCCCTGAAGTTAAGAGCTGAAAATCATCTAGGCTCTCCTGTCAAGAAAGCGGTGATAACCGTACCAGCTTATTTCGATGAGAATGCCAGACAAGCAACAAAAGATGCAGCAAGAATCGCTGGCTTAGATGTCCTGAGGTTAATAAATGAACCTACAGCGGCAGCAATTGCTTATGGGTTAGATAAAAATGATGAAGGCATCTTTGCAATTTATGATTTAGGTGGCGGCACATTCGACATTACCATTTTAAGAATGGCCAGAGGTATTTTTCAAGTTTTGGCTACTGGAGGAGATAGCCAATTAGGAGGGGATGATTTCGATCACTTGTTACTTAAGCACTTCAATAAATTGAATTCATCGACTGAAGAAATATTGTTGGTCAGGCAGATTAAAGAATATCTATCTTCAAATTTAAAATCGGAAACTGATTTGCAAATAAGCAAAGGCGACTTTGAGAATCTAATCAAACCTCTAGTTACCAAAACAATAAACCTATTTTCACAATGCATAAAAGATGCTGAAGTTTCGGTAGACGAAATTAAAGAAATAATTTTAGTCGGTGGATCAACCCGCATTCCTCTAATCAAATCTATGATTAAAGAACGTTTTGGAAAAATCCCGCTTGATTCAATAAACCCTGATGAGATTGTAGCAAAAGGCGCAGCATTACAAGCTGAAGCATTAACGTCTGGTAGCAATTCTTTATTACTCGATGTGATTCCTTTGTCACTTGGAATAGAAGTTTCTGATGGATTAGTTGAGCATATAATACACCGTAACACTCCTATTCCAGTTGCCAAAAAACAGACATTTACTACACAACGCGACAACCAGACTGGTTTCAAAATCCATGTTCTCCAAGGTGAAGGTGAAAAAACCACTCAATGCCGATCTCTAGCACGTTTCGAGCTGAAGAACATCCCTTCATTGCCCGCAGGAGAAGCTAGACTGGAGATTAATTTCCAAATTGATGCCGATGGATTACTTTCTGTATCTGCCAAAGAACTATCAAAAAACATATCACAAGAAATTGTGGTTAAACCATCATATGGATTGACTGAAGAAGAAGTGATGAGATTGATTAAATCTTAGCTTTAATCAAGACTTCTAGTGACCAGCCCACACAATCTTTTTATATAATTAGTGATCTGGTTATTTTTGAAGCATGCTCGAAGTGATTGCGGCTCTACCCACTTGTTAGAAATGGCATAGCCAACACCTTTTACCGACACTATTAAGTTTTTGACACCATATGACTTAAGTTCTTTCTTAAGTTTTATAACTTTTTTATTAATCTTATCGACATCTTTCAACTCGATTCCTATTGAGTCTAATATATCACTTATCTCTTCATAGGTTACAACATGTGGATGGGAAATCGCGAGTAGAAACAATATTGAGAAGGGACGTTTTTCCATTCTGTACGTTAAGGTATAGCCCTTTTTAACTTCCAGAATCATGCCTTTAGGATACATGGAAATAAGGGTGTCGCTGTCAATATGATAAAGCTGCTTAACTTCCATAACGCTATTTGAAAAGCTTTTATAACCTATTAAGTAGTGTAATTGGGTTGATTTAGCAAGTAAACCTTGGATTTATTCGCAAAATATAGTTACAGTATAGGTAAAGGAGTAGTATATGAAACTTGCACCATACGCATGTCACCCTGAGCAATCAGCAGGTAGGCTGCATAAGGAACAGTATGAAAGCGAAAGAATGCCTTATTTGAAAGATAGAGATAGGGTAATCCATTCGGCTGCTTTCCGCAGACTTGAATATAAAACTCAGGTTTTTGTTAATCATGCAGGCGATCATTATCGCACTAGACTTACCCATTCACTCGAAGTTGCGCAAATTAGCAAAGTTATTGCCTATGAACTTGGGTTAAACCAAGAACTAACTGAGGTCATAGCTCTCAGTCATGACTTAGGACATCCTCCGTTTGGGCATGCGGGAGAACAAGGACTTGATGAAGCAGCAAAGAAATTCGGTGGCTTCGACCATAATGTTCAGACAATGAAAGTTTTAACTTTTCTTGAGCAAAGATATGCTGAATTTGACGGATTAAACCTCACATGGGAAACTTTAGAGGGGGCAGTTAAGCACAATGGTCCTATGAAGCAACCACCCCTTGAAATTGCCAGATTTTCCGAGAAATTCAATTTACGATTGGACTCATTCGCATCATTAGAGGCGCAGGTTGCTGGGCTTGCTGATGATATTGCATATTGCTCACATGATATTGATGATGGAATTCGTGCAGGTATTATAAAAATTGAAGATCTAAAGCAGATCCAACCCCTTGGCGCGATTTATGAAAGCGTTATAGTTGCATATCCAACAGCAACAGCTTCAAGAATAATCAACGAAACTATTCGCAGAATTGTAAAGCATATGGTCAACGACCTCGTTCACGAAACCAGAAGATGCATAGAATTCAACAACATCAATTCCGTGAGTGAAATTCGTAATATGGCAAGTGCAGTTGCACAATTCTCCAAAGAAACTGAAGCAATGAAGAATGCATTGAAGGACTATCTAATGCATAACGTTTATAGAAATTATCGAGTAAATAGAATGACTCAAAAAGCTATAAAAATTATGAAAGATCTTTTTACTGCATTTATGGATCAGCCAGATTGCTTACCGACAGAATGGTTTGTAAAAACAAAGAATAAAACCGATCTGGAAAAAGCCGTAATTGTAAAAGACTACATTGCAGGTATGACCGACAGATTTGCGATTGAAGAACACAAGAAATTATTTAACCCAAACTATTATTAGTATGTATACGTTTAATGATGATTATTGTTTTAGCGATAAAATAGGGAATGGCGGGATCAACCGCGATTCAATGCAGATTTTTGAAAGCAAAATAAAAGAAATCTTCAACATTTATTCTAAAACCACATCCAATACTAAGTACTACAAAATCCTTTTTAACTATAATAAGGAAGAACTTCTAAAACCATTGAAGCCTATCGCTGATGAAATTAGAAGCAACTTCACTGATGTTATTTTTGTAGGTATGGGTGGGGCAACATTAAATCCACAGATGGTTACTTCATTAAGAAAAAATAAATCAAAACCCAATATTCATTTTTTGCTGACAACTGATCCAGCAAGATTTCAGACACTTGTAGAAAACATTGATCCAAAAAAAACAGCAGTTGTTGTTATCAGTAAAACAGGTGGCACAACAGAAACAATTTCAGCATTCTCAGCACTTGTTAATGTTTTTAGAAAAGCAGGAATTAATGAAATAAAAAAGCACTTCTTCTTTATTCTTGGCGAGATAGAAAACCCATTAAGGACAATGGCAGAAACTTTTGGCTGCAAAATCCTTCCTCATGATGAAGGATTCGGCGGCAGATACTCAGGCTTTAGCAGCGTTGGTTTTTTACCAGGGCTGATTGCAGGTCTAGACATGGGGAAATTAATTGATGGTTTCAATGCTGTAACTGAAGACTTATGGAAAAACAGAATTGATAGCGCACCAATCCGTGCAGCTCTTAGCCTTTCATTATCTAGGCATCCTAATGCAGTGAAGCTAGGTTATTTAGATTCATTCTCACCATTCTTAGAATGGTATGCACAAATCATAGCCGAGAGTCTAGGTAAAGAACAAAAGGGTATAACTCCATTACGTGGAGTTGGCCCAATGGATCAGCATAGCATGCTGCAGCTTTATCTTGATGGACCAAAAGATAAAATTTACACAATGATTTACGCTAATCATGTTGATGGCAACCATACTCTTACTGACGATGTCATTCCTTCGTATTTAGCAGGAAAAAGTTTAGCAGAGATCAATCTTGCTGAATTCAACGCAACTATAATTGCCCTTAAAAATAATAATGTGCCCGTAAGAACTATTATATTAGATAGGTTTGATGAGTTTAATTTGGGTGCATTAATGATGCACTGTGCAATTGAAGTAATAACTGTTGGCCACATGATGAATATTAATCCATTTGACCAACCTGGAGTCGAACAAATTAAAGTAGAAGCTAGAAAGATTTTGTCGAAGTGATGTTACTTCCTTGCGACTCCAACTACAATGTAATGCATTCTTTGTGGGACAAGTTTGTCAAAAAATAGTTTGTCGATAGTGCCTAGAACTTTTCGTTGAAAATTATCGCGACCAAGAGTTCCCAAAAAGCCCAGAGTTGTATACTCAATTTCTTTGAATTTAGAAAATGTTTTTGGTATTTCTTCTAATTTCAAATAAGACCAGCGATTGCCCCAAGCTACAAATCTTTTCCTTAAAAACCTGTGAATCCATGCTCCATCTAAATTTTCAACAAACCAATATTCTCCACCTTCTGCAAGATTGTTATAAATATTGTCAACAATAATATCACTTACATTGCGGTCTAAAATCCCCAAAATGGATTTGGTCACTATTAGGTTTTGAGACTCAAGGTTTATAGGTTTTGTTGCATCGATAATTTTATAATTAATATTCGTTGGTTTATACTGGTTATGAAGTGCTATGCATTTATCAGTAGGCTTATCAACATCAGAATAGATAACTTCTTTGCAGATATTAGAGAGCCATAAATTCAAACCACCATTTCTTGCCCCAATTTCAAGACATTTAGTTTGTGATAAATCCAATTTTGTTTTGGCTTGCCAATATGGAAGTGCTCTGGCCCAATTTACAACGTCCCACTCCATTATTATGTCGTTTGATAATTCTTGCTTCATTTTTTTATTGCTATAGTAAGCCCTGAATCTGTTGGAATTATAATACTATCAACCAACTCTGATTGCGAGATTTTTTGATTAAAATCACGAACCGCGTTTAAAGTTTTTTCTCTGAACTTTCCTGACTTTTCGCCAGCTATTTCTCCATACATTAATGTATTGTCAACAATAATAAGCCCGCCTTGCTTTAAGATAGGAAGACATAAATCAAAGTAGTTTGAGTAATTTGTTTTGTCTGCATCAATGAACACAGCATCGAATTCTTGAGAAAATTTTGTAGATTTTAAATATTCCACGGCATCTGCATTAACGCATTTAATGTTTTTCTTGTGCTCCAAAAATTTGCTCGCTTTGGCAAATGTATCTGGTGATTTTTCAATTGTTAAAACATTTCCATCATCAGCCACTGCACTGGCCAACCATAATGTAGAATACCCAAGTAACGTACCGATTTCTAATATACTCTTTGCAGCAGTGGCCTTAAGTAATGTTTTAATTAACATTCCTTCCAATGGAGAAATCTGCATAATTTTCTCGGCGTCCGTACTTGACTCAGGCTGAGCAACCTCTTTAATGTCTTTTAAATAAAGAGTTTCGATATAGCTGTACGTCCTGTTCTCATCATGCCTAGTCATAGAGATATCTTTACAAGGAATGAAGAAACAAGTCAATTCTTCCTAAGCAACCAAATAGTTGTCCATATCAGGAATAATGTGGCTATTGAAGTAGTCCTCAATAGGTTTTAGATAATAATCCACATTCTTTTCATCATAGTTAGCAGCTATCATATGCGGATATCTTACTACTAGCTCACAGTCGTAATCTTCAGCATCATACCAATGCCTCAATCCCTTAATTGTATCTTGCACTCTAGATTGTTCATAATCCATTGGTGACTTAGTTTGAAGCAATGTATCCACCTCTTGAGCCATTGCTTTATAATCATGAGAATTCGATATATATTTGAATCCTTTTGGATGAAGATGGCTATACATTTTAGATACAACATCTGGATAAGGATTTGAACTATATCGATATAGGGAATTCATTGTATAGTGTGTTAATTCGTGGATGAATGTACCATAGTAGTCGTATTTATCTCTGTTTGAACTTATAAAGATATCAGAGTCGCCATTATAGTAACCAGTAGTCACAACATTTGGTGATGACGCATTTTTAGAAGAGTAATTAGCATCATTAGTAAATACGATATGACACTTATCTTTCTCACAAGCTTTAGCACTTACATCCATTACTTTTGCAACAATTGGATGCAAATTATATAGCATTGTAAAATGCTCTTTAAGTTCATGACACTTCACACCTGGCTCGCATTTAGTATGTGCAGCTAGAATTGATAAAGTATCACTTTTTGGCGGAAGATAGTCTGCCTCACCTAAAACTTTTTTAAGACATTTATGATCATTATAGTACTGTTTGCTTTGCTTATTATCCAGAAAACAGTCCATACTTTGTAGCTTAACATCTGACTCCAAACTATGGATATCAGGCGAGAACAGGAAAAGTCCTTTGATCTGATATTTATCTAAAAAATCTCCCAATGATTTTATTAACGTAGTTTTAGCAATTGAAAAGTTAGGCAGATACGTTTTAATATAATCGCCGATGTATTCAGCGCCTTCTTTTGTTTTTATATTCAGATCATCTATTGAATGTTCGTAGTGTTTTAATAGCTTGCTTGCTTCTTTGAAATCGCCTGAATTAATGGCATTTTCAATTTTTCTTAACGTATGACCCATCTCCCCCTCCGTTGATGAATTATACTATTTAAGTGTAACACAAAAAAAACCGATCAAATTTAATTGATCGGTTTTTTATTTGATTAAAAAAGTTAAAAAGTCTTATTTTTTGGCGCGTTTATTGCCCTCATCGTCTTTTACTTCTTCAAAATCAGCATCAACAACTTTTTCGTCTGAAGATGCAGTAGAATCAGATGTTTCTGCAGTTGAATTTGCCGATTCTTGCTGAGCTTTATACATAGCTTCACCTATCTTCATAGATGCTTTTGTCAAAGCTTCGGTCTTTTCGTCAATTTCAGATTTATTTTCGCCTTTAACAGCTTCTTTTAAATCATTTAGCGCCGACTCAACTTCAGCTTTGTCTTCGCTAGAAATTTTGTCACCATACTCACCTAAGCTTTGCTCGGTAGAGTAGATCATACCTTCAGCTTTATTTTTACTTTCTATAAACTCTTTTTTCGCTTCATCTTCTTTAGCATTAGCTTCAGCGTCACGAACCATCTGCTCAATTTCCTTATCAGTTAACCCACCAGAAGATTGAATTGTGATTTTCTGCTCTTTGCCCGTTGATTTATCTTTTGCAGAAACATGCATGATACCGTTTGCATCAACGTCAAAAGTAACTTCAATTTGTGGCATACCACGTCTTGCAGGCGGAATACCCTCGAGATTAAATTGACCAAGAAGTTTATTATCAGCAGCCATTTTTCTTTCGCCTTGGAACACACGAATTGTAACCGCATGCTGGTTGTCCTCAGCAGTTGAGAACACTTGACTCTTCTTAGTTGGAATTGTTGTGTTTCTTTCAATAAGAGCTGTAAATACACCACCTAATGTCTCAATACCAATCGATAGCGGCGTAACATCTAACAACAACACGTCAGTAACTTCACCTGTTAGAACACCACCTTGAACTGCCGCACCGATTGCAACAACTTCATCTGGATTCACTCCCTTGTGAGGCTCTTTACCAAAAATTTCTTTAACAATTTCTATAACTTTTGGCATACGAGTCATACCACCCACAAGCACAACTTCGTCGATTTCACTCGCGGCAAGGCCTGCATCTTTCAAAGCTTGCTTACATGGCTCGATAGTTTTTTGAATTAGATCTGCAACCAAACTTTCTAACTTTGCACGCGAAAGCTTAACAAGCATGTGCTTAGGCCCAGAAGCATCAGCCGTAATATACGGAAGATTAATTTCTGTCTCCATTGAACTTGAAAGCTCAATTTTTGCACGCTCTGCAGCTTCTTTAATTCTTTGTAATGCTAATGGATCTTTACTGATATCCATTCCATGTTCTTTTTTAAATTCACCACATAGGTATTCAAGAACTCTTAAGTCGAAATCTTCACCGCCAAGATACGTATCACCGTTAGTAGATTTAACTTCAAATACACCATCACCAATCTCAAGAACCGATACGTCAAACGTACCGCCACCAAGGTCGTAAACTGCGATTGTTTTTGCAGCAGTTTTATCTAGACCATAAGCAAGGGCAGCTGCTGTTGGCTCGTTGATTATTCTAAGTACATCAAGACCTGCAATCTTACCCGCATCTTTCGTAGCTTGACGCTGCGAGTCATTGAAGTAAGCAGGAACTGTAACCACAGCTTTTGTAATTTTTTCTCCCAAGAAATCTTCTGCTGTCTCCTTCATTTTTTGAAGGATAAATGCACTGATTTGACTTGGCGCATATTTCTCACCCTTTGCTTCAACCCACGCATCACCGTTTTTAGCTTCTACAACTTTATACGGAGAGCGCTTAGCAATATCCTGAGTTTCTTTATCTTTAAATTTGCGGCCGATAAACCTCTTTACAGCAAAAATTGTATCAAAGGGGTTAGTCACAGCCTGTCTTTTCGCTGGCTGACCAATTAATCTGTCACCTTTATCTGTGAAGGCAACGATTGATGGGGTTGTTCTCATACCCTCTGCATTGGCAATAACCTTAGGTTCTTTGCCATCCATGATAGATACACAAGAGTTTGTAGTACCTAAATCAATGCCTATAACATATTCTTTTTTAGCCATTTTAAACGTGCCTCTGTTAAAGTAATAATATTTTCATAACAGTGTATATAGTTTGCACATTCCCTTTTCCAAGGGCTTTTATAAGAAAATAATAAAAAATCTTGCAATCCTAGGTTGTTGTCATAAACTCAGAATTGAGTGCCAATCCAATTAATTAGAATGAAACGCGTCTTATATATAGATAATTGCAATGAATTCTCCAGTAAAATCACCTCAATTCTAGGGCATGAGGGTTTTGATGTGCAATTTTTGAGTTGCTATAACGAGGGTATCGACGCAATTAAAAAACCAAACTGTTCACCAAATATCGTGCTCTGCGCTGATAATTTAAATGGAATTGAAGGCATAGGGTTCTTACGACAAATCAAAGGATCTAGAAAAAGCAAACTTAAAGTACCAGTAATTGTACTTACAGACTACGTGGATAACAAGACAGACCTTAGAACACTGCTAGCTGGGGCTGTAGATATAATCAGCAGAGCAACCGAAATAAATTATATAATTGCCAAGCTCCATTCTCAATCTAGGTTTTCAAGTCACAACGACAATATAGATCTCTCAACCACAGATAGGTTTAACGAGCTATTACTATTAAATGAAATTCAAATTGATCTAAAAAAACTAGTCAACTATATGGAAAAGAAAAATCTATCATCAGCTTCATTTCAGGAATTGATAGAAAAATTTTCTGAATACCTTAGAAAAAAGCAAAACCTTAGTTAATAACACCAATTTCCCTATGGCCGAACTTGCTAAGAATTAGCAGAGTCAACTAATTTTTTATAAAAATAAGTATTTTTGGTCTTGCTCTCTTCATAGATTTGCGTATCAAATATTATTCTACAGCTTTTTCAAAAGGTATATGCAGAAACTCCTTCTCCATTTTTTATTATTGTTTTTATTATCAATCCAAAGTTCATTTGCAGACAACCCTACACTCAACTCGTCTAAAAAGTTTGATGTATTTGGAGTAGGTACAGCAACTATTGACGTTATAACCAGAATTTCTGAAGAAGACTTCAAGAGATATCTAGCAGTTCCCTATAACATAAAAAAAGGTGAGATGATTTACATCGACGAGAAAACCGTTAATGAACTTCAATCTAAAATGAAAAATAGCGAAATTATGGCTGGTGATAGCGCGGCAAATGTTATGGTCGACATATCGAGCTTGGGTGGCAAATCTGCCTTCAACACTATTGTTGCCGATGATGAACTAGGATTATTATTCAACAAAAGCTTAGAAGATTTTGGAGTGGTTGCAGTCAATCAGCCAAAAACTGATAACTTTCAAACAGCCCGTAATTTAATTTTTGTAACTCCAGATGGTGAAAGAACAATGCTGACCTATAGTGGTATAGCAGAAGAATTTGGCCAAACTGATATTAAATACCACCAAATTAAAGACTATAAAATGGTATATGTTGAAGGCGGAATTTGGGATAATGATGGCAAAAAAAGCAAAGCAACACTAAGAACTTTCAACACTGCACAAAGAGTTGGTGCACAAAAAGCTTTTGCTCTACATGATACTCTGTATGTTAACAAGTACAGAGAGCAATTTTTGGAATTAATTAAAAATTCAGATCTTGTTTTCTGTAATGAGAAAGAAGCATTTGCTCTGTTTAAAACCAAAGACATTGATGATGCAATTTCGAAATTTAAAAAACTAGGCAAAATAACAATAATGACAGCAAGCGCCAAAGGAGCATATATCATTAATAAAGATGAAGTTATTCATATTCCTGCATTAGTGCCGCAAGAAAAGGTTGTTGACACCACTGGGTCAGGAGATGCATTTACTGCAGGATTTATATACGGCTACTTAAAAGGAAAAACTCTACAAGAGTGTGGTGAGATTGGAGCAAAAGCTGCGGCCTATGTAATTCAGCAGTTGGGCGCACGTCCAAAAGGGAAGTTATCGGATATACTATGATCATTTTAGCCTTAGACACTTGTTGCGGAAGATGTAGTGTCGCAATTTTCAAAGATTCGCAATGCATCAAATTTATGATCGAAGAGACCCCACATAAACAAGCTGAGCTTGCCATAACAATGATTGAACAAGCTCTTGCAGAATGCTCTTTGGATTACAAAGATTTAGATTATCTAACATGCACTGTAGGCCCTGGTAGTTTCACGGGAATAAGAATTGGAATTGCAGCAATCCAAGGTATAAATCAAGTAATCAAGAAAACAACGATTGGCGTCTCAACACTCGAAGCAATGAGTTATTTGTCTTCAGCTAAAGAAGTAATGACTTGTTTGGATGCAGGTAGATCACAATTCTATTGCCAAAAATTTCAAAACAACCAGCCAATCTCTGAGATAAAGTTAATTAGCAAAGATGAGGCACTCAGTTTTTCTGGCGGATTTGATATTATAGGCGCACTTACTGCCAAAGAATTACCAGATGCAAAACTGCTTGGCATAGCTGCTTTCAAAAGGCTAAGCACCGAAAATTTATCTCTTAATTCTCTTAAACCACTATACATTAGAGAGTCAGATGCCGTAGAAAAAAAGAAATCCGAATCTAAGAACTCTTGATATTTTAGATTTCTTACCTATTTAATATAGAAAACCACGATATTGTATATGAGCAAGAGAGATTATTATGAGGCGCTTGGCGTCTCTAAAGGCGCTGATTCTGATGAACTTAAGAAAGCTTATAGAAAGCTAGCTATGCAATATCACCCAGATAGAAATCAGGGCGACAAGGAAGCTGAAAAAAAATTCAAAGAGATTAACGAAGCCTATGAAATTCTAAAAGATGCTGACAAACGCGCTGCCTATGATCGCATGGGTCACGCTGCGTTTGAACAAGGCGGTGGTTTTGGCGGCGGCGGATTTGGTCAAGGTGGCTTTGGGGGAGGTGGTGACTTCTCAGACATGTCTGACTTGTTCGGTGGGATTTTCAATGATTTCATGGGTGGTGGACAACAGCAAAGACGCCGCCCTGAGGACATGAATAGAGGCTCTGATCTTCGCTATAATATGACTATCAATTTAGAAGAAGCATTCAACGGTGGTAAACAAGAAGTAAGATATCGAGCTAATGTAAGCTGCGATACATGCAAAGGGTCTGGCAGCAAATCTGGAAAGAAAACTACATGCGGTTCGTGCCAAGGGTCAGGGCGCATCAGAGCGCAACAAGGTTTCTTTATGATAGAAAGAACTTGCCCAACATGCTCAGGCACAGGTGAATCAATTGCTGATCCATGCAATAAATGTCATGGACAAGGGCGTGTTTCACAACAAAGAAATATTAACGTAAATATTCCTGCTGGCGTTGAAGATGGCATGAGAATACGCGTAGCAGGAGAAGGTGAAGCAGGTTCGCGCGGTGGAAAACCTGGAGATCTATATATTTTCGTCTCTATTAAGACTCACAAATTATTTGCTCGTGAAAATGCAGACTTACATTGCTCTGTACCAATTAAAATGACCACAGCAACCATAGGTGGATCAATCGAAGTACCAGCCATCGATGGATCAAAAGTCAAAGTTACAATTCCCGAAGGAACCCAGTCAGGAACACAATTTAGATTGCGTGGCAAAGGAATGCCTGTGATGAAGTCATCACGTTTTGGAGATTTAATTGTGCATACCAAAATTGAAATTCCTTCAAGATTAACCAAAAAACAAAAAGAGTTGTTAGAAGAATTTGAAAGAGAATCTGCGAATAATTCCAACCCTGAAACAGAAGGATTCTTCTCAAAGATGAAAAGTTTTTTTGAAGATAGAAAATAGCTGCACAAATCAACTAAATTCGGTGAATGTTACTCAACGCTTTTGAGTGGCAGGTATAATAAATGCTGAGGTTGCAGCAGGTATCAACTTTAAATAACGGGATCTCATATTTTCTTGGAGAAATATCTAAATCTAAATCAAACGTACGCAAGCTTGAAAGCGTCTCTCTCCTGAGTCTTTTAAAATTCTCTGAGCTATAACGTGTTAAAACATTTTTTAGAATTATATTCAATTCAGTATTACTTGAAAAATTAGGATAAATTAAGTCGTATGCCAATCCTCCTAACTCTGAATTGTTTTTTGTTTCAGCAACTAATATAACTAAATCTCTAATGCGCATTTTACACCTATACTTTATAAAGACATTCCTACCACTTCTGGAATAAGCTGGCTTCTAATTTTTCTGCACAACCCATCAAACTGCTCTCTCGTTGCTTTATTTATAAATACCCCAGATGGGTCAGGAGATGGAACAATAGAATCCCACGCTTTATAAGACAAATCCGCTATAGCAGTGATTGGGTTTATTTGTTTATGTCTACAGTATAAGAATGCAAGCACTGAGCACATCACAGGAATTACAACAAACGGGGGAATACCAGCGTAGTCTAACGTAGTCATGGCAGTGCTGCATATTGTAGTAATATAGAAAACAGATTTTAAAAAACCTTGGTCAGCTATTTCATCTCTTAGTTTTTTCTCATAATATCCACCAATAGCGACTAAAGACGTTGCACTTGCCGTTAAAGTTGCTGCCACAATATCGTTACCTTGCTCCTTTGTTAAACCAAATACAGGAACAACCTTACCTATTACACATTGCCATCTTTCACGGAAGCATATCCAGATTTTCTCACTCATTTTCAAAGTTCGTGCCGTTGTGCTTATTCCAAGTTGTCTATAATGCTGGGCAACAAGCATGACTGATAGTGGAACATTATCTTTTGAATGCTGATCAAACATTTTGCGCAACTTTCCAAATACAAAAGGTAAATCTTGTGTAGGCGCAGATGAAACTGGCCTCTCCATTTTTTTTAAAACTTTTTCGCGAACTTCTAGGATTTGTTTCTTCATTATCAAAGGAACTTTTACTAGACCTTGCTCAACTCCACGCGCAAAATCCAAAAAGAATGCCCTATTCCTTTTTGTGCTCAAAATTGAATCGATTGTTCGGCTCTCATTATCTGGGGCAAAAATATTTCTCAGTTCTTCTTGGAACTCCCTATTGAAACTATAGCCACCATCTCCTGCTATACCATAGTCACACTTGTGATTCATCGCTTCAAGCTGCTCTAGTAAACCATTCAATCCTCTTTTATGAAGATACCAGCTTGCTTTCTCCTTCTCACTTGAAGCTCTGCAGAAATCACCATAAATATCTAAAGCAACCTTATGATGAATGTTTCGGTTATGACTATCAATATCACTCGCATCATATATCGCGTTTTCTGAGCCACTAACCCCAGCTTGATTGCCCATTTTAGATTCCAGCGCTCTTCCAGATTGAACCATTCCTAACCAATTCTTGGTATAGTTTCCAGCCGCTATAACTTGAGTCAGATCTAAAAAATTGTTTTCATAATAATCAGGATTGAGATTGCGGTGATACGCTTCTGCAACTGCACCTGTTGCAAGAAAAGTTGCCGCACTTGTTCCGCCACTAATATAAGATGCAACGGAGTTATAGATTCTTCTAGCAGGAAATTTCAAATAATGTTGAATAAGATCTGCGGAAGTACCCAATACAAAATCTACTCCAACAGATGCTGCATACGAGTAAGTAACAGCACGCCAAATTCCTACAAAGGTTTCCCCTACTGCAGGGTTTGCTCCAACATCAATTAATTTGCGCATCATATTGTGATCACCCCTTAACGCAAACTCAGTTTTTAAGTTGTTATCTGTTACAACATTTTTCTTAAATGGATTTTTATTGTCTTTTTTAACAGTACCATCTCTACACGCTTTATTGTAGGCATCTTGGATATCTTCTTTGGAAAAATTAACTTGTGCTAGCAACAACTCTAAAATTTTATTTTTGCTTGCTGAAAGCTTTTGGAATGATTCATCCTGCCTTTGCTCATTAATAGCTTTTCTAAGCACCGAATGTGGCCAACCACCCTTATCTTCATTATACTTGTAACTCACTACATAATGCAGAAGAGAATTCTTTTGGTATTTGAATTTTGCAAGATCTTGCCCATTTATAATTGCTCTTTGAACAACCTTTATATCTCCATTAAGACAGGCATTTACTAACTCATCTTCCTGTGCATTCAAATTCACATTAGCATCTAGTATTTGCAGTTCTTTCAACTTAGTTACAAGCTGAGTACGCCAATTCGAGTCAGTATTTGAAAGTATAGCTACTAACTTCTCTTGATTAGGAAACAAGTTCTTTAGAGACTTTCCTTCTAGTACTTTAGACGACAAAATATCTAATATTGCTTGTGTTCCAAACCCGTTTCTTGCGTTATCATCTTCTAGCAATGACTTTAAAGCCCTTGAATATTTTACCAATGCTGCTTTAGCAAATGTAACATCATCTAATAGTTTTGGTTGGATTTGAACCCATGTTTCAACGAATTGAATGTTATTATGCGCTAATGACAATTGAGCTAAATCTCTGAGCTTTTGAGTATCAACAAGATTCAGATCTAGCCCCTCCTCTTCTTCAATAACGTCTTTTATAGCAACCAACCAGAATAAACTTTTTTTATCATTTGAGTATGAAGCATAGTATTCCTTAATTTTGGGAGCTAAAATATTATAGATTAGGTTTGCTCTTTTCTTTCTAGTTGGTGAATCATCTGGATCTTCGAAATCTTGGTCTTTGATTTCAGGTTGTGGCGCAGCAAGTAAGTTTGCCACTAATTTATAATCGTGATTGTCACATGCCATTCTGAGCATCTTTTCAAGCTGATCATCAGAAAGCTGAACAGACCTCATTTCGAAAGCTAACTGTAGAATTTGCTCAATCTTTCTTTGGTAAGGACTTGTAGTAAAAAAAGATCTAAACCAAGAAATATTTTGCAAATCTACGAAAGTTTCTAGAATCTGATCAAAAAGTTTTCCCGATTTTATTGGCGTGTATGCAAAAGGCAAAATAATTGCATCGATAATCTCATTGTCTTTTGTCTGTCTAGCCAACTTAAACAGATTACCTAGATCTTGATCTTTATCAGGTATGTCATCCCGTAGCAACGCTAGGAGTGCTTTACGATAGTTATTATAAACACTTTTGTCATAATCAGGATTTTCTAGCATTTTGTTCAAGTGCGTTAATAGCACTGTCAGAGGTATCTCTTCTTCCGGTTTAGGTGCAGGGCGATTTGGTTTCACACTTCCACTGCTACTACTTGAGCTTGAGGAGGCGAATCTATTGGCATGTGAACCAACTGATTTTTCTCTATCATCTTCCTGAGTGCGCTCATCTTCAATTGCATAAATTTTACTTAGCTCAGCAAGTCTGAAAGTGATAATATTACTAGAGTTAAAATATTCTCTAAACCATTTTTCTTCTGATATTTCAGCCAAATTCTCTAAAATTACACCTGCAAGATCAACTTCTTGTTTATGCTTGAATATTGATTGAAGCACTGCTTCTAAAACCTGAGCATCTTTATTTTTTACGGCATGTCTTAGTAAATGCTTTAAGTCGCTTTTACTATCAGGAGTATCATCATTCAGTAGTGCAAGAAGTGCGTCTCGCTTGTTTTTGTACTCACTATTTTTATTCTGGTCTGAGAGTGATTCTAATTTTTTGTAGAGCGCAGTCAGTGGGCGTACTGTGATTGGCATAATGACCTCAAAGAGGGTTCACTCTTGAACCAGCAATTGCAATACCAATTATATGATTTAGACTAAACTATTATTGGAAAAAGTTTATGCACAAATCACAAAGTCTTTCAAATCAGCTACTTAGGATCATTCGCGATAAAGGAACAGAATATCCATTCACTGGTGAATATGAAAATCTTGATGAATCTGGAACTTATTTATGTCGTCAATGTGGTCTTGCGCTTTTTAGGTCAAAACAAAAATTCCATTCCTATTGTGGTTGGCCAAGTTTTGATAAAGAAATTGATGGTGCAGTAAAAGTACAAATTGATGCTGATGGTCAGAGATCTGAAATTATATGTCAGCGGTGTGATGCTCATCTAGGCCATGTTTTTGAAGGTGAAAATTTTACATCCCTAAACACTCGTCATTGTGTGAATTCAGCAAGCCTAGATTTTGTGGCAAACTTAGATGTTATTGATAGCGAAGAAGCAATTGTTGCCGCTGGTTGTTTTTGGGGAGTTGAGTATTATTTCAAAAAACTCAAAGGGGTTTTAAAAGCTGAATCTGGTTATATAGGTGGTCATAAAGATAATCCAACATACGAAGAAATTTGTGAAGGGGATACTGGCCATTATGAAGCTGTGAGAGTTATATACGATCCGTCAATCATTTCTCATGAGCAAGTCATAAAGTATTTTTTTGAGATTCATGACCCAGAACAAATTGACGGACAAGGCCCAGATATTGGCGAGCAATATTTAAGCGCGGTGTTTTGCTACGATAAAAAACAAAAAGAAACCTGTAATTCGATTATAGAGCATCTCACCAAGAAAGGTTATAAAGTTGCTACAAAAATTCTATCTGTTAGTGTGTTTTGGAAGGCTGAAAATTATCATCAGGATTATTACTCAAAGACTGGAAAACAACCTTATTGCCATACTTACACGAAAAAGTTTTAAGCGATTTCATTTGCCCTCCATCTAATTAAGGTATAGCCTGTATAGATGGAAAATAAAAAACAAAAGCGCAAAGGCAAAATTTACGCCATAATTTCTGGTCTGATGTACTCTTTACTCGGATATTTTGGCGTTTCTATAATTAAGGAGGGATATTCGGTTGAGAATATGTCTTTCTGGCGCTTCTTCATAGCTGCAATTTTTATCCTTATAATAATGCTACCAAATTGGCGCCAACTCAAAGTTGATAAAGTTGACACAATCAAAATGCTTATCATCGGTGCAGTATTCTATGGCGGATGCTCGATGCTGTATTTTGTTGCAGCAGAATACATAGGAACTGGCCTTGCAATTGTAATATTTTTTACATTCCCAGCTTTCGTTCTATTGATAAATAAATTCTTATATAGCGTAAGAATTACAAAAAACTATATGGCTGCTGTTGGGCTAATTATGATCGGCTTAATACTGTTAATCGACCTAAAAGAAGCAAAAGCAGATGTAATGGGCATTTTTCTAAGCATATTAACTGGAATCCTTTATGCTGGGTATGTTGTTGCTGGGAAGCAAATCAAAATGCCACCACTAACATCAACATTTTTGGCATGTAGCGGTTGCTTCATCTCAGCCTTCGTTTTCAGTATCAGTGATGGAAGTTTTGCTATACCAAAAGGCACTAATGTTTGGATAGATATTATCGGAATAAGCATTATATCTACAGCACTACCTATGCTTTTATTATTAGAAGCATTACGTTATATAAGCTCTACAAAAGGAGCTATATTATCTGTACTAGAACCAGTATTCATGGTGTTTGTTGGCATTATGTTCCTTGATGAAAAAATCTCTTTGTTACAAGGCATAGGCGTTGCAGTAATTCTTTCTGGGAGCTTAATAACTCTAATAAGCCCACAAACATTTTCAAAGTTTAAAAAATATTTTTCATAACATCTTGAATCAAATTTAGAGTGATTCCATTAACATCGGTTTTTGGGTTGAACTCAACTATTTCAAGTGCTGCAAATTTAGATTCTAATTTAAGCTTTGCAAATCTTGATAAAACATTTTTTGGATCTTCCCCGTTAGGCTCGAGTGAAGGCGTAGCAGGTGCAAACTCTGGATCAAAAAAATCTAAATCCAAACTCACTCCAAAATTCTTCGTACCGTTTTTGACTATTGATAATGCTTCATCAAAACACTCTTCAAAACCCCTACTTTTAATTTCGTCCATATACATAACGCGAACATTCAATTTTTCTAAAAGTTTCTGCTCACCTTCTTCAAAGCTCCTTATGCCCATCAATACAACATGCTTAGGGTTTAATTTAGGTTTGAATCCATTTAGATTTACAAATTCTGTTTCCCCATACCCTAATAAAGCTGCAAGGGGCATACCATGGAATGCTTTAGAAGGACTGGTCTCATATGTGTGAGAGTCCATGTGCGCGTCAATCCAAATTAAACCAAACTGTTCTGCTGCTTGAAATGATTTTATGACACCACTCCACGTACCAATTGCATTGCTATGATCACCCCCAATCACCACTGGAAAGTGATTTTCTAAAATCACTTCTTCAACCTGTCTTGATAACTGAGTAAATACATCCTGAAGTACTGGCTTGGTCTCTTGGCCAACAGCTAAAGATTTTTCAGTGGACCTAAATTGAGGGTAAACCATTCTATTCCATCTCATACTGGGAATTTTATTGTAAAACCTAGTTGCTCTTAGTGTTTCTGCTCCAAGCTCACTATCTCTAACTTTAGCACCCCATCCGCTAGCAACTCCTATTAGTTCAATAGCTTTCATAACACTCCTTAAATCACTGATCTCACTAGTAAAACACTAAGTTATATATTTCTCTATGGAAAAATAACTGAACATGTGATAAAAGTTATGCAGCAAATCAGGGATAAAATAATGAAAATCGGTGCAAATGATATTCGCGTAGGCAACCTTCTTGAACTAGATAAACGTCTGTGGGTAGTATTAAAAACTCAGCACGTTCAACCTGGAAAAGGTGGTGCATTCATGCAAGTTGAGATGAAGGAAATTAAAGACGGAACAAAGAACAATACCCGTTTTCGCAGCAGCGAAACAGTGACAAAGGTTTCTTTAGAAGCTAGAGATTTTCAATTTTTGTACGAGTCAGGTGATAGTATTGAACTCATGGACAAAACAAATTATGAGCAGATTTCTTTGAGTAAAGATTTAGTTGGTGATCAGGCAGCATTCTTACAAGAAGGTATGGATGTTATGGTAGAGTTTTATAATGATTCACCTATAGCTGTGGTATTACCAGATACAACGATAGTTGAAATCGCAGAATGTGAGCCCGCTATTAAAAATCAAACCGCTGCATCATCTTACAAGCCAGCTCTACTTACAAATGGTGTACGAATTACAGTTCCTCCATTCGTTGGCGTAGGCGATAGAGTTGTAGTCAGAATAGCTACACAAGAGTACATGGAGCGCGCGAAATAATGGCTGTTACTGCTGACATTCTAAAAGGTATGCTAACAGAAAAGTTTCCCGATAGCGAGATTGAGATCATCGATCTTGCTGGAGATGGAGATCACTATGAAGCAAGAATTACAAGCCCACAATTCAATGGGATGAGTAAACTTGCCCAACACAAACTAGTATACGATGCATTAGGAAATATGGTCGGTGGACAGCTCCATGCCCTAGCTTTAAAAACAATACCAAGATAATTAAGGAAAAACATGAGTGATATTTTTAATCAAATTAAGAGTGATATTTCAACAAATGAAGTCGTTCTATACATGAAAGGCACACCCACTTTTCCAAGATGTGGCTTCTCAAATTTTGTTGTACAAGTTCTGAATAAAATGGGAGTACAATTCAAAGGGGTGGATGTGTTGGAAAACGAAGAGATTCGTCAGGGAATAAAAGATTTCACGAACTGGCCAACAATTCCCCAACTTTACATAAAAGGTGAATTTATAGGCGGCTGTGATATTGTAAAAGAGATGTATGAAAGTGGAGAATTAAAAACTCTACTTGATGAGAAAAAAATTAGAACTAACGTATAGTTTGAAGGATTAAATTGATTGATATTTATTTGCCTATTGCAGATGTAAAGGCTGATCTGCTGGTACTTATATTTATTGGCCTAGCTACAGGGATTCTAAGTGGTCTATTTGGTCTTGGTGGCGGGCTTATTTCGGTGCCTTACCTTACTCTTATTGGAATTCCTCCACAAGTCGCAGTTGCAACAGCAACAAACCAAATGACTGCTGGGACTTTATCGTCATGTATTGCTTATGCACGAAAAAATCGTGTTGATTTTAGACTTGGCGCAGCAATGCTTTCAGGCGGAATAGTAGGGAATTTAATTGGAATCTTAGTTTTTCATTATCTTCAAGTTCATGGGGATTTAGACACTTTCATTTCTGTCGCATTTTTTTTCTTACTTACTATAATTGGGCTAAAAACATCTTATGAATCTCTAATTTCAATTTATAACCATATCAAAAAAAATGGCGAGCACGTTAAAACTCAAAGACATGGACACTGGTTCTATATACTGCCATTTAGAACAAAATTCAGATGCACAGAAGAGAAAGTGAGTTTTCTTCTACCTGCAATGGTTGGAGTAGTAGGTGGTTTTTTTGTATTAATGCTAGGGATTGGCGGCGGATTCATAATGATCCCTGCAATGCTATATTTATTAAAAATAGATGAAGCTTTTTTAAGCGGAACAATACAATTTCAGATTATCTTCACAAGCATTTTTTCAACCATTCTACACTCTTTGACCTCGCAAAATATGGATATAATACTTTGTATAATTCTTATTTTTGGTACTGTGATAGGAGCACAAATTGGTGCCAAAATAGGTATAAAAATCCAACCAAAAAAATTCAGATTAATTTTGGCGTTTATTATATTGTTGATAGCTGTGAATATTGGGGCTGACCTTTTAATTAAACCAGACAATTTATATAAAATTGATCAGCTAGGTAAATAAATTATGAAAAACATTTTTTATATTTTGTCATTTTTTGTTCTGTTGTCAGTATCGCATAGTGGTCATGCGAACGCCTTAATTTATGATCTTGAACTTAGTAATAACACTATAATAAAAGACTCTACATTTGAAGGAAGCGACATCTATATTTCTGGGCTAATTAGAGGCAAAACGGATATCATTGCTTCCGTGACTGGCCCTACAAAAGGTTACAACATCTGGAAAAAAGAAAAAAACTTTGGCGTTTGGCTAAATTCAAAACGCTTGAATATACCCTCAACTTTTAGCTTTTATCAAATATATGCAACGAGCTCTTTAGAAAAAATTACTAATTACGATACACTAAAAATATTAAGCTTAGATCTTGATTACAATGATTACTTTGCAAGAGAGAGTTACGAAAAATCTGAAATGCTACAATTTAACAGAGCATTTAAGGAATACCAACAATCAGTAGGACAATATTTAGACTCTATAAATCCCATTGAAATTTTTGGAGGAAGTGTCTTCAGAATTAAAATCAAATTAGGAAGCACAGTACCTATTGGTGAATACATGATTAAAATTGCAGAATTTGAAAACGGGCAGTTAACCCAAATAGAGAATCTAAAATTCGAAGTAAAACAAAGCGATTTTTTTGCAACCATAGATTACACAGCAAACAACTGGCCATTGGTCTATTCACTTATTGCCATTACAATTGCACTACTGGTTGGCGGTGCTACAGGATTATTATTTAATAGTGAGAGAGTTTAGATTTTCTTCAGTGAACCAAACTCTTTAACATGGAACATCCAATATATAACTGAAACTGATGATAAGGTCAGACCCATTATTATAAATAGATTGCCTACATCACTGCCTATAACGAAACTACCAAACAACATGCCAAAAGACATAAACAATGTTCGTATGCTTCCTATCGCAGAAGAAGACATACCTTTAATATCTGGGAATTTATCTAAAGCTTTTGCAGTAAACCCAGGGATAATAAATGGTACTATTGCTGACTGAATACATATGATTGATAATATTATTTCTGGAGGCCAATGATAATCAATTAACCCAATTATCAAATATATTGGTATCAAACATGTGAGTGCTTTGATTCCATATTTTGCACACTTAGATATGCCGAAGAGATTAACTACATGCCGAAAAATCAATACTGAGAACATATTGAATAGCATTGGTATGAATTGGTAGATTGCGTAAGTGGAAACACTGAGTTTGTAATCAGATATATAAATAAATGGTGCATTAATTACGAACATCATATAAACCGCGACTATTATTCCCACCATAGAACTGTAAGATACGAATTTGACATGTCTTAGTAATTTGAAATATGTTCTGAACAACATTGAAATTCGCTCATTTTGTTTATGAGTGTGAGTCTCAGGTATAAATCTATAAACTAAAAACCAAGCAAGTACGCAGAAGAAAAAAATCATCACAAAGTTAGCACGCCACCCACCTGTTAACTCTACAAGCACCGCTCCAACTATTGGAGCAAGTACGAATGCAATTGGAAACGACATCTCAAGTAGCCCTAAAATTTTGGCTCGTTCAGTTCTATGATTATACAAATCTGCGATTATTGCCGTAGCGAGAACTGAAGATATTCCTGCTCCAAGAGATTGAATGGCTCTAATAATAATTAATGATTCAATTGTTGGCGCTATACAGCAACCAAATTGCCCCACTGTCTGGATACCGATTGTTAGGAGCATAATTTTTCTTCTTCCATAAAGATCACTTACTGGCCCCCAAAGCAATCTAGAAAAAATTGCACCAAATCCAAACAAGATTAGTACCAACTGGACCATAAACTCATTTGTATTAAGATCTTCAACCATTATTGGCATTGAAGGAAGGTGTATATCCATAGCCATAGCAAAAAGCATATTATTGAATATCAATATATATGCTATCCACTCAGGGTGGCGCTGGGTATTTATGAATCGCATGATACTATGAACTACACCTTAGGTTTTTCATTTCTTCATCACACTGCTTCTTTAAAGTATTCGCAGCATTTGGGAACTCTTTCTTCATCTTAGCAAAAGTCGTGCAAGCTTCTTTTCTCTTCTCTAGTTTTGCCATAGACTTCCCTAGCTTCAGCAAATTATCAGCTGCTCTTGAACCACGTATACTACTTTGGTAACCTTTAAGATACTCAATCGCAGCTTTGTCATATTCGGCACGAGTAAAGAATGTTTCTCCAATCCAATAATAAGCATTTCCAGCTTGATCAGTGTCTGGGTATTCCTTAACAAAAGCTTGTAGTGACGTTCTAGCGGCTTTATAATCCTTTTGTTTCAAAAGTGTTTGTGCATCTTTGAATTTATCATCCATGCTTTTTTCTTTGAGCTTCTTTTCTACAAGTGGGTCAATTTTTTCATCATCTTCCTTTACACCTTTATTTCTTGATTTCATATCTGACTCACTCAAAATCAGATCGTTATCAAGCTCTTCATCCAGATCATCAAATAAATCCTTATCTTTGCTAGTAGATGATGTTTTATTTTTCTCAAGTTCACCAAACCTAAACTCCATATCTGCAGCAAATTTTACCATCTTCTCGTTTAAGCGCGCATTATCGAATTGGAGTTGTTCAAGATCGCCCCTAAGACCTTTTAGCTGCTCTTTCATTTCCTCAAGTTGAGCAAGAGTTGTAGCATTCAACCTTGCATTACTTGAAACTTCCCCAGATCCACCTCCAGTATAGATCTGCTTTTGCATGGAATTTATAGTTTTCTCAAGCCTCTCAATTTTGTCATCTGTAGCTGATGGCACTATCTTTTCATCAGCAGCATTAGCACTGCTAATAGATGACAAAGTAATAAGACCTATAAAAAGAAGTTTTGAAAAATTTATGCGCATATAATGTTTATAATTTTATTTGGAACGTAGATAACTTTCTTAACTGACTTACCATCAAGTTGCTGTTTAACGCTACCTAACTCTTTAGCCATATTCTCTACATGCTCCTGATTACTATTTGCAGGTACTTCAATAGTGCCTCGCATTTTACCATTTGTTTGTACCGCAACCACTACTACATCATTAACCAAGTATTCAGGATTTGCAACAGGCCAAGAAGAATCAACCAAAGCTTCTTTGTGACCTAATATTTGCCATAGTTCTTCAGTAACATGCGGAACAATTGGGTTTAAAAGTTTTAAAGCAGCTTCCAAGCCCTCTTTTAAGACGCTACTTGGCAGGCTTTCATCAAACAAGTAGTTCGTAAATTCTCTAATTCTTGCAACCGCTCGGTTAAAGTGGAATCTTTTCAGATCTTCAGTCACATTATGAATAGCTTGATGGATCACTCTGATCGCCTTACCGTGCTCTTCTGTAGAACCATTATCTTGGAAAGACACAATAGCTTTATACAATCTTGCAAGATACTTGAAACATCCTTCCACTCCAGCATCTGACCATTCTAAATCTCTCTCAGGTGGCGAGTCAGAAAGCAAGCAAAGCCTAGCTGTATCTGCTCCATAACGATCGATAATAACATTAGGGTCAACTACGTTTTTCTTAGACTTGCTCATCTTCTCAAGACGACCAACAACTACTTCTTCATTAGTTATCTTGTTAAAGGCTTTACCATCTTTCATTTCAACTTGCTCAGGTAACAGCCAAATACCAGATTTAGATTTGTAGGATTGATGTACAACCATTCCTTGCGTTAACAATGCTTTGAATGGCTCGTCAATTTCTAAATAGCCACATTTTTTCAAAGCTTTGGTAAAGAAGCGAGAATATAAAAGATGCAATACTGCGTGCTCAATCCCACCAATATATTGATCAACCGGCAACCAATAGCTTGCAGCTTTTTTATCAATAGCTTCTTCAGATTGAGGTGAGCAGTATCTTGCGAAATACCACGATGATTCGAAGAATGTATCAAATGTATCCGTCTCTCTTCTTGCAGGCTTGCCGCATTTAGGGCAATTTGTGTGCTTCCAAGTTGGATGATGCTCCAACGGATTTCCAGGTTTATCGAAGGTCACATCCTCAGGAAGAGTTACGGGAAGTTGCTCTTTAGGAACTGGTACAGTACCGCAATCATCGCAATAAACTATTGGAATCGGACAACCCCAATATCTTTGCCTTGATACACCCCAATCACGAAGACGATATTGAATCACTCCTTCGCCGGCATTTAGTTTTTCAAGTTCTTGGATTGATCTTTTTTTAGCATCATCTATAGACAATCCATCTAAAAATTTTGAATTAATTATATTACCACCTTCGGTGTAAGCATGATCCTTGATATCTATTTCTACACCTTCCACTGGTTTTACAACTTGCAAAATTGGTAAGTTGTATTTAGTCGCAAATTCATGGTCTCTTTCATCATGTGCGGGGCAGCCGAATATTGCACCTGTACCGTAATCCATTACTACAAAATTTGCTACATATACTGGTAGTTCGATGCTTGCATCAAATGGGTGAACCGCAACCAAGTCTGTTTTAAAACCTTTCTTTTCAGTAGTTTCAAGAGCTTCTTCAGTAACTGCCATTGCGTCGCATTCACGCACGAATGCTTTTAATTTCTCATCATTAATTTCATGAAGGACTGGATGATGCCCTGCAATTGCAATGAAGGAAGCACCAAATAGCGTATCAGGTCTGGTAGTATAAATTTCAACGAACTCATCCGTACCCTTGATCCTAAATTTCACTTTCGCGCCTTGTGACTTACCAATCCAATTTTCTTGCATGATCCGAACTTTTTCAGGCCAGTCCTTTAAATTCTTGATTTCTTCAAGTAGCTCATCAGCAAAATCTGTGATCTTTAAAAACCATTGCTTCAATCTTCTTCTTTCTATTTTAGCACCCGATCTCCAACCACGACCATCTGCATCAACTTGCTCGTTGGCAAGTACGGTATTGTCGATTGGATCCCAATTTACTACAGACTCTTTTTGGTAAGCGATGCCATGTTTAAGAAAATCTATAAACATCGCTTGTTCGTGTTTGTAATAATTGGGCAAACATGTGGTAATTTCACGATCCCAATCATAAGTTATTCCGATTGGTTTGAACTGAGTTTTCATGGATTCAATATTTTCCAAAGTCCACTTTTGTGGATGAGTTTTATTTTCAATAGCGGCATTCTCAGCTGGCAAACCAAATGCATCCCAGCCCATTGGGTGCATAACATTAAATCCTTGCGCACGCTTGAATCGGGTTATTACATCTCCAATAGCATAGTTCCGCAAGTGACCAACGTGCAGCTTTCCAGAGGGATATGGAAACATTTCAAGCACATAATACTTTGGTTTTGAAAGGTCTTCTTTTGTTTTAAAAGCCCCGCTATCATCCCAAACTTTCTGCCACTTCTGCTCAATTTCTTTGAATGATTGGTTATAATCCTTTGTCATGCGCTCTAACCCTAATTCTTATATTGCTAGCCTTATATCATAATTATCCCAAAAAAACAAAATATTCCCCTAAGCCACTAACTATGTTAGTAATAATTGTGGTGTAATTTTATCGTAATGAGAAATGCGGATAGGCAATTTTGAAATGCCGATGGATAGAGCGTCATTGCTACTCAAGCTGAAAGGCTCGAAGCACCATCTTGACATCTTCTTTGCTGCAGGCATTTTGTGCATAATTGCAGTCCTTATTTTCCCAATCCCATCTTGGCTTATCGACTTTTTGCTTACAGTGTCGATCTCATTCTCTGTAATTATTTTGATGACAGTATTGTTTGTAAACAGGTCATTGGATTTTAGCTCATTCCCATCTATTTTACTTGTTGTTACAATGCTGAGATTAGCTTTGAACATTTCATCAACTCGCCTTATTTTATCACAAGGACATAGCGGAACTGATGCAGCAGGGCATGTAATTCAAGCTTTCGGCGTCTTTGTAATGCAGGGCTCTGTGGTTATTGGAGCAATAGTATTTGGAATTCTAACTATTATTAATTTTGTTGTAATAACAAAGGGTTCTGGTCGTATCGCAGAAGTCGCCGCTAGATTCAGCTTAGACGCAATGCCTGGGAAACAAATGGCAATTGACGCTGACTTATCCGCAGGGCTTATTGACGAAGATACTGCAAGAAAACGCAGAAAAGATCTTGAAGACGAAAGCACATTTTTCGGTGCCATGGATGGTGCTAATAAATTTGTAAGGGGCGATGCAATCGCAAGCGTCATAATAACATTAATCAATTTTATTGGTGGAATTGTCATCGGACTCGCTCAGAAGGGAATGACTTTCGATGCTGCATTAAAAACCTATACCTTACTTACTATTGGTGAAGGACTGGTTGCGCAAATTCCAGCTCTTATTGTTTCAACCGCTGCAGGCCTATTAGTTACAAAGTCTGGAGCAAAGGGCTCTGCAGAAAAAGCTATATTTGAGCAAATAGGCAACTTCCCTCAAGCATTAGGAGTAACATCTGGGCTTTTAGTAGTAATGGCACTAATGCCTAGCATTCCAGCGATTCCATTTTTAATATCCGCAATAATTACCGGATCATTAGCTATATCAATTGATAAAGCCAAAAAACGTACTCTAGAAGAAGAAATCATAAATGCAGGCAAATCTAATAAAAATCAAGATTCTGCAGAATCTTCTAAAGATGAGGCCATGAATGAGCTACTGCAAATGGATAGCATTAGGCTTGAATTAGGTTATGAACTTCTACCTTTAATTAACTATACAAAAGGTCATAAAATCACCGATCAGATTAAAGCTTTGCGCAAACAAATTGCAAAAGATCTTGGCTTTGTACTGCCGTCTGTACGCATTCAAGACAACATGCAGCTTGAATCGCAGGAATACGTTATTAAAATTAAAGATCTAGAATGTGGTAGAGGCACAGTCAGACCCAACAAATTTATGGTAATGGATCCAAAAGGTGAGGATATTTCTATAATTGGTGAAGATACAAGAGAGCCAGCATTTGGTCTTCCTGCTAAATGGATTGATGAACAATTTAAAGAAGAAGCTCTATTTAAGGATTATACAGTTGTAGATCCACCGACAGTGATCACTACACACATCACGGAAATTGTAAGAGAAAATATTACTGAACTTCTATCATATAGTGAGACACAAAAATTGCTTGATAGCCTACCTGACGAACATAAGAAATTGGTAACAGATATTATACCTTCGCAAGTTTCTATTACAGCATTGCAGAGAATTTTCCAAGGATTATTAAGCGAGTCTATTTCAATTCGCGATCTTCCAACAATTCTAGAAGCTGTATCAGAAGCAACTACGGCATCAAGCAATGTGTTGAATATTATCGAGCATGTTCGAACACGCCTTTCAAAGCAAATTTGTTACTTAAACATGTCTGACAAAGGTTATGTTCCTTTCGTAATTCTCACCCCACAATGGGAACAAACCTTCATGGAAAGTTTAGTAGGCGGAGAAGAGAAGCAACTTTCAATGTCCCCAACAAAATTACAAGAATTTGTATCTGTAATTAACAAAGAGTTCGAAAGACAAGCCATGATGGGAGAGCTTCCAGTATTACTAACTTCACCAGCATTAAGACCATATGTACGCTCTATTGTAGAACGCTTTAAACCGAGCGTAGTCGTGATGTCACAGAGTGAAATCCATCCTAAAATTAAGATAAAAACAGTTGGTCAGATTTAAATGAAACTTAAGCCTGTTGGAGTGCTGCTACCTAAACCATTTGACCATCCATTCAGCTATCTAGCACCAGATAATACAAAGCTGGGAGACATTGTTAAAGTACCATTTAGAAATGATGAATCCATCGGCGTAGTTTGGAGCAAAGACGATGGGAATAAAAAAAACCTAAAAGAAATTATTAAAGTTTACGACTATATTAATTACTCAAACCCAATGCGAAAATTTATTGATTGGGTTGCAAAATATAACATGGCAGAAGTTGGCAAGATTTTAAAAATGTCACTATCTGCTGTTGGCTCAATTGAAAAACCAGATAAGTATAAAATAAAGAAGGAGGCAGAAGAGAAAAACCTTGCTACTTTATCTGGTGTCCAAAGTGAAGTGGTCAAGAACATTTCAGAAAAAAAAGATTTCAATGTACATGTAATCGATGGAGTTACAGGATCTGGAAAAACTGAAGTCTATTTGCATTTGATTGACGAAGTTATTGCATCTGGAGGACAAGTTTTAGTATTGTTACCCGAAATTGTTTTAACATCGCAACTAATTACAAGATTTAAATCAAGGTTAGGAATTTCTCCGCTAGAGTGGCACTCCGAACTTGGCACAAAAAAACGCAAACAAAACTGGCTTGCTGCAATTAATGGTGAAGGGCAGTTTTTTGCAGGTGCTAGAAGTGCGCTATTTTTACCTTATAAGAATCTAAAGCTTATTATTGTTGACGAAGAACATGATCATTCTTTCAAACAAGAAGAAGGGGTTATATACAATGCGCGTGATATGGCAATTATCCGAGCAAAAGAAGAGAACATACCAATAATTTTATGCTCAGCAACACCTTCAGTTGAAACTATTTTCAATGTTCAAAGCAAGAAATTCAAGGAATATAAATTGCCTTCACGATATGGCGTAGCAGTAATGCCTGAAGTTAGAATAATAGATATGCACAAACAAATGATTCCTAAGGGCAAATGGATCTCCTCCACTCTTAGAGATGAGATGAAAAAAACTTTTGAGCAAGGAAAACAAACCCTACTATTTATTAACCGTAGAGGATATGCCTCCGCGACATACTGCGGTAGTTGCCATGAAAAAGTTGGATGCCCTAATTGTAATTTCTTATTAGTAGAACACCGAAGTAAAAAAATGCTTCAATGCCATTACTGCGGGCATAAAGTACCTACACTGACACAATGCCCTTTTTGCGGCAGTAGTGAAAAAATCTATGCTATGGGCCCAGGTGTAGAAAGAATCGCAGAAGAAGTTAATGCAATTTTACCAGAAGCAAGAGTCGCAATTCTTGCGAGCGATACGACACCTGATCGAAAAAATATTTCTGAACTTATTGATGATATTACAAACCATAAAGTTGATATAATTGTTGGCACGCAAATGATTACAAAAGGTTTGCACTTCCCTCAGCTGCATTTAGTTGGAGTTATAGATGCAGAAGGCGGCATTTTTGGCTGTGACATTAGAGCTGTTGAACGCACATATCAACTTTTACATCAGGTATCAGGTAGAGCTGGTCGTGAAAAAGATAAGGGAATTGTTTTATTGCAAACTCTTGAACCAGAAAGCCACCTACTTAAAAATCTGGTAGAAGGTAATATTAATGAATTTATTCAATCAGAGTTGTTAGATCGGCAAGTTGCTAATATGCCTCCGTTCTCTCGATTAGCATTAATAACTGCTTCATCTTCTAACGAGATTGCAAATATGCAATATATGCAAGAACTTGCAAAACACATGCCTGATGTTGAAGGTGTAAAAATTTTGGGACCTTCCCCATCACCAATGTTTGTGCTACGAAAAAAATTCCGTCATCGGTTTGTAGTTGTGGCAAATAAGAATATAAATATACAGAAACTAATTTCAGAGTGGCTGAAAAATTCTCCGCAACTTCGCAGTATAAAACTTAAAATTGATATAGATCCCTTAAGCTTTGCTTAACCTCTTCTTTATAAAAGCTTTAGCGAAATCAATTGCTTTATGATCAATGCCATGCCCAAGACCAGATATATAGTGGCTTTCGGCATTAATATTCAGCTCTTCTAACTTAGTTGCAGCCAGCTCCATTGCCTGAGGCGGCACAACATTATCTTCTCTACCATGCGTAAATAAAACTGGTGGATTTGACTGCATCTCTGTTACGAGATTGTCATTTGAAAGCATGTACCCTGAAAATGAAATAACCCCTGCAATCTGCTCTTTTCTTCTAAGACCAACATACGTTGCCATCATAGCACCTTGTGAGAACCCAACCAAAAAAAGTTTGCTAGCTGGCAGTTTGAATTTTGCTAATTGCTCATCAATGTACTGATTGATTACTGGAGCGGCTTTTTTTGCTCCCGAGAGCATTGCTGCATCGCTTCTATCGATTAGACTATACCACTGATAACCGCCAAAAAAACCGCCCTCAAAAGGATATATCGCATCTGGAGAAACAAACACAGAATTTGGCAGCGCTTCTTCTAACTCTGGCGATAGCGACAGAAGGTCTTGGCCATTTGCTCCATAGCCGTGCAGAAAAATAACTAAATGGTCGGGATTTTTAACTCCATTTTGATATTGATAGCTTGTAAGTTTTTTCATATAAAAAGTATTTTTCAGGGATATTAACATTTGCCGTTGTCTTATCAATGTTTTTCAAGCATATTTATAAAATAAAGATTTCCCCTAATTACAAATGTTTTACTGGCTATACACGCAACTTATTGAAAGCTGTCCTTATTTGAATATCTTGAAATATATAACTTTCAGAAGTGGTTGCGCGGTAGCAACTGCGTTATTAATTTCTTTCTTACTTGGTGATAGATTCATCCTATTTTTAAAATCTTGGCAAAGAGATGGCCAACCAATACGTGATGATGGCCCTCAAACACATTTGTCAAAAAAAGGAACTCCAACCATGGGAGGAATTATGATTTTGATAAGCATAATTCTTTCAACTCTTTTATGGGCGGATCTTTCAAATAGTTATGTTTGGGTTGTACTGTTTGTACTAACTGCATTTGGCGTATTAGGCTTCTTAGATGATTACAAAAAAATAAAACTTAAAAACTCAAAAGGTGTCTCAGGAAGACAAAAATTAGCTGTACAATTTACAGTGAGTTTGATTGCAGCTTTGATGATTAGCACGATTGCTCAAACCAACAATACACACATTGCATTCCCGTTTATAAAAGACTTCCTTTTGAATCTTGGCATCCTTTATTTTATTTTTGTATGTATCGTAATTACTGGCGCATCAAACGCAGTGAATTTAACTGATGGACTTGATGGACTTGTCATTGGCCCAGTAATGCTTGTGGCACTTTGCTATGGCTTAATTTCATACTTGGTTGGTAACTCAGTTTTTGCAGAATATTTACAAATTCATCCCGTACCAAAAGCAGGAGAAATTATGGTGTTTTGTGCAGCAGTAATTGGAGCAGGGCTTGGCTTTTTATGGTATAATGCACAACCTGCTCAAATATTCATGGGTGATGTTGGAAGCTTAGCATTAGGTGGCGCCATAGGCACGGTGAGTGTTATTACAAAGCACGAAATTTTGTTGGCAATCATTGGTGGGTTATTCGTAATTGAAGCTGTTTCAGTTATGATCCAAATTTTCTATTTCAAAACAACCGGTAAGCGCTTTTTTAGGATGGCGCCGATCCACCACCACTTTGAAAAATTAGGTTGGAGTGAAACAAAAGTAGTGATGAGATTCTGGATTATTGCTATAATATTTGCACTTATAGGAATGGCCACACTAAAGCTGAGATGAAGCATCTTTACAAATTAATATTTGTCTTTTTTATTATGACTAATCAACTAAACGCTAAAGAACAAAACTCAGATTACATTCTGAGCACAAGCAGCATTGGAGCTAAAAAATTAGAACAACAACAAAAACGACTTGAATTAGCGTCTTTAAAGCAGTTACAAAAAGCTGGTATTAAAAAAGGAATGGTGATTTGGGATGTGGGTTGTGGCCCTGCGCTGATGACTGAGCAAATAGCATCTTTAGTTGGTGCAGAAGGCCATGTTTATGCTATAGATATTAGCGATGAATTTCTGACCCTTGGAAAAGAAAGAATTGCAAAGTCTGGTCTTAAAAATGTCACTTTTATTTCGGGGGATATCAGAAATATAGTCGCTTCAGATTTTCCGAAGGCAGATATAGTATACTCTCGTTTGGTTCTTATGCATATCAAGAATCCATCTAAGAGTTTGCAAAAAATGATTGAGCTATTAAAACCAGACGGGGTTATGTGTTTGCAGGAATCAACAATGAGTACTGCTCACTTATCTGTTCAAAACCAAGATGTAGAAGATTTTTATCTAGCTATGATTGCTTTAGGTAAGTCAAAAGGTGGTGATTTTAATATCGGTAGAAAATTGCCGAGTATGTGTAGCGAATTAAACTTTCAAAAAATAGAGACATATACCAACCAATACAAATTAGATTCAATCTCAGCAAAATCAGCGATATTAGGTAGGATTGAGGAAATAAAAAGCAAATTAATAGAAGGAAACTTCGTCACCCCAGAGAAAATAAAAAAGTGGGAAGAAACCGTAAATTATTTGCCAAATGATGATTCTTTCTACTTATCTTCTGCGGAGCAAACACATATTCTTGCGTGGAAAAAACAATGATCACCTCAAAAAATTTTAAAAACAAAACCTACTATGTTTTTGGCTTGAGCCGAACTGGTAAGGGCGCTGTTAAATGCTTGTATGCAAGTGGCGCTAAAGTTTATGCATGGGATGATAATACAGAGAATGTAAAATCTATAGATAGCTCACATGCTGATTGCATTGCTCCTGACAAAATGGATTGGTCTACGGTAGATTATTTAGTTCTAAGCCCAGGAGTGCCAATCATTGGTGATAATGCAAATCAAGTAGTGCATTTTGCAAAAGAAAATAATATAGAGATAATTTCTGATTTAGATTTGTTATATCAAGCTTGTCCTGATGCAAAGTACATTGGAATTACTGGCACAAATGGTAAGTCAACCACTACAGCGTTAGTTGGTCATATTCTAAAAAATTGCGGACATAAAGTTTGTGTTGGCGGCAATATCGGTAATTCTGTTTTAGAACTCGAGCAACTAGGAGATGATGGAGTTTACGTAATAGAGGCCTCATCATTCCAGCTAGATATTTCTAGCCATATTCGCTTTAATATCGCAGCAGTGATAAACATCACGCCTGATCATCTCGATAGGCATTTAACAATGGAGAATTACATTGATGCCAAAGAGCGAATTTTGCGCAATCAAACGGATGATGATATTGCGATAATTTCAAAAGATTATAACATCCTATTCAATGGAAAAAATTTGGTAAGCATCTCTTGTAAAACAGAAGCTGATATTGCGTGTAAAGATAGAATCATAATCGATGGAAACAAAACATTCGATCTAACCGATATGAAATTTTTGCCAGGGAAGCACAATGAGGAAAATATTGTAGCGGCATATGCAATCTGCACAAAGTTTGGTGCCAATCCAGAAGATGTCATAAAGCATTTAAAAACATTTGTTGGGTTAGAGCATCGCATAGAATTTGTATTAGAAAAAAACGGATTAAAATTCATTAATGATAGCAAGGCAACTAATGCTGATGCAGCTGAAAAAGCATTAAGGTGTTTTGATAATATCTATTGGATTTTAGGTGGCGTCGCTAAGACGGATGGCATTGACTCATTAGTCCCGCTCTTTAAAAAAATCAAAAAGGCATATTTAATTGGCAAAGCTCAAGATAGATTTGCTATCACATTGACGGCAGCTAATTGTACGCTTGAAAAAGTAGAAACTATTGAAGGGGCTTTAGATAAAATTAAAGCTGAAAACCCTAGCTCTGGTGTTGTTTTGCTTTCGCCTGCCTGTGCATCTTATGACCAGTTCAAAGACTTTGAGCATAGGGGCAGAGCTTTTAAAGAGCTGGTAAAAGCTAGGTGGGCATGAGCCTCTTATTTCTAAATAGCATTTAAATAAACTTATTCTACCAATGTTTTCCTTAGTTGGTTAACCAAAAATTAACTCATTTTCCATAAGCTTAAGATAAAGCTTAGGAAAATTAGTTGTCATGAAAAGAAAAGGGGAGAAATTAACACCTCAAGAACAATCGGTGATAGATAGTGCTACAGCAGTGCTTTCATTGGGATTGGATTTAGCTTCCGCTCCAAATAAATGGGCTATGTTAAGAACAGCTGCAACTTCATTAGGCGGTATTGTTGGCGGCGCTAGCGTTGCAAAGTCCATATATAATGAAGTTGGTACAACTGCTGACCCTAATAAATTGGTGGAGGCGAAAACAACACAGAATATTTTATCCAGCCCAGAGTTTTGGAAAGTTTTAAGTAGTAGATCATCGGAGATTGGCGATTACCTAGCTTCCTACCGCGGCCAAATTGAGCCCAAACTCGCTTCTCTAACTACTCCCCAAGCACCTCAAGCTACTGTTAATGGGGAGGTAACTAATAAAGCAGGACTAACTTCTGAAAATAAAATTGGGCTAATGAGAGCAATAGTAGGACCTGCAGCTTTTCCTGCAATTCTTCGTGTTTTAGCGGATAGTCAAAACTCAATTGCTGATCTGATCTCAACCAGTAGAAGCTCAGAAGGTTCTGGATATAACGCAGGATCATTTGGGGATAGCTTAGATAAACTTGGTCTAGACCCAGAACTACTTTTTAGATTTCTACCATTAGTAAGTGCCACAATCGACAAACTATCTACTCACCAATCAGTAGTAGAAGAGATGCTTGAAAGCTTAGCAGAACCACTTAAAAGTATTTTAGAAAAAAAAGAAGTGAAACTTGATAGTGATCAAAGAGAAAAGCTTTTTTCTGGGTTAGGAAAGATTCTTTTTGATAAGGATAATGGCATAATTATACCACTAATTAATGGACTAGAAAAAAACCCAAGCATTGTAATCGATGTCATTTCAAAATTGAGATTAAAAGATACCTTGAAATCAATAGGTTTGGATTTAGATAATCCTATACATAAGGTGTTAATTACATCGGTTGTTTCGTATGTAGTTGTTGAAGTAGCGAAAAATCCTGAGGCAAGAAAGAACTTAGAAAATATTGTGACTATAATGTCACATTCATCAATTGATGAAGACACTAGGAAAACATTCATTGCTGAACAGGCTTTCTCATTACTAACAGTAAATTCTAATTTATCAGTGCTAATTCCTGCACTTTTAAAAGATGCTGCTGTACCACTTATAGAAATTATAGCTGTCAACCCAGCTATAAAAGAAGGTGCAAAGAAACTTGGAATAAATTTGGATGACCCAGCTCAAAAACATGCTTTCACACCCACAATTGGAATATTAACAGAGACACTAACGAATTTGGGCTTTGATCAAAAAGATAAGAATTTATATGCTCAAATTGCGAATTATTCCATACAGCCATCACCTGAAAAACTTCTCGGCATCATACAAGATACATCTGCTATACTTTTAAATAACCCAACCATTTTTAAAAACTTAACAGAACTTCTATCCAAAGAAAACATTGCGGCACTAAAACCTGCATTAAACGCTATTGTACGCAACAACTTTTTTGCAATGTCGATTCTTAATGACAGTGAGATTATAAGCAACTTTAGTAAAAGCTTTATAAATGAAGAATCTTTGAAAACTGCTATAACTGTAGTTTCATCTATGACTGAAAATGGAGTTTTAGATAAGCTAGTAAGAGGAGCTACATCTGAACTTGATAATAAAGATATAGGCGCAATATATGATGGGGCGATAAAAGTCTTGCAGTCTATAAGCACTAGCACTTTTCTAGAAAAAAATAAAAGCGCCATAACATCTTTAGTACAACAAGCTTCTGCAAACTTAGATGCCAACAAAAAAGAAATAGTTTCAACATTCACACCTATTTTAGTTGATACTGCGAAAAGAATTTTTAGCCCTGAAAATGTTCAAGAAATTGAGAAATTTAAAGATAGTGTGGTTAAACTTATCGACCCGACTGTACCAACCGAAGACAAAATTAAGATTGGGCTGGATATCATAAAAAAAGAACTCGATGTAATAAACTCACCTGATCTTCAAAGCGCTGTAAAGAATAATAAAGACAAGCTAATGAAAGCAGTTGATTCTATGCTTGAAAAATCAAACATGCCAGAAGATAAGAAAAACAAAATAAAGGAATATGTGGGGTTAGCACTAAATGTTGTTGAACACCCGACTATGCTAAAAGATCTAACCAAGGTGTTACAAAATAGCAAAGCGGCTAAAATGTTAGAAGAATCAGCAACTGAGAAACTTAAAGGAAATAAGTTCAAAGCTTTTACAAAGCTTGCAAGAGCTGTTATTGCATCTCCAGAGCTCTTAAGGTTTGGTTATAACTTAAAGCAAGCTAAAAAAGAAGCTGGAACAGTAGTACCACAAGAGATACAAGGGCAGATGCCAGCACGTGGCGCACACACAAGAAAAGTTATTGAAGAAAGAAAAGCTAGCCAAGCTGCAACCGTTAATATACCAACATCTGAAAAGACGTTCGTGGGAAAATTAAAAGCTAAATTATTTAGTAATAAGGGCAATTCTATATGAAGTTCAAAAGTGAGATTGAAATCAGAAAATTAAAAGGCGAAGAGCTGAGTAGTTACGCCTTAGATTTTTGTAATCATTTCAAAACATCAGACCCAACATTGCTAAACTTAAGTAAGAAATTAGCTACTGATTCCAAATATGAACCAATTCTAAAAACTGAATTGATAAGAGCGCATAATATTAGAAAAGCATGGCCTGATGTAGAAGTATCAAATGCTAATTCCCTATCTGAGCAAGTAGAAAAAACAATTGATGCTTTAGCATTCGATAAAACCAAATTCACCGTTCTTAATGAGACAGTATATGATGCTTTAAAAACATCTGTTGCAAACATCTTTTCAACTCTTGTTGAAAGTAATCCGCAACAGGCAGATTACATCCTAAGGTCTATGTTAAAAACAGGCTTTTTGACTGGTATTTCGATAGAAAATTTTGACAAACTGCTTGATAATCTTGAAGTTAAGGGAGATGAATTCAGACCAATGCTTCATAAATTAGCAAGCTTCTACCGCGGTAAAGATAAAACCGATATCTTTGTTAGAGGGTTACTAAAAGTCAGTGGCGTACAAAGTGATAAAACTAAAGATTTTATGACTGATATATCTTCTGTAATTGGCGAATGTGTTAAAGTAACATGCCAAGTAATAGAAGATAACCAAGTTGAGGCTGTCAAAGTAAAAACGAACCTTAATGATAAATCATGGCAAGATATTAAATCTAGCAGCACTGAGCTTGTACAATACCTGCAAAATATGCTGGATAATGGAATGTTTGAGCTTACATTTGATGGGAATAGATACTTTAGAATAGATGTTAGCGAGCATAAGAAAATAAATGGCTGCAACGAAGTGATCTCTAATATAAGAGTAATTGGTGATTTCTTAATGGATTTATATAATGCAAAATCTGCTCTTCAAAACTCAAGGCCAAATAACAAAGAACAAAACCAAAAATCTTATGACGCAGCATTATTAAAATATTTGGAATTTGGAGCCTCCGATAATCTAGCTCCAGAACAGCAACTAGTTTTCTGGCATATGCTAACATCAGGAATGCTAAAAGAGATTCTTGGCGCTTTTGAAAAAGCATTTGATTCAAATGATAAAACTTTCCTAAACTTGCTGGAGAAGTTAAAAGTTAGATACGAAGCCTTTAGAGAATACGATTCATCATTTCTTGATAAAAGCTGTATCAACATTGATAGCGTAAAACTATCAATCGAAACTGGCTCACCTTTAACTTATGCAATTGAAGCTAGCCTAAGAGAAGATGCACTGAGAATGGCAAATACCGGCAAATACCTAAGCATAAGATCTAAATCATCATTTCCTGAATCAAATGATTTATTACCAAGTGCTTTTGCAAAAAGTATAGGGCTAACCGAACTTAGTACAAAACTGGCTAAAATAGAAAAAGAAACAACTGAACCAAGCTTTACCAATATGTTAAAAGAAAAAGTAAAAAACTCATTCGCTAAAGGGCAGTAAGTCCTTTTCACCTCTTAACAAAAAAATAATTGACCTTAGTATACGACTGGTTTCTAATGCTGAAGAACAAATTGTATTAGCAGGCGAATATGGCAGGAAGTTTAAATAAAGTAACACTAATTGGAAATGTAGGAAAAGACCCTGAAATCAGATCAACACAAGATGGTAGAGAAGTTGCAAGCTTCCCTTTGGCAACATCTGAATCTTGGAAAGATAAAAGTGGGGAGCGCAAAGAACGTACTGAATGGCATCGCGTTGTAATTTTCTCGCAGCCATTAGTAACTATTCTGAAAAACTATGTACATAAAGGATCAAAATTATATATTGAAGGATCACTACATACCAGAAAATGGAGTGACCAAAACGGTGTAGAAAAATATACAACAGAAGTTGTACTACAGGCATATTCTGGCACTTTAATGATGTTAGATAACAAAGGTGGTGGGCATTCAAGTCATGCTAACGAAAGCCATGCGTCTGAAAAATCACCTAGTCACCTTGAATCTACAAAAGATGAGTATGTAGCTGAGCAAATCGACGATGAGATTCCTTTTTAATGCACGACCCAAATAACATACCTACCAAATACAGACTTGGCGTTGGTATAATGCTAATTAATGCAGAAAAAAAAGTGTTTGTTGGACAACGCGCCGATAGATTTTCCGACGCATGGCAGATGCCACAAGGTGGAATTGATGAAGGAGAAGAACCTCTAACAGCTGCATTGCGAGAACTTGAAGAAGAAGTAGGTACAAACGATGCTGAACTAATAGCATCCACAAGTGATTGGATAAAATATGACCTGCCTGTAGAAATTATTCCTGAATTGTGGGATGGCAAATATAGAGGCCAAAAACAAATGTGGTATCTCATGCGTCTAAATGGCGGAGATAGCAAAATTAATCTTCAGACAAAAATTCCGGAATTTGTGAAATGGAAATGGATTGAGCCAGAAATTCTTCCTGAAGTGATCGTTGAATTTAAAAAAGAATTATACCAAAAGTTGGTGGATTACTTTAAGCCAATAATTTCCAAATTATAGAAATGATAGTCAACCCTCTAACTGCGACAGATTTTTATAAGACTGATCACCGCAGGCAGTATCCAGATGGAACAACTGAAATTTACTCGAACTTCACACCGCGATCTAGTCAAAGAAAAAACAAACACATTATCAATTTTGGACTGCAGTATTTTATAAAAGATTTTCTGTTAAATTCATGGAATGAACATTTTTTCAAGCAAGAGAGATCCGTTATATTAGGTACTTATAAAAGGAGAATGGATTTAGCATTAGGAGAAAATGCTATTGATGTTTCTCATATTGGAGCTTTACACGATCTTGGCTACTTGCCATTACGAATTAAAGCGCTTCCAGAAGGAGCAATTGTACCTACCGGTGTCCCCTTACTAACAATTGTAAATACGCATCCTGATTTCTTTTGGCTCACTAATTATATTGAATCAGCTATGTCGAGTTATTTGTGGAAGCCAATAACTTCAGCGACAACAGCATTTGAATTTAAAAAATTACTTACCAGATTCGCAATGAAAACAGGTGGCTCAATGGAATTTATCAATTTTCAAATGCATGATTTTTCATTTCGTGGCATGTCATCTCTGCAGGATTCAGTAGCAACTGGTGCTGCACATTTAACATCATTCATTGGTACAGATTCTATAGCTGCTATAGATTTCATCGAAGAATTTTATAATGCCGATGCTAAAAAAGAAGTAATTGGCTGTTCAGCGCCTGCAACTGAGCATTCAGTAATGTGTATGGGCACGCAAGAAAAGGAATTGGAGACATACAGAAGGTTGATTTGTGAAACCTATCCTGAAGGCATAATATCTATTGTATCTGATACTTGGGATTTCTGGAAAGTCATAACTGAATATATCGTTATTTTAAAAGAAGATATTTTACACCGTAAGGGCAAGGTTGTCATTCGTCCTGATAGCGGTGACCCTTTTAAAATAGTAGTGGGCGACCTTGATGCAGCAGATGAATCTCCAGAATATAAAGGCACAGTTGAATGCCTATGGGATATATTTGGCGGAACTACTACAAAGCAAGGTTATAAAATATTAGATCCACATATAGGTTTAATTTATGGTGACTCAATAAGCCTTGATGTAGCTGACAGAATTTTGGATGGTTTGGCTCAAAAAGGGTTTTGCTCAAGCAATATAATTTTTGGCATTGGATCAACTTCATATCAATACGTTACTAGGGATACTTTTGGCTTTGCGTTCAAAGCGACAAGTAGCAAGGTAAATGGCAGAAGACTAGACATTTTCAAAGATCCCAAAACAGACTCTGGCACTAAAAAATCTGCAAAGGGTTTGCTCAGAGTAGAGTTTGAAAATGGCCATTATGTTTTGCATCATCAACAAACAGAAAGCCAAGAAAAACAAGGTGAGTTAAAAACTATTTTTGAAGATGGGAAACTTATATACGAAGTAACTTTAGCGGACATAAGGAAAAGAATTAATAATGTGTTGTGACACTTCGCCTTAACCCAATAAAAAACAAGCAAAATTGCCGTAATTTCATCTAAAAACCCAACTTTCACTATAAAAACGCATATGTTAACAAAAGTTTAACAATACTTAGGTTCAATTACTAAGTATAAATGTGTTAAAATTGTATCTAACATTACTTGGGGGAGTAAGGTGTTAGGTACAAGAAGTAAAAGAAATTTCTCAGAGCTATCTTCGGGTTTGCCTTCTGACTACAAGGAGATAAGTAGTAAAAAGGCTAAGATCCTGTACGCTAGACTTAGAAATGATGGCTCTAAAATCAATAGATTCGTAAAATATGGCTATGGCAAGAAAAGCACTGCTTATATTCACAACGACATATTCAGTCCTAAAACACGTAAAAAAGCTCTGGTCACATTTAAAACTATAAATGGCCATAGAGCCAACTGCACATTCACAACCCCTACACCTATTTCTGGCAGACATAGAAGTGCTATAACACCAAATGGCAGTGAGCTGACTGAAAGAATAGATGTTGGTTCTTTGGTTATGTATCTTGAAGCAGACAAACAAGATACTGTATCTGAAAGCATGAAAAAACTTGCAGTATCTACATTGTTATTAGAAAGGGAATTCAGATGCATTGTAACTCCTGAAGATTTAATAAAGGCTGGCCTTCAGAAACGTTCTTCGCAAGCAAAAGAGAAGGGATGGAAAGCAAAAGAAGCGGCCAAAGCTTCAAATATTACAATGTCAGCAAATCAAAAATGGCATTGGTTGCATATGATAGCTTTCTTTATGAAAGGTAAGTCAGTTCAAAATTCTGGCAACTTATTTGCTGGAACTGACTATGCTAACTATCGACACTTATTCCTAGAATTGGAAGTACCATACTTATTACAATATTTTCCTAATGGACTGACAATTTTTGGAACCGTGCTTGCTGATGTTAATGATGTTGCGAAAACATTTACATACAATATTGCTACCGATGATTTTGAACTAAAATTTCAGATTGACGCTCAATCTCTAGTTCAACCTTCAGCAACAGAAGGCGAATACATTCACAACTTCGTTAAGGTTGTCTTAGAAAGAAAGGAAGAAGAAGAGATCACTTCTTTCGCCGATAGAATGAAAAGATGAATATCTGGAATTTATAAATAGATTATTTCAACAACTTTAGTTTTTTTAATAGCTCCCAAATTTGATCTTTAATATCTGGGGACATTTTCTTTAAAAAGAATTGCATTACAGAAGTTTTTGCCAATATCCTTATAATGCTATAAGAAACCGTTCTTTGAGGTCTAAGCGGCTTTCTTGTTAAGAATAATTTTTTTTCTAGGAATTTGGGTATAACCTGCCCTATTTGTGCAGGCAATTTCTTTATATTTGCTTTTCTGTAATCGCTCAAAGTGTCATCAAATAGCCTTACGAAGTTTTTGTAACTATACAAGCCAGATTCAATGATATCTTTGTATGCTCTGTCTACTAATTTATCTAAAAATTCGTCATCATTAATCTTAGCAAATACTTCATCCAAATTACTTCCATCTTTTTTTAATGGTATGTAATGCTCATTTGGCTTAATCACTCCTGAATACTTACCTTCAAATAACACTAACGCTGTATGCAGTGCGATCGTCTCAAAAACACGAGGAGATATCTGATTCATAACACCATCCATTTCATGCTCTGACACAATTTCATTATATATCTCTTGGCTAGATGAATCTGGATTTGAAAGTCTATAATCCGTAATCTTTTTAACCAGATCTCCATCCCAGTCAAAAACATTGGCGCCACTTTCTGAACCAAGCATTGCTTTTGTAGAAGCTATGAACCTACACCACTTATCTCCGTATATTCTCGATGCTTCGTCAATAGCAATATCACAGTCTATATTGTTTTCGTTGCAGTATTTCTTAACTAACACCCCAATTTCGGCCTTGTCAAAACCCAGCTTACCATACCTTACATCTAGAGATCTGCCTCGATATGCAATTGTATTTAATCTCTTTGAGGGCAGTACATATTTCTTAATTTTAGGCAACAATTCAGGAACATAACCCGTCAGTACACTGACAAATGTTACATCAGGAAATTCACTCTTTGGATATATACGATGAATATTTTCAGTTGGCACGCATGTAAATACAATACTGATTCCTAAGCGCTTAATCCAAGCCCATGTCTTTTTTGTTAGATCATACTCATCTTGAATATAAAGAAATTTTATACCTTTGAAATTTGCTATAGATTCTACAGTTTCGTCAGATACTTTATTGTAAATAAATCTTAAACAATAGTGAATTCCTATACAGTCATATAAATTTGGTTCTACAAAGAAATTCTCATATCTATCACAGAAATAAATATCGTTATTAGAATACTTATGGAAAGAAAGCAGGTGTTCAAATACTGTGTTTGTCCGTGTCTGACTTGAATTATATAAAAACAATATATTCATGGCTTTACTTTGTCGCTGTTGTATAGACATCTAACCCGCAAAGCTTTGGCCAAGCAGATACTAACAACTGCTCTCTCTTTCTTTTTCTGAATGGAAATTCCTGATCTATATTTTCCAAAGTTGATTCAACTTTAGAAAACTTACGACATAGCCACTTTATAGATTTTTTTGATACCCAGCATGTGTATGGAGCAGATTCGCCTTTAGAATTGGCATCATAAGCAGCGCGCTCACGTGCATTTACATTGTCAACAACACCTCTAAACCCTAATAATTCTTTTGCTGCATAAAACAATGTAGATAGAAGTGCCATCCTATACCTTCGGTACGAGTATGCATAATAGACCATAAATACAAGCTTCCCACCCGGTCGCAACAATTCAAAACATTGGTCTATTGCCGTTTGTATATCCCCTGTATGGTGAAGACACCCAATAGCTATAACATAGTCAAATGACTCTTGTTTGAAATTCTTATCAAGTATACTTGACCGCTTTACTTTTCCTTGAAGTCCATTTTGTTCTAACCGATGTTGAACCATTTCAACGGGGCCTTTTGCTATATCAAGCCCTGTATAATTCGCACCAGCTGCAGCTATTTTTTGAGATACAGTACCATACCCCAATCCTACTTCTAAAACATCCTTTCCATTAAGATCTGCAAATGGTATGTGAGAATTTAAATATTTATAAAAATCGAAATACCAATCATCAAATTTTTTCAAAGATTTTGGAGTGGAATCTGCAATCCCTAACATCTTTGCTAGTCCTGTACCACACAGTTCATTCCAAAACTCTGAGTTCTTCTCAGAAACTTTATCGTTTGACATCAATTTACCTTCTCAGTTTACAAAGATTTTTCAATCTTATATATGCCAAATTTATAAAAATTACCAGTCAAATCTAACATTATCTACAACGGATCTTTTATAGATTTAATGGCGCCAGACCATTTTCCTTTCTTTTCGGATTTATGAAAAGTTTCAACCTTTTCACCTGCCCACTTATGTTTAATCTCATCAATTGGGATGATGAACTGCTGGCTGATTTTGGCGATACGTAAATCTATCCGTGAAATCATTGGCTTGTAAAGTTTATCCCATATCCAATCAATCGTAAGTGGAAACGCTTTATAAACATCAAGTACCGTATATGCATATTCAGCTGAGTATCCCGCCACCTCTTTAGCCATGGCAAGTAATTGAAAATATCTGGTGAATAATTCTGAACCTTTTTGGTTGTTTGGATAATTCGCTACTTGCAAAACCATCACTTGCTTAATGGCCGTTTGGAGGGATATATTTCTTGTTGCCATATTATGAATATCAGACAACATCGCCCTGTTAAATGATGCATCTAATATGATCGCACTTTCATTTTCAACCATATGACCAATTTCATGAATTATAACATCTGGTTTAATTTTCTTGATTGTAATTGTAAAAAATTTATTTCCTCCTCTAGTCTCAACAGTCCTGCAGTTTCCTTCATCTAGCTCGAACACAGTTTTGGGAGATAATTTAAAGTTTAGCCTACCCTGCATGCACAGAGTTGTAACCAAATCCATCATCGGCTTAAATATTTCATAAGCATAAATCTTTTTTATTACATCCAAAAAATTATCAACCAGATAAATTTCTGTCCCAGAAGTGTTTTTACGAATGATTTCTATTGGGTTTATTGTCTGAATTACTGAAGACATTAATTAGTACGCTTAACTATTTTTTCTATACAATTTGTACTTAAGATTACGGCATCACCTGAGTCTAGACCAATATTCATGTTACAGTTCGCAGAAATGAAGGCAGCCTCTTCTTCGTTTTTCTCGCTCCTAATAAGGGTATATTCGTCAATACTATAATTAACTATGGCCACACCTGCGCTTCCGGTGCGATTAATACTATTAACTGTGACTCTGTAGGCATATGAATTCAGAGGTTTTAGAATATCTTTTATGTAAGTTATATATTCATCTTTACTCATATTTAGACTCTCTTGCGCTACAACCTTGGTTTTATCTTCTGGATCAAGCAAGTAAGCTATTTTAATAAATCTTGCACTACTGTCAGTAAAATACTTATAAAAAGACTCTATTTCAGAAATATCTCTCTTATTCATTAGATTCTGAATTTTGATAAAAAATGCGCGAATCGTAGCATCATTAGTATCCTCCGAAAAAGACGGGGTCGTAATAAAAAGGGCGCAAGCTAATACTGTAAGTCTAATAATTCTAAACATAGGTTATTCGCGATTTATACTTAGATCATATTGGTCTTATGGGGATTGGGTCAATATTTTTTTGATTTTTAGTTGATTTCTTCATTTATATGTTGTATATCACGATGTCCGCAGTTACATACAAACAAATTGTTGAGAATTTATGCATAATGAATAGCATTTCGTTACCCTCAAATCGACTAAAGTTTTTCGTGCATTTTATGCGCAGACAAAGCTGGGGCTTTGTAGTTCTGTTTTTATGTTCCTTTGTTGTTGCAACAACAACTTCTATGTGGCCTATGATCACAGGCAGTCTTGTGGATGCATTGACACAATTTGAAGGCAATAAGTCAAATGTGTTTTTAGATCTTAAAAATCTATTTCTTGCTGCACTTTGCTTCTGGCTATTTGCAGAACTAATGATGCGGCTACAGGGTTTCATAACCGCGATTGTATATCCCAGATTTGAGACAAATGTAAGGATGCAGACATTTGCTTACGTAAGCCATCACTCGCATTCTTATTTTTCTCGGAATTTTGTTGGTGGAATCGCAAATCGAATTGGTGACTTGCCAAGAAGCGCGATTATGATTTTGGATTTCACTTTCGTAAATATGTTACCAGTGATATTTGCCATTACTATCTCGGCTTACTTATTCTCACAACTTGATTTGGCTCTTGGATCTGTATTGTTCAGCTGGTTAAGTTTACATTTATTAATTTGCTCATTTGCTTGTGCCAAGGCAGCATTACTTTCTAGAGATCATTCTGAAGCTAGGACTCGCTTATTAGGTAAGATTGTAGACTCCTTAGTAAACAATCTTAACGTCAAGCTTTACAACAAATTTAAATATGAGCTTGATTATGTTTCAGAAGCACAAAACGAAGAAAGAAACCGCAATAGAGTTACTTTATTTTTCATCGAGAAAATTAAAGTACTACTCAGCATATTAGGGTTTTTTGGCGTTAGTGGACTATTCTATTTGACAGTTCGTTTCTGGCAAGTTGATAGAATTTCAATTGGCGACATGGTGTTTATTCTCAATACAACATTGAATGTATTGGTTTTGCTTTGGACAGCTACAGCAGAGATGACCTACCTGTTCAGAGAATTAGGTGTTATCAAACAAGCCTTACGTGTTGTAAAAGATCCTATCGAAATCAAAGATGCAAAAAATGCAACTGAGCTAGAAGTAAAGAAAGGTCAAATTGAATTTTGCAAAGTTACTTTTGATTACAAACATAATGATAATGTATTTAAAGAAAAATCTATCACTATAAAGGGTGGGCAAAAAATTGGATTAGTAGGCGTTTCAGGAAGTGGCAAAACCACTTTTGTCCATTTGATGCTGAGATTATTCGACTTAAATGCTGGCACAATTAAAATTGACGGTCAGGATATCAGTAAGGTTACTCTTAAGTCTTTAAGGGAGAATATTTCCTTTATTCCTCAAGAACCGATCTTGTTTCACAGAACTATTAGCGAAAACATTAGATACGGAACTGAAGAAGCTACAGATGAAGAAATTATTCAAGCTGCAACAAAAGCTAATTGCCATGAATTCATTTCTAGTCTTGAACTAGGATATGACACAATGGTTGGTGAAAAAGCATCAAAAGTTTCAGGCGGGCAGAAGCAGCGTATAGCTATTGCGAGAGCCTTCCTACAGGACGCACCAATCTTAATTATGGATGAAGCAACTTCAGCGCTCGATACTTTTACCGAAAAACAAATACAAGAGAGTCTAAAAACACTATTTAAAAAGAAAACTACAATAATTATAGCACATAGGCTTTCTACCCTCCAGTCAGTAGATAGAATATTGGTTTTTGATAAAGGCACTATTGTTGAAGATGGCACGCACGAAGAACTTTTAGCTAAAGATGGTCATTACGCAATGCTTTGGAAAATGCAAACTTTGGGAGTAATACCTGCAACGCTAGAGAATTAGTCCCTCTGGACAAAGCAACACCTGTGCTTTATTGTTATTGAGTGTTATATATGGCCTAAATATGTTTGATTTTTCACTTCCAGAATTAGGTTTAGTTGGACTAATTGCCCTACTAGTTTTAGGGCCAAAAGACATGGTAATTTTTTTAAAGTCAGTGAGTCAAGCTTTTGGCAAAATAAAGAGCTATTATAATGATTATATTAAGTATCTAAATGATGCCATCAATGAAGTTGAAGCTGAAAAAAATGTTGTAGATATGATAGTCGATATGGATGGCAATATGCAGCGTGTTTACGACTTAAACAAAATTATGCCGCAAATTAAAGAAGTGGAAAAAGATGCAGCCAATCAATGATAACATATTACCTGTATTAGATATGCCCATAATGGGGCACTTGCAAGAGCTTCGCAAACGCTTAATGATTAGCGTCTTCGCATTTATAATGGCATCTTGCATAGCGTATGTATATGCAGAAAATATTTATAATTATTTAACACTTCCTCTGGCGGAAGCTTCTGGTGATAGAAATCATAAACTCATTTATACAGGCCTTACCGAAGCATTTTTCACTTATGTGAAGTTGTCTTGTTTTGCAGGTTTCATTATTGCTTTTCCAGTAATAGCTACTCAGCTTTATTTTTTCATAGCACCGGGGTTATATCGCAAAGAGAAAGGTATTCTATTGCCATATTTAATTGCCTCCCCAATTCTATTCTTAATTGGAGCACTATTGGTGTACTATTATGTAATGCCGCTAGCATGGAAATTTTTTATTGGCTTTGAAACTATTGGTGCAAATGCAGTTATGCCTATGGTTTTAGAGGCCAGGGTAAGCGAATATTTAGCATTAGTTATAAGCCTAATTATGGGGTTTGGCTTAGCTTTCCAAATGCCTATAATATTGGTTTTGCTAGCACAAATTGGTTTTGTTAAGGGTTCATGGCTTGCTGAAAAACGCCGTTTCGCAGTTGTTGTAATATTTGTTTTGGCAGCAATTTTAACCCCTCCAGATGTCATAAGCCAGATTGCATTGGCTATTCCTTTGCTGTTGCTTTACGAGATTTCTATTATAATATGCAGAAGAATTGAAAAGAACCGAGATCAGTAAAATGCACGATATAAAATTTATTAGAGAAAACCCAGCAATCTTTGATGCCGCAATGGAACGTAGAGGCCTTGGCAAAATTGCTGCAAAACTAATTAAAATGGACGAAGAGATTAGAGATAATCAAACTCAGTTACAGGCGATTCAATCACGCAGGAATGAACTTGCAAAAGCAATCGGCATGGCTAAAAGCAAAGGTGAGGACGCTGCAGCACTTATGCAAGAGGGTGAGGATATAAAACAAAAGACACCTGTACTTGAACAAGAAATTGAAAAGCTACAAACTGCCTTAGTGCAAGAATTAGAAGTTATTCCAAATATTTTGTCTGAAGATGTACCAGTTGGCGTTGATGATAATGACAGCAAAGAACTTAGAACTTGGGGAGAAATTAGAAAATTTGATTTCAAACCCCTAGAGCACTTTGAGCTAGGTGAAAAACTAGGATTAATGGACTTTGAACAAACGGCAAAATTATCAGGTGCTAGATTTGTAACTCTCAAAGCAGGCCTTGCAAAATTAGAACGCGCACTTACAAATTTTTTCTTGGACAACCACACTAACGAATTCGGCTATACTGAAATAGTCCATCCAACACTTGTCAAAACCGAGACTGTTTACGGAGTTGGGCAACTTCCTAAATTTGCTGAAGATCTTTTCAAAACAACAAATGACTATTGGCTAACATCTACAAGCGAAGTGTTTTTAACAAGTTTAGTTGCCGACCAAATTATCCCTGAAGAACAATTGCCATTACGATTCACTGCTTATTCTTCATGCTTCAGATCTGAAGCTGGAAGTGCTGGTAGAGATACCAGAGGAATGATCAGGCAACATCAGTTCTCTAAAGTTGAGTTGGTAAGCATAACAAATGAAAAGGACTCAGCAGCAGAACATGAACGCATGGTAGGTATTGCGGAGACTTTGCTACAAAAATTAGGTTTGTCATATCGAGTTGTAATGTTAGCAACAGGCGATACTGGTTTTCAATCAACCAAAACTTATGACATTGAAGTTTGGCTACCTGGACAGGATAGGTATAGAGAAATATCTAGTTGTTCGAATTGCACTGATTTCCAAGCCAGAAGAATGAAAGCAAGATTTAAAAGGCTTAGTGACAAGAAAAATTATTTTGTGCATACTTTAAATGGTTCTGGCTTACCAATAGGAAGAACAATGATAGCGATTATGGAGAACTATCAAAATGCAGATGGTACGATTACAATTCCAGAAAAATTAGTCCCATACATGGGTGGTTTGAAAAAAATTGAGAGGTAATAAATGTTAGAAAAGCAGGATGTAAAGTATGCATCTTTTTCAACAAGAGTTTTAGCAATAGCTTTTGATTTTACAATTATAACGTTCTTACTTTCTCCAGTATCACCTCATGTAAATGCTTTTCTACTGGCTAATCTCGATATAGAACAGTTTCTAATTTCTGGAACAAATAAGATTGATATGTCTGCACTGTTGTCTTACTTATCTAATCAGAGCTTTTTTATTAAGTATTTTTCAGTCCAACTAGTAACTGTATCATTTATACTTTCAATCTTTCTAAGTTGTTGGCTAAAGTTTGGCAATACCCCGGGAAAATGGATTTTAGGATGCAAGATTGTTGATGCAGAAACCATGCAAACACCAAACCGCAATCAATACATTAAACGCGCGATTAGTTATTTTGTTTCCGGAATTCCATTTTGTATCGGGTTTTTTATTATGGCTTGGACAGATAAAAATCAATGCTGGCATGATAAGATCGCTAATACTGTAGTCATAAAAGTTAAGCACGATTTCACTTGGCTAAAACGATTTAAAGAATATATTACAGATCTAATGAAACGAAAGTCCGTTAGATAATATATGAGGCATCTCTCAACTCTAGGTAATTATTTACCTCGCATTCTTCCAAATTTTTTTCGTGGTGACAGAATTGATGCATTGAGATTTGCACCATTAGATTTCTCCATACTTCCCAAACGCATAAATATCGTAGACGTAAGTGCTAGAGATGGTCTTCAAAATGAGCGGAATGCTTGGAATGTTTCAGAGAGAGTTAGTTTAATAAGAAGCCTATCATCAACTGGACTGAGTAACATCGAAGTAGGATCTTTTGTATCACCAAAAGCAGTACCACAAATGGCAGGTTCTGCTGACGTATTTGCAGGTATCAAAAATTTAACTACTGGATGCAGATATCACATGCTTGTTCCTAACACAAAAATGATGGAAAAAGCAATTGCTGCTGAAGTTAAGACAGTTAGTGTCTTTGTTTCTGCAGCTGAAGATTTTAGTCGTAGAAATACGAATCGCACAGTAGATGATAGCTTAAAAGAAACAGCAGAAGTTTGTAACCTTGCAAGAAGTGCTGGTATTAAAGTAAGGGGCTATGTTTCATGCGTTTTTCATTCAACTGACAAATCAGAAGTAATTACTCCTCGGAATGTTGTAAAAATCTCTGCAAAACTTCTCGATTTTGGGTGCTATGAAGTGTCCTTGGGTGACACTTTGGGAAGTGGCACACCATTGCTAACTGCAGAACTGATTTGCGCATTTCCTCTAGAAATGAGAAGATTTTTGGCAGGACATTTCCATGATACCCAAGGTAATGCCGTACGTAATTTTGTAGCTTCTATGCATTTTGGCGTAACAACATTTGATGCTACAGTTGGTGGCATAGGCGGATGCCCTTATGCACCCGGTGCAAAAGGCAATGTAGATATGAGAAAACTTTTATATATTTGCCAAGCTTTAAATATTCACACAGGCATTGATTACGAGAAAATATGCAAAATCAGCGACGATGTTTTAGCCAGCATAGATCGTAAAAAAGCTGAGCAGGAACTTTCAAATGTAGTGAGCAAATCTTAATATTAGCTTGCCTGCTCTACTAAAAAGTCTACAAAAGCGGCTTCATCAATATGATGTTTTTCAATTAATCCCCTATTGTGTTCACATGAAGTGGTTTTTGAGTTTCTAGTTGCGGCCAGTATCTCGAACGCAAACATTGAAATTTCAATCATCCGGGTCTAATTCGAAAGTTGTACGCTAAGCTTATAAGGCAACTGTCTTATCTTAATGAGTGATTTGAACTAAATCATTACTTCCAAAAATAATTGTTATGAACTTTAGTTATATGTTAGAGTGCCTGCCTCAACTAAAATGGATACATTAATGACTACAACAAACTTTAACTGCCCCTTTACTAAAAACACATGCAATGACATACCAGATGTAACATATAAAAAAACATGGCACGCTGGCGGCACTGGCTATATTGATGGTGTAAAACCAAGTGATGATGTTTTTCAAAACACAGCAGTGGTAAAATTTGTGGACGAATATGATCGCTCTGCAATTTCATTAAAATATACAACATCTTGTCCTTCTCAAGATGATCATGAATATGTTGTTACAGCTTTTGAGCGTTACACTGATGATCATGAATTATGGGTGTTTGGTGGTCATTATGCAAATCAAGCTGCTACAAAAGTGGGAGTAGTTAAAATCAACTGGCTTGAAAGTTTAATTAATAATGGACAAGAAAATTTTTCAAGATGGATTGGAATTGAAAATGGCAACTATGACAAGCCAATTTACGAAGAATGCACTATTACTTTAGCTGAGCCCCTAAAGGATATCAGCTTTTTGATGGATATGTATTCAAACACTATCCACGCTAAAGATTACTTATAAAAATTTTATGCCGCATTTAGCAGCACTCAAAAAATTAGGCTGCCTTAGTTTTCCTAAGACAGCCTAGAAAGTGCGATTGAATATAATTAAATTACATTTAGATACAGTACTCAGGATCGCACTGGCCAACAATTTCAAAAACCTTTGCTTCAACTCTTTCGCCTGAATAGAAACAAATTTCTACATTTTCTCTTAAATTTTCTAGTACTCCAGTTCTTCCTTGAGCAACTAATGCATCAAGAAAAGCAATGGTATCATCAATATGCGAGCCCTCTTGTGTAGAATAGTCACAAAACCAGTACAAACCCTTATTAATTTCGCTGTCGGAGATGTAGTTGATTGCAGACTTATGTGCAGGAGAAGACAAGAACACCTCTAGTGCTTTTTTTGTATTTGCATTGGATACTTCCCTATGAAATGCAGCAGTATAATCAGGATAAAAGTAATTATAAGCTTTAGGAGCCATTAAAGTACCTAGTACTGAAGCAGCAAATCCTAAACTTACCACTTCAGAAAAGTGTGATTTAAGGTAATTATATGTCATTTTTCCTCATTTTTAATTTTGAAAGTGATATAATAGCATAAAAGCCGGGTTTCGCAAACTTTAAAACTACATACTATGTATAAGCTTGACGATTCAAGGGTTAGTTTTTAGGTTTTTTATATCTAGCTTCATAGACTAAAGAAAGCTTCTCTTGAACTTCTGGATCTTCTTGTTTTCTTGGCTTCACACCCAGAATTGGTGCAATACGTGAAATTACATTCCCAGCTACAGGCGCAGCAATTGCTCCACCAGTTGTAAACCCGCCATTAATTGAATTTGCCTTAGCTTCATCAATCATTACCATCACAACGTATTTCGGGTCATCAATTGGGAAAGCACAAATGAAAAGCGCAATATTAGATTTTTTACTGTAGCGGTTTCCAACAATCTTTTCTGCGGTACCTGTTTTACCAGCAACCACATAGCCATCTGCATTAGCTTTTCTTCCAGAACCACCCGTGACAACTAGGCGTAACATTTTTCTCATAGTTTCTGAAGTTGATTGGTTTAGAATCTGTTCACCATCTAGATCTTCAGGATCATCAACTTTTAATAGCGTTGGTTTAAATAATTTGCCTCCATTTACAACAGAAGCAAATGCTCTAACTGTATGAAGTGGCGTCACTGAAATTCCATGACCATAACTAATTGTAATTAGGCTTGCCTGACTCCACCTTTTATCTGAAGGGTAAAGTGAATGTGATTTTTCAGGTAACTCAATTTCTAAAGGCTGCATCAGTCCGAATTTATTTAGGTATTTTTTCTGACTCTTCACACCAACCTTCAAACCAATCTGAGCTGTTCCAATATTAGATGAATACATCAAGATCTCTGGAACCGATAGAACCCCACCTTTGCCTCTAAAATCACTTATTCTATGATTGCCTACGAGTATTGGAACTGCGGTATCAAATGCATCGTTCACTCTTATAAAGTTACCATCCAAGCCCATTGCAGTTGTTAGAACTTTAAACGTTGAACCCATCTCGTAAACGCCTAACGTCACCTGATTGAATCTTTGTCTTTCTTTTGCTGCACCCGCATGATTTGGATCAAAATCTGGCAGGCTTGCCATTGCAACTATTTCACCAGTATTTGCATCCATAACAATTCCCGACGCACCAATCGCATTATGCAACTTAGCTTGATCTGCTAGTTCTTCGCGCAAAACTTCTTGAACTCTTAAATCAAGAGAGAGTTGCAGTGGTTTATTATTATTTGAGAGATACTCATCAAATTGTTTTTCCATTCCAGAAATTCCGTTGCCATCCAAATCAACAAAACCCAAAACATGAGAGAATAAATTGTTATGTGGGTATACTCTTTTTTCTTCGCGTATAAAATATAATCCGGGCAAACCAAGATCATTCACAGATTGCTGCTCTTTTGGTGTTAAATGTCTTTTTATCCAAATGAAACTTTTTCCTGGTTTTAGATTCTCTGTAAGTTCATTACACTTTTTAATTGCTAGCTGCTTACATAATTCATGCGCAGTATCTTTATAATCAATAACTTCATTTGGATTCGCATATAACGATGCTGTAGATAGATTAACTGCGAGCATCGCACCGTTTCTATCTGTTATACTAGCACGCTGAACAAAGAAATCTGCGCTGTTGGCTTTACTACTAATTTTGATGTCTTCCGAATTAGAAAGACTTACTTCAAATAACCTAAAAATTAGTACAAAAAAAACAAAACATGTTGCTACTAAAACTACTGCAAGACGATTTCGACTTACTTCCAATGCAGAATCTTCAACAACTTTAGTTGTTGGCTTAAATTTCATTCTCTCTTTAAGCATGGAATTCATTTTTTTTCCTCTGCTTGAGAATTTACCGCAGTCTTAACTGGCGGGTGCAATTCTAATGGCTCAACAATTTGATCTGGCCTTACAGTTTGCAAAGCTAAGTTACTATCAACTAGTTTTTTTATACGTTTAGGATTGGTTAAGTATGTATATTCCGCTTTGAGGATATGGATATTCTCTTTTTCTGAAATTATTTTTGTATTTATTTCTTTCAGTTCTTTACTGAGCGTTTGGACTTTATGCTTTATTGCAAACAAAAAAGCAGCGGAAATCGCTAAAATAAGAAGATAGGTAGTAACTGACGACTTGAGCAACTTAAGCATTATTGCACCTTAATTATCGCGCGTAATTTAGCTGAACGAGCCCTAGGGTTATCGTCCAACTCTTCTTTGCTAGCAATTACCGTGCCTTTATGCAGATACTTAAATTCTGGAATTGCCATTTGATTTTCATGATACGGCATATGACGATTTATTCCAGTAACTTTTCCAGATAACTTATTAAAAAATTCTTTCACTATTTTATCTTCGCCAGAGTGAAATGTTACAACCACTAATCGGCCATCTTTTTTGAGTAGTGATGCGGCTTGCTTTAATCCTGTCTCAAGCTGATTCAACTCATCGTTAACTGAAATACGCAAAGCTTGGAAAGTACGTGTTGCAGGGTCAATCGTATCACTATACCTACCAACAGCAGACCTGACTATTTCAGCAAGAACTTTTGTTGTAGTGATTCGAGCTTCATGACGAGCTTCAACAATTTTTTTTGCAATGATTCTTGATTTCCTCTCATCGCCAAATTTGTAGATTAAATCGGCTAAATCTTTTTCGCTCAAAGAATTTACTAAAAATTCTGCGGTGATTGCATCTTCTTCATTCATTCGCATATCTAAGGGGCCATCTTGCATAAATGAAAAACCTCTTTGTACTTGGTCAATTTGCATTGAAGACACACCGATATCAAATACAAAGCCATCGACTGGCTCACTCAAATTATTTGAAATTCTTGCAAACTCATCTTGAACAAATCGAAATCTCGTACCAAATTTTGCTGAAAATTTTTGCGCCTGATTTTGAGCTGATTTATCACGATCAAATGCAATAACATTGCATTTTGATTTTTCTAAAATGGAAGCAGTATATCCACCAGCACCAAACGTTGCATCAACGTACGTCAATCCAGTTTGCGGTGACAAGTATTCAATAACTTCATTAAGTAAAACGGGTTTATGCACGATTATTTTCTATAACAAACTTGTTTTACAGCTTCTATAACATCCGCGACTTGTGGCAATGCCAATTTTTCAAGATTGACAGCGTATGGAAGTGGCACATCTTTTCCTGTAACTCTTTTAACTGGAGCATCTAAATAATCAAAAGCATTCTCATTTATTAAAGCAGATATTTCAGAACAAATTCCAGCATATGGCCAACCCTCTTCAACACAAACTATTCTGTTGGTTTTTTTAACTGATTCCAAAATTGTATCAATATCTAACGGTCGCAATGTTCTTAGATCTATTACCTCAGCTTCAATGCCTTCTTTTGACAATTCTTCAGCTGCTTCAAGTGCTGTTTTAACTGGCAAAGAGAATGCTGTGATTGTTACATCTTTTCCTTCTCTAAGGATATTAGCCTTACCAATTTCAACTGTATAGTCATCATTGATGTCATCTGGTACTTCATGAGAATGCCCATAAAGAATTTCATTCTCCAAAAACACAACTGGGTTTGGGTTACGAATTGCAGCCTTTAATAAACCTTTATGATCTTCTGCGCGATAGGGACAAATTACAACCAACCCCGGTACATGCGCATACCAACTTGCATAGCATTGCGAGTGTTGCGCACCAACTCTTGATGCGGCACCATTTGGTCCGCGAAAAACTATAGGGCATTTAACTTGGCCACCCGACATGTAATTAGTTTTTGCAGCCGAGTTTATTATTTGATCCATCGCCTGCATTGCGAAATTAAAAGTCATAAATTCAACAACAGGTCTAAGCCCAGCAAATGCAGCTCCAACCGCAATACCGGCAAAGCCGTGCTCAGTGATTGGAGTATCAATAACTCTTTTAGAACCAAACTCTTCAAGCAACCCTTGCGTAACTTTATATGCACCTTGATATTCTGCAACTTCTTCACCCATCACAAAGATTTCAGGATCTCTACGCATCTCTTCTGCCATTGCATCTCTTAGCGCTTCTCTCACTGTAATTGAAGCCATCGTTCCCTCTTAATCTCTTAAAATATCTGTGTATAATTCACTTTCATCTGGCAATGGACTATTTTGTGAAAACTCAATCGCGTCTTTCACAACTTCCAGCACCTTTGCTTCCATTTTTTCTAGCTCAGCTTTGCTTGCAATTTTTTTGCTTAGCAAATGGTTTTCAAGCTGAGTTATTGGATCAAACTTTTCCCTATATTCGTTTACTTCTTCTTTAGTTCTGTATTTAGCAGGATCGGACATTGAATGCCCTCTATAACGGTACGTCTTCATTTCAAGTAAAATTGGACCATTACCGTTTTTAACATGTTCAACAGCTTCTTTCGCAGCTTCTCTAACTGCTAAGAAATTCATACCATCAACTCTTTTTCCTGGAATGCCAAATGACTCGCCACGCTTGTATAAATCAGGAGTACTAGCAGCACGCTTAACCGAGGTTCCCATAGCATATTCATTGTTCTCCAGCACATATATTATTGGCAAGTTCCAAAGTTTCGCCATATTGAACGATTCATATACTTGCCCTTGATGCGCAGCACCATCACCAAAATATGCAACAGACAAGTTATTTTCATTACGATATTTGTACGCAAAGGCAATCCCAGTTCCGATTGGAACTTGCGCTGCCACGATTCCATGGCCACCGTAAAATCTTTTCTCAAGATCAAACATATGCATTGAACCGCCCTTTCCTTTTGAACAGCCTGTAGCACGACCAAGCAACTCTGCCATTACCGTCCTTGGATCGCTACCAGCTGCCAACATAATTCCATGATCTCTGTAGCTTGTTATTACAGAATCTTTCGGATCAAGTACATTTTGTATGCCAACAGCTACCGCTTCTTGGCCAATATAAAGATGACAAAAACCGCCTATTTGTCCCATTCCATACAACTGTCCAGCCTTTTCTTCAAATCGTCTAATTAAAAGCATTTCATAGTAAGCTTTTTTCAAATCTGCTGGAGTCAAATCTGGGATAGAAAAAGCCATTTTTTTTGATGAAGACTTTGCCATATCAGTATTTAATTTTTTGAGCATTTTATACACCTATTATCCCATAGTACAACACTATTTAGCTTGCTTCCACGTATTTTAACAGAACTTTTCAAATATACTGGATTCTAAAATATTATCTATTCTGGATGCTGCTTGCCTTAATTAAAATACTGAGTTATCAATAGAATATATTCACTTTTTGTAAAGTAGGCTTGATGAGAATCTACTCACTTTTAATCGCAGGAATATTAGTTAGCTCAAACATCGCTGTTGCTGCAGAAGTTACTGCTACACCACCCGCGACTAATAAAGAATCAAAAGACAAACCAATATCACAAGAGATTAAAGAATTATCTAATAAAGAGATCTTCGGTAAATATAAGAAAAATCTTGTACCAGTTAAAATCAATGAAGCTGGGGGCAAGGGAGAAGACGACAACATCTCTATACTTTACGACTCGCCACGCAAATCTATATCATTAGGTAACACAGCCAATCAGAAAAGCTTTTCACCACTAGGTTTTAAAGTAAAAGATTTTGACCCAAAAGACATTTCGTCCTTAATTGCACTAGGCTACAAAGCTGCACTTTCTGGTCAAACCGAGGCAGCAATCACTCTTTACAAACAGGCACTAGGACAAGAATCTTCAAACACAAATGTACTATTTGCTTTAGCTTCGTTATATCACAGATTAGCCCAATATAAGGAAGCAAAGATTCACTATAGGAAATTACTTACTCTGGATCCAGATTACAAAAAAGCACTTAATAACTACTTAGTTTTGATGTCGGAGGAATCTCCTGGTCAGGCATTAGTTGAGCTAAAAGAATTAGAAAAAGAAAATCCAGATTTTAGCCCTATTCAAGCTCAGATTGGAATGATTTATGCACAGATGGGAGATTATACACTCGCTGAGCAACACCTCAGAAGAGCTATCATACTATCTCCTGAAGTCTTAAATTATAGATATAACTTAGGCGTAGTATATGACAGCATGAAACGCTATAGCGAAGCTATCACACTCTATAAACAAGTAATTGATGGAAGTGGAACTGGCGACATTCTACCTCAAAGCTCGAATTCTATACGGAATAGAATGACTTATCTTCAAGAAAAAATAGCTGTACAACGTGACTAAAAGTCATGTTATCATATTATTAACAAGACTATAAATGGACATGTAGGTTATTTATGGATTTCGCGCAATTAGCGAATTATGCAATTGAACATAAGGCTTCAGATATACATCTGTCACCTGGGTTACCGCCACTTTTGCGAATATACGGTGACGTCAAAGAAATTCATGTAGCTCCTTTTAGGGGTGATGATATAAAAAACATGCTTTACGGCATGATGACTGAAAGCCAAAAACAGTTCTATATCAGTAATCTTGAAGTCGATTTCTCTATATCTGTAGCAAACAACGTTCGACTACGTGTAAATGCTTTTAACACAATTAATGGCCCTGCTGCAGCTTTTAGGCTAATCCCTGTAGAAGTTAAATCACTTGCACAACTTGGCGCACCCGAAGTTTTCGAAAGCTTTACCAAATTTCCTAGAGGCCTAGTTTTAGTTACGGGACCAACTGGTACTGGTAAATCAACCACACTTGCGGCATTGATCAACCATATAAATGAACAAGAAGCTTACCATGTAATAACTATCGAAGATCCTGTAGAGTTCATTCACAAATCCAAAAAGAGCTTAGTAAACCAAAGAGAAGTTGGCCCCAGCACCAAATCTTTTGCTTCAGCTCTAAAAAGCGCTTTAAGACAAGATCCTGATGTTCTATTGGTGGGTGAGTTACGTGACTTAGAGTCAATCAGCTTAGCCCTAACTGCAGCCGAAACTGGACAATTAGTGTTTGCAACTCTGCACACTAGTTCAGCCGCAAAAACAATCGACAGGATCGTTGACGTATTCCCTGGAAATGATAAAGAAATGATCCGTGCCATGCTATCTGGATCTATTCAAGCTGTAATATCGCAACAACTGCTTAAGAAGCAAGATGGAACTGGAATGGTTGCAGCTTACGAAGTACTAGTAGCAACTCCAGCTATAAAAAATATGATTCGCGAGAATAAAATACCTCAAATATCCTCTTTAATGCAAATCGGTTCAAAAGAAGGTATGTGCATAATGAGTGACTATGTTAGATCTCTATACGCACAAGGTATAATTAGTAGGCAAGAAGCTGGATTAGCCATTACAGATGATGAAGATGAAGATTCTATTATTAAAAGAGGTGGCAAAACTGAAACTAAGAAAACGGCTTTAGATAAAGTATCTAAAGCTAAAAAATCTGAAGAAAGTGATTTTTAAAACCTGAGAGGATTTATGAATAAAAAATTATTAACTATAGCTGCATTACTACTAATTCTAGGTTCTGTAGCTTCTTGTGGAATAAAAGGACCACTTGATTTACCTCAAGATGACGAAGAGCAATCTTCAAACCAACCAGGTACTAGCTATTAAGCTAAAATCAATTTTGTCTTCTGTTTACAAGGCTTATGTAAGGGATGTGTTTTCTTATATTCCTTGTACTCATGCATGCTAGCTTTAGCAATTTTTAAAACTGACCAATGTACTTGTCTTTGCAGTTTTTTAGATTCAATTTTTGTACCTAGATCATCTAAAATCTTATTCACAAGTAACCCAAACTTAAGTTCTTGTAGTAAGCGTCCTTTTCTTTTACAACGCTTAACTTCTACAAGCTCTTCTCCATAATATTTATCCACATTTTTATCATGAGGATCATCTACGAATGTTTCTATTAACTTTCTTCTTCTGCCACTGAAATCATATCCAAAAAGGTCATAAAACATGGGCTTATAGGAACTGATTACATCGAATAAAATTTGTGCAGCTTTAGTTGATGTATAATGCCTTGCATGCTTCTTATTTTTTGACTTATTCCAGTTTGTAATGTTTTTTATAAGTTTTTTCATTCTTGGCATAAAACCGCCACAATTAATTATCTACAATCGATTATTGCCCTAAATGATTAACAAAGAGTTAACAAAAAGCAGAAAAACAAAATCATCATCAAATCTTGCAAAAGTACTTATATAAAATTCTTTATAAAAGTCTTTCTATGATGAGTAGAAGGCCCATGTTTGCGAATATTATCAATATGATCTTTCGTGCCATAACCTTTATTCTTTTCCCAATTATAGATTGGAAAGTCTTTGGCAATTTTATGCATGATTCTATCTCTTTCTACTTTAGCAATAATTGATGCAGCTGCGATACTTATAGATTTCGCATCGCCTCCAATAACACACTCTACATTGGGTGAAACAATAGGAGATTTATTACCATCGATTAGAATAAAACTGTTAGGGTTATCCATTTTTTCTATGCATAAACGCATAGCAAGCATGGTAGCTTGAAGTATATTTATTTCATCAATCTTATCTGGCTCAACAACAGAAACAGCAAACTGGTAATTTTTAGTGAGAACATCATAAATTTTCTCCCTTTTAGATTCAGTGAGCTTTTTAGAATCATTAATCCCAAGGTCTAATGCTCTTTCATCTAAAATTATTGCTGCCGCTACCACTGGGCCTGCTAATGGTCCTCTGCCAGCTTCATCTATACCTATAACTATACAGCTTTTAGTCTTTTCTATAGAAAAATCAGGTCTCACTTTAATTCACCAGCAATTTATGGTATAAACACTCATCAACTTTTATTATTGTATGATCAGTCAATCAAGTACAAATAACGATGCGTTTGAAAAACTACGATCACTTGTTGCGCGCGAGCTACAAGCAGTTGATAAATTAATTCTCGATTATGCTAAGAGCCATGCCGAATTGATTCCCCATATTTCAGAATATCTAACTGGCTCTGGCGGCAAAAGATTAAGACCTATTCTCACATTAATTTGCTCAAAAATTTACGGCAATGTCACACAGAACGCAATCAAACTTGCAGCCGCTGTTGAGTTTATCCATACAGCAACACTACTGCATGACGATGTTGTAGATGGCAGTGCAAAACGCAGAGGCAAACCAACAGCAAACAATGTCTGGGATAATAAGGTATGCATTTTAGTTGGTGATTATTTGTTTAGCCAATCATTCAAGCTAATGGTTGAGACTGATAGCTTAAAAACACTAAACTTGCTTTCAACTGCTGCGGCTAATATTGCTGAGTCTGAAGTCTGGCAACTAGAGTTAATTGATAATTTGAACCTATCTAAAAGTGATTATCTAAAATTAGTACAAGGCAAGACTGCTGAACTCTTTGCTGCTGCTTGCGCTGCAGGCGGAAGCGTCTCTGGCTGTTCAGAGGATGATTGTAAAAAGTTATTTAATTTCGGTCTTAATGTAGGTATTAGCTTTCAGATCATCGACGACGTATTGGATTATACTGCAAATGCTGATTTTGGTAAAAAACTTGGTAATGATTTCCTTGAGGGCAAAGTAACATTGCCTATTATTGAGTCACTTGAAAAAGCAGACCCAGCAGATAAAAAACTCTTGGGTGAACTGTTTAATTCGAAAGAAAAAACTGAATCAACTTTTAATGATTTCAAACAGATTTTGGAAAAAACTTCAGGTATTGCAAATGCGCGTAATTGCGCAAAAATTCACACTAATAATGCTTTGAGCGAACTTACAACAATCCAAAATAAACAAATAACTTCTGCTCTAGAAGAATTCGCTAATTTTTTATTACAAAGATTAGTCTAATTATTTTAACATTATTGCTGAAAGCTGGCCGCCAAAATCTTTTTCACCATTATGGGATGACCTTCTACAGCTAAAATATGTATCTGGAAATTCATACGTGTCTATACCAAGATTCATAGCTGATTTAATATCTTGTTTATTTAATATGCTAAGACAAAATTCAGGCAGATTGAACATGTGATGTGCAGCTTTAACTGATGGAATAAAGAAAATATTTGAATCAGAGTGTTTAGCTAAAAATTGTTGTTTGAATTTTTCGTCTACTTCATAAGATTTCTGAGCAATGGTTGGACCAATCACCGCAACAATATTTTTTCTTTCTGCACCTTGTTTTTCCATCAAGTCTATCGTGTTTTCAATCACTCCTGCTAATGCGCCTCTCCAGCCTGCATGCGCTGCACCAATAACTTGATTCTCATGATCGGCAAAAAGGATTGGTGTACAATCTGCAGTGTTCACACCAATTAGTATTCCTTTAGTATTTGTTACAATTGCATCAGCATGAATTTCTGAAGTCTTAGCTTCTTTACTATCCACATGTATAGCAATATTTGAGTGCACCTGTGTCACCAGCTTTAAATACATCGCCTCAACTCCAAAATCTGATGCTATAATTTGAAGATTTTTTAATACATTCGCCTTATCTTCAGCAATCTTATTGCAACTGTTTAGTGATGAATATGCGCCTTTACTAACCCCGCCATTTCGCGACATAAAGCCGTGTACTACAATGTTGCTGTCAAAGTTTTGGCTTTGGACTTTGGCTAATTCTAGGCTTTTGCTCTTTGAGTTCATATATAAAGCTAATTATTGAAGTCACAAATTACATCTAAAATAAAAAATCAGCAATTAAAACTATCTTTTGGTATTTTCAGGTGGCTTATTGCCCTGTGGTTTTCCTTGCTCCCTAGTTCCCAATGCTTTTTCTTGCGTAGCTTGAATTTCTGCTGACTTATGTTGGAATCTACCTTCTCCTACCCCACCGAGCGCTTTAGTTCCGTAAGTATTTTCGATACTAGATTTCAAAGTTTTGCCTGCAGTTTCGATATCCATGCTTTTTCTACCTTCATTGTGCATAGCTTGATCCAATAGTGCTGGGGCATTAAATGCCATACTCGCAGCTTGACCAATAGTACCATGCCTTGCTTTTGCTAGAGCCGCAGATACTTTGCTATAGGCTCTACCTGTAGAGGTATCAGCTAAACCTGTTGCACTAGCAACACCGCCTGCAGCAACGCCGAGACCAGCTCTGGTATAATTTATAGCAGTTCCTGCAGTATCCATAACGCTAGTTCTAAACGTGCTTTCCGCACCACCTGCAAGCCTACTTATAGGTGATAGCTGGGCATTACTTAGCGCATCAATCAATTGAGGGATTTGTTGCATAACTTTTTCGAAAATCACACATACAAACAAGAATGCAAATATGTTCAATGGGGTCACGCACTTATCAATCTCAGAAGGGTTTCTTGGATACCAGTAATAAATATCTTTGAAATTTAAGAAGAAATAATCTCTCGTAAATATTGTAAATACATACTCCCAACAAACACCGTAACCAAATAAGTTTTCAATTTGGTTTTGGACTATTACAACAAGCAATGCCATTGAGGCGGATAACACAATTAGCATCATACCACCAGCTATTAGCTGTTGTAACCAATTCTCAAATAGCTGTCTGGTAAACTGGAATAGCATCATCATTATGAAAATTGGCGCCGTAAATAATAAAACAGCAATCAAAATTATCGATGTAAAATAAAGCACTACTGCTCTTATTATTCCTAAAAATGCGTACAAAATACCAATGTAAATTATTATAATGTATATCCAGAAATATCCATTGTAGAAAAACAGGCCCAAAGTCTTATTATTTATGGCTGGAGAAACTAACATATCAACTAAAATATCATAGATTGATAGAGCAGTTGCATCTTGAGGTATAATAAACTTAGGTGAATCACCAATTCCTCCCCTATGATAAATTGTCGCCTGTATCACATAATCGCTAATCTCTTTCGCCCCAACAGTAAATAACCTAAATAGGTATTCATTGAAAAACTCCCAGCTAGCTGGTGAGATTAACATAGCTATAATCCCTACTTTCAACAGTCTAACTAACATGTCTTGGTGCTTGGCCTCGGCCATACCCATCATGAACATCAGTCCGTAGATTGTTACATAGAAAAGTAAAAATGCTCTGATGATATTAATCATTCCGGAATCACGCATTATTCTTCCGTACATTATTTCAATAATTCCTTTTTGATTATCGACTCTTTCACCAGTAGCTGATTTATATAAAGTCTGTCCATTCAGCAATTCGTCAAACTCTGTAACAACACTTTCAATGAAACCCTTCGGTCTGTAAACACCACTAACTATATTGATGTTATACTGCCCAACATTGTCTTCATAATGCCTATCCTTAATTTGGAAGTATAACTTACCTTTGGCAACAATTTGGTCATTCTGGTTATTTACATCCCCTAGACAAGATGTGTTGTTTGCAGAGCTGGTACATTGTTTACTAAAATCAAGAATAACATATTTGCCATCATCATCTTCCTCAAGTGGAGCTAGTCTAAATGTCCTGAACGAGGAATTAGGAGGGTTTTTTGCAATTTCCGCGGTGGCATTTGGATCAGAATAAGCGCCCCCAGCATCAGGCAAAGCAATTAATCCATATAAACCCCAACCATCAGATTGCTCACACGGGGTATTAGATTCATCTGGCCCTTTGTCAACTCTTTGACCATCACCATTAAAACAAATAGAGTCATTTGCATCAACGTCCTTGTTTGTCCCACCTGACCCAGAGCAAGATACAGGACCACAATTTTTATGTGGCCCATTAGGGTTTGCCTCATCCATACCCCAAGGAAACCAACTTCCAGCCACATAAATTTTCAGCACTCCTCTTTTTAATTTACAACTTGCAGGGGGTGCTCCACTAGCACATAATGGATCATTACCCACACCTGTTGTGCGTAAATCATTTTCTGTAGATATCCAAGGAGCAACTTGATCAACCCTTGGAACTTTTCTTAAGAGCACTGAGTTTGTTCCTGATGCAGCATTTCCTTTGTCTGGATTTGCAGGAACAGAAAGACCACCACCTAAACCAAAATCACTAGCACCATAGCAGATTTCAGGACGATCATCCCCACATGAGGTTAAGAGCAAAGTCATAAGAACTAAGAGTACTTTCTTCATCTTAAGATCGATCCTCCTCAGCTGGGTTTGCTCTTGCCTGCCCTTCTTGCGCAACTCTTTCCATCATCCTATTTAAACCCCACTCTCTTGGGGCTTCATTACCACGCGCTTCACCTGTCATTCCGTTAATAAAGACATTTGCTAAATCTGCGTCACTTACAGTGTTTGCTTTTTCTAGTGCTTTAGCTCTATCACCCATTTTTTCAAATTCGCTTATCAGCCTCTTATTTGAAACATTAACATCTTCACCTTTCAGATTTTTCACAGCCATGTCTAAAGCTCTACTTACTTTTGGGTAATCTCTTTTTAGGTTACCACCTTCAGCCCTTTCTAGTAAGTCGGTTAGTTTAGGGTGCATTTTACCTTCGGCTAAATTGTTAAATACCATGCTACCTCTCGTAGCCTGCTCACCTTCTTTCATGCTTGAAAGCAAGACTTCTCTAATTTCCTGCCTGCTAATATCAGAGCTTTCCAGAATTTTAGCTTTGTTACCAAGCTGATCCATAACTTGAGAGAATTTTTTATCTGACAATCCACCTTCACCTGCTTGCGTAGAGGCCTCTCTTATAGCTGCCGCAAGTTTAGGGAAGCTCTTAGTATCACCCGCGACAGATCTTCCCAACCCGTACATACTACCCATAAATGCAGTTTTGGTATCGATATTTCGTCTAGCATTTTCAACGCCACTTGATGTTCCTAAAACAGTACCTAATGGACTTGTAGCGCGACTTGCAATACCAGTAGTGTAGTCAGAAACATTGGCATACCCACTTAAATCAATACCTGTAAAGAAGTTTTGCGATACCATTGTGTTGACTAAACGTACAGAGAAATCCACAAAGACATACATAGCATGCGCAATAATGAATATGTAAAATCCTGCAGCTAGATTGGTAATCGGCGAAACTAAAACTGCATCATCTGGTGAGTGCATAGAGTTAATTGTTGTGAACCCTGGTATTATACATGTGAAAGGCAGCACCACAGGGAATGAGACACCAATAAAGCATATTTTACACGCTGTGAAGCCCAGAGCTGCATATATCCCTGCTAAGAATAAATTGGTAAATATTCCAACTGCCGCAATAACAATTACTGGTTGCAATGTGACCGATATAAGCTGGCCAAGCCAAGACATAAACATTTTACGTGTGTATTTGAACAATAAGAATGTGATAAATATTGGAGCTAATAATAACAAAATCCCCATCATTATCATTGATACCATATAGATTATGAATGCTTTAATTAATGCGATAGTGAATACGGCTACACCAAATCCGATTGCAAGAAATACATAAAAGCCTAACCAGCCAGAAAAAATCAGAGCGCCAATTTTATACCAAAATGGCTCACTTGAAACTATAGTAAACACCTTGTCAAAAAGTGTGAACACACGCCCTGGATCATTCCTAATTGTTTCAATTTGGGCATTATTAAAGTCAAAATCATTATAATTTATGACGTGAGATATTAAGACACCTCCACCATCAATAAACAGACCGAATAAATAGGTATTAAAGAATTGCCAGCTACCAGGATTTATGAGGATAACGACTATTGCAAAAGTTATAATTCTAATTAGTCCATCGCGTTGAGTAATTTGTGAAATACCAATTACGTACGAGAAGCCAGTCCAAGTCATGAACAGCACCAATGTTACTTGTATAATTTGAACAAATCTGGTTTCAGAAACAAAATCATTGAACATTTCTTGCACGATCCCTTGTGTATTTCCTCCACGACCATACAGATAAGCCTTAACATTTCTTATAATATCTGAAACACCATTCGAACCAATAGTTTCAACATTCGCTTTTTCCACTTGTATGTTATAATGTCCATTTGTGTTTGCATGGCCATACATAGTAGGAATATTGTTTATACTTTCCATACACACAGAGTCTCCTACTGAACATTGTGGCCCCTCACTAGATTGATCATAGACAGGTACGTCAATCATAAAGACTAGCTTACCTTCTTTATTCATAACGATAGGTTCATAACCCTTGAGGTTTTCTTCAGTTAGTTCTGTCCATGTAACGCCTGTGTTAAAGTACGGTTCGAATTTTGGCTTTTCAGGAGTTGAATCAGCTGTATAACCAAGTACAGCATACTTCAATCTTTCTCCATCTTCATAGATACAACCTTGCTTTTCTACGGTTACTTTCATGCCCCCTAAGTTATCATTCCATGCGCTAGAACCACCACTGCGTCTATCAAAATGCGTGATACCAAGCCTAGTATAGCGATCAGAGAATCCTTCTATTCTACCTGAGAATCTAATTACTTGTTTAGTACTTGATATTTTACCGTCTTCATCAAGAATTGGAACTGTATCACTTTTGCCACTTAAGCCTCTCCAAGTTACTTGACTATTAGCTTCTAAAATATTTCCCAAATCTTCTGGGTCGATAACCGAACCATTTTCCCTTGTGAAATCGCCATCACTGTTTTGTTTCACAATTGTCAATTGACCGCCTGGTAGTGTTTCAAAGATAGAATCGCTATTGCCACCTGGATCCCAAGAACTCCCTACAAATGGCACCCTCATTAACAAATCCCATGTTTTGCAACTCAAATTAGCGCATGTTAAATAACCATTTTCAGATTCAAGAGTAATATTTACAATATCTCCATTTTTTAAATCTATACCTGTATTAGTAATATTGCGATTTCTGGCACTCCAAGTTTCTGGCCTATTTGTTCTATTAGTCCATATGTTTGTAGAGCTCCAATCAGTAACTTGGGTAGATTGAAAAATTGGCGTAATTTCTTTTGATTGAGAGCCACAAAGAGATAGTCTACCATACCCTAAATTGGGAACAGACTTGATTTTAACAACCATTTCTTCATCAGGTTTCACTATAAAACTAGACTCATAAACATTGTAAGTTAGAGAATCAGGAGAACCTGTAGAACCACAGCTTGAGTTTATTTTTACATTTGTTTTTGTTTGAATATTACCAGATGCATCTTTGTACTTAAGTGTGTAGGTTGTTGTCTGGTTACTCAACTTACAATTTCTTTTGCACTTGATTAACTCATCCATATTTAGTGATGGGTCAATCCCGCTAGTCATCAAGCCACCACATTCTATCTCGCATCGCTCATGACAGATTTTCCCTATAGGTCTAACTGTTATTCTATCTTTTTTCTTGTCACCAAAATCATCGCCAAAATAACAGTCATTGTATAGCCCTATACCTGTGCCTTCAGCATAAGACAAACTAGGAAGAGTTACAGAAAGCAAAACAGCCAAAATAATAAGGGGCGTAAAGAAAAAAAGTTTTGCTCTCCTTATCAAATTAACCATATTTACCTTTTGGTACCTTTCGCAGATCCTACAGCCTTACCTACCGCTGAAGCAGCTCCGCCTGCAACTTTTTTAGCAGCCAGTTTACCTAGGATTCCAGCACCAAATGATATTGGCTTCAATCCTGCGCCAAGACCTTTTGAAACATCACCTAAGCCTTGTACACCAACTAGAACAGCCATGAATTCTGTTACAGATCCTAAGAACAAGTAGAATAGGAATGCAAATAATAATAACTTCATGACAGGATCTCTAATTTGCCCTGCATACGCAGCATCAACTTTTTTAGCACTACCAAAAGCTGGTATTCTTTCGCTTTCAATCAAATTCGCACCTAATAATGCAGGTGACGATGTACATGGGTCTACATAACTAATTTTCTCCATATTTTTACAGAATATGGAATTCACATCGGCACAAGCCTCTGAAAGATACGTGTTTACGCTATCACCACTATTATTTCGTATCTTCAAGTCTCCGTAGAATACTGAATCAAATGTGGCAAACATTATCGCTACAAAGGCAAATAGTAATGCTGGATATATCATATAACCAAGAAGCATTTGCATCCATTTTTGGAACATACCTTTAGTCGGTTCGAACAATGCAAAGCACAGGAATATTGGAGATAAGAAAACTAATATGCTAATTGTAAAGATCGATAAAATAAATATGTGAGCAAATCTAAACACGGTGATCATAACCATTATGCTATAAATCATACAACATATCGCTAAAGAAAAATCGACTCTCAATAACCCAGCAAACAACCATGATGACATCATTCCTGATGTCGTATAGTTACATGATCCGAATGAAAGATAATTTACCACTTTACAGTCGACTAAATCCCAGACCGTAGTCTTTACTATTCCATTATACCCTTCAGTAGCAGCTCCGCCTAGTGCAGGAATATCTCTATTACCCAAGATATTTGAACCATTGAAATTAAAAAAACATGCACTTATAGGATCGTTCACATTTTGGGCTTCGAGGAATATACTGGATAGCTGCTCCGACACATTAAGCATTGATGGGAATAAGTTATAACTTGGGTTATACCACGCATCACCAACTGCAAACCAGAACACCAAAGCAAATTTTAGCACGTACATAACTGCTTCGGCTCTACTTGGAGGCTGGCCAGCAGTCATAATTTTTATTCCTAGGAGTGAAACATATAGTGTTAGCGCTCCAATCACCATTATTCTCATTCTCTCCTGCACCACTTGGAAAAATGGATCTGGTCCACTAGGGTTCGCAGCTGAAGTTACAAAAATTTGAAGTAACATATCTTTAACACAGCCAACAACAGTACTTGTCAGATGAAGATCACTGCGTAGGAATTTGTTAACTGAACTATTTTCCCCGCCTAAGTTCCTATTACCCAACCCAACCAAGTCATCTCTCGCTTTGAGCAAGTAAGCGCAACGAGTACCTCTGACATATGTTTGTATAAATTCGTCTGTGTTGAGAATATCTACAGGTGGGGCAACTGTCCCGCAACCTGCAAGCACTGGGAACATTGTGTACGGCGCAACAGCACATAGTCTTATTTTTCCTGTTCTAGGCTGCTGCCAGTAGAATGCATAAAAATGAATTGTTCCAATATATTCTTCTTGCCCAGCTTCCAGCATATCAAAGCTATGTTTAGCAGGCCTACAAACTGCATCTCCACCCCAAGCACTGTACCATCCACGGGAAATTTTTGGCCAATAACCAACAACAATTTTACCCATACTGTCCCTAATTTGAGTCAATTGTGCAGCATTTAAGCCCAGATTACATGAAGGTGAAGTGCCACCTGCATATCCGTACGTTCTACCTATTTTTAATGGGTCATTCGTTTGCCCACCCCCATTCCCTTCAGTTGGATCCCAACGTGGATCACAGTGGAACAAATATGGGATTTCATTGCTAGAATATGCTTTTCTATTATTACCGCCAAGTTTTGTAGGATCAATGACTCCCGGCTTATCTGAGTAGCAAATATTTGCATCAGGCACATCAGGCTCTGGAAAAGCTTGTAATGTAACCTGTTCTGCCGCAGTTAGAACGTAAGCATTTGAGCAAACATCAACCATTATTGAATAATCAATTGCTGCAATTATCAACCCTATGCCAAACGAAGCTATACCAACCAAGCTATAGCCCACAGCTCTACTCACATTCAATGCAGTCTGGGTATTGCCTGTACTATTGGCATCTGTATCAGCAATGCCTCTGCCAATGTTTTTAGGTATTTGAGTATTCTGTAATGCAGAATTATCAGAGAAAACTTTACCTGAACTAAAGCAATCGCTGTATCCACTACCTGTACTTTGAAACTCTTCATACTCTTGAAATGAATTGCCTTGGTAACCTTCATCAGGATTATATTTTGTTACATCTGCTAAAGCTTCAGATGATATAAACACTATCAGTAGTGCTATTAACCATATAAAATTTTTGTTAAGAACGTTTGCCATTATTCTTTCAACTCTTTAAGTTTTTGGTTAAATACTGGAATCCAAATATTTGGATCTTCTCCGTGCTGCTTTCTTACTTCATCTAGTATTAATACTGTATCAGCTCTTCCAGAAAGAACATTGATTAAATCACCCATACCAGACAAATCAACACGCGCGATCACAGAGTCATTACCTTGCTTAACCAAAAAGAACCTACTACCTGGGTCTGTTGTCCTAATAAGATTGTGTTCCCGCTCGCTCAGCATAAAGGTTGTTCTGTAAACATCAGTTGCTTTCAAATTAGGCAAGAATATCTGAGTTGCCGTCTGCTGGATTAGCGTATCGCTAATTGAGCTTTTACTCGCATCTTCCACACTCTGTGTCGCAAATATCACAAACGTGTTAAGCTTCCTTAAGACTTTCAGCCAATCTTTAATTTTGGGTGCAAAAATTGGGTTATCAATCAAAGCCCATGCTTCATCCAGTACTATCATTGTTGGAGTGCCGTCTAAAGCTAAGTTTATACGATGGAAAATATACGATAAACAAGGCCCTAAGCTTGCACTATCTTTAAGCAACTCAGCCATTTCAAAGCCGAACACATTGGCTTTGCCGAAATCTATTGTGTCAATCTCATTATCGAAGATTTTTGCGTGCGAACCTTTCCCAGCCCACATACCAATTCTTCCAGCCAATGTACCTGGCCCTGCCATCCCCATAAATGGCACTATATTACTCAATCTCCTATCTTTAGGATCAAGCTTAAAATTACCGTTGATTGCATTAGTTAAAAGATGGATATCTTCTGATGAAACCACTTCCCCATTAGTTGAAACCAACTGCTTCATCCAATCCAATAAGAATGTTCTATTCTCACCAGTATCTTCTAAAAGCAGTGGATTAAACCCACAAGGCTCACCTGGATCAATTATTGTATACTGCCCACCAAGTGCACGTAAGAATATTTCTGCACCTCGATCTTTATCAAAAAAGAATAATCTACATTTAAACTTTTGTGACTGAGCACAAAGGAAGTTCATCAATACTGTTTTACCTGCACCAGTAGGACCGATAATTGTTGTGTGACCTACATCTCTAACATGGAAATTAAAATAAAATGGAGTTCCTGAGGTTGTATCCAAAACTGTTACTGCGTCACCCCAGTGATTATTTTTTGCTTTTCCAACTGGGTAATTATGGAATGTTACATAAGACGAAAGGTTTAGGGTATTTATTGTAGATTTTCTTAAAACATAACCAAAGTTACCAGGCATCTGCCCCCAAAAACTAGGTTCTAAATTTGTTGTTTCTCTAACCCCAACACCACCAGTATTCGTTATTTCTATAGCAAGAGTAGAAATTACGTCTTCGAGTTCTTTCGCATTTTTTGATAAACACATTGCGGACATGTGGTGCGTACCAAAACCAATCTCGCCACTCATCGCCATATCAAGAGCGATATTAATTTCTTCAATCTGCGATACAGCTTTATCTCCAGCTTGAGTCATCTGCCTTTGCTGCAATTGCATTGCTGATAGCGCTTTTTGTTTGTTAGCAAACTGGAATGACTGCGTTAAAATAAACTCATGTGGCAACTGTAAGAAAGTATCCATCATGCTTACCCAAGTCTTAGGGCCGTACTCCCTAATACTGACCATGCCAGCATATCTTGACTTACCATCAGGAGATTTTATCTCAATAGTTTTATTACCAAAATAAAGTCGGTTAGTATTAAGCTGTGTGGCCATCTCATTGGCAGCAAGTGGGATTTTTGAAGATTCGCCCGCATTAACTAAGGTACTTAAAAACTCTGCAACTTCTGAATAAACAACGCTTCCAACTTGCTCCACAGCTAAAACTTCAGGCGTATAGTTTTTTAACGATGTGACAACTCTTGATGTAGCTTCATCTATTGCTTCACACGCTTCTCTCATTTTTGCATTAAATGCTTCACTATCAGCAGCACGAAGAATTTTACCAATGAACCCTTTACTACTACTCGCCCCTATTGGTCTAACAATGCTGATATAAATTTCGTTAACATATGCGTCTTGGTCTCTGTGTTTATCAACCCATTTCTGATCAAGGTATAATGCAAATCCATCTGGCATATCAACACTTGCATAGTCATCTGGATACACCTGTTTTCTAAGCCTAACTAAGTGGAAATAAAAACTGAATTCACCGCCGCCTAAGCTTTTGAACAACTGGTTTCTTAAAAACTTTCTGTTATCTAAATCTTCATCATCTGCAGTCTCAAACGAAAAACCATTTATTTTTATTACTTGCAGCAGTGAATCATCTTTCAACAACACTGTTCGTTCATTAACATGCATTTTATACGGCATAAAATTGCTAGCAGGAAACTCATTCTTTGCTATGAATTCTTTGGGTGCTTTTGTCCTGAACAACTTTACCATTTTTAAATTACCTAAAATGGATCATATGAGTTTTTTCCATGGCAGAGTGTTGTATTGGTTCTAGGCCCACACTTACTATACTTAGTATTAAAAAGCTCAAGAAACAGTGGCTCTTTTGAATACAAATACCATCCCAACAAGTGCATCCCACCTCCAATAAGTAAATACTTTAAACTTGGGTCCATAATCAAACCAATCATATTACCAGCTCCATTCAACGCTAGCCACATTGTACTTACTCCAAATGGAAGTGATGGCCTAGTTAGACCTATAAAAAGTGGATCTGATTGGACTATGCCTGAGCCTTGCGCCATTTAAGCCTCCCATTACAGTTTAAATCAAGAGTACTCCTTGAACTACGCAAAAACAACCCGAAAATTTTATATACTACAATCACCTATCTACCTTTTTTGATTTTGAGATTCGCCCATACCCTTCTGGAACTTTTCATTCATCCAAGCAGCTCCTTGTCTGGCATGTTGAACTGCCATTGGAGCTCTTATAACTTTATCTGCGCCACTTGCCATCATTGCACCTGCCTGTCCTGAGAATTGAGAGGCATCACTACTACGTGAAGTTAACTCACCACTTACTATATTTCCAACAAGCTTAGTAACAAAGTCACAGTACTTAAGCATACCGTGGCCGAGTATCAACAGTATTATCGAGCCTTGCAATAAACCTATTGGTGTGCTGAATCCCGTAGTTTCATAGTCATCTGGTGTGAATGAATCTTGCAGTGGTTGATACCATCTGAGCAGACATATTACGTCTATACCAGGAATCTCTACTGCAACTGCACAATATTGGCATATCGTATATGAAAGTGTGGCATATATTGTAGCAGCAAATAAGGTATTAAATATTGCAATACCTGCAAACAACCCAACTGGCTGCAGGGTAAATGAAACTATCATTTTCCACCAGTTATCAAACAAGCTTTTAGTTGTTTGGAATAACATCATTGGCATAAACAGAGGTGTAGTAAATAAAAGTATCGATACAATTATTAGCGACATCATATACGTAAGCGCTGCTTTTAAAACAGCAAGAGCATAAAAACCAATCGCTACCATGATTATAAGCATTAGCGCAAAACCTATAAATCCTAAAAATAGGAGCGTGAATATTTTCCACCAAACTTTGCTACTCCCTAGCTGGGATATTAACCCATCAAAAATTGAGAACAGAGCATTTGGGTCATTTTCTACTTCTCTCAGGATATCTGGCCCTACATTTGTTGGGAATCTATCAAGGCTTCCCGTGACAACTGTCGCTATTAGTTGTATTCCTCCTTCAATAGCACCTGCAAAGAAATTAGAATAGAAAAATCCCCAACTTCTAGGATCTATGACTGCAAGAACAAAGGCAATCTTAATAACTTTAACTATCAAATCCTTCTGCTTCATCTCAACAGTACCTATAACGAAGCCAAGTCCAACAAAGGCTAGATACAACGTTAAAAAGGCTTGTATACTTCTAATTACTGAATTGTCACTAATTACATTATTATAAAGTCTTTCAACTACACCACCTGACCTTACTCCCGTTCTGGTGTCAAGCTGCCCATAAAGTGTATCATGCACCGTCTCTACAACACTTCTGATTGGCCCATTTGGTTTATAATAACCCGTACCAGTATCGGCACTAGGTATTTTGACAATAATTTTATAATCTCCGAAATAGTTAAACGGCAGATAGCTGTCATCATGGAATGCCGTGCCATTATTACGAATAGGCGCTATTCTAAAAGCTAACTCTCCATCAAACGGCATTCTTAGCGTGTCTGTACCGTCAAGAACAGTCTGTGGTACATCTCTCCAAGTTGATTGAGTTTGATTCGACAAAAGATATACACAATATTGCAAGCCTACCCCATCTTCAGCAGGACATCCACCCCAATCAACTGTTGCAGAAACACCGCCTAAATGAAACTCATAAAGCGCAGCATCTGACAACCCTGAACTTGCAACAAGTTGCTCAAATAAATTTGGATGCTTCAAACCAAATGGCGTTTTACTTGATGAAAAACCAGATAGTTTGCCAGAATAATTATAAGTTGAGAGCCCTGGATCAGTAGTTTCATGACAATCGTTATAGTTGTCTTTTGTAATATTTTCTTTTTCACATCCACTTATGCCCAGCTTATTAACAATAACATTTGTGTCTTGCACAGAACCAAACAAACCCTCCCATAAATCTGGCACTGGCAAGTTTTGGTCATCTGGATCTTTAAGTTTCCCAATCATCCTAATTGAAGCTTCATAGTCAGGATAAGACTGAATCCTTGATCTTTCAGCTTGTATCACTTCCACACCTGTGTTGTTTGGAACAATTGTTTGAGCATTAGGTGCAGCAGGATGGATTCTCAGCCTTCCCATAGTTTCAAAAAATTGAATATACATTGGCTTAAGTGCTGGACTAGTTGGGTTCATAAGTTCAAGAAAAATATCTTTTCTCGTCAAATTAATTGCTACAGTAAACCAACCAAAGCTCAGATTTTTTGCGCTTAAATCACTATCCCAAATTAGGGATAAATCATCTCCATCTTGAACATATATACCCGTATCAACGTAATTTGGATTTCTTGCATGCCACGAACAAATATCAGACCCCATCTTTGTTGACCAAAGAGTAAAATTATTTGCCGCCGCCCATTGAGCATCGGTAAAATTAATGAAACATTCATGCTGTGTCTTATCTGACCAAACCTTAGGGTTTGCAGGATTAGTCCATATATCGGTATCTAGAGCGCGCATTACTGGGACTAGCCTTACATTTTTCTTACCACAGCGATGCACTTTCTGCAGCCCCTCTGCAAGAGATACTGTTACTCTATCCCCAGCCCTTACTTTGTATTTAGTATTAAATGCTCCTGATTCTTTTATATTGGGAAAGTAAGCATTGATGCTCATTGGATCTCTTGCCAAGTCGACTACTGCTCTTGAGCAAACCGTATTAACTTGCGCCTTAATGTGCTTTATTTGTGGCTGGTATGTTGCTAACTGTGTTGTAGAAGTAAAATTGCCAAAATCCTGACGAATTATATATTGCCTTGTTTCTGAAATGCCTTGAGGAGTATTCTTCCCCCCACTTCTGCAATCTTTGTTACATTCATATATAGCACCTAAATTTAGCTCAGCCCCTGAATCAGTTGGAGGAGATTTTCGAGAAACCGATTTTTTACAAGACTCCTCGCATCTCTCATAACATTCTTTGTTCATAGGGGTAACACGGATTACATCGTTGTCTTGCTTATCTCCAAAGTCAAAACCTTTGATACAATGATCCAAAAGACCTGCGCATGAAATATCTGGCTTTGCCAGAATAAAAAACAAGCTAAAAAAAGCTAGGATCAGACTACGCTTTATTGTCATGCCAATTCAACCACTTACCTTCATTGGTAATAGATGTTTACATTCCGAGCTTAAAGCTCTGTAGTACAAAAGACAACTTAAATTATACCTAAGTTGCTTCTTATACTGCTTCATGATATTTTCACTTAACATTAGATATGGTGGAGATATGAAGAATAAGTTTTTTGTTAGTTTGTTTGCAACATTACTTCTCACAGGATGCTCTGATGGCACTTGGTGGGGTAGTACAAAAAAAATCGACGTTAAAGGTGAGCGAATCAAGGTTCTTCAAACCAGCTCTGATCTAACCGTCGACCAAGGGTTGAGCAGCAAGTCATATTTAATTCCACAACAGATCACTAATTCTGGTTGGTATAAAAGCAGCGGAATTACATCATCAATGGTTAAGAATTTGTACTTAAAAGAACCCCTGAGCAAAACTACACTTTTTAGTGTTAGTGGTGGCGGTGATTTTCTGATTGGTGGAACACCAATAGTTGCAGAAAATAATATTTATGCTTTGGGTAGTGATGGCATTATTACAGCTTACAATATACAAAATAAATCTACAGTTTGGCAAAATGACTTTTTTCCAAATGCTACAAAAAAAGGGTTCTTCACATCTTTTAGTGGAAAATTCTTAAGCGGAGGTCTTTCATACTCTGAAGGGGTAATTTATGCAACTGCAGGACTCGCTGAAATAATTGCGGTGAATGCAGCAGATGGCTCAACAATTTGGACAACAAAACTTTCTAGTCCATCTCGTGCAACGCCTCTAAAAACTGAAAGCAACTTACTTATTGTCCAAACAGCAGATAATAAGACCTTTGCTCTTGATTCTAAATCTGGCAACATAGTATGGAATCACATTGGAATCGGCGAAGAGATCAGTTCATTAAGAACTTCTGCACCTATAGCTAATAATGAAGTTGTGATTGTTCAATATACATCTGGCGAATTATATGCATTATCACTTAAATCTGGGGAAGAGTTGTGGACAGAGAACTTAGCTTCTCCTATCGATGTAGTGGTTACAGATAGCCATCTACATACCGTAATTACATCACCAACACTTGATGGCAACACCGTAATGGCATATGGGCATGATGGAGTTATTGGTACCTTTGATCTTAAAACTGGAAAACCTAATTGGAAAAAACAGCTAGGAATAGATAAGCAATTTTGGATTGCTGGCGATTTAGTCTTCGCAATTACTATTGATAAAAATCTGGTAGCAGTTGATAAAAACGAGGGCAAAGTTAAATGGCTCGTTGATCTCAATGAGCTAGAAACTACTGTTGGTATAATTGATTGGACTTCACCAATTGTAGCAGGTTCAAAAGTAATAGTAGCGAATTCTGTAGGCAGTATGTACCTTTTTGATATGAATTCAGGCGAGAAGATTGATCAAATAGCTGTAGATAAAGATGTTTATTTACAACCTATTGTCGCTAATGGAAATCTGTTTACTTTGGCTAACAACGGCTCAATTAGTATGTATTAAAAAAATGTTTGAACATCCACGTAATGTAAATTCTCTGTTTGGTTTAGAAGATGTCTGCAAGGATTTCATCGGTGCTTTTAATTCATCAAGACTACATCATGCTTGGCTTATATGCGGAAGCAAAGGAATTGGCAAAGCAACTCTGGCCTATAATTTAGCCAAATTTTTATTATCGAACCCATCGAGTGGAAACTCTCAAATTAGGTTTGATCCAGAAAGTGAATCTGTCAAAAAAATAGAGAATTTAAGTCACCCAGACTTAATGGTTTTAGAATCAGATAGCGATGATAGCAAGACTGCAATTAAAGTTGAAGATGTAAGAGAGATTGGAAAATTCTTAAGCCTCACCTCTGTTGAATCTAGGTATAGAGTAGTCATTATTGATAGCATGAATGATATGAATACCAGCTCTGCAAATGCACTACTTAAAATGCTTGAAGAGCCATCTCCCAATGTATTCTTTTTATTGGTATGTCATCAATTAGGACAAATCCTACCAACTGTTCGTTCTAGATGCAGGTTATTAAAAATCGCACCTCCATCTAAAGAAATTTTTCGCAAAGTCATAACACAAAAGCTAAGTAATCTAAACTCTTCCGATATTGAAGAATTGTATGAATTAAGTGGTGGGTCATATAATAAAATATCTATGTTTTTAGATAGCGATAAGCTTGATTTATTTAGAAGAGTTTCTGAAATTATATCTCAACCTAATCCCAAAAAGAGCGATATTTTTGAATTAGCACAGCTCGCAAGCGATGATGACAATTGGAAAATTATCTCATTTGTAATTGAAAATACTCTACAGAATTCTATAAAACAAAAAACACTTAGTGGGTTATGGAATATAGAAAAAGATTTAGAAAAATTCACACAAACTAAAAAATTGATTGCCGATAGCAATCAATTTCATTTAGATAAGAGTCATATAGTTACAACATTATTATCATGAATAAAAAAGTTATAAAATTTGCAGTGTTTTTCGTATCTGCAATCACAACATTTCTACTTGATTACTTCAGTAAGCAAAGTGTATTAGACTATTTTCATGACAAAGATGTTAATTATGAGCAAATCACATCCTTCTTTAATTTGGTTCTGACCTTCAATACTGGGGTTAGCTTTGGGATGCTAAACGACCCTATGTATGATCAATGGATCTTCATTATTTTAACTTCAGCTGTTATTTTCGTGATGTTCTGTTGGTTCATCGTTTCTAAAGACACTAACCTTGCCATCCCTATAGGGATGATAATTGGCGGCGCTTTCGGGAATGTAATCAATCGCTTTACTTATGGTGGCGTTGTTGATTTTTTAGATTTCCATCTAGGGCTTTGGCACTATCCCGCCTTCAATATAGCCGATGCTGCTATATGCATTGGGGTATTCATTCTCATTTTCTTCTCTGCACCGAGTAAAGCTGAAATTGGGAAATTTGCTTAGTTATTCAAAGATTAACCGAGTAATCAACCCTAATCTCACTAAATTATGCGGTGAATAGATACGCCAATCCCCGCATACTAATAATAATATGGTTATTTCCAAAAAATTGAAAAACCTATCCAATCATGCTAAACTTTTATAAGGGTTAGATGATTGGAGGGTTAAAATGCTAGGAGCTTCTGGATTGCTACTATCTGTAGCCACGCTTTCATCGGCGTATAACGCTTTTTCATTAAGTGGCTCTAGCAATCAGCTTTGTTTACCTACTACTCAACGTGATATGGACAATGCAGGATTTTTACTATCTACCCAATATTATGACTTTCACTTTCCTTCCATTTTCACAGCATTAAGTGACACTTTCCAAAAAACTGGTTTTCTTGAATATACTAATTATCCTCTAAAGCAATTAGAAATTAGTCAAGATACGGGGCAAAGTAGCCGTTCTGAGCTTCCACCCGAACTTTTTCACTCTGTATGGATCACTGATGAGAACAATCCTGAACCTCCACCTCTCAAGAATCTTGTTTTTAATCAAAATATGTTGCCAAGCTATAAAACCATAATCTGGACTAATATTGATCCTGATATACTTAAATCCCTAAATCAGAGCGCTGCCTTCCTTGAGCAAAATGCTGTAGAAATTAAGAACTTGAGAGAGCTGAATACTCCTTTCAAAGGCGCAGAAACTGTATTACATGAACCACAAAAAGTTTTTCTAAGCACGCCAAAAAAGAACCTTATGGGTATCAGGGTAGACATCGCCAAGTATTTAGTACTATACCAACATGGAGGAATTTTAGCTGATTTAAATTTTGTTTTTTCCAAAGATTTCTCCATTCAACTTGCAAAAGATCATGACTTTGTGGGCGCAAAGAAGTGGAATAACAGGCTAGAGAATTATTACTTTATTGCTAAACCTAAACACCCAATATTTGATAAAACTCTAATATTGATTGAAGATTTATTAACCAGTAACAATCCAACTATACAATACGCAAGAGAAAACATAGTAGCTGCAAGCAGTTCTTATACAGAGTTTTATACTATGATGCCGCTAATGTTAGGTGGAATTATGGGGCTAAATAAAAATGGTAATAATGATGCATTTTCAATAGAGGGCAATGTGCCTAGTACTGGCTGTTACTCTAAAGAAAGCAAAAGCACATCTCTTAGTACAGAAGATTTACGCATAATCGGTGAGCATCAAGATCTGGTTCGCAAAATAGTAATGTCAGAAAGCAGGGAATTTACTTTTGAATTTATAATGTCAAAAGATCATGTCAATAGAATGATTGGCGAACTAGAACGCTTTACTTGTATCGACGAATCCAAACGAATTGGTACTGATGGCAAGGCAAGCTCTTGGAAAAGAAACTAATCCTCAGCCCCCTAATTTTTTGTAGCACAATCTATTATACTCTTTCACCCATTTTTTCTCAGCTGGCGTGAGAAGTTTTTGGTCAATTAAATTTGTGGCGATTGGAACTAGTGTGAGGGTTTCGAATTCAAAAAAACCTTTGGTTTTGGATTTGACTACTCTGACTAAATTCTCAATTCGAATTCCATACTCTGTAGCTTTATAAAAGCCAGGTTCGTTAGAAATTATCATATTTTCCTTTAGTGGCACTGATGACGGATTCTTGCTTATGCTTTGCGGCCCTTCGTGCACTGCCAAGAAATGGCCAACCCCATGACCCGTGCCGTGGTTATAATCTAAGCCATTCTGCCATAAAAATTGGCGCGCCAAAGAATCAAGCTGACTTCCTGTTGTTCCTTCAGGGAATTTAGCTGTAGCAATTGCGATATGTCCTTTTAATACCAATGTATAATTTCGTTTTTGTTCAGGTGTTGGTTTGCCAAAGCATAATGTACGAGTCACATCAGTAGTACCGTTTAAATACTGACCACCGGAATCAATCAGATACAACCCTTTCTTGGTAATTTTCTTATTTGTCTTGGAGCTGGGTTTGTAATGCACTATTGCAGCATTGGCTCCAAAAGCCGAAATAGTTTCAAAACTGGGATACTGAAACAAATTTCTCTCTTTTCTAAAATCTAAAAGTTTTGCAGATGCATAAATTTCATCGATATTTTTAGAAATGTTTTTAGTCAGCCAATTAATAAACTTTGTCACTGCAATTCCATCCTGCAAATGAGCTTCTTTAATACCTTTTACCTCAACTTCATTTTTGCATGATTTAGGTATAGACACTGGGTCAGATGCTTTAATGATCTGCTCACCACCAGTACTCACAAACCATGATGGCGTCTTGTTTGGATCAAGCTGAATCTTCTGTCTTTTCTTAATTGCTTCCTTAAATTTAATTTTAATTGAATCGAGCTCTGCGACTTCAATTCCCTTAATATGAGAAACTTTTTTTGAATCACAAAACAAAAAAACTTTTCCCGTTTTTGAAAGTAGCAAATAGGAAAGCAAGACTGGTGTAAATGGAACATCATGCCCACGAATATTCAATAACCAGCATATAGAATCAGGGTTTGTTATCAGTAAAAAATCTGCTTTAGGATCAAGCGTTTTAAGAATCAACTTAATTTTCTCAGACCTTTCAACACCTGCATATTTTTTATCTAAAAGCAGTGCAGCACGACTTGATTCTTGAGGCTTGTCTTTCCAAATCACATCAACCAAATTTCTTTCAACTGCAACCAAATGTAATTTTTTATCCCTTAAGCTTTTCAATGTGGATTCACTAAAGAGCATTGGATCATAACCAATTTTACCGAAATCATTACCTTCAATTTTATTAATCCCTTCAACTACAGCAAAATCTTTTGGCAATTCATTCTTTGCCTGCAGCAAATATCTTCCATCAGTAATCAAAATATTTTGCTTCTGAGATATAATTGCAATCCCATATGAACCTGAGAACCCTGTTATAAATTCTAATCGGCGCAGATGATTAGGAGTGTACTCATTGAGAAACTCATCTGAGGAAGGAACTAGATATCCATCGATCTTGTATTTAGAAAATAATTTTTTAATCTGCTCTATTTTTTTGGACATGTACTTTCAGACAACTATTAGCGAACTTATAATACCTATATTAACTCAGGGATTAATATGACTCAACAAATCGATTTATTGGCGTCAGATATCACTATAGATCTAATACCAAAGTGTTTTAAAAGTTTTCTGGTTAAGGCATTTCACACCCTTAACCCCGGCACACAATTTGAGGATAATTGGCATTTAGATTTAATAATAGAATACCTTAAGTCCGTAGAATCATCGGATACTAAAAGGCTAATTATAAACATTCCACCCCGCTCTCTTAAATCAACGTTAATTAGTGTTGCGTGGCCAGCTTGGATCTTAGGACATCATCCAAACAAACGAATAATTGTTGCAAGCTATTCACAAAATCTAAGTCTAAAACATTCGATCGATTGTAGATCTATTATAAATTCAGAATGGTATAAAATTGCCTTTCCTGACGTATGTTTGATGAAAGGCGCGAATGTAAAACATAAATTTTTAACTAACAAACATGGATTCCGATTCGCTACATCTGTGCTGGGCACATTAACAGGAGAAGGTGCAGATGTTATAATAGTTGACGACCCTCATACCCCCCTACAAGCAGCAAGCACAGTTGAGAGAAAACGAGCAATAGATTGGTATGATCATACCCTTTGCACACGACTTAATAACAAAAAATTTGGCTCAATAGTTTTGGTGATGCAACGTTTGCATCCAGATGATCTCACAGGGCACTTACTTGAGAAAAAGATTTGGACACATTTGAAGATTCCTGCCATCGCAAACAAAGATTTTATCTACGGCATTAATGGCAAAAAAATTATTTATAAAAAAGGCCAATTTCTTCATCCACTTCGAGAAACCACTAATGAACTTGAAAACGCGAAATTGGAGTTAGGTTCTTTTGCATTTAATGCGCAATATATGCAAGAACCTCTAGTTGATACAAGTACTCTTATAAAACCAAGCTGGATAAAACGTTACAAAACCATCCCAACTGAATATGAAATTTGCATACAAAGCTGGGACTGTGCCATTAAAATAAAGTCATCGAATGATTTCAGTGTTTGCACGACATGGTATAAAATTAATAATCAATATTATCTAGTTGACGTATTTCGGGAGAAACTCAAGTTCCTAAATCTCAAAGCTGCTGTTCTTAGGCTACAAGAAGAATTTAGCTCTGACACAATCTTAATTGAGGATAAAGCTTCGGGTCAGTCATTAATCCAAGAATTAGAAAACCATAATTCTGTTTCTGTCATTGGTATAAATCCTCACAAAGATAAGGAAACTCGTTTTCTTTCAGTTATTAGTATGTTTGAATCTGGCAAAGTGATATTCCCTGAAAATGCAGCATGGCTACCTGAATTTGAAACAGAACTCTTTTCATTTCCGCAAGTTAAGCACGATGATCAGGTAGATTCCCTTACACAATTCCTTAAGTGGTCGAAAGAAAGTGTGAAGAACAATGTCAAGGCTAGAATAGTTTAAGTAAGTATTTCCTTGCCATTTGGCCATTTTTTGGGTAAAAGTTACTTAGAATACCTAGGGCTTCGTAAGTGGATAAAATCAAAATTATAGGCGGGAATCCTTTAATAGGAGAAATCGCAGTTAGCGGTGCAAAAAATGCAGCCCTACCAATTCTTGCTGCATCAATTCTTTGCCCTGAAACTGTTGAAATTTCAAACCTACCCGACTTGCATGACATCGTATCTATGACTGCTTTACTTAGAGATCATGGAGTTAAAGTAGAATTTGCTGGCGAATTTGACTTAAGTACTGGAAGTAGAAACCATAAAATATTACTAGATGCCAGCAATATAAATAACTTTACAGCAGATTATGATCTTGTTCGTAAGATGCGTGCTTCAGTTTTAGTATTAGGGCCATTACTTACAAGATTTGGCCAAGCGAAGGTTTCTTTGCCAGGTGGGTGTGCAATAGGAACAAGACCTGTTGACCTACATCTCATGGCTCTAGAAAAGATGGGTGCTGACCTCAAAATTGAGGGTGGTTATATAATTGCAAATGCTCCGGAAGGTTTAAAAGGAGCTGAGATTCAGTTTAAAATAGTATCAGTAGGCGCAACAGAGAACACAATGTGTGCAGCAGTTCTTGCTAAAGGCACGACCATTATTCATAACGCCGCCTTAGAACCAGAAATTGTTGACCTATCCAAATTTTTAAATGGCATGGGTGCAAAAATTTCTGGAGCTGGCACCAGTACAATTACCATTGAAGGAGTTCAAAAACTACACTCTACAAAACATGAGTTAGTTGCAGATAGAATAGAGGCAGGAACTTTTGCAGTTGCCGCAGCTATTACAGGTGGTGATTTGAAACTTGTAAATGTTGACCCATCAATTCTTGACTCTGTTTTAGATAAAATTCAAGCCTGCGGTTCTGTTATAACGAAAGGAGATAATTTTGTTCGAATTGAAAATAGAAACAAAAATTTTGCACCAACATCAATTACAACAGCACCATACCCAAATTTCCCAACCGACATGCAAGCGCAGATAATGTCATTACTAACTCTAGCAAATGGTACGTCGTATATTACAGAAACTATTTTTGAAAATCGATTTATGCATGTTCCCGAGCTTGCAAGAATGGGAGCACAAATTGCTGTAAACGACAACACAGCTGTAATTAACGGTATAGGAGTACTTACAGGAGCCCCTGTTATGGCTACAGATCTCAGAGCTTCTGTATCACTGATTCTAGCTGCTCTTGCCGCTAGTGGAGAAAGCATTGTTAATCGCGTTTACCACCTAGATAGAGGCTACGAACACATTGAACAAAAGCTCCGTGCATGTGGTGCTAATATTGAAAGGATTGCTTAAAATTTAAGCTAACATCCCATCAATTTGATCTTGTGAGTAGTTACAATAAGCTTCAACCAACTCGGGAACAATTTCCGCTACAGCGCAGGCAACTCTTGTAGCAGCCGCATAGACAAAAAGCATTGCCCCTACTTCAGCAGCTACGTTAAAAAAATCGTGACCGCCTTTGTCGCAAATACCATCCTGCATTAAGGGTCCTTTAATATTATCAAAATAGAAAATAGCCTTCTCTTTTTCACATTCAGACTTAAGCACGACACCATAAGTTAAAATTGCCAACCCAATTAACATGGCGCTTTCTAGCCCAGATTTAAAGTTTTCGCTTGTTGTAGTCATTTTTCCCTCTCCTTATTGTTAAACTTCCTGTCCATTCCTTTAATGAACATCGATCATTATAATATTGAATATCGCTCATTTCAACCAAAGTTTTGTTAAATTATCTTAATATTTCAATCATAATTCCCGAACTGAATGACCTTTATTAGTAGCTTTATGTAACAGATACCCAGCTACCTGCCTTGCTGTTGTGACCAAGCTTGAACTAGAAGAAGGTATCGCTGTTGTCGAAGTTGCTACATTTTCAATATTTGCCAATTCTCCTATATCAGTTGCTTTTAGCAAATGACTTGTAGCCCTATTTTGCTGGTTATAGCTATCTGATACCTCAGCAAAAAGATGAGGAGAGAAATCAAAAAAGTGGTTTGCCACCAACCTTTTTTCTGGGAACAGAATTTCTTTTACTTCAGCTGGTAATTCACGATAGCCATCATACATAATTTTACCCCCAGTCATTATTCCTAGAAGCTCTTTATGCCATTCTCTTACAGGAAACAATGCATGCTGCTTAATTACACCGAAGTTCTTATCTGCAATATATTGGAACAGTAGTAAAGATTTTCTATGTTCTAGCGGCAAATCTTTTAGATCTGCAATTTTATACTCTATAGATATTTTCTGTAAAACTTTTACAAATGTTAAATATGCGTCTTTGTCCTCAACTATATTCTCGAAATACTGTTTTAACCCTTCTTGTACAGACGCGCTTTCTAGATCAAGATTCTTTGCAGCACTTGGTTCTGCAAGCATTGATGTAACTTTTCTTTGAAACTCAACTTTTTTTAATAAATCGTTTTTTGCAAGAGCATCTCGAAATTTATTCAAAACTTCTACAAGCTTTTTGGTATATTCATATCTATCTAATTCCAGCTTTTTATCTTGTGTATATGCTTTCCCGCCCATAACACTCTCCCAATACTTTATATTTAAAGTCTGGGTCTATGAGAAAAATTTTGCAACTTATAATTAATAAACTCTTTTCTTTGGGGGGAATGCTTGCACTTCATCCGTCAAAGAAGTTTGCACTACTGGACGATAATCTAATTTCACCTTTCCTTTATCATCTACCCAAGCTAGCGTATGTTTCATCCAATTTTTGTCATCGCGATCTTTAAAATCTTCACGAGCATGTGCACCACGACTTTCCTTGCGGTTAACTGCAGAAGTTAAAGTCACCAATGCTTGACCTCTTAAATTATCTAATTCTAAAGCCTCAACAAGATCACTGTTCCAAACCATACCTCTGTCTGCAATTGAAATCTCTTTATATGAGTCATAAACTTTTTCAATTTTCTTAACACCCTCAGCCATAATGTCTTCTGTTCTGAAAACGTTTGCATGCCCTTGCATTACTGCTTGCATCTCTTTTCGAATTTTCGCAGTTGAAGATTTGCCTTTTGAATTACGAATTTTATCAAATCTCTCGATACCAGCATTTGCAACATCTTTGTTTAAAGCCTTATGAGGAGTATTCGGTTTTAAAACTTCTGCAGCACGAATTGCAGCAGCTCTGCCAAATACAATCAAGTCCAGAAGTGAGTTTGAACCAAGTCTGTTTGCACCATGAACTGACACACAAGCCGCTTCACCAATTGCCATCAAGCCTTCCACTACTTTAAGATCTTTACCTTTTTTATTAAGCACTTCACCATGCATGTTTGTAGGTATACCACCCATGTTATAGTGCACTGTTGGAATGACAGGGATAGGCTGTTTTGTTACATCGACACCTGCAAATATTTTTGCACTCTCTGAAATCCCAGGAAGTCTTTCGTGAAGAACTTTTGGGTCTAAATGAGATAATACCAAATGAATATGATCTTTATTCGGCCCACAACCTCTACCTTCTCTAATTTCCATAATCATAGAACGACTGACCACATCACGTGATGCCAAATCTTTAGCACTAGGTGCGTAACGTTCCATAAAACGCTCACCATTTGAGTTGATAAGGTAGCCACCCTCACCTCGCGCACCTTCTGTGATTAAGCAACCCGAACCATAAATTCCTGTTGGGTGAAATTGCACAAATTCCATATCTTGCAAAGGTAGACCTGCACGCAGCACCATTCCATTACCGTCACCTGTACAAGTGTGCGCAGAGGTTGCAGAAAAATATGCACGTCCATACCCGCCTGTTGCTAGCACAACCATGTGCGCTTTAAATCTATGTAATGTTCCATCTTGTAAATTATAAGCAGTAACGCCTCGGCATACTCCTTTTTCATCCATGATTAAATCAAGCGAGAAATACTCAATAAAAAACTCTGCATCAAATTTCAATGATTGCTGATAAAGAGTATGTAAAATTGCATGCCCTGTTCTATCTGCTGCAGCACATGTTCTTTGCGCAGCTTTACCTTCTCCAAATTGAGTGGTCATTCCTCCAAACGGCCGTTGGTAAATTTTACCCTCTTTGGTTCGAGAAAATGGTACACCATAATGTTCTAATTCAATAATAGCTTGCGGAGCGTTTTGACACATATATTGAATTGCATCTTGGTCACCTAACCAGTCAGAACCTTTAACTGTGTCAAACATATGCCAGCGCCAGTCATCTTCACCCATATTGCCTAATGCTGCACTTATTCCACCTTGAGCGGCAACAGTATGGCTACGTGTAGGGAAAACTTTTGTGATACATGCTGTTCTTAAACCTTTTTCAGACATGCCCAACGTTGCTCTCAACCCCGCACCTCCAGCACCTACAACTACAACGTCATATTCATGATCAATAATTTCATACGTACTCATAATTTTCTCCTACAGTGTTCTGAATATGAAGTGGATAATAAATAGCGATATAACCCCAGCAACAAATGTAACTATGCTTAAAAAATACAGCCCAATTAATAATGCGTTTTGTATCGCTTTACAGTGCACATAATCTTCTATTATAACTCTCATCCCCAAGCTTCCATGGTATAAAAACATCCCCACAAAAAGAATAGCTGCTACTATATTAACTGGAGATATAACAATCTCTGGGATCTCTTCGAGAGGCACTAAAATAAAATTCAAAACTGTAGACACAAACCATATCATTAGCACCAACATAAAAACTGCTGAAACTCTTTGATGCACAAAATGATGTGTTCCTGACCTTGCCGAACCAAGATGTTTTACTTTCGCTAATGGTGTTCTAATTGACATATTATTCACCTCCAATCTGCTTACAAATTATAAACCAACAGATAGATGTAAGAGTTAACGCAGTGACAATGGCAATATAACCCGTGATATTTACTGCACGAAGACTAAAGCCAATTCCCATGTCCCAAAATAAATGCCTTACACCTGTGCACATGTGGAAAAATAGTGAAAAACTCCAAGCCATCAATATCGCCATCCCTAAATGCGTTGTAAAAAAATTCCATATCCAAGTTTCAGAATACGGGGTTTGAGTATACGCAATAAAAACTATCCACCATACCAGAGCAATCATCCCAAAAAAATTAAATACTCCTGATAACCTGTGGAATATAGAAAGCACAGAACTTATTTGTGGTTTGTATATAGTCAGGTGCGGTGACATAACCTGACGCGGTTTTTTTGCCATATAATATAAAAAATTTATTTGCTAAATATATGTTATGTATGAAATGCTTAATCTTCAAGAAGAAGTTTAAAACCTAACTACATACAATCTCTGTATTTTACACCAGTTTCTTTCACAGGTCAGAAAGTACCAAACGCTTTAATATTAATAGGTGAAGGCTTATCCATAACAACATCAGCAACTATTTTTGCGCTACCTGCAGCATTTGTCCAACCTAAGAACCCATGTCCAGAATTTACATATAAATTGCTGTACTTTGTTTCACCCAAATATGGATTATAATGTGGTGTCAGTGGTCTTAAGCACGACCATTTCCCAACATTTGAATAGTCACCACCATCTGGAAAAAACTTTTTAGTCGCATCTAATAATGGCTTAATTCTTTCTTCATTTATTGAATGATCAAAACCTGTAAATTCTGCAGTGCCTGCAGTACGCAGAGTATCGCCCATACGGGTGTAAACAATTTTACGCTCGATATCAAACACACTAGAACGCGGTGCGTTATATTCATCACCTGTTGGTACGGACGTGCTATATCCTTTCACAGGATAAATGGAAAGCTTCACACCAATTGGAGAAAGCAGCTTTGCAGAATATGCACCAAAGCAACAAACAAACTTGTTGGCCGTCATGAATCCTTTGGAAGTATCTACACCTGTGATTTTATTTTTATGGGTTGTAAGTGCTGTGACTTCTGTATCCCATAAAAACTCAACACCAAGTTCTTCACATTTCTTTTGTATTGCTATGGTAAATTTATGAGCGTCTCCAATTTCATCTGATTTCGACCAAATGCCTCCAACCTTTTCTTCCATAATAACTTCAGATGATGGCTCATGCTCTATACACTGGCTTTTAGAAAAAAATTCAAATTCGCACTCTGAGTGTTTATGAAAAAATTCAAATAATTTTTTCTCACGATCAAGATCTTCTTCTCTTTCCAAAAGATGCAATATGCCAAAGTTATTCCAGTCGTATTTTATATCCAAACTTTGGTTCAGTTCATAAAATATTTGTTTAGAATAGAATGAAAGCCTCAACAAATTAATTGCATGTTGCTCCATTTTTGATTTTGGACATTCCAGTAAAAATTTGAAAATCCATTTATATAAATCAAGATCTATTCGTGGGCGAATAAGCAGAGGAGCATTACTTTTGCCTAACCACTTTATACCTTTCCAAAGATTTTTCCACCCAGCCAAAGGTTCGGCATGGCTGTAGCTTAGTTGCGCTCCATTAGCATGGCTGCATTCGGCAGCAGCTTCGCTATGCCTATCAATTACAGTAACTTTGTAGCCTTCTTTCTGCAGGAAATATGCTGTTGTTACCCCAATTACCCCTGCGCCTAAGACTAAGACTTTCATATATTTAAAAGAGCACAACCTATATATAAAATCGTAACATTAAAAAATGCTCCTTACAATCTAAGGAAAGTGTTTGCATTTGAAGAAAATATTATTATATTGTTTCTCACTGTTTGCGGGTGTAGCTCAGGGGTAGAGCACAACCTTGCCAAGGTTGGGGTCGAGGGTTC
>CAZLFQ010000002.1:0-23175 GCA_964558975.1 uncultured Candidatus Midichloriaceae bacterium
GCTATTTTCTATACAGGTGATTCTTTTTTTATATCTCTCAACCAGAAATTCCATTATTTGAGCAGCAATTCTATGATCAAGAGGTGCTACTATAGAGCAAACTCTACTAGGGATTGCTGAAGCTATTAAAAATTGTAGCGCACCTATATTCAGACAAGATGTAAAACTATAAAAATTCTCACCATCTGCCATTTTTCCTTTAAGATCAGAAACCACGATATGATTTGCTACTAAAATTTTGGATGGCTTGGGATGTTTAGAACAAAAAAGCCATTCTTTTGGAGTTAGTAATTTATTACTAAACACCCATGGATCTAATACCCAAGGCTTATCATCAGAATCTATGACCAATGTTGCCGCATGAAAGAACCAATAACTATGCCTTGTACCGAATTCTTCCCAATCTAATGGGTTCATTTTTTTAAAAAACCTATAGGAATTGATCCCATACATCCTTAGCAAGATAGATATAAAATGCGCTCTCAAATGGCATAGGTCTTTCGTATTTTCAGATTGCTGCTTTAACTTATCCTCCGTATTAAACCTAAAAAAATCAGCGCATATTTTCACTAATGCCTCGTATGATGGCTTCATTCTCTCTTTAAACAAAGGAAATCCCCCTTTATTAGCCTGCATTGCTCGCGCTATATAATCTTTTGAAATTAGACAATTTAATTCTACAGATTCACATGCTTCAAACTCTAAGCCAAATTGCATATCATTTTCGGTAAAAGTAATTTTTCTCACTTCTATAACATCTTGCGGATTATCATCTTCAATTAAATTTATTGGCGACCGAATTAAATGCTCTATACTGGGTGGCAATGATCTTCTTGGTATCAACTGCATCCCCTCAAACTCAGTAGAGTTAATGCCACCGGATTGATCAGTAGGATAATTTCTCAAAATGAATATGCCTGTTGAGGCATCAAACTTTATTAATTCATCAATCCTACTTCCCTGAAATTGCACCCTTACTTCCTGCAATTGTGGAATTCTTATCACATATTCTACGCCTGTTTTGGGATAAAAAATTACCGTTGAATCGAGATATACGGTACGCATTTAGATTTATTAAATTTATTATTAATAATAATGTACCTTATTTTTATTAAATCACCAAGACCTTGACTAAACTCACTTTTAAAATTAAAATTCGCACGGGCATTTCGTTGCCTAATCAATTAGTAATATTGGAGAACAATATGACACTAACCTTTTCTAAGACAACAACTCACGATGGCCAACCAGCATTTGAAGTGCATGGTCAAACTGATGATCTCATTAGAGCGCTTGTTCAAATTGCACCCAAAATAATGTTTTGGATTATTATAATGAAGATGACATGTAGTGTGACACCTGTTTCAGCTGCTGAGACCATGGGTTGCAGAATAGCGAATCCACCACTAACTTTCCCAGATAATCTGAGACCAATTGTTGAGGGTGTAGCGCAAGTAATGGGCGCCTCCTGCTCAATTCAATAACTGATTTTCTATATCAATAAGTCTCTCTAGATTCCTTTCTATTTCTTTTTTCTTTTTGACTAAGTCATGAGATAGATCACTAAACAAGTCTGGATCTTCAGCATATAGTTGAGGATCCGATAACTGCAACTCAATAGCTTCTACTTCTGACTCTAACTCACTAATTTTAATTGGCAGATTTTCTAATTCCCACTGAACTTTAAATGAAATTTTTTGTGTTTTTTTCGGCTCAATAATTTCTTGCACAACTTGTTTCTTAATTGTCTTAACTGACTCTGGCTTCATTGCTCTGATATAATCACTATAGCCACCAATACATTCATCGATATTAGCATTACCATTAAACACCATAGTTTTTGTAACCAAACGATCTAAAAAGTCACGGTCATGGCTTACTAAAATCAGTGTCCCATCAAAATCAGCAAGAATGTCTTGGATCATATCTAATGTATCCATATCCAAGTCATTAGTTGGCTCATCCAAAATCAAAACGCTACCTGGGTTAGCTAATGCTTTTGCAAGTAACAATCTGTTCTGCTGACCACCCGAAAGAAAAGCTACTTTATCTCTAATTTCTTTAGGATCGAACATGAATTTCTTAAGGTATGCAACAACATGCATAAACCTGTCTCCAACTTTGACTTGATCACCACCAGTTGGACATAGCGTTTTCCATAGAGTATCTTCAGGATCTAGATCTGATCTCTTTTGATCAAAATAAGTGATTGTTATATTTTTCCCTAACTTGATACGCCCTAAATCAGGTTCTAAATCTCCCACCAACAGTTTTAAAAATGTAGTTTTGCCTGATCCGTTTGCACCAACAATTCCGATTTTTTCACCACGCATTATTCGCATGGACATATTTTCAATTATTTTGAGATCTCCAAGTGAAAAAGAAGCTTCATTAAATTCAGCAACTAATTTTGAAGACAGAGATGGAGCTAAAGGATCAAGGCTAATCCTATCGTTAAGTTTTTTTATTTTCGCCTTACCTGCAGCTAGCTTTTCGCGCATTGTATACAAATCTTTTAGGCGCTTTTGGTTGCGCTTCCTTCTAGCAGTTACACCTTGAATCTTCCATATTTCTTCATCTCTAAGACGCCTCTCAAGATTATCGAGCTCTTTTTGTTCCTGCTCCAAAATTGCAAGTGACCATTCATCATAATGCTCATACCCCTTATCAAGGACTTTGAATTTACTTCTATCTAACCAGCAAATTTTATTTGAGATATTTCTTAAAAAAGTTCTGTCATGACTTATGCAAAGAAGCGATCCTCTAAACCTTCTCAAATAATCTTCTAACCACTCAATTGTTTTTATATCTAGATGATTGGTTGGCTCATCAAGCAGTAGTAAATCTGGCTCTTCAATTAGTGCCCTTGCGATAGAAGCTTTTCTAAGTTGGCCACCAGAAAGGTTGTCCATAAACTGTTCTTTGTTGAGCTCTAATGGCTCTAATATCATATCTACTAAATAAAATTTAGAATCAGTTCTGTCATCTTTAGAAAGACCCTCTATAACAAAATCGAATATAGTTTGATGCTTAGCATATTTAGTTTGTTGGGGTAAATAACTAATGCGCAAATTCGGCGCTTTCCAAAATTCACCTTGGTCTTTTGTCAGCTCGCCGTAGATTAACTTTAATAGAGTGGATTTTCCTTCACCATTTTTTCCAACTAAGCAGATTTTATTATTCTCATAAACATGCAAAGATACATCATCAAAAAGAATTTTTTTCCCAAATGCGAGAGAGATATCATTTAGACTTAAAATTGGCGATGTCATCTATAAATTTTCATTAGCTTTATCCAAGCAAAGATAGCATTTATTGGCTTTTATAGCTAGCTTTCACTTTTTAGAAAAAGTGGTGTTTATAACTTTACTTAATAGCATATAGGTTATATTCTAGGAGAACATATATATATGTCTGATTTTACCTGTGAGATATTGCATCTATTTGATTGTTATATTGCTAAGTCTATTAATAACTGATGATGCAAACGCTAGAAGAAGAGTTCAACAAAACCGCAACTATGATTTTACAACAAGTCAAAAATACGCATCTCTAGTAGTAAATGCTAAAACTGGTGACGTAGTATACCAAAAGGATGCCAATAAAATTTTACATCCTGCCTCTCTAACTAAATTAATGACTCTTTATCTAGCATTTGATGCAATTGAAAGCGGTGATCTCGCATTAAATCAGTTACTACCAATTTCTCAGAAAGCATCAATGATGCCAAAAACTAGACTTGGCCTTAAATCTGGCCAAACAATTATGGTAAGAGATGCTATTCTAGGACTCATAATACATTCTGCGAATGATGCTGCAGTTGTACTTTCAGAAGCATTGGCTGGAACGGAATCAAATTTCGCAGATAAGATGACTGATATAGCACATCAACTAGGTATGACAGACACAACATTTAAAAATGCAAGCGGCTTGCCAGACTCCGAGCAAGTTACAACAGCTTATGATATGGCACGCCTTGCCATAGCTTTAAGAAGAGACCACCCTAAATTTTATCCATTATTCTCAAGAAAATCATTCAAGTTCAAAGGATCTATAATATCGAGCCACAACAGAGTACTAGATAGATATGAATGGGCAGATGGCTTAAAAACTGGATATACACTGGCTTCTGGCTTCAACTTAGTTACATCTACATCTAGCCCAAGTGGCAAATTAGTAGGTGTTGTACTTGGCGGCCCATCTGCCGTTGCTAGGGATAACCATATGATCCAACTGCTAGAGTACGGTTATAATAAAATTGGCAAAACTCAAGTTGCAGAAGTTAATAGTAATAAGTTAGGTATAAACAAACGTTTCCCATCTGCAGCTGTGATACAAAGTCCAAGCGCATTTGACGCAATTGACATAAACAGTCAAAAATATATCAGTCAAGATGCTACAAGCGTTATAGACCCTTTTGCTCTTGCAGAACATGACGCAGATCTTTTATCACCAGAACTACCTACAGTTATAAAAAAGACTGCCCACAAGTTAATAACTGCAAATGCGACGCAGAGTAATAAAGTAATAAAAATCGCAAAAAAGAATACAAAAAAAATCTTTGCTCGTAAATCGATGAAAAGTAAGATTGCCCAACAAAAACGCAAGTTCAGACAGAAATCTGTTTAAACTTTACTAAGTACTTTATGACCCCAAGGATTTTTATTGAATCTAGACTATCAAAAGACTCTTTACTTGCACTGAATAAGGTGCAGTCAAACTACCTTATAAATGTCCTAAGACTAAAGTCTGATTCTACAATCTTATTATTTAATGGCCAAGATGGGGAATGGACTGGACAAATAACCAACCCTAACTCTAAAAGCGCTTCAGTAATAGTGGTTGAAAAGATTAAATCTCAGATCAACACAAATAAACTCACTTTACTTTTTGCCCCCACTAAAAATATTAACTCAGCATATATAATTGAAAAAGCGACTGAACTTGGTGTAACGGATATACTTCCAATCCTTACTCAAAGAAGCGTGGTCAACAAAGTAAATATTGAAAAGCTGCAATATTCAGCAGTTGAAGCCTCCGAACAATGCGAACGACTTGATATCCCAAAGATTTTTGATATTCAGCCTTTGAAAAAAGCTGTGTCAGCGCTACATATCAAAGGCACATTGCTATTTTTCGATGAATCAAAAAAATGCTCAAGTATCAAAAAAATTCAGCCCTCAGCAACTGATAATGCTATACTAATTGGTCCTGAAGGCGGGTTTTCTGAAGAAGAAAGAACATTCCTAGTAAATCTAAAACATTGCATACCAACTCATATGGGAGTAAGAATCTTGAGAGCAGATACCGCTGCAATCGCTTCTCTTGCAGCCTATCAAGCAATTTTTGGGGACTGGGATGGTAAGTAATTATGAAAAATTAGATGCGTTTGCAAAGCAATCTCAGAAGAAAATTCTGAAGTGGATTGAAACTGAATATAACAACTCTGCCAAACCTATTTATACCTCTGTCGACATAAGAAATGCAGGGTTTAAAATCGCCCACGTCGATACAAATATATTCCCGTCGGGTTTTAATAATGCTTCGGATGAGAGCAAAGAAATAGCTTTAAAATTACTTACCAGTTATATGCAAAGTAATTTTCCAAAAGTGAGAAACATTCTACTAGTTCCTGAGAATTTTACACGCAATATTAACTATTTAAAAAACCTTAAAGTACTTGAGGGATTGTTTAGCAAAGCTGGCTTCCATATTAAAATTGGCTCACCTTATATTGCAGAAGAATTCCCTGTAGCAGAGCTGGACTTACACATTTACCCAATTAGTAAAAAAGAAAACGAAGTACACATTGGCAATTTTATCCCAGATTTATTAGTTCTTAATAACGACTTAACATTAGGGCTGCATGAAGTATTTAGAAACCTATCTCAACCAATAATTCCTAATACAAATTTAGGTTGGTTCAAGCGCAGGAAAACCAATCACTTCAAAGCGCATTCTGAAATTGCAGAAAAGTTTGCTAAGGAATTTGGCTTTGATAGCTGGCTTATTTCTACATATGTGCAAAGCTGTGGGAATGTCGACTTTAGAAAAAAACAGGGCATTGAATGTATAGCTAATAAAGTTGAGGAGATGCTAGCTTTAATTAAAACAAAATATGCAGATAATAATATAAAATCTGAACCGTTTATTTTTATAAAATCAGACATGGGAACATATGGCATGGGAGTGATGCCAGTAAAAAGCGCTGAAGAAGTTTTACATATAAACAAAAAACATCGTCACAGCATGGATGTTATAAAACATGGCGTACATAATTCAGATGTCATTATTCAAGAAGGAGTGCCGACAGTTGAGCTAACAGATAATCATGCCGCTGAATCTATGGCGTATTTGATTAATGGAACGGTATTTGACTTGATAACTCGGGTTAATGAGGATAAAGACCAATCATCGAATCTTAATACACATGGCATGTATTTCAAAAGTAACATAGTAACGGAATTCAACATAAAAACCTGCATTGCATCCCTTGCAACACTGGCTTCAACTAAAGAGTTCATTTAAATACCCTACTTGCTTTTGACAACAATACGGCCAATACTCAATTAAAACAGCTTGCAAAATCTTCAATGTTACCTAGCAAACCATTCCATGAATTAACTCTACGCCTTATTACTCTTGCGCAAAGTAAAGACTGGAAAGCAGTTATAAAAGAAGCAAAATCATTACACTTTGAAGCACTTGTGCGACTAGATGAAGACTTGGAAGACTATAGAATCTGGTTTAACATTCTTATTTCACAAGCCTATTTAGAGCTTGGCAATACAACTGCTCACAATGAAAAATTCCGTTGCTATGTTGAATCACTTAGGTACGCACTAAAAGCAGTGGGAGTTGGCACATACTATTTCAAAGAATCAAATCTGTTAGCCTCTGTTGCATGCAATGCATTGTACCAAGCTCATCTAGCAGGGACTAGCGTGCTTCCAAATGAATATGGAGATTGTAAAGAGCTTGGGTATATTAAAAGCTCTTCACACTACGTTGGAGAGAACCTTAAAAGGATGGCTGATATCCATAGACAGATCGCAAAGTAAAATTTTATGCTGGCTCGCATTCCCATGCGTTCTCAATGTGGTCAACAATGCAATCATTTATAACTGTTATAAATATTTCCATAAATGGTGAAAATGATGCACTGGACCATATCCTTTTCCTAAGCTTTCATCTTTGCTATGAACTATGGCATCATGTAGATACGTTTTGGCCTTTTTACTTGCATCTAAGGTTGAAATGCCTTGAGCCATAAAACTAGCAATTGCTGCGGATAACGTGCATCCTGTACCATGAGTATTCTTAGAATTGATGCGTGGTGTAGATAATACTTCTTCATCTGTGCGTGATAAAAACAAATCATCTGAACAAATAGATTCTTCATGCCCGCCCTTCAAAAGAACAGCCCCACACCCCAAATCTAATAACTTTTTTGCCATTACATTTTTTTCATAATTTCCTGCCACTAAAGCTCTTGCTTCAGGCAAGTTAGGAGTGATAATGCATGCGATAGGTATCAATTTTGTTTTTAAAGCCTCCACTGCATCGGCTTGCAAAAGAGGATCTCCGCTTTTAGCTACCATTACTGGATCTAACACTATTGGAATACCATCGGCACGCTGAATCAGAAAAGCAGTCACAAGCTCTATGACCTCCGTTGAGAAAAGCATACCAATTTTAATTGCATCTGGCTTGATATCATCGAAAATTGCTTCAAGTTGCTCTTTTATGCATAGCAGTGGAACATCATAACAACTCCTCACTCCACAAGTATTCTGCACTGGTATCGCGGTCAAGACTGTCATACCATAAGTTCCTGTTGCAGAAAATGTTTTAAGATCAGCTTGGATGCCAGCCCCACCTGAACCATCAAAACCTGCAATAGAAAGGCACTTGTATTTCATAGTTGAACTTGTCATATGCACCTATTATTTTCAAATGCCTTTGCCAAATTTCTAGCAGTATTATATGGGCAAGTAGCTCTTTCAATCGCCCCAACCAAGGCTACTCCACAAACATTAGAGACATTTAAAACTTCTCTAATGTTATGCTCTGTTATCCCGCCTATTGCAGTAACAGGATGCTTTGACTGCCGAGCTATCCCTTTTAAACCTTCTAAACCCCATATCTTTTTACAATCTGGCTTTGTCACACTTGGAAATACTGCGCTTGCTGTTACATAGTTTATTCCTTTAGTATCATTTGCTAAATGCAATTCATCTATTGATTCTATAGATAAACCAATAATCTTATGTGGACCTAGTATTTTTCTTGCTTGCGCTACAGACATATCTTGTTGCCCTATGTGCACACCATCCGCGTTTATCTCAGCAGCTAACTCAACAAAATCATTTATAATCAATGGAACACCCTTCGGTCTTAAAATATTTTGTAGAGCGATCGCTTTATATCGAACATCCTTTATGTCAGCAGCTTTTTCTCTTAATTGAACCATCGTTACACCACCTGCAACCGCCTGATTCACTAGCTTCAGATAATCATCCAGAGGCTTCTCTTTTATATTTGTGACAAAACAAATCCTCAAACTAGTTTTTAGTAGGTGCTTCATAAAAAATCCTCACAGTTATAATTGCAACAATCGATAATGCTATGCCCAATACCGCAATATTTTTAAAGTGATCGTAGATTAAAAAGCTACATGCGAGCAAAATGGTTGAGCAGCATTTACCAATCGCGTAAGAAATTGAAATACTTTTATACCTAGTATGAGTATTTGATATCGATTGCGTCCAAGAATGAAATGGCCCAATAAATGCACCTGTCATAATCGTAAACAGAATTTTGGCGACAATTATATATATCCAGTATCCAGATTGTATTAAAATCATTAAGGGGCAAGATATAATACATGCCGCAACAGCCGATGATTTCATCACTCTAGTTGCGCTATACTTGCTTGCTAATAAACCTGCTAATATCAACAACCCAGCATATAGGACAAGGGATAAAGTATTTAAGAGCATAATCTGATTGCTATTAACTCCTAGCGCAATTGGGAGTAATGCATTAAAAATCCTTGTAGGAAGTCCGTAAAGTATTCCAAAAAACAGTGAGGCAATTATTATTTGAATCACTAATATTTTGCCTAGAGAAGGGATATTAGAAGTGTCTTCATTGCGCTTTGTATATTCTGGAGTTTCTTTAATAGACAATCTCATTTTATATATAACAATGGCTAATAAAAAACTTATAGCGTATGCAATACGGAAATATTCTGGTCCCATTTTATTGCATATGAAAGCAACAATGCTGGCTAATATAATTCCTACTACCGTAAACGCACAGTAAAGACCACTAATCAAGCTATGCTTGGTACCATCCACTTCGTGCTCCATAAGGTATATCGCCCCTCCATTATACTCTCCCCCAAGAAAGAAACTTTGTAACGCACGCATTATCACAAATAGTGTTGTAGCCAAAATGCCTATTTGCGTGTACGTAGGTAACATACACATCAAGAACGTTACACATGATATGCCAAGCATATTGCTATACATCGCAGGTCTTCTGCCATATTTATCACCGATAGATCCAAAAAAACTAGCTCCAACTAATTGAAAAATTGCAGCAAAAAACTCAAACATAAAATAAAGAAAGTAGGCTGTAATTTTATCGAGATGTGGAAAAAAAACTTGAATCAGTACAGGAGCCATATAGCCATAAAGTGCTATATCATAATACTCAATGCCTGACCCCAGCATTGCTGGCAAATAATAGCCTTTAATATACTTACGCATTAATCCTCTCAAACGTTGTTGTAGGAACATCTGTGAAGAGGATATAAAGCCGCAGAGGTAATCTGAATACGGTTTGAAATCGCAACAGATTATTAAGAGCTTCACTCTCCCTTCGCAGGCATTATCCTGAGCAGGTTATTAGGGTAAAATCTCAGCCTTGAGAAAGTTCTCAAAGCACCCCTGGTGAATAAAAATTCATGGCATTGTTATACTTACTAAATACAATTCGTCAAGCCAAATGAAGATATTCTAAGTTAATGTCAACTAGACTCGCACTCCCATGCGTTCTCAATGTGGTCTGCGATACATCCATTAATTACTGTGATAAAATCAAACCGCATATCGTGGTTTGCATACTGCTCATTCTCTCCAAGAAAGTAGTTTGCAGCGTTACAGTTACGTTTAATTTGCTTTTTCGTTATCAAATCAAAGTGTGCTGGGTCATGCCTTGCTTTAACTTCTACAAAAACTACGAGCGTTTCTTTTTTCGCAACCAAATCTAACTCACCATATGGGGTTTTATAGCGAAAAAATAAAATTTCAAAACCCATTCCACGCAGATAATCTGCCACCTGCTCTTCCGACTCAACTCCATACTTGTAAGCGAGACTTTGCTTCATATTTACGCTTTATATCTTTCAACGCTGTGTACACAGTCTAGTGACCTTATGCCAGTAATCAGATTGTTCAGTTGTTGTAGTCCTTTCACTTCTACATCTAATTGCAGCTCAAAGAAATCTAGTGAGCGACCAGACACTTTTAGATTAGAAATATTTGCCTGATCGTGAGCGATTGCATTGGTAATTTTGGCAAGGCTTCCTGTCTCATTTGAAAGCGTAACTTTGATTCGCCCAATGTATTTTTCGTCACCTGTCCCTTCCCAAGACACATCGATCCAACGCTCTGGCGTGCCAGAAAAATTCTCCAACATCTCACAATCGGCAGTGTGAATTGTGATTCCTTTACCAGTATTAACGATCCCTACGATCCTATCACCAGGAAGCGGATGGCAACAACCTGCAAAATGTATAGCCATTCCCGGAATTAAACCTTTTATTGGCATTCCCTTACTTTCTTTTGGAGCGGGTTTTGCATTTTTAAACTTTAGAAGAGAAAGTGGATTTTTGCTTTTTTTGTCAGCTTGGTATTCAGGATGCAGCGCTTTAATTACTTCATTCCTATTAACCAAACCTTCACCTATCCCTGCAAGCAAATCATCAACGCTTTGTCTTTTAAAATGCGGCAAAACAGCCTTCAGGCTCTCTTCTTTATATTCTTTATCGAGCTGTTGGAAAGTTTTACTGATAATTGCTCTACCAAGATTTATATATTCATCACGCTGTTTTGAACGAATATATTTTCTAATCTCTGCTCTTGCTTTGCCAGTTACAACAAATTTCTCCCAAGCAGGCGATGGCATTGGCGTTTTTGAACGCAATATCTCTACTTGGTCACCATTTTCTAACTGAGTTTTAAGTGGAACAATCCTTCCATTAACCCTAGCCCCAATACAAGTAAGCCCCATATTAGAGTGAACTGCAAAAGCAAAATCCACAGGTGTAGCACCACGCGGCAAGGCTATCAAATCCCCTTTTGGCGAGAAGCAGAAAACTTGGTCATAGTACATTTCTAACTTTGTGTTCTCCAAGAACTCTTCGGCACTTGATGCATTTTCAAGAATTTCCAATAGCTCTCTAATCCACCTATAATGAGTACCTTCAATTGTACTAGGCTGACTTTGTTTATATGTCCAGTGAGCGGCTACCCCAAGCTCTGCAATCTCATGCATGTCAAATGTTCTAATTTGTATCTCGATACACCTTTGCTCAGGCCCCATCACTAAAGTATGCAGAGATTGATATCCGTTGGCTTTAGGAGTACTGATAAAATCTTTAAATCCACCTGGGATCATGTGATATGATGTGTGCATAACCCCAAGTGCCTTGTAACAATCTACAGGATCATCCACCAATATCCTAAAAGCAATAATATCTGCAAGCTGCTCAAAAGCTACGTTCTTTCTCTCCATCTTTCTCCAAATGGAGCACGTTGTCTTCTCTCTACCTTGAACATCTGCATCTATGCCATGGCTTTTTAAAGTATCTTTAATTTCTTTTACAATTGTATCAACTAACGAAGTGCCCTGCTTACGTAAAAAATCCAATCTACTAATAATAGATTTGCGGATTTCAGGGTGCAGCTCTGCAAACGCTAAATCTTGCAGTTCGTTTTTAAATTTATGGATACCTATACGTTCGGCCAAAGGCGAATATATTTCCATTGTTTCATGAGAAATTCGTATACGCTTTTCAGGCTTTTTAATATGCTTAATCGTCCGCATATTATGGAGTCTATCTGCAAGCTTAACTAGTAAAACTCTAATATCTTCCGATATCGCTAAAAGTAATTTGCGGAAATTTTCCGCTTGTTTAATATGCTCTGGCTGATATTCGATTTTCGCTAATTTCGTGACTCCATCTACTAATTTCGAAACTTCTTTACCAAAGTCTTTCTCGATTTCCTCTAAAGTTATTTTAGTATCTTCTAATGTGTCGTGAAGCAAAGCAGTAATTAAAGATGCTGTATCCAACTTTAACTCGGTCAATATTTCTGCCACAGCTATCGGGTGAATGCAGTATGGCTCTCCAGATGCTCTAATCTGCCCCTCATGCGCCTTAACCGTTATATCTATAGCTTTTTCTATTAGAGAGAGGTCAGCTTTGGGGTTACTCGACTTTACTTTTTCAAGTAAATTCTGACGCGCCTCCAAAACTATCTTCTCTGCTGACATACAACCACTTTTATTGTTAATAAAAATGTAACCTAAGTTTAATGGACTTGAAAGTACATTTGCAAAATTAGTCCAATAATAGTAAGTTATTACAAAAGTAATTCGGAAACATATATGGCAGTATCAGCAGTTCAAAATCAAGAAATCCAAGAAGCACGTGATCTTTCAAACAAAACGCGTCGTGCCACCGTTCAAGCAATAGAAGATATTTTATATGAGCCAATTAAAGTATTAGACCATGGCTTTATCCGCGTGATCGACTATATGGGTGATGATGAAGCTGTAGTTCAATCTGCTCGTGTTTCTTATGGTAGAGGCACAAAAAAAATCAGCCAAGACCGTGGATTAATTAGATATTTAATGCGTCATTGGCACACAACTCCATTTGAAATGTGCGAAATTAAATTCCACGTTAAATTACCTATTTTTGTTGCGCGTCAATGGATAAGACACAGAACTGCAAACGTAAACGAATATTCTGCACGTTATTCAATTCTTGATAAAGAGTTCTATATACCAGCGCCAGCTAATCTTGCATCTCAGTCAGATTCTAACCGTCAGGGTAGAGGCGATGTTTTAGAAGGAGCAGAAGCTCACCACGTTTTAGAATTATTAAAAAATGATTCTGAAAAATCATATGAGCACTATATGCAGATGCTTAACCTAAATGACAACACTGATGAAGTTCTTGACCCAAATAGAAAAGGATTAACTCGCGAGTTAGCTAGAATGAATTTACCAGTAAACTACTACACTCAGTGGTACTGGAAAATTGATCTAAATAACCTAATGCACTTCTTGATGCTTCGTGCCGACCCACATGCTCAATACGAAATCCGCGTTTATGCGGAAGCGATGATTGAAGTTCTAAAAAAATGGGTTCCGTTTACTTTTGAAGCTTTCATGGATTACCGCGTTAACAGCGCCAACCTTTCTGCACAAATGCTAGATATCGTAAAACGCATGATAGCAGGCGAAAAAGTTAATCAAGAAACCAGTGGACTTACTCAACGCGAGTGGGATGAGCTAGCTCAAAAATTGAGTATGAAATAGAGTAACAGTACGTTTGATTATTGGTTTCGAGTATGTCTAGTGGCTTAACTTATACAACCAGTATGAAGTGAAGTTTGTTGCTGCGTCGAAATAATATGAGTACCATTCCCATACTGTAAGTAATACGAAACCTACAAGTTTATTATATTCGTTAAATATAAGCTTAAATTTTCCGTCAAAAAGACTGATGTTATCTTGACCTACTGGGTGAATAACTACTTCATAGTCTGGCATATATTTCTTAAAAATAAGCTGGCTTCGCGGCATGTGATAATTTGATGTAACAAGCCTTAAGCTTTTAAATCTATGTAAATCCATAAAAATCTTTGCTTCTATGGCATTTGATATAGTGCTATCGGCAATACTGCCAAGAATAATATTATCTGGATTAATTTTTTGACTCTCTTCAGACTTAGAGAAGTTTTTAATAATGTCTTTTTTAGTAACTTTAAAGCCAACCCCTGAGATAAGTATTTTCTCAGAATCAGTTTTCATAAGTATATCCAGCCCTGTCTCTAAACGCTTAGTTCCACCTGTTAGAACTACCACAGCATCAGTTTGCCCTTCTACCTCTTGGTAAGGTTTTGGAATCATTGCCATAAAGCACAACAACCCTAACAACCACGTAACGGACACTGTTAGCAGTATGTACTTAGCTAAATTAAACAATTTTTTAAGACTAGACATTTGCACTATAAAATGGCGGGGATGACGAGACTCGAACTCGCGACCTCCGGCGTGACAGGCCAGCACTCTAACCAACTGAGCTACATCCCCATTTTAGGTAACAGTATAATAGTATTACCAACTACCAATTGCAAACAGTAACTTTAGCATCACCCTAAAAACTTAAGTGATGGTGGGCGGTGACAGGCTCGAACTGCCGACCTCTTCGGTGTAAACGAAATGCTCTACCAACTGAGCTAACCGCCCTAAAGACACCATGTTGTGAGTTAAGATAAATAACGATTAACAGAGTAAATTGCAAGCAAAAAATCACTCTTTCACAATTTATTAATAACAATATTCTTTAGCTGCATATCTACATAACATGGATGAACACAAATAAAATAATATTTTACAGTAGTAAATATAAGGTTATGCTGACAATAACTACTATAAATCAGCTGGTTAGGTTTTAAACTAACGACTTCAGATTTGAGGAATTATGACTACCAAAAAAATTAAGATTTTAATAATAGAAGATTCAAAATTCGTTAAAACATTGTTCACTGGCCTACTAAATCAAACAGATGATATTGAAGTTGTAGGTACTGCTGAAAATGAGCGTGAAGCAACAAAAAAAATCACCGAACTAAAACCTGACATAATCACACTTGATGCTGATATACCTGAGATGGATGGAATAAGATTTCTAGACAAACTTATGCATAAAGATCCTATCCCTGTGATTATGATTTCTACTCTTGATAAAGAAGGTGCAGAAACAACTATAAGAGCCCTTGAAATTGGCGCAGTAGACTATCTAATAAAGCCAAAGCAATTCGAAGATTTTAAAGATTTAAGCAAGTTAAAAACCGAATTGGAAAATAAAGTGCATTTGGCTTTGAAAGCTTCTCTAAGATATCATTCTCTTTCAGATAATTCTAAAATTAAAACTTTAGCTTTTGATTCTTCTCAAAAATCAATCTCTAGAATAATTACCTTAAGTTCTTCAGTCGGTGGAGTAGAAGCTGTGAAGCAAGTGTTATCATTACTACCTTCTAATTCACCACCAATATTAGTTTCTCTCAGACTACATGAGAGCCTTGTAAATGCGTTTACAGAACGATTATCATCACTTTGTGAGGTTGGAATTAATTTAGCTAAGAACGGACAAAAGATTAGTACTGGTCAGGCATACCTAACGTCATCCAGTAACAATATTCATTTAGAGAAATCTGGCGATAATTTTAAAGTAGTGATTAATGAAAATGAAAATCAAAATCCTGTAGACTCTATGTTTGAATCTTTAGCAAACAACTTCGGAAATAAAGTTGTTGGAGTCATTTTAACAGGTCATGGTCACGACGGAACTCAAGGCATGATAAAGATTAAAGAAAAAGGTGGCTTTGTAATAAGTCAAAATGAAGCAAGCTGCGTTATATACGAAACACCAAAACTTGCTAAGTCCAAGGGCGCAATAAACGTTGAGCTACCACTAGAGGATATTCCAAACGAGATTTTAAAGAAATGTGTTTAAATTTTCTTACTCAGTTTGCAACCTAGGAAATATTCCTTGGGGCACAGGTAATTCAGCTCCACTTCTCAAAGCAAAATCTACACTCATATTTTCAAGCCTAGGAGATTCGACACCCAATTGTTCCAGAAGCTTATTTGCAGAATCAGGAATAATTGGCAACAACGCTATTCCTAAAATTCTCAAACTCTCACACAGCACATACAATACTGTATTCATCCTCTCAACATCTGATTTTTTAAGAACCCATGGCGCCTGTTTATCTACATATTCATTTGCTGCCGACCCTAGAGAGATAACTTCTTCAAATGCCAAATGAATCTCCTGTTTATCTATATGATTTCTCATTCTATCTGCCAAAGAGTATGCTAGATCTAATAATTTTTTATCTTCACCTATTAACTGATTACAATGAGGGACTTTCGCATCACAATTTTTGTTGATAAAGGACAAAACTCTCTGTGCAAGATTTCCAATATTATTGCAAAGATTTGAATTCACTTTATTTATGAATGCGTCACGAGAAAAATTACCATCATTACCGAAAGGCATCTCAGTCATTAGAAAATAACGCACATAATCTAGGCCAAATTCATCCATTAATTTTATCGGATCAATTGTATTGCCTAATGATTTGGAAATTTTCTCACCTTCATTTGTCCACCAACCATGCGCGAAAACTCTTTTCGGCAGCGGCAATTCGCAAGCCATTAAAAATGCTGGCCAATATACAGCATGAAACCTCAATATATCTTTACCAACAATATGCAAATCACACGGCCAAAATTGCTTACGCTCTTGCGTATGAATCGCTGAATAATAATTAAACAAGGCATCTAACCAAACATACATTACATGATGCTCATCGTTAGGAATAGGTATCCCCCATTTAAATGATGTACGTGAAACCGATAGATCATGCAACCCTCCCTTAACAAATGAAAGCACTTCATTTTTTCTTGAATTAGGCGCAATAAAATCAGGATTTTCTTCATAGAATTTAAGCAATTTATCTTGCCATTTTGACAGATTAAAAAAGTAACTAGGCTCAGTTATCCACTCAACTTCTGCTCCTGTTGGTGCTTTGCCGTCAACTAATTCTGATTCTTGGTAAAATGCCTCATCTCGCACTGCATACCAGCCCGAATAACTACCCAAATATACATTGCCACTTGTAAATAATTTTTTCCAAATTTCTTGAACAGTACTTTTATGACGTATCTCAGTTGTTCTGATAAAATCATCATTAGATATTTTTAGATTAATATTTAAATTCTTAAATGCTTCAGAAAACTTATCTGTAAATGCCTGAATATCTACTCCAGCTTTTGCAGCAGACTTCTCAATTTTCTGCCCATGTTCATCAGTTCCAGTAAGGAACATCACATTAAACCCATCCAGCCTTTTGAATCTTGCTATCACGTCCGAGGCAATTGTTGTGTACGCATGACCAATATGCGGAGCATCGTTCACATAGTATATTGGTGTTGTAATGTAAAAATTCTTATTCATATAACTACATTTTTTAGTCATTATACTCTCTAAATTAAAAAAATTAAAGACCATAAAAAAAGCTGGCCTAAGCCAGCTTTTTTAGCAAATTATAGCGCTATTAAGCAGCTTTTCTATGAACAAGTTTTGCAAGAACGAAACCAATTAAAAGCCCTAGAATTGCATAAACAGCATCTATCATAGCATTGCTTTCAGGCTTTATTTCATCTGCCAAAACCATTCTCATTACATCTTTAGAAGAAGCATGTAGAGTATTGATTTTCCAAGCATTATCTTCATACTTAACAAGCAATGTGAACATAGACATAGCAGTTCTATTTGCATCCATTACCAAATTGAACTTACCTGTAATCATTGCAATCCCTGGAGCTAAATCTTTAACTGATTCAACTGTTGCAGCAGCTTTTGAATCCTTAAAATTATGATCAACAACTTTGGCATCCCATTTATTTTTCAAAGCTTCAGGTGTTGAGGCATATTGAAAATCTGAAGTTATCAATGTAAAACCTTCTTTCGAGAAGATACTGCTATATTTCTCATAATCTCTTGAATTAAATGCTTCAACTAATTTGTCCACAATAGAACCATCAGCTTTTGGAAGATTTACTAGCATTACAGATTGCAGCATAACTTGGCTTGACGCATCCATCGGAACTTGACTTGAAGCAGATGGAGCAACAACAGGTGTTGCAGAGGTCACTGTTGAAGCGTCAACAGGTGTCGTTGTTGCAGGGGCTATAGCGTCAACAGATGATTGCGTAGTAGCGCCGCTTGCAGGAGCTGCAGGAGCAGGAGTAGAAGCAGCATTAGTTTCTGTAGACATACTTGAGATTGCAGGTGGTACGCTTGGAGTTGCAGCATCTTGAGCAAGACTCACCGCTGACGTTCCAATCATCGCCATTAAAGCTAAAACTGAAATTGTTTTATTTAAATACATTTTTCCTCGCATGTATTAATTGTAATAAAGTTTTATAATACTTACACTTTACTACCTAAGTGTCTATAAAATTTTATCTAGCGTGTTCATTTTGTTTCTGCCAATACAATAACGTACCCGCAAGTAAACTTGCTGAAATTTGCGTAGGTAATGATTGTGATAAGCCGCAAAAAAGCCTCGGCCACGTTTTGGCTCCGTGAATTTCCTTAAACTTTTGAAGGGCTTTAAGTGGTTCAGGTGGCAAATCCCCACTTAGAATTTGAAAACGGAGATGCTCTACTGGCATAGTCATTATGCCAGAATTTATACCAGATAAAATGTTTATAGCAGTCTGGGTTTTTAAATCAGATATATTAAAGCCACATTTTTTAGCTAGATAAGAATAACTTTCTCTAGATACAGCAAATCCCCCCCAAAAGTATGCACTATAGAAATATGTCATTTTGCCTCCATGAAATACTCCCATCGAGCCATGCTCATCCAATATTTTACTTAATGCTTGGAAGGAATTTAACTTTTTACCAGTAATATTAAAAGTATCTATCTGCTTATTTCTGACTCCATCGTAGATGGTATTCATAGTCCCATTAACAGCAACCACTGCCGCTACAGAAGCTATAATTACCATCTTTGGATTTTGATCCAGTACCTTAGGGCTAAATGTGCTGTTCATCAAAATTGGCACGCCAAGCCAGCTATATGCCCGTAACAACTCTCGAGAAAAATTTTTTGCTATGTTTGGACCTAAACCTGTTTGTAATTCGTGAAACTTTCCTTCTCTAAGCAACTTTAAAAAAATTGTCGTCCCTAAAGGTGGGGTATCTTTATGAATATGTATAAATGTTTGACGGCGTCGCTGAATATTAGTAAGCGGAACCTCTATTAGTGGCGTTGAGATTAGTCCTCTGAGGCTTCCAAAAAGCAGGGCGGTTTTTGTAGTTTTCCAAAACAAATCTTTGTTATTTTCGTCTTTCACAGATTTTCCAACATTGCTTAATAAAAAGACTTACATTAGGTACAAAAAAAATCAACCACCAAACCGATTAGGCTCAGTGGTTGATTAAAATTCAGTAGCTTCTTGTTAAGATGCAGCTTTTTTGCGTTTTTCAGACTTTTCTTCTGACTTAGGCATTGCAACAACATTAGGCACATCCATTTCCACATCGCGAGCAAGCGCTGTTTTTTGGATTTTATTCATGTAGAAACCAGTTCCTGCAGGAATTAACCTACCTACAATCACGTTTTCTTTCAGTCCTTGAAGTTTATCAATCTTTCCAGCAACAGCCGCTTCCGTTAGAACGCGAGTTGTCTCTTGGAATGATGCTGCCGAGAAGAAAGATCTAGTTTGAAGTGATGCTTTAGTAATACCTTGAAGAACAGGAATTGCTTTAGCAGGTTTATAACCTTCTTCTTTAGCTTTTGCATTTATCTCTTTTAATTCTTCGCGGTCAACTTGTTCGCCTGCAAGATATGTTGTTTCACCAGCATCAGTGATCTCTAGTTTTTGTAACATTTGACGCAACACTACTTCAATATGCTTGTCAGCTATTCCAACACCTTGCAGTCTGTAAACTTGTTGTACTTCGTTTACAATGTATGAAGCTAGTGCTTCTACGCCCATTACTCTTAGAATATCATGAGGAGAAGGATTTCCTTCCATCAACATGTCACCCTTAGTAACATAATCAGCTTCATTGACAGTAATATGTCTACCGCGTGGCACAAAATATTCAACTGGCTGTTGGTCTTTATCTTCAGGACGGATTATTAGTCTACGTTTAGATTTATAATCTTTTCCGAACTCAACAGTGCCTGAAATCTCACTTATAAGCGAGTGATCTTTAGGCTTACGAGCTTCAAATAATTCAACAACTCTTGGTAGACCACCAGTAATATCTTTTGTTTTCGAAGATTCTTTTGGAATACGAGCGATGATATCACCAGCATTAACCTTCACATTGTCTGAAATGCTTAATATTGCATCCACTGGTAAGAAGTATCTAGCTTCAAGACCATTAGCAAGAGTCAGTATTTCACCTTTTGCATCTTTTAGAACAACTCTAGGTCTTAGGTCTGCACCACGTGTTTGCTGTTTCCAGTCAATGATTACACGGTTTGTAATGCCTGTTGATTCGTCAAAGACCTCTTTAAGTGATGTGCCTTCAACTAAATCAACGAATGACGCAAGACCGCTTTTCTCTACAATAATTGGAATTGTAAACGGTTCCCACTCAGCAAGTTTTTGCGCGGGCTTAACTTTGTCGCCCTCGTTAGCTAACAGCTTTGTACCATAAGGAACTTTATAGCGTGCTTTTTCATTGCCTTTAAGATCAACTACTATTAATTCACAACTTCTGCTCATTACAATTGTGCTACCTTCGCTATTCTTAACTATGTTCTTATTGAAGATTTTTAAAGTTCCTTCATGCGAACATGTCACACTCGATTGAGAAGCTCCTTTTTGAGCAGCACCACCAATGTGGAATGTTCTCATAGTTAGCTGAGTTCCTGGCTCGCCAATAGACTGAGCAGCTATCACGCCAACAGCTTCGCCAATATTGACCCTGATACCAGTTGCAAGATCTCTACCGTAACACTTAGCACATATACCAATTTCACTTTTACATGTTAGTACTGAGCGGACTTTGACTTCATCTATTCCAAGTAAATCTATTATTTCAACTGCAGCTTCATCAATCATCTGACCAGATTTAATTGCAACTTTATTTGTATTTGGATCGTGAATATCAATTGCTGACGTTCTACCTAAAATGTTCTTTCTAAGAGGAACTATAACTTCACCATTTTCTATTACAGACTTTGCAATAATACCGTCTTCTGTTCCGCAATCATCTTCTGTAACAATACAGTCTTGAGAAACATCTACTAATTTACGAGTTAAGTAACCAGAGTTAGCAGTTTTTAGCGCTGTATCCGATAGACCTTTACGTGCACCGTGAGTCGAAATAAAGTACTCAAGCTCATTTAGCCCTTCCTTAAAGTTAGAGATAATTGGCTTCTCGATAATCTCACCAGACGGTTTTGACATCAGTCCGCGCATACCAGCTAGCTGTTTAATCTGAGCTGCAGAACCCCTTGCGCCAGAGTCAGCCATCATAAATATGTTATTTACTTTAGTATGGGCTGCAATTTGTCCATCGCCTGTAGGCCTGACTGAAATTCCTTTCATCATATCCATAGCGATACGGTCTGTACATCTTGTCCATGCATCGACTACTTTATTGTATTTCTCACCGCTTGTGATTAAACCATCTGCATATTGATGCTCGTAAAGTTTAACTTCTGTATCTGTCTCTTCAATGTGTTTTGTTTTTGTAAGAGGAACAAACATGTCATCTTTACCGAAAGAGATACCAGCTTTACATGCGTATGTGAAGCCTAGTGCCATAATTTGATCTGCAAACACAACTGTATTCTTCTGTCCACAGTGCCTGTAAACTATGTCTATCAATTTCTGGATTTCTTTTTTGATCATCACTTTGTTGACCATCTCAAATCCGATATTAGCATCCTTAGGCAATACTTCGGAAAGAATAACCCTACCGGGTGTGGTTTCAACAACAGTAGTCACAAATTGACCATCTGATTGAAGTTGTTTTCTTCTGCATTTAATTTTAGCGTGTAAGGATAACGCTCCTGAGTGTAAGGCATGCTCTAGCTCACTCACGTCATTGAATAAACTTCCTTCGCCTTTTTCACCATCAAACATAAGAGAGATGAAGTATAAACCTAGAACCATATCTTGTGATGGAACGATAATAGGATCACCATTTTGTGGGCTTAGAATGTTGTTTGTTGACATCATTAGTGCACGAGCTTCTAACTGTGCTTCCATAGAAAGCGGAACGTGCACTGCCATCTGATCTCCATCAAAGTCAGCGTTAAACGCAGTACATACTAACGGATGCAGCTGAATAGCTTTTCCTTCAATTAGAATAGGTTCGAAAGCTTGGATACCAAGCCTATGTAGAGTAGGAGCTCTGTTTAGAAGTACTGGGTGTTCGCGAATTACTTCCGCTAAAATATCCCAAACTTCCGGCTTTTCTAACTCTACTAATTTTTTTGCAGCTTTTAGTGTTGGCGCCATTCCATACAATTCTAATTTTGAATAGATAAACGGTTTGAACAATTCCAAAGCCATCTTCTTAGGTAAGCCGCACTGATGTAGCTTCAACTCAGGTCCAACTACGATTACTGAACGGCCTGAATAGTCTACACGTTTACCAAGAAGGTTTTGTCTAAAGCGACCTTGTTTGCCTTTAAGCATGTCAGCAAGAGATTTAAATGGACGCTTATTAGAGCTTTTAATCGCGCGACCTTTCCTGCTGTTATCAAATAACGCGTCAACCGCCTCTTGCAACATTCTTTTCTCGTTACGAACGATAATTTCAGGAGCTTTCAACTCAATAAGTCTTTTTAGACGATTATTTCTATTGATTACTCTTCTGTATAATTCATTCAGGTCAGATGTAGCAAATCTTCCGCCATCTAACATTACTAGAGGGCGAAGATCTGGTGGGATTACAGGAAGTACGTCTAGTACCATCCACTCTGGCTTGTTTTTTGATGATATAAAATCTTCTACAAGCTTTAGCCTTTTTACTATCTTTTTGCGTTTTGTTTCTGAAGATGTTGTAGACAGATCTTCTCTTAGCCTAGCTTTTTCCATTTTAAGATCAATCGCTTGGAGCATCTTCTTAACTGCTTCAGCACCTATGCCTGCTTGGAATGCGTCTTCGCCAAACTTATCTTGAGCATCATAATACTCTTCTTCACTTAAGATCTGCCCTTTATGTAAAGTAGTAACACCCTGATCAATTACTATAAAGCCTTCAAAATACAATACTCTTTCAAGATCTTTTAAAGCGATATCAAGAAGTGTACT
>CAZLFQ010000002.1:23225-367441 GCA_964558975.1 uncultured Candidatus Midichloriaceae bacterium
AGCGTAGGAACCAAATATGCACAACAGAAGTTGCTAATTCGATATGCCCCATTCTTTCACGACGAACTTTAGATGATGTAACCTCAACTCCACATTTCTCGCAGACGATTCCACGATACTTCATTCTCTTATATTTTCCGCAAAGGCACTCATAGTCTCTTACGGGACCAAATATTCTTGAGCAAAACAAACCACCATTCTCAGGCTTAATGGTTCTATAATTGACAGTGTCTGGCCTTTTTACTTCACCGAAAGACCATGAGCGAATTACCTCAGGACTTACAAGTGAAATTTTTATTTGGTCAAAGTTTTGCGAATTATTTACATTACCAAACAAATTAAATTCTGCCATTTTTAGAACCTCTTAAACCTTATAAATACTTTTTTAGTTAGCGTTTGCTTTTGCTTCTTCAGCTTCTAGTAATTGCTGCTTTTCTTCGTCGCTGTTCACCATCTCTATGTTTAAACACAATGATCTTAGCTCTTTGACCATTACGTTAAACGATTCAGGTAGTCCAGAATCAAAATTCGAATCGCCGCGGACAATTGACTCATAAATTTTAATTCTTCCTGTTACGTCATCTGACTTCACAGTTAGAATTTCTTGTAGTGAGTATGCAGCACCATAAGCTTGTAGTGCCCAACATTCCATTTCACCGAATCTCTGACCACCAAAGTGCGACTTACCACCTAATGGCTGTTGAGTCACAAGGCTGTACGGTCCAATAGAACGTGCGTGAATCTTATCATCAACTAAGTGATCAAGCTTCAGCATGTAGATACAGCCAACTGTTACTGGACGAGCAAAATAATCTCCTGTTCTGCCATCTCTAAGCATCACCTGACCTGAAGTCGGCAAGCCAGCAGATTGAAGAGCTTTTGCAATATCAGGTTCTTTTGCACCATCGAATACAGGGGTAGCAAATGGAACGCCTTTACAAAGATTACCAGCAAGCTCTGATATTTCAGTATTGTTCATTTCTTCTATGTACTTTCTGAAATCTGCATCGTTCTTTCCATTGAATATCGTCAACAAAGTTTCACGAAGTTCTTTCTTCTCCTTTTGGCCTTCATATTTAGCAACAGCTGCGGAAATTTGTTTTCCTAAACCTTGCGCTGCCCAACCTAAGTGAGTCTCAAGAATTTGTCCAACGTTCATCCTTGAAGGTACGCCTAGTGGATTTAGAACTAAATCAACTGGAGTTCCATCATCCAAGAATGGCATGTCTTCAACTGGAACAATTTTAGAAACAACACCTTTGTTACCATGTCGTCCAGCCATTTTATCACCCGGCTGAATTTTAAGCTTGGTAGCAACGTAAACTTTAACAACTTTTAAAGCGCCTTGTGGCAAATCATCACCACTCTGTACTTTCTCTACTTTCTTCTTAAACTTATTGTCTAATTCATCTACAGCTTTGTCATAGAAAGTTTTAAGTTTTTCTAGTTCTGACATTGCTTTTTTGTTTTCAACAGAAAGCATCCAAACTTGACGTTTAGGCAAGCTTTTGAATAATTCTTCGTCGATTGTAGCGCCAGCTTTAATTTGCTTAGGACCACTCACAACTTTTTTACCACTCAAAGCTTCAAATGCCTTACCGAATACGTAACCTTCAACTATTCCTAGCTCAGCATCACGATCTTTTGCAAGTCTATCGATCTCAAGTCGCTCAAGAGCAAGCGCTCTCTCATCTTTCTCAATTCCACGTCTTGTGAATACTCTAACGCTTACAACTGTACCTCTAGTTCCAGGAGGAACTCTTAGTGACGAATCTCTAACGTCAGAAGCTTTTTCACCAAAGATTGCTCTTAGTAATTTTTCTTCAGGAGTAATAGGAGACTCACTTTTTGGAGTTACTTTACCAACAAGTATGTCACCAGGTTTTACTTCTGCTCCAACGTGCACAACACCGATTTCATCGATTTTGCTTAAACCTTCTTCTCCTATATTAGGAATATCACGAGTTATTTCTTCGGGCCCAAGGCGAGTGTCACGAGCTATTACTTCAAACTCATAGATATGAAGTGAAGTAAACACATCTTCTTTGACCAATCTTTCTGAAAGAAGGATTGAATCTTCATAGTTGTATCCGTTCCATGGCATGAATGCAGCAAGCACGTTTCTACCAAGAGCTAATTCTCCTAGATCTGTACTTGGTCCATCGGCTAGTATGTCGCCTCTTTTCACTTTTTCGCCAGCTTTAACTATAGGCTTTTGGTTCACGCAAGTGTTTTGGTTAGACTTTTGGAACTTAACTAGTGAATAAATGTCAACACCACCTTCTTCAGCTTCTAAATCATTTGTCCTGATTACGATTCTGTTTGCATCAACTTGATCAACAACACCATCTCTTCTTGCAACAACGCTTGAGCCTGAATCTTTAGCAACTACAGACTCCATGCCTGTTCCAACCAAAGGTGCTTCACTTTTAAGTAAGGGCACTGCTTGTCTTTGCATGTTTGATCCCATCAACGCTCTGTTCGCATCATCGTTTTCCAAAAACGGAATAAGAGATGCTGCGACTGATACTAGCTGCTTTGGAGATACTACAATATAATGTATGTCTTCAGGTTTAGCTAAAACGATCTCACCAAACTTTCTACAACTTACAAATTCACTTGAGAATTTGCCATTTTTATCAACTTCCGCACTAACCTGTGCAATTGTGAAGTTTGCTTCTTCAATTGCAGACAGATAATCAACTTGGTCTGTAACTTTGCCATTTTTAACTTGTCTGTATGGGCTTTCTATAAACCCATACTTGTTAATTCTTGCATAAGTAGAAAGAGAGTTTATTAGTCCAATATTTGGACCTTCCGGTGTTTCAATTGGACATATACGACCATAGTGTGTCGTATGTACGTCACGGACTTCAAAGCCTGCTCTCTCTCTTGTAAGACCACCGGGTCCTAAAGCAGAGAGTCTTCTTTTGTGAGTAATTTCCGATAGTGGATTTGTTTGGTCCATGAACTGTGATAATTGAGATGTACCAAAGAACTCTCTGATAACAGCCATTAGAACTTTAGAGTTAACCAAGTCATGTGGCATTACAGTGTCAATTTCCACAGAGCTCATTCTCTCAATGATCGCTCTTTCCATTCTAATTAGTCCTAGTCTGAACTGATTTTCAACCAATTCACCAACGGAACGAACACGTCTATTTCCTAAGTTGTCGATATCGTCAACTTCACCAAATCCATCTTTTAAACGCACCAAGTTCTTAACGATAGCTATAATATCTTCATTTGTGAGAACTGTGTGATCTTCTGGCGTTGCTAGACCATGCTTAGCATTGATTTTCATTCTGCCTATTGCAGATAGATCGTACCTTTCAATTTCAAAGAATGTCGATTTGAAAAGTAGCTCAGCAGCTTCAGGTGTAGAAGGCTCACCAGGTCTAAGAACTTTATAAATATCTGCTAAAGCTTCATCTTTGCTTTGGTTTTTATCAAGGACAAGAGTGTTTCTAATATATGGCCCAACGTTTAGGTAATCGATATCTAGAATTTTCAACTCAGAAAGCTTCTTTTCATCAATTTGTTCAAGCGCCTCATATGAAATTTCATCGCCCGCTTCCAAAATAATTTCGCCAGTTGTATCGTCGATAATATCTTGCGCAATATATGTGCCAACAATTTCTTGCTTCTCAATCAGATACTCAACTGATTGTTTCTCAGCCAACTTATTAATTAGTCGTGGAGTTACTTTTGTATTAGCTTCAATTAAAACTGAGCCAGTTTTTGCATCAACTATATCTTTAAAAATCTTCATTCCTTTAAAGCGCGAAGGATTGAAAATTGTTTTCCAACCATCTTTATGACGCTTATAAGAAAGTACATTGTAGAATTGAGTAAGAATTCCGTTTTTATCTAGGCCTATAGCTCTGAGAAGTGTAGTCACATAAAGCTTTCTTTTTCTATCTATTCTAAAGTAGATAATGTCCTTAACATCAAATTCGAAATCTAACCAAGAACCTCTGTAAGGAATAATTCTTGAAGAGTACAAATATTTCCCTGAACTATGTGTTTTTCCACTATCATGATCGTAGAAAACACCAGGAGAGCGGTGCATCTGAGAAACGATAACACGTTCCGCACCATTAATTATAAATGTCCCACTATGTGTCATGAGCGGAATCTCGCCCATATATACATCTTGCTCTTTAATTCCTTTAATTTCTTTAATACCAGCTTCTTCGTCGATGTCCCACACGATTAGACGCAATGTTACACGCAAAGGTGCAGCAAAGTTCACTCCTCGTTGAATACATTCTTCAACATCATATTTAGGCGGGTCAAGCTCATACTTTACGTATTCAATAGATGCTCTGCCATCATAGTCTGAAACAGGAAAAATTGACCTAAACACATTTTCTAGGCCTACATTTTCTCTTTTTTCAGATGGACAATTTAATTGAAGGAACGATTCATACGAATTTTTTTGAACTTGAATGAGGTTAGGTATTTCTACAACTTGAACATTTTGTCCAAATACTCTTCTCATTCTTTTTCTAGTTGTGAGTGACGCCACGCTAAACACCAAAAAAGTTTTTAAATAGTGAAAGGGTATATTCAAAACAATTGATATACCCTATAAAATCTTAAGCAAAAAGAGAAGTTATTTTACTTCTACTTTAGCTCCTGCTTTTTCTAATTGCTCTTTCATCTTAGCTGCTTCTTCTTTAGAAACGCCAGTTTTGATTGGTTTTGGAGCTCCTTCAACAAGGCCTTTAGCTTCAATTAAACCAAGAGCAGAATTTATAGCTCTTACTTCTTTAATTACAGCAACTTTATTTGCTCCACCGTCAACAAGAATAACATCAAATTCTGTTTTCTCTTCAACAGCTGCAGCAGCTCCGCCAGCAGCAACCGCTACAGGTGCAGCAGCTGATACGCCCCACTTTTCTTCTAAAAGTTTTGAAAGCTGAGAAGCCTCCATCACTGTAAGATTTGATAAGTCATTTACGATTTGTTCTAGATTAGCCATTTTTTCTCCTTTCTATCTAAAATTAATTTGTTTGTTCTTTGTCTGCATAAGCTTGCATAACTCTTGCAAGTTTAGCTGCAGGAGCTTGAATCAAGCCAACAAGTTTACCACGTAGCTCGTCTAGCGATAGTAAAGCTGCCATTTCTTTTATTGCATTTGCATCAAGGAATTGGCCATTCATAACGCCACCAAGAACTTCTAGCTTTGCATGCTCTTTTGAAAAATTGATCAGCGCCTTAGAAATAGCTACTGGGTCATTCGAGAATGCAATTGTTGTTGGACCTTGAAACAAATCTTTTAAACCTTCAAACTGGGTTCCCTTTATCGCAATTTGCGAAAGAGTATTCTTAGCAACTCTGTATTGAGCGGATGATTTTTTAATCTGCCTTCTCAACCTAGTATCTTGCGTAACTGTAAGACCCTTATTGTGCGAAACGATCACAATCTCAGAAGAGCCAAAAACTCCTTTAAGCTGCTCAACCACTTCTATTTTTTTAACCTTATCCACTTTTAATCCACTAATGTATTAATTATCTATCTTCACCAAGCATTGGAGGGCGATGTTATCCCATCACTTTTGTCATGTCAAGCCTAATTGAAGGCCCCATTGACGTGCTTAAGTAAAACGACTGCATGTATATCCCTTTTGCACTTGATGGCTTCGCTTGAAGAATAGCATCATAAAGAGCAATTATGTTCTCTTTAATAGCTTTAGGTGCGAAGCTAATTTTTCCAACTGCAGCATGAACAATACCAGCTTTCTCAACCTTAAACTCAACTTGACCAGCTTTTGCTTTTCCAACAGCTTCTTTAATGTTATTTGAAACTGTTCCTAACTTAGGGTTTGGCATTAGACCTCTTGGGCCCAAAACTTTACCTAGTTTACTAACAGATGCCATCATAGAAGGCGTAGCGATAGCAACATCAAATTCGATCTTGCCGTTTTTCACAATCTCAATCAAATCTTCTGAGCCGCAAATATCAGCTCCAGCACTTTGAGCCTCTTTCACTCTTTCTGGCTCAGAAAAAACAGCTACTCTTATTGTTTTACCTAATCCATTCGGCATTGCAACAGCGCCACGAACTAGTTGGTCAGATTGCTTTGGATCAACCCCTAGCTTCAGGGCAATCTCAACGCTTTCATCAAACTTAGCTTTGCCTTTTTTGGCATAAGCTGCAATTACCTGAATTGCCTCATCTAAAGAATACTGCTTCTCAGCTTGCACAAGCTTACTAGCTTCTTTAACTCTTTTACCTATCTTCGCCATACTAATTATTGCGCTCCATCTTGAATTTTCACACCCATAGATACACAAGTGCCTTTTACCATGCTGATTGCAGCATCTAGCTCATCTACACCCATATCTTCCATCTTAGCTTTTGCGATCTCTGTGATCTGAGCCATGGTTATAGTACCAATCACTTGAGTACCAGGAGTCTTAGCTCCGCTTGTAACGCCCAATGCCTTTTTGATCATATTTGGAACAGGAGGCATCTTAGTGATAAACGTAAATGTTTTATCAGCAAAGTATGTTATAACCGTTGGAATTACATCCCCTGGTGTATGCCCTTTCTTTTTACAATGATCATTAAATTGTTTACAAAATTCCATAATATTAAGACCTCTTTGACCAAGAGCTGGCCCAATGGGAGGTGATGGATTAGCCTGATGTGCAGGCACTTGTAACGATATGCTACCAACTGGTTCTTTCTTCTTCACGACTTCTCTCTCCTAAATAATTATTTAAATTTTTCTACTTGATTAAACTCTAGCTCTACAGGTGTTGGTCTGCCGAAAATAGAAACAGAAACTTTAAGTCTCTTTTTACCCAAATCAACATCATCAACAACACCACTGAAAGTCTGAAAAGGACCTTCAATAATCTTAATTGTTTCGCCTATATCATAAGAAAGCTCTAGCTCTTTTGCTACAGATCCTTCTTGAACTTGCTGCATCAATCTCGTTACTTCACGCTCAGGAATTGGCGCTGGTTTACCACTCCCACCTAAAAACCCAGCAACTCTCGGTATATTCTTCACTAAGTTCCAAGAAGCATCGTCTAGCTCCATCTTAATCATGATGTAGCCTGGGAAAATTTTCTTTTCAGCAGTTACTTTTTTTCCTTTCTTAATCTCAGTTACGTTCTCAACTGGAACAACTATTTCTTCAAATTTCGCTGCAAAACCTTTCTTCTCAGCATGATCTTTTATAAGCTTAGCTACCTTATGCTCATATCCTGAAAGAGTATTTATGATGTACCAGCGACTTGCCACTATTATAACCCTAAAATAAAATGAATAACTTTAAATATCACCGCGTCCGCAAGCAAAAAAAACAACCCAGCAATTGCAGCCAGAACAAAAACCAGACCTGAAGCGGTCAAAGTTTCTTTCTTAGATGGCCAAGCAACTCTTGCTGTCTCTGCCTTCACTTCTTTGTAAAATCTTGCTATTTCCATAGATAAGTCTCTGTTTTTTTACGCTTTTTATGGCGCTTTTAGACCTAAGCCTAAAGTATATACACCACGTGAAACACTACATTTTACATGCGTGAAGGTGATATTTATAACGATATTGAGTTTATGTCAAGGCAATTTAAGAGTTTTGATTACTTAAAATATACTCTTCGCTCTGCATCTCATTTAATCGGGATATTGTGCGCTGAAATTCAAATGAGTTTTTTCCATGATTATAAAGTAATTCAGGCTTGCTAGCCGCAGTGCAAATTAGTTTTGTCTTATTCTCGTACATGCAATCGATTAAAGTTATGAAACGCAGGGCTTCATTGTGATTCGATGCGTTTAATTGAGGAATGTTTTTGATGACAATTGTATTAAAGTGATTACAGAGAGCTATATAATCTATAGCACCATAATTTACCTCACAAAGCTCATTAAATGTAAAAACTGCCAAATTGCCGTATGATTTAACAAACTTAAGCTGCCTAGATTGGTCTACATAAACGTCTATTTGGTTTAGCTTTTCATGCCCAGTTAAATCAAGAATAATTTTTTCAATCGCATTTTCATTACTTGGGTTTAAGGGGGAATAGTAGAAATTTTTCAAAGCTCTGAGCTTGTCCATTCTGTAATCTTTAAAGTTATTAAGCTCACAAACTTCGAGCTCTGATTTTAATAACTGAATGCATGGTAGGAAATGCTCTCTTTGCAAACCGTCCTTGTACAAATCGCTTGGTCTTCTATTAGAAGTAATGAATAAATACGTTCCATACCCTATCAAAGAATCAAATAGTCTATAGAGAATCATTGCATCAGCAATATTTGTTACTTGCAGTTCATCAAAACAGATCACTTCATACTTTTTAGCAATTTGTTTAGAAATTTGAGGGATTGGGTCAGAAGCTTCTTGCAGGTTTTTATGCTTCTTTCTCCATTGATCAAGAGACTTGTGAAAGTCCTTCATAAACTCATGAAAATGAACTCTAAGCTTTCGCTCATTAATTAAGTTTTTGTAAAAAAGATCCATCAGCATAGACTTACCCCTACCGACATCTCCCCATATATAAATGCCTCGACTATGCTTATGATTTTTGAACTTTAGAGAATTTACTAATTTAGTAATCAGCTTTTTTGGTGCATCAATTTTTGCGCGATATCTCTCAAGCCTATGCACCAGTTCTAACTGAGTTTCATCTTTCTCAATCTCATTATTTTCTATCAGTTGTAGATATTTTTTTTCAAGCATATTTTGAAAAAACGGGCTGAGGTGTTACCTCATGTACATCCCCGCGTTTACATCAATTGTATGTCCTGTAATTAGTTTAGCTTCATTAGAAGCTAAAAACAAGGCTGCGTTTGCTATGTCTTCAGGCTCACCCATAACTCCCATAGGAATTTTCGGTAGAATTTTCTCTTTTACTACATTTTCAGGGATTGCATCTGTCATCGGTGTTCTAATAAATCCAGGTGCAATACAGTTTGCAGTCACACCACGAGTAGCACATTCAAGAGCTACAGATTTTGTCATCCCAATAATCCCTGCCTTTGCAGCAGCATAGTTAGTTTGTCCAAAGTTTCCAGACTCACCGACTACAGAAGAGATGTTTATAATTCTACCACTCCTTCTTTTTGTCATGGCTTTAGCTGCTTCACGATTGAGTAACCAAACAGCCTTTAAGTTCACATTTATTACTTCATCAAACTCTTGTTCACTCATTCTGATGAGTAAATTATCACGAGTAATGCCAGCATTACAAACTATGATATCGATCTGCCCTGTTTTCTCTTCTGCTTTGGCATAAAGACCAATTATATCTTCAGAATTTTTCAGGTTCGCTGGCAATACAACAACTCTTTCTTTGAGTTCTGTTGCTAGCTCTTGTAAGACATTTTCACGAGTTCCAGATATAACGACATTTGCTCCTGCTTGATGGAACTTTTTTGCTATAGCATGGCCAAGCCCACCAGTTGCACCGGTAACGAGAGCATTTTTTCCTACTAATGAAAACATTTTTTTCTCCAAGAATTTTACTTAGGTTCTATACCTGATTTAAAAATTCTTCAACATCTTTAGGTGTTTGAATGCTAAAGATCTTAGCATTTTCATTTAGTCTTTTGGCAATAGTCGAAAGAACTTTGTTTGGCCCAACTTCTACAAAACAATTAACTCCACTTGAATTCATCAGCTCCATTCCCTCTCTCCAGCGCACCCTTCCTGTGACTTGCTCAACAAGAAGTTTTTTTATTTTTTGCACATCTGTTTCAAGAGCTGCAGAAACATTCGCAACCAAAGAAACACTCAAAGGTTTCGCTGTTGTATTATTTAAAGCATTATCCATTTTAGTTGCAGCAGATTGCATTAAAGAAGAATGGAAAGGCGCACTCACATTCAATTTAATAGCTTTTCTCACTCCATGAGTAGAAGCAACTTCAACAGCTTTATCGATAGCTTTTATAGCACCACTTAAAACAATTTGTCCCGCGCCATTATCATTGGCGATTTGACAAGCACCAAGCACAGATGCTTCTTTACAAATTGCTTCAGCACTTTCTTGGGTTGCTCCTATTAAAGCAACCATTCCACCCTCTCCAGCTGGCACAGCATTCTGCATGGCATCCCCACGAATTCTAAGTAATTTTGCGGTATCAGCTAAATTAAACATCCCAGCTGCACATAGCGCACTGTATTCACCTAATGAGTGTCCCGCAACGAATTGACAAAGTTTATTTAAACTTTTTCCTCCTTGCTTTTCTAATACTCTTAGTGCAGCAATTGAAGCTGTCATAATTGCAGGCTGGGTGTTTGATGTTTGAGTTAATTCTTCAATATCACCACTAAAAATAATTGTTGAGAGTTTTTGATTTAAGGTATCATCAACCTCTTGAAAAACTTCTTTTGCTTCGAGAAAAGTATCATAAATCTCTTTGCCCATTCCTACAAATTGCGATCCCTGCCCAGGGAATAATAATGCTGTTTTCATACTCACTCCATTTTGAGCAGATATACTAGCGCAAAATGCCAGTATTTATCAAGTTATCTCTGTTTTCTATGGCTTTTTTAACTTGAGTAAAAATGGCTGGAGCTAGAAATATGTAGGTATAACCATCGGCGAATTCAATATTACTCACAGGATTCAAACAATCTATCGACCCTTCTAACGATACACACTGTTTTACAACTCCATCAGCAAACTTATGATTCGTTATTACTCCATACTTTCCTAAGATATGAACAAAATTTTTAAAATCTGAATTTGAGTATTGATTTTTTATATTCCAATAGATTCTTTTTCCAACTTTTGACAACTCATTAAATACGAAAGAACATGGGTTAATGCAAACCAATGCAAAACAAATATTACATAGCAAGCTCGGAACCAGCATTGGTAAAATTGGCGACGTGTTACTAAAACGAAGATGACAATTTTTCAAAAAAAAGTTCTTATCAATTAAACAGCTCTCACATGATGTTGGTTTACAGATAGCCAAAAAACTAAGAAGTGTAATCACAGAACCTATGCAAATTGCTTTTCTTACATCTGATGGATCAAAATTTTGAAAGTTAATTCCCTGACCCATCCTCATAATTCAGCTATTCATTATAAAACATAAACTCTGGATTTATATTAGCTAATGGGAAATCTTTAGACAAGTCACTTCCGCAACTATAAATCCAAGAACCATCTTTAAATTGCTCTGTTGTAAAACCAGAAAAAGTATCTCCTACAGCAGATATATGTTGAGGGATTTGCGTAACCTGTGCTTCATAAGGCTTCATCTCACTTTGCATTTTATGTTGTTCAGCACTGAGCGTTGGCATAATACCAGCTTTCATATCATCTATCTGTCCTTGAGAATATGATTCGATTAAATTAGTTGCAGCGTCTGCATACCACTCAATAGAAGCAGGATTAAAATTCAGAATTTGATATGCACATTTATCACCATTATTATAGGCAAGAATCATTGAGTAATATCCCAATTGTGTGTCACAACTATCAGTACAACTACCATCATATTTCACATTGGCAAACTTCGTGGCGCCGTAAGCAAGTATTTTGCCGCTGTAATATGAATTGAGACAAGTGCTATGATCTATAAACACGTCCTGCCCAGCTTTATATGATGTTACTAAATAGTTACAAATGCTGTTTGCGGCACTTATTTGATCTTTATCCCCTGCATAATTCGCAGCAAGCTCCGTGAACAGATCAAATTGTATCTGACCCACATTTTTATATTGCTCTAATTGTCTTAGCATAGTTTCTTGAAGGTTCATAAATCACACCTGATAATGTTGCAAGAATAGGTTTGCAGATAACCAGCTGAATTGCAATATGTTTCAGGAAACAATAATGCAGCGCTCTATACCTGCTAGATCTTTGCATATTTCATTAACTATAAATCCATGCGAAGAAAATATTTTACTAATTATTGCTGACTGCCCTTGGCCAAATTCAAATATAGCTCTACCATTTTTTTTCAAATGCTTCCTCAGATCTTTTGCGATCATTTCATAACATTCATAACCACCGTCTTCAGCAAACAGGGCGCTATGTGGCTCATATTGTTCAACAGATTTAATTAGAGTTTCTGAACGTGAAATATATGGAGGGTTTGAAACAATTAAATCAAATGTTCTAGCACCAGTTTTCTCAAACCAATTACTCAGGATAAACTCTGCTCGTCCCCTTGCATTTTGCTTGGCAACCTCAATTGCTTTGCTAGAAATATCGACACCGATTCCTTTTGAATTGGGAAATGCTGAAAGCAGAGAAATTAGAATGCATCCTGTTCCAGTACCTAGATCTAAAATTTCTATGTCTGCATTTTTTGGAAATAGTTCTAGACATTTTTCGATTATAAGTTCAGTTTCAGGTCGAGGAATTAAAGTATCTTTTGTAACTTTAAAATCCATTCCCCAGAATTCTTTTACACCTATAATATATGCAATCGGCTCACCATCTAGCCTGCGCTGCAAAATTTTGCTTAAGATATTTTCATCTGCTAATTCTTCTGAGTGACCAATTAAATACTCTCTGCTTTTGCCAAGCGCATGTACGAGCAAAACTTCTGCATCTAGGATTGGAGTATTTGTATACTCACATTCTCTTAGTTGCTGAATGGCATTTTTTAGTATTTGTTTGATGGGTAGCATGTTCATTCTTGAATGATTTTACTCCTCATAAAAAACAAGACCATTTGCGGTCTTTAAAGCTTGCTCGCCTTTTGCATCAATAAAGAGTGGCGATGGAGTTTTGAAGTAAACCACATTTCCATTTACCTCAATGCTCATTCTCAAGTTCTTTCCTGCTGGAGAAAGATTCTGTTTAATTAGCGGAATAAGATTTGGGTCTTTTACATGAACATGCAATGTAGTTTGTATCGAGCCTAAAGCTGTTTCAATATTCAGTATGGTCTCCACAACTACACGCAGGCCTGTATCGTCTTTACGCGCATCCACTCTAAATAAACCAATTTTTCCAGGTTGTAATGCCACCTCGTTAGCAACTAATAATTGCTCATTAAATATACAAATTTCTAATAAGCCCGAGCGGTCTGAAATCTGTAAGAATGCATATTTGCCTTTAGGCGATGATTTAATCTTTCTAGAAGTAATGACACCAGCAATACTCAACTTTGTTCCTTTTATACTAGCCCTAGGCTCTACATTTACGGATTCAGTAATATTAGCTCTAGTCAATTTTGCAGAATATTCTTCAAGCGGGTGTGATGATAAATAAAAGCCAAATGCCTCGAATTCTGCACTTAACTTTTCTTGAACACTCCATACTTCAAATGCCTTGAGAGCTGGCTTCGCGAAACTAATGTTATCTTCAAAAGCACCAAAAAGACCTATCTGCTTTGTATTCTTTTCTCGCTTGCAAAGTGCTGAATAGCGAAGCAGTAATTCTGCATTTTCAACAACCTCTCTACGATTTTCATGGAACAAGTCTAGTGCACCAGACTTTGCGAAGCTTTCAATTGACCTTTTGTTGATAGAACTCTCTTCGCATCTTTCAAAGAAACTATGTAGATCCTTAAACAACCCGTTAGATTCTCTTTCTTTAACTATTAGTTCAGATGCTTTTAGTCCAACATTTTTTAGACCTCCCAAGCCGAATCTGATTGCCTCACCTTCGATGGAAAATTGCGGCTGAGAATGATTCACACACGGAGGCAATATTTTGATACCAAAATGCTTTGCATCTTCCAAAAAGATATTGATTTTATCAGTATCATCAATTTCTAGGTTAAGTGATGCTACTAAAAATTCACGAGTATAGTTAGCTTTCAAATATGCTGTTTGATATGAAATAATCGCATAGGCTGCAGCATGTGATTTATTAAAACCATAGCTTGCAAATTTCTCGATCAAAGCAAAAATTTCATCTGCTTTACTCTTATCAATTCCGTTTTTTATACAACCGGAGATGAAATCACCACGCTGAGCTTCCATCTCAGCCTTAATTTTTTTACCCATCGCACGACGAAGCAAATCTGCACCACCAAGTGTATATCCTGCAAGCGCACGGGCTATCTCCATCACTTGTTCTTGGTAGACTATGATTCCGTAAGTTTCTTTTAGTATACTTTCCATCTTAGGATGTAAGTACTCAGGATTCTCAAGTCCATGTTTTCTATTTATGTAACTAGGAATATTGTCCATAGGCCCTGGTCTATATAATGAGCCTAGAGCAATCAAATCTTCTATAGAGTCTGGTTTAAGTTTTTTTATTGCCTCACGCATTCCCGCTCCCTCGAACTGGAATACGCCAACAGTCTCTGCTTTTGATAACATTTCGTAAGTTTTTTTATCATCAAGCGGCAATGTAGGCAGGTCTATTTTAACTCCCTTTTGCGCAATCAACTTACAAGCCCAAGAAATTACCGTAAGTGTTTTAAGTCCTAAAAAATCAAACTTAACTAAGCCAGCAGCCTCAGCATATTTCATTGAGTACTGTACTGCACTCATCGTGGAGTTTTGGTCTCTATATAGAGGGACTAATTCTACAATCGGCCTATCGGCAATTACTATTCCCGCAGCATGGGTAGATACGTGTCTATTTAAACCCTCGAGTTGCAAACTAATCGACAATAATTTTGCAATATTTTCATCGCTATCGCGCTGTTGTCTAAGCTCTTTATCCAAGTTAATCGCCTCACCCAACGTCACTGGGTTTGCAGGATTATTTGGAACCATTTTGCAAATTTTATCGATTGCATTGTACGGCATGCCTAGCACTCGCCCTACATCTCTTAGTACCGCTCTTGCTTGTAATTTTCCAAAAGTTATAATCTGTGCAACACGATCTTTCCCATACTTTTCTTGGACGTAATTAATCACTTCTTCTCGCCTATCTTGGCAGAAATCTATATCAAAATCGGGCATTGATACCCTATCTGGATTCAAGAATCTTTCAAAAAGCAGTCCGAATTGTAAAGGATCCAAATCTGTAATTTCAAGAGCCCATGCGACAACCGAGCCCGCACCCGAACCTCTCCCCGGTCCTACAGGAATATTCTGGCTTTTGCTCCATTTTATGAAGTCAGAAACTATTAAAAAATAACCTGCATAGTTCATTTTATTTATTACGTTTAACTCGAACTTAAGTCGGTCAAAATATTTTTCTTTATCCACTACATCTTTAATTCTTTTTTCTAGACCAATGCGCGCTTGTTTTTCTAACTCACTAGCTTCGCTATCTTGATGATCTGAAGTAAACCTAGGAAGTAAAGGATCTCTACTTTCAGAGAAGACTTGGCATTTTTTAGCAATTTCAATTGTGTTGGATATTGCTTCTGGAAGATCTTTAAACAACTCAACCATCTGTTCTGAGTTTTTAAAGTAATTGTTTGGGTTAGCTCTAGGCCGTTCGTCTTCTATTAGATATCTAGCATTTGCTATGCAAATGAATGCATCTTGCGCTTCAAACATGTCTTTTTTAAGGAAAGAAACTTCGTTTGTTGCAACTATGCCTATATCAAGATCGTATGCGACATCTAGTAAAAATTCCTCATATTCGGGTTTTATTTCACTCCGACAGATTTCTATATACAAATCACTTTTGAAAGCGCTTTGCAACAAAGTAATAACCGGCTTTATTTCATCTAATTTATTTTCAGAGAACAACCTTCTTTCCAGACTCTTAGGGCCACCAACCAAAGCAATGATCCCTTCAGAAAGTTTTAGAACATGCTGCAAAGGTACACTTTTATGGCCTTGATCATTGGTATAAATATAACTAGAAAGGGCTAGAAGATTTCTATAACCAACTTCATTTTTTGCATATAGTAAAATATCACCTTCATTTCCTTCATGACTAATTGATAAGACTAATCCAACAATTGGCTGCACGCCATTTTTTTGAGCCTCCATAGAAAACTCAAGAGAGGCGCAAAGATTATTTTTATCAGAAATTGCTACAGCAGGAATCTCAGAGTATGCACAATGCTTCACTAAATCTTTGATTTTAATTACACCAAGACCTAGTGAATAATCAGAATATAATCTTAAATGTATAAACTGCATCATTCTAAAACATTAATAGAGATGATAATTTAGTACATCTGAGCTATAATCGAAAGAAATATTTGAATTTCCTTATTTGGTTTATGGAACTAGTTATTCTTCTACACGGAATGATGCGCACTAAAAGAAGCATGAATAGCATTGAAAAAGAGCTAAGAACAAGTGGTTATTATATACTTAACATTACTTATCCATCAAATAGACTAAGTATAGAGAGCATCGTAGAGTACATCCATAAAGAAATTATGCAAAACCTGAAGGAAGTTAGTAAAATACATTTTGTTGGCTATTCTTTAGGCGGACTTGTAATAAGGGCATACCTACAGAAATATAAGCCAAAAAATTTAGGCAGAGTGGTCATGGTAGGCACACCTAATAAAGGCAGTGAATCAGCGGACAAATTTAAGAATCTATGGTTATATAAAAAGCTAATAGGCCCTGCAGGCCAACAACTAGTCACTGATCAAGATACATTCAAACATATTTTTGGCAAAGTTTTCTATCCCTTGGGCATTATTGCAGGAAGTGTTGCTATAGACCCCATTAATTATATGATTATCCCTAAGCCCAATGACGGCAAGGTTTCCGTCGAAAGTACTAAACTTAAAGGAATGGCCGATCATATAGTTATCAAAACAAACCATACTTTTATGGCGAGAAATAGCAAAGTTATTAAACAAATTTTGCATTTCTTAAAAAAAGGCAAGTTCAATCATACTTGATTTTAGTGGATTATTTTACTCACTCCATGTGTTGTTTTATCCCACTTATGTGGATTTGTTAACAACTTATAGAAAGCAACACAAGCTGCTATTACATGAAGTATGAAATAGAACGGGTATGTAAACCACAGGCGAACTGGGCTTAAATCTTGCACTTGCTTCATTATAAACGTCATAAACAATAATCCAAAGTACCCATACAACAAATTAAATACCGTGAAATATTTTAAGATTTGCTCGGTTACATGCGGAAAAGCATACAATCCAAATATTATTTTGCCTGAAAAGTACAACATAATTGGCATGGTCGCCAATAGAAATGGAGACAAAAAAAGCATGTAGATAAAAAATACAAATCCTTTAAATCTATACCTTTTATAAACATATACAGGGTGGCGCATATAAACAAAAAATGTGTGAAAATATCCTTTTACCCATCTAGATCTCTGTTTTATCCATGCATTTACAGTAATTGGAGCTTCTTCAGGAGTGAACGAGTGAATTGTTTGAGTTAGATACCCTCTTGCTGATAATCTTAATCCCAGATCCGCATCTTCAGTAACATTATAAGGATCCCATCCTCGCATCTCTCTAAGTATATCGGTTCTAAAATGGTTACTCGAACCACCTAATGGTATGGGAAAATTAAATCTACTCATCGCAGGTAACACATAATTAAATAGATTTGCATACTCTATTGTAAACATTCCTGTAAGCCAATTCTCACCTGCATTGTAGTAACAAAGTTTTGCTTGCACACATACAACTTTTTCTTCAACTTGAGAAAATCTCTGCGCTACTTTTCTTAACTGATCTGGATCTGGTCTATCTTCTGCATCAAAGATTGTAGTTAGATCGCCTGTAGCAAACTTCATCGCATAATTACACGCTTTCGCTTTTGTTTGAGGAAGTGAATTTGGAACAGTAACTATTTGAAAATAACTTGGTAAATTCTCAATTGCATTTAATGCTACAGGCGTTTCATCATCTTCTTCTTCGAGTATTATCAGTACTTGCTTTTTTTCTGGAGGATAATGAATTTCGCTTAGAGCTCTTACCAACCTTGGTATCACTGCCGCTTCTCTAAACAAAGGAATCAAAATTGTGTATTTAGGTAAGTCTTCATCTTTGATTGTAATATTACTATCTTCCTCTTCAGTTGTTGCTAGAATTCTTAATCCATTTAGGAACAATAGTAAACGGTAGGTATTTGCAAACAAATAAAGCCCATTCATGACCATAACTGTATAAAAAGCAGCATAATAGTTAGTTGAAATATGAGCTACAGCGAGTATGAGCAATATTCCTAAACAGAATGCTTTGATTTCAGTTGTAAATACAGTTTTTGCAGTAAAATCCTGCTCAATTCTCTTCCAATATTCAAGCGGGTCGTCGGAATACTTTGCAAGACGCATTCTCTCTCGTCTTGATTTTACGATATGACTTGCAATTGTTTTTAGCGTATTATCTTCCAATCAAAGGCCTCTAATCCTCATTAGAACTTCACATCATAGGTTAGCACTACAGTGTTGTTTGTAAAAGGCTTTTGAACGAGTATATTGCTGAAGCTCTCAATTGAAATATTTTTGTCTATATCAATTTGATACGAGACTTTTAAATTCAACTTATGATCTCTGTAGGTTGAATTCTGATTTAAAACAGATTTAATGCCATTTATAAGTGTTTGTTTTTGGTTATTATCCAAGCTGGTGCTGTTCGCCAAATTATTCAAATCAGACTGTGAATATGGTTTTTTTATGTACGACGCTCCATGAAATGTATTGTACAAACTAACTACGCATAAAACTCCATCTACAGGCCTAATTCCTAAATGTTGATCGAAGTCCCACTGCACTTGGCTAAGTTGAGGAAAGTGTCTTGCCCCCATCTGCCATTCAAAATAGTGATATCTAGTTTGTCCGACCCCGTTGAATGCATTGAATAGATTAATCTCGCTATCAAACGCCAAACCATATAAAAATCTCATTTCATATGACATTTGTTCAGCAACTAAATAGCTCTCATTATCTGTTATAATAAATTCACCCGGAAAAAATGAGAAACTACTTGAGAACACTCCATTTTGATCACGATTAATTTGTTGTCTATAAGCAAATTCACTAATAATACTTGTATATTCTGTACTGTACTTGTACTTCGATCTTGCTGGCGCATTAAGAACATCAATCTCGTAGTTATTTTTAACATAACCCACATCTATTTTGGTCTTCAATGTGGATTCTGGAGACAAGCCATATTGCAGCTCTGATGTCGACGAAATTCTACTTGATTCTGTTAGCACTGAAGCTGAGCCAGCCTGAATACCTGGTAGAGATATAGTCGTACTCGAGCTGCCTGGAAACGTATAGTATAGACCCTCTGCGCTATAGACTTTACCTTCGTCATAGAGCCATGCACCGGCTGCACAATCCGTAGCAAGAATTGGAAAAACAAGTATTGTGCTAAGAATATATTTCTTTTTTAGATAAATAAGCTCGCCTGCTATTTTTTTTCGCCCAATATTCTATACGTACTCTGAGGAGTATCAAAATGCAACTGAAAAATAACAGACAAAACGCTGCAAACACCAAAGGAATCAGCATATTAAAATGTATCGAAGGCCCACCAATTCTAAATACACTAGCTGGTTGATGTAGAGTATTCCATATATCTACTGAGAACTTTATGATCGGCAAATTAACTAGTCCAACCATTGCAAAAATAGAACACACTGTAGCTAACTTTCTCTCATCTTCAAAAGATTTAGAAAGACTGATGTATCCTAAATATATGAAAAAAAGTATTAGCATCGATGTAAGTCTTGCATCCCAAACCCACCATGTACCCCATGTAGGTTTCCCCCAAATAGAACCTGTAATTAGAGTTATCAATGTTAAAATACAACCAACTGGTGCTATAGATTTAGCATATAAAAAATATGCTGGATTCTTCATTACAACAAAACCTATTGAAAAACTCGCAAGCACTCCATAGAACCCCATTGCTAACCAAGCAGACGGAACGTGAATATACATGATTTTTGCATGTACTCCCTGCAAATAATCAATAGGCGCATTATAAATAAAATATAAGGAAAGAATCAGCGTATTAAAAAACAAAAAACAAAGCACCAGTAAGATTTCCTTATGGTGCTTTGTAATTATATTATTCAGAAAATTCATTTTTAGTTTGTTTCTGCTAACTGAATTTCAACTTTATTCATTCTACTGTTAGAATCTTCAATCGCATTCACACTGATTCTGCTAGCGCTAATGTCATTATCAATAAGATACTTTCTAATCTTAATCGCTCTTTGCAATGAAATTCTTCTGGCATCGCTCATATTGCCATTATCACTAAATGCATAGCTGTGAATTTTGGCTTTTAAGTTTTGAGTGTTTTTTAAATCAGAAACAATGTTGCTCAATGTCGCCATATTAACTACAGACATCTCAACTTCGTTTGAAGTGTATTCAAGATTAGCAACTTTAGCATTATTATTTAAACCACCTGCTACAGAAGCACCACTACTCATTGAAGAAGTTTGAGATTGCGGAGCTACAGTTTTATCTTGCGGAGCAGGAGATGGGGCAACTGGAGCTTGAGGGGCTACAGTTGGAGGAGTAGATTGCACAGGTGCAGATGGAGTAATAACTCCAGCATCACCTTCCTTTGCTTTTGGAAGTTCTGCAGGTTGTGGTGTCACAACAGGAGAAACCACTGATTCCTTTGGCTGCTCAACCACAACAGGCTGAACTGGTTTACTTTCTACTTCAGTCTGTGGTGCTGATTTTATTTGCTCTTCGTATGCATCCTTTTTCACAGCAGGTTTTGGCTTTGAAACTTTTCTCTTCTTCGGTTTTGCGACTTTTTTCTCAGATGTTAAATCTTCACCAACATATTGCTTAGTAACTACATCTTTTGTTACACCAGATTTCAGCATTCCCAAAGTTTGGGTCTTGTCACTTTCAGAGGAATACTTGTAAGGAAAACAAACATGTCCTGACATGTCATCAGCAGGTTTCATTACTGGGTTAGTAGTAGCAACTGCATGTTTTTCAGCATGCATGTGCTTATCGCAAGCAACAGCTTGGCTTACCAATAGAGGTGTCAAAATTAAAGCACCAACCAAATTCTTATGATTCATATACTGTGACTAGTCTCGTATTTATGTTAACTTGCAGCAAAGTGTATAAGATTAAAGATTGAAAAGCAAGATTTAGTACACTATAACAACATAAAAAATCATTTAACATGAAACGCTTATTTCTTCTTAGACACGCTAATGCTCCTAGAGGATCTAATGAATCAGACGCCGATAGGAAACTCAATGATTTAGGCTACAAGGAAGCTGCAGAATTGGGGAACTTCTTAATGCATAACAATGCAATCTTAGACTTAGTAAAATCTTCTGATTCAATTAGAACTCGGCAAACCTTAGGGAAAATATTTGAAGTCATACCAAAGAAACCTAAAACTTTGTTCACCCACGAGCTTTACAATGTGTCGGGGCATGAAATTCTAGAAACAATCAAATCTTCTGATCAAGCAATAACCAACTTAATGATTGTTGGACATAATCCTGGCATTACTTCTGTACTCGATCTTATCGATCCCTCAGCAAGTGCGGACACTACGCTAAAAGCTAGAAATTACGAAGTTACTTGCAAACTAGTGATTCTAAAATGCTTTTGTACTGATTGGGCAGAAGTTGGATTTTGTAAAACTGAGATAGATAATGTATTTTTTCCATCTAACTATTAATTTTTGATTACAAAATATAATAGAATTTTTCTGGTCTTTAGAGTATAAACATAGTTGAGTTCTATATCATAGGGGCAAGGTGTTCAGAAGAATTAGTGCAAGTGTTTTAAAAGGTCTATCTCCAATTATCTTTGGGATTCCTCTTCTATTAGCATCAATTTTTGTATCACTAGCTCTAGTTAGCTATCATAAAGATGATCCTTCTTTTGATCGCGCAACCTCAGGATATGTACATAACATCACTGGTCAGTACGGTGCTTTTGTCGCCGATCCAATTCTACAAGCACTCGGATTTGCATCTTTACTACCAATAGCCTTTTTCGCTATTTTCGGCATCAAAGTAATTTTGCGAAAAAAGATAAAATTTATTCCTATTAGAGTTGCGCTACTTCTGCTCACGACACCAGTACTCGCTGCAATGTTTGCTCTCATAGGTCATGATAACCAATTTCTCACAAGTGGGTATGGTGGTTATATTGGCTCATTTGTAAAAAATGAGCTGACACTTAAGTTCGATGAGGAGCTGTTTTTTTGGCCTTGCCTTACATTCATTATTGCTGGTGCGATAGGTTCTCTCAGCTTAACCATCGGTGAGTTAAAAAAAATCTCTATCTTTACTGCAAACCAAGTTGTTATTGTTTGTTATATTGCAGTCTGGTTTTGTAAATTTTCATATTACTCTGTCTATAGACTAATTGCTAAATTTTCAGGTGTCAGAACTGAGGATGAAATACAACCTGAATTATCCAAACCAAAAGCTTTAGTTGAGATTGTAAGCAAAGCTCCAAAAGTTGAAGAAACAAAAGCAAAAGTTCAATCCAAGCTTCTACTTGATCCTGATGACTTCTTACTACCGTCTACTTCTCTACTTAAAGCAGTACCTGAAAAAAATAAGAACCACGTAATCAATGAAGCTGCTCTTAGCCAAAATTCAAAGCTTTTACAAAAAGTTTTAGAAGATTTTGGGATCAAAGGCGAAGTAGTTAAAATCCACCCTGGTCCTGTAGTTACTCTTTATGAATTTGAACCTGCAGCTGGGATTAAATCCTCAAGAATTATAGGCCTAGCTGACGATATTTCACGCTCTATGAGTGCAATATCTGCACGGATTGCTGTTATTCCTGGAAAAATATCTCTAGGAATTGAGTTACCAAATGCTCACAGAGAAGTTGTTTATTTAAGAGAACTTTTAGAAACTAAAGCCTACCAAAATTTAGAAGAAAAACTTCCTTTGATACTTGGTAAAAACATTGCTGGTGAAGTTGTAATTGCAGATCTGGCCAAAATGCCTCACTTATTAGTAGCTGGTACTACTGGGTCTGGTAAGTCTGTAGCTATAAATACTATGATTCTATCATTACTTTATAAATACTCACCAAAGCAGTGTAAATTTATAATGATTGATCCAAAGATGCTTGAGCTATCTGTATACGATGGTATTCCTCACTTAATAACCCCAGTTGTAACAGAACCGAAAAAAGCAGTTGCGGCTCTGAAATGGGTGGTAAAAGAAATGGAATCTAGATATCGCAACATGTCAACTTTAGGCGTGCGTAATCTTGAAGGTTACAATAAGGCGCTTGCAGAAGCCCTAAGAAATGGAACTAAACTTGAGAAGCATGTTCAAGTTGGGTTCAATCCTGAAAATGGCGAGCCCATATATGAAACTATCACGATGGATACAACACCTCTTCCATTCATTGTGGTTATTGTTGATGAAATGGCAGACCTCATGCTTGTTGCGGGCAAAGATATCGAAGGATCTATTCAAAGACTTGCTCAAATGGCCAGAGCTGCAGGAATACACTTAATTATGGCAACACAACGACCATCTGTAGATGTAATCACTGGGGTCATTAAAGCAAACTTCCCTACTCGTATTAGCTTCCAAGTTACATCTAAAATTGACAGCAGAACAATATTAGGGGAACAAGGAGCTGAACAACTACTTGGAATGGGTGATATGCTCCACATGCGTGGTGGCGGAAGAATAGAACGTGTACACGGTCCTTTTGTAGACGATAGAGAAGTTGAATCAATTGCTTCATATTTAAAAACTCAAGGTACTCCTAGCTATATCGAAAGCGTTACAATCAGCGAAGATGACGATGAAGAAATTCCGTTTGGAATGGAAAGCACAGGCGATGATTTGTATGATCAAGCAGTTGCAATCGTCCTAAAAGAAAGAAAAGCATCTACTAGCTACATCCAGAGATGCTTAAGAATTGGCTACAACCGCGCAGCAAACCTGATAGAAAAGATGGAAAAAGAAGGCGTTGTTAGCGCACCAAATCATACTGGAAAAAGAGAGATCTTAGTTGGGGAAAATTAGTAGATGCTTGTCACCCATAACGACCAACTTTTAGAATATATTTCCCTGCTGAAAGACGATAAATTCATAACCATCGACACAGAATTTATGAGGGATAAATATTATTATCCTAAACTATCCTTAATTCAAATTGCTGGCGAAAAAACATCTTTTGCTATCGATGCGCTTTCAGATATTGATATCTCGCTACTTAAGCCATTACTTGGCAAAAAATCTCTGATAAAAGTTTTTCATTCCTGTCAGCAAGATTTAGAAGTTTTATTTAACTATTTTGGCTTCATTCCTAAAAACATATTTGATACTCAACTAGCATTATTGTTTCTTGGCTACAAAGAGCCTCCAAGTTATGAAACTTTAGTACGCGAGTATTTAAATATAAATTTAGATAAAAACCTTCAGTACTCAGATTGGCTACAACGACCTTTGAGTGAAAAGCATCTTAAATACGCAATTGATGATGTGGTCTTGCTATATAAAGCATACCCACTTATTAGAAATAAAATCTCAGAATTAGGGCGGATTACTTGGCTTTTAGAAGAGTGCAAAAAGCTTGAAGAAGATTCAGACTTCTATGCTTCTGAAGATGAGTTACTTAGGAAATTTACAAACACTTTAGAAAACCAAGAACAACTTCTAAACTGCCTAAAAGTACTGAGATTAAGAGAGAAAAAAGCTATTGAACTTAACGTTGCCAGAAACCATGTCCTGCATGATCAAGACATAATAACTATCCTTAAGTTTGCAGGCAAGCCAAGAAAATCTATTTTAACTAAGTCTGAAATAGATGGATCATTATCGAGACCAACTACTGAAGATGATTTAAAAATCGTGGAGAAAGTGACAAAACTATCAAAACTTCGCAAAGGAGAAAAGGTTGAATCATTTATAACTTTACGAAAAAAACTTCATGAAATTGCGGAGCACGAAAAAATATCACCGTCACTCATCGCGACTTCGGATGAAATTGTTAAGTTTGCAAACGGTATCAAAAAGAATATTCGTTTTCTTAGCGGCTGGCGCAAGAAAGTTTTTGGCGACATAATAAATCTATAAACCTAAATCTACTTTGAATTTATTTTTGCAAATCCCTAGCAGTGGGCATGAGGTAACTTTACCTTTTTCAAATACAGTGGGTAATGTGTACAGAACTTTGATATGCGGCCAATTCTTTTTTATAACCTTAGATTTTATCTGCTTCCAGCCATCCTCACCCAAAGGTTTAATTTCACTGCTATTATTTAAAATAATAAATCTATCATCCCATATCCCCCCTACTAGCGGAGTGCTAACTTTACTCAACTCTCTAATAAAAATCACTTCGCCCTTAACATGCTTGATCTCTATTTTTGCTAATGCAAAATCCTGTTTATTTCTTATTTTTGCAAGGCAATTCTTCAAGCTACTAAGACGTGGCTGGTGATCACCTTTATTAAACTTTTTTATAATCTTCACTAAGATCTTTAGGGCAATTTCCTCATTTAATTTTTGAAATTCATTGAAACTAAATGAACAAAAACCAAGCTGATGCAACTTAACTATTTTTGTAAAAATGGAGTTCACTCTTTTTTTGATATATAAAGATGATCTTTGCGCATTTTCTGCCAGTAAACATAGCCTATCTACCCACAGATTTTTCTCTTCCATTCCATCTAATAGCTGCCTAATTTTAACTCTCTCAAACTTTGTATTAGAATTTGAAGGATCATTAACCCAACTAACCTTTTTATGCTTTAGATAAGCTTCAATCTCTACTCTGGTTACGTCTAGAAGAGGACGTAATATAACTACACCATTTTTTACCGATTTCTCTCTCATGGCAGATATACCATCAACTCCTGAACCACGGTAGATTCGTAGCATCACAGTTTCTGCTTGATCATTTTTAGTATGAGCAACTAGAAGATGTTTTATATTATTTGATACACAATAATCGGTGAGAAGTTTATATCTCTCACGCCTTGCATTCGCGTGAATATTGCTTTTTGGTTTCTGTCCTTTCCAATTAAGAACAACAGCTTCAATCCCTAAAGCCTTTAACTGTTCTCGAACACTTTTGGCCTCGTTAGCTGATTCTGCTCTTAATCCATGATCTACAATTAGAGCTATAATTTTGCTTCCTAATGTCTTAGCTAGTAAAACCATGCTCATGCTATCTGCGCCACCAGAAACTGCCACGGCAATTTTCTTTGGTAGTCTAGGAAGCAATTTATAAACTTCAATGTGGAATTTTTTTTCTAACATACGCTCAACCAATGCTCGCCTATTATAGCAGTTTATTGGCATTGAGGCAAATTAGGTGTTACCCGCAACTGCTTCAACAACTTGTTCAGGAGCATTAGTATTTAAAGCTTTCGCAGCTTCTTGTAGCATTGTGTTAATGCCTTCTACCATATTTTGCTGCGGAGCTGGGGCTGGAGTTTGTTCTCGAACATTACCAATATCTAGATCAACAAGCTGGCTAAATCTATCTGCTGGAATTTGCTCACCATTCACATCAAAATAATTTTTGCCGCCATCCATTGTGACCCCATTAATCTTTCCAAATCCATAGGTCTTCAACTTTGCTGGCGCATCTTTATCTTTTGAATTAAGTTCAATGTGATATTTGTATACTCCTGCAGGAACTTTATCCTGCGGGTTCCAAAGGAATCCGTTCTTGCCTTCTCTTGTCTGCATTGTTTGTGAGTGTACTTCTTTTCCACTCATATCAAATATTTTTATTGTAGCGTTTTCCGCTTCGCCAGCCACTTCATATCTGATAGGAAATTTAGCACTAGGATCAGAAAGCAGGATGGTATTGCCTTCAAAAAAACCTGTTTTTCCCATATAACCTATAGCATTGCTTGTATGAGATTCGTTAATTAAATCTCTGATGACACCTAGAATTTTATTTGTCTCTAATTGTTGTTCTACACCACTTATGGCAAACATTTGTTGTGCCATTGTATTAGTATCCATAGGCGCGAACGGATCTTGGTTTTTCAATTGAGTAGTAAGCAACGTCATGAACTCCATTTTCTGCTTTTGGATACGTTTTTCAGGGTCTGTTTCCGTATATTTAAGAGTATCTTTAGGCTTTAATTCAATATCAGATAATCCTTGTTTTAATGGTCTATCAATAGAAAAAGACATAATATTCTCCTATGCTGTTATGTCCAACCTGTTAGGGTCAGTGTATAATAAATGAGCCACTTTCATTTCAATTTCTTGTGACCCTTGATCAATGAATTCCTTACCAGAATTTGCAGAAGCAAATTGCTGGTTATTATTTTGCTGATTAGAGTTGCCATGCCTCAAACCAAAATTTAATGATGTGGAATCTTGACTCAATCCTTTATCATTTAGAATTCCTTGAATTTGATCAGTTGCTTTGGTCAAGAATGCGTATGTTTCCAACTTCTCAGCTAATATCTGTACCTTAGTTTCTCCTTTTGGAGAAATATCCATCTTTATATCAATCTTTCCCAAATCAACAGGATCAAGTTGTACTGTTATAGATTGTGTTTTAGTTTCCAAATTATTTAAAACTTTTACAACTTGATGCGATATATTTTGGCTGCGATTTTCTACAGGAATTCCCTTCTCTTGGTAATGCGCTATTTTATGTATAGGCAAAAATTCACGCGGCTTTTCTGATAACACGATAACTTCTTTAGGTTCTGCTGTAACTTTTGATATTAATCTTTCTTCTTTGAAATCACTTATTAATTCCTTTTCAATCTCTGAATAGAAATTCTCATTCTGCACCATTTCAACATCTTTAATGTTTATAGGTAAAGCTGTTTTAATAGTTAGCTTTGAATCAGAATTTGTTAGATCTTGTTTTGAAGAGTCACGTCCAATTTCTTTGGGCTTAATTGCTATATTGTTTTTTACAGGTATCACAACCTCTTTTTGCAAAGATTGTAATGTTGCGCCGATATCTCGAGCAAAGGCATCATCATTTTTTTCTTCATTTGCATCTGCAAACTCTGCAGGTTTCTCAGAAAGTGGCTTGATACTTGGCTGACTTACAGCGACAGCCTGATTCAATTGCGCTTCTGAAACTACAAAGTTATTTTCCGTCTCAAATTCTCTAACTGCTTTTAGAACTTCTGCGGGTAATTCAGCTTCTTTAGTTTCAATTTCTCTTGGAAAAATATTTGAAATGGGCTCTTCAAAAGAAGTAATTTCTTGAACTTGCGAAGGGTAATTTATACTTACAGACTCTTGAGCTTTAGAGGCTTCAACTAATTTTGGAGAATCAACAACGGTATCGGAATTGATTTGCGGTGATGAGATTATGACATCGTCAGAATTTGGGTATATTGAGCCCAAAGTCTGTTCTAACGATATATGTGAATTTTCGTGTGGTGAAACTTTTTGTGATTCAACCGGCAGCTCATTCTCCAAATTAGCACTTGCAAGCACAGCTTCAAAACTTACTTCTGGATTTTCAGGATTTTCGCCAATACCAAACCCCTGCAAATCTAACAAAGCTCCAATAGGTGTAGCTAGGTTTATATTTGCAATAGTCTGAAACTCTGGCTTAGCCCCAAGATTCATATAATATTTTTAAAAAACTATGATGCGTATAGTATTTAAGCAATAAGCGTACCAAAACCCACATTCGACAAAAAATATATTGGTGGATTTAACTTTTAGTATCTCTTAGCCTCTTGAAGAAATTATTTTATAAGAGGAATAGGTTAGTTATGGATGTTCCAGTAGTTGTCGTAAAAGGTCCAAAAAGAGGAGATAGTTTTCTAACTAAATACACTATGAATATTATAGGGTTGGGTAGCGTTGTTGCATCCAGCATACTTTGCTCTCAAAAAATTGATACAGACAATTCTGCAGGGCAAGGGCTTTGGATCACAGGTCTTACTGTGAGTTTGGTGACCTCTCTTTTGACAATGCTTTCATCAACATGTTTATGCAGACCGCAACACGAAAGAAAAACAGAGGAAGCGGAAATGACATGGGGGCAATACATTCCGCATGTAGCAAAAAGTATGTTGAATCCATGTACAGACAATCGGCGTTTTTTTGCTCTCGGCATGCTTATTTCTGGTTGCTTTGCATTCCCTGGAGAAATATTAAGTTTAAAAAATTTCAGCCCTACAGCTTTAGATGTATTAGAGCCAATATACTATCTCTCACAATTTGCAGCACTTGTAGTGCCAGTTAAAACTGAAGATGCATACTTCGCATATGGGTGGATGAAAAGTATTAGGTCAGCTATCTACCTTGGAATTGCAGATTCAAAACCTGAAGCATTGGCCCCAATTATTGCCGCTGATTCAATACAATTAATATCAGGGTTATTTGCTGGACTTTCAGGGGCATATACCAAATACACAAATAGAAATTCAGAAAATAATTTAGGAGTATAATATGATGAATCCTGAACAACCAACCCTTGAAAGTGGCGAACTATTAGCTCTTCTTACTCAACAAAGAAGAAATCGAGCTTTTGACTTATTACATAGAAATATACTGCCAATTCAAGCAGCATTGTGGACAGTTGTATATATAGCCTCGGAAGTTCAATATAGAAAAGAACTTAGTGAAAAATCAGTAGGTGCGGAAGTTCATTTGGCAGCATCAGCGCTAGGCACAATTGGCGCGCTTTGGGCGATTGGATACTCGGTCTTTTCTAGTAATTCACCGCAGCAAGAAGATTTAAAATATGCATCAGGATGCCAATACGCAGTGGATGTATTAAAGCGGATGATAACCCCACCATTGCAATGCTTCCCAAATGTAGACTTGCGCCGCTTTTTTGCCACAAGTTATATGCTCACAAACATACTCGCAGTAACTGCATATAGCATGTTGGGTAAAGATATTACTGCGTGGGATCTTGCCTACCCAAGCTGCATCTTCTCACTTGCAACTACAGCGCTTGCAGATATTCCAAAAAAAGAAACAGCATATATTGCATTTGGACTGATTGTAGGAATTCCGCAAACATACCCATTGGTTGAAAGATTGATAAACCCACAAGGTTATATAGGGTTTTTGATTACAGATATTGCTATGGTTACAAGCTGTGCTTTAGCAGTTGGAGTAAGCATAGCATCACACTTAGATGCGGTAAGAAAAGCTGAAGGAGTATGTGCAAAGACAAAAGCAGTTTTTTTAGGTTAATTTAAAAATATAAATAAGGTAAAATTATGAAAGATCCTTTAGTAAAAAATCAATCTGACAGTAACTTTTTTGCAAAATACACGATGGCCTTAATAGGTTTGGGTTCTGCAGCTGCATATGGTGTATTCTATTTTCAAAAATTTGATTCTAACAACCTTACTGGCCGAGGGCTTTGGGATACAGGAGTTTCTATTGGCCTAATAACTTCGGCTTTCACTATGGTTGCCTCAAGTTGTTTGTGCAAGCCATCGTCTGACGGAAGGGCTGCAGAAGAAAAAATGACGTGGAGACAATATATTCCACATGTCGCAAAAAATATGGTTAATCCTTGCGTAGACCCTAGACGTTTTTACGCATTTGGCAATTTAGTTGCAAACTCTTTGTTACTTCCTGCAGAGATATTAAATATGGGAAATCTTGTAACAGTGCGCTGCGTAGTCGAGCCATTATATTACCTAGCGCAGTTCACAGCTCTTGCTGGGCCTGTAAAAGCAGAGAATTCTTATATTGCTTGGGGTGCAATAAAAGGGATTTTCCAAGGGATCTCTCTATTTGTTTCTCTTAAAGAGCCAGAAAAGTTTGCACCAATTATTGCTGCAAACTCCCTACTTTTAGTTACCAGCCTTACAGCTATAATATCTGGAGTCAGTACTAAAATAGCGCAAAAAAAGGAACAAAGCTATGTGGTGGTGTAAGTATTACATCGTATGCCCAAGCTGTGAGAGAAGTTGAAGGAACATCTGCCAAACAAAGGTAGTTTTTTAGGCTAATTAACAAGATGCATATGGTGAAATTATGAAACAACAATTAGTAGAAACTAAAGAAGATAGTTTTTACAAATCATATAGAGGTGTTAAATGACCGATTTAAGTAGGGCTACAACTAATTTAAGAGCTAGTCTAATAGCCAGCAACCCAAATACAGTAATTGAACACGAATTTTTAAGACGAAACACTCACAAATTTTTAGTTGGCTTTACAGTCTTAATGTATGCTTTTGATGCACTTTCTGTTTTAACAAATAGTGACAAACCATTGGGAGGGGGAATACAAATTGCAGGTGATGTTATTGGGCTAGCTGTTGCAAGTCTAATTATGGCAGCACCAGAGAGAAAAAATGATCTTCAAGAACCCATCTCTTGTAACTACACACTAGATGTACTTAAGCGTATGGGGACAATACCTTTGTCGTGTTTTAAAAATGCAGATCCAAGGCGATTCTTAGCTTCTACAAATATCGCAGTACGTGCATTAATATACATAGGGCATGGTATCGCTGAAAAAGAGATGAGCCCATTGGTGGGAGGCTTGTTTGGCATTGCAGTTTTGTGCAATAGCGCCCTTGCGTTTCCTAAGAAAAATGAAACAGGTTATATTTTGTATGGAGCTTTAATTCTTCCAATGAGTTTAGGACTACTGATTGCAAATGCTATTGATGGTAGCACTCCTGCAGTAATGCTTGCGTATGCTAATGCTGCCACTATCTCAGCAAGTATATTTGCGGTTTCTGTTAGTGGTTTTGCCCATAGAGAAGCTGTAAAAAAAGCTGAAGGTTGCAGGAAAATTGGAGCATTTCTTAATGGAGATACACCAGTTTTAACAGTTTGATAATAATTTTTAGAAAAGTAACCAGCAGCTAAATTACACCTCAACTTGCAAAAGCTCTAAAACTATTGTAAAATCCTAGATCTAACTAAACTTGTGCAAATTTTGCATAATTTTATTAACCTTAATACTCTAAAGGGGGTATAAGTCGTGCAAGTATTAGTAAGATTTAATAACGTTGACCAAGCTCTCCGCGCATTAAAGAAACAAATGCAAAGAGAAGGTGTATTCAGAGTTATGAAAATGAAACGCGCATTCGAAAAGCCATCAGAAGCTAAAGTAAGAAAAGCTGCTGAAGCTCTACGTAGAAGACGCAAACTCAGAAGAAAATCTGATTGGAATTAACCCCAGTCACTTAAGTAAAGCTGGCATACTTTGCCAGCTTTTTTTTGGAGCATATATGATTATTTTAAACCAAACCTTAGATCTTAAAACCCTAACACAAAGCATTATATTTCAAACAATTATAGGCTGCCTACTTTTGATTGTGGCATCGCAAATTTCTATCCCCATCCAGCCAGTACCAGTTACATTACAAACTATGGCCGTTCTATATATAGGTCTTACATACAGACCTATAGCAGCCCTCAGTGCGACAATCTCATACATAGGCTGCAGTATTTTAGGAATGCCAGTTTTTACCAATTTTCAAGCAAGTCCTTTGGCTATTATAGGACCAACAGGTGGCTATATAGTTAGTTTTGTTGTTTCTGCCTTCTTTATCAGTATTATTATGGAGAAAATAAAGCATACCCCCCTCAATATGCTGATTGCTTCAATTGGCGGAACAATAATTACCTTTATAATGGGGGTTAGCTGGCTTGCTACATTCATTGGGCCTAAACCAGCGATTACTTCAGGTCTTATACCATTTATAATTCCTGGCTTAGCCAAGGCTTTAATTTTAGTTAGTTTGTTGAAATTTATAAGAAAACTTTAAAAAAATATAGCCCAGCATTTTAGCTCGTGATACCTTATTTATTAAGGTTTAACCCAAAGCATATTTATGACTGAGCAAAATTCTCAAAAAAACCAATTTGATATCAATCAATTTTCTGAAAATTTCGCCAAAACAGTTAAATCTCTTAACGAAGCAACAGCGCAGGCTTTGGCCAACAATAATCAAGGGTTTGAAAACGTGAAACTAGATCCAATGAATGTATCAAATAGTTTAATGCAAGTTATGCAGCAAGTTTGGTCTGATCCGCAAAAAGCTATTCAAAACAACATAGAATTAACACAAAATTATCTAAATTTGTGGTCAAATGTAACGCAGCGATTCTTAGGGCAACCTGTTGAACCATTATATAAATCTCAAGGTAAAGATAACAGGTTCAAGGATGAAGCTTGGGAAAATCACCCTATGTTTGACTTTATCAAACAATCCTATTTTATGAATTCAGCTTGGCTTCAAGACATTGTTAAACAAGTTGAGGGCCTATCTCCTAAAGAAGAGAAGAAATTAGAATTTTATACCAAGCTTATAATTGATGCGATGGCTCCCACTAACTTCGCCATAACAAATCCAGAAGTATTAAAAGAAACTTTGGCATCAAATGGCGCCAATCTAGTTAAAGGCGCTGAGAATTTTTATAAAGATATAGCTAAATCTAAAGGTCAGAATTTTAAAATCACCACTACTGATTTTAATGCTTTTGAAGTTGGCAAAAACTTGGCCGTAACACCTGGGAAAGTTGTATATCAAAACGATCTCATTCAACTTATTCAATATACCCCTTTAACTGACAAAGTATTCAAGACCCCAGTGGTTATAATGCCTGCTTGGATAAACAAATATTATATTTTAGACCTTCAAGACAAAAATTCTTTTGTTAGATGGATGGTTGAGCAAGGATATACCGTGTACATGATTTCATGGGCTAACCCCGATGAAACACTAGGCCATAAAACTTTTGATGATTACATGCAAGAAGGACCTCTTGCAGCTATGAAAAAGGTTCAAGAAATCATTGGCGAAGAACAAATGCATTTTATGGGTTATTGTTTAGGAGGAACACTCCTAGCAGCAACAATCGCGCATTTAAAAGCTAAAAATACAAAACCATTCCCTATTAAATCAGCAACATTTTTAACATCGTTAGTAGACTTCAGTGAAGCTGGTGATTTAGGCATTTTCATTGACGATGAACAAATTTCAGTACTTGAAAAAAGGATGAGTGAAAAAGGCTATTTAGATGGCCATGAAATGGCGCAAACTTTTAGCATGATTCGCGCTAATGATATGATCTGGTCATTCTACGTTAATAACTATTTAATGGGCAAAGATCCATTCCCCTTCGATATACTATATTGGAATGCAGATTCAACAAGGCTTCCTGCAAAAATGCACTCTTTCTATTTAAGAAATATGTATGAAAAAAATCTATTAGCACAACCAAATGGGGTTACTCTATGCGGAACACCAATAGATTTGAGAAAAGTTGATGTTCCAGTGTACATCTTGTCGACTAAAGAAGACCATATCACTCCATGGGAATCAACCTATAGAGGAACACAGATTTATTCTGGCCCAATTAGATTTACCTTAAGTGGCTCTGGTCACGTTGCGGGCGTAGTAAACCACCCAAGCCGCAACAAATATAACCACTGGACAAACGATAAGATTGCTAAAACTTCTAAAGAATGGCTAGAAACTGCCAAAGATAATGCTGGCTCTTGGTGGACAGATTGGAATACTTGGGCTGCCAAACAATCAGGTGAGAAAGTTGCTGCACGCAAAATTAAAGAAGGAACCAAACCTCTTGAAAACGCACCTGGTAGCTATGTTAAATTTCGACTTGGTTAGTTTGAATACCTGCTCTTCTTTCTAATTCGACTAGTGCCGCATAGTAACCAAAAGTTCTGTTTGGCCTAATTCTAGTCATATTATTACAATTTATGGAAGCATAGGCTCTGGCATCCCCATTAATAAAAAACATATACTGAGCAACACTATTCAAACTACTTTGAAACTTTGAAGTCTTGTCACTACATTGAAGCAATAATTCTGCCAAATCACAATTTAATAAGCTCCTTGGCAATCTGGGAAAGTTAACTAAAAATTCTTCATGATGACCATCTACTAAACATCTTTTGTAATACTTCGAAATAAAACTATTCCAATTCTTTTGCTTCAGATTGATTTGCTCTAGTGATCCTTGATTAAGAAATTGATCAATATCAGCTTTTTCAAACTTATTAGGTGAGAAGAGCTTAAGTAAAAAACTACCATCTTCAGGCTGTTCAGATTCTAGTAAGCTGGTAAATAAATCCCAATCTTGTTTTTCTTGCGTCTCCTTTTTTTGCATATCTGTAAAACTAGTGATAGCTTCTCTTATCCCTAGCTTTTCAATTAAGACTTTAGAAACCGAATCAAGAAATTGTCCTGTTGTTTTTTGGGGCAATTTAAATCTTTTACAGTAATGTAAAAATTTTTCCTCAACCTTTTGTTCTTCAGTCAAATTCTTGTCCTTATATGCATTAACAAAATCTATTAATTCATCAAGTTGCTCTAAGGCAATAAGAAGTGCCCGCATTTTATTAAGGTTTAGCTTTGAACATCCTAACCAAGCAATGAGAAGGTCTTTAGTGTAAACAGGATAATCAACGCCTTCAATTTTGACCTCTAGCTCTACAGGGTAATATAAAAAGAAAAGCAAACCTAGCTTGGCTTTATAATCCAAATTTATCTGAAGGCTATTTGTCAAATCACGAAGCTTGCCAAGCAACCAATTTTTTTTAAGAGTTAAATCAGCATCATGCCATTCGGCAAACTCGCGCCGGAAATTATTTTTAAAATAGTTTATATCGGTAGTAGGAGAAATTTTGATTTTTCTCTTACCCTTTACAACGGACCAAGTATGATCAAATTTAAACCCTAGATGCTCTAGAAAAATATTAGGTGCAAAAGTTACATGCTTTCCAGACAAAGCTAGTTTATTTGAAAAATTCAATCTTTCATTACTTTTAGGCAAGCAATCAAGATGGTTTTGCATGCATTTGAGCCCTTTTCCCACTTATCCACAACAGCAATCCCTATGCCATACATTAATTATCTAATTGCCCTTAATAACTTAATATTTTACAATGATCGCAATAGTTATATGTAATTTTAATGATACGAAGTCCAAGATTAAAAAATTTTGTTGCGTTCCTGATTGATGCAGGCTCAGCAATAGTTGTAGCCTTTTTTGCGTTGTACCTTAGGCTAGGGAATCGAATATTCTCATATCCTATTGATTTTTTAATTACTCAAGCCATAGCTTTCACTGTTTGTGTAATAATGGTAAATTACTATTTCAACATTCACAGGGGTATTTGGCGCTATTTTAATATTCGCTATTTAGAAAATATTATAAAAGCCTCAACTATATCTACTCTGCTATTTTTACTTATACTTTTCATCGACTCAAGGCTGGAAAAATTTCCCAGATCCGTTGTTTTCATAAATTGGCTCTTGTTAATCCTATTCCAAAGCCTACCTAGGGCCCTTTATACCACTTGGTTTAATGGCTCTTTTAAGTCGTTTTTCAAAACAAAAGATATATCGCCAACACCAATATTAATAATTGGTTTAGGAAACTCTACTGAACTTTTTATCAATGAGTTGCAAAGATCGAATGCTGCAAATTACAAAATTGTGGGGATTCTCGACAGCAAATCTAATGTAGGCCGTACCATTCAAGATATTCCAATTATTGGAACGATCGATAGTTTAGAAAAAGTGATAAAAATTCTAGAAAAAAAGAAAATTCGCCCAGCTAGAATTTTGATAAGCCCAGAATTATATATTGGTGGAAAGTTACAAAAACTTCTTAAAATAAGTGACGAGCTTTCTATACCAATGTCGAAACTTCCCAAACTTATGGAACTTCAACATAATCTCAATAGCTCACCCATCCAATCTATTCCGATCGAGGATTTATTAAGGCGTCACCAACGAGTGATCGACAGAGCTGCAGTTGCTAATTTAGTAAAAAACAAACGCGTATTAATTACAGGTGCAGGCGGATCTATTGGCTCAGAAATAGTAAGGCAAGTTGCAAGCTGTGAGCCTCACTCATTGGCGCTTTTAGACAATTCCGAATATCTATTATATGAGATTGAACAAGAGACTTTGACCAAGTTTCCTGATGCTAATTCTTCGGCAAATCTTGCAGATATACGAGATGAAAAAACTATTGAAAAAATATTCAAGAAATTTCAACCAGATATCATATTTCATGCAGCAGCATTAAAACATGTACCATTGCTTGAATCACATAAGGCAGAGGCAGTTCATACCAATGTTGTGGGTACGAAAAATTTAATTGATGCGGCAATAAGACATAAAGCATCTCATTTTATCATGATTTCAACTGACAAGGCTGTTAATCCCGTAAGCTTCATGGGTTGCACGAAACGCGTTGCGGAAATGTACTGCCAGAGTGGCGCCAATAAAAACATCAATCTTACAATTGTGAGGTTTGGCAATGTGCTTGGCTCGAATGGGTCAGTGGTGCCAATATTTGAGAAACAAATTGCTGCTGGTGGCCCTATTACTGTTACGCATGCCGATACAACCAGATATTTTATGACAATTAAAGAAGCCGTAGGACTGGTTCTACAAGCGACTGTTCTCAATACAGATAACACCGAAGCAAAAGTTTACGTACTTGATATGGGCGAGCCAATTAAGGTTCTAGACCTAGCAAAACACATGATAACATTAGCAGGTTTAAAACCTGATATAGACATACCTATAAAATTTATTGGGCTCAGACCCGGTGAAAAGCTACATGAAGAACTATATTATTCTCATGAGAATTTTGACCGCACTAGTAATAGTGGAATTTTCCTAGCACACCCTAAAACTTTGGAAAAAAAGAAACTTGGAAAACTTATTAAGGATCTGGAATTATTAGCTTTGAACAAGAATGATTCAGAATGCGATAAACAATTACGAAAAATTCTAAAAGCACTTAATTAGACTTTAGTTAAAAAATATTATATAAGTACTTGAGAAAATTCTACGCAGGCACTTATGATGGCATCGAACCAAAACAACCAGCCTTTTTTAGCAACGCGCTTAAAAAGAATTAAACCTTCACCAACTTTAGCAGTTACAACCAAAGCTGCCGAACTAAAAGCTGCTGGTCACGATGTTATTGGACTGGGCGCAGGTGAACCAGATTTTGATACACCTAACCATATTAAAGAAGCTGCCTATGCGGCAATGAAGAAAGGGGAAACAAAGTATACTGCTGTTGATGGTACTCCTGCTCTTAAAAAAGCCATCTGTGCAAAATTTGAACGTGAGAATAATTTAAAATACACACCCGACCAAATTACCGTGGGCTGTGGTGGTAAACACGTATTATTTAATGCACTACTCGCAAGTTTAAACCCCGAAGACGAAGTTATTATTCCAGCGCCTTACTGGGTATCTTATCCAGACATGGTGATGTTTGCTGAAGGAACTCCAGTAATAATCGAAGGACTAGAAAAAAATAGATTTAAGATTACAGCTGAAGACTTAGAAAAAGCGATTACCCCAAAAACCAAATGGTTGATTTTAAATTCCCCAAGTAATCCAACTGGCAGCGCATATACTACATCAGAACTTAGAAATTTGGCTGATGTGCTATTAAAATATCCTCATGTCTACATTATGAGTGATGATATTTATGAACATGTTATTTACGATGGCTTTGAATTTAAAACGATTGCCGAAGTAGAACCAAAACTTTTTGATAGAACATTCACTGTAAATGGCGTTTCAAAAGCTTATTCAATGACAGGCTGGAGAATTGGTTATGGCGGCGGGCCAAAAGAATTGATTAAAGCAATGTGCATGTTGCAATCGCAGAGTACGTCTAACCCCTCATCAATAAGTCAGGCAGCCTCTGTTGAAGCTTTAAACGGTACACAAGATTTTATTGAACCAAATAACATCACATTCAAGAGACGTAGAGATATGGTTGTAAAACTCCTTAATGATATCAAGGGTATTACCTGCCTAACACCTGAAGGAGCATTCTACGTATTTCCAAGTTGCAAAGGCTTAATAGGCAAATCAACCCCGAAAGGAAATATTATTAAAAATGATACGGAATTTTCTACGTATCTTCTTGAAGAAGCGCTGGTTGCTGTTGTTCAAGGTAGTGCTTTTGGAGCGGAAGGCTATTTCAGAATTTCATACGCGACCTCTGACGCAATTTTAGAGAAGGCTTGTGCGAGGATCAAGGAAGCTTGTGAAAAGTTAGTATAAATATTCTGGCAATATCAGTCTTTTCGTGGTATAGAGCTGTCGCAGAACTCATACTAAAGGGACATAATGGCTAGAACAATTTCCGCTTCTCAAATTTCAACATTGTTAGCACTAACCATGTTAGCTTCAATTTTTTGGTACATACCTGCTCCTGCAGGAGTGACAGAAAACGGTTGGCATTTGCTTGGTATTTTTCTAGCAACGATTGGCGGAATTATTCTAAATCCTTTGCCGATGGGAGCAATTTCTTTATTTGGAATAGTTGCTGCAGTCCTAACTAAAACCTTAACTTTAGATCAGTGCCTAGCAGGGTTTGGGAGCGACATAGTATGGTTAGTTGTATTTGCATTTTTCATCTCTCAAGGATTCATCAAAACAGGTCTCGGCAATAGAATCGCCTACTTCTTTATTTCTAAATTAGGCCATAGCACACTTGGTTTAAGCTATGGTTTAGTTGTAGCAGAGTTCATTCTATCTCCGCTAATACCAAGTGTTACAGCAAGAGGCGGTGGAATAATCTATCCAATTGCTCACTCGCTAGCTGAATCGTACCAAGATAAAACTCATAAGGGCGTATCTAAAAAAACAGCAGGGTTTATTATGATGTCTTGCGCACAATCAAATGTAATCACCAGCAGCATGTTCATAACTGCAATGGCGGCCAACCCTTTAATTGTAAAATTAGCTCAAGATGCTGGCATTGCGATATCATGGACTGACTGGGCTTTAGCTGCTCTTGTTCCTGGATTATTATCTTTAATCCTAATGCCTCTAGCATTGTTCAGACTTTACAAACCAGAAATTACTCATTCTGAAACTGCACCTGTTTTAGCTATCAAGAAACTCAAAGAAATGGGCAGCATGAAGTTCCAAGAAGTTATAATGCTCTTCACATTTTTCATTCTGATTTCACTTTGGATAGCGGGTGGTAAATTTGGCATTTCTGCAACAACAACGGCTTTAATTGGCTTTTGTATGCTTATGCTTACTGGAGTTTTAAAATGGGATGATGCAGCTTCTGATAAAGCTGCATGGCACACATTTACTTGGTTTGCGACATTAGTCATGATGTCAGGATTTTTATCTAAGCTGGGTATGATGAGCTGGATCGGAGCACAAATAAAAGAATTACTTGCAGGACAGAATCCCCAAGTAACTGCAATCATAGTGATGCTAATCTATTTTTACATACACTATTTATTTGCCAGCATCACTGCGCACGTTACAGTTCTATTCCCAACATTTTTACTGGTATTGATTGGCACTGGTATGCCAGCAACTCTTTCTGCTCTGGTACTTGGTTTTGCTTCAATACTATCTGGTGGACTGACACATTTTGGAATTGCAAGTGCACCGATATTTTTTGGAGCTGGGTATATGAATACTAAAACTTGGTGGAGGCTTGGTGGCCTTTGCAGCATTCTTTACATCGTTATTTGGAGCTTAGCTGGCGGAGTGTGGTGGAAGTTGTTAGGATTGTACTAGAATAATGGTTTATTAATGTACTGATAAAACAAAATTGAGTTATCAGGAATAATTGAAGCTTCTTATGTAAAAGAAAAAGCCGCCAATGGCAGCTTTTTCTTTGCAAATAATAAATTGCTATTTACGCTTCTAACACTACAAATTGCTCAAATGTTGAATGTATATAACCAGGCAGTGCAGGTAGCCCAGTTTCTTCAGAGCCAATTTCTGCTGTATCAAAACAAAGACCCATAGCTTCAAATCCAGTATATTCACTTTCAACAGCTACTTTTTTACCATCAACTGTGATATAAACTGTAGGTTCATTAGGATGAGCTAGTGCATCAACTGAGATGCTGTATTTGTTTCCATTGATTTCAAAGTACTGTACTTCTTGATCCATGAGTGATCCTGGATGAGAAGGTGATTCGATTTGTATCATTTCTGATTTAGCAGAATATTTCTTTTGCATATTTTCCTCGTTTGTCTGTTGTTTTAGCCAAATTTTCTGACTGAATCAATTTTATACTCGTTATATTAAGGCTATATTAAGATTCTATTAAGTTTTTATTAATATACAAAGAACCGCTAAACCTTATTTAATATTTGGAATCCACCAATAAGAATAGGGCGCCAATCACAAACTGAAGCTTCATGTCTGAAGGGTTTTTTACTTATTACTACTTCTCAATCACCACATAAGCGATAGCGTATGTCCTTTCGTCCGACATTGAAAGATGAATCTTTAGCTTAGAATACTTATCATCGACCTTGATATAAGGACTGCCTTTTTCATCGTTCAAAATGCTGATTCTGTTAAAAGCAATCTCTTCGCCAATACCTGTTCCTAAAGCTTTCGCAAAAGCTTCTTTTGCGGAGAATCTTTTTGCTAAATATGCGACGTATTGCTTAGGTTCAATTGGCGCTATATCTAACTCTTCTTCTGAGTATATTTTATTTAGAAATTTCTCGCCGTTTTTTTCGAGTAAGCGTTCTATGCGTGATATTTTTACTATATCGCAACCAATGCCGTAAATCATGCTGCCGCTACACCTTGTTGAACTTTATTTTGCCTTTCAAGTTCAAGTCTAGCTGCAAATGTGTTGCCTGCAATAGTTGGTTGAGGTTTTGCTACATGCTTGCTGAGACCAGCAAGTGCTGATGATAAATCATCCTGAGTGAAGACATGAGAACTAGAGGTGTTGTATTGGCTGATTGATTTTAACAAGTTGTCTGTGTACATAGCCATTGCAACATCGCGAGGAATTTCATACTTAGAATCCAACTCTTTTTGTTCATCTATTTTATATACTAAAGCCTTAACTGGGAACAAACTTGGTACATCTCTCACTCCTCTAACTTCTGTAACAATACTGCCTCCACTAACTTCAAATTTCACTTTATTCAAAAAACTGTCTGAGAATAAGTCTGGTTGCCCAACTTTAGCTAAATCTAAAGCCGCATCATTAAGTATTCTACATACATCTAATAGGAACGGCTCTACAGCTAAAGATTGATTATTATGGGTAATAATTTTAGATCCTTGATAAAAGAATTCTCTATCGCATTTCAAAACCCAATCCAAATTAGCTACAAATTTAGCTATTGAGAAAGGGTCACTGCCAACTTTTGCAAGTATTGGGTTTTCTTTAACTAATAAATCAAAAACATCCGCCATTCCTATTCCCCTTATGAATTAGCTACTTTCTTTTCGTCTTTTTCTAAAGCATCTTTTGCCACTGGTGAAAGAACCAAGTTTAATTCTCTTAACTGTTTCATCGTAGCAACTGAAGGTGCATTCATCAACACATCTTGCGCATTTTGATTTAATGGGAAGCAAATCACTTCTCTAATATTTGGTTCATTAGCAAGTAACATAACAATCCTATCAATTCCAGGTGCTAAACCACCATGCGGAGGTGCACCGAATTTGAAAGCACGAATCATGCCACCAAACTTATTATCAACATCTTCGTGAGTATAACCAGCAATCTCAAACGCTTTATACATAAGTTCTGGTTTATGGTTTCTGATCGCGCCACTGCAGAGCTCAATACCGTTACAAACTATATCGTACTGATGCGCAGTTATTTTTAATTGCTTCTCTTTTGTATCTGCAGCTTCCAATGCTTCTAAGCCGCCTTGTGGCATAGAGAATGGGTTGTGCGAGAAATCAATTTTTTTGTCTTCTTCGCTCCACTCGTAGAATGGGAAGTCAACAATCCAACAGAATTTGAAAATGTTTTTCTCAATTAAATCTAAATCTTCACCAAGTTTTGTTCTAACTTTGCCTGCAATTTTTGCAGCTTCTAGCTCAACATCACATGCAAAGAATACTGTATCTCCTGCACCAACATTAGCATGGGCTTTAAGTTGGTTATGTTTTTCTTCTGACAAGAATTTCGCGATTGGCCCTTTGCCAGCACCTGTTTCATCATAAGAAATATATGCTAATCCTTTTGCACCTAGTTCGGTCTGAGCATAGGCAATCATTTTGTCATAAAAGCTTCTAGGCTCATTTGCAGTTTTTGGAGCAGGAATTGCACGAACAACGCAGCCCTTTTTAATTGATTCTCTGAAAATTGTGAATTCAGAATCTTTAAAGATTTCAGTCGCATCAACTATTTCAATTGGGTTTCTCAAATCTGGTTTATCAGAACCGTATTTCAACATTGAATCCCAATATTTAATTCTTGGGAATGGAGCTGGAGTTACTGTATATGTTGAAAATTCTTTGAATATTCCATAAAGCACAGGCTCAATTGTTGCGAACACATCTTCTTGCGTCACAAAAGACATTTCAATATCTAGCTGGTAGAATTCTCCGGGAGCTCTGTCTGCACGAGCATCTTCATCTCTGAAGCACGGAGCAATTTGGAAATATCTATCAAAGCCAGAAACCATCAACAATTGTTTGAACTGTTGAGGAGCTTGTGGAAGAGCATAGAATTTCCCAGGATGAGTTCTGCTTGGGACTAAAAAGTCACGCGCGCCTTCTGGAGAACTTGCTGTTAAAATTGGGGTTTGAAATTCGGTGAATCCAGCTTCGATCATTCTTCTTCTAACAGAAGAAATAACGTTGTTACGAAGCATTATGTTTTTATGCATCTTTTCGCGTCTTAGATCTAGGAATCTATATTTTAAACGTAGGTCTTCTGGGAATTGATAATCTGCATTTACGTTAATTGGCAGAGTGTCTGCACGCGATATAACTTCAAAATCTTTCACTACAACTTCAATATCGCCAGTTAACATGTCAGGGTTAACTGTCTCAGCTGATCTTGCAACCACAGTACCTGTTACGGTAAATACGCTTTCATAGCTCAATGTTGTTAGGTCTTGATATTTTGCTGCATCAAGGAAATTTATGCTTTGGTCTTGGTCAGAAGTTACGATTTGAGTGACACCATAATGATCACGTAAATCTATGAAATAAACACCACCGTGGTCGCGTTTACGGTGTAACCAACCTGATAATTTAACTTCTGTGCCGACATGAGCTTTACTCAATTGCCCGCAGGTATGTGTTCTGTATTTATGCATCGACGCTAACTTCCTTAAATATAACGAATTCGTGAATTATACCATATATTCCAGCCACTTTCAATGAGTCAAATAATTCCAAGTTGCATTTTTTGAATAATTTACTATACTGAGCGTTCAATAGAATATTATCAAGGTCACATGGCACGCGTAACGATTGAAGATTGCACTCAAAAAATCCCTAGTAGATTTGAATTAGTAGTATTGGCTGCTCAGCGCGCTAAAGAGATTGGATCTGGCGCAAAACCTACTGTTGAGCGTGATAATGACAAGAACTCAGTTGTAGCACTTCGTGAGATTGCTGAAGGAACAATTGCTCCTGATTCTTTAAGAGAATCAGTGATTAGAAAGCATCAAAAAAGGCAAGCTGTTATTGATCAAGATGTGCCTGAAGATGAAGAAATGAACATGACACGTGAAATCAGCACTGAAATGAAGAGTCTTGAAGTTGCTGATAAAGACGATATGTCTGATATGTTCAGCGATGAAATTGACGAATCTGAAGAAGAATCGGAATAAACTAAGAATTTATGGAATATGTGTTTTCAGCATATTTGGCTGCTTTTTTGCTTTTGGCTTTGATGCTTGCCCAAACATTATATGTTTATTTCAAAACCCATCGCCAAATTATTGATTTAGAGACTTCTAGTGACCAAAAAGAGCTGGCAAAATAGAGCCTTGTTTATAGGCATTTCGGCTATATTGTTTACTATTGGGTTAGTGATAATTTTCAAAGTCTTTAATGATAATATAGTTTTCTATTTCAGCCCCTCAGAACTAAATAGCAAGAAACATTCATCAGGCTTAATAAGAGTTGGTGGATTAGTTAAAGAAGGCTCAATTCATTTCTTAGAAGACAAAGAAACCCTTTCTTTTATTATCACTGATTTGGAAGCCGAACTTGAGGTTAACTACAAAGGTATAATCCCCACTCTTTTTAAAAATGGCCAAGGCACTGTTGCTTTAGGGCAAGTTAATGAGTCTGGCGTATTTATCGCCAAAGAACTACTTGCGAAGCACGATGAAAATTATATGCCTCCAGAAGTGGCCAAAAGCATCAAAAAATCTGGACAGTGGAAAGATTCTAACAGTTAATCATTTAATTTATTCTTTTCAGTTTCACTAACTAGATATGCTTATAGCTCATCAACCAATTGGTCTACATCCATTAGATCTATTTCTTCCGCTATAGGCGAACCAATACTAAAGTCATAACTTGTCTCACCTTGCCTAAATGCACTGACCACTACGTTACAAACCGAATCGCTAGTAGCATGAGTTACCTTATCAATAAGAGCATAATCGGCTAATAGTTTTGCATAATCATCTGAAAAAATTTTATGTTCTGAATCCTTGCAAAGTTTATTAAGCTCATAAACAGATAACTTTCCTTTTATATTACCAATACCACCACTGTTCCAAACACCTTTGACAGCTTCCATAACAACCCACACAACTGGTGCTGCTTCTTCTGCTCCGTTTCTTAATTTGACTACTTGAATTTCCATATATAACCCTTTATTTAATTATGATTCATCATGTTTTTAACACACTTCTCAATCTTCTTGATTTGCATTTGGCGCTTTAGGGGCGTCAGATGATCTAGTACAAGAACTCCTTCACAATGATCCATTTCATGTTGGATACACGATGATAGCAATCCTTTAACAGTCGCTACTTGCTCTTTGCCATTATAATCTAAGTACTTAATTTTCACTGTCGCTGGGCGTTCAACTTGTGGAAAATCCAACCCTGGAAGCGACAAACAACCTTCTTGGTATGATGCTTTTTCTTTTGAGGCTTCAACTATTTCAGGATTTATTACTGAATAAATACCCTTCATTTCAGGGTTGTCAGTAGCAGATTCTGGATATCTGCTTATGCAGTAATCGACATCAACCACAAAAATCTTCTTCATGATGCCAACTTGCACCCCTGAAAGGCCAACACCTTCATGATGTATAGTAGTATGTACCATTTCATCGAGCTCAGCTCTCAACGCATCATCAACTAAATTAACTTTTTCTGATTTCTGCTTTAAACGCATGTCTGGCCATAGGACTAAAGGCATGGTTTTCCCCGAGCATTTATGTTGTCTTGTCATGTTCTTACTGAATTATATAAGTTTTGCGTATTATACCATATATATGGGTCTTTAGCAATTTGTAACATTCTGCAACAAAACGTTGTTTGTAGCCCGTGCCGCTCTGATGTAATATCAGATTCAATAGCAATTAATGACGTACTTATAGTGCAAAATACATTATTGAAACCTTTTTCATGTAAAGGGGTTGGCGTTCATAGTGGCAAGGAAGTTACCCTTAAAATTATACCAGCTAAAGAGGATTCTGGAATTTTGTTCATCAGAACTGATCTAAAAGAAAACAACCAGATACTAGCACACTACGCAAATGTAATTGATACAAAACTATGTACAATAATAGCGAATGAGCATGGCGCGAAAGTTTCTACCATTGAACATTTGATGTCTGCTCTTTGGGGCTGTGGAATTGATAACGCTATTATAGAAATTGACTCAGACGAAGTGCCAATAATGGATGGCAGTTCTGCTCCTTTCGTAGCTCTAATTGAAACTGCTGGCGTTACAGCGCAAGCAAAGCCACGCAAAATTATCGAAATATTAAAACCTATAAAAATAGAACATGAAGGTAAAACTATTGAGATAAAGCCTAGTGCAGATTTTGAAGTAAACTTTACCATTGAATATAACGGAACAGTAATTGGACAACAAGACTACTCATACAGTGAAAGAAATTCTTCTTATCAACATAAAGTAAGCCGTGCTCGTACTTTTGGCTTCGCATTCGAAGTTGAATACTTGAGGAAGCTTGGCCTAGCTAAAGGCGCATCATTAGAAAATGCGGTTGGCATTGATGAAAACGGCGTAATGAATCAAGAAGGACTCAGATATTATAACGAATTCGTTCGTCATAAAGTGTTAGATTGCATAGGTGATTTGTATTTAGCTTGCATGCGTATCAAAGGAAAAGTTGATGCTTTTAAAGCAGGACACGCGCTTAACAATTTATTACTACGTAAATTGTTTGCAAATCCTGATTGTTATCGCATTTTAGAGATGCCTTCAAAAAATTTCGCAATTGCTTAAATATATTTGATTTAGAAACCTAGTTACAATACCGTTTATATATATCTAATATTTGCGGGGAAGTATTGCTAGATTCAGACCACCATTATGTTTCAGAAGAGTTACTGAAATTTAAATTTCATAAAGATCCTGTCATACGTGAACTGATCATCAGCCTTGATATAATGATGACTAGTGTCAAATTTGCCAAGCTATCTCATTCAGCATCTTTTATGATGCCCTTTTACATGTTAAATAATCAAACAAAAATTAGCTCTTCACGGCGAAATGGCTTTTTACTGAACTTAGAAGACTTCATCAAAGATTTTAAAGCTACTGATAATGATCTACAAGAAGCAATGGTTGATTTTTTAAACGATGCTATTGAAGAGTTGTTATTCGATATACTGGAATATAGTAGTGAAGAATATTGTGTATTCTTACTAGAGAAATTACTAGATCCATCTATTACTAAGCAAACATTCTTTGAAATACTAGATGCATCTCCGATCGAAGATGGGGCTAAATTACAATTAGCACACTTTTTTGAAATGGCTAAAGGAGAATTTGAGAACTATGACATCAAGCAAATACTAGGACTTATATGCTCTGAGAAATCATTAAAAAATTCTGCAGATGATATTGATAAAATTGAACCAGCACAAAGAATAGAATCTATCAAACGGTATGTACAAGCATTGTTAGCGAATATAAAAGCTGAATTAGCAGGCACTGCCGATAAACTTTTGCTTAACGATATAAAAAAATATCAAACCCAAAATACAAATAATAGCTGGAGGAACAAGCTAAAAAGTGCAGCTCACAATATCCCTACTTTGGGAGAGACAGAACGAAGTCAACATACCACTCTAATCTTCAGAGATATTATTAATACAAATAATGAAAATCTAATTAAAAAACTGTCTGACGCAGATTTACTTAGAATAAACTTCTCATTAAAACAGCCACCTAATGATAGAACTATATTAGAAGAAGCTGAAAGCAGAGATCAAGAAGCTTATAAACTAATTGTAATTGCAGCTGCAAAGCAAATCGTTCTTGCACAAAGTAAGGGGTTAGAAAATGTAGTCGCAGAAGTAAAAGAAGCTATCCCAGACTTGATCTATAGATTAATAAAGGTAGTCAAGACACCTCAAGAGAAAAAATTAATTTCAGATTTGACTAATAGTGTCTTAAGCTTAGAAAGACTAGAAGTTGAATCTAATAGATCATTTGTCAGCATATTCACGAACTATGGAAAATATGATTGGATTCAATCTGCTTTTAGTTGGCCTAGGCTAGCACCATTAATTCAAAAAGTTGAAACACTGGACAACTACTTGGAGCATAGGAGAACATTAAATTCTAGGATATTTAGTGAATTCTACTCACCCGAAAAGATTAGAAAATGCAAACTAATGAAAATTTCACCATTTCACTTGTGTGAATTCTATCTTAAGTACCCAGAAAAATACCGCACTCTCACCTCGGAGATTTTTGATAATGTCTATCTGAGCGGGGCGACATTCGACTCACTATTAAAACTTTATGACGAAAATGAAGATAAATTCAGATTACTCGCTTCAAATGAATTGGTACTAACAGGCTATAAGAATAAATACTGGTCATTTGAGGAACTTAATTCACTAGATTTAATGACGTTAAATAGATTATTAAAACCTGAAGCTATGGTATGCGTCAAAGCTGGGTTTTCTGCTAAAAACATAGCAGATTCTTTTGGAAAAAACGATCCTGATCTCTATTCTGAAAACATGCAATCACTCCTTAAGATAGGCGCAACAAAAAATATTGTTGCCCTTTTAAACGAATATAAACCTTGGATGTTAAAAAGCCTTTTAAATCAATCAAAGAAAGCTGAAGATGAAGGAAAGAGTTTCAGTGATATATACTTCCATCAAGGCCAAGGATTTATGAATCAAAGAACAAATCCTCTTCCTGTTGTTGCAGGAACAGGAGCGCTGTTATACAGGTCTGATTCTCCAGGAATAAATTTCGCAAGGCTTGTCAACAGAGCAGTGAGCCGTATAGACTTACATGAACGCCGGGCTAGTTTAAGCCCCAAACCTCGACGAGTCCGATCAACACCAGATCTGCAAGAAACGCGTCAAACAGACGCTCAGTCTCGTACAATCTAGCAAAGCCACCTGTACCAATTATTTTATAATCATCAGAGCCAAAACATTCTTTAGCCATGTTTTTAACTATACCCTTCACAGCATGCATATGACCATAATAAATTCCAGATTGCAGACTATGTGTAGTAGTGGTGCCAGTATACTTCTCAGGATTTTTTATCTCTACATTAGATAATTTTTCAGCCGATTGAGTTATTGAATCAACTTGTGTCTGAATACCAGGTATAATCACACCACCTAAAAATTCTTTTTTTGAATTTAGAGCAGTAATTGTTGTAGCTGTCCCCATATCAATAATTAAAGCATTTTCTGCAGGAAAGAGTTTTGCAACGCCTGCAGCAGCAGCGATCAAATCTGCCCCTATCTCTGTTGGATGCTTAAATTTACTAACGCTAATTCCAGTTTTAACACCCGATTTTAGGAAAAAAGCTTCCATGCCAAAATACTTCAAACATGCGTTGTTGATATGGTAATCAAGCGACGGAACGACAGAGCTAACCAAAATTCCTTTGATTTTTTTGACATCAATTTGGTTTTCGTAACAAAACATTTTAAATAACAAACCTAACTGGTCTGAACTCCATCCTTGTTTAGTATTTAAGCGAAAAAAGTTTTTAAACTTTTTGATAGCGTAAAAGCCACCATATATCTGAGAATTTCCAACATCAAGACAAAGAAACATTTTTCACCTCTTTTAAAAAAATCAATCGCACATACATTGCAAATATTGATACTGTAATTGCAGGTAGTATAAAGTGCACACCAGACAACATCTTTAACAACAATGGCGTAACTCCTCCGCAAAGACCAACACCTACAGCATAATTGAATAAAACGCCTCTACATCTGATATGCGTAGGAAACACACAAAACATGACTATACTACTCATACAGGCGAATATGCCTAAATTGCTACCAAGACCTAAGTATGAGACTGTGGTAAACAATCCACCAAATGGAATCAATAGAAAATATATCGGGGTCAAAACAATAATTAAATCCATACTTCTAACAGTCCAAGAACTAAAATTCTTTTTCGAATAATAGCCCGTTACAACAGATGTAACAGCAGTTGCTATCAGAGCTAAAATAGAAAATTGATAGGCTACGGATTTCTCGAAACCCAGCGCACTCATGAATGGAGGCATAAATGCATGCATCATATATGAAACCACGCCTAAAAGCCCTCCTAAGACAAAGGCAATCTTCGTTGCGCTCATATTATCCATTAGAATATTTTTAAGTTCAGAAATCGGTTTGACATCTTTTTGAGCATTTTTAAATTCCTTAGATTCATTCAATAGAGAGCGTATGACGACGCCAACTACATAAAGAAAGCTACCAATCAAAAAAGGTATTCTCCAAAAGTACTCTATGCTACTATATTGCGTTGTTAAATATGCCATGATCATCGCCATCATAACTCCCACACCTCCAGCAGCACTTACTATACCGGAACTTATTCCATAATATTTTGATCCCAAATGTTCCATTGCAAATATTTTTGAACCTTTGATCTCTCCACTAGCACTTACTCCTTGGACTACTCTAAGCAATATCAAAATTGCAGGAGCAGCCCAACCAATAGTGGCATATGTCGGGAGGCAAGCAATGGCAAGTGATGGGATAGCCATCATAATCATTGATAATTTAAGCATACCAATCCTACCATATCTGTCTCCATACCATCCCCAAAAAACAGAACCAACAGGAGCAAAAATAAAGGCAATAGCAAAACTTAAATAGCCAAAAATAAGGCTCATACTGTCACTACCTGTAGGAAAAAACAGTGGTGCAAGGAATGGAATCATCACTGCATAAAGCGTGTAGTCATACAACTCTAACGCATTACCAATTGATGCAAAAAATAGTATTTTAGATTTTTTAGAGAAAGAGATCTCAAGATCTTGAGATTTCGCTACAGGTACTTCTCTCATGATAAAGTCCTCATATATAAGTGTTTTTCATTTATAAACTATTCGATGCGTTAAGCTCTCGATAGCAAGCAAATATTATAATTAAATAAGCAATTTTGCAAGATTGGTTTATTAAAAGCGTTATGTTATGCTAATAAAAAACTATAATTTGAAAAATGGCTTTTGGTAGACGTGGCAGCAGTGGAATTCGCAAATGGTTTTGGACGATAGATAGCATCTCTTTGATTCTTCTAATATCGATAATTTGCGTTGGCGCATTATTGACTACATCAGCAAGCCCAGCAGTTGCAGAACGAATCAAACTTAATTCATTTTATTTTGTACATAGACAAATATTATTTCTCGCTGCTTCAGTATTCATCATGATCTTTTTTTCTCTTCTTTCCGAAAGAGCGCTCAGAAGATTTGTACTAATTGGATTTGTAATTTCCGTTATTCTTTTGGTTGCAGTATTATTCCTTGGAGATGAAGTGAAAGGAGCAAGGCGCTGGATAAATATCTTAGGTTTCACAGTGCAACCTTCAGAATTCCTAAAACCATTTTATATTTTTATTACAGGTCTAATACTATCTGAAAGATACAACAGAGATAATTTCCCAGGTTTTACGTCATCAATGATTCTGCATATTGTAATTGTCGGGCTGTTAATTTTACAACCTGATTTTGGAATGGTAGTAACATTTACAGCTGTGCTTGCAGGACAATTTTTCTTAGCAGGAATACCTTTAGGGATCATTTTCATTATTGGATTTATTGCAATACTTGGAGCATTTGGCGCATACACTTTTTTACCTCACGTTGCTAGACGTGTTGACAACTTCTTAAATCCTGAAACAACCGATAACTATCAAGTAGATAAATCTCTTGAGGCTTATATTAATGGAGGATTATTTGGCAAAGGTCCTGGAGAAGGCACCGTTAAAGCTCATTTACCCGATTCTCATGCAGACTTTATTTTCGCAGTTGCTGGAGAAGAGTTAGGAGCAATTTTCTGCAGTATAATTCTTCTTCTGTTTTTAGCATTTATTTTAAGAGCATTATTCCAAGTAGCTAAACTCGAGAACCTATTCAAAATATATACTTGTGGGGGTATAATTATGCTATTTACTCTGCAGACCACATTCAATATTGGTGTTACACTTCACTTATTTCCAACAAAAGGAATGACTCTTCCTTTTGTTAGCTACGGTGGTTCCTCTGTATTATCTTTTGCAATGGCTTTCGGAATTTTCTTAAACTTAACTAAAAGTTACTATACCATAAATACAGGACAAGAACCTATTCTGCATAAAAGAGCATAATGTTACCTTGGAGATTAGATGAAATTAAATTTGGCTCAAAGTACAATACTTGGGTGATAATTTCAGCTGCTACTCACATCATAATCTTTCTCTTTACCATAATGCTTGGCCAACTTTCATTCTCAACTTTTCAAAATAAAATTTTAGAAATCCTCAAAACTGAGACCATTGAAGTAGAACTTGTGACGATAGCCAAGCATGATACAAAAATTCCTAATCTACTAAAAACTGCAACTCAGTATGAGAGCTTTGTTACTCAAGAATCTCCTGAGCCAAAATCCATACCTATACCTACAGAAACAACTATTGAATATGGCTCTATTCAAAAAACTAGCGTTCCTACAGAAATGAAAAGGTACGAACAACTCCTATCTAAACATTTCGCTCTTATTTTACCAAAACTTCCTAAAGATCTGAATTTACCTGATAAGCTTTACCTTTGGCTAAAAATTGATAAACATGGGGATATCTATGATTTTGGATTTAAACCCAAACTTACTGACCAAAGAACCATTGATTTTCTTGAAACAGCTGTGTCAATCGCATCACCTGTCCCTAGTCCTCCTGAGTCTGAATTCTTAGAAGATTTTATGAATTATTTAATCCCTCTTAACTTTCGTTAAGTGTTGAAGAAACAAAAGATTAAATATATCATAAAGGCATAAATTAAGGAAAAACTATGATGATTAAAGTAGCAATAAATGGCTTTGGCAGAATTGGAAAATGTATTTTAAGAGCGTATGCAGAAGGAAATTACCCAGAAATAGAAATAGTAGGCATTAATATTGGATTCGGTGATTTTGAATCAGAATTTCATTTTTTAAAGTATGATTCTACACATGGAATTTTTGCAAACCTTAAAAACTCAAACGGCCATATTGATTTTGGAAAAGGCAAGATACCAGTGATTGTCGAGCCAGATCCAAAAAAGCTCCCATGGAATAAAATGGGAGTAGATATTGTGCTAGAGTGCACTGGCGCCTTTACTAAAAAATCTCAAGCTATGCAGCATATTGAAGCTGGTGCAAAAAAAGTTATCGTTTCCGCACCATGCGAAGAAGCAGATGCAACAATAGTTTATGGCGTAAATGAAAATAAATTAGCAGCAGAGCATCAGGTTATTTCAATTGGTTCTTGCACAACTAACTGTTTAGCGCCAATGGCTAAAATTTTTAATGATGCAGTGGGCATTGAATCGGGGTTCATGACAACAATTCATGCTTATACTAACGATCAAAAACTACTTGATTCTCACCACAAAGATAGACGCAGAGCCCGAGCTGCTGCACTCTCGATGATTCCATCATCAACTGGTGCGGCAAAAGCTTTAGGTTTAGTTTTACCTGAACTTGCAGGCAAAATGGATGGTGTTTCAATAAGAGTTCCAACTCACAATGTTTCTTTTGTAGATCTGAAATTCAATGCTAAACGCGATACTTCCATTTCTGAGCTTAATAAGATTTTCAAAGATTCTCTAAAAGGGAATTTAGCAAAAATTGCAACTTATGTTGATGAAGAATTAGTATCAATAGACTTTAATCACAACCCTGCAAGCTGTTCTTTTGATTCAACTCAGACAAAAGTTATAAGCAACCGTATGTGTAGAGTAGCTGCTTGGTATGATAACGAATGGGGCTTCTCTAACAGAATGTTAGACATTACTAAAATTTTTGGAAAGCTATGAAATCTTTTGTCGATCTAGATCTAAAAGGTAAGAAAGTTTTGTTAAGAGCAGATCTTAACGTACCTGCTACCAATGGAAAAATTGAAGATTACACTCGTATAACTCGCTTAAAACCTACTATTGATTTGCTAGTTAAAAAGGGTGCAAAGATAATCTTGATCTCACATTTTGATAGGCCTGAAGGAAAAAGAGTTCCAAGTATGTCATTAGCATTTATGCCAAAAGAACTTGCTAAAATTTATGGCGTGCCAGTTGGCTTCTCAGATGAAATCGTCGGTAATTTCGCTTTATCTAAAAGTAGTAATTTAGCAAATGGTGAAATTTTACTCATGGAGAACTTAAGGTTTGACGCACATGAAGAAAAAAACGATTCTAACTTTGCTCAAGAATTGGCTAAGCTTGGTGATGTATATATAAACGATGCATTTGCATGCTCACATAGAGCACACGCTTCAATTTCCAGCATTACAAAACTACTACCCTCTTTTGCAGGCTTATTACTTTTAGAGGAAGTTACAAATTTAGAAAAAACTCTAAGTGGATCTGAAAAACCAAATATCGCGATTGTTGGTGGAAAAAAAGTTTCAACTAAATTTCCAATACTGAATAACCTCTCTAAAAAAGTAGATTATCTAGTTATAGGCGGCGCCATGGCCAACACATTTGTCAAAGCCATGGATAAAGAAATCGGCAGCTCCTATTACGAGCCTGAGCTAGTTGATGCTGCTAAAAAATTCTTATCAGATGCGAAGTGCAAAGTAATCATACCAAATGATTTTACTATAGCAAAAAAAGAAGGAGATACTTTTATTAACCCTCAGCAAAAAAGTATAAATGAAATTGCAAAAGATGACGTAATTTTGGATGTTGGCAATCAAACTGTTAAAGAGATCAAAACAATTTTGGAAAAATCGAAATGTGTAATGTGGAACGGACCATTAGGAATGTATGAAGATATAAGGTTCGCACAAGGCACAACCAAAGTTGCCCAAAGCATTTCAAACCTAAAAATCACAAGCGTTGCCGGGGGTGGAGATATCGTTGCTGCTTTAGAAAAAGCTAATCTAGCACACAAATTTACCTATATATCAACCGCAGGTGGTGCATTTTTAGAATGGCTTGAAGGAAAAGAATTACCAGGAATTATTGCGCTAGCTAATTCTCAACAAAACTAATCATCTACTTACTTGAAAAGTTCTTTAAAAAGCTATTGCATATACTTTTTTTTGAAGCGCAATCATTTTTGCACAAATTAATTTGGAGTTCTAATGCAAGTCACTAAAGAAGACGTCGTACAGTATGCAAAAGGCGGGAATAATGATAGGCAAGTTATTTACAAGAGAGATGAAAAACATAAAGATGTTATCTACCCGTCTGTTTTAGAATTTGATGGAGAAGAAGGCTGCAATTTTTTAACTCAACTTATGCTTTTGCTGAAAGATTCAATGAGCTTGGCGGGCTTTACGTATTCAACAGGTGTTAGAGATAATTCTTTTACAACTACACTTGCTCACCACCCAAACAATCCCGAAATGATTCACCAAGGATCTAATGCCAAAGACGATAAATGGGGAAGAATAATATTCGTTTCAAACGCAGCTAGAGAGGCGTTAGAAAAGCTTGTTGCTGCAACCAAGTCACAAGATAAAAGCCTCTCTATTGAAATATAAAAGTTTCTTTTTAAAGTAGCTTAGTTATAACTCTGAAAGTTAAATTACTAGTATTGCAGGCGGCTCGTTCTTAGAATGGATTTGATGCGATGAGTTAGTATGGATATAAGCACTCAAGTCTTTGCAAAACTTTATTCGTTTTCAGTATTAATTTCTATGCAAAGCGGGTTTGTATACTCACCTACAAGCTCTTTTTGATCATTGCAAACGTCTGTTAGAGCTTCAATTCTATTTTTCTCAACCCATCGCAAACATTCGTCTTTATTATTAGGAGCGAAAACACCAAGATAATCGTTCATGATACGAAAACAGTTATGCTCTGTATTTTTATTAAAACTGACATTTAGGTTATTTATCCACTCATCAATGACGAATCTATTTAATATATTTGTAACGTATGGAACAGAAATATCATCATGAATCACCCCAGTTTCACAATCTTTACACTGAGTTCGCCAAAAAATCACCCTCTCATTACTTGCAAACATTTCATTTTTATATTGTTCTTGTAATATTGGTCGTATTTCTTCGACATGTTTTTTTGCAGCTGCTTCACAATCTGTCTGATATACCCTACAAGCATATGTGACCCCTAATCCATCTTTAATCTTATCACTCTCCTCACATACTTGCACTCCCTTCTTATAAAGCTCGTATTCTTTATCATCTATCAAAATTTTGTCATATAATATCTTTAGATTCTCGTATTGACTCTTTTCGACAATAAATTTGTCATAAAAATATACTTTCCCTTCATAGACAGAGATTTGCACGGGTTTCAAAGTATTCAATATACTTCCAATAACCATCAACTTTTCAATTTCGCAACGCTCTTTCTCTATGAGGCGTTTGGACTCTAAGTAATTATAAACTTTATGCATATCTAGAAAATCTAATACTAATTTAATTGAAGTTAAGTCATGACTTGCAACTTTTTTCTTTAAACTATAAACGGTAGTTATACTGCTAGAGCCAAGACATAAAATCGCTGATTCTCCAAATTGCGCCCTACAGCCAACCAATGATTTGGCGCTATTATGAGTTGAAAAAACAAAATTTTGCACACCCCCAAACATATCTTCTATTACATTATATTTCAGCAAAATATTACTTATTACTTCAACTCTATGATCTGAGTTAGTCATACCCATCCTCTTATTGATTTAAAAAACTACCACATTCTGGCAAAGGAACAGGATTATTGCATCGCACTCTTAAAAAAGTCAATAGCGTTTGAGATACTTTTGGTGAAAGAATTATTAGGATATACGCAATTTTAAAGTGATTTTTGGTGACCGCTATTTTGCCCTTCTAACATTTCCGTGAATGTCTTGCTTCTATCAAAATCACATACCTTGATTTTAGCTTGTTGCATACCCATACTGGGAATCGCAGCTACTGTATGAATGAATGTATAAATAGTGTTTGATGCTTCATCAAAGCCATTAAGTGCTTTACTCACAAGTAGTTTAACATCCAATGTTTTTTCTTCATGTGATGCAATTGTTTTTCTAATTCTTAGTTTAATGCTTTTGGCTTCTTCATCATTCTCACTAATTTCAATTAAACTTAATTGTTCTTGCAAGTATTGCACGTGTAGCTCATTGGTCACGCTTATGGTAGACAGATGTACATCTGGGTTAGCCAACATGTATTGAAAGACCTCTTTAAGCTTATTGTCTTTGCTAAGTTCACACATTGCATTCCAAGCATCTTTTAACTCTTGATCAGTTGCTTTTGTGGATATTTTGTCTTTTAAAAATTTAACAAACTCAGGTGTAGTAACCTCACCTTTTTTATACTTGGCGATATTACCACCAAACCAAGTATCATATTGTAGTTTGCAAGCTGTCATTACCCAGTGCGCAGGATAAAAAGGCAACCAGCTATCTCTAGCTGATAACTTTGCTAATGCTGAAATTGACTTTTTTATATCAGACCCAACTAGCTGGCCTAGCGCCATTAATGCAACTTTTGCCATATCTTACCTATAATTAAAAACCGTAGTGTTTAAGCCAACGTAGATCGTTTTCGAACATCGACCTTAAATCAGGGATGTTATATTTTAACATTGTGATTCTGTCTAAACCAATACCAAAAGCAAAGCCTTGATATTCATTTGGATCAATTCCTACATTCTTAAGAACATTTGGATGTACCATGCCACAACCTAATATCTCTAACCAATCGTTTCCTTGGCCTATTTTAATTTCATTTTTATTGCTACGGTCGCATTTTACATCAGCTTCTATAGACGGCTCAGTAAACGGGAAGAAGCTTGGACGAAGCCTTATAGGGGCTTCCTTTACATCAAAGAATAATTTCAAAAATGTTTCAATTGTGTTTTTCATATGCCCCATTGTTACGCCCTTATCAATGTATAGGCATTCAATCTGGTGGAACATAGGTGTATGAGTCGCATCGTCGTCTGAACGATAAACCCTACCCAGTGATATAACTTTATGTGGTGGCTTGTTGTTTTGCATGTGGCGAATTTGCACATTTGATGTATGCGTGCGCAATACATCACCATCAGTAGCATCCACATAAAATGTATCATGCATTTGACGAGCAGGGTGATTTGCAGGCAAGTTTAATGCTGTGAAGTTATGCCAGTCATCTTCTAAATCTGGCCCTTCAGCTACTTCAAAGCCCATGTATGCGAAAATTTCTTTCACGTCTGAAATTACTTTTGCAATGGGGTGCAACTTTCCAACTTTGTAATTTCTAGGATTGATAGTTATATCGATAGACTCATTAGCTAGCTTTTGGTTTAGCTCGGCATCTTCTAAGTTAGATTTTAATGAATCTATTTTTTGGCTGATTGCTTCTTTCAACTGATTTACAGAAGCGCCAAAAGATTTTTTTTCTTCAACTGGCAAATTAGCAATTTGCTTCATTTGCTCGGTGAGTATTCCACTCTTGCCTAAAAAAGAAATCCGCATCGACTCCAGATCTTGTAACGAATTTATCTTCGTTATTTTTTCCTCGAAGTCTTTGCGGATCGCTTCTATAGACATAATTACCTATTTTATTTATGCAGCTTTAGATAAACCTTTTTTAGCTGATTCAACTATTTTCGCAAATGCATCAGGTTGATGGATTGCCATCTCTGAAAGCATTTTACGGTTAAGATCGATTCCAACAACTTTTAAGCCGTTGATGAATTGAGAGTAAACCATTCCATGTTCTCTAACCGCAGCATTGATCCTTTGAATCCAAAGGCCTCTGAAATCTCTTTTTTTGCGACGTCTGTCTTTATAAGCATAACGTAACGCCTTTTCTACTTTTTCAATTGCAACGCGAATACAACTTTTAGCACGGCCTCTATAGCCTTTTGCCATCTTTAGTACTTTCTTGTGACGCGCTCTTGAGGTGACCCCTCTTTTTACTCTAGCCATGTTTTTCTCCTTTAAATAATTTTACAGATCGTAAGGCATAAATTGCTTAATTCTTTTAGCTTCCATATCAGGTAGAACTGCTGTTCCTCTCTGATTTCTCAGCTGTCTTTTGCTACGCTTACGCATGTTATGTTGTTTATTGGCTTGGCTAGCTTTTACTTTTCCAGTACCAGTAACTTTGAAGCGTTTTTTAACGCCGCTTTTGGTCTTCATTTTTGGCATTTCATACTCCGATTTTTAGTTATTTTCCCTATATTCCAAGGGTGCACTAAAGGCATGCCCATATGGCCCTTAACGCTTTTGATTGCATACTTATACAATAATTCTAACAAAGTGGCAAGTATGAAACTTAAGCCCCTTGCGGATTATCACTCTCAGCAGGTGTAATTTTGGGCTTTTTCTTACCACTTGTAGGAACTGAGGGCGTATCTATGGTATCTACGGTGTTATCTTGAGACCTATCCACTGGCTTTCCTTCCATTATGTCTTTTATTTCTTTGCCAGTGAGAGTTTCATACTCTAGCAAGTTTTTTGCCAATATATGCAGCATCTCAATATTGTCGGTAAGAATTTTTGTCGCGTTAGAATAGCCTTCATCAACTAATTTCTTAATCTCGGAATCAATAGTAGCTGCAAGCTTCTCTGATTTCTTGCTGTCTTGGCCTAAAGAATGTCCTAAAAACACTTCCCCTCTCTCCTCTCCTACAAGTATAGGACCAATTGCGTCACTCATGCCTAATTGTGTCACCATACTGCGCGCAATACTTGTAGCCATTTTAATGTCTTGAGATGCACCACTTGTTACTTTATCATAACCAAAAATAATCTCTTCAGCTACACGCCCACCCATTGCTAGAGCGATCAGTGATTTAAGCTGCTCTCTAGTTTTAGAATGACCATCATCCTCGGGTAACCTCTGAACCATGCCCAGAGATCTTCCACGAGGAATAATAGTTGCTTTATGGATAGGATCTGAGGATGGTGATAAGTTCCCTACTATCGCATGCCCAGCTTCATGATAAGCTGTATTCTTTTTTTCTTCATCAGTCATGATTGCTGACTTTCTTTCTACGCCCATCAAAACCTTATCTTTAGCGTTTTCAAAGTCTTGCATGGTAATAATATTCTTATTCTGGCGTGCTGCTAGTAAAGCAGCTTCGTTCACTAAGTTTGCTAAATCAGCACCTGAAAACCCTGGTGTGCCACGAGCAATCACGCGTAAGTCTATGTCTGGTCCTAATTTAACTTTCTTAGCATGAACATTTAAAATTTGAGTTCTACCTTTGATATCGGGAGCAGAAACAGTAATCTGCCTATCAAATCTACCGGGCCTTAACAATGCAGGGTCAAGAACATCAGGACGGTTCGTTGCAGCTATCACAATGACTCCTTCATTTGTAGCAAACCCATCCATCTCAACTAGCATTTGGTTAAGTGTTTGTTCGCGTTCATCGTTACCACCACCAAGACCAGCACCTCTATGACGACCTACTGCATCGATCTCATCGATGAAGATAATACATGGAGCATGTTTTTTAGCTTGATCAAACATGTCTCTAACGCGGCTTGCACCCACACCTACAAACATCTCTACGAAATCTGAACCTGAAATGCTAAAGAAAGGCACTTTTGCTTCACCTGCAATTGCTTTTGCAAGCAAGGTTTTACCTGTTCCCGGCGAACCTACAAGCAAACAACCTTTAGGGATTTTGCCACCAAGTTTTTGAAACTTTTGCGGATCTTTCAAGAAGTCCACGATCTCTTTTATTTCTCTTTTGCTTCCACAACCGCCACCACGGCAGCGAAAGTAATATTATTATTCTTTTCTGAAATCATTTTGGCTTTTGATTTACCAAAACCCATGGCTTTCCCGCTACCACCCTGCATTTGGCGAATCAGATAAAACCAGCCGCCAAGAATAATTAACAAAGGCAACCAAGATAGGAAAAAATTCATAAACGCGCCCGAAGAACTTTCTAAAGGTGCTACTTCAATTTTTACGTTTTGAGCAGTTAATTTATCTACAAGATTAGGGTAATTTGGAGCAAGAGTTGTAAAGCGTGTGCCATCCGAGAATTTTCCATCGATTTGCCCACCTCTTATAGTTACATCAGTAACTTGTCCACTTTCAACGCGCGATAAAAATTCTGAAAAAGCAACCTTGTTTCCGGCCATATGTGCGCCGACATAACCGTCATAAACAAATAATATAAGCAAGGCAATCCCGAGCCAGAGCATGATTTTTTTTGCAAAGTCATTTCCGCCGTTTCCGCCTGTTCCTTTGTTAAATTTCTTCTTCATACTTCCTTACTGATCATCATTTACAATTAATATAGCATGACTAATTTAGTAATTACCAGCCAAACGTCTGTCTTGCACCAACTTTTTCGAAATACATATTTATGATCTCAGCAGAGGTTTCTTCAATGGCTTTGCCTGTCACATCAATGTATGGCCAATTGTTTTCTGAAATTATCTGCCTTACTTCTCTAATTTCATCACGAATACTATGGTCATCAATATAGTCTTTAGCAACTGTTGTACTATTTAAATAAGCTAACCTAGTAGATCTTATTTGCTTTAATCTTTCTGGAGATATAACCAAACCAATAACTAGTGGTTTTTTAATTTCTTTAGGATCAATACCGAGTCCAACACCTTTTATATAGGGCACATTAGCAACTTTTAAACCCCTTTGCGCCAAATAAAATGTCGTAGGACTTTTTGATGAGCGAGAAACTCCAACTAGGACAATATCAGCCTCATTTATATCGTGCAATGACTGCCCATCATCATGATTAATTGCGAAATTTATTGCCTCAATCCTGCTAAAATATTTTTCTGACAAATCCAAATGCTTCGCTCCAGAAACATGTATTGAAGCTTCCATTCCTAAGTGATTAACAAACTCCTGCATAACATGGTCAATAGCTGGAATACACTTGGCACCTGCCTGAGTACATTTTTCCTTCATATACTCTTTAATTTTATCATCGCCCATAGTGTAGAGCACAATACCGGGTTTTAGCTTGATATCTTGCACTAGCTTATCAACTTGATTGAAAGATCTAAGCATTGGCCACATGAATTTTTCAATTTTCAGATCTGAGAATTGTGATGTTATGGCACTGCTAACTGATATCACAGTTTCGCCAGATGAATCGGAGACTAAGTAAAGATTTAGAGATTTGGACATAAAAAAATAGCGGGATGTTACTCCCGCTATCCTATAGTATTTTAACTTACATTCAAATTAGAATGATAGTTTTGTACCAGCTAAGAATACTGAACCGTCGTTCTTGCCATTATGGCCAGAAGCAGCAGAGTTTTTCTCATCAAGTTTGAAGAAAGAAACTTCAGCATAAGGCATAAATCCTGGAGCTAATTTGTAATCTAAGCCTAAAGACACGTTTCTGTGTTCTTTAGCTTTTGTTACAGTAGCTACAGAAGCTGTACCACCTCTTTTGCTTTCCATATAAGTTACGCTTGCACCCATTGCACCGTATTCATATGAACCACCAACTGTCCAGAAATGAGATTTTTTCTTACCAGCTGTAGTTGCAGCTTTAGCAACGCCAGATTTACCCCAGTCACCATAAGATGCAGCTAGTGTAAAGCCCATAACGTTCATGCTACCACCAAGTGTCCAAGCTCTTAAATCATGTCTTGTTCCAACTGGAGCAGTACCAGCAAGTGTTGTATGTTTCGCATCACCAGTTTCACCTAGTAATGAAGCTTTTAAGCCAACATTGCTCATTTTTCCAGCATAGTGTAAACCACCACTCCAAACGTTTTTGAATCCAAGTGTGCTATCGTGTTGTGCGTTAAATGGATTATTGTTTGTGTTAGCATTTTTTAATACTATATGGCTCAATGAAGCAGAACCATGCTGCTCAATATCAGGCATATAAGTTACACCAGCTTTGAAACCCATATATGTAGGTGTCATGTAGTTAACTTTAGCTGAATTTGCCTCACCACCTGTATCATAATCAGAAGGAAGTGTTGGATTCACGATAAAGTTTTGAGATACAAGACGATCATTTGCTGTAAGAGCACCAACGTTGTCTTTGAAAATGAATGGATTCCACCAGTATCTAGCATCACCAGCAATACCACCTGTAGCACGTGCAACAGAAGCGCCAGAAATGCTCATTGCATTTACAACACCAGTTGTGCTACCAGCTTCAAGACGGCCAAACATGCTTTCTACATACGCAGAAGTTTTTTTGCCATTTGAATTGAAAGTATTATGGTTATATTTATCATTTGAAGTATCGGTAGCTATTTCAATCATACCACCATATTTCAAACCATTGCCAGCTTTACCATCAGCTTTCACGTGTAGCTTTGTGTCATTAGCTATAGCAAACTTGTGAAGCTTATTTTGAGTTGTTGTTGGAGTGATATTTGGAGCATCAGTATCATAACCAGTCTTTTGGCTTCTAACACCTAATTGTGTATCAAGTGATCCACCTAGAGTTACTGTTGGGCCAGCATGTGCGAATGCACTGCTTGCGAAACCAGCAACTAGAGCAGATGTGATTAATAATTTTTTCATTATCTTGTCTCTTGTTAAGTTAAATAAAAAGCATGTAGCTTTTTGCTACAATTACCCTTGAGTAAATCACCCATGCAAATGACTATCACCTTATATTTTATAAAATTGAGGATTTTTTATAACACCGTTGCATAAAAGCAACATCAACTCTTATTCTTTTTTCAATCCAACCTTGCGAGCAATTGATTTTACCGCCGCTTTCACCTTATGCCCGATTTTCTTGGCAGGGCTTCCTAGTTGGTCTAGTGCTTTAGCAAAACAATCAATAGCCTCGTCAACATGCTGATTATTAATTATTAACGGGGGCGTTAAGCGCATCACATTACCTGATGCAGGAATCGATAATATCGAATTGTCACGGCACAGAATAGTAAAATAATCTACATCAACATCTTTTCTAAGCTTAATACCAACCATAAGGCCGATGCCTGTTATTTCTTCTATATATTGTGGATATTTACTTGCAAGCTTATCAAGCTGCTCTTTAAGATATTTAGAAACTTCCTTAATATTATTAAGAAAACCTTTCTCCAAAATCACATCAAGCACCGCATTCCCAACTGATATAGCAATAGGATTGCCACCAAATGTAGAACCATGACTCCCAGATTTCATAGCTCTGCCTACTGCTTCTGTGGCAAGACATGCCGAAACTGGGTAACCAGATCCTAAGCCCTTACCAAGCGCCACTAAATCAGGCTTAACACCATATGTCGCGTAGGCAAATAAATCACCAGTTCTACCCATACCAGATTGAACTTCGTCAATGAGTAGTAAAATTCCTTCCTTATCACATATCGCTCTAAGCTCTTTTACATATTCTTCCGAAAGTGGGCGCATACCACCCTCGCCTTGAATAAGCTCAATCATCACCCCAGCTGTATCTTTAGTAATTGCTTTCTTCAAAGCTTCAATATCATTAAATGGCACGCGCACAAAGCCCTCAACTGCTGGCTCAAACCCCTTGATTTTTTCAGAGCTTCCAGCTGTAGCGCAAGCAAGCGTTCTGCCGTGAAAAGCGCCTTCTAACGTAATTATATGATATCTGTTTAGCTGCCCTTTCTCGTTGAAATAGCGTCTTGCCATTTTAATCATACACTCCACAGCCTCTGCGCCAGAGTTTGCCATGAACATAGTATCTGCAAATGAATTATCTATGAGTCTTTTGCAATATTCATACATACCCGGAATTTTATAGCGATTTGATAAATGCCATAATTTTTGCGATTGTTTCTGAATTGCCTCAACCATTTTCGGATGACAATGCCCCAGCGCAAGCGCTGCATAGCCTGATGCAAAATCTAGATATTTCTTCCCATCAGTTGTATATAAATATACTCCTTGCCCGTGGGAAAAATCTAAATCTGCTCTTTCGTATAATGGAAGAATCGGAGAAATCATAAAAGCCCTATTTAAAATACTTATACAGTAACTTATAATATATCTCTGTTAGGTTCTCTAGGTCAACTATGCTAATTTGCTCATCTACTTTATGAGCAGTTTTATTAATTAAACCGAATTCAACAACTGGGCAATAGTCTTTAATAAACCTTGCATCAGATGTCCCACCTGTTGTGCTTAGCTCCGCATTTTTACCAAATTTTTCTTCGATCACTGAATTTAAAGCTTCAGACAGTTTTCCAGCTTTTGTTATAAAAGCTTCAGCTCCTATCTCTGCAATAAGTTTAGATTTACTACCAGAACTTTTGGCTACAACGTCATGAATAATTTTTTCTATTTCTTTGGCAGTATGCATATCATTAAATCTAATATTAAAAGTAGCCTTAGCACGAGCAGGGATAATATTAGTTGCAGAGTTACCCACGTCAATATTCACCACTTCTAAATTAGAAGGTTGGAAATGATCATTGCCTTTATCCAGAACTAAATTATTTAAGTCATGCAAGACATTGACTAATTTACGGATTGGGTTATCTGCCTGATGCGGATATGCAACATGCCCTTGTACTCCTTCAATTTCTAAATCAAAAGTAACAGAACCACGTCTGCCGATTTTGATCATTTCTCCAAGCTCACTCGGGTTGGTTGGCTCACCTACTAGACACGCATCAAGCTTCTCACCATTTTCTTCCATCCACTTTAGAACTTTTTTTGTGCCATTAATTGCTTTCGCTTCTTCATCACCCGTGATTAAAAAACTTATGCTTCCAGAAAATTTTTCAGATTTCACAAATTGCTCTGCAGCTGCAACGAATGCAGCAACTGCACCTTTCATATCAACCGCACCGCGCCCAATAAGCGTTCCATCTTTGATCTCACCAACAAAAGGATCAACAGACCAATCTTTTTCATTCCCCACCGGAACAACGTCAGTATGCCCACCAAAACAAAAGTTGGGTTGAGCTTCCCCATAACGCGCATAAAGATTTTTTACTGGGTATGAACCACTGCCTTCAAAATCAAGAATGGTACATTTAAATCCCAAGTTTTCTAAATAGTTTTTTAGATAATCAATCGCACCGTCGTCAACTGGTGTTACGCTTTTTTTTCTAATTAGTTCTTGTGCAATTTTTACTACATTACTCATGCCGCCCTCAACAATTCATTTATACCCGTTTTTTCACGGGTTTTTGCGTCTACTTGTTTAACTATAATAGCCGCATAAGTTTGTGTTTTTCCATCTGAACTTGCCATTGTGCCGGGAACAACAACAGAATATGCTGGAACTCTACCAAAAAAAGTTTCGCCAGTTTGCCTATTATATATGCGTGTCGATGCACCAATATATACGCCCATAGAAAGCACGGCACCTTCTTCAATAATTACACCTTCTGCTACTTCGCTTCGCGCACCGACAAACACATTGTCTTCAATTACAACTGGGTTTGCCTGAATCGGTTCAAGCACACCTCCAATTCCTACGCCACCAGATATATGGCAATTTTTGCCGATTTGTGCACAACTCCCTACTGTTGCCCAAGTGTCAATCAAGGTTCCACTATCTATATACGCACCAACATTTACAAACGAAGGCATCAAAATTACCTTTGGGGCAATATAGGCAGATTGCCTAACAACAGAGCTAGGCACTACTCTGAACCCAGAAGACGCGAAATCTTCTTTGGTGTAATGTGAAAATTTCAAAGGGATCTTGTCGTAGCTTTTATGAACAGCTCCAACTATTTCATTATCATGAGTTAAAAAATATAGAAGGATTGCTTTTTTAATCCACTCGTTAGTCTTCCATACTCCCCCAACTTTTTCTGCAACTCTAATTTCACCTTTATCAAGCTGTGCAAATATATCTTCAAAAAGCTTTGTATGATCTTTTAAATTTTCTCTAGTTTCCCACAACTTATTTATCTGCTCTTGCATTTCGATATCCTTCGTTTAGATTTACAAGTAATCATACTAAAAATTAGATAATATTCTATGATCATTATTTGCGAAAAATGTTCAACAAAGTTTAATGTTCCTGACCATGCGATAGGCCCAACTGGTCGCCAAGTGAAATGCTCAAGCTGCTCACATGCATGGCGTGTTGGTGGCTCTGCGCCAGAAGAAATCACTCCGCAGATCACTGAAGCACCTATTACTAACCCGACTAATTCTGATGCCGACTCAAATCAAGAAGTAAAGTTTAACCTAGATGAGATGAAGGCTGCACCTCGCAGATATATAACTCCATCAACCCCAATATATCAAAAATCCGCTGTTTATTATGGATCAACGCTTGCAGCATGCTGTGCTTTCTTTTGTTTTTTAGCGATGGCTATTATATTTCATAGAACTTCTATCGTTAGTAAAGTTCCAGCCTTCCAAACTGCATTTGATTTAGTGGGATTATATAATAATGAAGGTCTAAAACTTGAATTAGTCGATTGCACTCTAAGTGAGCTACAATCTTCAAAATCTGATGACGAAGCTATTGAGATTGAAGTTGCAGTATCAGTTCTAAATACAGCTGAACAAGATAGGAAACTTGGCAGCATTCGTTTTTCTGTTTATGACATTGATAGAAATTATGTTGGAGAACTAATAATGCCTCTCAACCTAGTTTTATCTCCAAATAAAAACACTAAAGTTGAGGGTAGACTAAACAGAGTTCCAAAAGATTCTTTCTACGTGGCAATTGATTTTGGAAATAAAATAGACCTCAAGATCTTAAACCCAAATAGATTGCATAAAATTGGATGATTGAAGTTATTCTAGGATTAGGCAGCAATCTTGGTGATAGATTTAACAATATTCACCGTGCTGTAGAACAGTTAAGTTTTTTGCACAACATCAAAATATCTTCTCACTTGGAAACTCCAGCACTTCTACCAGAAAATCATGATGAATCTTGGAACATACCATTTATAAATATCGCCGTTTCAGGGTTTACAAACCTTGAACCTACAGAACTATTTGCCAGAATAAAAAAGTTAGAGAATGACCTAGGCAGACCCAAATTTGCACCTAAATGGTCGCCTAGAATTATTGATATAGATATAATATTTTTTGGAAATCTAGTTTTATCAACGCCTGAAATTACAATCCCTCACCCTGAAATGCATAAACGAGAGTTTGTGTTAAAACCAATTTGTGAAATCAATCCTCAGTTTATTCATCCAATAAAAAAAATTAGCATTTTAGAACTTTCAAAGTTACAAAATTGACAGCTACTTTTTCTAGACATATAAATACTACAAACTCTTTTCTGTAAAAATCATGACAAATCACTCAAAACTGTTCCTAACTTGGGATGACGTAGAGTCTCATACCAAAGCACTTTCTCAGCAGCTAAAATCTAAAGGCTCGTGGGATAAACTAGTTTGCGTTACTCGTGGCGGGCTGATGCCAGCCGCGTTACTAAGCCGATATTTAGATATTAAGTATGTAGATACAATTTGCCTGTCAAGCTATGATGAATTGGATAAGCAAGGGCAATTAGAAGTTATAAAAGAGTTTCGCTCAAATGATTCAGATATACTGGTAATTGATGATTTAGTTGACACAGGAAAATCATTTGTTACATGCAAAGAATTCTTACCGAATGCACATTTGTGCTGTGTATACGCAAAACCAAAAGGCAAGCCTTTCATTAACACATATCAAATTGATATACCTCAAACTACATGGATAGTATTTCCTTGGGAAAAATAAAAAAGGCTTTCAAAAAATTGAAAGCCTTTAAAAAATCCTATTTAAGATTAAAGATTAGCCGTTAGCTGCATCTTTAAGATCTTTACCAGGTCTAAATCTTACTGCTGTACGAGCAGCAACTTTGATTTGTTGACCATTTCTTGGATTACGAACAGTTTTAGCTGGAACGCGACGTGTTTTGAATGTTCCGAAACCAATCAATCTTACCTCTTTACCTTTGCTAAGAGCTTGTTTGATTGTGTCGCAAAATGCAGCTACTGATTCAGCAGCACCAGCTTTTGTTTGGCCAGTTGCTTTTGAAACTGCATTTATGATGTCTTGTTTATTCACGGCTTTTACCTCGAAAAATTTATTAAACAAAGGTTACCTAAAAACCCTATGCTAGCATTTATGCGATTGCAAGCGATTTTTTGTAAATTTTTTTTGCAAAAAACTCTTGCTAACGTAGATGATATGGGTAGCCTAGAGAATTACATTTCTTCATTATACTCAACAATCGACTTCTTATCTAAATTCCTACAACCGCTGACATCATCGGAATTTGCGCCACAACCTTCTGTATCATCAATTATTTGATCTTCTTTTTCTTCTTCTTTTATCGGATCTTGAATTGCAGATTGAACCGTATCAGGTAATTTAACATTACTCTTTGATACACTATTAGCTGGTGGATTTGGAGCTGCAACACCAATTGTAAATCCTCCAAATTTATAATTTGCATTTGGAGTTAAGTTTGGATGCGAAATATTATTTATGCTAATTAGGTTTGCCATATTTTGCGTTGCTGTTCCTGCAGAGCCTATATAGCCTGCTAGTAAATTAGCCGATGCACCAGTAATATTCAGTGTATTGAAAGAGGTAGTTGCATTTATTGCGCCAGTTCCAGAATGTAATTGCCCACCGACACCAAAATAAGTCCCTGTGATCCCACCGCTTGTAATACTTATGTTGTTAGTCGCGTTCAGTCCTGTTCCTGTGAAATTTGTTGTACCTGTACCGGCGCTTTGAGTCAGGCTGCCAGCTTTAAATGACCCTGCACTAAAATTATTAGCATTTGTAACAGTTACTGTTCCAAGTCTGGTTGTTGCGCCGACTGAATCAGAAAATGTAATATTGCCTGTAGTGTTTAAAGTTAGATTTTGCCCCCCATCTACTTTTTTGAATGTAATAGCTCCCGATCCAGTGCTAACACTCGTTGCACCTGCAAGTGTTGCATCTCTATTGAAATTAAATGCAGTATTGGTTGAGGTAAAGTTACCTGACATTGTTAGTCCACCAGTACCTGCTAGCGTTAAGGTATTAGCCCCAGCTGCAACACCCGAAAGTGTAATATTTCCTGTGCCTGTTGAAATGATTGCAGAGTTAGTAAGTGTTAAAAGGTTACCGAAACTTACAAGAGAGTTATTTGTTGTGATGTTATTTGTAAGAGTAGTATTACCTACAACCGATAACTGTCCGATAGGTGTGACTCCCCCAATAACACCATTTAATGCTTTTGTACCAGTACCTTGCAGAGTCAAGTCAAACCCGCCGTTAATTGTACTGAATGTTGTTGTTGCCGATCCTAGATTGACCACTGTGTTCGATGCTAAAGTTACAGCTCTGTTAAAACTCATGGCAGTATTTGTTGAGGTAAAGTTACCTGACATTGTTAGTCCACCAGTACCTGCTAGCGTTAAGGTATTAGCCCCAGCTGCAACACCCGCAAGTGTTATATTGCCAGTGCCCGTTGAAAGAGTTGAGTTACCTGTAAGAGTGGTTAGTCCGCCAATTGAAAGAGCAGCATTTGCAAGTGTTACGTTTCCAGCTAAACTCGCTGGGCCACTTGTTGTAAGACCAATAAGAGCAGTTGTGTTACCAACCGCTCCACCAAATACTGTATTCGCTGCGGTTACATTTAGAGTTCTAGCGCCATTAACTGTACTAGCAAATGTTGTGGTAGCTGTGCCACTATTGATAACGCTATTTGCACCAAGAGTTAGAGGACTATTGAATGTCACATTCGCGTTGTTGGTTGTAATGTTATTAGAGAGAGTTGTATTGCCAGTAACATTTAAAGCACCAATAGCTGTAGTTCCACCAACTGCGCCAGTAAATGTTTTTGTGCCAGTGCCGAGAAGAGTTAGGCTATTATTTCCGTTTATTGTATTGCTAAATGTTGCAGCTGCTGTTCCTAAATTTACAGTTGTTGCGCCCCCAAGAGTAACAGCTCTGTTAAAGGTCATAGCAGTATTAGTAGAAGTAAAGTTACCTGACATGGTCAGACCCCCCGTACCCGCAAGAGTAAATGTTCTTGTATTAGCATTAACGCCAGCTAACGAAATATTTCCAGTTCCCGTAGAAAGTGTTGTATTGCCAGTAAGTGTAGTTAATCCACTTATAGATAATGCTGAATTAGCAAGAGTTACGTTACCTGCTAAGCTTGCTGGACCTGTGATTGTTAATCCTGTAAGAGCTGTTGTTGCCCCTACTGTATTGCTGAAAACTGTATTCCCTGCAGTTACATTCAAAGTTCTAGCACCATTGACTGTACTGCCGAAAGTTGTATTCGCAGTACCACTATTTACCGTTGTATTATTTGCTAATGTAACAGCCCGATTAAAGTTAAATGCAGTATTTGTTGAGGTAAAGTTACCTGACATTGTTAGTCCACCAGTGCCAGCAAAGGTCAGTGTGTTAGAGCCAGCTGCAACGCCTGCTAGAGTTATATTTCCTGTGCCCGTTGAAAGAGTTGAGTTGCTTGTAAGAGTTGTTAAGCCTGTAACAACCATAGGGTCGTTTGATAATGTCACATTACCACCAAGACTAAGTGATCCATTTACTGTCAGACCATTTAAAGCTGTTGTGTTTCCAATTGCTCCAGATAGCGTGGTGCTTCCAGCCGTTATATTTAAAGTTCTCGCACCATTAACTGTACTACCAAATGTTGTGGTAGCTGTACCACTATTTACTGTTGTGTTATTTGCCAGTGTCACTGCACGATTAAAGTTGAACGCAGTATTAGTTGAAGTAAAGTTGCCCGACATTGTTAGTCCGCCAGTGCCAGCAAAGGTCAGTGTGTTAGAGCCAGCTGCAACGCCTGCTAGAGTTATATTTCCTGTGCCCGTTGAAAGAGTTGAGTTGCCTGTAAGAGTTGTAAGTCCACTAACACTAACTACACCATTATTTGTGCTTACATTGCCAGCAAAGCTAGCTGGACCTGTGACTGTTAGTGACGTTATTGGGGTTGTTCCTCCAACCACTCCACTAAACACTGTTCCTCCTGTTGTTGTGGTATTACCCAAGGTAAATGCACCATCAACTGTTCCGCCAAATGTAGTTGCTGCAGTTCCTGAGCTAGTTGTTGTGTTACCAATTAGAGTTACATTTCTGTTGAAATTAAATGCTGTATTAGTGGAGGTAAATGCTCCTTTTAAGCTTAAATCGCCAGTTCCAGCCATTGTAAATGTATTAGCAGCTGCAGTGATGCCTGATAGGGTTATGTTACCAGTTCCTGTGTTAATATTTCTAGAACCACTTAGAGTAACTAAGTTATTGAAAACGACATTTCCATTATTAGTGGTGATGTTGCCGCCAAGTGTTGTGTTACCAGTTACAGTTAACCCTGTTAAAGCAGTGCTTCCGCCAACTGCTCCACTAAATGTTTTAGTACCTGTTCCAAGTAATGTTAAGCTATTATTACCGTCAACTGTGCTGCTGAATGTTGCTGCTGCAGTACCCAGATTTACAGAAGTATTTCCAGCTAAAGTAACTGCTCTATTAAAAGTAATAGCAGTATTAGTTGAAGTAATATTACCATTTAATGTTAAGCCTCCCGCACCACCAAATGCTAGGGTTCTATTATTAGCGGTTACATCTTTTAGTGATATTGTACCTGCGCCAGCATTCAGCGTTGTATTTGCATTTAGGTTAAGAGTATTAGCAAATGTCATATTACCAGTTGTAGTAATATTACCATTTGTTTGAGCTTTTCCATTTACATCTAAGACATTTATTCCTGAAACTGTACTGCCAAAATTAATTGCATTAGTTGCTGCATTTGTGCTGCTAACAGTTAAGCTATTCCCAGCACCAGTTATTGTGCTAGTAAATGATATTAATCCACTTCCAGAATCAATAGTGCGGTTTCCACTTAATGTTACTGCTCTGTTAAAAGTTAGTGGCGTATCTGAGGTTGTAATATTACCCCCTAAAGTTAATGCTCCAGTTCCAACAAATGTTAGATTGTTAGAACCTAAAATTTGGTCTCCCGTAATTGAAATTCCACCTGTACTTGTTCTAAACGCGACGTTGTCAGTCCATGTTCTTCCATTAACAGTCATCAATTGATTATTTGCAGTTCTACCAAAATTTAACTGACTCCAACCATCTTGAATATTTGCTAGTTCTGTATCATCCAAACTTAAAGCACCTGCTGCCCCTGTGCCTAGTCCCATAGTAAGATTACCATCAGGTTGAATCGTAAGTGTCCCACTACCAGCTAATTGCGCATTCACTGCTAAATTTCTAGTTTGAATAGTTAGGTTATTTGCTCCCAATGTTTGGTTACCTGCAATTGTCATTAGTCCTGTAGCGGTTAAGAATTGCACGTTGTCGCTCCATGTGAATGCATTAACATTCATAGCTGCTGTTGAACTTGATAGACCTAGATTAATTTGACTCCACCCATCCTGAATAAATCCTAGCTCTGTATTATCCAAATTTAAAACCCCAACAGCACCTGTACCAATACCAACTGTTCTATTTGTATCAGGTCTAATCTCTAAAGTTCCTGATCCGCTTAAGTTAGCGCCGATAGTTAGATTTCCAGCTTGAATAGTTAAGTTATTTGCTCCTAGCGTCTGGTTGCCTGCAAAAGTTAAAAGCCCTGTTGCTGTATTAAATTGTACGTTATCATTCCATGTGAATGCATTAACATTCATCGCCGCAGTTGATGACGCCCTACCAAAATTCAACAATGCCCAACCATCTTGGATTTGTCCTAATTCTGTATCATCCAAATTCACCGTGCCAACAGCACCTGTACCAATACCAAATGTTATAGCATTATTATCAGTTGTAATATTTAAGTTACCTGTACCTGAAAGAGTAGAGCCAAGTGTTAAATTTCTTGTTTGAATTGTTAAATTCTTTGTAGATGCTAAGGACTGAGCTCCTACTACATTTAAAAGACCAGTTTGTGTTCGTAATGTGGTATGACTTAACCAAGAAGATGAATCAACATTCATTTGCCCAGTTCCTGAAGCTGAGCCAACAACAACATTGAGCCAACCCGACTGTATATTGCTGATATCGGTATCGCCAATATTAAGTGTACCAGCACCCCCACCAACGCCGACAGTTGTCGATGCTGTGAAAGGTTGCATAGTTAGCGTGCCATTTCCTGCGCTGTTAGAATTTATTGCGGCATTAATGTCTAGATCATTTGCAGTTAAAGTTAAATTCCTTACGGTGATTGGGGCATTGATGAAAATCTTATCATGGGCTTGAAGGGTTAGTGTTCTAGTATTAGCAGCCGCAATTGAAATTGCATCATGTACAGTTATATCACCGCCACCTGCTCCAGCCCCAGTTGCGTTTGTTCTAACAGTTACGTTATTTGCGTTAAGTAAATTCAATAGAGAACCAGCTGTACCAGTTGTTCCAATATTAACATACGAAGTTGCGTTTGCTGCAGAATCAAAGATGTTACTTGCTGCTACTAAAGAAGGCGAGCCAGTTGGGTTACATGCGGCAAGCGAGCTTGAGCCGAACAGGCATATATTGATGTCACCTGGATCTAAAAGTAAGTTACCTGTTTCACCGATTACAGCGGAAGTGTCCACATTTCCTTGGAAATCTAAATAATTTTTACCAGATACTTCCACCAGTCCACCATTACCACCTAGTGCGCCACCACGCGCATATGTAGTGCCGTAATACCGAGTCGCATCATCAGACCAAAATATCACATCCCCAGCGTTACCATTGTCAATTGCGTCAGCATTTACTATCGCATTTTGATCAACGTAAGTTGCTAATGCTTTTGGTTTATCACCTAAGCCTTGGTAATCACCGCCGATATTGATATCGCCTCCACCAACACTTCCTGAAGTATCAATTTCGGCATTTGCTAGTAATCCTACTTGATCGCCATAAATTTCAACTGACCCGCCTTTTTCTCCAGTACCTTTTCCTGAGGCATCAATTTTCCCATCAACTAAAACTGTACTTTTACCAGATTTAGTTCCTTTGGTTATAGGGTCTTTAACTGCGTTTGAGCCTTCAGCATAAATAATTATTTTTCCGTTTTTCTCTGCAACCGCTGGCGCTTTTAATTCACCTTTCACTTCAATCAAGCTATCTACTACATCTCGCCCTGCTGCTGCAGTCATGGCAATCCTACCACCTGCCGCTTCAATCTTTCCTGTATTTCTTACAATCTGCTGCGCAACATTTCCACTTACTGCAACATTGATCAAATCGTCCCCATACATATCAAGTGTAAATGTATCACCTGAGGCCAGACTAACTCTTCCCAATTTTGCAGAAATTATACCATTATTCTCAACAATTGGTGCAACAAGCCCAACCAGACCCGCTTCTTTTGCATTGATCAAACCATCATTTCTAATGATGGCATTTGGATTTCCAGGCTTTAGGAAATCATAGCGTCCTTGCATGAAGTCTGAGTTATTAATATCCGCAGTTGAAGCAACCAATCCATTTACATCAACTCGTGAGTTTGCTCCAAAAAACACACCATTAGGATTAATTAAAATAATATTTCCATTAGCAGAAAGCCTTCCCAAAATATAAGAAGGATCTGGTGTCAAAACTCTATTTAGAGCAATAGAAGAGGAACTAGGTTGGTGAAATTGTGTGTGTTCATCTATAGCGATATTGAAAGTTCTCCAGTCAATAACAACTTTGTCTGTTTGTTGTAAAACATCTAATTTCTTCCCGTCTACAGCAATCGTAGCAGACCCAGAAACAACATTTCCATTTTCTGGGTTGGCTTGAGCTGGTATTCCAGAATGGACCACTACCCATAAAAATGCTAATAGAATAAGATTTACTTTTCTTCGAATAGGCGACAACTTTTGGTATTTCCCCAGACACAATGCGAGGATATAAATAAGCCTAACTGCTGCCAAAAGTACTTGGTTGTGAAACTTTAGTAGAATCCTAAACATCCTCTGTTTGTCGAACATCTTGTTTCAACCACAATGTAACCTCTGATCCTTAGCGGGTCAGACCTTAATTTTATTATTGCATAAAACGGTTAACAAATAGTTAATTATCTTTATATTTCAGAATTTTAAGCCCAATTGGAAGCCGTAGCGAGGCTTGTCTTTACTTTTAGAATGTATTGGGTTGAGTTGTTTCTTATCCATTGGCTGAGCAATATTAAATATCCCAAACACCCCTAATGGATGATCAATCCTAAACCCAACCCCACCTGATGAGCCATTTGCAAATTTTTCCTGCCCAGTGTCTATATTCCAAATTCTTCCAAAATCATAAAATATAAATGGTTGAATATTTAAATCTAAAACTTTTGGAATTGCGTCATATCGAAGCTCAACCATGCCAGCAAAACCTCTATCGCCCAGTATTTCCGATGAATCATAGGCCCTACCAAAACTTGAGCCGCCATATCCAAATTCTTCTGCAGAAAGAAGTGGGTCGCTTGTGTACTGACCTATCAAAGTTCCTAACAAACTAAGATCAGCTGGCAAGACTTGGTATCTTGTTAATGAACCTTCATACTTTTGAAAGTCTGGTCTACCTTTTCCCCTAGATAGATTTAGTTCATTTCTTCCACTAGCTCCAAATATTCTCAAACCCTTAGAGTACGTTGCACTAACAACATTTATCCCTCTAAAATCGTCAATTCTATCATAGGTCGCTGAGAGCCTTAGTGAGCGGATTTTTTCTCTGACGAACGCTGTTCGAAGAGTATCAGTTTTATTGTCTTTTGCTGATATTCCAAAAGTAGTGCTAAAATTCTGTATTCTAGAGCGAATTATAGACTGAGAAATAGATGCATCATATGTATTACTCCTGCCGTCTATCTCTGATCTTTTTTGGGTATATCCTGGCTTTACTTTTGAATGACTAGCTCTAAGCGATAACTTAGTTCCTAAAGTATTAAGTGGTAATGAGTGCGCAAAGTCGAAATATTTTAACTCTTCTTTATGTTTACTCATAATATAAGAGAATTCAGTTTGGTTGAATGGCAGTATAATTGAATGATTGTATCCTAATTTTACAAAACCCTGAAGCGGCCCAACAAACTTAGAGCCATAGTTGTTTATGTAGACTTGATTTTCGTATTTCACTTCCTCAGCTACTAAGATTAAATTCACAACACCTTCTTTTCCAGCTGGCTTTAATATAGATCTAAACTTCACTCCAGCTAAATCATTAAGAAGTAAAATTTGCTCTTCCAATTCATATATATTGAGAGGAGTCGCTTCTGTAATCCTATCGAGAGCAGAACTTATAAACTTTTTGTTAGGAATTTCTCCTTCTAATTTTACTTCGCCTATCTTGCCTTCGACAACTTTAATTTTAACGTTTCCTTTGTCTATCTCTTGAGCAGGTACTACCGCTCTTGAAAGAACATATCCTTTACTCGCATACAACTGAGTTATATCTTCTGCTATTTTATAAATTTCTAATAAAGATATTTCCGAACCAATTTTATCTTCATAAAGATCTTTAATCATCTCTTTACCAAGTGACTGCACACCCTGAACTTCAAGTGACTTCAATATAAACTTTATTTTCTCTGCATTAGCGGGCGCATTAACAGCCTTCTCTCCACTTGACTCTGTTAGCCCAGACTTGACTTTGGGGACTTCATTTATTTTTTTCTCTTGCAAATCTTTACTGACCCTACTCGGATCAGCAGGACCCACTAATCTAGTTTGAGCGAAAGCATCATATGATAAAAATATAACTAAAAGAAATAAAAATCGCTTCATTAACAAAATATAAAACTACGTGCTATTACACTCAATATATTGCCTTATATACGGGCTGTCTATTCGTAATTTAGATTATTTCTCTTCGCTCTCTGGCAAGAACAACACCTGTATCATCGATGGTCTTGAGCAAAGCGACTCGGCTAAAAGGCTTTCCATTGCTATCAACTGTTTATAAAACAAGACCACCTGGCTCACTTACATTAAGTTTGATGGCCTGCTTGAACCAATTTTGCAATAGGTGCAAAGGATTACTTAGAAGTGCATCAAATCCAGTATGGACGAGAGCTGGATTACCAGTAAGTGTTTTCGGTTCCGGAATTTTTTGTCATATGCATTTCTCTATTAAAGTAAAGGTTTAAGAATTTTGATCGCTCTTTCGACAAACTCATCCTTTTCTCCAACTGGAGCAAAATAATGAAGAGCAGTTATTGCCAAATCTAAAGAATCAAGCTTTGAAATCATCCAAGCTGTCAGATATGCTGCTGCTAAACAACCACCAGCAGTTGCCACATTATTATTAGCAAATATAGCTTGGTTCAGTACTTCCAGCCCAGTTTCTTGAACCCAAGGTTTAGTCATAGAATCCGTACATACAGGGACATTTTGCAATAAACCTAGTTTTTCAGCCATCAAAGTACCAGAGCATTGAGCTCCTATTATTTGATTTTCTGGATTTAAATGTATTCTATTCATTATTAAATTATCTTTAACTATATCTCTAGTTAATGATCCACTTCCAATTATCACAGCGTCTGCGTGATGAGCCTCTTCAAGTAACTCATGTGCATGTATTTTAAGACCTCCCATAGAAGTAACTTCCATCGTTGGGCAACAGATATTAATTATCCAATCTTTCTTACGCAACCATTTCAGCATTCGAAATGCGGCTAAAGAATCAATTTCATTAAATCCTTCAAAAGTTAATATTGATATTTTCATTTTTTAACTCCTATTTTAATTCCTTCGTAAACCATAGCACCAAATCATCATCAAGCGGATAGCTGTTACCTGCTACTGTTGGCTGGTAATTATAAGTAACGCCTTTTCCATCTGGGATATAGCCGCGTTTTACGTAAAGCCTTTGAGCCGCTCCATATCCGCCATCTTCGCCTGCATATAGGCCAACACCAATACCCACAACTTCGCTTTTTGTTGCTGCCTCTTTTTCTGCTATATCGAGAAGCATTGAGCCCACTCCAACCTTGCGAAAAGGTGGCAGCACGTTCAAGTCCATGATTTCTGGTATAAGGGCTGCAGCGAATGACTCATATTGTGATTGCCATTTCAAAGTGACGTAACCTGAAAACTCATCTTGGAAGTTAGCTATCCAAACCAATCTCTCTCCTGCGTCTTGTTCTTTTAAATATTCTTCGAAAAGCGAAGCTGGTTTATTCCAGCCAACTTGGTTAAAAGCCATAGATATAGCAACAATATCTTCTCTTATAAGAGTGCGGATTTGAGTCTGATTCTTCATAATTCTTTCCTCAAAAAAAAACAGATAGAGCCTTGTGTATATTCAATATTTATTGAATATTTCATACTTCATCCTCCTTTTTTTCATCACCTAAAAACCCACCAACTTGTGCGTCCCATAAAGTTTTGTATAAACCATTTTTTGCAATAAGAGCTGCATGAGAGCCATCTTCAACTATCTTACCATGATCAAACACTAAGATTCGATCCATATGTAGTAAAGTTGATAATCGGTGAGCAATTACGATAGTTGTCTTATTTTGCATTAGTTTCCACAGACTTTCTTGAATATAACTTTCTGTCACAGAATCTAGCTGGCTCGTTGCTTCATCCAAAATCAAAATCGGTGCATTTTTCAAAATAGAGCGCGCGATTGCTATTCTTTGACGCTGACCACCTGAGAGCTTTACGCCTCGTTCACCAACCAATGATTCGTAGCCATTTTGCAATTGCACAATGAATTCATGGGCGTGTGCTTTTTTTGCAGCTTCAATGACTTCTTCATCTGTAGCATCAATTCTGCCATAACGGATATTATCCATAAGACTTCTATGGAAGAGAGAAGGATCTTGAGGAATCATAGCGATATGATAGCGCAAGCTATCTTGTGTAACTAAACTAATGTCTTGATCATCAATAAGAATGCGGCCATCAGTTACATCGTAAAGTCGTAAAATCAAATTAACAAAAGTAGTTTTGCCACCACCTGAGTAGCCCACTAAACCAACTTTTTGCCCTGCTTCAATTGTTACTGATTTATTATAGAAAAGCGGTTCTGTACCTTTGTAATGAAACGTAATTTTATCAAATGCGATTTGGCCTTTTTGCACATTGAGTGTGCTAGCTGACTCTGCATCCTCTAATTCTGGTTTATCTTGAACTACACTTAATGCTTGAGCAATAACCCCATACAGTTTTGAGAAGTTTGAGAATTGACTGGTTGCCTGCCATAGGAAATCAACAATAGCAATATTGATAACTAGGACAAGTGCGAAGTCACCGATTGTTAGCCATCCTTCCTGCCTGCCTTTACACAAAAAATAAAAATTAAAAATTTGCAGGATAAAAGAAGAGTACCCATAGAAATTCCAAATCAAAAAATATGTCCAGTGTAATTTTTTCTCTGCATCAACTGCACCTTGGAATGTATTATTCAGCTCATTTTTTTCCTGACGTTTAGCTGTAAACAACCTTACAGATAGAATGTTGGATAACACATCTACGATTTTACCAGTAATTATTGCTCCATATTCTGACCAGTCGCTGGCTTGAATCGTTATTCTTTTTAATAAGAATAACGTCCAGACAATAACTAATGCTGCCCAACTAAGGGTAGCTAATGCAAAAAACATATTCACTTGCCATAATGTAATAATTGCAATTAGCAACGCAAGTGCGTGACTGAAAAATCTATCAACTACAAGCTGTATAATCTCAGGAACACTTCTTGTAAGATCATTGACTTTGTTCGCTAAGTTTCCTGAAAATGCATTTTGATAGTAATTATGGCTTTTATCAACGAGCAACCCCAGAGCATCATTAGCGATTTTCTGACGCATCTCTGGAATCATTTTTACTTCAATGAAGTAATTGTAGAGGCGAAATGTCGTTGTCAATATCAAATACATAACAAGGTATAAAACAATAGGCACAACAAGATTAGTAAAGACATTTTCTTGTGTTCCCTCAGGAAGACGATTTAAGATAACCTTTAATAAATATGGCTTAATAGATAGATCAGCTGACCAAGCAAGAGCAGTCCAAAACATGATAAAAATGCCTACAGGGAATGGCTTTGTAGTATTTATGATATACGACCAAACCTGACCTGCTTTTACATTTGAGTTTTTATTACTCATAATACCTCTTCCTTATCACTATCTGGCAAAAACCCGCCAACTTGTGAATGCCAAAGGTGATGATACATACTCTTTTTGCGAAGTAGTATTTTATGACTTCCGTCCTCAACTATCGTACCTTTGTCGAATACAAGGATTCTATCCATCTCAAGCAATGTTGAAAGTCTATGGGCAATTACAATTGTAGTTTTGCCATCCATTAGTTTTTTCAAGCTATCTTGAATCAAATTTTCTGTGACTGAATCAAGTGAGCTAGTTGCTTCATCTAAAATTAAAATAGGAGAAGCTTTTAACATCGCTCTAGCAATGGCTATTCTCTGCCTTTGTCCGCCAGAAAGTTTAATTCCTCGTTCACCGACAAGTGAGCTATAGCCTTTTTCAGTTTGCAAAATGAATTCATGCGCGTGAGCATTTTTTGCTGCTGCAATTACTTCTTTTTCCGTTGCATCTGGTTTGCCATATTTCACATTCTCCATCAAGGTTCTATGGAATAAAGATGGGTCTTGCGGGATGAAACTAATACTCTCGCGAAGACTATCTTGAGTTACTTTGCTGATGTCTTGTCCATCAATAAGAATGCGGCCACCATCAACATCGAAGAATCTAGTAATTAGATTCACAAATGTGCTTTTACCACTTCCCGAGTAGCCAACCAAACCTACTTTTTCACCCGGCTTTATAACTACAGTTTTGTTGCTGAATAAATTATTATTTTTGCGATATCTAAAAGTGACTTTATCAAATTTAATTTCACCCTTATTCACGACCAACTCTTTAGCACCCTCTGCATCTTTTAATTGATGCTCTACCAATAGAACTTTTAACGCTTGTTGCATTGTTCCTTTGTAAGAGTTGTATTGACCAATTTCCTCTGACAATGTCCATGTTTCCATAGTCATGCCCATGCAAACTGTTATTATTAACATTAAATCACCAAGATTTAAAACCTGTGCTTCATACAAATATAAAAGACAGTAAATTAGTGCACCAATACCAATACTATTACATATACCTTTTAAATAATTTACCTTTAACTCCATCCATGCGACCTCTACAACTGCTTCGAAAGATTTCTTAGAATATTTAGACAAATACTTTCCTTCAAAATCTCTTCTAGCAAAAAGCCGAACATTAGAAATGTTAGTAATTGTGTCTACAACTTTTCCGATCAAAGTACTTCTAGATTCAGCAAACTTCGCTGACTTCTCTTCTAACGGGTAAGAAAATTTAATTGAAAGCAATATAAATGAGGCGGTCCACAAAAAAACTATTAATCCTGCCCACACATTTATACTTAAAACCAATAGAATAGGTAATGTAAGCATTAGAAACTTTCTTAATGCTGAAAAAATTAAAAAATTAAAGATTTGCTCAACTCCTTTTGCTGAATCAGATATCTTGGTTGAAATGCTGCCGGCAAAATTATTTTGGTAGTACTGATGAGAGTGTAAAGTCATATACTCCATCATTTTTTCCGTAACTGTCACAAACAGGTACGGATATATTTTCATACGGAAATAATCACATCCCCTCCAACACCAATTAAGAGATTCCCAAAATACAAAGTAATATACTGCAAACCAGTATAAGCCTTCAAGGTTTCCACTAGTTAGTTTATTAGTTAAGGCACGGATTAATATGCCGTCAAACACATATACTGTGCTTACCGCAAAAATAATCGAGCACACACCTAAAACATAGTATTGTATTGGTTTTAAAAAGTACCATAAAAAACTAAAAGCACTTTTAGGGATTTTGTTAATATCTAAGCTATTCTTCATAAAAACCTGAATTTTTTCCAGCCGTGTAGGATATAACAACTTAACAACTTACGTCAAGTGATTATTTGGATTTTATCTCTTTAAGATATTGTATGTCACCTTCTTCAGACACTTCAAAGTTATGTTTAGCTAACGCTGCGCTCATATCTAATGGTTCAACCTTATATAGCAGATCAATTTCAACGTATTCATTTGTTGTCTTAACAGTCTGAACATTTTCAACTTCTTCTATATCAACAAGCTTAGCTCTCATCTCAGCCCAATCTTTTGGGGTGCGTGTCGTTACAATCATTCGCGTTCTAAAGGTTCTGCTTTCATCAAATGGGTTCACACCTTTAAAATAATCATCAACTTTAGTAAGTAGGTTAGTTGCAAGATTTTTATAAAGAGTTGCTTTATCTTGTTTATTATCAATTTTCTGTAAGGAGTGAAGTGTTACATCATCATCTAAAGATATCAATCTCAAATACACATCAAATGCAGTATTAAGCTCTTTGGCTGAAATGAATAAAATTTGATCAGCTTTATATTTTTCCAACAGTCTTTTGTATTTTGAAATTGGCTCTTTCATAACTTGCAGTTGGTCTATCTCTGCATCATCTTCTAAGTCACCCATAGAATATGAGAATTTACTTAAGCCTAAATTAAGTGGCATTTGCCCCCAAGCTTTTGCCCAATCATTGTCGCCCCAAATGTAATACTCGTTCTCAATTTGAAGTATTGGGATTACCAAAGTAGAAAGAGCATATTCACTTGCATAATTTGCCCCAAGCCTATTTAAAATGTTTTTGATATCATCTGCTTTAAAACTTATATTTACTGTTGCCATATAAGTCTTTGAAGTCATTCGCTCTTTGGCTACACTTGTTTCTTTAACTAGATCAAATATTTGGTCACGTTTTATATTTTCAATTTTCCAATGCATGGATGATGGCATTAGCCTTTTTAACAATGTTTCAAATGCCTCTTGAGTACCCTTATTAATTGCATCTCTACGGGCATTATCTAAAGAATCTGATTCAGCATAGACTTCAACCCCATCAACATCGAATGGATTCATCTCATCTGCAAGCACTTGGTGACTTGCAAACATAATGATAAATATGCTCAATACTTGTTTTAACATGCAAAAATATGTATAATACCTTCTTTAGCCTACGAAATTAAGCAACTCATTACAATACAAAACGTTATGTCACCCATACTATTAATAGAAATGATACCTTCACTGCTGTTTGTAGCAGCCAGCAATATTTACGATATGTTACTGGGAATTGAGTTATTAATGATAAGCTCTTTCTTCTGCATGAGCTATTTATTGATATTCAAAAAGAAGTTTTCTTGGATTCTCACGATATCTTTCTCATTCCTTGTGATAATGGGAGGCCTTACTATTTATAGTGGCGATAGTACATTCTTCAAAATGAAACCAACAGTTGTTAGTTGTTTTTTTGCTTTGATACTTTTCACAGACAGCTTGATTTTAAAAAGAGGATTAATGAAAAAACTACTCGGAAATGCTGTACCTCTATCTGATAGAACTTTTTTCAAATTCTCAAAACACTTAGGACTTTTTTTCTTGTGTGTCGCCATGCTAAATGAACTTGTATGGCGTAATTATTCAGAATCAACTTGGATATATTTTAAAGTATTTGCTCTCCCTATAATGAACATGACGTTCGTAGCAATATATCTTTCTTATTTTATAAAAAAAGAAAAGTTGTCTTGGTAAATTAATATTCAATTAAGCTCTTACACCCAACATCTTGCCAGCTAAAATCTTTGACTAAATTCAGGTCAATTAAAACTGCCAGAGCTTTTATATCATACCCAGCTTTGTGCGCTAAAAACGCAGCGGCGGTAAGTGTGCCACCAGTTGCTAAAACATCATCTAAAATCATCATGCGGCCTTTGCCAGCATGCATCTCTAATGTCGCTTCGCCATATTCTAACGTATAGCTTTGCTTTGCGGCAGGGTTTGGCAATTTGCCTTTTTTCCTTATCATCACCAAGCCTTTATTTAGCTTATAGGCGAGTGGTGCTGCGAACAAAAAGCCCCGCGACTCAATGCCGCCAATACAGTCAATCTCTGCCCACTCAGTTGGGCTATAGAGTTTTGCCAATGAATCAATTGTTTCTACAAACTTCTCTCTCAGCAATGGTGAAATATCTCTAAAGATAATTCCTTTTGCTGGAAAATCTGACGTATTGGTTATGTATTCTTTTAGATCTTGCATGCTACCCTCTATTATTCCACGCTCTATTCGGCCTATGATCTAAGACTGTATCAATTGTGATATTTTCTTCAAGCCAAATCATGTGCGCACCTTTGTTATTTAGGTCAGTCAAATTAATGTTGGTCTTTGCTTGGTCACAGACGAATTCTTTTTCACTAGTATTTATAAATAAATCTACCGCCACACAATATAAGCTTGGATCTTCTTTAGCTCCAACGATTACAGCCATCTTGCCATTTTTTTCATATAAGCATAAATCCTTTGTACAGTTTTCATCGCCAATATCTTTAAGTGTTATAACCTCATTCTCGCCTGAAGATTGTAACCAAACATCGCGGGTGAATCTTGCTTTGGATTTTGATGAAACTATCAACTGATCTTGCTCATTCAGTATGGCAAATATTTTACCTTCTTTATCAAGCAGAATATGTGGCTTCTTATATTCGTATAGTGTTGTAAAGCCAATCAGAATTGGCAATATTCCAGCGAAGCGAAGTTTAGTATTTGAGAAACAAACAACAAGGCCGCCACAGGCAATTAAGGCTATGCCTGCATCAGTGAAACTTGGAATATAGAATGACGCGTTGGGTAAGCTACTTATATATTTTGCATAGTTAAACATTAAATCGATTCCCCACTCCATAGGCACTAATGCAATTTGCTCTAAACCTAAAGGCATTAGTAACAATGCAATCATCCCTAAAGGCATTATATAAAAATCGGAAAGCGGCACTGATAGAATATTAGTAAGCAGACTATATGTAGAAAACTGATTGAAGTGATAAATAATAAACGGTGCAGTAGCTAAGCCTGCAACTAGGCTGGCAAAAGTAACTGATGCAAAATACAGCGATATTTTCTTAAGTTTAGAAAAACTATGGCGACCTTCTGTAATAAAAATTCTTTTTGAAATTTCAAAACTTGCAATAAGCGCGATGCATGCGGCATATGACATTTGTAAACTTGCACTCATTATCGCTTCAGGTGTAATCAATAAAATTATGATTGCAGATATTGCAATTGATCGCATTGGACTAGCATTGCGATCTAAAATTATCGCAATCAAAACCAATGCAGACATTACAAACGCACGTTGAGCAGACACTGGACTACCTGCTAATAATAGATACAAAAAGCTGCCAAGTATCGCAATAAATGCCGAAATCTTTTTAATGTTATAATGCAAAATTATATGCTGTGAGCGTGATAGTAGAAATCTTACTGCAAGAAATATCATACCAACCACAACTACAATGTGCATGCCTGAAATAGCAATAATGTGCGCGATACCTGATGTTCTAATAATTTCAAAATCATCTTTTGGAATCGAGCTTGAATCCCCAACTAATAATCCAGTCCCTATTGCTGCGGCTGGTTGATTCATCACCGCCGCTATTTTTTCACCAGCGCTTTTTCTGAGCTTAGAAATGAAATTAGAAATTGTACTAGACTCAGAAGCTTTTTCTAAAATGGTTACTTTGCTTATTGCATAACCAATTGCACCTATTTGTTTGAAATATGCAAATTCTGCAAAATCAAAACCCTTTGGCATTGATGGCTCTGGCGGCGGCATAAGAATAGCTCGGACTAAAATTCGATCCCCAATCTCTAAATCATCTATATTTGATTTTACACTTATACGTATTTTTTTAGGCGTTTCATAACTTAGCAAATGGTCTGAATCTATATGCTCTAGTACTATTCTTTTGCCTTTTTCATTATGAAGAATTTCTAAAACATCAGCTTCAAGCCAAATATCATCTGTCTTTTCAGCAAGTACTGGCGATTTTAATGACTCAGTTCTGACAACAGCTGCTGAAAAACCCAGAACTACAAAAAATATTCCGAGTGCAATTATGCGTAAATAATATTTTCTTCTGAGTATAAAAAACGCAAATGCAGTTATACCAAGAGCAATTAAACATGGAGTTAAAGATGGATCAAAATCTAATTGAAAAAACGAGATGATTCCTACGGCCATCATCACAGGAATCCATAGAAAAATATTTTCGATTTCTTTGTCTAATATGTTTTTCATCATGTTAAGTTATTGTTTTTTAGTATAGATACCATACTCTCAGCTACCATAAAAGATCCAAAAAATGAAATTTAAGTTTTCTTTTCGAGGGAAGAAAAAAAGTAAATTCATTGCATTTAAGATTGTTTTTGCACATAAACTAAATTCAAATAAAAACTACTTGAAATACGTTTTTTTTCACAGCACTCTTTTATTTGCGTAACCTAAATAATGAGTAAAAATGCAAGTTTCTAAAGACGATGTAATAGCCTTTATTCGAAATGGGATTGGTTTTAAGGTTACTTATTTAAGAGATGAAAAACACAAAGATGTAATCTATCCTGCAGTTTTAGAAGCTGATGGAGAAGAGGCTAATCAAAGCCTAGCAGAGCTAGCTTCTCTTATCCAAAATCAAATGAAACTAGATTGCTATCTTCCCGATCATGGTCCTAGAGATTATTCATTCACCACAACTTTAGCTCGACACCCAAGCAACCCTGAAATGATTCATCAAGGATCAAAAAATCCAGGTGACCCGTTTAGTAGAATTATCTTCTATACAACTGAAGCACGAGATATTCTCGAAAAAATGGTAGCTGCGGCTAAGGATAAGGACGAGCTCAAACCTGCAACTACCGCACCCAAACCTTCTATGATGATTAACTATTAAAACTATATAGCAACATTTCTTAATAAGAGCATACCATGATTATTTATGGAACTCTCTTAAGGTTCCGACATTGACTTAACGCCTTCTTGAAATAAAAACCAATCTGTTTTTTGATGATTCGAACTCAGCCAAGTATAATTCATTGTGTTAATTTTTACTGCATCGTACAGCCAACTTTTAGAATCATATTTTGGGATATTTTCACCTGCTAATATTTGCGCAAGTTGATTATATTCTTTAACCCGTCTTCGATATTTTATATCAATTAACCTTATCGGGTTATGTGTTGCGCGACCAAATATCTTCTGTAACCGCATCAGGAAAATATCTTTTTCCATTCTTGGCTTAATCTTGAGATGTTTAGAATATTCAGAAAACAAAATACCTGCTGCTTGCAAACAACGCTCTATATTATTTACTTTTGGAATCCGCAACCGCCAATCAAACCATTCTAAATCAAGTTGATCAGGCCAATCAAAAGCATCCGCGTGCCCGATATTGGGAATAAGATTTTGTGGGAAGCCATCAATAGAATTATGTTCATCAAATGTTCCTGTAAAATTCTGGTGCGCCCAAGTGTCACAAAATGCGTGTGAAGCAACTCCAATTAAATATGGATTTTCTGATTTCAAAGCATCCCGCAAAACCATTTTTGCACGAAAGCTGTTAGGGGATGTATTTAGATGGTGCGATTTACCATCTCGGCGATTTGAATACCCATCAAAGTCCCCAGGGATAAAGTGAAAGCAGGTCATGATTTTATTGAGGTCTGGCAAAGTCAGGTCAAATGTTTGGCTTATTTGATTTTTATAAACTGTATCGCCATTTTCATTTGATATTTCATAAGCCCAATTATTGTCATCAACATACTGGGCACTATATGCTATGATGTAAGAATCTGATTTTTGGAATCCAGCAGCCAAAGCTATTAAGTAGTTTACGTAATAGTGAAATTCCATGTCCATAACACCTCCTTTTTCTTGACCATCACTATAAATGATGGCTCATAGAGTGAGGAAGTACATGTCTAAAATTATTTCACCTTATTCACTTTCTGCTCTTCTATGCCTAAGGCTTTTATCTTGCGATGCAAGGCTGTACGCTCCATTCCAACGAAGTCTGCAGTCTTAGAAATATTCCATGAGAACCTAGCAAGTTGGGCTTCTAGATATTCCTTCTCGAACATATCACGCGCCACTTTTAGTGGTTTAGTCACAACATCATTTGCAACACTACCACCTCTTATTTCTACTGCTTGTCCTGTTATCTCAACTGGCAAATCTTGCGCTTGAATTGGCTTGTTTTTCGAACCATTCAATAACATCAACCATTCAATTACATTCCGCAACTGCCTCACATTCCCGGGCCAAGTATACATTTCCATGAAAACATATGCTTCTTCAGAAATCTCAATCTTTTGTAAGCCCAATGCGTCACTCAATTGTTTAATTATATTCTCAGTCAGAATCCTAATATCTTCTTTCCTATTTTTCAGTGAAGGCATATGCAAAACTGCTACATTTAATCTATACAGCAAGCTTTTATTCAATTTCCCTTTTTCTACTTCTTGTTCCAAACTTTTGGATGATGCAGCCATAATTCTCACTTCAGATTGAAGTGGTTTATTGCTACCAATTTTATAGTATGTATGTTCTTGTAAAAACTTTAAAAGTTTGGATTGAACTACCTGCGGCATTTCAGAAACTTCATCTATAAACAACGTACCGCCATCAGACTTTTCTAGAATACCAATCCTGTAATCTTTACCATTATCTACACCAAAAAACTCTGCTTCAAAATCTTTTTCAGAGATACTGCCCGCATGCATTGTTACAAATTGTTTGTCTTTTCTATTCGAAAGTTTGTGAATCATTCTTGCTAAAACTTCTTTACCAGATCCTGATTCACCAGTTATCAAAACTCTGCTCTGGACAGTTGCCATTACTTTGGCTGCTTCTATTACAACCTTAATCGCCTTCGATTCCCCATGAACTTGAGATATTATTTGCTGCTGTTCTTTGAGCGATCCATTCTCTTTCACTAGAGAGGCAGCTTCAATAGCTCTATTTACTAGAATCAATAATTTTTCTGCTTTGAAAGGCTTTTCAATAAAGTCATATGCTCCATGTCGTATAGTCTCAACTGCAGTTTCAATATTACCATGACCACTAATCATAATGACTGGTAATTGTGGCTTAGTTTGTTTGATACGTTTTAGGACACCGATTCCATCAAACTCACTACCCTCCAACCAAATATCTAAAATTACTAAATCTGGGACAAATGAACCCATTGCCTCTAATGCTGTTTTAGCATTAGTTGCAGTTTGAGTGATATATCCTTCATCTTTCAGAACATCTGAAAGAAGCTCTCTAATATCCGATTCATCATCAACAATGAGTATTTTTGCCATAATATCAGGAAAATAAGCAACTAAATGTTTATATACCAATTTAGGATTTTAGGCAATTTTAGATTTTTTTGATTTTTCGACTTATAATCACCAAAACTAATATGCCCGCCAACAAAGGAATGAGCCACAGCATAATGGTATGAGCAGAAAATTTGGGGTCAAACACTAAATAATCACCATATGCAGCCCTGATATCTTCCAAAATCTCTTCATCTGATTTATTTAGAGCAAGCTGCTGATCTATATAATTTCTCATCATTTCTGCGTGTTCGCTATTTGAATCAGCTATAGATTGTCCCTGACAAGTCGCACATCTAACTTGTAAGTAAATATTCTTGGCTCGAGCAATATCGCCTTCTGCAAATGCAGAGTTAGCAAAAATTGAGAATAATATAAAACAGAGAAAACTAATTTTTTTCATTTTTAAAGTCTATTGCAACAGCAAGCTTTTGATACGAAGTTTCTAAATCATCCTGCTCTTTATAATCCTGACTTAAGAAAGCTTCAAGCTTTTGGTTATATCTAATCGATCTATCAACTTCTGGATCACTACCATTTTTGTATGCGCCAATGCGAATCATATCGGCCATATCAGCATATGTAGATATAAGCTTTTTCGCCTCTAAAATTAAAGAGTTTTCATAAGCACTATTACACATCGGCATTGTCCTTGAGATACTATGAAGCACATCTATAGCTGGGAATCTACCCCTTGCAGCAATAGCTCTATCAAGCACTATATGGCCATCGATAATGGATCTTACGGAATCTGCCACTGGCTCATTGTTATCATCTCCTTCAACTAAAACTGATATAAGTCCAGTAATAGCACCTTGATCTTTAGTTCCTGGACCAGCTCTTTCAAGAAGTTTAGGCAATTCAACAAACACACTTGGAGTATAACCCTTTGTTGTTGGTGGCTCACCAGCTGCCAAGCCTATCTCCCTCTGAGCTGTTGCGAAGCGAGTTACACTATCGATCATAGCTAAAACTTCTTTGTTTTGATCCCTAAAATATTCTGCAACTGTCATCATTACATATGCAGCTTGTCTTCTAGCTAATGCAGACTCACTTGATGTTGAAACAACCACCACAGCATTTTTCAACCCTTCTTCACCCAAATAATCTTCTATAAACTCTTGTACTTCTCTACCCCTCTCACCTATCAAACCAATAACTTTTATATCTGTATCTGCAAACTTAGTGAACATTGCAAGCATCATAGACTTGCCGACACCCGATCCTGCAAAGATTCCCAGCCTCTGTCCCCGGCAACAAGTTGTAAACGCATTTACTGCCCTCACACCCATATTAATTTTACCTTTGACACGAGCTCTTTCATGAGCTGGCGGTGGGGCTGCTCTCAACAAGTATGGGTCTTTCCCTCTAGATAATTGGCCTTTCCCATCAATTGGCTCAGCAAAACAGTTTATTATTCTACCTCTCCAATCTTCATTTGGATAAATAGCTTGTTCAACACTCTTCAGTTCAACTTCGCACCCAGAGCCAACACCAACCAGCTCATCAAAAGGCATCAAAAGCGTTAAATTTCCATGAAAACCAATAACTTCCGCTCTTACTATCCTATGATCTCTCGCTTTAATCTCACAAAAAGAACCTACGCTTGAAAACTGGGCAATTCCCGATACTTCAATCAATAATCCCTTAATTGCAGATACTTTGCCAATTACAGAAAAATTTGGTATGATACCGATCTTGTTACTTAAATTTTTTAGCGCTTGAGGCATAAGGATTTTCGAAACGTTACATTAACACTATAACTTAAAAGCTCTCTATGGCAAATCCGTTGAATAATATTAAAGTCAAAAGTGACGACGAAGGAATTAGACTCGATCGATGGTTTAAAAGACATTACAAACATGTACCTTTCGGATTAGTTGCAAAAATGATCCGCAAAGGAATAATCAAGCTCAACTCAAAAAAAGCTGATATTGCAAAAACTTTACAAGCTGGTGATGAAATCAGATTCCCCAATTTTGATATCGCAGCTGCACCAACACAGAGAAAAAGCAACCCAGAACTAGAGCGTATAATTATTGATTCAATCATATATAAAGATCAAAACATCATTGTTTTGAACAAGCCAGCAGGCCTAGCTGTACAAGGCGGCACTAAAATTGCATACAGTATTGATGACCTCTCAGAATGCCTAAGATTTGAAAGTAGTGAAAGACCAAAACTAGTTCACCGTATCGATAAAGATACTAGCGGCATATTAGTTCTCGCTCGCAAGGCCAGCGTCGCAGCTAAACTTTCAGAAATGTTTAGAATAAAACAGATGAAGAAATTCTATTTAGCAATATTACAAGGCGTTCCTAAACCACATAAAGGCAAGATAGATTTCCCAATAATGAAAGAGGAAAAAGAAGGCTTTGAGAAAGTAAGAAGGAATAATGATAAAGGCCAAAAATCTCTTACTTTTTACCAAGTAATAGATTTTACAGCAAATAACTTTTCACTAGTACAATTCGAGCTGGTAACTGGACGAACCCATCAAATAAGAATACATACCTCATTAATTGAATGTCCGATTCTAGGTGATGATAAATATGGAAGTCGGGATGTTACAGTTCCAAATCTCAGAGACGAGCTTCATTTACACTCATATAAAATGGAATTTGAATTTGAAGGCAAAATAATAAAATTAAAAGCAGAAATTCCAAAACCGTTCCGAGAAACCTTGAATACCTTAGGTTTAAGTGTTAGTAGTTAAGATATTATAATTTTCTTTATGTTTTATGAAAAAAATAATAGCTATTTACCCAGGTACGTTTGACCCTATAACTATCGGGCATCTTGATCTAATAAAAAGGGCTTCGGGCATTTTTAATAATATAATTATAGCTGTAGCTGAAGATAGCAATAAATCCCCTATCTTTTCCTTAAAGCAAAGAGTTGAGCTGGCAAAGAGCGAGATAAAAACACATATTAAATCCGCTAGTAATATTGAGGTTAAATCTTTTAAGGGTTTGCTAATCCATTTCGCTGAAAAAGAAGGAGCAAAAGTTCTTATAAGAGGCATGCGGGCGGTATCAGATTTTGAATATGAGTTCCAAATGGCTTATATGAATTCTAAACTCGCTCCAGATCTACAAACCATATTTCTTCCAGCTTCTGAAAAAAGTCATTTTATTTCTTCGCGTTTTGTTAAAGAATTAGCTAGACTAAAAGGCGATCTTTCAGGATTTGTTTCTCCGAAAGTAGGAAGAAAACTTCAAGAATATTATAAAAATGCTTAGATATTTTTTATTACTACCTATACTTTTACTTCTTAGCTCTAATATAAAAGCTAGAGAAGTTGGTCAAGTTTCAGGCTTACCAGTACCACGTTTTGTTTCACTAAAATCTGGTGAAACAAATTTACGAAAAGGCCCTAATGCTAGGTACCCTATCGTATGGACATATACCAAAAAGGGATATCCAATGGAAATTGTTGCTGAATTTGAGAACTGGAGAAAGCTTAGAGATATTGACGGAGAAGAAGGTTGGGTTCATGTTAATTTGATAAATGGAAATCGCCACTTCATAATTAATGGCAATTCATATTCTAATTCTGATTCTGAATATTCAGAAGTAAAAAGAGAACTAGTACTTTTCAGATACCCAGATGAGAACTCGTTTCCAATGATGCGTGCGGAGTTAGGTGTAGTGGGCAGCATTAAAAGCTGCAACCCAGATTGGTGCAAAGTTCAGATTGAAGAAAATGTAGCTTGGCTGAAGAAAGAAAACATGTGGGGAGTATACCCAGAAGAAGTTATTGAATAAAATTTCCCCCTACTTTATAAAGTATTAGTACATAATTTGAAAGGGGTGCTAAGTGAACATTGCAATTGCCTCAGACCATGCTGGTTTTAAATTAAAAGATTTTTTAATTTCTAATTTACGCGACGTAACAGACCTTGGAACTAATTCAGAACAATCTGTGGACTATCCCGACTCAGCCCAAACTTTGGCTGATCACATAAAAGCGCATCCAACCACTATAGGCATTCTAATTTGCGGCAGTGGTATTGGTATTACAATGGCAGCTAATAGATTTAGTCATATTCGTGCAGCATTATGTAGAGATGTTGAAGATGCAAAAATTTCCCGCCTCCATAACAATGCAAATGTTCTAGTGCTTGGCGGTAGAGTGACTGATCAAACTATTGCACTTGAAATGACTAAAGTGTTCCTTGAGACCAAATTTGAAGGTGGCCGTCACGAAAATAGAATTAACAAAATGAGTAATTAAAATGAAAGATTTTTTTAACACAAATTTAGCGACCAAAGACTCTGAAGTTTTTCAATCGATTGAAAAAGAAATGAATCGCCAACAGCATAATATTGAACTCATCGCATCAGAGAACATAGTAAGTCGAGCAGTACTAGAAGCCCAAGGCTCAATACTAACTAACAAATATGCAGAAGGGTATTCAGGAAGAAGATATTACGGTGGATGCGAATATGTAGATATTTCAGAAAATTTAGCAATTGAAAGAGCTAAAAAACTATTCGGTGTAGGTTTTGCAAACGTACAGCCGCACTCTGGCTCACAAGCCAACCAAGGTGTTTTCTTATCTCTACTTCAACCGAATGACACTATACTAGGTATGTCATTAGATTCTGGTGGGCACTTAACACATGGCGCAAAAGTCAACCTCTCAGGAAAATGGTTCCATGCTGTTCACTATAACGTTAGTAAAGAAACTGGTTTAATTGATCTCGCTGAAGTTGAGGCTTTAGCACTTGAACATAAACCCAAACTGATAATTGCTGGCGGCTCAGCTTATCCAAGAATTATTGACTTTGCTGCATTCAGAAAAATTGCAGATAAAGTTGGAGCATATTTTATGGTTGATATGGCTCACTTTGCAGGACTTGTTGCTGGCGGACATTATCCCTCACCTGTTCCTCATGCACATATTATGACCACAACTACTCATAAAACCTTAAGGGGTCCAAGAGGAGGGATGATTTTAACTAACGATGAAGACTTAGCTAAAAAAATCAACTCTGCAATTTTCCCCGGTCTACAGGGAGGCCCTTTAATGCATGTAATTGCAGCTAAAGCCGTTGCGTTTGGTGAGGCACTACAACCAGAATTCAAAGAGTATACGCGCAGAATTATTGAAAATTGCCAAGTCTTGTCTTCTGAATTGGTTAAAAGGGGCTTCACTATTTTCACAGGGGGTACTGATTCTCACCTGCTCGTTGCAGACTTAAGGCCAATCAAATTAACGGGCAAAGCTGCTGAACAAAGCTTAGATAGAGCCGGATTAACCTGCAACAAAAACTCCATTCCCTTTGATACAGAAAAGCCAATGATAACAAGCGGAATTAGGCTTGGAACAGCTGCTGGAACAACTAGAGGTTTTGGCAAATCAGAATTTAAAATAATTGCCAATTTAATTGCAGATGTTTTAGACGGATTGAAACATAATCCTGAAAACAACCAAACAGTCGAGGCTTTGGCTAAAGCTAAAGTGCTTGAATTGTGCAATAAATTCCCTATATATCAGTAAGTTGACATAATCACACTTAAGGGATATAACCTTTAAAGTTTGTATTTTGAGCGTATTTATGTTAAAATAACATCGCTAGGAGGACTGTTATGTCAAATGCTATTTCATCAGGTGTATCTAAGAATTTGCCCAGCGATATTGGGCAAATGGTTGAACGCATCATCATGCTGTCTGGTGGCACTGAGAGCGCAAGCAACCTAGCTAAACTTACCCCAGAGCAACTGATCACCATTCTTAGCAAACTCGAGCAAGAAGAAAGAGCAAAGCAAGAAGAGCTTTTTGAAAGCAATGACCAAAACAAGGAACAAGATTCTGTATCTTTGGCTCATCTTTGGAAACTTGTACAAAAACTTAGAGTCTCAAATAAGAAGCCAAAATTTGGCAGTATGGATGACAAAGCTAGAGAGTTTCAGTTGATTGAAACAGCACGCAAGATGGAGCAAACAAGCATATCTGCTAATCGCAAAACCAACCCTACAATCAATCTGGAAACTTTATTTAGCAGCAATAAACACATGACCAACGCTGTTATCACAGCTAATCAAAACGTACCTAGCGCTGGTAGAGGAAGCTCTGTAAAGTAAAAACAGAGTTTTATTCATTCCACTTACACCAATTTAAAAACTATAAATTGATATCTCAGACTAATTATGTAACATGTAATTAGTAATCGATTAATTTGACGAAATGAAAGTAAGCGGCGTAGAGAAAGCAGCAATGTTTATGATGGCAATCAATCAAGATGTCGCCGTGAAAATTTTTCAGCTACTTGAAGATGATGAAATTAAAGAAATTTCCCAATCAATGTCAGGTCTCGGCAATATCGCAGCTGATACCATAGAAAAAATAATTCTAGAATATAGCAATGAAGTTAACGCTTCTGTATCGTTTGTTGGGAACGTGCAAAATACAGAGCGATTCCTACGTAAAATTCTAGGTAAAGATAAAGTTGATGTAATATTAGAAGATATACGTGGCCCAGCAGGTCGCAATATTTGGGACAAACTTGCAAATGTTAATGAAGAAATGTTGGCAAATTATCTGAAAAACGAATATCCGCAAACTGCTGCTCTTATCTTAAGCAAATTACCACCAGCACATGCAGCTAAAGTACTTGGTTCGTTTTCAAATGAATTCTCTTTTGAGATCATCAAGAGAATGCTTGCGATGGATTCCGTCAAAAAAGAAGTTTTAGAAAAGATTGAAAAAACACTACGTACAGAATTCATCAGCACTTTAACTAAAACCCAAAAATATGACAACAACCAAGTCATGGCTGAAATATTCAATAATTTTGATAGAACAACTGAATCAAAATTTATGGAAATGCTTGAAAAACACAGTGTTGAAGCAGCTGAAAAAATTAAGAGCTTGATGTTCACATTTGATGATATCAAAAAAATCGATACGGTTGGTATACAGGCTATTCTTAAAGCCATCGATAAATCTCGACTCGCTCTTGCATTAAAAGGAACTACAGAAGAAGTTAGGAAGAAATTCATTGAGAATATGTCGCAAAGAGCTTCCAAAATCTTACTTGAGGAAATCGAAGGCATGGGCCCAGTACGACTTAAAGATGTTGACGAGGCGCAAGCTGAGATCATTACTGTTGCAAAAGATCTAATCAACAAAGGTGAAATTGAACTTTCCGATGGTACGGATGGAGACCAATTAATATATTAGGTGTTATGTCTGAAGCAAAAGTTATTAGATTCCCACTCAAAGATGTTAATACATCTACCAGAGTTGCTTCAGAAAAGGAAATTGTTGATAGCAACACAATAAATGCATTACCTGAAATCAAGCCACAAGAAAAAACTTTTATAACTATTGCAACCGAAGAACTAGAATTGATAAAAAAGGAATCTTATGAATCAGGGCATAAAGATGGCTTACATACCGCATCCCTAGCTGCGGAGCAGGCCCAAGATGAATTAACAGCTAGACTTGCTAATTTAACAAGCAAGATCGAAGACATAGATAAAATTCATCTAGATAGCCTAAAAGAATTGAGCAGAGAAGCTGCGAAGCTCTCCATACAAGTTGCAAAAAAACTTATGGGAGAAGTATCCAATATTCAAGAACATAGACTATTTACTTTTTTCGATGATGTATTTGATAAAATCAAAAACGAATCAAGTATTGTGATTTCATTAGAAACCGAATTAGCTAAATCCGTTTCTGAAAAACTCAAAGAGTTACTCAAAATACGAAATATTAAGTCAGCTGTGACAATCATTACTAACGATCAATTAGCTACTGGAGAATGTCATATTGACTGGAATAATGGCAAAGCCATCCTAAACCCCGAAGAAATATTAAATACTTTAGAACAAGAGATTAAAAATAAAACTTCTGCAAGCGTTACTGGTTTGGAAAATCAAACCTTGCAAAACATATCATAATCTGGTGATATATAAGCAACTATTACACTTTGAGGTTCTATGTCTGAAACTGAGCAAAACAATGGAAATAATGAAGCTGATATACAAGCTGTTTACGATGTGCCATTGCAGGTTTCTGCAGTTCTAGGTAGGGCCGCAATGAAAGTTCACCAACTTGTAAAACTATCTCGTGGCTCTGTTGTTGAGCTAGATAGAAAAGTCGGAGAAGCAGTAGACGTGTTCATAAATGATCGTCTTGTTGCCAAGGGGGAGATTGTACTTGTCGACAACAAAATAGGTATCACCATAACAGAACTTATAAAAAAAGAAGTTTAGTCTGTTGTCTTACGCATTCTGAATTTTAATTATGAGATATAACTTCAAGTAACTTTAGCATATCTCTAGGTAAATCACTTTCAAACTGCAAATACTCTTCTGTCCTAGGGTGCACAAAACCTATTTGCTTTGAATGCAAAGCTTGCCTTGGAAAATTCTTAATAAATGTCATTTCATCTTCTGAAAAAGCTGCCAAGTTATGATTCTTAGATTTTCCATAAGTTTGGTCACCTATAATTGGCACTTTTTTGTGATCCAAATGAACCCTAATTTGATGAGTACGACCAGTATCAAGCTTACATTCAACTTCACTAATTGAATTTTTAAACACTCTTAATACTTGGTAGTGAGTAATTGCCATTTTCTCACCATGATGCTTAACTGTCATTTTTTTACGATCTACTTTACTTCTTCCATATGAAGTCTTAATAGTTCCAAATGCTGGCATCAAAGTTCCAAGAATGAAAGCTACATAAATTCTTGTCACTTCACGATTAGCTATTGCTTGAGTGAGCTTAAAATGAGCAAATTCAGACTTTGCTATCAGCATCAATCCAGAAGTATCTTTGTCAAGTCTATGAACTATCCCAGGACGTTGTGAGTCCCCAGCTAGCTTTCCTTTTGTATGAAACATCAGAGCATTGACCAAGGTGTCCTGATGATTACCTGCCCCTGGATGAACCGTTAAACCTGCGGGTTTATTTATTACCATAAGATCTTCATCCTCGAAAACTATCTCAAATGGGATTTCCTTGGCAACTATAACACCTTCTGATTCACTTGGTTTCAAAGTGATTAAAATACTATCTCCAGCTTTGACTTGATATGAACGATCTGTTACTATTTTTTCATTAATTGTGACAAGGTTGTCTTTTATCAATTTTTGTATTCTAGAACGAGATATATCTCTGACATGGCTTGCTATAATTTTATCGAGCCTCTCGCCCGATTCTTCAACTTTAACTTCTAATTTTTCAATGTTTGGTATCATATGAGTAAAGAAAGCGAAATAAGATTTTTAAAATTTTTCATATATTCTATGGGTCTCGTCATGATGATTGGAGTCATGATTATAACATATACTATCTATAAACGTAACATCGTTTTAGATAAGGAATATACAGTCTCAACCACCGAGCAAAAATGTACGAATGAGACAATAAAAATTCCTAATGTTGCCAAAAGCGTTTCATTGAATGAAAATAAAATGACAATCCTTACTGAGGGACAGCAAATATTGATTTATGATTCTTGCACTGGTAAACTATTGAATAAAATAAAAATAGAAATCGAATAATGAAGTGTCCTTTTTGTGATTTTCTAGATACCCAAGTTAAGGACTCCCGACCATCTGATGATGGATTGGTGATTAAAAGGCGTAGGCAATGCCCAAGTTGTGGCGCAAGGTTTACTACCCATGAACGCACAGAGCTTAGAGAACTGAAGGTAATCAAAAAGAATTCTGAAAGAAGACCATTTGATGGTTCAAAAGTTTTAAGGTCTATTAGCGTAGCCACTAGAAAAAGACCTGTTACATCTGAACAGGCTGAGGCAATTCTTTCTGAAGTAATTAAAAAACTAGAAAAGTTTGGCGAAGGAGAAGTTGAGACCAGAGTTATAGGGCAATTAGTAATGGACGAGTTAGCAAAAATAGATGAAGTTTCTTATGTACGATACGCATCTGTTTACAAAGATTTCTCAAATGCTGGTGATTTTGGCAAATTTATAGCAAGTATAAAGAAAGCACATGGTTAAAAAAAACAATCTAATAGTTTTAGCAGCAGGTGGTACAGGTGGACATATCTTTCCAGCACAAGCTGTCTGCGGAATCTTACTAAAGAAGAAATACACTCCACTTCTTATTTGCGATGATCGCACAGATCAATTTTTGCAGAGACCCTTAAGTGGCATTACTAGATATAAAATTCTCTCGCAAAAATATTCGGGCTCTGTTTTTTCAAAATTCAAGGCACTTGTGCTTACTTTAATTAGTACTTTTTTAGTCGCTTTTAAATTCATCAAAACAAGACCAAAACTGGTAATTGGCTTTGGAGGTTATCCTTCTTTCCCAACTCTACTTGCCGCAACAGTTCTTAGAATCCCTTTTATAATACATGAACAGAATGCTGTACTTGGTAGAGTTAATAGAATATTTGCAAGATTAGCCAAAAAAGTTTTTCTCACTTTTCCAAACACTAAATACTCTTTAAAAAAAAATTCAGTAATAACTGGCAATTTTGTCAGACCTGAAATTATAATTGCAAAATCGTCTCCAAAAAAAACTGATAAAATTTATCTCTTAGTTATTGGTGGCAGCCAAGGTGCACAAATTTTTTCTGAAGTAATCCCTCATACAATATGTAGTCTGCCTAAAAGCTTACAAAAAAAATTGATTATAACTCAACAAGCACGCCCTAACCTATTAGATTCAACAAAGTTGTTTTATAAAAAATCTACAGCAAAAGTTGAGATTAAAGATTTTTTCTTAAATATAGGAGAGTTGTTAAAACAAGCAGATTTAGTAATTTGTCGTGCTGGTGCTTCTACAATTGCAGAACTGATAGAGCTTGGCAAACCTGCAATATTTATCCCTTATAAACACGCTATGGATAATCATCAGTATTTTAATGCTAAGTACTTAGTTGATCATGGTGCAGCAATAATGATTGAGGAGGCGCATCTCACTTCTCAAAAACTTGGCGAAGAAATTTTAAGACTACTTAATAAAAAGCCTACCCTATCAGCAATTAGTAAAGCTGCAAAAAGACTAAAAAATGCTAGTCCAGAGAAGGTGCTACTTGAACATCTTGAATTTTCAGAAATGATTTGATAACTATTTTGGTGACACGCCTAGATATGCTCTACAAATATACTAATTATATATACTGATAGTCAAAAATTAGGTCTTCCACTCTTTGCAAGAACCTCATCATATTTCCGCAATATAGCTTTAGTACGTCCATTAAGAACTCTGACTATCTTTTGTCTAGGAGTCATAGAATTTTCAGTCCACCACTCTGGGTGAGTAAGCACATGAAGCTTAGGATATTTTTTGGGATCTATTAGGTCGCTCAACTTATCAAAACGCCATAAGCCATTTGAATCAGAGCAATATTTATATTCATTAATAAATTTTTCATGATAAACGTTTATCATATCTTCATACTTATATTCCTTAAGCTTAGAACGCAAATCTTCACTAATAGTGGTCGGATTATGGAAACTGAATACATTTATGCCAAACCCTAATATCAATTCTAATTCTTCCTTCTGATGCTTCAAAGCCTTTAGAAAACTTGCTTCGTCGTTTATTGAGCCACTAGGTATATATTCAAAATCAAAATGCAAACCTATTGCATGCCCTAAATCTTTAATATTTTTTAATAAAGAGTTTACTTCTTTTTCTCTAATATCATAGAACCAACTATGTAGCATAACAAAATAGGTCGATTTTATACCCAGCCTATTTTCTATCTTTGCAAGTTCATATGCTTGATGAACCGAACCATCAATATCATGCCGCCAGATAACATGTGGTGGCTCTGTAGTAATAGCTTCGTCATAATTTATGAACGCGTAGCTCTTTTTTAGTTTAGCAAGGTACTGCGAGTATTGTAAAAGTGTAAAGTTATCCATTTTTTACCGCACTTGACTGTCTGTTAACTCGCTATTAATTCTAGCCATAATTAGCATATCTTGATGGTTGCCATTAATGAAAGCAGCCATATGCATTATACCTTCTTGAATATAGCCAGCTTTCTCATACGCTTTAATAGCTCTTTCATTATTTTTAAGTACCCTTAACGATACCCTTATTAAACCAAGATTATGAAATGCATGCTGAGTAATCAAATTTATAGCCATACTACCCACACCTTGTCCTCTATCAGCATTATTGCGAATTCTAATTGCTAACTCAGCCGTTCTATGCACAAAATTTATATCGAAGAGTTGTACAGACCCCACAGCAATATTATTGCTTTCTATTATAAAAACCTCCTTAGTCTTGTCTTGGATAATATTTTCATACCATTTTTGATGGTTAAATTCGTGCACAGGCCTATAAGGCGCATTAAATTGTACAAGCACAGGATCATTTATCATATCATACAAAAAGTCTTTATCAGAATCTCTGACAGCTCGTAAGCTTACCTTCTTTTCACTACGCATTTTATCCTTCATATAAAAAATCTGATTCACTCATTAAAAAATCAATAATAGACAATCCTGGAATAAATTTCAAAGGATCTCCATAAGGTTTAGGCTCGTAATCTTGGTATACCAACTTGACTCCAGCTTTTGCAAATAATTCATCCTCCTGATAGCCAGATGCACCACCTCCGCATAGATAACTATTACAACCTACTGCTTTAGTCAAATCGATAAGAAGCTGGGTTGAACTAGAGGTAATATTCAAGTCAGATTGAAGGATAAATTTCACATTAAGACCTAAGTAACTGGCTAATACTTTGATGCAATGTATATTAAATTCAGCAAGCTTTAACGAGTTATTCGAATATATAATTTCTTTTATAATTTTCATGCCGTTATGAAAATTAGGATGCTTCCTATAGTAGTTAGATACAATTCCGATAAAACCCTCTTTCCAAGAGATATCTACAAACTCTACTTCGTTTATTTTTTGCGTTCCTGATACCCTTTTAATTGGACAAGTTACCCACTTGGCAGCTCCATTACAATGCAGTTTAACCCGATTAACCCAAGAACTTCCTGTTTTTACAATTAGCACTTCGTCTAAAAAAACAAATTCATCAACTTGTTTTATTTTATCGAAATATCCTAGCCATGGAAAAAAATTAGGTTGATGGATTGCACATATCTTATTCATATCAGTAGCTCTCTGCTTTATCATAAGGAGGCAATCCTTTCATTATTCTATCATATACTTTTTCAAAACGAGCAGCGCAGACATCTGAATCATACCATTTTAGCATCCAATCCCTTGAGCTTTGACCAATTTCAGCTCTTTCTTCTTTTGTCATCTCAACTACTTTTTTCAGCACTTCATATATAGTTTTCTCTGTTGCATCAATGGCTGGGCAATCTCTCATAGCATCAGTATATGAGCGGATCTTTTCTGCAATATGACAAATGACTGGTTTGCCTAGCATCATCCCTTCACGAGCAAATGCTCCTATAGAACCATAATTAAGTTGGTCGACTATAATATCAGCCTGCACTTGTAGATACTTCATGTCTTGCGATGGTGTATCACTAGTATGAACATGCTTGATTGGGTATCCTTCGGCGATTAATTTATCAATTGCTGTTTTGATAAATTTTTTTCCTTTTATATCTCTTTCTTCATTTGCTCTAATATTCTCGTTACCAAAAGCAGTGAAAATCATTAATTTGTTTTCTGAATTAATTTTATACTTATCTGGTATAGAAATACTAAAAGGATTATATGAAGGTGAATGTATATTAGATGTAAGTGGCAAAGGAAAGCCGATACTTGTTTGACGCAAGGGTGTTGGCCAATCAACCTCAAAAGAATACAAATCACAACACTGCTTTATTTGTTCTATCTTTGATTTGTTAGAATGATCTGAGCAAACTTCTGGTCGATTTTGCCACATACACTTATTACACAGTCCTCTAGAAATATTATAAACTTCTGACTGCAACGAGCCATCCATACACCCCGTTGATGTATAGCCTATTTTAAGCCCGCATGCTTTATAAAAATAAGCTTCTAACACTGCGAGATCCGATTGTATCATTGCAAATGATCCGTAAAATTGAACCATATCAAAATGTAACACAATCTGTAGCATATGCTTAAACTGCTCAAAAGCATCTTGGCTTACAGTGCTGTGAGCGAAAGGTGAAAATTGAATGTGATTTTTGTTAGAGAAAGAACAAGCTTTGAACCCTCGCTTACGCAAAGCTTCAGCCAAGTAATAAAACGAGTAATAATTACTACCGATAAAACATACAGATTTTTTGCGAAAAAAATGAACTTTTCGTGCTACACGCATGACTGGAATAAGTGCGTTTATCATAAAAGATAAAGTGGATTGTTTTTTAAAGAAATCTCTTAGAAATCGCATCTGCCCATCATCTCCGAAATAAAAGTTGATATATCTAAAGTGTTAAAAAACTCTACTTTATCATTCAAATCCATATTAGTCTGCGTGATCCTCACCTTGTTTCTGCAAACCTTACTATAATAAAACTCTTGAGAATCTATGAGTACAGCATCACTACTAATAATTTTCTTTTCTTTTAAATCATCAAACAACTCTTGGTGTGAAAGAGTTGACTCAAACGAAGCAGACGCATTATCCATATAGGTTGTAGTCAGAGATATTATAGACGTGTTTCTTTTCATATCAGGGTTATGCTTCATACACAAAGGGGTAATATCGTTTAAAAACGCGAACGTTTCACCACAAGTAGAGCCTGTTAAAGTTTTAGCTTTTGTATCATCCTGAGTGCTCAAGAACAGAATATAGGGTATTGTTTTTGTGCAATTATTGACTTTAAAAAAAACATTTCTAAATTTTTTTCGATATATAATTTTCTCACTATCCAATGACAAAGCAACATCTTCTTTTTTTATGTTGGAAATATTAATATCTAGACTTGATGGGCAATATAGCTTCTTACATTCAAAACTTCCTGTTTTAGTTTCTACTATAACTGCTTCATTTTTTATATTGATACCCAAAACCTGCTCTTTAGTAAATATAGTAAGATTATTGGTGTTACGTACTTTATCTGTTATAGCCTCTAACATTTCAAAACAACCGCCCTCATTATAAAGGGCAAAGGGTTTGAATAGGGATATACTGTGTTGTATTACTTCACTTGAGTTTGAGCACAAAGATTTATAAACAGACTGCGTGGTCTTGAAAGTAAATAAATTTTTAATCGCTTGTTTCATAAAATGCAATCTTGGAGAAACATACCTGTTCTCATTAACTAGAAATATCTTTAATGCTTTTTTAAGCTTTACTAGTCTAATTCCAAATTCTTCAAATAGAAAATTCGTTACAAAAGATGAATAAGGAATATGATGCGGCCCCATATCTATTTTATCAAGATCAAAAACTTTTATATATTGCCAAGCCCCACCTAACACATCGGACCCCTCTAAAACAGCTACTCTTTGACCTTGTTTAGATATCAAATACGCCAAAAGCAAGCTTGGCAAGCTTGAACCAACTACTATACGGTCATAACGCTTTATTTCCATAAATCATCATTATAGATTGACTGATCTTGCTTAATATAATCACACTTATAAAGAGAAATACTAAATTCATAGGGTAGAAAGCTTTGATCTAAAATAGATCTTCTTGTCAAATTTAGAGTACAATAATCCAGTAGATCTGACGCATTTGCATGATAAGCACCTTCTTGCTTGAAATCAACATAAGAAGACATAAATGTAATATATAATCCTTGGGATGCGAACTTAAATAAGTGTGAAATTGATTTTTTTATCTCTAATTCGTGTTCTACTAAGGTTCGCGATCCAAGAATATTAAAAACATTAACGCCCACTATTAAATCGAACTCTTCTTTAATAGAATGAGCGCCATCAATAAGCAAAAATTTACTATTTGGGTACGCCTCTTTGTTTTGTTCGATAAATTCAGGTACTATGTCAGCACCAGTATATCTAATTAAATTAGGATACTTGCTGTGAAGATATTTCTCTAAATATCCAAGTCCACAACCATAATCTAATAACTTAATAGTTGAGTTAGTCTTAATGGCATTAGCCAAAAATGGGGCCAGAGATTTTTCTAAAGCCATAAATCTTTGGATTGAACGGTCTTTAGGATCAAAAAGAGAAGATGACGAATACCCATGTGCCTTATAGGCTTTCTGATACATCTGTATTATATAATCATTACTCATCATCAAACCTTAAATAAATAAAAACCTGGATAACAACGCTTGAGCTCTTCAAAATTTCTATCCTTTAAAGAATCATCATTTAATTGCGTATAATATATATATGGTTTATCAATAGCGCCCATCTGTTTTTTAAAACGATATACACCTTCCTGCTGGGATGTCCATGTCCCTCCCCAGTTAAACCATTCATAACCGTTGTTTATTGCATCGAGCATTGCATGATACAAAAGTAAAGACATTGGCTGATAAATTCTAAAACCATTTAAGATAACTGGGGTGAAATACTCTACTGTTTTATTAAAATAGAACAATAAAACAGCTGCAATAATTTCATTATTATACCTAGCCACAAATATTTTATAATCTGTTTTAGGTTTGAAAAAGCGGGGAATGTTTTCAAAAAAAGTATTTGTCTTATAAGACCTATTAAGCTTCATCATTTCTTCTTGATGCACGGCTCTGACAAAGTCTATTGCTTCGTTCTCTTCAAAAACCTGTATACCATGTTTTTGCGCTCGTCTCACTTCATTCCTTTTATTGCCATCTATCTTAGACATAACAAATTCTTCTTTTGATGTATCAGCAGAAGGAAGTGAGATATTTGTAATTTGGCCAATTCGACTATCAGTAATATTGTGTGTAAGTAACGTATTATTATCATAAAATAAATTACTTATTATAGTCGCACTTACAATGCTTTGGTTAGTAATATACTCATTATAAAATGTAGTTAATATTTCTGTAGCTTCTTTTTTATTGCTAAGAATCCCCCCATGACTTCCATAGAAAGGTAGTGAATTAACAACCTTGCCATATACACCATCTTTTATGAACAATGGCAGAGTAGCTTGAACATCTCCAAACGAGTCCTTTACCACATAGTATTCTGATGAGCAACCGAGGGTCTGACAAAGGAAATCTCTATATGTCAGAGAATAATAAAATAAAGAATTGTCATTTCCCAAGAGGAATTTATTATAGTTCTTAAAATCTCTTTCTTCTAAGGTACAAATATTTAACACCACTTATCTCCAAAGAATTTTTTGAAAAACAATTCTAAATTTATTGACGACCAAAGGAATAACCTCTTATTTTCTTCACCTAAGAAATGTTGATTTAAAATTTTCTCTTGCCTATCTTTACTAAGATATTTATGAGAAGCAGCATTAGGATTCAACAAGGTTTTCTTTACAAAATCTATACTTTCTCCTTTGAACCATGAGGAATCTGGCGAAGAAAATCCTTGCTTACGGTTATTTGCAATATAATCATCAACATATTTTGAGAAAGCCCTTCTTAAAATATATTTTCCGTTAGAATCCTTCACAACATTCTTATAAGCTGAATCATTTTCATTGAGATATGGCTTGTGATTCAATGATATTTTCAGAGATAGAGGAAGTCGTTGTGCAAAATCAACTAGGTCATTATCTAAGAATGGCACTCTTGTTTCCAAACCGTGCGCCATGCTAAGTTTATCTTCCACAACTAAAAGTCCATGCAAAAATGTTTTTGCTTCTAGATATAAACTGTAATGCACACACTCTTCTGGATCTAATTTCTTTTTCTTAATTGATTTGAATACATCAGCAAATATGTCCCGAGTCCAAACATGCTTTACATCATCCCAAATTGGCGCTAATAATTCTTTTAATGTGCTATTTGGAATAAGTCGTTGCCATTTTAGATAATAGCTATCAATAAACTCATCAAAGCTTATTGATTTTTCACTATAGAAATACCGCCAAGGATAACCACCAAACAATTCATCTCCACCAGCTCCAGATAAAACAACTTTACCAAATTTACTGGCTAATTTAGCAGCATAGTAATTGGGGTAACTTTGTCCAACACGAGGTTCTTCAAGATGCCAGACATACTTATCCATACATCTTTCCATATCTCCAGCTTTTAGAACCATCTCATAATGTTCCGTCTTAGCTAAATATGAAATATGCTCTGCTTTAGCACGCTCATCAAAAGAAAGTTCTAGGCCACTTGCAGAACTAAGATCAAAACCTACGGTGAATGTTCGCATGTGAGGCATGAGTTTGCTAGCAATCATGGTTATCGCCCCAGAATCTATACCGCCACTCAGATAAGCATTTACTGGAACATCACTTATAAGTTGTCTTTGAACAGCTTGTCTGAAGAGACGATCGGTCTCTTCAATCGCATCCACTTCAGAGATTTTTTGGCTACCACAAAAATTGAAGTCCCAATATTGTTTTTTCTTTAGTTTGCCACTCATATCGATATTTGCAAAATATCCAGGCATTAACATATGAATGTTGTTAAAAAGAGTCTTGTCCGTAAAGAAGTTTTGAAAAGTTAGATACTCTACTAGACCTTCTTTGTCTAAAGATGGAGAGTATAACTTAGAAGCTGTAATCGCTTTAATTTCAGAAGCAAATACAAAAACATCGTTTGAGTGGTAGTAGTAAAGTGGTTTTACACCATACCTATCCCTTGCTAAAAAGAGATTCTTTTCTTTCGCATCCCAAATAGAAAAAGCAAACATGCCATTGAATTTTTCTAGGCACTTATCACCCCATTCTGCATATGCATTTAGAACCACCTCAGTATCTGTATTGGAATGAAAATGATAACCTTTTGACTCAAGTTTAATACGCAATTCTTTGAAATTATAAATTTCACCATTATAGCTAATAGTGAATCTACCATCACTAGTTTGCATGGGTTGATGCCCAGCAGGACTTAAATCAATAATAGCCAACCTTTTATGCCCTAAAGCTATAACATGATCAATAAAATGCTCTTCGCCATCAGGACCTCTATGACTTATAGAATCTGTCATTGCTTTTAACTGGCTAAATGCGATTGGTTGATTATCAAAATTTAGAACTCCAGCTATACCGCACATAACTAAATACCTCGGATTGCCTTAATTATGTAATCAAAATCTTCTTTAGTCATTTTGTTATGCAAAGGTATTGCCATTGTATTAGCATCGCATGCCTGCGCACCAGGAAAGTCTTCGGGTTTTATATTATATTTCTTGCTATAAAATCCCAGCATATGAATAGCGTGTGTACCAGGTCTAGTAGCGATCCCTTTTTGTTGCAAAATATCCATTATTTGATTTCTTGGTAAAGGTGCTAATTTTGGGTCTACATAGCATACAAATGCTTGCCAAGCATGTTGAGTACAGTAACTTGGCACTTCCTGAAATCTCAACCATTTTATATCTTGTAGATTTTCTTTATAATAATCCGCCCATTTTTGACGCTCTTGGATAAATCCACCTAATTTTCCTAATTGCACTATACCAACTGCAGCTTGCAAATCCGTCATTCTATAGTTAAAGCCCATCATATGAAAATCTGGTAGCATATATGGTTTAGAGCTGTTATGCCTTACCTCTTCTGAAATCTCTGCGCCATGATTTCTCATTATTTCAGACCTACTGGCTAGCTTAGAATTATTTGTAGTAACTATACCCCCTTCCCCCGTGGTAATAGATTTACGTGGATGAAAAGAAAAAGCACCCATATCACCTAACGAGCCTGCAAATCTGTTTTTATAGGAAGCTCCTGCAGCACAAGCGGCATCTTCAAGGATCATTACATTATCAGGAACAACTGATTTAATAGCATCTATGTCTGCGCATAATCCAAACAGATGGACAGGAATTATAGCCTTAGTTTTAGAAGTAATTTTTTTAGCGACCTCTTCAGGAATGATGTTATAAGTTCTAGTATCTACATCACAGAAAACTGGCTTTGCGCCGCAGTACAATACTACATTTGCAGTAGCAACCCATGAAAAGGCTGGAACTATAACTTCATCACCTTCACCAACCCCCATAGCTGCTAGAGCTAAGTGCAACCCAGTAGTGCAAGAAGTTACAGCTAAAGCGTGTTCTACTTTATGCATTTCTGCAAAATTTTTTTCAAATTTAGCAACTTTGGGCCCTTGGGTTAGCCATCCACTCATTAATGGCTCACGCACTGCCTGCCATTCTTCATCACCTAATGATGGTATTGCTATTGGGATTTTTCTGTTCATATTATTATATAACTATATTTCTAAAATCACGCCACTCTATTTCTTCTAATTTCCACTAGATCCATGTGCTCATTACGCCATTTAATCAACTCTTGCAATCCAGTCTTAAGATCAGTTTTATAAGTAAAGCTCAGATCTTTTTGTGCTTTCTTGGGACAACCTATTCTGTTTTTTACAAAAGTTAATCCTCCAGCTTCATATGATATTTCTAAATTAGACTGAGTTAATTCCAAAACAACCTGGGCAAGATCCTTTAAACTTGTTCTTACCCCAGTACCAACATTATAGAATTGATCTACCACCTCCGCTTTCATTGCCAAAATATTTGCTAACGCGCAGTCTTTAACATAAACGAAGTCATATGCTTGAGACCCATCACCAAATAGTACTGGGGGCAAACCTTTGTCTATATTATCCAACATCTTCATTATTACAGCTATGTAAGCACCTTTATAGTCCTGCCTTGGGCCATAAACATTCATATAACGAAGTCCCACATAAGGAAGCTTATACCTATTATAGTAAGCTCTAGCCATCGCCTCACCTGCAATTTTTGTCGCCCCATAAAAAGTTTTATTATTAAATGGATGCTCCTCATCCATAGGCTCTCTCTCCGCATCACCATAAACAGAAGCAGAAGAAGAATATACAAGTCTTTTTACATTATTTTTTACACACAAATTAAGAACATTAAAAGTCCCCTCTATGTTAACTTTAAATGCCGATTCTGGGAAGTCATGACATTGCAATAGCCACAATGCAGCAAAATGGAAGACACCATCTGCATTTTTTAATGCTTCATTTAATATGTCAGAATGACATATATCACCACCAACTTCAAAGATCCTAACGCGTGAATCTTTGATAGCTTCACTCAAATTTTCGTAAGAGCCCCTAACAAAATTATCATAAATAATTAGTTCTGTTATATCTTCTTGCAATAACTGATCTACAGTATGGGATCCTATAAGACCTGCTCCGCCAATTGCAACAATTTTTTTCCCTTTCAAATCCATTTGTCTCCTTAACTCTGGCCAAATCAACAGATGAATCATACAGTTGACTACCAACTAAGTCAAACATACATTCCTAATGTAAAAATATTTAAAACTGGATATAACATAGATAACCAAGACTATTATAAAACTATAAAATTCACACCTAACTATCAAGTCTTGCTTCGTCAAATTCTATTCCTTGGATTGCTATTTCAAGATCTTCTAATTTATTACGTAAACTTGCAGGCGAGTCAGATTTAATTTCTTTTTTGGCCAAAGCTGCCATACGCTTAGCAGCTGGCATGTCTCCTTTCAATAAAGCCACCCAACCAAGGGCTATATTAGAATTTGCCTTATCGTTTTTTTGGCCATAAGCAATTGAGAGCTGCTGCCATACATTTATATCCTGTTTATCTTCCTCAAGTATCTGCTCCAATAACCCGATAGCCTTAGTTACATTTATTTTTGCTGTAATAAGTGCAGATGCATATTCTAACTTAATCAAATTTTCTCTCGGAGCATATGTATATGCTTTTTCGTAAAACTGGATCGATTCTTGGATTTTACCCATCTCAAGATATGCCTGACCTTTCAACTCCAAATAAAACGGGCTAAGCGGCTCTGAATCCATAAGCTTATCCAGATACTCAACTGCTTTATTTAAATTAGCACTTCGCATGTAAGCGATTGCTTTTGCATAATTAGAGTTTATATCATTTCCTGAATATTTTTGAAAAACTGCATCTGGAGAATGGGTGTACGCAAAAATCTTAGCCACTATTCTGGCATACCTAGACCTAGCAAAATCGCCTATGTATGAGTTTTTCTTGATTGGATTTTCCTGAATATATGTTTTCAAATAATCTATTCTATCCATAGAAAGTGGATGCGTACCAAGATAAGCATTACTTTTAGCATAAAAAGATCTTTCATTCTTATTTAGGTCATTTAAAAATTTTATTAATCCTTGCGGTGAAACACCTAGCTGCGTTAAGTATTTTATTCCTGCATGGTCAGCCGCACTTTCTTGAGTACGGTTGAATTTCATAAAGCTTGAAATTTGAGCATTTGATGAGCCCATTGCAGTACCAATTCCAACATCGGTTGAACCAGTTGCAACACCTGCAGCTGCCCCTATAATCACTCCAAGCATCATTCTTTTCCTTAAATTCTGAAGCTCTTCTTTACTAGTAATTAGGTGGCCCCCAACAATATGGCCAACTTCATGGGCTATAACTCCAACTAAAACATCTGGATCTTCTGAATATGTTATAAGACCAGTTGTAAGAAAAATATTTTGGCCACCCATTACAAATGCATTTAGATCATCACTATGAACTACATAGATTTTTACTGAATCTGAATTTAGACCTGCAACCCTAAAAACAGGCGCAGCTAATTCTCGTATAACAAATTCTATCTCACTGTCTCTTATGACTGTGAATGCCTTTGCATCACTTATATTTTGTAACGAGATAATAGTGAGAAAGATTATTAAAAACTTTTTCATTTATTAATTTACATTGCTGCTGATTAAAGTTTCCAGTTCGCTTGCAATCCCTTTGAGCTTTACTTGATTTTTACCTTCTACCATAACTCTAATCAACTTTTCAGTGCCTGATTTACGAACTAATATCCTTAAATCTTGCTCCTTATTTTGAATTTTATCAATACTAGTTTGAACAGTCTTATTATCAAGTGGGTTATTTTGCTTGAACTTTATATTTTTAATTATTTGTGGGTGCAATGCAAACGGATGAGCTACATCACTCATTTTTCTACCACTTTCAACCATTATTGATAGAACTTGTAGAGCAGCCACCATACCATCACCTGTAGTTCCATAATCTCCAAGTATAATGTGGCCAGATTGTTCTCCACCTAAGTTTGAACCCAGTTCTTTCATTTTTTCTGAAACATATCTATCACCGATAGATGTTCTATGCATGTTCATACCTTGCTTATTTAAGTACTCTTCTAAAGCTCCATTTGACATGTGTGTCACAACTACATCCTTGCCTTTTAAAGTACCTTGCGATTTCATATATTTCGCAATTATCCCAATAATGTGATCGCCAGAAATAATTTTCCCTTTCTCATCACACATTATAACGCGATCTGCATCACCATCGAGTGCTATTCCGACATCTGCTCGCGTTTCTAAAACTTTTTGCGCCATTGTCTCTGGATGTGTAGAACCGCAACCCAAATTAATGTTAAACCCATTAGGTTCACATCCAACTTTAACTACTTCAGCACCTAACTCCCAAAATATTGTTGGAGCAAGATGGTATGCCGCACCATTTGAACAATCGACAACAATACGGAGACCTGCAAGCGACAATCCTTTTGGAGCAGATCTCTTAACATGCTCTATATATCTGCCTGGCGCATCTTCTAGTCTTTTTGCTCTTCCCAACTCTTCTGGTACAGCTAAATACTTATTCAAATCTTCATTCAAAATGAGATTTTGTAATTCGTTTTCAATTTCGTCGCTAAGCTTATAACCTTCTGAGTTAAAAAGTTTTAAGCCATTATCATAGTATGGGTTATGCGACGCTGAGATCACAACACCTAAATCTGCTCTTAAGCTTTTGATTAACATAGGAACTGATGGTGTTGGCATAGGTCCAACAAGAATCACATCCATCCCACCTGAAATAAATCCTGCTGTCAAAGCTGGCTCTAACATATAACCTGATAAGCGAGTATCTTTTGCTATAACAACTCTATTACGATACCCATCTTGCCTAAAATAATGACTTGCAGCTTTTCCAAACTTTAATGCTATATCTGATGTAACTGGATACTGATTTGCTGTACCTCTAATTCCATCTGTACCAAAGAGTTTACCTGACATCTATGACTACTCATCTAAAAATGATTAAGCCTAAATATACCACATTATTCGTAAAAAAACAATTAGTCTAAGCACTAATGGCTGTTTGTCCTTTGTCTTGATTAGGACTAGCTATTCCAGCTTTAGGCGTAGATGTAGGCGATAAAGACTGATCTAACCTAATATCAGATACATTTTTGACATCATACTTTGATAGTGTCTCTGCCTCTTTTGAAACTTCTACCTTAACATTGTGATTAAGAATAACTCCTGCCATTATCTACCCTTACCTTGCTCTTTGCTTTGCGATGCTGCTTGGGCTTTAATTAAGCTCTCCCAATAGCCTTTCTGGCTTTTATCTTGGTGCTGAAACTGCATCCTAGCCATAAGGTAGCCCATTTTTTGGCTCATGACAAATTTACTCCAGAACCCTACTGGCTTGGCTAGTCCTACGATTTTTACCCCTTCTTCTCTACTCCTAGAAGTAGATACTTGCTGCATATTGGGATCATACAACTCCACACCACTTAATATTTTATCTTCTATCTTCTTCTCCTCTTTCTTGTCGCGGGAACGAAAATCTGTTTTCTTACTCGGATGATGCTTTTTTTTACGATATACTGAAGAATCCTCAATATCCTTAATTCTTCGAGAATTAAGGGCTCTTTGGTATTTTTGAGCCATATAAGCAAAGAACCCAATTAGCATCAGTGCCAAAATGGCTAAGACTATAAAACTTATAAAAATATACTTCATATTTGTTTGCTTATTGCTCTAATATTATTGTAGCATCCTTATTATGATTCACCTAATTTTCGAAGCACAATGTTGCAAAAAACCATGTACAATAACGAAATTTACAGAAAAACTATCCACCTTTCTAGCCTTTGGATTCCCTTTGTTTACCATCATTTAGACTACTTTCAAATGCTTATCCTAATGATAATTGTTACTCCATGCCTAATTTTATGGGATACCCAAAGAAAAACCAAAGGTTTCAGTGGGAAACTAATAACAAAATTAAATAAAACTTTGCGCCTAAACCAAATTCTCAGAGCTCATGAAGCAAAAGGAAAATTGACTGGAGCAACACTAATGATGGTTTCAAGTTTACTATGTTTGATGATATTTCCAAAAGAAGTTTTCATCATATCTTTCTCCGTATTAGTCATATGTGATACCGCGGCTAGTTTTGCTGGGAAAATATACGGGAAACCTACTAAAGAAACTGGCAAATCTTTAATAGGATCACAAGCATTTGCAGCTAGCAGCATTATTGTGTCTTTGATACTTGGGAACTTTTATGGGCTTGAACTTTTACCACTCGTTATTGCATCTGTGACTGCAGCATATTTTGAACATTGTTCCAACGTTATAAAAATTGATGACAACTTTTTAGTTCCCATAACTTTTAGTTTGGCTTTTGTAATATCTGCAGCCATCATTTAAAAATTATGGAAACTTCAAGAATCAATGCAAGACCATTAGCTCAAATCTCAAAAAGCACGAAGGCAAATGTTGTGCTTAGCATGCCTAACATTACATCCCCAATAAGAGGCGTAGTTGATTCGATCTCTAAAGATGGAATTATGAATATTAAAACTTCTTCTGGTGAAGTAAAAATTTATTCCTCTTCACCGCTTGATACAGGAGCAAACGTAATTGTTTCCATAAATTCTAACAAAGGTGAGTTACAACTTAAAGTCATACCTGATTCAGGGTCGTCAATGGGCACGCCTGTCAATGCTGTTTCAGCTGAAAGTAGTGACGAACATTCAAATTTCTTCACTTTTAAGCTTCCAAGTAAATTCACGTCCCAACTTGCTGACAGCTTGCAATTATACCCAGCTTTTTCCTCTCAAACTCAGAGTCTAAAATCTTCTCCAAATGTAAATGTCGATTCAAGTGGAGTGATCCAATTTTTGAGCTATGTATCAAGAGGTGGGCTATCGGACAATTTTGGCAAGGCATTGCAAAACAATCCATCCCTACAAGGCTTATTTCCTACACTCTCAAATTTAGGGCAGACTCTTCCAGAGTTTATAAAAAAATTAAGTAATAAAGATTTAACAATATCTGAATCTAAAAAACTTAAATCAGATTTAGATACCCTACAACTCCTACCTGAAACACTTTCAGATGATGAGTGGCAGTTTATGCTAGTTCCAATAAACGATGGGCAGAAATTAATTACTGCCCAATTTTTCTTTAAAAACCAAGAGATCGATGAAGATAACAATCGCACTACAAAACGGTTCAGAATTGAGCTCGATATGGACAAATTAGGCCATATCGTTGTGGATGGGCTGTTAACCAAACAAGATAGTAGTTCATCGCTAAATCTTTCAGTCAAAACTGAAACTCCGCTGCCTTCAGCAATCGAAGAAGAACTAAGATACCTTTTTAAGGTATCAGAAGAAGTGACAGGTAGTTCAGGCGCAATATCTTTCTCCAAAGCAAACTCCAAACCAAACAGCATGCTCACCAATGCCTTGCATAATTACTGCAAAGATAAAATTGCAAACTACTGGGCTTAACTTTTATATATGCTAATGATTTCAGATAACATTTTCAAAGCTTCTTCACGCGGGCGTTGGAAAGTATTACGACCGATTATTGAGCCATTTGCACCGCCGTCATGAATAGCTTTCACTTCATCATAAATATCTTTCTCTGACTTTCCAGCACCACCAGAGAACACCACAATCCTCTTGCCATTAAAGCAACTTTGAACGACATGTGCAACGCGCTCAGCCATTGTGTTTCTAGCAATTTTTTGTGCTTCATAAACTTTTTTTGCAGCGTCTTGCTCTAAATGTGCTGTTGGCGGCTTTACTTTAATTATATGCGCGCCTAATAGTGCTGCCATATGCGCTGCATAAGCGCATACATCTAACCCTGTTTCTCCATCCTTCGATAAATCTCCGCCGCGAGGATAAGACCAAATCACCACTGCCAAGCCACATGCCTTAGCTTCAGCTGCCATATCGGCTATTTCTCTCATCATTTCATATGAGTTGTCTGATCCTGGATAAATTGTAAAACCTATAGCGGAGCAACCAAGTCTTAAAGCATCCATTACACTTCCTGTAGTGGCCTGATCAGGTGCAACCTTACTACCGACCAGTGAGTTAGCACTATTAACTTTTAATATAGTAGGAATGCTTCCTGCAAAAGTGCTTGCTCCAACTTCTAACATACCAAGCGGTGCAGCATATGCATTTAAACCAGCATCTATTGCTAATTGGTAATGATATATAGGGTCATAAGCCGCAGGATTAGGGGCAAAACTTCTTGCTGGGCCATGTTCAAAACCTTGATCAACTGGAAGTATAACCATCTTGCCAGTGCCGCCAAGTTTACCAGCCATCAAAATTCTTGCTATGTTTGCCTTAGTACCTGGGTTGTCACTTTCATAATTGGCTAAAATCTTTTTAACTTTGTTGGTCAGTTTCATGGTCTTCTCACAATCAATTACAAGGTAATTACTAATGTATTAACGAAAATTTGGCAATAAAAATCACCTTTTATCTGCTTCTAAAATAGCTTCATGCATTTTAGCTATTCGAACTAAATCTCTTTCTATAGCAAATTTCTCTTTAAATATCTGGTGCGATTTTTGAGCTAACTTTTCAGCTTCAACAGGGTGCTCTTTGATCCACTTATAATGTTTGGAGATTTGCTCAGCCATTTCTACGCCTGACTTATCAACATCAATATACAAAATTGAATCACCAAAGTTATCTTCAACAAATTTATTTCTATCACTTATAATTACAGCTTTTGCTGATGCTGCTTCAAAAATCCTACCTGTAGGAATATTGCTTTTAAAATGGCTTTCGCTATGCAAAACCAAAGCAACTCCATGCTGATTTATTTTTTCAAGAAGCTCTTCTTTTGGAAGCATGCCACCCCAGTTTTTTTCAAAACCGCCCCACGCATGTTTAGGACCATAAAAAGAAATAACATCTTCTTGAGCAAGAAGCGATAACATCTGTTTATATTTTTTTGATGCTCTAAGTTTGTCAGCATTAAAACTACCATAAAATATCTTTTCAGGAGCATGGTAATTTTTTGCATAGTCATATGTCGAAGGAAATATATTCATTCCTTCAAATCTTTTCCCTGTTTTTTCAATTGCTGATTTAAATACATCAACTCCTAAAGGAGTGATTAAAAAGCCATCATACTTAGATAACTTTTTTTTATACTTTGTCCTTAATTTTCCTAGATATACAGAATCCATATGGAAAATTTTTTCAAATGGGATTGTATAAAATATATATCTTTTAACTGAGTCGAATTCAGGGCTTATTTCCAATTCATAACCTACACTGCTCACAATTAAAAAATCTGGCTTCAATCTCTTTAAATCACTTTCTCTACCAACAAATGTCTGGTAGTAAACTTCTACATTCCAACCAAATTTTTTCGCTGCCTCTTGGAAATAATAGGCATACTGCCATTCCCCCCCTTCTTGTGCTAAAATTGCTACATTATATTTATTCTTTATCTTTCTTTCTGAGTATTTTGCATCCCATTTGCTGGTAGGAATTTGGAGCGCATATTCATTTAACTTCTGGTCCTGGTACCGTATAAATCCATAAGCTAATGCTGTAATAGACCCCAACACTAGTATGAATAAAATAAATTTTTTAAGCATGTTTGATTTCCAATTTTAATGAAAATCTAGCATATTTACCCTTTATTAACCATCACTACTTTATAATGCAAGTTATGAGGTGTTCTTATGTCTTATACGATTTTGGATGCGCAACTAAGGGATCAAGTAGTGAAGATACTCCATGGCAATAGGTCAGTTGATGTTGAAAAAATACAATTGTTACTCAAAAAAGGAGCAGATCCCAAAGCTGAAATCAAACCTGATGAATTCTCTGCATATCATTTGGTTAGTCAATATAATGATAAAGGGCAGTATAACGGTCTTATTGAGATTTTTGATGAATACATGGAAGCTTTAACCAGACCAGCTGACAGTGATTGGGAGGGAATGCACCAATAATCAGTTAATTAACTCTAAATTAACCTTTCTAACGTATACTCCAGATAAGATTGTTAAGAGTTTTTATGGTTACACCAGTCACAAATTCGCAAAGCACAATTCTGCTAAATTCAATCAGACAGCAGCAAGCTGATTTCTCTTTGTATTTGGCGGCTCAGTTGGATAATCAAAATCCTTTAGCACCTATATCAGTATCGTCAATTCTTCAGCAGCAACTCTCTTCAACGCAAGTTCAAGGACAGTTACTGGGGAACCTAACATTAGCTAATATTAGCAATGCAAGTGTTCTAAATCTTTTATTTAGTGTTTCTGAATCTGTAGGGACAACAACACAATATAAGGATAGCAGCTTGGCCTTGGCAAGTGGGCAGGGTACAATTAAATACAAATTAGATTCTACTGCTACTATGATAACGATTGATATTTTCGATTCAAACGGAAATCAAGTAACTAGCACTGCCATTACTGCACTAGGCAACACAGCACCTAAACTGAAGGGGGATAATACTTTTAATTTAAACACACTGAATGCAAGTCTAAGCGGGAACTATACATATAGTATAACAGCTAAGGATGCTAACAATCAAATTATAGGCACCACTCCATTTGCAACAAGCCAAATTCAATCTTCGATTTTAAATCAAGGTGTTGTTTATATCAAAATGGCAAATAACAAAGTTATTGATGCTAATGATATTTTGCAACTCAACTAAGCTCTTACAACATTCTTTGCAGCTTTGTCAAACTTACCACGTGTATCGACAATAATATTTGCATTTTTTTGTATTAATTTGTAATCAAAGTCATCATGATCCGTTAAAAGCAAAACTATGTCATATGACTTAAGTTTTGCAGCAGTTAATTCAACACTATCCATATCAAAGTGATGTTTTCTCATTTTTGGGAAACTAGGAACATGCGGGTCAGAATAATCTAATTTCGCCCCTTGAGCATGGAGTATTTCCATAATTTCAACAGAAGGAGATTCACGAGTATCTTCAATATTTTTCTTATATGCAACGCCTAAGACCAACACCTTGCTACCATTGACCGCTTTTTTTTGTAAGTTTAGTGCATAAGAAACTTTTCCTATTACCCATTCATGCATCGCCGTATTAATCTCACCTGCAAGCTCAATGAATCGGGTGTGCAACCCATACTCCCTTGCTTTCCATGTCAAATAGAATGGGTCAATTGGAATACAGTGCCCTCCTAATCCTGGACCAGGATAGTATGCAGTAAATCCAAATGGCTTTGTTGCTGCGGCATTTATTACTTCAAAAATATCTATACCCATTTTATCAGCAACTATTTTCATTTCGTTTACAAGGCCAATGTTTACTGACCTATGAATATTTTCTAGAAGCTTAGTCATCTCTGCTGCTTTTGTAGAGGATACAGGCACAACTTTATCAATTACTCCCTTGTATAAAGCCACCCCTACTTCTAAACATTTCTTAGAATAACCACCGACTACTTTTGGTATAGTTTGTGTACAATAATTTTTGTTACCTGGGTCCTCCCTTTCTGGAGAGAAAACAAGGAAGAAATCTTTACCGACTTTAAAGCCCCTTTCTTCTATTCTTGGTAGTAGCTCCTCATCTGTTGTGCCTGGGTAAGTTGTAGATTCTAAAGAAACAACTTGTCCCGCTCTGATATAAGGGCATACATCATTGTCCATTGTGCCTAATACAAAACTCAGATCAGGCTCTCTATACTTATTGAGTGGAGTAGGAACACATAGAATTATAGCATCGCAATCTCTTACCAAAGAGAAATCTGCAGTTGGCTTAAATCCTTTTTTTACAGCTTTCTTAATATGATCTGCTTTGATGTGTTTTATATAACTTTCACCAGCATTCAGTTTTTGAACTTTTTCTTCATCAATTTCAAAACCAATGATATTTGCAAATCCAGCTTCACTATATCTTAAAGCTAGCGGCAAACCTACGTAGCCCAAACCTACTATTCCAATAACTGCAGATTTATTTTTAAAACTTTTGATTATCTTATCTTGCATCTTTGCTCTCCTCTATCAAATCATCATTAATCAATTTGTATTTAGTCCCATCTCTTGGACATATCAAATCTTTCCCAAGAACTTCTCCAGAATGTGATACCCACCCAATTTGCCTTGCAGGAACCCCAACGACAAGTGCAAAAGGTTTAACATCTTTTGTAACAACAGCACCTGCACCTATAAAAGAAAAAGCGCCTACTGTGACACCACAAACTATTGTGCAATTAGCTCCTAGTGTTGCACCTTTTTTCACAGTAGTTGGTAGATATTCATTCTTTCTTTCAACATGCGAACGTGGATTTATCACATTGGTAAACACCATTGAAGGGCCGCAAAAAACATCGTCCTCAATAACAACTGAATCATATATTGAAACATTGTTTTGTATTTTAACTTTATTGCCGATTCTAGCTTTACTACCCACAAAAACATTTTGGCCTAACGAGCAATCTTGTCCTATTTGCGCGCCTGATGAAACATGCACCCAGTGCCAAATCTTTGTCCCTGCGCCAATAACGGCTCCATCATCAATAATTGCAGTTTCGTGTTTAAAAAAAGGATTAACCATTCTGTGCCTTTGATAAATCAATTATTCTTGGATATGGCAATTTAACAGGAGCGCCTAATGCTGCAGAATCGTAAATCGAACATAGTATCTCAAGTGAAGCTAACCCTTGCTCACCATCTATTAAAGCTTTTTCCTCTCCTCTCAAAGAAGCAAAAATATTCTTGTAATTCCTTACATGCCCATACCCATATACTGAATCAGTTGCATAGTTTGCATTTACTACTTCTTGGTCATAGTCTTTTTTATCAGCAAAATCCCAATGCTCAATTTTATTCATTGCAACACCACCAATTTTAACCACTCCTTTTTCGCCTAATATAGTTACTGAACCTTCAAGGTTTCTTGGGTAAGTCAGAACAGTCATATTAATAGATCCACGGACACCGTTTTCCCATTCGATCACTGCCATTCCAGTATCTTCAGTTTCAATATTACGAGCAAGAGTTGCTAAATTACCATAAACAGACTTTGGTTTACTCTGTGCTACCCATTGCATGAGATCAACATAGTGACTCGCTTGGGTCATAAACGCACCACCATCGAGGCTCTTCGTTCCATGCCATGTAGCATCTTTTTCATAGTATTCTTGAGGTCTTTGCCAAAATACATTCGATGTAATCATATATATCTTACCAAAACGACCTTCGGATATGGCTCTCCATAGTGATTGCACAGTATCATTGAATCTATTTTGATGAATAACAAAAAGTTTTACACCCTCTTTATCACACTCTTGCTTCATTCTAAGGCCGTCTTCCCATTTGATGGCCATCGGCTTTTCAGTGATCACGTGACAACCCGCTTGCGCAACTTGCATTACATGTTTGGGATGGAATCCATTAGGTGTAGCAACAGTGACAATATCTGGTTTTTGAGCTGCTAACATTTCCGCAATTTCAGAATAACTCTGCGCACCAAATTCGGCAGCATTCTTTTCTGCTCTTTCAATTTGCTGATCCACAACCGCTACAACTTCTACTTCATCTTTTAAGTCTTTTAAAGCCTCAAAGTGTTTTTGCGAAATTCTACCACACCCTACAAAACCTAATCTAATTTTTCTATTATTAATCGTCATTATATCTCCTGAATGATTTTTTTGAGCGTAGTAGTGATATATAGTCTTTCGTCTTCATCTATGTACGGGTGCATTGGCAAACACAAAACCTGAGATGAAAATTCCTCAGATTTTTTTATATCTCCAGCAACAAAAGCTCCTTTATAAGCTGGCTGTTTATGCAGTGGCGTTCTATAATAAACATTGCTTGGAATTTTATTTTTCTGTAGAGAATCTATAATCACATCTCTCTTGGGATGCAGCAACGTGTATACCGCCCAAACTGAACCTGTTGTTGTAGTGCTATTCGGCACTTTTATCAAACCTCCTAACTCTTCACCATAAAATTTAGCTAATTCTTGTCGGCTTTTAATTTCTTGATCAAAGATAGAAAATTTTTCTAATAAAACAGCAGCTTGGACTGTATCCAACCTACTATTCATTCCAATTCTTACATGATAATATTTATCATCACCTTTACCATGGAAGCAGATGGAGCTAATTTTCTCAGCTAGCTTGTCATCATTAGTAAAGAGCATCCCTCCATCACCGTAACAACCAAGTGGCTTGGTTGGAAAAAAGCTTGTAGTAGTAATATCCGCGAATTTTCCGGTAGCTTCTCCTTTATACTTTGCACCAAAAGCTTGGGCAGCATCTGATATTAGAAACAAATCATTTTCTTCAGCAATCTTTTTAAGCTCGGAATAATTTGCTGCGGCTCCAAACAAGTCAACGCTAATGATCCCTCTAATCTTCAAACCTTTAGACTTAGCATCTAAAATTGATTCTTCCAGGCTTTCAATCGATATGTTGAAAGTAGAATCCACGTCAACAAAGTACGGAATACCTCTTAATATACAAATAGCTTCTGCGGTAGCAACATAAGTAAAACTTGGAGTGAACACAACTTCATCAGCCTTTAGGTCAAATGCCATAAGCGCTATTGTGAGAGCATCTGTTCCATTCGCACAACCTATTGCATGCTTAGCTCCACAATAAGCTGCTAATTTCTTTTCTAATTCTTTAACTTCAGGGCCAATAATGAATTGGCTATGATGAACGACATCTGATATGCGCTTAACAATTGACTGATGCAATATATCCTTCTGTCTTGGGGAATAAAGTAAGTCTATTGTTTTTTCTTGCATATCTCCCTTAAAAACTCTTTAGCTAAATGTTGGTAATTGTGCCTCTTTAGAGCGTAACTTCTACCATTTTTTCCCATATTTGTCAATTTCTCAGGACTCATTGACAAGAGTTGATGAATTGCATCCACTAACTCATTTTTATCTTTTGGCTTCGTGGTAATTCCACAATTCGCTTCTTTTATTAAATCATAAGGACTATCAAGCACTTGTATTATGGGTTTGCTCGCAAGCATATAATCAAAAATTTTGTTAGCGCTAACACCAAACCAATACAAAGGTGAATCAGAAAATTCTATATATGCTGCACTTACTTTATCAAGAAATTGCGAGACTTCATTTTTAGATATCTTATTATGAAAATAAATATTATTCAGCTTATTAGCTCGTTCTTTAACGGAGGCTAATTCTGGCCCACCACCAACAACAACCATAGCAACGTTTTCGTTTTTTAAATCTTTCAGTGCGGCGATAATTGTATTTAGAGGGTTTGCTGCACCAATTGAGCCCGCATACCCAATAATAAACTTCTTCTCTTTTTTTAATTTATTTAAAATCTTCTGCAAACTTTCTGGGATCTCCTCTGATTCTATAGAACCTTCAATTATACCATTTGGAACGTAGGTAATTTTTTCCTTGGAAACACCGTCCTTTTCTAGGTGTTTATAAGCGCCTGGTAACATCGATATTATATGATCTGAAAACTCATATGCAAACCACTCCCCTGCCCTCATCAACATTATAAAGGGATGTGTTTTAGACATCTTGCCAAGCTCCATTGGTGACATTGGCCAAATATCATGAATTTCAAACACTAATTTTGCACCTGACATTCTGGCAATCGCCCAGCTTGGGAAAATATCGAGCGGATAAGTTGAAGATGCAATTACAACATCAGGCTTTTTGAACCAAGCAAAAAACAGCGAAGTCACTAATAGCTGCGATACAAAAATAATCATGCTTAGTAATCTTAGTGCACCATTTCCCTTATACTTGTTTGCCCATAGCCAAAAATAATCTATGCCATCAATACTCTGGGCACCCACTTTTAAAGGCTGAATTTTCCTCAAATGAGAATATGTAGCACCGACAATTGTAACTTTATGTCCATCTTTAACCCATTCTCTAGCCAGATAGTATGGACGGAACTCCATTCCCATCTTATCAGACCCAGCATAGTGATTTATCAATAGAATGTTCATAAGCACCTTGATAGAATACTTGGAATTATATATAATTCGTAAATCAAGTCTAAGGAATTTCATGTCAAACGCTCAATATTTACCATTCGCACTACCTGATATCGACGATAACGAAATTAATGCTGTAGTTAATTGCATGAAGTCAGGATGGGTCACAACAGGACCTATGGCTAAAAAGTTTGAAGAAGATTTTGCCAACTATATTGGAAAAAATCTCCAAGCAGTAGCCATCAACTCGGCATCTATGGGAATATTGCTTACACTTGAAGCTCTTGGGGTGAAAGAAGGAGATGAAGTAATCATTCCAACATATACTTTCAGTTCTACAGGTATGATGCCAGTGCATATTGGAATTACTCCAGTGCTTTGCGATATAGATCCAAACACACTGAATATAGACCCATCGCAAATTGAGAAATTAATTACACCTAAAACCAAAGCAATTATGCCAGTACATTTTGCTGGGCTAGCATGCGATATGGATGCAATTCATAAAATTGCCAAAAAACATAATTTGTTTGTAGTTGAGGATGCGGCTCATTCTTTACCAACTCATTATAATGGCCAGTTGATTGGTGACCATACTAGTGATGCTACAATATATAGTTTTTACGCGACAAAAACTATAACCACTGGTGAAGGTGGCATGATAGTTACTAGCAATGAAACAATTGCAAAACGTTGCCGAACAATGAGATTGCATGGAATATCTCGTGATGTATTCGACCGTTACACGGCAAAAGGTTCAAAATGGTTTTACGAAATCACAGCCCAAGGACATAAATGCAACATGACAGACATTGCTGCATCAATAGGAATTGAACAATTAAAAAAGTGTAACAAGTTTCATCAGCGCAGATTATCTATAGCCAAAAAATATATAGAGGCATTCAAGGATTTACCTCTCATACTTCCACCTTACACTGAAAATATAGAAGATCATGCATGGCACTTATTCGTCCTAAGAATGGACGATAATTGCAAATTTACACGCGAAGAATTCATCTCTGCTATGGATCAAGAAGGAATTGGCTGTAGCGTTCATTTTATCCCTTTGCATCTTCATCCTTATTGGCAAGAAAAATTGAAGGTTAAAAAAGGTGATTTCCCGAATGCTGAAAAGGCATTTGAGAAAGCAGTCAGCATTCCACTTTATACAAAAATGTCTGATGCAGATGTTGATCGCGTCATCACTGCTGTTAGAAAAATATTATGCTAAAACGTTTATTCGACGTATTTGCATCAATTTGTGGCTTATTAGCATTGAGCCCGCTACTTATACTAACAGCCATATTTATAAAACTAGATTCAAAAGGACCGGTATTTTTTAGACAGGAGCGTGTTGGATTAAACGGCAAGTTATTTAGCATTCATAAATTCCGTTCGATGTATATAAATTCAGGGCTTGAATTAACATCAGGTAAAGATAATCGCATTACAAAAGTTGGAAAAGTAATCCGCAAATTGCATCTTGATGAAGTTATTCAATTAATCGATGTTCTTCAAGGCAATATGTCGATCGTTGGCCCACGCCCAGAAGTTCTAAAATATATCAAATATTACCCTGAAAAATGGGAAAAAGTTTTGTCTGTTAGACCTGGAATTACTGGATACGGAGTAATAAAAACCGCTAAGTTTGAATATAAAACTTTAGCAACCGCTAAAAATGTCGAAGACGCTTATATTAAAAAAGTTTTACCAAAAAAACTGGATTATGAAGTCTACTACGTCAACCATAATAACCTGTGGCTAGACTTTAAAATAATATTCAAAACCATTCTTAACAATTATTGATTTCTACCATTAAACTCTTTCTTTCTTGAATTTCTCTTGTAAATGTCGTACAATTATCTTCGCAAATAAATATTTGTCATTATGAAAAATATTATAAAAACATTCAAAGCTTTTTATTTCTACCCTTCTCAGGGTAGTATTTTTGCACATCCTTTTTGTTATTTTACAACCCGACATCGCTTCTGGCGACGTAGTAAATAACAAGCCTACCCTATAACTCCAAACAAGTTTTATAGTCTTATCCTCCAAGAGAGGAATTTATCAATTTTAACAATCAAACATTAGAGGTTTCTATGAAAAACTTTAAACATTATCGCTGGCATTTTTTCCATTACCGCAACTATTGCGGCCTAAACAACATGCTTAACAAATTAATATTAATGGAGAAAATCAATGATAGAGAAAAACCAAAAACCTGAAGCAGGAACAATTCTGCTGGATTTATTAACCAGCATGCAAAGTTCCATGACTTCTACACAAAGCGCGCAATCAAATCTGTCGATTGCACAAATTTCCCGCTTCATTCCTGAAACAATTATAACCCAATATACTAATCTTAAAGACCCTACACTTCTTGAGCGACAGCTTAGGAAGTTACAGATATTTATTGAAAATAATATTGTACAAACAGCTGTAGCTTCTGATTTTGACAAAGGAAATTTCAGAGTTTTTGACCCAAGCAATGGTGATAACGGCTGTGAATCTAGGGTTAGCTTGCTTGAGATATTTGGCAAAAAAGAGACAACTTCATACACAAAGTTAACATCAGAAGAAAAACTATTTCTGACAATTTGCCACGTGTTGCGGTTATACAAACTAGACCAGAGAGATTTATTTGGTCTTCTGATATATGAAAAACACAATGCAGCAAATCTTAAGTATGGAGATAGGCCTGTAGTTAAAATTTCTAATGCCAACATCACTCCAAAAGGACAAGAAGGGAAATGCTACACTGCCATTGACCTAATGGGGCATGCTATGAGTAATATCTCCGTTAAATTTATGGCATCTGTCGACGATAGATTGAACGGCTCTGGTAGGAGCATAGCTTTGACTCCTTATCAAAGAATTTTGGGAGAACACATCATGCTGCCTTTGCAGTTAAAAGTAGAGGCATCTTTTGCAACTATGTTGACATACATACGCTGTGCTAGATACCCATTAATTTATAGAATAACTAGAATGCAGACTTCTTTATCGTCAGGAATACCGCAATTTAGCTGCCAAGGTATCGATTTTATTGTTCGCATTCCTGAGAATGGCAAATTTAGGAACGCAACTGATTCAGAAATCGTTGAACTGGGCGATAAGCCAAGTGGCTTCTTTGAAATGTTTAGCGTCAAAACTGAAAAACAACTTGAAAGCACAGATCCTGAACTTAGAGAGCTAGGTAACAAAGCCACGTTCCAAGGATTCTTTGCATTTTTGTGCTCAATGGATATTGAGGGATTGATTTTAAAAGAAAGTCAGGAGCTCGATAATAAGCACAGCATTAAAGCTTATAAAAGCAGTTCTGGACTGGGCAACAAATATGCTTCTGCACCAAGGAGTTCAACTGAACTCGCACAAAGAAGTATTAAAGGAAGCATTCTAACTCCTTGCCATTTTTACATATCTACGTTAGTTGCTGAGAAGGCTTCAGTTGCAAAAATAGATATGTTGAAAACAGTTGGTGTTACAGTAGAAACAAATCAGTATATGGGGATCTAATATGTCTCAAAAAATATTATTACATAAAACTGCTCAACCTAAAGCGATGTACTTACTCTTCTCAGTGCAAATGTGGGAGAGCTTTAGCTATTACGGCATGCGAGCCATTCTGGCTCTCTACATGATAACTGTACTTAAATTTGATGATGCAAAAGCTTTTGGCATAAGCGCGATGTATATCGCTCTTGCCGAATGCCTTGGCATTTTCGGAGGCAGACTTGCAGATAAAGTTTTTGGCGCACGAAATGCCATTTACTTTGGCGGAACGCTAATAGCTTTGGGGCATGCTATTTTAGCAATTCCAATTGATGGTCTAACCCTTTACTTTAGCCTTGCTTTTATTTCTGTTGGAACAGGACTCTTTCGATCAAACTGCTTGAGTTTACTAGGAGAATTTTATGGCGAGAATGACCCAAGGAGAGACGCTGGGTTCACACTATTTTATGTAGGAATAAATTTGGGAGCATTTCTAGCAACCTTTTTTTGCGCTTATATCGCCCAGACTTTCGGATGGCACTACGGGTTTTCTCTTGCAGCTTTTGGAATGGTCTTAGGTCTTACAGGGCTTTTCCGCTTTTCATATCTGCTTGAGGAAAAAGGGTTTCAACCTTCATCTATAAGTAAAAAAAGAGTTACTATCTCTATGCTAAGTGTCACAGCTGTTATCCCAATATTTGCAGTACTTTTATTTTATCATGAAGTTGGAACAATTTTACTTCTAGCTGCTATATTTTTAATGTTCTTTAGCACTTATAGAGCAACAAAATTCTTACCAACTAAACAGAAGAAGGATATTGGTTTGGTGATACTTTCTATTTTGTTACTTGCAATCTTTTATGCTTTTGAAGAACAAATAGGAAGTAGTATAGTTGTATTCGCAGAAAGATATGCTAAAACCGATTTTTTTGGTTTTGAAATGCCAGCGTCAGCGCTATCAATGTTTAACCCGCTAACAATTTTGTTGATGGGACCTCTGGTTGCAATGACACTTTCCACATACGAATTAAGGCAAGGTAGAAATGTGAGCGTATTTACCAAAATATCCCTTGCATTTACAATCCAGGGAATTGCTTTTTTACTTTTGTATTTAGGCATTTTAGAATCTAAAATAACGAGTTATTTAGTCGCATTTAATGTTGGAATGATTGCTTTTTCAGAGTTATTTATCGGGCCTGCAGTATATGCATTTTGCTCTGAGAACTCTCCCAAACACTTAAAAGGAATGCTTATGGGAACAGTTATGCTTGGCTATTCTCTGTCTGGAATTTTAAGTGGCTTTATGAGCAAATTTATGGCTATCAGCGATGAAAATTCTCATCTAGCTAAGGATGTTTATGCACAAGGTTTTTTCTCTATAATGGTAGTTTGCTTTGCTGCGGCTGTAGTGATTTATATTTTAAAAGTTTTTTTCTCGCGGAGGAAATATGCCTGATATCAAATTTCTAAAATCATCAAGTTTAACTACTTCAGTAAAGCTTATAGAGAGTGGGGATTTTGGAGAAATCAAAATTCCTAACTCCCAAGACTTTATTCCGCTTTCTGACAATGGAAAAAACTTTTTGATATTCAAAAAGTTGGATGATCTAGGAAAAAAAATTGCTCTTGTTATCAAGGATTATGAGATTGAAGAGCTTTCTTTAGATTTAAATTTCTCAGACTCCGATACCACAAAAATTCTATTTTCAATTCTAGAATTTTCTTGGAGTTTTAACAAATATAAGACCTCCAAAAAACCTCACCTAAAAAAGATTGAGGTTGTTTGCAAAAATCCTGATCAGGTTTCAAAATTATTTGAACCGTTCCGAGCAATTCTTGATGGCCTTAATTTATGCAAGACTTTAGCAATCGAACCTGCAAATTACATGACTCCAGAAACTTTTTCTACACAGTGCTTGGAACTTGGAAAATACGGGGTAGATGTAACCGTCCTTTCCAAGCCTGAAATGCAAAAATTAGGTATGAATGCACTTTTGGGTGTTGCACAAGGTAGTAGCGCAGAACCGAAAGTTGTAGTCATGCAGTATAATGGAGACAAGAAATCGAAAGACTCAATCGCATATGTAGGCAAAGGAGTCTGTTTTGACGCGGGCGGACTCTTTATTAAAGATCAGAAAAGCATGCCTTTAATGAAATATGACAAAAGCGGCGCTTGTGCAGTAGTAGGAGCATTGCTTGCAATTGCAAAGAATAGGCTCAAGAAGAATGTCATTGGGGTTATAGGCTTGGTAGAAAATATGCCAGATGGGAATGCTCAAAGACCTAGTGATGTTATAACTTCTATGTCAGGCAAGACCATTGAAGTGGTTGATACAGACGCTGAAGGCAGATTGGTCCTAGCTGATTGCTTATATTACACATTTAAGGAATTTAAACCCAATGCTATAATCAGCCTAGCAACTCTCACTTTTGCAACTGTAGTTTGCTTGGCAGACCAATATGGTGGCCTATTCTCTAAGGATGAGAAGCTGGCTAAGCTACTTATAGACAAAGGCGAAGCCTCAGGAGATAATTTATGGAGACTACCTCTCAACCATACATTTAAAAAACTCTTAGAGTCTGAGATTGCAGATATCAAAAACCTAGGCATCGACTGGTTTGGAGAAAATGCCTCTGCTGCTGAATTTTTACATGAATTCGTGGGCAATACAATATTTGCACATCTTGATATAGCAGGCGTTGCTTGGCACTCTGAGCATAGCACAGATCCTAAGCTTAAGGGACCTACAGGATTTGGAGTTAAGCTTTTACACGAATTCGCTTTATCTAGATAAGGTCTTGCGCTGATTTGAATTTTATAGTATTGTAGCTCTTAGTTAAATTAATAATCCTTACCAAGTCTTGGTTAAAATAATCTATCGACTTTGCTAAACAGTTTGTTCGTGGGATACGAAAGTTTCCCAAGCTTTTTGTTGTTGAGGATTTTTAGTTTACGAATAACACTGTTTACAAGGAGATAAAAATGGCAACAGGTATGGTTAAATGGTTCAATGCAACTAAAGGATATGGTTTCATTAAACCTGACAATGGCGATAAAGATGTATTCGTACACGTTAGCGCAGTTCAGGAAGCTGGTCTTAAAGCATTGAAAGATAATCAGAAAGTTAGCTTTGATCTTGAAGAAAGCAAAGGCAAAGTTTCTGCTATCAACATTAAATTAATTGCATAATTAATTTTCGTCTGGCGAGCTAGAGCTTAGTATAACTTTACCAAACTCTAGTTCGTTCCAGTCTATCGCTGTCTTTACTTCTATTTCATCACCATTAACAAAAGCAAATCCAATTAATATTCCATACGGCATCAGGTTACCATCACCCGAAGTAATCACTGGTTCACCATTTTGAACCTCTAAATCCTTAGGGGCATAAAGAACTTTTAGAGAATTATTACTAAACTCTTGTCCTGTTATCACACATCTTTTTCTGGAACTGGCAAATATTGCAGGTATTTTTGAATTTATATCAGTAATCGATAGCACTTTTGCTGTACTATCCGTCATACCAACCACTTTACCTATTAAGCCCCTTTCATTCATTATTATGTTTCCTGATTGGAGTCCGTGATCTGAGCCTACATCAACTGAAAATGTCTTATTAAATACATCAAAAGAATTTGACAAGATCCTTACAGCAAATTCTTTTTTTGATGATTCATCTTGGAACTTTAAAAGCTCTTTAAGCTTTGCATTCTCACCAACCAAAACTTCCATATTGATTATTTCGCTTTTAAGTTTTGCATTCTCTTCAAGAAGAAAAGCATTTGACCGAAGTGTGGCAAAAACATTTTTTACAAAAGCGTAACCATCACTAATCATAACAAATGGTGATGAGAGCTTGGAATAAACTTGAGTTGCAACTTCCATACTAGATAATCTCAGCTTTGTAGAAAATTCATTTTCTGAATTAAAAACAAACAATATTAACAAGCAACTACAAATCACTAAATATGATTTAAGTCTTGATAGTGAGAATCTAAACAGACTAAATACATAACCAAATGTATCAATATCTCGTAAAACTTTTTTAGCCATTACTAACTTTTTCTAATCTTGCTGCTTTAAGCTTAGCAAAATCTTCTCCAGCATGATAGGAAGATCTTGTAAGAGGACTAGCTGAAACCATTAAAAACCCTTTTACTTTTGCCATGCGCGCAAAATAATCAAATTCTTCTGGTGTTACAAACCGATCGATTGGAGCATGCTTAGGTGTTGGTTGTAAATACTGACCTATTGTTATGAAATCTACATCTGCCGATCTCAAGTCGTCCATCAGCTGCAGCACCTCTTCTTTTGTTTCTCCTAAACCGACCATAAATCCAGATTTAGTAAACATCATTGGATCTAATTTTTTAACTGTATGCAGCAAATTTAAAGAATTAAAGTAACGCGCTCCTGGTCTTATTTTGTTATAAAGAGATGGAACTGTCTCAATATTATGATTGTAAACATCAGGCTTTGCCTTCACCACTATCTCTATAGATTTCTCTTTACGCAAGAAATCTGGGGTAAGTACCTCCACAGAAGTATTAGGTGAGAGTTTTTTTATTCTTGTAATGCATTCTGCAAAATGAGCCGCACCACCATCTTCAAGATCATCTCTATCAACTGAGGTAATTACCACGTGGCTTAACCCTAATTTACTAACTGCAGCTGCAAGATTCTCTGGTTCATGAGGATCGAGTTTATCAGGAATGCCGGTAGCAATATTACAAAACGCACAGGCTCTTGTACAAGTGCTACCAAGGATCATTACAGTCGCATGTTTCTTTTCCCAACACTCCCCTATATTGGGACATGCCGCTTCTTCACAAACTGTATTAAGCTTATGAGTTCTAATAAGTTCATGAGTATCCCTATATCCTTGCGATACAGGAGCTTTAACTCTAATCCAATCTGGTTTTTTTAATCTTACTTGTTGTTCCATAAAAATACACCCTAAGACTGGCTAATGGCCAATTCTAGGGTGTATTGTAGCAAAATCAAACTTAAATGCAATTAAGTATATTTATAACTACTTAGCGCAATATTCTTCGCAAGATTTAAATGACATCCAGCATATTAATCCTAGACCAAGTCCTTGAAATAAACCGCCTAAGAACCAAGCTTGGGCAAGATCCCATGATATTGGCAACCATGCATACGATGCAACTGACATTGTTCCAAATAGGATACCAATAAGTCCACCAAAACGCAGACCATTCATCACTCCACATCCGCCACAGTATTTAGAGTATAAACCTGAAACAGCAAAGGCAGTCACAAACTGTGTTAATAACATAAAGGTAAAATAGCTTTCCATATCCGATGCTGGACGCCACAAATGCTTTGTGTGCGCATAAGTAGACATTAACAATTGGTTGTGTAGTACAAAGCTAAAACCTAATATGAAAATGAAGCACAAGACTGTACTAATCAATAGCTTCCATATAGGAGCACCTGTTATTGGGCAGCATATACACTGAGCTGTCATTGCTTTCTTTACACTTGGCTTTTTAGTATTTTTTTTCATTTTTTTGTCCCGTATTTTTGTGATATCCACAAATTAATGGTATAAATCTTATAAAACTTGTCAAGTTGAAATCTATCACGCCCCTTAACTGCGGCTTTCTCCTTTGGCATGAGGTTGCTTTTTCATCGCATCAAAGAATAGTCCATTTAGAGTTGCGCCTACTGTTATTAAAATAACATTGAATCCCGAACCTCTCACCAAACCTTTAACACCATGATCTCTTAGTATTGAACCACAAAGACTAAAGAAACTCTTCCCTTTCGCAGCATCAGCTTTTTGAAGATGAACTAGTGCAGTATCAAAAAGCGCTACAGGCAATGCTACCATCGTACCTGTGGCAACTGACTTAGCAATTTTTTTAAGTTTAGAATCCGTGCTTGCTGGAAGATTGGCAACAACATAAGTCTCAGCAATATCAAGCGCCGCAAAAGTTCCACCCGTTATTGCTCCCTGTTTTACTATGGTAGGTATAAAACCCCTCAGAGCTTTCTGAATAATTGCTGAAAAAGAACCATCATTGCCTTGGCGAAGAAAAGTTCCATACGAAATTCCTTTTGCGTCTGTAATCTTATAAGTACGCCATGCATTAATACCAGTTGCAAACGAACCTTCGACTACACCACCAACAACCCCTCTAGCAGTATTCATAGCAGCTTGCGACACAGCCCCTTTTTCAGAGAAAATTGGGTCGACTAGATCTTCAGCAACTCTATTTCCTAAGTATGCACCTAAAAATTTAAATGGGGATTTCAATTCTCTTACCATAGCAGGAAACACACCTTTAAAGGGTGTCTGAGCAGTTTGCGTCAAGATGCTAAAAAACCCTAATTTAAGATCTGCCTGAGCAAAAGTTTTTGCTACAAAAATGGGTTGAGTTGCTCCTGCCAAAAGCATTTTGAGGCCTGTAAATGTAGTTGCTTGAAATACTGGATTGTCTGAAAAGTTACTAGCTTGAGATGAGTTGCTGGGCATAATTTTTTCGTGAAGATTTACAACAGCTAATTTTCAAATGCAACGTGATATTAATTTTAATTTACTTGGTCTACCAGAGCAAGTCGCTTTACAAGCGTTTTTGGCAATAAAATAGTGCCAGGAGCTAAAACAGCATTTGCTCCTATTTTGCAATTATCACCAATAAGCGACCCAAATTTATCAACCCCTGTTTGAACTTTATAGTCTCCGACACTACAAATGATTTCCTTATCATCCATCTCGTTACGATAGTTTGCAACTATTGCGCCTGCTTCGATATTTACATTTCTACCAATTATTGAATCCCCAATAAAATTAAAATGTGCCGCCTTACTACCGCTAAAAACAAATGACGATTTTATCTCGCACGAAGGACCAACTATAACGTTCTCATCTAGCCATACCCCACCTCTCAAATAGGCGTATGAAGCAATAAAACAGTTAGGGCCAATAATGCATGGCGATTTTAAAATTGCACCTTCCTCAACAATGGCAGTCTTATGTATGGCATTACCGCTACTAATTACATAATCATCAGATAATTGTGATAGCATAGATGATATAATAATACTTGCTTGATTGCATACTTCCCATGGTTTTAACTCGGCAATAGATGATGGAACTTTTGATATGTAATTAGATACTTTTATCATATAAAATTTAAAACTAATTGTTTGAAATACGCTCAGCAATTTTTTGATGTATAACGCCCAGCCTTTTACTGAAAAACTCTTCTTCAGCAAATAGCAATGTTTTATTAGCAAGTCTTCTTTTATGCATTATAAAAAACTTATCATGCATTTTAAATGGTAATATTTTTATTCCTTTAGGATTCTTATAGTAAAGCAAACTTATTATTGCTTGATCGTGCCTATGATCAATAAAGTCTTTATATTCATTACTGCTTTTTGAATCATTAATTAAATTTTTATGCTCTGAAATTCTCAGCCATTCTCTAATAAACCTTCGAGAATCTTCATTATTCTTTATAAAAATAAAAGTAGCAACTAGCTGAGGCTTATTTCTTATTATCTCATTATCAAAATCAAAATATTGCAACACCTCTCGCTTTATATACTTTTTATTTGTATGATAATTTTCGAAAAGAATTACATTATTCCCCGATAATTCATCAATCAACTGATCTACAGGCTTTCTTATAACAGCACCAGAATCCATGTATAGCAAATAATCATTTTCAGGAATTGATTCTAATGACTTGAGAATTAAATAAGGCTTCCAAAGCCAATAACCAGCACCTCTAGATTCATCCAGAATATCCTTATGCTTCATATAATACGAGTTATCAATATCCTTCTTAGAGTATTGAAGCGAATGCTGTACGCATTTATTTAAACCGCTGTTTACAAGCACCCTTTGGTTCGACACATAAACATCGCCATGAGCGAAAGAAACAAGCCATACAGGCCGATCGCTATTACAATACACACCGTCCTGAATAGACACGTCATTCCTTTTTAGGACTGAAAGTGACTCCCTATAAACACCCAACTCTGCTCCTACCATTACAAATAATAGTACTGCAAACTGACCTAGCATTATTAAGACAAATAATTTCGCACGCATTTACAAACCTACAAAATGGCGGAAGGAAAGGGATTCGAACCCTCGATACTCGTTAAAGTAAACACGCTTTCCAGGCGTGCGCCTTAAACCACTCGGCCATCCTTCCGTAATTGGCAAAAAATATATTAAAACTAGCTAAAAAGCAACAATCTACCTGCCGACACCCAATCTTCTTAGAACTCGCAATTCAATTTCGTTCGCAATCTCTTTGGTCATTCTAATTGCTGTCTCTTCTTCAGAAACTAAGGCTGAATATGGGGAGTCAGCAACTTGGAAGCTATCAACTGCAATCAATTTATCTTCATAGATCTTTTTATTAGTATTCAAATCTAGTAATGCCAAGTTCACGTAAAGCGTTATTCTCGTTCGCGTACTGGTATTATTTTGAGTTTCATATGACGCGAGCGCTTTTACAACATTCACCGTTAGAGCATGAGTCTTGTTTCTACTTCCCTGATCAGAATTAAACGCAGTTTCAATTGCTTTTTGCAACACATGAGTAAACTTCTCTGGGATCTCTCCTGTTGTGGTCACATTAATTTTTATATCACTGAGCTTCTTTGCCGAAGATTCATTCTCACCATAGAGCGGCCTAAACCCACAACCCGAGATTACTGAAAGCACCAGAACAAGAATCAAAACATTTTTCATTTGAATCACTATTAAAAGATATAATTTTATGGCATGATACTACTACAAAACAAGCTAAAAGTAATAATTTTATGAAAGCAGCAAAATTACACCAAAACGCAGACTCTCTACCTCAATGGAATTTAAAAGATCTATATTCGGGCATTGACAGCAAAGAACTAAAATCAGATATCAAGATTCTTGCGGAACAGTGTAAGTTGTTTTCTGCGCAATACACAAATAAAATTGGAGAACTATCTGCAAAAGAACTATTCTCTGCAATTAAGAAATATGACGAGCTTAGTGACTTAGGTGGTAAAATCATGAGTTTTGCTTTTCTTAATTATTGCACACAAGTTTCAGATGAGAAGGCTCAATCTTTCTATCAAAACATGGAAGAACAGATTAATGAAATCACCCAACAATTGATTTTCTTTTCTCTAGAGTTAAACAACATAGATGATTCAAAAATCGAATCTTTACTAAAAGACGACCAATTGAAATTCTATACTCCTTTCATTAGAAACAGCAGGGTTTGGAAAAAATATCAACTTTCCCAGAAAGAAGAAGAAATAATCCATGAGAAAAGTCTGTCAAGCCGTTCAGCATGGGTGAAACTATTCGATCAAACAGATGCTGGCTTGCGTTTCCCATTCAAAAAAAAGGATCTAACTGTTTCTGAAATTTTCAATAAATTCTCATCAGCTAATGCTGATGAAAGGAAGCTTGCTGCCGATTCTATTGGAGGAACTCTTGAAAAAAACATTTCTACCTTTGCTTTTATAACAAACACATTGATAAAAGAGAAAGAACTTGAAGACAAAAGAAGAGGGTTAAAAGAACCAATCTCTTCGCAAAATCTTTCCAACCTAATCGAAGATGAAGTTGTAGAAACTTTAATGAACACGGTAAAAGCTAACTATCCCAAGCTTTCTCACAGGTATTATAAAATCAAAGCTAGGATGCTTGGTATGGATAAGCTAAATTATTGGGATAGAAATGCTTCTCTTTCTCAAGACGAAGATAAATATATTCCGTGGCAGAGTGCTAAAGAAACTGTTTTGGAATCTTATCACAAATTTTCGCCAGAACTGTCTAGCATTGTACAAATGTTCTTTGATCAAAATTGGATCGATGCTGAACCAAAACAAGGCAAAATGGGTGGGGCTTTTTCACATTCAACCGTGCCTTCATGCCACCCATATATCATGATGAATTATCACGGCAAAACTAGAGATGTCATGACCCTAGCTCATGAACTTGGGCATGGTGTGCATCAATGGCTTTCAAGGCAGCAAGGCAGCCTGATGTCGGGAACCCCTTTAACACTAGCGGAAACAGCTTCAGTATTTGGTGAACAATTAACCTTTAGAGCTTTAATTGAAAAAGAAAAAGATCCTAAAAAGAAAAAACTGCTAATCGCTGGAAAAGTTGAAGATATGTTGAACACTGTAGTACGCCAAATTGCTATGTGTGAATTTGAAAAACAATTACATGCAGAACGAAAGAAAGGAGAAATCAGTCCTAATAGAATCGGTGAGATCTGGATGAAAGCTCAAGTTGAAAGTTTTGGTGATTACGTAGCAGTCGACGATCGTTATAAAAATTATTGGTCATATATTCCACATTTTGTCCATACGCCATTTTACGTTTACGCATATGCTTTTGGCGATTGCTTAGTAAATTCACTTTATTCTGTATACGAAAGTGGGAAAGTCACCCATTTTGAACAAAAATACCTTACCATGCTGAAAGCGGGTGGAAGCCTTAGATATAAAGAGCTTTTAGCTCCATTTAAACTTGATCCATCTCAAAACACTTTCTGGCAACAAGGCCTTGATGTAATCTCAAGCTTTGTCGATATGTTAGAGTAATTCAGTTTTAAGTTGTCCAAACTAACTTGTTATGCCAGTATTAATCCATATTTATTTTATGAGTAAGATACATGGCCGAAGTAGATAAGCAGACAGAAAAGCCAGAAGATAAAGAATCTGAGCCAACGGCATCTGCTGATAGTAGCGATTCACCTGAAGGTGCTGAAGGCCAAGAGGCTGTACCGTCCTCGAAAAAGAAGAAAAAGTTAATTGCATTAGTAATTGCGATAGTATTACTAGGTGCTGGCGGCGCCACTTTCGTGACATTAAAAAAGAAAAAAGAAGCTCAGGAACAGGAGCAGCTTGCAGCTCAGTCTGAGAATAAAAATGAGCCTATATTCCACGATATGGACGAGATGATAATTAATCTTAATACTGAAGGCAAAAACGTTAGTTTCATGAAACTAAAAATAACGCTTGAAGTTGAAGGAAAGGATAATCTAACGTCTGTACAAAAAATGATGCCTAAAATTAATGACGTGTTCCAAATGTATTTGCGCGAACTTCGCCCTGCAGATATGCAAGGCTCCGTTGGGCTTTACAGACTTAAGGAAGAACTTTTACTTAGAATAAATAAAATTGTCTATCCTTCACAAGTAAATGATCTACTTTTTAAAGAGGTTCTAGTACAGTAGATATGCCAGAAAAAGAGAAATTAGATAACGAACAAAATTCAGCGGACATCAGAAAAGAGAAGTCGGGAATTGAAGTACTCATTGAGAAAGCTCTTAACTCTCATACGCGCTTACCTATGCTGGAAATTGTCTATGATAGGTTTGTACGTGTAATCTCAAATTCTCTGCGCAATTATACATCTTTTACTGTAGATGTTGATATAGACAAAATATCTATATCTCGCTTTGGCGAATATATTGACGCTGTACCAAACCCTACAATGATAGCAGCAATCAAAGCAGTGGAATGGGATAATTTTGGCTTAGTAGTTATTGAAAGCTCGCTTATCTATACATTTATTGACATCTTATTCGGTGGTAGAAAAGTTCCTCAATCACTTAAAGTTGAAGGGCGTCCCTATACTTCTATAGAACAGAATATTGTGCAGACAATCACTGAAATTATTTTAAACGATTTAAGCTCTTCTTTTGAACCAGTAACCCCAGTAACATTCCAACTTGATAGACTGGAATCAAATCCAAAATTCGCAATGATTGTTCGTCCAGAAGATGTTGTAAATCATTTGAGTTTAAAAGTTAAAATGGATAATAGAGAAGGAAAAATCGATATTATCTTCCCTTACGCTACAATTGAGCCAGCTAAAAAAATCCTCTCAAAATCTTTTATGGGAGAACGTGGTAGCAAAGATCCCTCTTGGCTAAGACATTTCGAACATGAAATTTCCCATTCTAAAATTGTTGCTGAAGTCATTTTAAATGGCAAAACTTCCTCTCTAAAAGAAGCTTTAAATATGAAAGTTGGGAATACGCTGGTTTTGGATATTCTGGCAAATGATGAATTATGCATGAAAGTTTCGGGACTAAAAGTTGCGACTGGAAAATTAGGCAGAATTAATGATAAGATGGCTATTCAACTTAGTGACTCTATAAACATTAAAAAATATTTAGCGTAATATGGCACCATTAATCTTAGATGTATTTTTGCTTTTCATGTTAGCAGTAACTATTTCATTCTGCTGGCGTCTTAACAATAAGATTCTAGAACTAAAACACAGTAGAAAAGATCTTTCTGAGCTGGTGAAGACTTTTGATACAGCTATTGTAAAAACACACAAAAACATCTCTGATTTAAAAAACATGTCTTCAAGCTCAACGGCTGAACTTCAATCTTACTTAGGTAAAGCAAACGAACTAATCGGCGACCTCTCTTTTATGACAGAGACTGCCGCCAAACTTGCTGATCGACTAGAGAAAAACATCATGGAAATGCGGCCTACAACCGATGATGCCTTTACTAAGTTAAAAAACGAACAGCTTGAGAAAATGATTGCTAACATTGGTAATTCTAATTCTCTGGATACTTCTGAAAACTCTTCTGGGTTTTCAAAAACCAAACAAGACTTATTAGCTGCAATAAAATTAGCTAAAACGGGGTCTTGATATGTTTTTCCGCATATTGCCATTCCTAATTATCACACTTTTTATAATGGTAGGTTCTAAAGCACTGAGCTTGATTGATCATGCACCGACATTTGTTAAAGAAATCAAAGCTTCAGAGGCAAAGAAAGAGGATGTTAAAAAAGAAGCAGAACAAAAAGAAGAAACTAAAAAAGAAGCTACACCTGAAACGCCAAAAGAAGTAAAAAAGAATGAATCAACTGAATCATCCAACATACCAGCAGGCGGAAAGGAATCGGAAGATACTAAATCTGAAGAAGAGCAAAAACCTACTAAACCAGAATTTTCAGATACAGAAGTTGAGATACTACAAAGCCTTGCACATAGGCGCGAGGAATTGGAGCAACGAGATAAGGATATTTCATTAAAAGAAGCTTCACTTACAGTAATAGAAAAAAATATCGAACTTAAAATTGAAGAATTGAAAAGTTTACAAAATGAGTTAAAAGGAATCATGGCTGAGTATCAGTCTAAGGAAGAAGAGAAAGTTAAGAGCCTTGTTAAAATATATGAAAGTATGAAGCCACTTGATGCAGCTAAGATATTTGAACAATTACAAATGTCTATTTTAGTTGAAGTAGCAGATCATATGAAAGAGGCAAAACTTGCGCAAATTCTGGCAAAGATGGATACTTATAAAGCAAAAGAGCTGACTGTGGAGTTAGCAAACAGAAGACGAGTTAAAGAAAATAGTTAGATGCTTTTATCTCTATCAATACAAAACCTAATTTTAATTGATTCTCTTACTATAGATTTTGAGAAAGGTCTTTCTGCATTCACTGGTGAAACAGGTGCTGGCAAGTCTATAATTCTCGATGCTCTAATGTGTACATTAGGAGAACGCACTAACGCGAAGCTTATTAAAGATTCCACTAAAAATGCTGTCGCTGTCGCGACATTTAGCACCACTACTCCAAGTATTATTAGTTTCTTACAAGAGCTAGGTATAGATGCATCTAATGAATTAATATTACGCCGCGTCATTTATCCTGATGGCAAAAACAAAGCATTTGTTAATGACTCTAGTATCAGTATAAATGCACTTCAGGAATTATCTAAAAACCTTATTGAAATATGTGGACAACATGACAGTAGAGGTCTAATGAATCCCTCAACACACATATTCATTCTTGATGAATTTGCAGATATTAACAGAGCCGAAATTTCCCAAACATTCGCCAATTATTCAAAAATAAAACGAGACCTAGTAGAGTTAAAATTAAAATTAGAAAAAGCTGAAATTGAAAAAACTTATTTGCAATCTCTTATAGAAGAATTAAGCCTTCTCAATCCCCAGCTTAATGAAGAAGAATCTCTGGCAGACAAGAGAAAATTCTTAAACGAAAGTTCAAAAATCAATGAAGCTCTAAATAGCTCTATCAGCAAATTATCAGATTCTAAATTGATGGGGGAATTATACTCAACACAAAGAGATTTAGAAAAATACGAAGACTTTTTTGCGACTGCTCTGAAGTCATTAAACTCAGCTATAATAGACTTAAACGAAACTGGTAGCATACTGCTTGATATATCAAGAAAAAATGACTTTGACTCTACAAACTTAGAACAAATCGAAGAACGCCTATTTGCCTTAAGAAGTGCTGCACGCAAGTACCATACCCTTCCAGCATTATTACCCGAATTTTTATACGAAAAGAAAAAAGAACTAGAGCTTATAGATAGCTCTGCAGAAGCAGTTTCTGCATTAGAAAAAATGCTGTCAAAAGCAAAGGAAGAATACCTAAAGATAGCAAAAGAGGCTTCTAAGAAAAGACTAAAAGCTGCTGAAACACTGTCTAAATCTGTAAATTCTGAACTTAAAAACTTAAAAATGGATAAGGCAGACTTCAAAGTAGAGATTTTAAGTAACGAGAAAGAAGAGTCATGGACATCTATTGGCTTCGATCAAGCTAACTTTGTCATAAGAACAAATATAGGACAACCATATAGTCCGCTTGCTAAAACAGCTTCAGGGGGAGAATTATCAAGAACAATGCTTGCAATAAAAGTTGCTCTAACTAGCTCGAAGTCCATCCCTACTCTTATATTTGATGAAATTGATACTGGAATCAGCGGCGCTGTATCAGATGCTGTTGGTCGAAAACTTGCAGAACTATCGAAAAATTCTCAGGTTTTAATTGTCACACATCAACCTCAGGTAGTGGCATACTCTCAACATCACTTCTTGGTTGTTAAAGAATCGAAAAAAGATAACACATCAGTCACTGTAAAATCTTTAACATCACATGAGAAACAAGCTGAAATTGCACGTATGTTATCAGGTCAAGAACTTAGCGACGAGTCTTTAGCCGCAGCTAAGAAGCTAATTCAGTCTGCTGCTTAAACTAACTCAAATATTTATTTACTTGTTCAGCCAGTTTAATTTTAGCATTTTGGAAAATCTTGCGAATCCACGAAGCTTTTTCAACATCTTCCTCAGCAAACAAGTCAACGTATTGGATGTTGTTATCTGAAATCACTATTTCTAACTTGCCAATTACATCCCCTTTTTTAATTGGGGCTTTAATTGGCTGATTATAAATTATTTTAGTCTGTGGCTCTGATTTGTCACTTGGTGTCTTTAATATATTGATGTCTTTTGATACCTGAAGCGGAATAGAGCTTTTAGTACCATACCAAACGTTAACATTGCCCAGAATCTTTCCAGAGTTGAACAATTTAAGTGGCTCAAAATTCATGAAACCGTAAGTTAGCAATTTCCTAGTTTCTTGGATTCTTTCTTTTTCTGACCTCAGTCCATTTACAACACCAACAAGCCTTCTACCATTTTGACTTGCTGAAGAAACCAATCCATAACCACCCGCTTCTGTAAACCCAGTTTTCATTCCATCCACACCTATTTCTCCTAACAGGATATTGCGATTTGGTTGGGCTATATTATTATAAGCAAACTCCTTTTCAGCAAAATACGGATAGAACTCAGGGAATTCTATAATTATTTGCTTTGCCAAAGTTGCAAGATCTTTTGCTGTCATCATATGCTCTGGATCCGTTAATCCCGTTGAATTTTTAAATGTCGAGCTTTTTAAACCAAGCTCTTGAGCGTATCTATTCATCTCACTAGCAAATGTAGTTTCATCACCACTAATTCCTTCTGCGATCGCAATTGTTGCATCATTTCCCGATTGGACAACCATACCTCTAAGAAGATCTTCAACTTTTACTTTTGTATCAACATCTAAAAACATTTTTGATCCGCCAGTTTGCCATGCTTTTTTACTTACAGCAAACTCGGATTCAAGGCCAATTTTGCCTTCTTTTAACTGTTTAAATAGGATATATGTTGTCATCAATTTGCTCATAGATGAGGGATACATCAAAGTCTCTGAATTTTTTTCAAATAACACTGTGCCCGTATCTAAATCCAGCAAATATGCTTGATCTGCAGTAGTTTCAAAGGCTAATGCCGTATTCACTACTAACATAAATGCCACTAGGTGTTTTAGTAAATTAACCATTTCTTAACTCTTTTAGTGTAATTAAAGGGATAGAGAGTATATTAGATATTTATTTATATGAACGCAATTAAAAGATTAGTTATTCTTACTTTGATGTTTTCATTGTATGGAATTGATGATGCAAAAGCGTCTTCGAAAGTATTCGGAGACTGGAAGCTTGTAACAAACAAGTTTGAGGGGAGCAATTATTGTTACGCATATACCTCTCCATATAGAACCAAAGCTTTTGATGAACAGAGAGAGAGTCCATATTTAATTTTAGCTACAAAAGAAAAGAATGCAGTATCTATTGGGGTTAATTCAGGCTTTGTAATAGATGCGAATCAAGGCATAACTCTTCGAGTCAACAAAGAAGATCATCTGTTAGATGCTAAGCTAAATAAAAATGCTTGGACATATTCAAGTATTCAAGACATAGCAATAATCAATGATATGATTGCAGACGCCAATAGTATTGAAGTTAGAAGCTATAATATGGAAGGTAAAACGGCAGTTGATTACTATTCTTTAAAAGGAATACTCCACGTAATGAAACACCTACAAACTAATTGCCAAGGAATCCAAACAGCTTCGAAGTAGATGGCTTTTGAGCATCTTCAGCTAACTGTTTTTCATTTGGAAGCCTTGCCCCTGTAGTATTAATTAGGTTGTCGAACTTTGCTCCTCTGCAACTAATATCTTTAAAATTAGTTGGCTGATCAATTAAATAGCTTTTGGTATTTATAATCTCTTCTAATTTTGTCATTTATACCTCAGATCCAGTTAAAACAGCATGGTCAAAATTTGAACCTGTGAAATCTGTATGACATAATTTGGCGCCAGATAGATTTGCATTTTCAAAAACAGTATTTCTGGCATATGCCGCTACCATTTTTACTCCCTGCATATTACATCCCTTGAAGCTTGCTCCATCAAGCCTAGCTCCTGATAATTCTGCGCCTGAGAAATTTGCTCCGTCAAAGTTTACACCCTCTAAATCATAATATTCAAAACCTGAAATACCCAAGGACGGCTCGTTTACAACACCACCCCGTAAATCTTGACCACTTAGATCTATATTTTTTAAACTCACTCTGCCAATTTTTGCATCATCAACAACTGAAAGAATTGCTGTACGATCAAATTTTACATTGGAAAGATCAACACCATCAAAATCAATTCCATGCAGATCAACCCCCACTAAAGAGATACCTCTAATATCTATGCCTTTTAAATTGAATAATCCTTTTTTTGCAAGCGCCGATAGGTATATAAATCCATCTTTATCAACCTTAGTAGCAAGGAAATTAGCCCAAGAGAAATCATAATGCGTCAAATCTATACCTCTTAAATCTTGTCCTGTGAATGATGCATTTGCAAAATTTAACTTCCCTTCCCTAGTAAAATTCTTTCTGTTAGATCTAAAGTATGCCTCACCTTGAACAAGAGTATCTCTATCAATAGAGTTATCTCCCGCCTGCAGTAGCCAATCTTTTAAAAGTACTTCTTGTTCTTCCATCGCCATAATTTGACTGTTAACTACTTCAAAAGTATCTTGAATTTGCTTTGCTTGCAACTTCGTAAATGATAAACACTCCTATAGGATTTAAGAGATTCAATACAATGACTAATTTAGTACTTATTCTAGGCGACCAATTATCATCTAATATTTCTTCATTAGAGTTATTTGACAAATCACAAGATGTAATACTAATGTGTGAGGTTGCAGAAGAAACTGATTATGTCCCACATCATCCAAAAAAAATAGCATTTATGTTTTCAGCGATGAGACACTTCGCTGAAGAGCTCAGACACAATGGTTATACAGTCAGATATATAAAATTAGATGATGCAGAAAATACAAATAGTTTTGATAGTGAAGTCAAAAGAGCTATTACAGCCTTATCGCCAACTAAGCTAATAGTCACTGAACCTGGCGAATTTAGAGTGTTAGAAAAATTCAAAAAATGGCAAAAAAATTTTCATCTTGAAGTTGAAATCAGAATGGATGATAGGTTCTTATGCAACATCAGTGATTTTAAAAATTGGGCGCATGGCAAATCTCAGCTTCGAATGGAGTTATTTTATAGAGAGATGCGAAAGAAACACTCTATCTTGATGGACAGTTATAGTAAACCCACTGGAGGTAAGTGGAATTATGATTCTGAGAATAGAGAAGCAGCCCCAAAAAACTTAAAATCTCCTAAGAGGATTAGTCACAGGAAAGATAAAATTACCATATCTGTTTTAGATTTAGTTGCAAAAAAATTTAGTAAAAACTTTGGGTTGCTTGAACCATTTCACATGGCTGTTACGCGCAAGGAGGCTCTTTTAGAACTTAATCATTTTATCGAAGAAATCTTACCAAGCTTTGGCAAGTATCAAGATGTTATGATCTCTGGTGAGGCGTATTTATACCACTCTCTTATCTCTTCATACCTCAACATCGGCCTCTTAGATCCATTAGAAATCTGTAAAATGGCTGAAAAACAATTTAAAACTGGCAAAGCTCCTTTGAACGCCGTCGAAGGTTTTATAAGACAAGTACTGGGTTGGAGAGAATATATAAGAGGTATTTATTGGCTTAAAATGCCTCAATACAAAGAATTAAATTTCTTCAATTCCAAAAGGAAATTGCCAGCCTTTTATTGGGGAGGAAAAACTGATATGCATTGTATTAGCCAAGCTGTGCACCATACTTATGAGCATGCATACTCACACCATATTCAGCGTCTTATGATCACTGGAAATTTTGCTTTGTTAGCAGGTATCTCGGTTGAGGAAGTATGTGATTGGTATCTAGCTGTATATGCCGATGCTTACGAATGGGTGGAATTACCAAATACTCTTGGTATGGCTCTTTATGGTGATGGCGGTGTGGTAGCAAGCAAACCTTATGCTGCTAGTGGCAAGTATATAAATAGAATGAGTAATTTCTGCAATACTTGCAAATATGATCCAAACATCACTGTTGGTGACAATGCATGCCCTTTCAATTCGCTATATTGGAACTTCATCGCCACTCATGAAGCTAAACTTCATAAAAATCAAAGAATGGCCTACACTTACGCAACACTTAAGAAGATGGACAAAGATAAGCTCCAACAGATCAAAACCCATGCGGGTAAGCTGCTGAACAATCTAGAAAATAATGGCGAAATTTAAAATGGCGTGCCCTGAAGGATTCGAACCTTCGACCCACAGCTTAGAAGGCTGTTGCTCTGTCCAGCTGAGCTAAGGGCACGTTAATTATGTGATGTTGGAATATACTAAGTGACGAGCAATCTGTCAACTTTCTATTTGACAAGCTTCGATATATGTATATATCTTTAGTTTTCTCACCCTATAACTTAGTAAAATCTCGGCCTTTATGAAGATATTGAGATATTGGAATAATTTAAAATTATGGCAAAAAGTACTCATAGGTATGTTGCTTGGCATTTTCGTTGGCAACTACTACGGAGAAGATGCAGCAGTTTTAAAACCATTTGGAGATGTTTTCATAAACATGATAAAGATGGTTGTTATTCCTTTAATATTCTTCTCCATACTTAATGGGGTATCTAATATAAGTGATGCTAATACTTTTGGTAGGATGGGCGCGAAGGCACTTATGGTATACACGTTTACAACTGTGTTTGCCATAACAAGCGGCCTAACATTTGCCACTATATTTGAACCTGGTGTTGGGTTAAATATAGATCTTGGGGTTTATGGAAGTGATAACTCATCCACAAAAACAATAGGCTCTATTTTGATGGATATAATACCTATCAACCCAATAGATTCAATGGCAAAAGGCAACACTATTCACGTTGTTGTATTTGCATTTTTTACTGGTTTTGCCCTTATACTAATAGGTGACAAAGGAAGCGAAGTGAAAAACTTTGTAGTCTCAGCAACCTTCCTAGTATTCAAAATGATCGAACTAGTTATCAAACTCACTCCTTATGGAGTATTTGCTATAATGTCATGGGTTGTAGGAAAATATGGTCTAGATGTAATATTATCACTGGGCAAATTTGTGCTGGTAGTTATTGGGGCTTTAAGCGTCCAATATATTCTTTATGGTGTTTTATTATTATTTTTTGGCAAACTCAATCCTTTGCAGTTTTATTCGAAGATGATTGAAACTCAAACTCTTGCGCTAGCTACAGTAAGCAGCAAAGCTACACTACCTGTAGCTATGAGAGAGCTCGTACAAAAAGTTGGTGTTTCTCGTCAAGCTTCATCTTTTATTCTTCCTTTGGGCGCTTCTATGAATATGGATGGCGTATCAATTTATTTAGGCATATGTACGGTATTTTTTGCACAGATCTTCGGTATTGATTTAACCTTTTCACAATACCTAATAATAATTCTTACTTGTACAATTGGCTCTATTGGAGCGGCGGGGTTCCCTGGCGGATCAATGGTAATGATGGGAATGGTACTTAGCTCTGTTGGGATTCCACTAGAAGGTATATCATTAATTTTAGGTGTTGATAGATTCCTTGAAATGTTAAGAACTGTAATTAATATTACTGGGGACTGCGCAGTAACAGTAATAGTAGACAGTTGGGAAAATACTTTAAATAGAAACGTCTATAATTCTACTGATGAAGAAGACGAAGAGTCTACAGCTGAATAATATAACTATTACTTCTTACAGGAGGAGATGGCGGTGGCGGAACAGTTGTTGGCAAACTAGCTACCTCAACCCAAAATCTCATTAAGTTAGACACGGACATTTTAATCTTAGGTGAAAGTGCAGCCTCTGGCTCACGCATTTGAATCAATTTAGGTATTTGTCTATAATTCACAACTTGGAAACGCTCTCCCAAATTATACATTGCAGCAAACGTATGGAAATTGCCTGCAAACAGTCTATATGAATCATTAAACCCAATTGCATCTATAATACGGATACTGTTATCTGCTGTAAAAAAATGAAACATAAGTCTGTTTTGATCATATAACAATGTTAGTGATTCCATATCTTTAAAGCGTAGAAGTGTTAGCATATTAGGATGGGTAAGAGCAGAAAATTTTTCTCTATCGTTATCATATAACTCTTCAAAATATTCTCTAGAATAACCACTCAAACTCACTATCTTCCCTACTCTGGCACTTGAAAGAACAACAAATTTGCGGGGATTTTCTTTGAACATTCCAATAACTTTAGAACTCTTCCAATTACAATAATCCAATTCTGCACCAGCAAACTTTCTTAATTTCTCCAAATCTTCTTTAGAAAGCGAGTCCCAAGCATCTAGGTCTTTTTCATCATCTACTGCATGATCTAAAATTGTTTTTGCGTCCTGAGAGCCAAATTTTGAGAAGATACTTCCAATCCTATCCAATGAAAATCCATTTGTTGTAAGCTTGGTAACAATATCTTTGTTATACAAAAAATCTAAAAAATCATCAGTTTGATTTGAAAGCCAATCAAAATTAATAATCCCTGTGTAGAAAAGAGCGACAGCAGCAGCACTGAGGCAAAATGCGCGCTTCTTAGGACTCAAAGCTTCTAATTTGCTTAATGTAACTTCACCAGAAGTTATGCTCAATATCAAATCCTCCCTTTCACTCGACGGTGGCATTTTATACAGATATTCTAAAATTTTCGGATTTTTTGCTAATATCCTATCCGCTTCTTTACCGTCACCAAAAGAGAGGTCTAAGCAAAATTTTCTTACTAATGGAAGTACAAACGCGCCAATAACTCTGTCTTTTACTTCTCCGCCAAGGCTTTCTAAAAACTCTAAAATTGTTCTATTTTGATCTTTATCTTTATATTCAAGATCGAACCCATTTGGATCATCTTCTATTTCAGCAACTAGAGTCGCAACAATCTCATTTATGCTACTTTGATATTCTGCAATAATTTCATCTTTAGGCCTATCATAGAGTTCCTGACTATTTCCTTGAACACGCTGTATTAATTCCAAGTTAAATTCAATGATTTCAAGTTGATTAAAAACTTCTGAAAGATCCGATTTGTTTATTTTGGGATTACCAAACATAGTAGGTTGAATATATGCATCCAATGCATCTAGAAGTGTCGATAAATCACTCTTAGTGGTTTTCATTTTCCCCTAACTAGATTCCCTATAAGAAAATTTTATAACAACCAAAATTTTTGTCACTATATTAAATTTGTCCCTTTTGCTATTGGGAAGCCTCTAAGAAATGCATCAGTATAGATCATTTTTTTACCTTCTCTTTGCAACAAAGTTGGTGTTACAACACCTTTCCCACAAGCAATTGATAACTCATCGTCAGTAACTGTACCAGCTTTCTGTCCAGAATCATTATTAGAAAATTTCGCAGAAATTACTTTTATAACTTCTCCATTATATTTAAAAAAAGCAGCAGGTCTTGGAGTAAAAGTCCTAATCTGGTTATATATTTCCTCTGCAGACTTATGCCAATTTATAATTTCATGATCTCTAGTGATTTTTGTGGCGTAAATCAAACCTTTCTCTGTCTGTTTATTTTTGGTCATAGTACCTGAAGCTATTTGTTCAAGAGTTCTCAGGACTAGCTCAGCTCCAATCGCAGAAGTTAAATCATGCAATTCCTTTGCCGTCATTTCTATTGGCACATTTAGATCTTGTTGGATTATTATATCGCCTGTATCCATTCCTTCATCCATTTGCATAACGCATACTGCAGTTTCTTTGTCACCCGCAAGAATTGTATGTTGCAAAGGTGCTGCCCCTCTCCATCTAGGAAGTTTAGAAGGGTGTATATTTATACAACCAAATTTAGGGGATTCTAATATATCTTTTCTTAGAATCAATCCATATGCAACTACTACAGCTATGTCTGCATTTAACGATTTAAATTGCTCTACATTCCTAGGCTCTTTGAAAGTTGAAGGTACAAACACGGGGAGATTATGTTTTTCTGCCAGTTCATGAATCTTGGACTTAACTTCTTTATACCCTCTTCCTGCAGGTTTAGGCGGTTTAGTGTAAACACCCACAATCTGATGATCTGATTCAATAAGCGCTTGCAAAGTGGGTACAGAAAAATCTGGCGTACCCATGAATATTATTCTCATAATTTTTTATTTTATTATACAGAAGTAGCTAAGTTTTTACTAGAGCTTTGATCGCTATCTTTTTTGGGTTCAGAGTCTAGTACACCAAGCATTTTTTTGAAGGTAACATTCAATCTATCTAGCACAAGTTTAATATCTGCAACATAGGTAATTTTAGAAGTTAGATAAAACATTTCTAGCTTCTCTTGAATAAAGTGAAATCTATAATATAAAAGCGTCATAAAATCTTTAGCATCTAAATCATGAATGACTGAAAAACCTTGAACAAACTCTTCAAGTATCTCCCTCATTTTTGATACCGTCAATGTCAGCTCGTAATGATGCTTTTTAGACTCTTCTTTAATTTTAGGATTGGAAATGTTCTTCTTTTTGTTATACATGTCCATGCTCTTGCTAGCTTCTTCAAGAAGTATTGCTAATTTTTCAATAGCTTTAATGTATATTTTAATCCCATCTGCAGGAGTAAGCGAGCTTTGATTAGCTGGTTTAATATTTTGGAAATTCATACTTTTATCTGTTGATGCCAAATCATGCAGCATCATCATAGAATTTGTATCTACAACCAAACCTTGATTTACCAACTTTATCTTATCTTTTGACATAATTACCTATTATCCATTGCACGTTGTTGAGCATCTAGCATTTGTAAAATCGAATTTGATTTAGCAACAGAAGCTTCCAATACCGCATATTTCTCAATTAAAGCTTCTTTCTCTTTTTCAATACGCGACTTTTTCATTTCAATACGCGAGTTAGTCGCCTTCACTTCGTCTGTAATTGATGATATTTCAACATCTATTGCATCTAAATTATTTGATGATCCTGAAGAGTCAGAATAACTTTTCTTTAATAGGTTTTCTAAGACATTGTACATCTTATCCATAATACCCTGACTAGCGACCATATCTGTGGTTTCATTAGCACCAGCTCCAGCATATTGAAATTCGAAACCTTCAAAAGGAGTCCCAGCAGGACCAGATATAAACCCTCCCTTTGTTAAATCAAGCGGATCATTAGGTGTAAAAGTCGCGTCAATAGTTGTTGCCCCATAAGTAATTTTTGCTCTTTCCGCAGCAGCTCTGTTAACATCAACATTTACCGAGAAGGTCGTGTTGTCGCCTATATTATTTGATCTCTTAGTTACAGTAAAATTTTGCGAAGTAGAACTATATTGAAACTCTAAAAGCTTTCTTAAGTTACCAAAATTATTGTAAACAGCATCAGTCAAAACTGCAGCATCTACTTCTAGCGAATTCATTAAGTTGGGGTTGGCAATTGAGCTGGTAGCGGACGGGAATTTTATTCCTATTTTTTCAAGATACTCAAACCCTGCATTGTTATTAATTGTGGATCCTAACTGTTGTACTATTCCTTCTCTTGAATTAGTTAGAAAAGCATTTCTCCTTATTTTAGCAGATTCTAGGTAGTTTCCTTCGGAATCTTGTGCCTGTTGTTCATTAGAATATGAAATAAAATTATTGTATTTCTCCACAAAATTCAACATCGAATCCGTGGCAGCTTTTTTATCATAATCTATATCTACAGTAATATTATCAGTTGTTGGGTTATAAACTTTTACAGTCAAACCATCAATATAGTCGGTAATAGTATTGGTAGATCGCGCTACTGTAATATTATTGTTGATCTTTATTTGCGCATTAGCAGCTGTTTGCACATTCGTATCAACCTGAGTTAAAACATCGTTCAACACCGTAGTGTTGTCTGTAATGCTATACGCATTAGCAATCCCTGTTTCAAGAGCCTTAAGTTGGATTCTATATTGTCCAATACTTGGTTGTATAATAGTAGCCGAAACTTTTGTTGCTCCACTAACAGCATTTATTTTTGCAGCTATGTTTGCCAAAGAATCGCCTGCAACCAAAGTGATGTCAGTTGAGTTTATTTGAAAAGTACCAGCTGTAAATTTACCATTTGTATGTATGCCTGCAATTTCTGTAGCAGATGCAGAGGTACTTGCAAATGCTGTAGTTTGCTGAATTTTTGATTTAGCGATTGAATCTACTTTCACACTAAAGATTTGAGAATCAACATTATTTGCCGCACTTATATCTAAATAGTTTACGGGATTGGCAATAGTGTCACTGGAAAGAACAACTTTCTTAGCTGATAAAACGTTAGAAGCTTGTGCGCTACTATACCCTGGAGCAGCTCTTAGATTATCTGTAGCTGACTTAAGGTCCTGAAAATATGTTTTGAGCTTGGTAAGAGCTCCAATTTTTTCATTACTGAACTTAACCTGATCTTCCATTTTTTTGACTGGAGCCATTTTGGCTTCAATCGTAGCACTGATAATTTTATCGCTATCAAGTCCTGACGTTACACCACTAAGTCGGCTTCTTGAATCGCCACTTACTAATCCCCCTAGATTTATCGAAGGCATAACTAGTTAACCCAAACTAAATATAATCTCTTACTCGAGCAATAATTATGCCACTTTATACTGACCACACTTAGAAAACTCACAGGATTTATCTTGTATATCAATCACCTGTTCCTTTAAACATACGATAAAATCTTTATGCGTGGTAATGGCTGGTACCCTGAAATAGTCTTTTAAACCCGACTCTTCAGCAAGGTGCTTATATTCGATATCCAATTCTACAAGTGTTTCAGAATGCTCTGATACAAAAGCAATAGGAACTATAACTATAGGTGTTTTTTCTTTAGCAGCTTTTTTAATCTCTGATTCCGTTGACGGACTTAACCATTCAAGAGGCCCAACTTTACTCTGGTAGCAAATTGAATAGTCTAAATCGTTTATGCCAAGTTTTGCAACAATTCCCTCAACTGATTTAGTTATTTGGAACTGGTAAGGATCACCATCATCAATACGGTTTTTAGGAATACCATGCGCAGAGAATAATATGCGCGGCTTGGAAACTTTCAAAGCCTGTGCATAAAGAGGTTTTATACTTTTAGCATAGGCATCTAAGAATTTTGAATTATCAAAATAACAACAATTGCTTTTTACTGAAATTCCAGAAAATTCCTTACCCACATTATCAGACCAATACTTAAAGCCACTTGCAGTTGTTGTTGTAGAAAACTGCGGGTATAGTGGTAGCAAAACTATTTCTTTTGGATCATATTTTTTAATTTCTTCTATAACATCACTGATAAAGGGCTTCCAATATCTCATAAAAAAGAATACTTTATACTTCTCACCCAACTCTTTTTGCAATGCTTCAGCCTGCGCAGTAGTTTGCTCTATAATTGGAGATTTCCCACCCATCTGTTTATAAATTTCAACAGCTTTTTGAGTACGCCTTGAAGAAATAAGCTTTGCAAGCAAATATCTAAATGGCTTAGGCAAATTTATGATTGCAGGGTCATAGAATAAATTGAATAAAAATGGCTTTACTGCATCTAAATTATCAGGCCCACCCAAATTAAACAACACTACCGCTACACGTTTAGATTCTTTCATTTATCACTATTTCCTTGAGTTTTTCGCAAAAGGATTGTACACACTTATGTAAACTTTTCTATATTTTTACAATGCAAAAGAATTTTTTTATCTACTTATTTGGGTTATTAGCTCTAACTGCTTGCGAAAGCTATGATGTGAAGTCCACGCTTGGATTAAAGAAACCTGCTCCAGATGAGTTCATGGTAATCTCAAATCCCCCGCTTAGCGCACCGCCTGAATTCAGATTGCAACAACCTAGTACAAATTCTGAACTACCTCAAAGTAATTACGTATTTGAACCTGAGACCAATACTAAATCCCCTTCGAATCTCACTACAGAAGACTCGAACTTCCTCCAAGAATTTAACAAACCTCATGCTAAGTCCTCGGTACAAAAAACTGTTGATGAAGAACTAAATCATAATAAAAAGGCAAAAAGTGAACGAGGGATTATTCGCAAAACTGTATCTAAATTAAACGAAGATAATGACCCAACAATCAACCCTGTAGTAGAAAAAGAGAGAATCAAAACCAACGCTGAGCAAGGCAAGCCTATCAATGAAGGCACTGTGAAAATGCAAAGCAAATCAACTCTTGAAAGAATTTTTAATTAATAAATTTTAGGTAATACTTGCAATTTACCTAGTTTTATAATAAAACCCTTTTACCTAGTGGTAGGCGGAGCATAGCGCAGCCTGGTAGCGCACCTGTTTTGGGTACAGGGGGTCGGGAGTTCAAATCTCTCTGCTCCGACCACTTGAATCATTTTATGTGTTATGAAAGTCAGGAAGACCAGAACATACCTTCAGAAGCTGATTTTTCTGGAAATGGTTATATTCCTTGTGATAGGGATATGGTACTTCAATAGAATTCACCAAATTCATAGTCAAAGTAATAATGAGAAATTGGTAGATATTGCCAATGGTATTGAAAATTACTTCCTAACAACTCTCGCTGTAACAGAAAGCATCTTACTTCAAGAAAGTAAAAGAATTCAGTCTTTAGATAATCTATCTCACAAAAATATTTATGGGGTTATATCCGACTTCGAAATGAATAAGCTAGTAACCGAACTTATTGGCTGGAGTTCTTTAAGATGGTATGACTTCCACGAGAATAAAATAGTAATAGATTCAAATATTGGAGTCCTTGCAAAACCACTTGAAGTTGATTTGGAAAAAAGACAGTACCTTAAAAAATCTTTTTCAAAATATAATATTTTATTTATAGGCGAGCCAATTAACGGCGCTATGAGTGGTCAGCCAAAAATACCTTTTGGCATGGGAATTACTGATAAGCATGGCAGATATATTGGAACAATGATGGGGGGTTATTCTATTGAAAAATTCCAGAATGGAATCGCAGCGACATATAAATCTGATCAGGTAATCAGCTTCGCAATTTTTAATAAAGATGGCGTGACAATATTAGATTCTGGGGATAATAACATCTCAACAGAAGAAATAGCATCATATAGCAAAGCAATTAGAGATTCTAGAAACATCAATTTTGTAGAAGATGAAGAAAGAGTTTCTCCATTTTCTTCCCTGATAATCGAGAAAGAAATAGTAAAAAGAATAGCTCAATTACCACTTTATATTGTGGTTAAAATAAATCCTCCCCTCTCATCTGCATCATACTGGGCAAGCATTAAAAAATCTTTCTATGACTTATTAGTGATTTTAATGGCCTTCTCATCATTAGTAATTTTTATTAGAATGACTCTACTCAACCCACTAACACGACTCAGTAGAAACGCTCAAAAAATCGCATTAGATAATAAGAATATCGACTTCAAAAATTATTCAACTCATGAACTTGTAGTACTGACAGAGGCACTTAAAAAAGTAGTTGAGCAGAAATTTGCTCTTTCTGATGCAAATCAGAAATTAGAATTTCTAGCACATAAAGCTCAAGTCGCAAGCAATGCAAAGTCAGACTTTATAAGAAACCTGCAACACGAATTTAGAACACCACTCAACCACATTCTTGGAGCTTCAGAGGTATTAATTGCACGAAGCAATTCGGAAGCCGAGAAAGAATACCTATATATGATAGTTCAATCTGGGAAGGAACTGCTTGATAATATTAACAAAGTAATTGATCTTGCGGATTTTGAAGCTGGCAAAATGAAATTGTCTGATAGCCAAACAGATATTAAAAACTTGGTAGAATCCGCTTTATCTACAGTTTATTCTCGATTGAATTTAAAAAAGATAAAAGTAATTGAAAGTTATGACTCACAGCTACCTCAGGTACTAGTAGATGAAGAAAAATTTATAAGAGCATTAGTTTGTATTTTTGATAATAGCATTACTTTTGCCCTAGATAAAGGAGCACAGATTGTTATTAAGGGTTATTTACAACATTCACGAATCATCCTATCAATTGCGGATAATGGCCTAGGAATAAGAGAATCTGACCTAGAAAGAATCACCCAATCCTTTGAATCTTCTGGAAATGTGCTAACAAAGTTCCATAGAGGGATAGGCTTGGGTTTAACTATTGTTAAAAGTGTGCTAGAATTGCACGATGCAGATCTATCTATTTCAAGCCAAGAAGGAATTGGCACTGAAATAGTTATATCGCTGCCTAGATATCGCACCATAAAGTGAGGCCTACATGTTTAAAGGATTATACACGGCACTAGTAACGCCTTTTAAAAAAGACAACACTCTTGATATTGAAAAATTCAAGGATCTTGTCGACTGGCAAGTTCAAGAGGGTGTAGATGGTGTTCTTGTTCTAGGAACAACTGGAGAATCACCGACTATATCATTTGAAGAAAGAGATCTATTAGTTAAAACCTGCATTAAAACTGCTGCAGGTCGCACACAAGTTTTAGTTGGCACAGGCTCGAATTCAACTGAATCTGCGATAAAATATAGCACGCATGCAAAAGAACTGGGTGCTGATGGGGTGGTTATAGTATCACCTTATTATAACAAACCAACTCAAGAGGGTTTATATCAGCATTTTAAGGCTGTAAATGATTCTGTCGATATTCCTATAATTCTATATAATGCTCCCGGTAGATCAGTGGTAAATATCTCTGAGCAAACCGTAGCCAAGCTTGCTGATTTAGATAACATTGTAGGAATAAAAGATTGCGCTGGCGCTAACAGAGCACTATCAATTTACGACGCTCTCAAAAATAAAAATTTCCTACTGTTCACAGGTGATGATCTTGATGCCATAGGCTTTAATGCTAACGGCGGGATAGGAAATATTTCTGTTTTAGGGAATGTCATGCCAAAATTATGTACTCAAATTCAAAGGTTCACGCAGGAAAACAAGTTTGACCAAGCTTTGCAAGAACATCGCAAACTAACCAACTTAATATTTGCAATGTTCTGCGAGACAAATCCAATACCAGTGAAATATGCACTGTCCAAAATGGGCATGTGTAATGAAAACGTAAGACTGCCATTAATACCGTTACAAGAAAAAAGCAAAGTCATTGTAGATAATGCGCTGGCAGCATTAAAATTAATTTAGTATTAAAATGCATTTTATTGATGAAGCTAAAATTTACCTAAAAGCAGGAGATGGGGGACGTGGTTGTATCAGCTTTCGTCGTGAAAAATTTATTGAAGAAGGTGGCCCAGATGGTGGAAATGGTGGCAGAGGCTCTGACATTGTATTCCGCGCTACAAAAGATTTAAACACCCTAATCGATTTTCGATATCGCCAACACTTTAAAGCTAAAAATGGAGAATCTGGCAAAGGTAGAAATTGCTCAGGTAAAGCAGGTGCAACACTATACATTGATGTTCCTGTTGGAACGCAAATTTTATCAGAAGACAGCTCGACCTTAATTCAGGATATGAGCATTGATGGAGAAGAGTTTTTATTGGCGCGAGGTGGTGACGGTGGCAAAGGAAATATTAATTTCAAAAGCTCAGTCAACCAAGCTCCAAGAAGAGCAACTCCTGGATTTGTTGGAGACGAATTATGGGTTTGGTTAAAACTCAAATTACTTTCTGATGTTGGTCTGACTGGCCTTCCTAATGCTGGGAAATCAACTTTTCTTTCAGTAGTATCTGCTGCAAAACCAAAAATTGCTGATTATCCCTTTACAACTGTCAAACCTCAACTTGGCGTTGTTTATTACAAGGACGATGAATTTGTGATCGCCGATTTACCCGGATTAATTGAAGGTGCAAGCGAAGGGGTTGGTCTTGGCGATAAATTCCTTAAACACATTGAACGTTGCGGTATTTTGTTACATCTAATTGATTGCACTTCTAAAAATGTTGTAAAGGATTACAAAACTATAAGAAAAGAATTGGAAAGCTATTCAGAAAAACTTATAGATAAAAAAGAACTACTTGTTTTAAGTAAGACAGATTTACTCTCAGAAGCTGCTCTTAAAAAAGTTGCTGAGAAACTTAAAAAGCATACGAAAAAGAAGATATACACTTGTTCTGGTGCAACTCATAATGGTATAAATGAGGTAGTAAGACTTCTGATGAAAGAAGTTATAGCTTCTAGAGAGAGCAGAAAATGAAATGGACTGATGTTTACGATGTAGCAATATCACTGGAAGAAAAATTTCCAGATACTGATATTATGAACGTCAAATTTACAGATTTGCAGAGATATGTGCTTAGCATTGAGGGGTTTGATGACACTCCAAATAGATGTAATGAAAAGGTTTTAGAAGCTATTCAAGCAGCTTGGTTAGATGAGAGGAACTGATGGCAAATCTAATGGATATGTCAAAAAATCAAAAAGACGACTTTAAGAAATTAATGGCAATTGCGCTTGAGTATAAGAAAGAATTTCCTGCGCCAAAAGTTACAGCAAAAGGTAGGGGCGAAGTAGCCGAGAAAATTTTGCAAATAGCAAAAAAACATCACATCGACATTAGAAAAGATCCGCAACTGATTTCTATTTTATCTGCATTAGAAGTTGATGATTATATACCTCTAGAAGCTTATGCAGCTGTGTCTGGAATACTAGCTTATATCTACAAAAAGAATGCAGCTCTTAGATAAAACAATCGTTCGACGTTCTATTCCCTGTTGCACCAAGAGAATAGTTTTTGTTCACATCAAAGTCAGATATCGATTCATTTAACCCGTATACATCTTGCTTTTTTTTGTCAAATAGTGTTACATCCAATTCCAAGCTAATTGTTTGGATTTGTTATGAAATTAATCGCTGGCACCAGTAATCCACATCTCGCCCAAGAGATATCTAAAATACTAAAAACTCCTTTAACAAACATAAAAATTCAAAGATTTTCAGACAATGAAACTTTTGTTGAAATTGATGAATCTGTAAGAGGAGACGATATTTTTATAATTCAGTCAACTTCTGCACCCGCAAATGACTATATAATGGAGCTGCTAATTATTTTAGATGCACTCAAAAGAGCTTCAGCTAAAAGAATTACCGCAGTCATTCCTTATTATGGCTATGCGCGACAAGATAGGAAACCATACTCAAGAACACCTATATCTGCTAAACTTGTTGCCGATATTCTAACTTCTGCAGGGGCAAACAGAGTTTTAACAATGGACTTACACTCAGGTCAGATCCAAGGTTTTTTCGATATACCTGTTGATAACCTATTCTCTACACCAGTTTTTGAAAATTATATTGAATCAAAATTCAAAAAAGACCAGTTTTTAGTAGTTTCTCCTGATGTTGGGGGGCTAGTTAGAGCCAGAGCCTTGGCCAAAAGACTAAACTCAGACCTAGCCATAGTCGATAAGCGCAGAGAAAAGGCTGGAAGCTCTGAAGTGATGAATATCATAGGGAATGTTGATAAAAAGGATTGCATTATTGTCGATGATATAGTAGATTCTGCGGGCACTCTATGTAACGCTGCCAAAGCGTTAATAGAAAATGGAGCCAAAAGTGTTCGTGCGTTTATTACACACGGAGTATTGTCGGCTAGTGCGGTTGAAAAAGTTGAAAGTTCAGATCTTTCTGAGCTTTACATTACGGATACAATTTCCAACGCGAGTAAACTGGCAAAAAGTAGTAAAATAAAAATACTACCAATTGCACCAATTTTCGCTGAAGCAATAAACAGAATAGCAACAGAGAAATCTGTATCTAGCCTGTTTGAATAAATAGAATTTAAAGGATTACGGCAATGACAGAAACATTAAGATTTGAAGCTGACTTAAAAGAAGGTGCTGGCAAAGGTTCAGCTAGAGCAGCTAGAAGAGAAGGCAAAGTTCCATGCGTTATGTATGGTGGCAAAGAAGGTCAGTTGATGTTCAATTTGCATGCAAATAAACTTGACGCCGAAATCAAAAAAGGTGGGTTCAGAACCAAGCTAGTTGACATTATTGTTGGCGGAAAAACTTTCACAACTCTTCCAAAAGAAATTCAGTTACACCCTGTTACTGACATGCCTGAACACGTTGATTTCTTAAGAATCAGCAAGGATACAATTGTTAAAGTCGCAGTTTCAATCAAAGTTTTGGGCGAAGAAAAATCTCCAGGTGTCAAGCGTGGTGGTGTTGTTAACGTGGTACACAGAACAGTTATGTTCGAATGCCATCCATCAAATATCCCTCATCATATTGAAGTTGACGTTTCAACTCTTGAAATCGGTCATAACGTTCATATCAACAGCATTAAACTTCCTGAAGGAGTTAAGCCAGTTGATAAAACAAATTTCACTGTTATTTCCATTACTGGTCGTACTGAGGAATCAGATCAACCAGCTGCTGCTCCTGATGCAACAGCCGCTGCTACACCAGCCGCTGCTGCTAAAGCTGCACCTGCAGCAAAAGCTCCAGCTAAAAAGAAGTAGTTAGTTAATAACAAGTATGATTAATAAGGTTACTATAATCGGCGGCGGACTTGCCGGCAGTGAAGCTGCTTGGCAATTAGCAAAACGCGAGGTAAAAGTCACTTTATTTGAGATGCGCGGAGTCAAAAAAACCAACGCCCATATTACTGACACCTTAGCAGAATTAGTTTGCTCAAATTCATTTAGATCAGACGACATAACTAATGCAGTAGGTTTGCTCCACTACGAAATGCGTGAGCTAGATTCACTAATTATGCGCTGCGCGGATGAAAGCAGAATTCCAGCAGGAAGCGCATTAGCAGTAGATCGCCACGGCTTTTCTGCATTAGTGCAAAAAAATTTGGAAGACCATCCGTTGATTGAAATCAAGAGAGAAGAGATTTCTCAGTTTACTGATGAGTTAACGATAGTTGCAAGTGGCCCTCTAACTTCAGATTCATTATCCCAAGTTATTCTAAAAGAAACAGGCGAAGAATATTTGGCATTCTTTGATGCTATAGCACCAATCGTTTATAAAGATTCCATAGATTTTTCTAAAGCATGGTTTCAATCCCGCTACGATAAGGGTGATGGCAAGGACTACATAAATTGCCCTATGTCTCAAGAACAATACTACGAATTTATTGACGCTCTTCTGGCATCTGAAAAAACCGACTTCAAAGAATGGGAGAAAAATACCCCTTACTTTGATGGGTGTTTGCCAATCGAAGTCATGGCATCTCGCGGAAAAGAAACTTTACGTTTTGGCCCTATGAAACCAGTTGGTTTAACTAATCCTAATTCAAGTGAAAAACCCTATGCGGTAGTGCAACTACGCCAAGATAATAAACTTGGAACACTTTATAATATCGTTGGGTTCCAAACTAAGATTAAATATGGAGACCAGCAAAAAATTTTAAAGCTAATCCCAGGGTTAGAAAATGCTGAATTCGCAAGGCTTGGGGGACTGCATAGAAATACATTTATTAAAAGCCCCATTCTTTTAGACAATCAGTTACGACTAAAATCTAAACCTAATTTACGCTTTGCTGGGCAAATCACTGGTGTTGAAGGATACTTAGAAAGTGCAGCATGCGGATTACTTGCTGGTATGTTTGCGGCATATGAAGCTCTACAAAAAGATTTTGTTATGCCACCCCGCGAATCAGCTTTAGGATCTCTTCTCTCACATATTACGGGAGAGGCTAATGCTGATACATTTCAACCAATGAATATAAACTACGGCCTATTTCCGCCATTAATAAGTGCAAAAAAAATCCATAATCGTAAGGAAATATTTTCTCAAAGGGCTGTAGCAGCAATAGAAAACTGGAAAACTATACTCAATTAAGATATCGTTAGCATTATAATTTCAACATATACCATAGTATGAGCTATCCCAACCCCAACACACTGTACCCAATTGAAGGGGTAACAAGAACGGTCTTCTTAAAAAACATAATAAAAAGCCCGCAAATTATTGTGGGTGATTATACGTATTATGATGACCCCGAAGATATATATAATTTTGAGAAAAATGTTCTCTACTTATTTGATTTCATGGGAGACAAATTAATCATAGGAAAATTTTGCCAACTAGCCAGCGGTGTAAGATTCATTATGAACGGATCAAACCACGCTATGAACGGAGTTTCAACCTACCCTTTTAAAGTATTTGGTAAAGCTTGGAAAGATGCATCAATGGATGTTGTTAGCAAAGGTGATACAGTTATTGGCAACGATGTTTGGATTGGCAATGGAGTCACCGTAATGCAGGGAATCAAAATTGGCGATGGCGCTATAATTGGAACTAATAGCTTAGTTACAAAAGATATAGAGCCATACACTATAGTTGGCGGCAACCCTGCTCGACCAATAAGAAAAAGATTTGATGACGCCACAATTGAATTCCTACTTGAACTTAAATGGTGGGACTGGTCACCAGAAAAAATCACACAAAATTTGACTGCTATTACGACGGGCGATATATATTCTCTAAAGCACATTAGCTAGGCAAAATGAAAATAAACAATAAGCACTATGAGTTCTCAAAATGCTCAAAATTTCTATGATAAATTAGGATGTTTTGTGTGGACGTGGCTTGAAAAATTAAAACTTCTGGACGTTCAGAAGCCATAGAAATATCAAAACACTAATACTTCATAAGTCCAGCAAATAACACTATATAGTCTCGGAAATAAGTACTAGAATGCGGGGAAAGAAATAATATTAAATCATGCAAACAAATTATAAAATAGAAGTTCTACCTTACAGCTCTGCTTGGCCAGAAATATTTGAGAAGGAAGCCGCACTTATAAAAGAAATTTTGGGTGATAATTGCATTGCAATTCACCATATAGGCTCTACATCTGTACCAGAACTTTCGGCGAAACCTATAATTGATATCATTCCTGTAGTCAGGGATATCAATCTTATTGATAATGTAAATTCGCAAATGGCAGCATTAGGTTATGAAGCTAAAGGCGAACATGGGATGTTATTCAGGCGCTATTTTCAAAAAGGAAACCCTAGAACTTTCAATGTTCATGTATATGAACAAGCTAATGCAGAAATTGATCGCTGCATTAAATTCCGTGATTGGATGCGAAACAACATTGATGACAGAGAAGCTTATTCAGAATTAAAAAAACAATTAGCTGCAAAATTCCCTAATGATATTTTTGGATACTGTTTTGGCAAAGATGAATTCGTAGCCATGATTGATAATAAGACAGGCTTTGACGGTTTAAGAGTAGTAAAAGCATTAACCCCGACCGAGTGTGAATTTGTCAAAAAAGCTCGTCAAAAATATTTTTTTGATAAAAATGAGAGTGCTGATCCTTATACCCATACATTTGATCTCCCAGATCATGTTCACCTAGTTTTATATAAAGGCTCAAGAATAACGGGCTACACACATATTCAATATTGGCCTAATTCAAGGGCTACAATACGAATTCTTATTATTGAGAATTTCTCCAGAAATCAATCTTTTGGAAGAAGTTTTTTGAAGAGTTGCGAGAGATGGTTAAAGAGCCAAGGATACGATACTCTCCACGTTGAGTCTTCGCCTGAGGCACTAAACTTTTATACAAAATGCGGCTATAGAGACATGCCTTTCAATAACCCAGAAGAACATCAAGGCTTTGTACACGATATAGCGTTGGGCAAAATGATATAATAGAATGCGCGCGGATATTAAGAGCCCAAAGAGTCCGTTGCTTCTATTTCGTTGCTTTGAATAGGAAATGAAAGTGTAATAGATGTACCTAATCCAATTTCACTCTTAATGTCGAATTTACCACGCATTAGTTCAACTAACTTCTTGGTTAACGGCAACCCTAATCCTGTGCCATCATATCTACGACTAAGCTTGTTATCAACCTGTCCAAATGGCGCTAATGCTCTGGCAAGATCTTGTGGAGCCATTCCAACACCTGTATCCTTAATCTCAATTAGCAATGAACTTGTATCCAAGTCTTTCCATGCTCTAATAGCAACTGTACCATTTTCTTGAGTAAATTTAACAGCATTCGATAGTAGATTAAGAATTACTTGTTTCAATCTTTTAGAATCAGCGAGTAAAACAACGTGATCACTTGGCAAATCATCAACTATTTTAACCTTAGCTTCATCAGCCCTAGGCATAACCATTCGTATGCTGATTTTGATTAATTTCGTTAGATCCACTTGCTCGAAATCTACTTGAAGCTTGTTTTCTTCAGCTTTTGAGAAATCTAATATATCATTTATCAAGCTAAGTAAGTGAACTCCTGAAGTATGAATATCTCTCACAAATTCTTTATACTGTTCATTACCAATTGGCCCCATAGACTCTGAATTTATTATTTCAGAAAACCCAATAATTGCGTTAAGAGGAGTTCTCAATTCATGACTAACATTGGCAAGGAATTGTGATTTTGCTTTACTTTCAGATTCAGCACTTGCTTTTGCTGCAGCCATTTCAAAACCAACTTCTTGCTGCTTCTCTAATACAACTTCAGCTTTTTGAGTCGATAATAAAACAGCTCCAGATAAAACTGATAAGGAAGCTATTATCATGAAAACTACTGTAAATTGTATTGTATTTAGCTTTTCAATAGTCTTGGTTACATCGTAATTTATCTCAAGTACAGCTGAAGTTTTTTCAGCTAGATCTTTGGTCTCTTCCTTTGGCTCAGTAACTATAATTGGAATGAATGACTTGATGACAGATTTTTTGACTTCTTGGCCATTAGTAATGTAATTTGCACTGCTAACAAAAATATTATTCTTACGCCCAGCAGTTGCAAGCTTTACGGCTTCTTCTATAGCCTTTTTATCTACAGTGGTGGACATAAATGTGTTAATTGGCACGATCTGAGTAGTGCTTGAGCTATCGAATAGAACGCTTTGATCTGGATTATATAAAATCACTTTCAAAACATTTTTTGATGCAAGATTATCAGCACTTTCTTTAACAAAAGTTGAATATTGAGATATAGTTGACCATTCACTTATCGGCCTACTGTTGAGATATGCTATTACTGGATAATATCGGTTCCAAACGGATCTAGTATATGCCTCTCCAGTCACTTGAGCTTGCTCTTCTGTACTAACTTTAACGATATCTTGTACAAACGTATGTTTAAAGTATATCCCTACGAGCAAGGTTATTACAACCAAGATAGCAAACAAAACAATCGTTATATTTCGTAAACTTGAAAACATCTTTCTCTAAAAATTCTAACATTAATAAACGCGTTAGCGCCTTCCAATATATTGATAATGCAGCTATTTTAAAAAGTTTTCAATAATTATTAACTGAAGTTATTTTGGAGACATCAGCATAAAGATTTGCTTCCCTTCGAGTTTGGGCTCTACTTCTACTCTTGCGTAATCTTCAAGGTCTTGCTTAAATTTGGCTATCACAGCAAAGCCAACTTCATTATGCGTGACTTCTCTGCCTCTAAACACCAGCGTTACCCTGACTTTATCACCGTTACTTAAGAATTTTTGTGCATTTCTAAGTTTAACTTGATAGTCACCAGAAGCAATTGTTGGCCTAACTTTAATTTCTTTAGTCTCAACAGTTTTTTGTTTTTTCCTAGCTTCTTGAGATTTCTTCTGAACTTCGTATTTAAACTTTCCGTAATTCATAATTTTGCAAACAGGTGGATTTGCATTAGGCGATATCTCAACCAAATCTAATCCTTTTTCTTGCGCCATTCTCATGCCTTGGATTGGCGATACGACGCCAAGCATATTGCCTTGATCATCAATTAGACGTATTTCAGGATAATTAATTTCCCGATTGCATCTTGGTGTGTCTTTGTTAGTAGGTGCAGCTATTTGAATATTCCTTATTAGTTAATTAAATGCGAGGCGTTGCCTCAGTTTTTACTTTATTCACAAATTCGTGAAGATCAAGTATTTCTTGGTTTTCTGAGCCTAATCTCCTAATGGAAACTTTGCGCTCTGCACGTTCGTTTTTGCCAACTACGACAAAGATAGGAATTTTTCTTAACGAGTGCTTGCGTACTTTATAGTTAATTTTCTCGCTATCTAAGTCTAGCTCTGCGTTTATACCATTCGATTTTAGAAGTTCTTTAACTTCAATAGCATAATCGTCAATATCATTGGTAATACTTGCTACAACAACTGGCAATGGTGATAGCCATAATGGCAAAACTCCTGAATAGTGCTCAAGCATAATTCCTATGAATCTCTCCATAGATCCTAAAATTGCCCTATGTAACATTACTGGACGCTGACGCGAGCCGTCCTCTGCTATATAATTTGCATCTAGACGCTCGGGAAGCACAAAATCAAGCTGCAAAGTGCCGCATTGCCAAGATCGACCGATAGCATCTGTTAGATGAAACTCTAGTTTTGGCCCATAAAACGCCCCTTCTCCAGCCTCTATAGTATATTGCAATCCAGCTTTTTTAGATGCATCCTCAAGACCTTGCTCAGCCTTATCCCAAATCTCATCGCTACCAGCTCTTTTATCTGGTCGAGTTGCGATTACCACTCTAACATTTTCAAAACCTAAGTCTTTATATACCTGCATTACTAAATTACAAAAAACAGAGGTCTCGGAGACGATCTGATCTTCGGTACAGAATATATGTGCATCGTCTTGCGTAAACTGACGCACCCTAATTAGTCCATGCATTGAGCCTGATGTCTCATTTCTATGACAGCAGCCAAACTCAGACATTCTTAATGGCAAATCACGGTATGATTTTATAGTTTGTTTAAAAATTTGGACATGCCCAGGGCAGTTCATAGGTTTTAAAGCAAAAATTTTATCGCTATCTGGCTCTTCGTCTTTAATTACAAACATTTTGTCGCGATAGTTTTCCCAGTGGCCACTTTGTTCCCAATACTTTTTTTCAAAAATTTGTGGTGTTTTAACTTCAACATAGTCAGACTTAGCGATTTTCGCTCGAATATAGTTTTCTAATTTGTTGTAAATTGCATAACCCTTGGGATGCCAGAAAACCATCCCAGGCGCTTCATCTTGCAAATGGAATAATTCTAATTGCTTGCCTAATTTCCTATGGTCGCGTTTTTCGGCTTCTTCTAACTGATGCAGATAAGCTTTGAGCTGCTCATCACTCGCCCAAGCTGTACCATAAATCCTTTGCAGCATAGGCTTTGAGCTATCGCCACGCCAGTAAGCACCAGCAACTTTCATTAGCTTAAATGCTTTTACTTTACCTGTAGATGGCGAGTGTGGGCCGCGGCAAAGATCGGCGAACTCACCTTGGAAATATAGACTAATTTCTTCCGAAGCAGGTAAATCTTGAATGATTTCAACTTTATAGTTCTCACCCAATTTTTTAAAGTGAGCAACCGCCTCATCACGAGACATAACTTTTCGCTCGATTTTAATATTGCGAGCAACAATTTTTTTCATCTCAGATTCTATTTTTGCCAAATCATCAGTGGAAAAAGGCTCGGCTCGGGCAAAGTCATAATAGAAGCCATTTTCAATAGTTGGGCCTATTGTAACTTGTGTTTCTGGGAATAAATTTTTGACAGCTTCAGCTAATATGTGTGCCGCATCATGGCGGATAATTTCCAAACCATCTTGGCTATCAGCAGTTATAACACTGATAGTGCAATCGCTTGATATTGTCGTTGAAAGATCTTTTAACTCACCATTTATTTTTACAGCCAAAGCTGCTTTTTCTAGGCTTTTGCTGATGCTTGCTGCAAATTCAAAGCCAGTAACTGGGCTTGGAAAGCTTTTTACCTTTCCATCTGGTAGAGTGACGTTAATCATTTCCTTCGCCTGATGCATGTTGAAACATTAATTAATGTGCTTAATATACACGTATTATAAGGAATTTGTAGCGGAATCTATGTCTTCCTTCAATTTTTTCAATAATTGATCTTTTGAAAGTGGTTTCGTTATTGGCTCAAGGAACTTTACTTTTATTGTTCCGCTTTTGATTATCCAAGATTTTGGCGGCCAGAGCTTGCCCGAATTCAAGGCTGCTAGAACAATTGGAATATCAGGTAACTCTTTATGCAATGCTGCAATCCCTGATTTATATTCAACACTTTCGCCATCTTTTACTCTGGTTCCTTCAGGGAATATGACAATTGGTCGACCTTTGTCAAATGCTTTTCTTGCGGCTTCAGACATTTGCTTAACGATTGAAACGCCACCCTTGCGATCTATTGCTATCATCTCAATAAACCTTAAGTACAAGCCGTACAATGGTATTTTTAAAAGTTCTTTTTTTAATACAAATGCAGGGTTGTTCAGATAATGAACAAAAAATATCGTCTCCCAAACAGACTGGTGTTTCGAAGCAATTATGCATCCGTCTTTTGGAAGGTTGTGTGCATTTATTATCTTTACCTTAACGCAGCATATAACCCTAAGTGCAATTGTGAGTACATAACTCCAAGCAAAACCAACTTTTGCTGTTAGCTTTTGGCTTCTAAATGGCAATACAACACTACCCAGTATACCTACGATCAGTGTCCAAATTATTAAAAATATTATGAAAAGTATTGATCTAATTATTGTCATTTAACTAATGTGTTTCCCAAGTAATTTAATTTTGCTATACATAAAGCAACTGAACTTAATGTAACTATATGTCACAAGTCTTTAAAAATCTAGAGTCTAATGGATATACGCTTCCAGTATTGAGCCCAAATCCTCAAGCGAAGTTCAAACCTTTTTTAATTTCTGGGAACCATGTTTACGTATCAGGCCAACTGCCACTTGGCTTTGGAGAAGTTAAAGAACATGTGGGGCAATTAGGCGCCAACATATCAATTGAGCAAGGACAAAAAATTGCCCATATTTGCGGGTTGAATGTTCTGGCTCAATTGCACACTGCAGTTGGCGATCTTGATAAAGTAAAAAAATGTGTGAAGCTTACAATTTTTGTCAACTCAACTGCGTCATTTATAGAACAACCGGTTGTAGCCAATGCTGTATCAGACTTAATGCTTAAAGCGTTTGATACTAAAGGTGAGCATGCAAGATCTGCTATTGGAGTTGCGCAATTGCCATTAGGAGTTGCTGTAGAAGTTGAAGCTATTTTTGAGATATAGCATTTTGAAACTCGCATCTCTCAAAAATATTTTGATGGTATCTGCAAAAATTACCTTCATAATTTTTGCTTTCTACTGGGTATTTCACAAAATTAATTTCTCCAGTTTTGTCGAATATATTAAGCAAGTGAAGCTTGTTCCTTTGTTTTTTTCCTACGTGTGTCTACACATATCATTGTTTTTTAGTGCGTTTAGAAGCAGATATTATTTCTCAACATTTGGTTTGAAAGTGAGAAAGACTTTTGCAATTGCTTTATACTATGTAGGGATGATGTTCAACGTTGTACTCCCAGGGGGAATAAGTGGCGATGGTTATAAAATATTTTATCTCAGCAAAGTTTCAAAGTTTTCCAAGATTACAGCTCTACGAATCATGTTTTACGAAAGAGTTAATGGCTTCTATATTTTAGCTTTATTTGGATTATTACTTTTACCATTCACTGAGTTTTGGAAAGTAATTCCATACGGTTTTGAAATCAGCGTCCTGCTTTTAATAATGGTAACGCCATGTTATTTCTTTGGTGCGCATTATATAATTAAAGATAAATTTCAAACTGCTCTCAACGCTTCCGTATACTCATTTGGCGTGCAGTTGTTGCAAGTTATATCTGCAGCTTTTTTGGTTTATTCAATATTCCCTGAAGCGACTGCTAATGTTTATGTCGACTATATATTTTTATTCATTGTTGGAACTATTTTAGCGATTATTCCTATTTCTATAGGCGGGGCAGGCTTGAGGGAGCTCGCTATGATGTACGGACTACAGTTTATCAATAACGGGACAAGCATTGAGATGGGTGTTGCTTTCGCATCTTTATCTTTTGCATTGTATGTAGCAACAGCGCTGACTGGCTTGCCTATTTTTTATAATATGAGATCTATTAAGATTTCTAAAACGTAAAAACAACAGCAGCATTTAGCTGCTGTTGTTCAAGAAGTCTTAGTGAATTACCTAATAGCACCATAAACATTTTCTAGGCTAGCGCTATTGATTCCAATTGCTCCAGCTAGCTGCGTTGCAGCAAAACAAATTTTGAACGCTACGTCAGTCGCAGTTTCTGCAAAGTTCTTTTTACCAAACTGAGTATTGCTGATTGCACAGCTCGCAACCAATCCTACCAAGCTAAATGTCAAAGATCCCATTTTTACTACTGGATTATCGCTAAGTATAACCCCAAGTAAGCCTAGAGCACTGACTCCAGCTAAAGCTGCTGAATTTGATTGTGGTGTTGGTGTTGAAAAGATATTCATAAAAGTCCCCATTTAAAGTTGATGAGAGAAAATTATACGGCACTTTTAGGTGACAGTCAAGCTAAGTTGCTGAATTTAGTTAGCTTTTACGCAAAATTGTATGAAATAGCTAGATTATAAGCTTTTCTATATTTTTTTTATAGTCTTTCGTGCCAAACACGGCGGTTCCGGCTACCAGCACATTGGCACCTGCATTTATGGCCAGCTTTGCCGTTTCAGGGGTTATACCACCGTCAACTTCTAAATCTATTTTTCTGCCAGTTTTTTCAATCATATTTCTAACTTTCTCAATTTTATGAAGCTGGGAGCGCAGGAATTCTTGCCCGCCAAAACCAGGATTTACGGTCATGACTAAAACTAAATCGACTTTATCCATTGCATATTCAAGCACACTTTCATGAGTCGATGGAACGATTGAAACGCCAGCCTTAACACCATGTGAATGAATCTGCGATATCACTCTATCTAAATGTGTAACCGCTTCAGCATGGATGGTTATTATATCACATCCAGCTTTGGCAAATGCTTCTATGTGCTTTTCAGGATTATTTATCATAAGGTGAGTATCGAAAGGTAAAGCACTAGAATGTCTCACAGCCTTAATTACGGGAGCGCCAAAAGTAATGTTCGGAACAAAAGAGCCATCCATTACATCTAAGTGTATATAATCAGCCCCAGCCTCAGTAACTTTTTTTATTTCGCTGCCTAGATCAGCAAAATTACTTGATAAAATTGACGGAGAAATTTTAATTTTTTTGACCATCTATCGCACCTGACTCTTTTTCTTAAAGATTAACCTAACTTTGACAGTATGCAATGCCAATGCTATCTTTGCTATACAACAAAATTAGATTCTATGAAAAGTATTTTATCCTCGCGCCCAAAAAACAATCCTACACTTCCTGCAAACCTTGCTCTGGATGCTGTTAGCCTAACACGCGCTGCTGCAATCGCATGCCATGAATGGATAGGGCTCGGGCAGGAAAAAGCGGCGGATTCTGCTGCAGTTACTGCCATGCGCAAAGAATTCAATAATGTTAATATTGATGGAACTATTGTTATAGGCGAAGGCGAAAGAGATTCCGCTCCTATGCTATATTGCGGCGAAAAAGTAGGCAAAGGAAGTATTAAAGTTGATATTGCAGTTGATCCATTGGAAGGTACAACGATATGCGCTCATTCTCTTCCCAACTCGATATCTGTACTTGCTTTTTCGACAGCAGGCGGCTTGCTAAATGCACCTGATGTTTATATGAATAAAATCGCAATTGGCTCAGGTTATCCTGAAGGAGTAATCGACCTTGACAATACACCCCTCAAGAACATTCAAAATCTAGCAAAAGCTAAAAAATGTGATATTTCTGACTTAACTATTTGCGTATTAAAACGCCCACGCCATGATGAACTAGTGGCGAAAATTCGTGAGTCAGGGGCGCGTTTGCAATTTATTTCCGACGGCGATGTTTTAGCAGTAATCTCAGCAACTCTTCCTGAGCCGAAAGTTGATATGTATATGGGAATGGGCGGCGCACCTGAAGGGGTACTTGCCGCGGCTGCGCTTAGATGCTTAGGCGGACAGATGCAAGGCAGATTGATCTTTAGAGACGACGCAGAGCGTAGTAGAGCTGCACTTGTAGGCATCAAAGATTTGAATAAAAAATATTCCCTAAACGAATTGGCAAAAGGTGATGTAATTTTTGCCGCAACAGGTGTTACCGACGGTTGGTATTTACAAGGTGTCAAATATTCTAAAAAGTATACTTGCACTACAAATTCAGTTGTTATGGAATCAATGAGCCAAACAATCCAGTTTATAACCCATACAGCTAAAATCTAGTGTTGATTGAGCATTTAGAAATAGAAAATTATGATGAATTGAGCTCAACCCAAACGTTTGCAAAATCCCAGCTTCTTGCTGGCAAAGTTGCACCCTTTACTGTGATTTCTGCTCTTAACCAGACTTCGGGAAAAGGTAGGTATGACCGCGACTGGATAAGTAAAAAAGGCAATTTAGCTATTTCTATCATCCTGCCAGCTACAACAAATGATCATCAGGTATCGTACGCAACTGGAATAGCTTTGCTGGATACAATCAAATTTTTTTATCCCAATATTTCACCGAAACTAAAATGGGTTAACGACGTACTTATTAATGACAAAAAAGTTAGTGGTATTTTGCTTGAAAAAGTAGGCAAAAACCTAATTATTGGGATTGGTGCTAACCTTGTAGAAGATGATCGTTTAGAAGAGCTTAATGCCACTACTTTAGCCAATTTTGGTAAAAAAATAGATCTCTCATTATTTCTATCTACTTTTATTAAAAATTTCCAAAGCATCTATAATGTTTGGCTTCAGAATGGCTTTATACCTATAAGAAATCTATGGAAATCTAATTGCTATAAACTTGGCGACATGCTCAGAGTCAATTTCCCCGATAGAACGTCTGAAACAGGCTATTTTAAGGATATAGATGAAAATGGCAATTTACTGATGAACATAAATGGCAAAGATAAACTAATCCAAGTTGCCGAGCTGTTCTCTATATAATTTCCACCTCTTGTTAACTCTTTTTTAACTTTTGTTGCATAGAATTCTTAATAAGAGAGCTCTATACAGCAGGCAGTTTATGAAAGATGAGAAGAAGGTAGAAGTATTAGAATTAGATTTGCTTATTGATGATTTTCTAGCTAACTATGTCACCGTAGCGAGCAACAGACTTTCTTCATTTGATAAAATCTCAGATTTCATTAACAATCCTGATTACCCTAAAAGCCAAGACACACTTAATACACTCATTAAAGCTAAGCAAGATCTTCAAAAATTACAGATCGATTCAAAAAATGAAAGAGTAAAGAAAGCTAGAGAGAGATACAAAAACATATATATTTCTAAATTTGAAGAATTAATCAATAATAATTTGTATCTAAACCAAAGTCCTAACTTTATCTCTGATCTTAGAGAAAAAGCAAAAACCGATACTGAACTAGTAAAACTAGCACTTGCCAATGTAAGAAATGCACTACAACACAACAAACCAGATGGCACCAGTTATCAAGATGTCTTGGTTTTATTAGCAAGAGAAAAAATCCTCACAAAAGACAATATTCCAGATGACCTTCAGAATATCATAGTGTCATTCTATACAACTCATAATCCTCATATGTCTTGGGAAGAAATTAGAGCTCTAGTAGGCAACAAACTTTCTCCCCAGTATCTAAGAGAAAGAATGAGAGAAGAACTCGAGGATTTTTCACCAGATAGAGTAAGCGCACTCCTCAAATATAGAATGGAACACCTCTCAGAATTCGCTAAAGTTCCTTTGATTACAAACAAAGAAGAATTCGATACTCTTGTTGAACTTGCATCAAAAAACAACTCCTTAAAAGTTCTGGAACAGCTGTTTGAATATCATGAAATAGAACTATCTAATGGTACAATTACATTCCCGCTAACAGAACAACAACTTAAGTTAAAAGAAGTTACAGCGTCTAAGAAACAAAATTATGCAAGCGTTATCTCTGCATATAAGAATGGCCAGAATACCTTAGTACATGTATTAGTGAATCAACAGTCCAGCAACCTTACTGATGTTGATGCAAATGGAAACACATTACTTCATTATGCTATTGCAAATCGTGATTATAAACTTGCAATCAGCATAGTAAACAAATCTGGCCATATGTTGGCAGAGCACTCTGACACTGCACTTTGCCAGATGAAAAATTCAACTGAACTCACACCTTTCTTATATCTTTTGAATCAACCTTATTCAGCTGAAAAAGCCGAATTAATGTCTGCAATTATGACTCACCCAAGCTTTTCTTACAAAAAGGAAAAGATTGGTAAAAGTGTAGATCATCTTATAGCGGCAATTCACGACCAAGAGACTGCAGATTTATTCTTGAAGAATCTAAAATCAATTGATAACGCAAAGGCAGAAAAACGAATTAGAAAACTCTTTAACCGAAGCACCGAAAAACACCAAGCTATAATTGTAGACGCTGTGCAGCACAGTTCGGTCAATAGTACTAATCACACTTCAGTTTTTGCTGCTGCAGCTGCTGGTGAATACGATGTAGTAACCGCTTTACTGAGAAATCCGAATCTGGATATCAATGCGCCTAATAAAAACAATCTCACAATTTTACATCAAGCTACAATCGATGGACAACATGAAACACTACAAGCAATACTTAGCAACGATAAATTAAAAGCAAACTTATTCTTCTCACCAAACTCTCACCCAATAATTGACGTGCTGTTTAAACTACACGATCTTCACATCAAAGGTGCTCCGTCAGAATCTATTGAGGATTTAACAAAGGTTTTAAACTTACTGTTGGAGTCACCAAAATTGGATATTAACTCTAAGGATAAACTTGGAAACACACCGATCTTGATAGTTTATCAGCAATTGCAAACCATTAACCTAAGCATAGCAAAAATTGAAGCGGCAAATGCAACCAAGAGTTCCTTGGGTGCCGCAAAAGACACAATTCAAGGGTTTTTCAAAACGGATACCGAATTAGATAGACTGAAAATCTATAAACGCTCTTTAGATGCACAATTTAAAAAACTATTTGATGATAGTAGAACTGATATTTTGAGTAGGAACAACGCAAATGAAACTTTACTTTCAATAGCAGTATCTAGCAAAAACAGAGAGTTAATTGCCAAAATATTCACTCAATTTCAAGATCGTCCCGAAGAATTAGATAGATGTGTAAACCAACTAGATAGAAACAATAATTCCCCATTAATGACAGCCTGCTCAACAGGCGATATAGCAGTTATTCATGATATAAATGACCGCATCAAAGATGGAGATAAAGAGAATGCATTCACACAACAAAACAAAGATGGTCAAAATGCTCTGATGCTTGCCTGCATAAGCGGCAACGAAACAGCAGTTCAGTTTGCACTAAAAAATACTAGCCAAATATCTCAGACAGACATCTATAAGAACAATTTACTTCATTATGCCAGTAAAAATCCAACCATTCTAAGACTTTTACTCCAAGAAGATAAACTTCTAGATGGTCTTAACAAACGAAATACCCAAGGGCAAACACCTTTAATAAAGGCAATTGTAGAAGGGAACTCCGAGTCTGTGAAACTATTGATAGCTAGTGGTGCTGACATAAACTTACCGGATAATACAGGAGTTACACCATTAATGTATGCATGTATGCTGAATAGATCTGGCATAATTACTGAATTACTTTCAAAAGCCGACATAAATGTAAATGCTCAAACCAAAGATGGACTTACTGCAATTGCTTATGCTGCTCTACAACCGACATCTACCAAAGATTCTAAAACAATGACTTGGAAAGCAAATTCCCAAACTGTAAAAGAGCTTATAGTACATGGAGCAGATCCTGCTTCAGTCAGTACTGTTCAAAACAACCCAAGTCTAACAAGCAAGCTTGTTCGGATAGTTGCCAAGGTCACAGCAATGGACATGTTACGCTTATTAAGCGCAAGATTCCTTCCTACTGATAGTTTCGTAAATAATTCAATTCAACTTCTTGGGTCGAAAAACCTTATTACTGAAACTTTTGCTGCCGCAGCTTCAACTTATCAAGACACACTAAAAACCATGATGGTTCAACAATTCAAAATTGATTTGAATGACGAGTGTATGATTGGACTAATTTCCTTTGATAGTTCAAAAAAAGTCTTAAGTGGCGAGAGCTTAAAAAACTCTTTGAATACAAGTAATCAGTATGAAAATCTTGATAAAGCAATTTTCAATATCAGTGAGTTACGCTCTAGACTTGAATCCATGCAAGGCACTCTGAGCAGTGAGCAATCAGCAAAACTAAGTCAATACCACGAAGTATTACAAACTAGATACTTACAGATCCGAAGGATGATAGATTCAAAATCAGTAAATTCTAGCACTCGTATTGTGTTGGGAAAAAATCTGGAAGAGATATTGGAAGCTGACAATCTCATCTTATCAAGACTCAACATTCGTATGAACGAAAGAATAGATGGGAAATATTCTGAAACCTTCAAAGCTTTCGAATCGAAAAATATGGATAGATTCATTATATCATTATCGGAAAATAAAGAGCTTAATAAACAATTTTCCAAACTTATTAAAGCAATAAAGGATGGTAAATTACTAGTTACTCCGAACGTAAGATATAAATTATCTAAATTCGAAGAAAGATTTAAAGCTCTTGAGCAAGAAAGGAAAACACCTACATTCTTTAGAAGAATTTTAATTGCTCTTTTAGGAAAGGATTTAGGCTTTTCTATCGGACGCCAGCCAGATGAAAAATTTAATAGCTCATTGACTCAAAATATTAATTCTAATCAAGCCTTGTTCAGCGACATAATCAAAGATCGCACCAGAGCCAATCATACAATACCATCAAACTCAATGTCTCAAACTACAGCTTTCGAAAAAGCAGTTGTTGGATTAAGTAATATTACGGGGGTATCGCCAGAAAGCATAATTGATAGAATAGCTAGTGTTGGGGGAAAAGCCGCTGGTGCTGGATACGCCGCTGCTGTTGCTGGTATTGATCTGAATTTAGCACTTAAATTGTCTTTAATGTCGGGGGCACTGTCTAGCGTTGTTGGCCTAGGGGCTCAGGCAGTCTTAACGCTTGGTCAATTAGCACTGCCTGCGATAGTCGCTGCCAGCCCAGTAGTAATCGCTGCTGCAGGCGTAGCTGTCGTAACTAATATGTCAGCCAGTCCTAAGAGTGATGCTATTCAACCCCCTAATTCAGCCAGAGATTTAGTTGAAAGAGAAGCATCTCCTGCAGAAACTAGGAAATTCATAGAAGCTTCTTCTAATTCTTTACTAATTCATGAAAAAACCAGTAAAGAAGGAGATAGTCGCTCTATCCCTAGCGCTATTTCTGAAGCATTATCTAATACTTACAACACACTAGGATCAAGATTGAAATATTTGGCAAATACCGCTATGTCTACTATCAGCGAAGAAGTAGCAAAAGCAAAGGTAGTAAACCGCGCTGTGTTGAGACCTGTAGTTGAAGTTTTATCAAATCAACTAAATATTTAATCATATAAACAAACATTTACAAAAAGACATATATTACTTAAGCTGTATCTCGTGGTCGTGATGATAAGGAATATATGAAGTTTTTTTTAGACACCTGTGATATTGGTGAGATTGAGTATCTTCACTCTGTTGGGATGGTTGATGGCATAACCACAAACCCCACTATTATTGCAAAATCTGGACAGAATTTTTTAGATGTTTTAAAACAAATTTGTAAAATTGTTAAAACTAGCGTAAGCGCTGAAGTGATTGCCTTAGATCACAAAGGAATGTTAAAAGAAGCTGAAGCACTTCTGAAAATTGGCTCACAAATCACTATCAAAGTACCCATGACATGGGAAGGACTTAGAGCTTGCAAAGAGTTATCTAAAAATGGGCATAAAGTTAATGTTACCCTCTGCTTCACCCCAGCTCAAGCACTGCTAGCTGCAAAAGCTGGAGCAAGTTATGTTTCTCCTTTCATAGGAAGACTAGATGATATTGGCCAAAACGGCATGCACCTAATTGCAGAGATATGCCAGATATTCAACCAGTATCCCGAATTATCAACTGAGGTTCTAGTTGCTTCAGTGAGAAATGTTAATCATGTAATTGAAGCCGCAAAATTAGGCGCAGATGTTGCTACAGTTCCACCGAAAGTAGTGCGTGATATGATTAATCATCCACTAACTGACAATGGAATCGCTATGTTTTTAAAAGATTGGGAACAAGCAGGACAAAAAATATGAGATACTTATTAGCAATATTATTGTTAATACCTTTTTATTCTCAGGCATCTGAGCTCGATAGCTTCTATGATCAGATGAAGTTTTTAGCACAGCGCGATAGAGTTATCTCCGAAAACATAGCCAACGCAGACACACCAAAGTATCAACCTAAAGAAATAAGAAAAAAGAATTCTGGGGGCTCTGACCTTTCAGTTACAATAACTAATTCTGGGCACATGGATATTGAGGGAAGCAGTACTAATTACGAATTCTCAAAAGCTGAAATACTTGAAATCAAACCTAATGGCAATGCAGTCACTCTAGAGAATGAACTTATGAAAAAATCAGAAAATTCATTAAGATTGATGGAAGCAACAAACTTATACAACAAGTCTCGCATGATGGTTAGAACTGCAATAGTGGGGAACAAATAATGAGACACTTACTGCTTATTTTCATAATATGTTCCGCAGCAACAGCATCAGCCATTGATGATTTGACGGCATCTCAAAGGGTTTCTTCTCAAGGTATGAGGGTACAGAATGAGCGACTGAAAATAATCTCTCAAAACATCGCTAATGCAAACTCTACTGGTAAATCACCATCCGACCAGCCGTATAGACGAAAAATGCCTGTATTCAAAACACAATATGATCAACAACTTAAAGCCGATGTTGTTAAATTAGATAAAATTGCTAGGGATAAGTCAGAATTTCAGCTAAGATATGAACCCCAGCATCCAGCTGCGAACACTAGTGGTTATGTTCGTTATCCAAATGTTCAGATACCATTAGAGACGGTGGATGCAAAGGAAGCTCAAAGAACTTATGATGCAAACATGAGTGCTTTGGAAATTGCAAAATCTAACCAAGTTCGCTTAATTGAGGCATTAAAATAGATGGCAATATCTACAGTTAATAGCATTAACGGAATAGAAGCCTATAATAAGGTTTTAAAAGCTAGCCGTGGCATGAAGCCTCAAGAATCAATTCAGGCTGCTGAACAGTCAATGAACATACTGCGCGCAGGTGATAACATCGAAGTTGTTTCGATAGGAAAAGTCACTCCAGCAAAGATGTTTCCAGAAATTCTGAGCGAAGTTGTAAAAGAGCAATCAAGAAAGATTAAAATTGCAGATAAAAAAATCCATAATAATATCTCTGCCGATGCAGAGGGTAATGCTTCAGGTAGTGATTTGGTCGAAGTGCTCGCAGCAGTCAATGAGTCAGAAATGGCGCTACAGATTGTAATTGCAGCAAGAGATAGGTTTATAAATTCCTATCAAGAAATTCTTAAAATGCCTTTATAATTTTATAATTAAATCGAGGAAGAGATGAAAAAAGTCTTATTGTTTCTACTGCTATTAATTGTTTCCTTAATTATAGGAGTCTATAGCTATCTAGATTTCATTGCTGAAAAAGCAATAGAGAAATATGGTCTTCAAGCTTTAGATGTTCCAGTAACTGTTGGTAAAATTAGCGTGAAGCTTCAAGAGGGAAAATTCACATTTAAGAACGTCAAGATTCAGAATCCACAAGGATTTAAGCATCAAAATGCTATAGAAATTGGCCAAATTTCATCTCAGGTAGATCTACGGAGCATATTCGATAATGTGATTATAATTCATTCTATTGCTATAGAGCACCCAAATATATTTTATGAAATTGGTCCAAATGGCGATAATATAAAACAATTAAAGCAAAGTACTGCTACCAACAAAAGTGAGGCAGCAAGCAAACCTTCTGTAAAAACCTCAAAAGAATCTGAATCTAAGAAAGTTGTTATCCATAAATTATTCATCAATAAAGCTAAGGTTAATGCTGTGGTTGAACATGTTACTGAAAAATCTTTAACACTCCCTGATATCTACATTCAAAATATTGGCAAAGATTCAAAAGGCGTGACAGTTGAAAACGCTACAGATCAAGTACTCCGAGAGCTAACCAAAGCAATCTCTAAGGTTAACATTCAATCATTGCTTAATGATCTAATCAACATTCCAAACAATCTTGATGGTGTAAAGTCCCAAATACAAGATAAAGTTGATGGGATTAAAGATGATATAAACAAATTATTTAGTAAGTAGATGTTTTTCGACCTAATCACCACGAATCTAGCTTCTCCTCCAATACTATTTTTTATATTAGGCATAGGAGCTGGTTTTATTAAGTCTGATCTAAACATACCCACAAGTATTAGTAGGTATCTTGCTATATATCTAATGATGTCAATCGGCTTCAAAGGTGGCGTTGTAATTGCTAATGAACCACATTTTTCATTTAGCATTTTCTCTCTTTTGCTTGCAGGTGTTCTAGCAAGCTTTGCAATGCCTTTCGTTGCATATTTTTTGCTTCAAAAAACGACTCGTTTGGACAAAGTTACTTCAGCTGCAGTTGCTGCTCACTACGGCTCTATCAGCTTAGTTACCTTTGTTACAGCAACATCTTTTTTAAAAAAACTACAAATTGATTATGATGGGTACATTGTGGCTGTACTTGCATTAATGGAAGCACCTGCAATATTATCTGGACTTTACATTGCCCATCGCGCCGCTCCCAAAACTTTAGAATATGGCAAAAAAGTTAATAGTAAGCTTGCAAGAGAGATTTTTACAAACGGAGCTATTCTGCTTCTGTTTGGTTCATTTATAATAGGGCTCGTCACTGGACAGAAAGGCTTTGACCAATTAGAAGGGTTTTTAATTACCCCATTTTATGGAATCCTAACACTGTTCTTACTAGATATGGGAATAGTGGTTTCTAAACAAATGCATGATGTTCCTAAACTAGAGTTTAAAGTTTTGCTATTTGCTATCTATATGCCAATGGTTGGTGGCTCTTTAGGTATTTTTGTTAGCTATTTGTTAGACTTAAGTATTGGCACAGGGTTATTGTTTAGTGTATTACTAGCGAGCGCTTCATATATAGCAGTTCCTGCCGCAATGCGACTAGCATTACCTGAAGCCAAAACGGCTATTTATTTACCTCTGTCACTTGCGATAACTTTCCCTTTTAATATTATTTTGGGAATTCCATTGTATCATGCAATATGTGAGAAATTACTTTCTTAAAATTATGCAGACTCCAAAATTAAGAAAAGTAAAATTTTTTTATGAACTTGAGTCGCTGAGAGGAATTGCAGCATTAATAGTAGTACTTTTCCATGTTCCATGGCTCAATCATTTTTATGATATTCCTATTATTCGGAATGGATACCTTATGGTTAATCTATTTTTTATATTGTCTGGGTTTGTAATCACCCATAATTATTATTACAAAGTCCAAAACCTTAGAGATCTTTCAAAATTTCTTATCCTACGTATGGGCAGGTTATATCCCCTTCACTTGGTATTTCTTATTGTTTTCCTTGTGTATGAAGTAGCAAAGTATGCAGCTGTATCTTATTTAGGGTTTTCTAATTCAATACAACCTTTCTCCATAAATAGCTTTTCTAACTTTATTGCGAATCTGCTTCTAGTACATTCTTTTGGTTTTACTGAAAGCAGTTTTAATGGGCCAAGCTGGAGTATAAGTGCGGAGTTCTATACTTATATAATCTTTGGCTTAATTCTTGTCTTAAGTACAAAAAGATTTTTTTTAAATGCACTTTTAATTGTTTTTGCTGCACTGAGTATTTTAAATTTTTCATCTTATACTTCTGGATTATTATTGTGCGTAACTGGCTTCTTCTTAGGCGTACTAACTTACTGGTCATACATAAAACTTTGCATGGTTCAAAACCACATGACGATTAATAAATTTACCTCTCTAACCTTAGCAATAACTTTTTGTTATCTTTTTCTTAAAACACCTTTTGAAAATGATATTCTTTCGTTTGCAATCTTCCCTTTTATGATTTTATTTATAGCATTATCTAATAATCATCTAGTTGTCAGAATCTTGAACTCTAGCTCATTACGATGGCTAGGGAAAATCTCATATTCAGTTTACATGTCTCACGCTGCAATTCTATGGGTTTTTACACAGGTACTGAAAGAATTATTAAAAACTCCTATCCAATACCTAAACGAAACAAACCTCATCATTCAAACTTCAAGTAGTACTGGAACAATATTGCTAGTATTAGCTATATCAATTGTGCTGCTTGTTAGTAGATTTACTTATACTCATATAGAAGACTTCTTCCGTACAAAAACTAAGCTGTTCTTGCAAAGTAGAAAATACTTTACAAATTCGACTCAATCAAGTTCGTCACTCGGCTATCAAGAGGCGAAGTAGGGGAAGCAAACCATTCTAAAATTTTACCATCTTTCCCTATCACATATTTGTGAAAGTTCCACTTAGGTCTACCAAAAACACTCATTTGTTCTGCTGCCCATTTATAAAATGGGTGAGCATTATCACCTTTTACATGAACTTTCGCCATTATAGGAAACGTCACTTTAAAATTGCTTTCGCAGAACTGTTTTATTTCTACATTACTGCCGGGCTCTTGATCTCCAAAATCATTTGATGGAACAGCAATAATTACTAATCCCTTATCTTTATAATCCTGCCATAACTGCTCAAGGCCTTCGTATTGAGATACAAAACCACACTTAGAAGCTGTATTTACCACCATCAGCATCTTTCCTTTAAAATTACTTAAAGGTAGATTTTTACCATCACTATCGATGAACTCGAAATCATAAGCTGTAAGTTCTTTCGCCATAACAGAGTTACCACCAAACAACATTGTGAAAACTAAAATTAAATTTTTTATTACTGACAAGCTAAACACTCCTCATAATTGTTAGATGCTGGTTCGCTATTTGTGCTTGCTTGGTTAGCTGACATTAATGGCGGCAAAGTAAGCTCAAGCTGTATAGCTGATTTTTCTGATCTACTCGACACTTTATCAGCGCGTTGAACGGATTTAGAGCGGCAATAATACAAGCTCTTCACACCTTTTTTCCACGCTGTGTAATGCAGCATATGCAAATCTCTCTTATGAATATCTGCAGGTATAAAGATATTAAGGGACTGCGCCTGATCAATGTATGGTGTGCGATCAGCAGCTAAATCAATCACCCAGCGTTGATCTATTTCAAATGCTGTTTTGAACACATCTTTTTCTTCATTGGATAAGAAATCTAAGTGTTGCACAGATCCTTCATGCGTCATTATTGATGTCCATGTATCTTCATTATCAACTCCCTTGCTTTCAAGAAGCTTTTTCAAATTCTTATTACGAACATTAAATGACCCAGTCAAAGTTTTTTGGGTAAATGTATTAGCATTATATGGCTCAATTCCTGGCGAGGAATTGTTTGCGATAATTGAAATAGAAGCAGTTGGCGCAATTGCTGTTTTATTAGCAAATCTCTCCATTAAACCCACATCTTTTGCATCTGGGCATGGCCCTTTTTCTTCAGCTAGAACGCGAGACGCCTTATTCACTTCTTCATGAATTTTTTTGAATATTTTGTTATTCCACGCTTTTGCCATTGCAGATTCAAAAGGCAACATTTTAGCTTGTAAAAAGGAATGGAAGCCCATTACACCCAAGCCTATGCTACGCTCTCTATATGCAGCATATGTTGCTCTAGACATTGAGTCTGGAGCTTTCTCAATGAAATCTTCTAGGACATTATCGAGGAATCTTAACGTATCTTCAATGAACTGCTCATCGTCTTTCCACTCATCATAAGTTTCTAAGTTAATAGATGACAAGCAACATACCGCTGTTCTTTCCTTGTTTAAGTGATCCGTACCTGTAGCTAACGTAATTTCACTACAAAGATTAGATGTTTTAATTGGCAAATTATTTTTCTTATAAATCTCTGGAGCAAGTTCATTAACACGATCTATGAATAGCAAGTATGGCTCTCCTGTTTCAACCCTTGCAAGTAGTATTCTAATCCAAATATCACGCGCTTTTATAATAGAAACTGTTGAACCATCAGCTGGGCTTTTCATCTCCCAAGGATCATCATTCTCAACTGCACGCATAAAATCATCTGTAATTACAACGCCATGATGCAGATTTAAAGCACGTCTATTTGGATCTCCACCAGTAGGTCTTCTAATTTCTACAAATTCTTCAATTTCGGGATGCCATACAGGCAAATAAACCGCTGAACTCCCTCTTCTCAAGCTGCCCTGAGATATAGCTAAAGTAAGTCTGTCTTGCACTCCGATAAACGGCACTATTCCTGACGTCTTACCGTTTCCTCTGACCTTTTCGCCTATAGACCTAACATTACCCCAATAACTCCCGATACCGCCGCCTCGAGAAGCAAGCCATACATTTTCATTCCATATGTCCACGATACCTTCTAGAGAGTCTTTTGTTTCATTCAAGAAACAAGAGATTGGCATACCTCTGTCAGTTCCACCATTGCTCAGCACTGGTGTTGCAGGCATAAACCACATTTTGCTAATATAATCATATAGCCTTTGCGCATGCGCATCATTGTCTGAGTAGAAATGCGCAACCCTAGAAAACAACTGCTGGAATGTTTCACCTTTATATAGGTATCTATCAGCTAACACTGCTTTTCCAAAATCAGACAATAGATCATCGCGCGAGTTATCAATTATCACATTATTCTTGCGCGCAGCCTTGATTTTTTGGTTTTGATTTGATGCTTTTTTTACTTTAGACATCTTGCTTTTTTTCGCAGCAGAATTAACTCCTACCATTTGAACTCCCTCACAGAATTAGTGCAGTTTTTAATACTATATATAGTGGTTATATTTGCAATATGATTTATTTCTATACTACATATAGTTTTCAATTGACATCAGCGCAGCATAGACTGTGCCAAAATCTTCTAACAGTATTCAGTATTATTTTTATGAATTGCTGACATTAGAACTACAGTCTAAATCATATAAGAAGTAATAGCAAAAATATTACTACACTTTTACACAACTTTTTTGCTTAAATTAATATAGAATAGATTAAAGAGTACGTTAGGAACTTTGAACTAATCTAGAAACAATAGGATTGCATATAGGACTGCCGCACAAGCTGTTGAAGCTACAATCAATTTCTTAGATGGAAGGAATTCTTTATCTGAAATCAGATTTTTACTAGCAATAGCTGCAAGTTTATAATCTTGAGATCTAATTCTTTCTGTATACTCTTTTGGATCTAAGCCCAGCAATATTGCATAATGCTTTATATAACCAAGTATATAAGCCTCAAATGGAATTAAATGCACATCCCCATTTTCGATTCCTTGGATATAAGCTTTTCTAATTTTGAGCTCCTTAGACACCTGAGACAGGGTCAGCTTCCCAGCTTTGCGACGCTTTTGCAATTCCATACCGACTTCAATTAAAGCCTGTTTGTCCATCTATTTCCCAAAAAGATCTTTTGCCCTCACCTCAAAAGATTCAACCATCTTCTGACATGCCTTATTAAACAGTAGACCGATTAATTTCTGAAGTAAAGCTGATTTAAATTCAAAATCTATGTAAAACTCGATTAAAGTTCCACCATTCTTCAAAGTTTTAAACTTCCAATTATTATTTAAGTGTTTAAAAGGACCTGAAATTAAACTAACCTCAACAGCAGCCTTACCCCTATTAGGCGGGGTTAAAGTTACTTGCGATCTATAATGCTCTGTGAACGCTTTAAAAGATATAATTAAGTCAGCAACTATGTAATGATCTGTTTCTTCTAATACTCTAGCAGCACTACACCAAGGTAGAAATTCTGGGTATTGTTCAATATCAACTACTAATTGATATAGCTGATCAATAGAATATTTAGATTCATAAGTATAATTATATTCCGTCATTAAAAATCAAAACCTCTGTTGCATCTGAGTAAAACTTGGAATTCGCACCAATATGTTTCTCATAATCTTCAATATTGAGCAAGCATAATCCAAAATTGCCCTCCATTCCTAAAGCCACGCCAATTTTTTCACCGTTAGCAAGAATTTCGTTTCCAGACTTTACAAATTCGCCAGCTTCAAAACGATACAGTCTTTTTCTAACCACACCTCTATAATTTGTGCGAGCAGTAACTTCTTGGCCAACATAACAACCCTTTTTATAGTCTACTGCATTCAGATTATTCGCCCCGTATTCCAGTGGGAAACTTTTATTATAGAAAAAATCTTTTTCCGCATCAGGGATTAGTTTTTTAATTCTGAACTTATCATATTCCATGATTTCAGTATCTACAGCACACCCTTCAAAAGATATAGCTCTATATCCCATTTCAGCACTCCTTGGATCTATAAAAAAACCTTTTAACGGCTTATCACTTGCAAACACTTTATGGGTCGATGACAAGTCAACAATCTCAATTTCTTGTCTTAATTTATATAGATTTAGCTTTGAAATTATTTCTGTTAAGTACTTTTTTGGGCAGTCTACCAAGAAACCCTCATCAATTTTAATAATGAAAAAATCGTATAAAAACCTACCCTGCGGACTCAAAAGCATCGCATATAAAAATGAGTCATTTGCGCATTTATTAACATCATTACTAACTAAACCTTGAAGAAATGCACTCGCATCTCTTCCTATAATTTTAATTACAGACCTATTATTCAACTCGCACAACATTACTACACCTTTGTGGTTTACTTTTTTCCAGATAAATTATAGCTTAAAAATGGTCAAAATATCTAGAGCATAATGAGCCTCAACCAAAAGATTCGTGACTTCTTATATACTGAATTCGACTGGGTTGTTCGAGAGAAAGACCCAAAAGTTATTCAGCTTGTTGTGGAATTTACTGCTTTAGATCAACAAGCACATGAGGACTTCTTTGCAAAATTCACCAAAACTGCAGCAAGCTCGCGCTATACTTTTGATGACTTAAAGAAGCTTTCTCAATACTTTGCTATCAGACAAATACTCTCCTCAATTGCTGATCATGCAAGACATTCCATAGAATTATCAAAAAACAATCTTTTTTATAACCAGATTAATCTTCTACATTCTACGGGAAAAAGTATCGAAGATATAATCGAAACTATAAACAAAAACTTTTATTCCAGAATAGTTTTGACTGGTCACCCTACAGAATTTGCATCCGACGATACCATAGATTTGATTCACGGAATAACTGACCTTATCATCGATGAACCTTCTTTAGACAAGATTAATAAACGCTCTCTTCATAACAAAATGTCTAAGTTGTTCACATACAAACTGACTCCTAAACATAAACTTAGTGTTGAAGATGAGATTTCAAGAAATCTAACACACCTAGCAAGAATATATAACTACATACCCAAAATCCGAACGGAGATAATAAATAGCTTCACTAAAATTTTTGGGACTGAACTAAAGCATCAATTAGAAGTAAAAATAGACCAACTACTAGCAAACACTATTGAACTCAGAAGCTGGACAGGCGGTGATGCAGATGGAAATTTCAGAATCATTTCTGATAAAATGGCAAAAGCTGTTAATCTACACAAACATGCTGCAGCCAAACTTCATTTAGAATTTTTTCGCAAACTTTTGGACATATCTAAATCGCCAGAATTAAAGCAAAAGCTTCTTGAGGCAGAACCATTTATAAAAGATTTATCGCTAGATAAAACCGTAGATATACTAACAAAAATTCATACTGATAATTTTGAAATCTCATCTCAAATAAACACCTTTATCTTGCTGATAAAAATATTTGGAAAAAACATCGCTGCTATCGATGTACGACAAAACATGTTTATTCTTAGTCAAGTCATTGCAGATATAATTTCGGGAGTACGCAGCTGTATTGAAGATAAAAGTATACTCAGCGATGATGAAACAAAAATCCTTAAAATCCTAAGCAAGTGCGAGTATTTTAGATATCTTCCCAAATCAGATGATTCCAAAGAAAAACGCAGCATTGATGAAACAAAACGTTTAGAAATCTTAAATACAATTCTAGACAATCCTCTCATAACCGAATATGCCTCTAATCTACATTTAAATGGCTGGTATAAAGATAGATATGCAATCGTAACCGAAGAAATTGCTCGTATGCAAATGGTAACGATCTTCCCTAACATCTTTAAAAACTATATTATTTCTAATTCAGAAGGTGCTTCAAGCGTACTGCAAATGCTTATACTTACTAAAGTTTGTAGTGCAAAACCTCACATCGTACCATTATTTGAAACCAAGGAAAGCTTAGATTCAGCACAAGATATTCTTGAACAACTATTAAACAACCCTCACTACAAAAAGCATTTAGTTGGTAAGTCACAAAAAGTAATGGTTGGGTATAGCGATTCACAAAAAGATAATGGAATCTGCGTTCTGCCACTTATTGATCTAGCAATCAAGAGTTGGAAAGACCTATCAAGTAAAACAGGAATTTCTATCGAAGTTTTCCATGGAAACGGCCTCGATTTAGCTAGAGGTGGCCCTAATGTAATTGAAACTGAGCAGACTTTTCAAGGAAGTCATATCAGATATACTTTTTTGAACTATACAGATACTCTCGATTATTTTAGCAAACTATTAAGCAAATGCATCTCCAATACTCCTAATAAATCTGTAGATCTAAAAATATTTGTTGAAGCAGGCTGCGAGGCTTTTGCTGAATTAAGAAGTCACAAAGGATACTTTAACCAATTAGAAAAATATTTCGAAAAAGCATCTCCATTTGAGCTTTTTGTGAAACCCAATAACTTTAGCTCTAGACCAAGCAAAAGAAACGCCAATGATACAGTCACACACCCATATGACTTATGGTTTCAAGATCTTGTTATAGATTCGGAAGACATTATAAATGGTATGCGCGCTATACCTTGGATTATAACCATTGAAGGTACATTTACATACTTTAATTTATGGTACGGGTTCAAAAGAGGTATTGAAGCTTTAAAGGACAAGTACGATATAAAAAACCTGAGTAATGAATCTCCTATTTTTAAAGAGATATTGAAAAAAGTTCTGATTGCAATTGAGTATAGTGATTTTGAAATGGCATGGAAGTACATTCCTGTCAAAGATCGTCCAAAAAACAAAGCTGCTATATCAAGAATGGCTAGCAAAGCAAACTCTCTTTCTAATTCGGAAGCACATATAAATCACTTCCTTGCAATGCTAAACAAGGAATTCGACGAAACCAAGAAGTATATTGGCTCACTTAAACTTGAACTTGTTACCCAGACCCTAGATGAAATCAGATTAAGAGAGAAAGAATCAATTTTCCTCAGATCTTTAATGGCTTGGCTTAATCTCAAACTCGTTGCTGAGAATCAGAGAGTTACAGAACTTTTCTCAAACCCTTCAAAACAATCTTTTGAGTCTATGTGTGGTTCAGTTTACTTGGGCTTTAATGAGTATAGAACTGTACCAAAATGTTATATTACAAATGATATGTAGTATATTCTTCACCAATCAATGTAAATAGATCAAGAACTATATCCCAATATTCAGAACTTTCAGAATCAGTCTGTACTTGCGCTTCCCCAGAATCTTTATTTGCTTCAAATACTTGATCGTAACACTGTTGAATTTCAATTCCTGCAGTCCAAAGCTTAGCTATTTCAAAGACCTCTTTCATTAAAGGTAAATACTCTTTCTCAATCTTAGTTTTATCTTCTATTGAAAGGATCTTATCAGGAGCAACTTTCTCAAGACTCTTAAGATCTATTCGTTTTTTTACCAACTCATTCTCTATCTCAATAATTTTTTTTGGCGTTGCTTTTGTACTCTTATAGTAGTCATAAACTTTTTCTAGTCCGTCTATTTCTTGTTGAAGCTCCTTTACTTCCTTTTGATAGCATTCTTCATCCAGATATATCTCATAACCTTGTTTTCTTAAAATTGATTGATCTAATAACCTGAATTCCGTAACTCCATTTAATAATTTGATTAACTTATCTTTAAAACTTTCTGATATGACCCCTATCTCAAAGAGCTCTAAAGCAATACCTACTGTATTTTGTGTTGTAGTCTTATAATAAAAACCTAGAGACGTAAGAAACTGTTCAGGAAATCTGTATAAATCTCTTTTAAGATCTATAGACTCTCCAAGAGTACAATTGTTGATAAAGTTATCTTCATCAGAAAGTTTTAAATATTTTGCAATCTCTTTCCTCATACCTTCCAATGCTATTTCTTGTCTACGAGTCTCAAAATTTTCAACAGGATTTCTTGCTTTTTCATTAAGATAAACTTCTCTCTGCTCCAAGAAATCCTTGTATAAGAAATCACTTCCATAGATTAATTCTAAGTTTCGACCTAAATTTGCAAAGCCTTCAGCGACTGAAATCTCCTTGCTAGCCCAAGGTTTATATGCTTGCTCAACAAGATAACCTGCTTTTATCTTAAGTTCTTGCTCCGAAAGACTTTCGTTTTTCGGATTTTCTTTTAGAGCTTTCAGAATCTCAGCAAATTGCTTATCTTTATTTTTTTTATAAAACTTAAATTGCTCATCAACTACTGTTTGTACTTTATCGTGTCCAAACAATTTTGCTAATACTTCTGGTGTCTGGATGAACACTCTACTTCCTTCATAAGGAACACCATCTTTTTGCCTATTTAAAATAGCTTCTTGAAACTGTTTTTTTGTAGCTTTATCATCTGCGTATCTGTGGAAAAATTTTTTATGAACTGGCGCATTATCTGCCTCATCTATTCTCAATCCTTTACCCCCAACGTCAGGATGCTCACCCAATAAGAACATTCTATCTGACAATATTTGCCCTAGTTTTTGAAAATAGTCTTGAACAATTGGTGAATTATCTTTTACTAGAAATCCAATCTCTAAATCAGTAATAAAACCCGCCTCACCTCTTGCCAATGAACCAGCTGTAAATACACTAAATTCTGTCGGCGGCGTACCTAATTTTTCAATAGACTCAGCAATTCTCTGATTGAGCCAACATTTAATCTCATCTGAAATTGACTCTGTAAGCTCTCTATAGTTACCTTCATCAACTTCTCGCATTTTTTCATATGCTTGTATATTTCTCTCTCTCAATTCATTCATTGAGTTTTTATCTTCAGCTCTTATCTGAAATAACTTTGAAACAGAAGAGAATTCATTTCCCCAAGCTTTTGTTTTGACGGCAATCTGTTTGTTCATATTTCCCCCTAATTTAATTTGAACATCGCTCATTATAATGACAACCTTCTATTATGTCAAGCGGCTAAATCATTCAACAAACACGCTTTCTTCTTTGTTTGATGACAGGACAATATTGGTCATCACTTTAACAATGCCTAATTTTTCTTTCAAAAAAGTAGAGATTAGCTGTTCCAACCCTTTTGTGTTCATCACTCTAACTTTAAGTATATGTGAATACTCACCAGCCATATGATGACATTCTAAAACATTTGGATGTTCGCAAATTTCATCTATAATCGCTGACCTATTCCCAACCCCATCAATCACTAGCAGAACATAAGCACATAGTCCCATATCCATAAACTCTGCATCTACAAACGCAGCAATTCTCTTAATTATCCCAAACTTCTTAAGCCTACGCACCCTTTCGTTTGTAGCCGACGAAGAAAGGCCAACCATCTCACCCAAAATACTATTTGTCACCGTTGCATCCTGAGACATTATGGCAATTATCTTCCTGTCTAAATCATCAAACTCAGGACAATATATTGTCATTGCGATATTATTTTAGGTTTTATTCTGTAATTATATAGTTACACGGGATGAACATGTTGGCAATATCTTTATCAAAAACCCTTATATTTTGCTAGATTCATGTTCTTGTGCAGAGCTTTATATTGTGTTAGCTTTTTAATAGACATCAGTTATACAAATTAAATGAACGGATCACTCAGTCTTAACTTCAAAAACAACTCCCACCTTCCAATTCTCTACGGAGAACGCAACTCCAATCTTCAGCAACTCGAAAAAGCTTTATCAGTTATAATCCTTTCGAGAGGGAGCTATCTAGCTATAACTGGCGAAGATGATAATGTTAGAGTTGCAGCAACTGCTCTTGAATCGTTATATAATCAAATCGAAACTGGATCGAAAGAGATTACCGATACAGATCTAAAGAACGCTATAAAATCGGCTTTAGATAACACTGGTACAAATAAATCTAGCAACGTAATTCAAAATGAATACGTTATCAAAACACGCAAGAAAACTATTTTTCCTTACACAGATAACCAAAAAAAATATCTTAAGAACCTTCATGAAAAAGATATGGTTTTTGGCGTTGGCGTTGCAGGGACAGGGAAGACTTACTTGGCAGTAGCAACTGCAGTATCTCTGTTTTTAGAAAAGAAAGTAAACAAAATTATCTTGTGCAGACCAGCGGTGGAGGCTGGAGAAAAACTAGGATTCCTACCGGGTGATATCAAAGACAAGGTCGATCCATACTTACAACCTCTGTATGACTCTCTTTACGACATGCTACCCGTAGAAAATATAGAGAGATATATGGCTACAAAAGAAATTCAAATTGCTCCTCTAGCTTTTATGCGCGGGCGTACATTGAGCAATGCTTTTGTAATCCTTGATGAAGCACAAAATGCAACACCGATTCAAATGAAAATGTTTTTAACTCGACTAGGTTTTGGCTCAAAGATGGCAATCACAGGTGATTTAACTCAAATAGATTTACACGGACAAACATCTGGACTGATTGATGCTATAGAAAAATTGAAACATTTGAAAGATGTTGCAGTCGTAAACTTTGGGATTAAAGATGTTGTAAGACACCCTCTTACAGCAAAAATCATTGAGGCATATGAGCAAAGCTAAGGCCAAGCTTAAAGTCAACTGGTCACTTGACGAGAAAAGTTGGAAAACTCTCAAATTTGACCCGAAAAAAATTGGAAGTGAAGCCATTAAGAAAACTTTGGATCATCTGGATATTCGATCTCTCTTTCCTTATATTGAAATCAGCGTACTTTTAGCAGATGATCAAAAGTTACAAGAGCTTAACTACGACTATAGGGGCAAAAACAAACCAACCAATGTGCTTTCTTTCCCCGTTGATCTCCCTTTAAAAGCGGGAAAAGACTTATATTTGGGGGATATTGCTATAAGCTTCCAAACACTGTATGATGAGTCGCTAGAGCAACAAAAGTCTTTTCAAGACCACTACACTCATATGCTTGTACATAGCACACTACATTTGCTTGGGCATGACCATGAGAAAAAAAACGATGCTAAGATTATGGAAAATTTAGAAAAGACAATACTACACTCATTTAACATAAAAGACCCTTATGAATAACGGCACTACGAAAACTTCATTTATTACCAAACTTAGAGAAGCACTGAAAAAATCTCTAAAGTTCAAACAGTCTTCATTCGAAGAATCTGTTACAGAATTGATTCGCGAACATAACTTTGATAGCTCTCTACACTATGAAGAAAAAAATATTTTGCAAAACATACTTTCTTTTGGTGACCTAGATGCAAGCGATGTAATGATACCAAGAACCGACATTGCTGCGGTAGCTTTGGATATCAAACTTCCAGAGTTAAAAAATATTTTTACAAAACTCGGCCATACAAGACTTCCTGTATATAAAAACTCAATCGATGAGATTATTGGTTTCGTCCATGTCAAAGACGTTTTCAAGAGCCTAGTAGAAAACAAAAAACCAAATCTCAAAAGCTTAACTCGAGAATTGATTTTCGTTCCTAGAAGTATCAAAGTTACTGATTTACTCGCTAAGATGAAGCAATCTAAAGTACACATCGCCATTGTTTTAGATGAGCATGGTGGAACAGATGGACTCGTCACAATCGAAGATATTATCGAAGAAGTATTTGGTGAAATCACGGATGAATATGATCAAGATAAATCCGATTCTTACATAACATTTGATGGGGAAAATTTTTCAATTGATGCTCGCGCGCGAATAGAAGATGTAGAGAAAGAATTGGGTATTATGCTAAGTGACGAAGAGGCAGAATATGATACTTTTGGTGGCATGATAATTTCTTTCCTAGGCCACATTCCTCAAAAGGGAGAAATAATAGTACATCCTTCAGGACTTGAAATCGAGATCATTGATGCTGACCACAGGAAAGTTAAAACTACTAAAGTAAAATACACAGATAATATTAGCGCTAGTTAGTTTTTGCTGTTATTTATATCAAAAAATATTTAGAAATTTAGTATGAAAAGCATAAGAGATTTCATTTCTCATGTTGCAAGCTGCAAAGATACCAACACCTTAAACGAAGTTGCTAGTAATCTAATAAAAACATCAATCTTCGATGAAGAAAAAAACACCAGAATAAGCAGTTGGGTTCAAGAAGGGAAAGAGTTCAAATCTTTAAAAACACACTTAATCTTTATGCTACAAATTGCTGAAAGATCCTCACAGAATCTTGGAGTAGGAAGCTTAGAAGATTTTTACGAAAGAGTTTTCGTTTGTGAGGATACTGAGCATCTAAAAAGAATTGTTAGTGACTTAAGAACTAAAAATTACTTAAGTCCAAATCAAACAAATGGAATGGCCGACCTATTGCAGAAAGCAAAGCCATTTGAAGTTGTGAGAAGAAACCTTTTAATCCTTCTAGATACAGCAAAAAAACAAAGAAACGTTGTCGTACCAACTGATTTAGAAGCAAGAGCGAAAAAAGCTGGGGACAAAAATTTCTCACCTCCTGCAACAAACAAAATTGCTGACCTCCCACCGTCTGAACAACAAAGACTTTACCATGATGCTCTACGAGAAGGACTTCGGGACACTATAGATAGATATGTTGATAACACTTTAGATAGAGTTAGTGTTTATCAAGATAATCCTGATCCTGCAAAAATGGAAAACATCAGAAGCAATGTACATTGCTTGATTGAATTACTGCAGAATCAAACCCATGTGGATTTTGTAAAAAGCAATAAATACCATTTTGCTTTTGGAGAAAATAGACTTAAAAAATTAAGAAAAATTCAAGACTTCCTGAACTCACATGAAGCAAATGCACCCTTAAACCTTTGGTACGAGTATTTTAGATTCTCCTTAAAATGCGATGTAACGACACCTTGGAACTTAGGAGAATTAGCTAGAGATATGCTCAATGAAAAGTTCGAGCCCCGAACTCTTTACGAGTATACATATACCGGTTTATTTATAGTTGGTCACCCCAACTTTGTTAAAATTGCCAAACCTTCAAAATACATCGAAGACCGTCTATCAAATGAAGATATCATTCGAATGTGTAGACTAGGTGGTAAAAACATTTTAGCACTTTTGTCCAACAAGCGTGTTGCAGGACTAATTAATTACGCACTCTCTCAACTTAAAGATGGCACAGAATATCCACAAGTATTTTGGCACTATCTTTTACCATATATTAGGAGAGATTATCTAGAAGCAAAACTCAAAATCATGCCGGAGCATACTGCAAAACAAGCGTTAAAATTTTATATAATTCTTTCGGATTTAGGCTACACACACATAACTGCAGACAGCATTGAAAGCACTGGAGACTTTGAAGATAAATTAAATGAGCTGTTTAAAATAGCACTAAAAGAAACATCAGACTCTATAGAAGCTTTTTCTAATGGAAAGAAAACGACAGCTCAAGTTGTTATTACAGTTGAAAAATTGCTTAAACTCCTAAAAGTTTTTGCAGATAATAAAGTTTCAGCCTCAGGAGAGTATCTATCAGAAGTTCAAAGTATCCAGCGCTTCCTTGAGAGCAATAAAGCGGGTAAAAAATTACCAGTACTATGGTATTACGCTCGTACTTCTGTTGCAAATTGCTTATCAAGGAATCGTCCAATTGAAATTCATAGCCATGACGAATTTAGAACCACTCTTACAACTGCTGAAGGAACACCAAGTTTTTACCAAGGAGATTTTATTAGCACCACTTTATTGGCAAGTTTTTTGACCTCCAAATTGGAGCCAAGTAAGGACCCCAACAACATCGATTTAATAAGAGCAGCCTTTCTGTTTTACCACCCCGACAGAGAGAGTTTAGTAAATCGTATAAACCAGATGAATTCAGCAGAGCAACTTAGAAATCTTTTTACATTTGGTGCTGAACATTCTTTAACAGAACTAACAGATTGTATTGTTCAAAATCGAAATTTCAACGCTCTAGCAGCTTTGCGTTATGCAATTCAGAATCAAGATCAAAGTGCTGCACTATTAGCTTTACAGTATGTCCCTAGAGACAAACTTTTAGCACTCCCTAGTACTGTGCACCAGTTCCAACCTTTATCAGCAGCAATACATCGTAATATGCCAATTGTAGTAAAAGCGATACATGATAAAGTTTCTCAAAATGGAAAAAACTGGCAAGAGCTTTTTGCAATACTACCACACTTTATAACTAATCATGCAGAAACTGCTATTTCGATTATTGCAGTTCTTCCAAGACACTTTTTCTTTACTCCAACTAAAGATGGTATGCTTCTTCCATTTGCAAAGGCGAGCTATGATAGAAGTGTTGAAGAAGCTATTAGACAAAAACTATTTAGTGGTACTGAATTAGAAAGAGTAATTCAGGCAAGAAAGGCTCGAATGCAAGCAGCTAGCTCTACTGCACTTGGGTTAGTAAGTGAAGATGTAGAACCACAAGTTGATATTCTTGACTCTCCTCGCTCTAGGGAAGAGAGGCCTAGAAGCTTTGGAGATATTGATAGCGGATGCACAATAGTTTAATATTTACCTCGAAACTGACAAGACATCTGGATCATCTTGTTTTACAGCAGGTCTACTAGCCCAGCAGCATATTTTAAGAAAGTTCAGACAGGTCTTTTCATCTTCGTGGGGTTCTACATACATCTTGCCCCAAGCATTTATTGAACCGCTAAAGAGGATAGATATTTGGTTTAATACCATGCTTGAAATTGCTATACCATCACTGTCAACTAGCGCATCTACACCATTCACAAAAAAGATTAAGGGCATAACCAACATCCTAAACCTATAAGCATATAAATTTGCATCTATATCTTTTGGCGTAAACATAAATATCCCTCCTAAGATCCAGCCTGTTGCAGTGAAAGCTAGCTCTGTATATCGACCTGACATAAAACCGCCTATCCCTAGACAAGTAGAACTTAAAAAAAGTAATGGCCCTGTAAATTGGCGAATATGATCAATTGGCTGAAATGACCTCTTAAACATTTCAGTAAAGTAATGACACCTGTTTCCTTCTGGTGGCACGTCTTTTTCTTTATTTTGATTTATAATTACACTGAGCACACTCGAACCCAAAGTTATGGACGAACCAACCGTTCTCATCCAAGTAGAGTTCTGAATTCCTGATGTTAAATACAAAGCCGCAGCGATAACTCTAGGCACAGAAGTTATTCTGGAATTTTGAGCAAATAAAAATCCTAAAAAGCGATGCAAGTCTGTTTGAGGTACTTCAGAGTGGAAACTAGGACTAGACTCTCTTTCTTCAGTTACTTCACCAAGCTCCACGCTAACTAAACTATCATCTTCTAAAAGAACTTCCTTCATTTTAAACTCGAATATCGACTATCCAAGCTCCCATCTTAATTGCTCTAAGAGCTATAGTACATCTTAAACTCGATTGGGTGTGGAGTCATTTCCCAAGCTTCTACTTCAGGCATTTTAAGTGCGATATATGAATCGATTAAATCATCACTGAACACTCCACCTTCTTTCAAAAACGCTCTATCTTTATCTAAATGCTCTAACGCTTCACGCAATGACCTACAAACAGTTGGTACTTTTTTCGATTCTTTTTCAGATAAATTATAGAGATTCTTATCAATCGCTTCACCTGGGTGAATCTTGTTTTTGATGCCGTCAATTCCTGCCATTAACATCGCCGCAAATGCCAAATATGGGTTTGCTGTAGGGTCTGGGAACCTCACTTCAATCCTCTTAGCTTTTGGTGAATGCACATAAGGGATACGAATTGCCGCAGAGCGATTTCTTGCAGAGTACGCCAGTTGCACTGGCGCTTCATATCCTGGAACTAAACGCTTATAGCTATTTGTAGATGGGTTTGCAAATGCATTAATCGCCTTAGCATGTTTAATAATGCCCCCAATATAATAAATTGCTGTTTCAGATAAGTCGGCGTAGCCACCTTCCTTATAGAAAAGAGGCTTTCCTCCTTTCCAAATAGATTGGTGAGTATGCATGCCTGAACCATTATCACCAAAAATTGGCTTCGGCATAAATGTTGCCGTCTTGCCATGACGAGCTGCAACATTATGAACCACATATTTAAATTTTTGAATGTTATCCGCAGAGTTCACAAGCGTCGAATATTCAAAACCAATTTCACATTGACTCGCTGCAACCTCGTGATGATGCAATGTTGGCACTAGGCCAAATTCTTTCAAACATGATACCATCTCACAACGAACATCAAAAAGTGAGTCAACAGGCTGCACTGGGAAATACCCACCTTTATAATCTGGTCTGTGGCCAAAATTGCCCATCGGATATTTTGTACAATTGTTATGTGGCCCTTCCTCAGAGTCAATTTTGTACATCACTTTATGTGGGTCATTCGAAAATCTTATGTCATCGAAAACAAAAAATTCTGCTTCTGGCCCAATGTAAACTACATCCCCAACTCCAGATTTTTTAACAAAACTTTCGGCTTTTTTTGCAACAGTTCGTGGGTCTCTTTCGTAACCTTCACCAGTCATCGGGTCAACAACATCGCATATTAAAATCAAACAAGTTTGCTCTGTAAATACATCTAAATGTGCGGTTGATAGATCTGGCTTTATCAACATATCCGATTCATTAATCTCTTTCCAACCTTCAATCGATGAACCGTCGAAACCAAGGCCTTGCTGTAGTACAACTTCGTCAACATGGGTTGCACGGTAAGTGATGTGATGAAACTTACCTTTAGAATCAGTAAAGCGAAAATCCACGTTCTCAACTTTGTGATCCTTTATCATTTTCAAGATGTCTTTTGTCGAAGTCATATGTGTTACAAAAAAATTGGATGAGTTTTTGTAACACAGCAGTTTGTGCGCCGCAACAATTATTTGGTTCATCTACCTTAGCTAAGTATCGTAATGTATAGATGTAACCTGCAATTCCCTTGTCCCGCTACGCAAGGTATTTTGCAAAACTTTATCCATAAAATAAACTGATCGCTGCAATACCACTTCAATACTTTTAGTCTTTAAATAATTTCCCAAAAACAACGCTGAAAATAAATCACCTGTACCATTTACAGGAATTGAAAATGCATATTCCTTAATTGGAATTAAAATCCGATTTTTGCCATCAGATGCAAAGATGGAAAATTGATTCTGGAAATTTAGCCCTGTTATAACAACTATTTTTGTTCCATTACTATGGAAGTAATCAGCCGTCTGCTTCAGCGTTGCGTTATCTACAATTTTAATCCCTGAAAGAGTCTCTGCCTCAAATTGGTTTGGCGTAATAATATCAGCTCGCAGATTATTTTTAAAAAATTCCAAAACTTCGGGCTTAACAAAACAGTGTGTATTGCCAATTACAGGATCACAAAGATAAATTAAATTTTCGTTTTTTGATTTGAGATATTTAACAATATCCATAACTTCAAAACATATGTCATCACTCCCCATATAACCAGAAAGCACAGCTTGGCACTGGTTAATTACGCCAATATCTTCTAACCCTTGTACGATCTTTCGTATGTGCTCTTTTGTAAAAATTTCGCCCTGCCATTTACCATATCCTGTATGATTAGAAAACTGCACGGTATTAACAGGCCAAACATCATAACCCATAGATTGTAGAGGAAAGGTTGCGGCTTTATTGCCGACGTATCCATACGTTACATGTGATTGAATAGATAAAATGCTCATGAGTAGTACCTATAGTTTGCTCAAGCTTACTTATATAGCTAGAGCAGTATAAAAAGACATCAAAAACTTAACACAGGAATGAGAAGAAGATGTTTGGTGTGCTCTTGGGGGGAATTTTTGCGCGCCTATGGCGTCTTTTAGCAAAAATTAGCACACCAAATGGATTCTTCGAATCCAATAAGAAGTATTGCGAGCTAAATACTTTTTGTTACTTCACGTAAAAAATTTCTTCCTGCTCATGATGATGCCAACCAATAAAACAATGTTTTGTAAACTTTTGATTATCTAAAATAAGTTGATCAACAATCTCTTTAATTTGTTCATTTGTCAGTCCACAATAATCCAATCTAAAGAAAACAACTACCAACCATGCTTCTTTATCTGCTAGTTTTGATTTGTTATATTTATTCTGGATTGTTTTTTGAAGATCATCTTTTAACTTAGATTTAAATTCATCTATGGATAGCAAATCTCCAACATTCTGCTTTAAAATTTTTCTTTGCCTACTATTTTTCTTTTTACAATTAGTTTCTATTTTTGCGTTAGGATCTGCAAAACCAAATTCTTTTATATGATCAAGTAAAAGATTTCTGTGATGGCCATCTATTGCAAGTGTAAATTCAACAAATTGATCTTTATCTGAAAAATGTAAAATTGCGTCAAATTGATGCCCATCTGGAAGCACCGTAACATTAGCACAACTTAATTTTTTTGCTAAAGTTTTGAGCGGGACTATTTCACCAAAAAATTTATTCCAACACTTTTGATCATAACCTTGTTCAACTGGCACTAATCTCACAAATTCATCTGTTTTTAGACGCTTGTTGATAATTTTCTCTATTAAATACTTTTGAGTTATTGTCATAAATACTATCGTTTAAGATTTACAAAATATTCAATTATCTATACTACCCTAAAAACATTTAATATTTGGTTAATAGACAGTAAACTAAAACCTAAGTGTTTTTATGCTTTTACACTGAACACACAATGTTATATTTAGTTCGCCTACGGCAAACCAATCTAAGTGTAATGAATGGTCTAGCTCCTTTCCCCGACCCTTACCGCTGCGACCATTCATTACAAAAGTGCGCTTAGCGCCACCCCCAGCTTTTTTAAGCAAATCATTTTATGATAATCGAAGAGCCACAAATGAATTTTTCATAAACCTTCCCCGATCAAAAAATTAAAAATTCATTTGCTGGATCTTTTATGGCAGATAATAGAACTCTTAAATCTAAACCAACTTCCCACCAAGTCCATTCTGGCCAGCTTCGGTAATTTCAACATCGGCAATTGTGCCAATCATCTCTTTCGGTGCGGTGACATAAACTGATTGCATATACGGTGACCTGCCCATAATCTGCCCATCATATTTTCCCTCACCTTGGAATAAAACCGGCATAGTTTTCCCAATTGAAATTTCATTCAAATCTTTTTGCTCTTTCATGATCAATTCCTGAAGCCTTGCTAAGCGTTCTGTTTTCACATCTTCTGGAACTTGATTTTCTAAAAGTGCCCCTGGAGTTCCGGGACGTGGGCTATATTTAAATGAATAACACTGACCATATTTAACAGTTCGAACCATATCCATTGTATCTAAAAAATCCTGCTCGGTTTCACCTGGGTAACCAACAATAAAGTCAGAAGAGAAAATCATATCAGGACGAGCGGCTTTAAATTTCTCAATTTTTTCTAAATAGAATTCACGCGTATGTTTTCTATTCATTGATTCTAAAATTTTGCTTGAACCAGACTGAATTGGTAAATGCAAAAATGGCATTAGTTTTGGTTCAGTTGCATGTGCTTCAAATAACTCTTCATCGACCATATCTCTTGGGTGCGATGTCGTGTAACGAATTCGCTCTAGTCCATCGATCTTAGCTAGATGTTTTATAAGCTTGCCCAAACTCCATGTTGAGCCGTCACCAGCTTTGCCATGATACGCACTCACGTTTTGACCAAGCAAATGAATCTCCTTTGCGCCCAGCGCAACCAGCTTGATTGCTTCACGATAAATCTCAGGAACCCCACGCGAATATTCCGCACCACGCGTGTAAGGAACTACACAAAAGTGGCAGAATTTATCACAGCCTTCTTGGATTGATAAAAATGCCGCAGCACCTTGCGACTGGACATCTGTAGTAATTTCATCGAATTTACTTTCTAATGGAAATTCTAAATCAATCGCCCAACCTTTATCTCTCTTAGTTTGCTCAAGCAACCTTGGTAAATTTTGATACGACTGTGGACCAACCACTATATCAACAAATGGCGCACGCTTAAATATCTCTTCACCTTCAGCTTGCGCAACACAACCCGCAACGGCGATAACCATATCTTGCCCTTGGGCTTTTTTGAGATTCTTCTCATCACGCATTCTACCAAGCTCAGAGTAAACCTTTTCAGATGCCTTTTCTCTTATGTGACAGGTATTTAGGATCACCATATCTGCACCTTCAGGCTGCTCTGTCACTTCAAAGCCATGGGGCTTCAATAGCTCTCCCATTTTTATAGAGTCATAGACATTCATCTGACAGCCGTAAGTTTTAATGTAAAGTTTCTTGGTCATTTTCTAAATTTATAATAAGTGGGGTTATTTTAATTAGTAATGTTTGATTATACAAGCAAAAAGCGTTATAAATTGTCTAAATAACAGCGGTAAATTGCGATGAAACCCGAATTAGAGACATTGAAAGATAAGATTTCCCAGTCCATAACCTTTTTAAAGAGGTATCTTTGACTTTGATAAAGCCAAAGACAACCTATCGCAATTAAATACTCAGTGCGAGTCCCCTGACATCTGGAATGACCCAAAGAAAGCAAAAGTGCTAATGAAGGAACGCAACTACTTAAACAACTCCATCTCTGCAATTGAGAAACTAGAAAACGAACTTACTAATTATATTGAGCTAATTGAAATGGGGGAAGATGACCCTGCAATTTGTGCTGAGGCAGAAAAAGGACTACAAGACTTACAAAAATTTGCTAAACAGCAAGAAATAGAATGCCTGTTTTCAGGTGAGGCTGATGCTAACGACTGCTTCATCGAAATTCATGCTGGAGCTGGTGGCACTGAAAGCCATGACTGGGCAGAGATGTTATTTCGCATGTATTGCCGCTGGGCAGAACGCCATAACTTCAAAATTGAATTAATCGACAAGTTCGTTGGGGAAGAAGCAGGAATAAAATCTGCCACTATAAAAGTCTTAGGACACAATGCTTATGGCTGGTCGAAATATGAAAGTGGTGTACATAGACTTGTTAGAATCTCTCCTTATAACGCAGCTGGAAAAAGACATACCAGCTTTGCCAGCGTTTGGATTTATCCAGTTGTAGACGAGTCAATTCAAATTGAGATCAATGATTCCGATTTGCGTATTGATACCTACCGCTCATCTGGCGCTGGTGGTCAACACGTAAATACAACAGATAGTGCTGTTCGCATAACTCACATACCAACAGGCATTGCTGTACAATCGCAAAGCAACCGCTCACAACATAAGAACAAAGATGAGTGTTATTCCATGTTGCGTTCAAGGTTATACGAATTAGAATTGAAGAAACGCCAAGATGCGGCTAATACTGTGAACGCACAAAAAACCGACATAGGTTGGGGTAATCAAATTCGTTCATACGTTCTGCATCCATACCAGATGGTAAAAGATGCAAGAACTAGTTATGAAGATACCGACTCACAAGGTGTGCTTGACGGCAAAATTGATGAATTCATGCGCAGCAACTTGGAAGCGAACGCAACTGGTCAGGGGTTGAAAAATTAATATGTCATTAATCAATAGACTTCCAACCGTTACAGGTGATTACCGCGAAAATGCTAATTTAGGAAAAATGTGTTGGTTCCAAGTTGGTGGCGCTACTGATGTGTTATTTAAACCAAAAGATGTTTCTGACCTATGCAATTTTTTAGCCAACAAACCTGATGATATTCCCTACTTCGTTTTCGGAGTTGGCTCGAATATTTTAATCCGCGACTCAGGGTTTAGAGGCGTGGCAATTCGTTTGGGAAGAGAGTTCACAACTATTTCGCATTCAGAAAATATTATTAAAGCAGGTGCAGGTGCGTTAGATGTTAACGTCGCATTATACTCCGCAACTGTTGGCGTTGCTGGAGTAGAATTTCTATCTGGAATCCCTGGTACAATTGGTGGGGCACTGGCCATGAATGCTGGCGCTTATGGCACTGAAGTAAAGGATATTTTAATTTCTGCCAAAGCGATTACTCAAAAAGGTGAGCTCAAAGAATTTTCTAATAAAGATTTTGGTTTTAGATATAGAGGGCAAAATTTAGACCCATCTTTAATTTTTGTTGAAGCATCTCTTCAAGGACGCACTGGAACGTCAGAAGTTGTAAAAAACAAAATTGAAGAAATTCAAAACAGAAGAGAAAGCACACAACCTATTAGATCTAAAACTGGTGGATCAACTTTCCAAAATCCTGAAGGGCATAAAGCTTGGCAGTTGATCGATCAAGCAGGGTGTCGTGGTTTGAAAATTGGAGGTGCACAAGTTTCAGAAATGCACTGTAACTTTTTTATAAACACTGGCGATGCAACCGCTAGTGATTTAGAAAATTTGATCAACGAAGTTAAATCTAGAGTGCTTAAAAATTCAGGAATCGAGCTGCATGAAGAGATTAGATTTATTGGCTAGCTACAGCTTCAGTTCATTCAACAGTTTCTTGAGTGACTCTATGTATGGTTTAATAGCTGGAAGGTGAGTGTTAATCGTTGCAGATAATTGCTTAGTTACAATACTCCCATACCCCATTTGATCAAGCATTATATATGCAAAAATGGCAATAAAGAAAAAGCTAGAAAAAAAGTGCCTCCTAACAAACTCTATCAAATAAAACATCTTCATTTCAAAATATTAGCTCTTCTAAGAGAAACATATTTTCCAAAATAGAACAAGTCTTAACTTGGCCTATGCTCTTCGAAAGGACTATCTAAAGAGAATGCAGGGATCTTAATTTCAAACTTTCTACCAGAGACAATTTCTTCCATCTCATAAGCTCCTTCCATAACACCCGATGGGGTAGGCAAGTATGTTCCGCTAGAATATTGAAATTTCTCATCTTTCTTTAGTATTGGCTGCTCTCCAACCACGCCCTTGCCTCTTACTTCGTTTATCCCTCCATTCTCATCAATGATTCTCCAATATCTACTTCTTAACTGCACGGTCTCATCACTTAAGTTAGATATCTCAACATTATAAGCCCACACAAAAAAGTTTTTAGCCTTAATGCTTTGATCTGGAAGGAAAATTGGCTGCACAGCTACCTCTATTGAATTGGTAGTAGCTCTATAAATTGCTCCTGCTTTCATATACTTAGATAATTTTTTAAAATACTACCGAATTAAAATTAATTGCCAACAGTTATTTATGATTGCACCTTAACCTTTACCCTTGTATAAAAAGAGTTGGAAGGAACTTTTTGGGGTAAGATGGTAAAAGCGTTTCTTAAAGATAAATATCATATTGTTTTCTCTTTAGTGATCGTGTTATCGCTTTGCCTAAATCTGTACTTTCTATCTCCAAAAATATCTGTTGAATTCCCCTCATTCGATGTTCCTATTGAAGATGGCGACACAGTAGTCCCAACAGAATCTCATTCAATAACCATTTCTGTAGGCAAAGGTGATACTTTATCGAAAGTTCTAGGCTCTATAGGAATTAGCTCAACTGAATCGCAAAAAATAATAGACGCAACTCAAGCAGTCTTTAAATCTTCCCAACTTAGAATGGGTGATAAAGTTACCGTTGAACCTGTTACAACAGATACTAATTCAGGAACAATAATTGCTGCTCACCCTGAAAGAATAGTAATCTCATTAGACCAAAAAGATATAGTTATCACTCTAGATCAAGCTCATGAAAAATACTCAGCAAAAGAAATACCCGTTGAATTAATTAGACAAACAAAACTAGTAAGCGGCACAATTAATGGCAGCTTATATAATGCCGCCAAAAACTCTGGAGCAGACACAAATGTCATCATGTCATTTATAAATCTTTACAGTTACAACATAGACTTCCAACGCGACATCAAAGCTGGTGATTCATTTAAAATATACTATGAATATAAAACTGATAAATCAGGCAGAAAAGTCAAAGAGGCAAAAATTTTATACGCCTCTTTGAACTCAAGAGGGGATAACAAAGATATTTACTTATATGAAATGAGTAACGGCAAATCTGATTATTTTGATACCAATGGCGAAAGCATTAGAAGAGCTCTACTCAGAACCCCTATCAACGGCGCTAGAATAACCTCGTCTTTTGGTCTTCGCCATCATCCTGTATTGGGTTATTCAAAAATGCATAAAGGTTTAGATTACGGTGCGCCTACTGGAACACCAATCCTTGCAGCTGGTGATGGTGTAGTGTCTTTCACAAAATCACAAGCTCGTGGTTACGGCAGACATATTCAGATAAAACATAACGCAACGCATGCTACGTTATACGCTCACTTGAGCAAGTTTGCCTCTGGTATCAAACCCGGAACTAGGGTTTCTCAAGGGCAAGTAATAGGGTATGTTGGAGCAACTGGCATGGCGACTGGTCCTCACCTTCATTACGAAGTAATCCAGAATGGTAAGAAAGTTAACCCTAGCAAAATTAGCTTCCCTAAAGTACCACCATTGAAAGGAACTGAATTGGCAAGATTCAAAAAAAGTATTATAAGATTTGAAACGATGATTGCAGGACTTGAAGAAAAGAAAAGTGAAGAACTTGCTCAGGTCTCAATCAAAGGTGTGTTTAATTTACTATAAAATATAATGAAGCTATCTAACAAAACTTTAAGCATATTATTCTTAACCACTTCGGCCCTAGTACTTAGTGGGTGCTTATCTCAAACTCCTGCAGAAGTAGTTGATAAAAGCCAAACTTATTTTGGAAAAAATCAGAGTCAAACTGCTCAAAGTGTTTATAGTAAAAGCATTACTCCTTCTCAGCAACCATCTATCGATACAAACGGCATTGTTATGCAATCTCTTGAACCGCTAAAACAGCCTACTAGTGAATCTGCAGATACTGCAACTGAACAAAAACCTACTTCAGGCTATCTTATATCAAAAACTAAAGTTGTCAGAGAAGTCGAAGCTGAGCCAACTAAAAAAATGGCTCAAACTGAACAACCAAGGCAATTACCAAATGAAGACAAATTTCTTAACGACACTCCTGTAAATTCAGACTCTGCAACCAATGGAGATCTAACTTACGAAGAGCCAGCAGTTCTGAACAAGCAATCGACTCAGACTACGTCAAAAGATACTAAACCTGATTTCTCTACTCACTCCCCACTAAACCTAAGCCAATTTGAATGGCCTGTTGTAGGAGGGAAAGTAGTATCGCGCTTTGGCAAATCTGGTAATAAATTTAACGAAGGCATAAATATCTCTGCTCCTCTAGGCTCGCCAGTTACAGCAGCAGGAGATGGTAAAGTGATTTATATAGGAAACAACATTGAGGGTTACGGCAACTTAATTATTGTTAAGCACTCTGGTGATTACATGACTGCCTATTCCCATGTCCAAGACATCCTCGTAGAAAGGGGTGTGCAAGTTAGAAAGGGCGAAAGTATTGCTACAGTTGGTCAAACTGGAAATATATCTGCGCCTCAACTACACTTCTCAGTAAGAAAAGGTAAAAAAACAATTAATCCTGAAGGGAGTGCTGCGGGCTAAAATTACTCTCTCTCGATTCTAAAACATACTGCACCCATTTCCTTTGTTTACCTAATCCACATTGAATATTTAAGAGATTAATGGTAGTCTTCAATTTAACTTCTTTTATACCTTCATCTGTCTCAACCAATGGTGAAGCGCCGTATTGTAGCAATAAACCTACAATTTCAAGCTCATTTGGCCTAACTTTCAAAGCATATGAAACTATGGTCTCTTTTTGATAATGAAGATTCAACAAGACACTTAGATCACCTCCAATCTGATTTTCTTCATACCATTTAAGATAATCAAGTAACCTTAATATCAGGCCATATTGTGCGATTTTCACAAAACCAAAAATATAATCTCTTATATTCAAGACATTACTATCACTATCTAACCAAACCCTTGAATTACAAACTTCCAAATTCGTTTTGTATACAAGCATTTTTCCCATATACATCATCTGGGCAACCATTGGATACTCAAAACCATATACTTTTCTTATGCCATCTTGAACATTCCACCAAACTTCCTTCTCTCCATGAACATAGTCATATTTTATAAAGAGAATATCACGGCCACAGATCCCCAATTTACTTTTGATGTTTGGATCAACACCCTTTGAAAGAAGGTAATTTACAATACTTGGTACTTTGTTATCTGGAATTGTCATCTTCCACAGACCTGAAAATATGTAGAAAATATTTTCACCAAATTTATTCGTTCGAGCTATATTATAACCGAGACTAATTAGCACTTCTGCTGCCTCCGTTTGTCCTGCAACCAAAAGAGTCTCGAATATATCTAGACCTGTATCTGGCAGCTTGGAATAAAACAAATCATTCCTCTCGCTTATCGAAGTCTTAGCATTTACAATTTTTTTGTAGACGTCACCATCCTGATAACTTACCGACGGTTGTTCATAAAAATTGAGCATTCTGCACTCATAGATTAGAACTTATATAAGATCCATGGAACAAATTCAGTCCTAGAGCTTTACCAATCTCAATTGCTTTCACGGACTCACAGTGAGTTAAAATTATTCTACTGCTGCCAGAAACTTGGATTTTAGTTTTTAATGCATGTAAATTTTCTTCATAACTCTGCTTAAGTAATGACGGCTGCCACTTTAATTTCATCAGGTCAAAACCAAGCAAATTCCTATCTGTATTTAAGAAACTAACATTATCCAAACCATACAAACAAAGTTTAAAACCTTGATTCTTTAAACGATCTCTAAGCTCAAATAAGTCTGCAAGATTTTTGTACACATCACTTATATGAATGCCAATTATTAGATTTTTCTTTTTTTCTTCTGGCAATGCTTCATTAAAAATTCTGAACTCTTCACCGTTTAACACATTCAAAGATAGTCTAAAGATTAAGGCAGAATGATGTCCCGAAGTTAATAGGTTTAAAACTCTAATCAAAATTCTAATCTCAACAAATTCTCTTACATAAGAAAATAAATTAGCATTTGTTGTTAAATCTTTGTTGTGTCCAAGAAACGTTCTTAAAATATCAGCATCAAAAGATATATTATCAATAACTTTACTACATACAACGGCACTTGGATCTGTAGCAATAGGGGTAATATTTATAACTTGTCCCCAATCAATACCAGCCAAAGCATCTTCAATTTGCCCACTAATTAACGAAAGGAGAGAAGTTGATCGTTTAGTCTGTTGCCTAAAATCAACAAACTGGTTGTCATTAGCAGCATTTTGTATTTTTAACTTACAATACTCTAAAAAATAACTCCAATTTTTACTTGAATCATAGACTGAGCAAAAATTATCATTCTCAACCCCTTCATTATAGGCTAAAGCATCATCAGCAAATAAATATCTAATTTGGTATATCGATTCAAGAATTTGCTTTGGAGCACCGCTTTTAAGCACAAGCACTAGATCTCCGTCTTTAAGAACATAAATTTCACCTAGCGATGCTTTAAGCTGATCTTTAAGAATATTTGCCGCAATATTTATATGGTCATTACTATCTCTTTTTGTGCCCAATTTAGAAAGATTGAACACTACTGCACTAATATTATTAACACCAACAAGAGTGGAATTAACCGCACTCTCTAACCGTTGCTCCGCAGCTTGAGTATAAAGATTCATAACTAAATTTTATATTTGATTCTAGTAGTATATAAAACTTTCAGATATTTACAATGCCAACAAATCAGCATGACTCCACCAATTTTTTGGAACTTGGTTTTGCACATTATGAAGTGACTTGATATTTTCAAAAACTCCAAAGCAAGTTGACCCAGCTCCTGACATTCTTGCAATTTTAACACCTTTTTGGTTCTTCAGGAATTTTATTACATCTTTGATTTGCGGAGCAATTTCGCAAGCATTATCATATAGATCATTATGTCCTTCAGTAATTAGACATTTAAGATTACTTTCTAAGCTGGATATAGTGGTCAAGCCACGGCATGATATCGAAAATTCTGAAAAACCTCTTTGGAATACTTCTTTGGTAGAAACATGAAGATTTGGATTTATCAATAGTATTGGCAGTTCCACTCCTAATGTCATAGGAGTTATTTTTTCGCCAATACCTTCTAAAAATGCAGTCTTACAACCTATAAAAAAAGGAACGTCCGCGCCAAGTTTAATAGCATACTTCTCTAACTGATTATAAGTCAGATTTAATTTCCAAAGCTCATTAAGCATCTTTAAAACTGTAGCTGCATTTGAAGATCCACCACCTAAACCAGCCCCAATTGGGATATTTTTTGCAATATGGATTTTGCAACCTATCTTAATTCTGAAATCTGTTTTCAATAAATTAGCAGCTTTGATAACTATGTTATCCTCAATATCTGCACCATCTACAGTACAAGAAACATCGTCATATTCGCTAACAACTATAGTGTCTGAGAGATGCAGGGGAGCAAAAAGACTTTCCAAAAGATGGAATCCATCTTGACGCTTCCCCACAACATGTAGGAATAGATTTATTTTAGCTGGCGAATCAGCAATCACGCTAACTAACTACCACTATTAGGGTTCATTCTCTCAAAGAAAGAATCGTTGGTTTTAGTACCTTGCATCTTATCAATCAAGAACTCTATCGCATCAACTGTACCCATTGGGTTAAGAATACGACGTAGTACCCACATCTTAGAAAGTGTTGCTTTATCAATAAGCAGATCTTCTTTTCTTGTACCAGATTTAGCAACATCCAATGCTGGAAACACTCTTTTATCAGCAACTTTCCTATCAAGAACAATCTCGGCGTTACCTGTACCTTTGAATTCTTCAAAGATTACTTCGTCCATTCTCGACCCTGTCTCGATTAATGCTGTAGCTATGATAGTTAATGAACCACCTTCCTCTATATTTCGCGCTGCTCCAAAAAATCTTTTTGGGCGCTGCAATGCATTTGAATCAACACCACCACTTAGCACTTTACCAGACGATGGGACTACGTTGTTATATGCTCTTGCTAAACGAGTTATCGAATCAAGAAGAATTACAACATCATGTTTTGACTCAACAAGTCGCTTCGCTTTTTCAATTACCATTTCAGCTAATTGCACGTGACGGGTAGAAGGCTCATCAAAAGTTGAACTAACAACTTCTCCTTTAACCGAACGCGCCATGTCAGTTACTTCTTCTGGACGCTCATCTATCAAAAGGACAATCAATTTTATATCTGGATGGTTCGCAGTAATTGAATGCGCGATATTTTGCAACAATACAGTTTTACCTGTCCTAGGAGGAGCAACAATAAGCGCCCTTTGCCCTTTTCCAAGAGGTGAAACTATATCTATGATTCTTTGACTCAAACTTGAAGATGTTGTTTCCAACTTAATCTTTTTATTTGGATACAATGGCGTCAAATCGTCAAAATGAACTCTGTGATGCGTGTTTAGAGACTCACTTCCATTAACTTCGTTGATTTTAATTAAAGCAAAGTACCTTTCACCTTTTTTTGGTGCACGAACTGGACCTGACAAGGTATCACCTGTCCTCAAACCCATTCTACGAATTTGATTTGGTGACACATAAATGTCATCTGGCCCAGGAGTATAATTCGATTCCATAGATCTAAGAAACCCATATCCATCTTGAAGAACTTCCAAGACTCCTTCTCCTATCATTACTCCGCCTTTTTCAGCAAGGTGCTTCAAAATAACAAAAACTAAATCATGTTTTAGTAACGTACTTGGGCTTTCAACACCTAAGGATTCGGCTAAATCTAGTAATTCTTCGGGCGATCTTTTCTTAAGATCTTTTAAATGGAATACCATTTCTGCATCATCAGCACTAGGCTCAGAATGCGAATTATTTTCTATATTCTTGTAATTTCTTTCATTAAGCTGCTCTTCCTTATCTTCTACAGAACTTGAAACTTCAGGAGCAGAAGGAGATTCTTCTTTGGTTCTCACGCTTCGACTGATGGTTAGCTTTTTTGGTTTTTGTGTTTGCTCTACTTCTTCTGTCACGGCAACTTCTTGCTGAGCATCATCTTTAGATATTTTCGGTACCATATATAATTTTATTTGATTGTTAAATTTAAATAGAAAACCAAGTTATCTCTAGGAATTAATCCAGCAGTACTTAAAATTTTCTGATTGAGATTTTAGACGACCAATGGAACAAGCCACAGGCCTTGCGGTTATTGTATATATAACAACCCTCTACTGTCAAGTAATAAGTTAGAAATATCAAATTCCCTTTGAATCTTAATAATTTATCTCTACTATAAATCTAAAGCTATACTTGACCACGGCGGAAAACCTGCTAATAATACGGCCATCTGAGTCTATTCAGTATCTATGGCCGAGTAGCAAAGTGGTAATGCTGCGGACTGCAAATCCGCCATTCGTCGGTTCGATTCCGGCCTCGGCCTCGTGTAGTTTTAAAAAGTATTTGGAACTGACATACAAAATGAATTATTTAAAAGTCTTATTTTTTATTCTTTCTATCATCGCCTGTGCGGATGCAGCATTTGCAGATACTGCTTACGAGTACGACTATTCGTTTGAAAACCCACTAATCGATGCTGCAGATTCAGGTAACGAGTATGAAGTCAGCAGATTAATAAAAAATGGATCTTCCCCTAACAGTAAAGGATTATTCAACTCAACCGCATTAATGAGAGCTGCACTAAGAGGACATGAAGATGTAGTAAGACATCTACTTGAATCTGGAGCAGACGTACATGCAAAAGATATCGGCGGAGCAACTGCTCTTCACTTTGCAACCCGCGCAGGGAATAAAAAAGTTGTAGATCTGTTATTAAGATATGGTGCCAGCCCAGATGTTAACGATAACGAAGGTTTTTCTCCTTTAAAAAGAGCCATTACTGCACAAAATATTTCTATAGTAGATGCTTTAATAAAAAAGGGAGCTGATCTTGATAGCAAAGGCTCATCTGGTGTTTCAGCTCGGGATCTAGTCAATTCATCTCGCAACCCTCAAATCAAATCTCTTATACAAGAAGAGTATAAAAAATCCCTAGAACAACAGCCTCTTCTCGGCATACCGAGTGACGATGTAAGCATAACGCCTCTAGATAAGCCCGTCTCAACACTTGATTCAAAAATTGAACCCGTAGCTAGTAATGCACCAAAAATAACTCAAAGCAAAGAAGTAGAAGAAAAAGAAACCTTTTCTCCAAAGTCTACTGTTAAGGTAGAAGAAGCAATCAAGCTTCCAAATGATGTGGACCTTAAGGATGAGTCAGCCAAAATTCAAGCCACTAATCCTGTTATTACATCTCCTGCACAAGAGATTACTAAACAAGCTTCTGAACCCGCTGGTAAAGCTCTTAGAGAATTATCTATGGAAGTTGGTGGCTTTGATAATGAAGAGAAAGCAATTATTTTTTGGCAAGAAGCAACAGAGAAAAATCTGGTTGAAAAAAAGAATGCGCGACTTGTAATTGACAACTCGACAAGCGTAACTAAATACAAAGTTAGGTTCGACGGATACAGCTCTTCTCCTGAAGTATTTGAGAATTGTAAAAAGGTTAAATCCATGAAGAATGATTCGATATGTTATGTAATACATAACATATATTAAACTCTTTATTTCTTTATAATTTAATATACTATTAATCTTGCGGTTTACTGTATTTATTTGCTAATGGAATTCTTAAAAGGACTAAGTCCAACCAAAATTCTAGCTATCCTAACTGGCGGAGTTGCTGTCGTGGTTTTGCTTGGCTTTTTGACATTGAAGCTTGCAACCCCTCCGATGTCTATTCTGTACACAAACCTTACGCCTGATGATAGCAGTCTAATCCTATCAAGACTTGAAGGAATGGAAATTCCTTATCAAGTTGCAGACTCTGGTAAAGATCTATTAGTTCCCGTTAATAAGGTCTTAATGCTTAGAATGACCTTTGCTCAAGAAGGAATCCCTCGTTCTGGCAGTTTGGTCGGCTATGAAATTTTCGACAAGAATGAAACACTAGGAACTTCCCAATTCGTACATAATGTTAATCTGGTTAGAGCTTTAGAAGGTGAGCTTAGCAGAACAATAAGTAGCCTGACACCTATTGAACACGCACGGGTTCACTTAGTGATGCCTAAGAAAGAATTGTTTTCCAAACTTGGCTCTGATCCAACCGCTTCGGTAGTTCTAAGAATGCGTGGCAGTCAATCACTCACAAAACAAGAGGTAGCAGCAATAAGTCACTTGGTTGCAACTGCTGTACCAGGGCTAAAAGTAGAAAACGTAACAATAGTAGATAATAGGGGCAAACCTTTAAAACTTGGAGCCGCAGAAGAAAATAATGCCTCTGCAATCACTGATTCCGCAGCCGATTATCAGCATGCAGTAGAAGAGCGGTACAAGGGGATACTAGAGGATCTATTAGAAAAATCTGTTGGAGTCGGAAAAATAAAAGCTAACGTCACGGCAGAAATCAATTTCGACCGCGAAGTTATAAATTCTGAAGTATTTGATCCAGATGGACAGGTTATCAGATCTAAAAAAACTTCTGAAGAAAATGATTCTGAAACTGAAGCTTTAGGTGGAGAAACAAGCGTATCTACAAATTTACCAGGTGCACAAAGTGGCAGCGGAGGATCAAACGGTAAAAATAAGTCTGTTACAAATGAAGTAACTAATTATGAAATTTCAAAAACAATAACTAATAAAATCAGCGAAAGTGGCCGGATTAAAAAACTATCAATTGCCATACTTGTTGATGGAAATTACGAATCGAAACCTAAAGAAGAAGGTAGCGATGAAATTATCGTGACATACACACCACGCTCTGAAGAAGAACTCGGTAAAATAAAAGCTCTTTCTGCTTCAGCAGTTGGCATCGATCCCAAAAGGGGTGATGCTTTAGAAGTAATAAACATGAAATTCTCTGATGAATTTGCCACACTCCCTCAAAAAGAGAAACCTTTTGCATGGCTGCAAAACGAATTAGAAAACATTGTTCAAACTGTAGTCATAGGTACAGTAATTATACTACTTATACTGCTTGTAGTAAGACCTGTATTACTACGCTCTCTTGAGATGAGAAGAATGGCTATTCAAGAAGACTCAGATCTGCAAGACACTCTTCAGGTTGTAAATCACGACATCTCCAACGCTAAGTCTGAAGGAGGACAAAGCAAGAAAGAAGAAGAGATGATCGATTTAAGTATGCCTGAAGATAAAAGAAAAATTAGCTTAATAAAACAAGTTAATGAGATGGTAGAAAAACATCCAGAAGAAACTGTTTCAATTCTTAGAAATTGGCTATATTCAAACGAGCAGTAGGCCTATAAAATCTTGAATGGCAAACAGCTATTGCGACCGCATCAGATGCATCCTTACTTGTTACTTTTATTCCTGGCATTAGTAAATTTAACATATTCATTATTTGCTGCTTCTCTGCATTTCCAGACCCAACAAGTGTTTTTTTAACTGTCTTAGCTGAGTATTCACAGGGTTTTATACCCTTCAAACTCAGTGTTAAAATAGCAGCAGATCTTGCATGTGCTAGCTTTAGAGAACTTCCGTAATTCTCATTTACATAAGTCTCTTCAATTGCTGATGTTGAAGGATAGTATTTATCCATAACACCTATAAGTCCATTGTGTATATCAACCAACCTATCTGCCATATCCTTCTTTGAAGACGTATTTATAACCCCAGCAGCAATAAATTTAAGCGAATCATTATTGGATTCAATAATCCCCCACCCTGTATGCTGCAAACCTGGATCAATCCCTAAAACTCTCATCTTTTCTTAAACAACCTTTTTTTAGGGATTTTAATAAACACTGTAGTTCCAACATTTTCTTCGCTCTCAATCCAAATGTTTCCTTCTAGCATTTCAATAAAAAGTTTAGCTAGCGGCAAGCCCAACCCTACTCCATATGGCCCTGAAACCTCTCGATCACTATCTGGAAAATCAAAAGCATTTACAATTTCATCAACCGACATACCTTTACCAGAATCTGAAATAGTTACTATAAGGTCGTTTTTCTCTTGTTTCTTATCTGCAATTGTAAGCTGCCCTCCTTTATTGGAAAACTTAATTGCATTATCGATAACATTTCTCAAAATCTGCATAAGCTTAGCTTTATCTGCTCTTATAACTAAATTGGGATAATTAAAATGGGTAACAAGATGTATTTGATTAGCTTTCAATTTGTAATGAATACTTTCAATAGTTTTATCTATCAAATCTTGCAGACTAAAATCTGTTTCTACTAATTCAATTTTTCCCGTTTTGCCTCTTGCTAGATCTAAAAAATCATTTACTAAGCTTTGCATCTGGATTCCCGAATTATAAATATCACGCACCCTTTCTTTTTGTTTATGATTCAAATTACCAAAAAACTCTGTTTCAAGCATTTGGGAAAATCCTATAACTCCATTTAAACTGTTCTTAAGTTCATACCCCATCCTTTCTATGAAAAAAGATTTTGCCAAACTTCCCTTCTGTACATGTTCGAGCTGCCTACTGTATGCACGCACGAACATCAAAGATAGTCCAATTGTTAACGACACAATCAGAAGAATAACAAGCAGACCTTCACTAGACGCAAACCAAGTATTCATCGATATATTAAATAATTACTTTCTAAAGATTAACATTTTTATTAGATTATTGCTAACGTGATGATCATTTTTTAAAAGGTTATGGTAGCGAGAGTAAATACTATTGAATTTGTTGGAGTTGAAACTACTGATGTAGATGTTCAAGTCCATATGTCACAAGGCATGCCAGGAATAAACATTGTAGGACTTGCTGATAAGGCAGTTGCAGAATCAAAAGAAAGAATAAGAGCCGCTTTCCACAGCATGGGATTAACAATACCTCAAAAAAGGATCACGGTTAATCTGGCTCCTGCAGATATTCACAAAGAAGGTAGCCACTATGATTTAGCAATTGCACTAGGAATATTAGTTGAGGCAGAAATTGTACCCCAACACGAAGTTCAAGATTACATAATACTTGGCGAACTCTCACTTGATGGCAGAATCAACCCAATTCGCGGTGTTCTGCCAGCAGCGATAAATGCAAATGCAAAAAGCATGGGGCTAATTTGCCCTGGATCAAATGGCTCTGAAGCAATGTGGTCAGGAAATTACAAAATCCTTGCACCCAATAATCTACTGGAACTAATTAATCATTTTAAGAACCAACAAGCTTTATCTACTCCTACAAAATACATTGCAAATGATAATGTAAAATATCCTGATATTAAAGATATAAGGGGTCAGAAATTAGCAAAACGCGCGCTAGAAATTGCAGCTGCTGGCGGCCATAATTTGATGATGATTGGCCCTCCTGGCTCTGGAAAATCTATGCTTGCAAAACGCCTCCCTGGTTTGCTTCCACCACTTACAACTGAAGAGATGCTAGAAGTAAGTATGATCAGTAGTATTGCAGGGCAGCTACAAGACGGAAACATAGTCAGAACAAGACCATTTCGAGATCCTCATTGTTCATCATCTATGCCATCGATAGTTGGTGGTGGTAGAGATGCAAAACCTGGAGAGGTAACTCTTGCTCACCTTGGAGTTTTATTCTTAGACGAATTACCAGAATATAATAGAAACGTATTGGAGTCACTCAGACAACCCTTAGAATCTGGAACTATTACAATTTCCAGAGTCAACTCACACGTAACATACCCTTCGCGATTTCAACTTATTGCTGCAATGAATCCATGCAAATGTGGTTACTTTGGCGACCCTAAAAACTCTTGCACCAAAATCCCTAGGTGCGCAGAAGATTATCAGTCAAAAATTTCTGGCCCACTATTGGATAGGTTTGATATTAGGGTAGACGTGCTTGCCATACCACGAATAGAAATGGAACAAGAATCTGATGCAGAATCTTCAGAAGTTGTTGCAATCCGCGTTGCAAGAGCAAGAGATATTCAGCTAACTCGCTATAAGGATCTAGGCATAAGTCTCAATGCATACGCTGATGGCAGTGTTTTAGACAACGTAACGAAACTAGATGAAGAATCAAAAAACCTACTTTTAGACTCACAAGATAAATTTGGCCTATCTATGAGAGGCTTCAACAGAGTGCTTCGTGTTGCAAGAACTATTGCAGACCTAGCTGAATGCGATAATATAAGCAAGATACATATTGCGGAAGCACTAAGCTACCGCGTAACAAAACTTAAAGTTTAAGATGAGAGAGTACAGGGGCAAAAAAAGTTTCAGTAACTTATATAATGACTTAACAAAAGCAACCTTTGTTAAACATGGATTTGCCAATCAAAAAATTGCATCAAATTGGCAAAACATTGTTGGCGAAACAATTGCGAAATATACTTTGCCGCAAAAAATAGTTTTTAAACCAAATTCCACAAGAGCCGGGGTATTATACATTGGTGTTAGCAACCCTGGATTATCACTTGAGCTTCAAGCAAAAGAAACATTTATAGTAGATAAAATCTCTACATTTTTTGGCTATCAAGCAGTGAGTCGCATCAAAGTAAATATAGATAGGAGCGCTGCCAATTCAAATAAGCCTCAACAAAAATCTGCACCTAAAGTTTCTATATCTTCCAAAGAAGCTGAAAAATTAGCAAAACAGCTTAAGGAAATAAAAGACCCTGAATTAAAAAAATCCCTTCAGGATCTTTATGATAGTTTGTTTAAAACTTAATAATAGGAAAGTATGAAAAAATTCATCATAACATTTTTATTAGTATTAACTCTGCCAATAATTGCAAAAACAGACTCGGAAGTATTCCCTATCTCAACAGAAGTACAAATTGGCAAAATTAGAAGTATCCTTGATAAAGCACCTAAGGGCATCTATCTAACAGTTGGTGGAGAGCGGGCTTTCAGAGGTTCATCAATGCATGAAGGCATTGAGCACTTAATTGTGTTTGATATTTCACCAACCATAATTAGATACAACAAAATAAATATTGAGCTCCTTAAATCTTCGAACAAAGAAGATTATAAAAATTTACGATGGAATAGCGACTTTCAAATGTGGAAGAAAGTTAGCCCAACTCTTACGGAAGAAGATTTCAAATGGTGGAACGAGAATATCAGAAATATTAAAGGGTATATTCTTCCAGAAAGTTTAAACAAATATGGTAGCTTTAATAAATATATTAATATACGCACGAAGCTACTTTCCACCTATCCTCATATTTCTAAAAAGTTCAACAATAGAGAGAAGATATTTTTGAATAATGTAACATGGTCAGATATACAATCTACTCATCATTCATCTACCTTAACTAAGGAAGAATTTATATGGTTTGATGCGGAAAGAAAAAATCCAGAATCATGTGTACAAAAGTTCATCGAAGAACCATCAATTGCAATAGAGTGGGGACAAGTAATAGATTATAAATCTGGCAATTACCTTTTTGAGGATAAACTTTATAATAGGTTACACAACCTAGCTCTAGCAAATAAAATTACTGTGTTGGAAGCTGATATGACCAAACAAGACGGTATCAATTTAGTAACAAAGGCTATCCAAAAAATTGGAGCAAAACTTGCGGTTACCGACTTTGATAATTTATATTTATATGATTACATGGGTGAAGAAAAATTTCGTACTGCATTATCTCAACTTTCAGATTTGACCACCAAAGATTCGATTCTTGTTTTGATGAATAATTATAAATCTTACCCTTGTGCTCAATTTTCTATATATATTGGCTTTACCTTCGAACATATTAAATCTTGGCCTCAAGAACCATTTTTCGACGCACTTATAAATTCTATACCAGAAGAGGTGCAAGCACTTATGAATGGACGTTTATATGAAGGTACAGATGAACTTCCTTTTCATTTAATCAAGAAACAACATTAATTCAACCCCAACAAATCGCTCATGCTATAAACTTTTTCAGCTTTTTGTTCGGCAAGCCATAATGCTGCTTTGAGCGCACCATCAGCAAATACTGAACGGTCGAATGCTTCATGCCTTATTTCAATCTGTTCTAATTCGCTCGCAAAAGAAACTGAATGCTCACCAACTACTTCTCCTTCTCTAATTGACTCTATATCAACTTTTTGGTTACGAAACGCGTTAACGGAATTTCGCAACATAATTGCCGTCCCAGAAGGTGCATCAAGTTTTTTTGTATGGTGTATTTCTTTCATTTCTACTATAAAATCTTGGTCTAACATCTTTGATGACTGTTTTACCAAGTAGTTCATAACCGCCACTCCCAAACTCATGTTCGGCGACCAAAAGAGTGGGATCCTTTTAGCATAATCATCAAAAATCTTTAGCTGATCTTTAGAGAATCCAGTAACGCCACAAACAAATTTTATGTTCTTCTCAACACAAATAGAGGCATGGTTAAGAGTGGCTTCAACTGTTGAAAAATCTACCGCAACATCAACATCTTTCAACTCTTCTCTAAAATTATCTTCTTGTGCAATTCCTATAACTTCTGAGAATTTATTTTTATAGCTCGTTGATGCTGCAAGCTTGAGCAATTCTTTGCCCATTCTCCCATTGCATCCAACAATTGCTAATTTCATTTTTGAAAACCCAATTTTGCAAATCCTTCTTCTAGGGTATCCACAAATCTGAATGAATCAAGAACCCAAGCTGGCGCAAATTTTTCTTCAATAATGTGATTAATAAGATCTCTCATCTTATCCCAATAACCTTTATGATTTATAACAATGATAGGCTTTTTATGATCACCCAAATATTTCAGTGTAACAATCTCAAAAAATTCATCCAGCGTTCCAAATCCACCAGGTAGAATGAAAAAAGCATCAGACTTCTCGAACAGATCCTGCTTTCTTTGATACATAGTATCAACTATGTAAGTATGATCCATATCTTTATTTAGAGGCTCTCTTTGATTTAATATTTTAGGATAAACTCCAGTTACAACCGCCCCACTGCTATGAGCTGCTCTCGCAACAGCACCCATTAATCCTGAATCTCCACCACCATAAACTAGGCCAATCCCATGTTTTGCTATTAGCTTGCCGCAATCTGTAGCTAACATTTTAAAATCGTCAGATACTTGAGTACTAGCTCCACAAAACACGCCTAAATTTTTAATTTCCATACTTTTTTGTTTAATAATTGATTTAGTGAGTACTTGGTATATACTGGGCGAAATTAACTTTCAAACGTTTTTTCTGTTTATGATTAAGGATCTAATTTCATTTTTGCCCTCTATACACAAGGAAGGATACCTGTTTATCGGCATATTCTTAGTGGTTACTTTATTAGCTTTGGCATTCTCTAAATGGCTTGGCACTGTATTTTTGATCTTAACCGTCTGGTGTGTATGCTTTTTCAGAGATCCTGAGCGTGTAACTCCGCAAGATGCAAATCTTGTGGTAAGCCCTGCTGACGGCAAAGTAGTACAAATCGTTGATGATGCTACTGCCCCAATTGAGCTAGATATGGGGGATAAAAAGTTCAAAAAAGTAAGCATATTCTTGAGCGTTTTTGATGTGCATGTTAATAGAATTCCAATTGCTGGGAAGATCAAAGCCCTCCACTATCATCCAGGACAATTTTTAAACGCTTCTTTTGACAAAGCAAGCGACCTGAATGAAAGACAAACTGTTTTAATTGAAACGCCAAGCGGTGAATCAGTTCCAGTTGTTCAAATCGCAGGTTTGGTTGCTCGTCGAATTGTTTGTAATCTTGATGAAAACCAAGAAGTTAAAACCGGAGACAGGTTTGGAATCATACGTTTTGGCAGCAGAACAGATTTATATCTTCCTCAAAACACACCAGTGAATGTTTTAGTTGGACAATATATGATTGGTGGAGAAACAGTAATCGCCAAATTGAAATAATCAAAATGATTCGCCACAAAAAAATATCATCTGTCCCAATTCAAAGACTAGTGCCGAACTTTATAACCATAATCGGTTTGTGTTTAGGTATTAGCTCAATTAGATATGCACTTGATGAAAAATGGGTGATCGCAGTAAGTCTTATATTGATCGCTGGGTTTCTCGATGGCATTGACGGCAGACTTGCTAGAATGCTGAATGTAACCAGTAAATTTGGTGCACAGCTAGATTCTTTAGCTGATATCGTGAGTTTTGGCGTTGCCCCTGCAATCCTGATTTATCTGTGGTCGCTTTATGCAATACCTGTAAAAGGTGTTGGCTGGTCATTTGTTCTTTTTTACGTAACATGCTCAGCATTAAGGCTAGCTCGCTTTAATGCCGCACTTGAAGATCCAAAGGAAAAAAACAAATCTATGAGTTATTTTACTGGCTTGCCAATGCCATCTGCTGCAGGCATCAGTCTTATTCCTTTAATTCTCACATTCGATTTATGCGAACCTGACACATTCAATTATTTCTTTGTAGCTCCATATGTGACACTGGTTGGGTTTTTAATGGTAAGTAGAATACCTCTGTTCTCTTTTAAAAATATTTCTATAAAATCTGAAATAGTACCTCTAGTACTAGTTACAACTGCAATACTTATTGCAGGAATATTAGTAGAACCTTGGATTTTACTGCCTCTTTTTGGGATTGCTTATTTGGCTACAATTCCTTTAAGCGTTTATACCTACTGGAAATCTGGCCAAAAATAGTTCTAGTGTAGCTTATGAGCATTGAAGTTAAAATTTGCGGACTTACTAGCTTAGAAGCAGTCAATACTGCAATCAAAAGTAAGGCAAAATATGTTGGGTGTTCGTTTTACAAGAACTCGCCCCGAAATATATCGCCCGAGTTCGCAGCTGAAATTACTGAGTTTGTACCTAATAGTATTTCTAAGGTTGCAGTAACATCTGCTCCAGAATTCGATTTGCTTGATGATATATTCTATTTCTTTAAACCAACTTTCTTACAATTAGATGACTTTGAATCACCAGAGCGAATCAAAAAAATCAAAAACAAATATGGCTGCAAAATAATTAAAACTATTTATATATCATATGAAGACGATCTTTTAGCGATAAAAGATTATGAAGGAGTGGCCGATATGTTTTTGTTCGATTCACGTCACGGCAATGACTTATTTGTGGAGCTGCCTGAATCCACTTTCGATTGGCAGTTGTTAAAAGGCCTTACAACTCATAAACCTTGGATACTCTCTGGTGGACTCAACAAATTTAACGTGATGCATGCAGCTAGAATCAGCGGAGCAAAAATAGTTAACGCTTCGTCTACCCTAGAGAGTTCTCCTGGAATAAAAGATCCAAGACTAATCGAAGCTTTTATAAAAGCCGTTAAAATTGAGAGTTATAGATGAGCAAAAAACCGATAATAGGCATTTCCTTAGATCATGAGACCAAAGAAACATACTCTTCATTTCCTTGGTATGCTTTAAGAGAAAATTACAGCCATTGTGTCGCGAATTTTGGTGCTGTTCCGATATTACTGCCACATATCCCTGAACTTGCATCAAGCTACATGGATATCATTGATGGATTGATTTTAACTGGCGGTGATTTCGACATCCACCCGAAATTCTATGGAGAAGAAATAACTAGCGCCAAAGTCTCTACAAAAGATTCTAGAACCAAGTTTGAAATGGAAATTTGTAAGAAAAGTATTGAGAAAAAAATACCAATTCTTGGTATTTGCGCCGGCCATCAGTTAATAAACGTCGTGCTTGGAGGGAGTCTACATCAACATATTCCTGACTCTATTCCTAATCATCTAGTTCACGAGCAGCCCGCTCCAAAACATTTACCCCATCATGATATTGAAGTTGTAAAGGGATCAATGCTTCATAAAATAGTTGGCAACGAAAAATATAAAGTTAATAGCACCCATCACCAAGCTGTTAAAAAACTTGGCAAAGATCTAATTGTAAGCTCTAAAGCTTCCGATGGAGTAATTGAGAGCATTGAACATGTATCTCATCCCTTCTGTATTGGCGTAGAATGGCATCCAGAATATTTAGCTTGTAAAGAAGATGAGTTATTAATCGAATCATTTGTGACGGCGTGTAAAAATGGAAACAGCTAGAATCGCGAAGATAATAGCTCGCGCAGGTTACTGCTCTCGTAGAGATGCAGAGAAATTGATTCTTGAAGGTAAAGTTAAGTTGAATGGCAAACTTGTAACTTCACCAGCTCTGAATGTAACCATAAATGATGATATCAGCATAGAAGGCAAACTACTGAGCAAAGTTAGCAATGAAAGATTATGGCTTTTTTATAAACCTGTTGGCGTTATTACTACTCATAAAGATCCTCAAGGTCGTCAAACCGTATTCGATATTTTACCTAAAAGTATGCCTAGAGTTGTTTCTGTTGGCAGACTTGATTTAAATACTGAAGGTCTTTTGTTACTCACAAACAGCGGTGAATTAGCGCGTAAATTTGAACTGCCATCTAACGGTTTGAAAAGAATCTATAGATGCAGAGTTTTTGGTAAACTGACCCCATCTATAATATCAGCTTTAGCAAAAGGAATTACGATTGATGGACTTCAATACGGCAAAATTATTGTTAAACCTGAGAAAGATCAAAGCAGTATGAACAACTGGGTTTCAGTTGAATTAACCGAAGGAAAGAATCGTGAAATAAGAAAAGTATTTGAGTATTTTGACTTGAGGGTAAACAGACTCATCAGAACTAATTACGGGCAATATAGTTTAGAAGGTTTAAAAATTGGGGAAGTTAGAGAAGTAAAGATTTTAAGAGATTAATGTTTCTTTACTTATTATGAGAAATCGTAAATTATGTGTGACAAGTCAGGCGCTAAATTGTACTTGATACGTATCACGTAATATGCTACTATAATGATAAGAACCTTTAAATGCAAAGAAACAAAGCAAGTTTTTCAAGGCATATCCTCAAGAAAATTTCCTAGAGATATACAAAAACGAGCTTTAATCAAACTAAGGATGATCGATGCATCTAAAGTGTTGACTGACTTAAAGAGTCCTCCCAGTAACTTTCTAGAGCTTTTAAAAGGCAATAGAAAAGGCTGTTATAGTATTAGAGTTAATGATCAATGGCGAATTTGCTTTAAATGGAAGGATAATGAAGCTTATGAAGTTGAAATATGTGACTATCATTAAGGGGAAGAATGACCAAGTATATTGAAAATCCACATCCAGGAGAAATTCTAAAATATGACTTTTTAGAACCACTAGGCCTTAGTCAAAACAAATTAGCTAAGTTAATATCTGTTCCAGCTAATAGGATTCATGAAATAGTAAGCGGTGACAGAGGTATAACAGCTGAGACTGATTTAAAACTATGTGCATTTTTTGGATTATCTGATGGATATTTTTTACATTTACAAGATTCATACGAGATAATGGAAGCACACCGTCGTATACCTCTAGCCAAGAGCATAGCGGATATAAAAAACACTATAAGACCTAAATTCTTCTTCAATACAAAAAGTAGCGTAGAAAAATCAGCTCAAGCTTAAAACTCACAATTACTTATAACCGTTTGCACGTCATCTGAATCCTCTAGAGCGTCAATTAGCTTCTGAATTTTTTCCATACCTTCTGCATCCAAGATAGTCAAGGTTAGCGGTTTCCAAGTTAGCTGTGAGCTATCAGCAGGACCGTACTTAGCTTCCAGACCATCTCTTACTGCGCCAAACGATTCTGGCTCACAAATAATTTCATGACATTCATCGTATGTTGCGCAATCACTTGCGCCTACTTCAAGAGCTGATTCAAACATTTGCTCTTCCGTGGCAACAGTCTTAGGATAAACAATTAAACCGATTCTATTGAACAAAAAATTCACGCTTCCTGTCTCGCCTAATGATCCACCATATTTAGTAAATAGGGACCTCACCTCAGCAGCAGTTCTATTCCTACTGTCTGTTAATGCCTCAACAATTACTGCGATTCCATTTGGTCCATATCCTTCATAGCGAATCTCTTCAAAACTCTCTGCATTTGCTGGATTTATTGCTTTATCCATTGCATTTTGAATTCTATCCTTCGGAATATTAACAACTTTTGCTGCATTAATCGCTGCCCTAAGTCTTGGATTATAAGCTGGATCTGGCCCTGCTTTAGCAGCTACAAAAACTTCTCTTAGTAACTTTGTGAATAACTTTGCCCTTTTTGCATCTTGCGCACCTTTCCTGTGCATAATATTCTTAAACTGCGAGTGACCTGCCACTGTTCCTACCTCATATAATTCGAGCTATATAATAACTTCATAGAACTAATTCTCAAGAAATATTGCATAATATTGCTATTTTGATATTCTTACCCTAATTGAACAAATTATTATCATGACAAAAAAACTAGACAGCTTAATAAAACACTTAAAAGAATCAAAAATTGAAGGATTGGTCCAAAGTACATCAATCTCACATAGCGAACTATCTTTAGACGTATCTAAAGATTCTCTGATCTCAGTCCTTGATTTTCTAAAGAAAGACAGCAAATCACATTTCACTCAACTAGTAAGTATTTGTGGTGCTGACTATCCTCAGAATCCTAAAAGATTTGAAGTTATCTACAATCTACTAAGTCTAAAACATAACCAAAGAATCCGTGTGAAAGTTGCCCTTGGTTATGATGAGATTCTTCCGACTTCTTCTGAATTATTTATTAATGCTGTATGGTATGAGAGAGAAGTTTGGGATATGTACGGAATTATGTTTGCGAACAATCCTGACTTAAGAAGAATTCTAACTGATTACAATTTTGAGGGACATCCTTTGCGCAAAGATTTCCCTTTAACAGGAAATGTGGAAGTGCGTTATGACCTTGAACAAAAGAAAGTAGTTTATGAACCAGTGACTTTGACACAAGAATTTAGAAATTTTGATTTTATGAGTCCTTGGGAAGGAACAAATTATGTTCTTCCAGGGGATGAAAAAGCAACGAAAGAAGGAAAATGACATTAGACAGCATATTAGATTACTTCGAACCAAAATCTCGCCAAATAGGCAAATTTGTTAGAAGCAATCCCTATACTAGATTGATGCGATTAGACAAACCTGTTGGCATCTATTTAGTCTTACTTCCAGCACTATGGGCAATCGCTTTTGCCGCTGATAACATCTTCTGGATGACATGGCTATTTTTAGTATTCACAGCAGGCGCAGTAATTATAAGAGGCGCAGGCTGTGTCCTAAATGACATCGCAGATATTGAGCTTGATAAGAAAGTTGAGCGGACAAAGTCTCGACCTTTAGCAAGTGGAGAACTTTCTAAGAAAGACGCTTACAAATTTTTATTCATGCTTCTTGGCTCAGGCTTTCTTTTACTTTTGACACTACCTTTTAACGTAATGTTAATTGGTTTGCTTTCAATTTTTCCTATTGCTGCTTATCCCTATTTTAAAAGATTCACTTTTTACCCTCAAGTGATGCTTGGATTTGTATTTAATTTGGGAATATTTATGGGATGGTACTCAGCAGATTATAAACCATCTATAGTACCTTTTGTATTATATGCAGGCTGCATATGCTGGACTATCGCCTACGATACAATCTATGCTCATCAAGATAAAACGGATGATCTTGTGGCCGGCATTATGTCTCTGGCTATAAAACTCGGAGTCGATACTAAAAAAGTTATCTGGAAACTTTATTTAATGACAATAATTTTACTAGGAATAACAGGTATGAACTCACATATGAACTTTATGTTCTATATAGCAATGGCAATTGGCGCATACCACTTGTATTGGCAAGTTGAGACTCTAGACATCAACAACCCAAAAGACTGTCATAACAAATTTACATCAAATGTGCAATTTGCCGTGATAATTCTAGTTGGGATATTGTTGGGTAGAATATAAATCAGCTCGGCATTATAAGAACTGTGTCTTTATCCAAATTCGCAAAGCCAGTTGTGCGGGTGTCGAAGCGCAAGCTCACATTTCCGATTGGGCCATTTCTTTGTTTTGCAATGATGACTTCGGCGATGTTTTTTGCGCGCTCCATTTCCTCTTGCCACTGGTGGAATTTATCATCACCATGTTGCGGCATCTTACGCGATAAATAATATTCTTCACGGTAAATAAACATCACCACGTCCGCATCTTGCTCGATGTTTCCACTTTCCCTTAAGTCAGAAAGTTGTGGGCGTTTATCATCACGAGATTCTACAGCCCTTGATAATTGCGAAAGTGCAATCACAGGGATATCAAGCTCCTTTGCAATCGCTTTTAGGCCTTGGGATATCTCACCTATCTCCTGCACCCTATTTCCTTCTGAGGATGCATTTGTGCCGCGCAGTAACTGCAAGTAATCGACGACTATCAATCCTAAGTTATGTTGTCTCTTCATTCGACGTGCACGAGTTCTTACTGCCGAGATTGTAAGAGCTGGTGTATCATCAATAAATATTGGTGTTTCATTTAGCTCGGTACTTTCTTTCAGGAGTGTTGAAAATTCTTCTTTAGTGATGTTACCAATCCTAATTCTACTACCATCAATTCCTGTTTTAATTGAGAGCAACCTTGCAGCAATTTGCTCTGCTGCCATCTCGAGGGAGAATACGCCAACGCTTTTTTTCTTTTCGTTTTTTTCTAACTTTTCATTGAGAAACTCTATAGCTGCATTAAGAGCAATATTGATTGCTAGTGAGGTTTTACCCATTGAAGGACGCGCCGCTAAAATTAGTAAATCGGAATTCTGCAAACCACCAAGTAGCTTGTCTAAATCGATGTAACCTGTCGTAACACCATTAACATCCCCACCGCGTTTTCTCGCTAAATCTATTCTGCGTAGAGCTTCGTTTAGTGTCCCTTTAAGTTGGACAAATCCAGAGTCACTCGATCCTTCAGATGCTAAGTTAAAAAGTCTTTGTTCAGTTTTTTCAATTAAGTTTTGTGCAGTTGTGTTGATGTCTTTTTCGTAGGACTCATTAACCGCGTCTTGTCCTATTTCGATTAGATTTCTGCGAATTGCCGTATCATAAATTTCTTTTGCAAAGTGAGATAGGTTTATGATCGTAGAAGCATTTACAGAAAGTTTTAAAAGGTAATCAAGACTAGTAACGCCTGATTTTTCAATAGCTTCTTCCTTATCAAAAAAGCTTTTCAAAGTTATTGGTGAACCAATAACTCCACGCTCCATACATTTAATAATCGCTTCATAAATCTTTTTATGAATTGGAACATAAAAATGTTCTGGCAGTAGAAAATCGCCAACTTTATTGACGTGCTCATTGTTATTTAGGAATGCACCAAGAACCGCTTGCTCTGCTTCTATATTGCACGGCAGTGAGCGAAAAGTACTATCAGCTTTTATTTCTAAATCTAGGTTCCTAGCTTCCATAATTTCTTACTGTATCAATAAGAATTTCAACATTTTCAATTTTAGTTTCTGGCAACATTCCGTGCCCTAAATTAATAATTGTTCTGTTAAAATCCACCTCCTCCAGAAATTTTTCCACCTCATTTTTTACAATATTTGGTTCGGTTAATAGCAATGCGTTGTCGATGTTACCTTGCAGAGCAACATCTTTCAAATTGCCATTTGCCCAAGATAGCGGGGTATATTGATCAAGCGCTACAGCATCAACTTTCGTTTGCTCAACATAGTGCTTGTACATCACACCAGCTTTCCTAGGAAAACCAATTATTGGAATATTTGGGTATTTCTGTTTCAAGGAGCTTACTATTTTTTTAGTCGGTAATGCAACCCATTTTTTAAATTCCTTTTCCGTTAGTACTCCACACCATGAATCAAATATCTTTATAACCTCGGCGCCTGCTTCGATCTGCATGTTCAGATAAATTATCGTAGATTCGACAATCGCATCAATTAAGTTGGAAAATTCTTTCTCGTTCTCATATGCGAATTTTTTTGGAGTGATAAAATCTTTCGAACCTCCGCCTTCAATCATGTATGCAGCGATAGTCCAAGGTGCTCCAGCAAAACCAATTAGGGTTTTATTTGGATGCTTTTTTTTCATCTCAGAACTAACTATCGAGACGGTTTTAGCAATTTTTTCATACACTTGTAGATTTGTGTTTTTATATTTTTCAACATCACTGGGTGAATTTATTTTGCCAAGAACTGGTCCTTTTTTTTCTTCAAATTCAACTTTCATACCCATTGCAAATGGTACAATTAGAATATCTGAAAAAAGAATTGCGGCATCAATGTCAAATCTATCAAGTGGTTGCAGAGTTACTTCCGCTGCTGAATCTGGAGTCATACAGAATTCAATAAAATTTGAAAAGTTTTTACGAACGTTTCTGTATTCTGGCAAATATCTACCTGCCTGCCTCATAAACCAAATAGGTGATCTATCAGCTTTTTCATTTCTCAAAATTTGCAACAAAGGTTTAGTCATTACTTAAATAATATATTTCTATTAAAGAGTTATTTTTATTATTAGGGATGTTGATATGTTAATTACTTTTAATCAACAGTTATTCTACATGATTATTAACATTATTTCTACTACAGTCATCGCGAGCGAAGCGTGGCGATCCTGACCTTATTTTACTTGTTTGCTTCAGCAAGACTAACAATGACAAAATTAACTTACCAACACTACTAACAATTAAGAACTTTTATTTATACACGTGTTAGAAACTGCCATTTAAATCTCTTAGAAAATTGCAAAATTGTTAGTAATGTTTTTCAACAAAGTTATGAAGAGAGTTATCAACAGAGTTATTGACATTGTTGTTGGTCTGAAAAAAGATTTATAATTTCTTTTTCAATATTTAGAACTTCAGGTCTTGCTTGTCTTAAAGAATAATCAGTATTTGGATATATAGTTTTAAAGTTAAGGGGTATAATACGCATAAATGGTGTATAATCACATAGAAAAATAAAATCTATTCCTTCTGATATTTCCATTATAGATCTATCTTTTTGAGCTTCACACCACTTATTTTTTTCGTCTGAGAGAGTTTCTCCTAAAACTGCATGTGAGAACTCCATTTCTAAATCTGTATTTTTTGATTTTAGATTTGAATGCACCGAACAAAATACAAGAATTTTTATATCTTCTTTACAAGCCGTTTTTAAAAGTTGCTTCTTCTTTTCTCTAATCGATTCTCTGATTTTAGCATCATCTTATCATTTTTCGCAGGCGGAGATTTTACTGAACTATCAATTAAGCCCGAGTCATTTAGAGTATACTCGACTTTTCCTGATAAGGTCTCATCAGCTTCAGGTGTATTGATACACTTGCATTCGCATGCCACTCTTTTATTTTGAATTTGGAATAATAGATCTATCTGACCGTTTGAGGATGTTTCGGATTTAGAGATGACATTCTTGGATTTTAGAAATACATAAATATATAATTCAAACAGTAGATTTAAGAAATGATTCTGACTATTAAATTTAGCTTTGAATTTTTTCCCAGGATTCAAATTAATATATGCTGATTCTAGCTCATTAATATTTTTCTCATTTAATTTAAGATTTTGCCAAATTTTGAAATCAATTGAGTTTTGATCACCCTTGAATTTAGTATTAAACAACACAACTAAACCAAATTAATTAGTTAACTAATACAATCTTCTATATTAAGGTGCATTGCAAACTATCTTTACTGTAATGAATGGGCTTGCTCCTTTCCCCGACCCTTACCGCTTCGCCCATTCATTACTTTTTTGCGCCTACGGCGCCCCCACCTTTTTTTAAGCAAGAGTTTGTAAGAAAGTGAAGATCCAGCAAATGAATTTTTCATAAACCTTCCCCGATCAAAAAAATTAAAAATCCATTTGTTGGGTCTCTTTGGAAATATAGTGTAGCCAGCTTTTCAAGTACATGCAATTGAGATTGAATTACTAGAAAACTTCTTTTATTATGCACGCAGGTCATATAAAGAGGTTTAAAATGCTTAGTAGCAAATATAATATCTGGTCTGCTTTTGTCTTGCTTACAATTCTGGTTGTAAGTTCAAGCTATGCATCAGCTTCGCCTTCTACCCCAGAAAAGCTGCTTCCAGCGGGTGTAGATGCAGTGATAGCAACTAACCCATATACAGGAGAGAAAGGAGATTTAAGAAAAGGTACTATTGGTTCTACAATTGCTAATATAGCCATATTAAATAAGCTTTTTGAAAAGCCTGATTCGTCTCAAGAGACAGCCTTAAATATACAAGCCACTATTAATGAAATTCGTAGACTTATACCATCATTAAAAGTTTCTGGTATATTCAATCTGTTTAACCCTGAGGATTGGCTTAAGATGTCCGAGCCACAACAGTGGGGAAGAGTAGTATGTGCACTATTGTATTTTGAAAAATATCCAGCTGAATTAAATAAACATAGTAAGGATATGATTATATCCCTAAAGTCTAATACCCAATCAAAGATTATAACTCAACTTATAGAACAAGTTCTTTCTACAAGTAAGTAAAGCTATTTGCTGAGTTTTTAGTTGTTAGTAGGGACGCGTCTTCAAGCTACTGCTTGACCACGGTATACAGAAACTATCTCAAACTCGCCTGAAGTTTTATAGAAACCGTATTTATAATATCCTGACAAAGAGATGATATTTCATCTTCAGACAAGGTTTTCTCCTTCGGCTGCATAAGTACTGAAAGTGCAACCGACTTCTTCCCAGCTTCAATATTCTTGCCAGCGAAGATGTCAAAAATCGCAACGTCCTCAATCAAGTTCTGATTAACCGATTTCACAGTTTTCACAAAGTCAGCAATTGGCGTTTTTTCACTTACTATAAATGCGAAGTCACGTGTCACTGGCTGTAAGTTATTTGCAATGTATGAAGCTTTTGCATGTTTAACTTTCAGCTCTGGTAAGTTGCTTGCGAAGATCTCAAAACCCACAACGTTATCTAGCAAATCATAATGCTTTAAAATGCGTGGCGAAAGTTGACCAACATAACCAATTAAATTTTTACCTAATTTCAACGAGCAGCTTTTCCCAGGGTGGTAATAGCTTGGCGCATCCGCAGCTATCATCAACTTATTTGGGTCAAGTCCATAGAGTTCTATGATGGCAAACACATCGGCTTTAACATCATAAAAATCAAACGCGCGCTGGTCTTTATACACACTTTTATGATTACTTTCCCCTACCCTAATTCCTGCAATAGAAACAGACTGGCGGAGGGTATCGATAGCTCTATAAATGTTAGATGCCTCAAACAAACTAAAGTTAGAAATACTTCTCGCATAGTTTTGTTGAGCCGCACTAACTAGGTTTGGAATAATGCTCTGACGCATTACTGAAAGCTCACTTGAGATGGGATTTTTGATCTTAATCGAGTCGTTGAACCCAAAAATTTCCGAAAACTTTTCAGACATAAATGACCAAGTAACTAACTCACTCATTCCTCTTGAAGAAAGTGCTACTCTAGCTTTATCGATAAAGCTTTTCTCACGCCATTTTATAGAGCTAGTGTCGAGAGTTTGGTTCGGTACTTGGTCTAAGCCAATTATGCGTAAAACTTCTTCTACGATGTCAGCTTGCCCAATAATATCACCTTGTCTATAGGTTGGGATCTTCACGGTTTTTCCGTCATACTCAAAACCAAGTTTAGCCAAAACTGATTTGCATTTTTCTAAATCAACTTTTAGCCCCGAAAGTTTCTCAATGTAGTTATGGTCGAATTCAACTGAGGTAATATAATCTAAATTTCCACCTTTAACTTTTAGCAATGCTGAAGGTGTACCACCGCAATGTTCAGTAACCAAATTCGTAATATAATCCATGAATAATTCAGCAATGCCATGGTCTACCCTGCGCTCAAAACGGTAGCGAGCATCAGTAATTATATTCAGCGCTCTGCCATCTTTTGCAATATTTGCTGGGTTCCAATGCGCCATTTCAATGAAGATATTTTTAGTCTCATCGGTAACTTTGCTCGCATCGCCACCAATAATACCAGCAATTGCTAATACTTTTTTATCATCAGCTACTACAGTTGTTCCTTCTGGCATCTTATAAAGCTCGCCATTGAGTGCTAACAATTCTTCGCCTGCTCTAGATTTTCTCACATGCAAAGTACCTTCAATTTTATCGGCATCGAAAATATGTGAGGGTCTACCGAGTGCAAACATCGCAAAATTAGAAAAATCAATCAACGCAGATTTTGGTGTAGAACCTATTGCCTTTAAAAAATCTGTAACTTCTTTTGGAGAAGCGCAGTTCTTAACATCCGCAACATACCTGCCAAAAAACTCGTAGCAGTTTTCTGTGTCTTCAATGCTGACATTTATTTTAGATGCGCCAGACTCTTTTGGCTTTGTAACGGTTGGGGTTTTTAATGTGCCAATGCCGGTTGCAGCTAAATCACGTGCAATGCCCAGCACACTTGTTGCATCCCCTCTATTTGGTGTGATGGCTAGTTCGAATACGACATCATCAAGCCCAGCATATTTGTAAAATTCCGTTCCAACAACTGCGTCCGCAGGAAGCTCAATGATGCCCTCAGAATTTTCTGCAAGTAGTAATTCATCAGCAGCGCACATCATACCATAGCTGTCTACACCCCTGATCTTTGAAGCTTTAATTAGCAGGCCATTCGCCGGTATTACCGAGCCAATAGGTGCTAGTACTACTTTAATACCTTTGCGTGCGTTAGCTGCTGCACAGACGATTTGTAAAATTTCCTTCCCATTATTGACTTTGCAAACGGTCAGCTTATCAGCTTGCGGATGTTTTTCCGCATCAACAACTTCAGCAATTACGAACGGTTTGTAAATCTCAGATTTATCAGTAAGTTCTTCAACTTCATGGCCAATAGAATTTAGTTTGTCAGATATTTCCTGAGCAGTAGCATTGGTTTCTAAATATTTTTTAAGTAACGAAAGTGTAAGCTTCATATTGCAAATTTTTAGGTAAATTTCATGCAAGTATACATGGCAATTCAGTCGATTTAAAGCTTTTTATCCGCCCCTAGAAGCTTCGGTGTGTTCCAGATATTTTCTAACACGCTTTCCAGCTTCAACGGTGCCGAAGGTCATCAAATTAGCAATTCCATAAGGAACTGCTCCCCGACCTGCATGCTTTATAGCCGAGATAAATCCGCGCTCCCTTAAAGTTGCTGAAAGCATAGTATTATGAGAAATTCCAGCTCTATAAAGTGAAGTTTGTCCATAAAGTTCTGCCATATATAAATTCTTAAAATGGTTTATAGGGATGACGCCAAGTGTAGTAACGCCACCAACCCATAAGCACTTTTCGAAATAGGTGGTGCGGTTATTGGAGCTACCGAACCTATTGCTTAAAAATTTGTCATAATACAAGCCACTTTCTATGAAAATATACCAGTACCAAAAGCTGTGAATTCCAGCTATCTGTATGTTGCGTGAAAGTTTTGTCACAGCAGTTTGATTCCCAAAAAAGCTAGATAGTGATTGAAAAAAACCTTGCCCTTTCGTGATTTGAGTTAGTCCTGTGCCATCCATCAAACCATTGAACAGGCAGTCTGCCATCATAAGCTTAGCGGCGGTATTTATTGGTGCAGTTCCAGTTTCCCATGCAACGCCTCTAAATAACTCCCGACTGTTTCTCCAGAATATAGAACTTGTTCCAGTCATCATTTGTTTTAGTGGCGTGCTTGAGTAGAATGAATAAGAGGTGGAAAGAGGGTTGCGTTGTAGGAAAAATTCCCAGTTAATTAATCCTGCGTATATGTGGGAAAAGAAACCACGGGTCAGGCCTATAGTCGCTGCCTGAACCGAATATTTTTGAAAAGTAAATTTATTATCTTCAGGCATTTTGCTCAAGTAAATTGAATGACTTAGGCAACTAATACATCGAAAAATATTGAAGAGCTAGAAGTAGTTTTACCTTGCTTGGCTATACCAGCTTTCTAATGCCATTTTTCCAATATGTGATGCAGCATTACAGGCAAATCCTAGTGCAGGATTTTTAAAGAAGTCTTGGCCTTTGTGAATAGCAGTATCCAAGCCAGCCATTGCATAAGCTTTAGATAATATTAAAGAAGACAATCCTGCCGCTGCTGATGCTGTGTAACCCCAGCCCCAAGGAATGATAGCATTTACACCGTTAAAAATTAAGCGTTCGAGGAAACGTTGTTGAGCAGACCCTGCTGCGCCAACTTTGAATTCGTTATTTGGTATATTGAAGTAATCAGTTTCAGCCCTATTAAAAACATAAGTCATGGTTGAACCAATTGCGGCAGAGCTAGCAAGAGCGAGTGCAGGTGCTAAAAAAGCTGAATTTGTAGGGAGAGTGTTTGCTATAATCTCTGTCAAACAAGGAGTTAAAGCAGTGGTGTATGCAAACCCAATAAAGCTTTTAGTTGCGCTATTTATTATTTCGTATGCTGAGCCAACTGTAGCCCTGCTTATGTTGATATTACCATATGTTAGATTGGTGTTATTAATTGTTTTGTCGCAATTTTTAACTATTGAGGAGTTGTGGCTAGAAGCGCCAACTAATGATAAAAGCGAGCTTAGGGCAATCATAGAAGTTGCAGGCAAGGATAGTTTGTCAGAGTACAGCATGGAAATATAGGTTGCTATACCTAGTGCATAAGTTGCCGTATCTGCGGCTTTATAAATATCAAGCTCTAAAACATTCGTTTTTTTAAGATTTTTCCTCTTCTTTCCCATAAATCCCCCGATTTAATCAAGGGGTTATATACTAAAACCACAGGTAATTCAACTAAATAGTGAAGAAAGCAGCGGATTTAAGGCTTGAGCCCAAGTTTTTCTAATATTTCTGAAATTAGGGTTAGGCGGCTTGAGTTATGAGCTTTTAAAGTTGGAATTATTTTTTTAAGATCCAAATCTTGCTCGTCCATCAAATCTGCATCAAATTCAAAATGAACGCCAGAGAGTACAGCTTTGCCATTGCCAATTTTAACCAATGTTATTGCTGGTAATTTATTTTGGTAGTTTGCCAATATTGATATATTAGAGAATTTGTCAGCGTTTTCAAAATAACCCCCTCCGTTGTAATATACAACGGTCTTGCCTATGTCTGCAGTCCTCGCACCCTTGTTGCTCTTATAGTCATATTTTGCAAGGATTGGGCCAATAGATTTTCCAGGAAAGAATGCCAATTCTCTGTCTCCTAAAACTTCTAACTCACCACCTTTATCAAATTCTACATATGCAGAGCCGTAATATGCGCCAGCGCAAATTCCTAAATAAGCGCCACCTTTTTCGACAAAGTTTCTTATGTTTTTATTGCCAGTCCCATTTAGTTTTTTCACATAAGGTAAGTCTGCTCCTGCTGGCATCACAAAAAGTACAGCATCTTTAGACCAGTCATTTGCTATTACTTTATCAGCCCCAATAGTTTTGACGGAGTGATTAGGCAGAGAGTGTGCAAACATAGCTAAAGTTTGTTTCAAAGATTGTCTCCCAACGCCTTCGTCATCGTAAACGTATACAACTCCTGAAGATGAGCTCGCCCAAGATGTGTGATTGGTAAAGCAGAGCAAAAGAACAAAAATGTGTAGTAAAATTTTCAAGTTCTTACACAAATATAAATATCGATAACTGCATTGTTGTGGTCTTGAGAGCGTTCGTCGTATACTTCAAAGTCTGCTATGTAAGCGCGTTCACCACCTAACGCAGAAGATTTCATTTTCAAAATGTCCTTCCACATATTGATACAAACATCGGGCATTGGCCCAGGGTTGTTGGTGAATTTAATATATGACTGATTTGGTATAGTCAAAGTTTCAAAGTCCTCAGCTATTTCGTCAAAATTTGCTACTTCTTCGCCAATGAAATAGGTGTAATCTCCTGTGAAATCACTTTCATAATTAGTGTATACGCAATAGGTCGTTCCAGGTTTTTTACGATTGGGGATTTTAGAATTGAGCCCATTATGGAAATAATTTTGGACTGTAGCAGCCAGTATATTGATTGAAGGGTCAGTTGAGAAACTATTCGCATTATTTGTTCTGCAAGTTATTCCCATTAGTTTTATCTCAGGTAATTGAGCTGGAGTCTGGTGCATAAAGAAACTCAAAAATTTTCCCAGAATGTAACATTGATTACTGCCCTATACAAGGCCGTAGGTCTGAAGCTTAATTTTTGGATACTTCTTTTGAAGCTGTTCTATAAGCGGGATGGCTGCTTTGTTAAATTTCCATAAATACTTTATAAACTCCCAATCAACTCTTTCTTTGCATTCAGCTGGTTTATCGGAAGGTTGCTTCTTGTTGAGAAGTGCTCTTAAAACCACCCTATATAAACATAGAACTTTGGGAGGCTTTAGAAAAATAACTAAATCACTTTTTGGGTATCTGTCTTTTAAGGTGGAAATACAAGTGCCCTCAACTATCCATTTTTTCTTTTTTATGATGGCGTTATGGTCTTTTAGAAAAGCTTTTTTATCACGAAGTTTCCAACCTTTGTCCCATAGCAATTTGTCCAGATGGTGCAATGGCAAACTTAAATCTTTAGAGAGCTTTTTTCCAAGGGTAGTTTTTCCACTTCCCGGCATGCCGAATATTGTGATTTTTTTGGCAAACTTTATATCTTGAGTGTTATTCATAATTCCAACTCCATCAACGTTACAGGGTTGGATCTAAATTCATCCATACCAATTATCTTCCAACCAAGGCTTTCGTAGTACTCTGGTAACGTAGAATCAAAAGTAAATAAGTACAGTTTTTTAAAGCCACGCTCTTTTGCACATCTGACTGCAACGTCAACCAGTTTTTTTCCTATACCTTGTTTTTGATATTTTGGATCAACCACTACATCTGCAAGCCATGGACCTAAATCAGTGCGGAAGTCTTCCTTAAGTTTTAATGTACAAAAGCCAACTGGAATATCATCAAGTAGCGCAACAAATGAAGTTACTTCATCTGGATTATTAAGCTCATCATATGTCAACGACACTATCTCTTGAATTGTAAGCTCTGGAAACCAAATTTTACCTAAAACCTCATGCCAAATATTTGCAAGTGCTGATATATTATGGGTATGGTTTTTTAAAAGGTCAATTTTGATCACCCTATCCCTCCAACAAACCACTCAGAGGCAATTGATAAATTTTGTTCGTTTAAGAACTTGCGTTTAGGTGCGTCATGCGCGCCGCATACGATAAGAATTTGAGAAGCACCTCTAGCTTTGCCCTCTTTCTTAATTGCTTCAACTAGCTGTGCTCCAACCGATTCCCAAAGATTTTCGGAATGCACACAAAAATCATCAATCATCAACGTAAGCCCACCGGGATTGTATACTTCCGGAGCAGGCATTATCTTACCAATGATAAATCCTAGAATTTCTTGGGTATCCCTTTCTGCGGTGAGCATCACATAGTTTTTATCCGCTAGCAGTTCTTTAAACCATTTTTCCTGCGCCTTATCGCCTTCTTCTCCAGCATAACGCCAAAATTGTGGTTGCGCTTTTTCATATTCAAGACGTTTTGTTTTGGACAACGAAACCATTGCCTCAATGTCAGAGATTGATGCTAAGCGGGTGGTAATAATTTGATCAATCATTCGTTCTCCAAATATAGTTTCATACCTTCATGGCTTGCGTCAAAGCCAAGTTTTTCATAAAAGTTTTTTGCTTTTGGGCGTTTTTTGTTTGTAGTTAGTTGAATTATAGATGCCCCGTGATTTTTAGCATATTCAACAGCTTGTTCAAACATCCAATTTCCAATTTTCTGGCCTCTGTATTTGCCAGCCACTCGCACAGCTTCAATTTGCATACGAGTCCTACCGATGAAAGTTAGTGATGGCATTATAGTTAGATGACATGTTCCAACAATTTCACTATCATTTTCTACAACCATCAAATACTGGTTTGTGTCAGAATCAATTTTTTGAAATGCTTTTGTATATCTATCATCAAGAGCATTTTCAGATTCGCGCGATTTTCCTAATTCATCTTCTAATAGCAATTCGATAATTCTTGGCAAATCTGCTAGCTTTGCTTTTCTATGGGTTAGTTTCGTAATCATGATTTTAATCCCTTTGCGTGGTTCATAATTTTATCTGCAACTTCCTTAGCTTCCAAATTAGTCACATCAATTTTAAATAAATTCGGGTGAGAAATTGAAAGTAAAGAATCAGAGGTTTCGACATGATTGGGATTAATGGATTTCCACCTTTCTCTTCTTTCAGGTCGAGTTATGCGTTTTAAATGTTCATCACGTGTAATTTCAATTTGTACTGGTACAAAAAGCGAACCCCTTTTTTCAGCCATAGCCGCTACTTTCTCGAATAAGATTCTATCGCCTTCATTTTCTTCTAACCAGTTTGTTAGCACGTAGCTTTTTTCAGGAACTTTAGTGAGAAAATCAAAAATCTCGTTTCGAATTCTTCCAATATAATTCCAAGCAAATCTTGGTATTGTGGCAAGACCGTCGTATTGCAGTAATTCAAAAATGGGGTTGTTTATTAGCTGGTTATCGCAAACTACAAATCCATAATTTTTAGCCAACTCCTTTGCTATGGTGTATTTCCCAACGCCAGGTTTGCCAGTTAGGTAGATGATGGTGGGGCGTTGAGTCATAAACAATTCGCAAATCTTGATGTGTATAAGTATTATATTAAGTTTAGTTTGCTTGGGCAAACCATCTTTAGTTTTCCATTGTCACTTGTCTAAGATGCTTAAATCTGCAATTTTCCACTCTGGCTGTGCATTGGATTTGAATCCATCCCAAAGTAGCCCACCATATGGAGCAAGTATTTTTTGCACTAAGTTTTCAATACCCAGAGTGTCATACGATTTAAAGAAGTCATCAAAACTTTTATTAAATTCTATTGCAAGATCTGGATTCTCAGTTTTCAGAAGTCGAATTAGAGATTTACCACTTGCAGACCATTTTCCTTGGGATCTGAAATGAAATTGAACGAGAGGCTCAAACAAATGAACTGCGGAGGTTATCTGCTCTTCTCTGTTTTTTGGGAATTTAATATCGTCCAAAATATCTGTGAGGAGAAAACGCTCTTTATCAATTTGTTCGTTACTCCACGGTATAGGGCCACCCTCTTTAAACTTTTTTGCTAGCAGTTTAACGTCGTTAGCTAAAGGATTTGGATCTAGAATCTCAACTCCTTCCGTAATCATAGTGATCAAACCCGGGATGCCGTTGCTTGTTCGAGATTCTTCAAAAAAATAATGCAAAGTGCTTAGATCGTGAATGAACGCATCAACTGGCCAGCCGTCGTAAATAAAAGCTTCTCGGTATGCATTTGGTAAAGACTTAAAGACTATTACTAGATCTAAATCTGAGGCCTCTGTTCCTTGATTTTTTGAAACTGACCCACCCCAGAAAACAGCTTTAGCTGACGGATATTTTTTGGCTATAAGTTCTTTAATAATTTCTTTTGGATCTCTACGCATTTTTCCTCTTCTTCACCATCCACGTAGTATCTTTGGTTGTTTTGATAGTCTCAAACCCAGCCTTTTCATAACTGCGGATGGCGGCTTTGTTTTCTGTTTCTGAGTCAACAAAAGCACATTCATATTTAGGAAAGATAATTTGGTTTAAGAATGCTTCAAGTATTTTCGCACCATATCCTTTGCCAATATAGTCGGCATCTCCTACATACCAATCAAATGCGGCAGTTGCTTTTGGTAAGTGTGAAACATCAATATCATCTTCCCTAGGAAAGTCATGGACATTGTAGACTTGAATATAGCCTACTGGCTTGGTTTCAATCTCAATTACATAAGCCAACATTTCTTTGCGAACCCCATCTTCAATTTTGTACCCTTCGATATATGAAGCGAATTTCTCTTCGATTAATTCTGGTGTCCATTTAGCATCCCTATCCCACCATGCTTTTACATGGGGTGTTTCTAACCACTTCAGAAGTAGTGGAAGGTGTGTTAGAGTTAGAGGAGAAAAATGAATCGGCATAATGCTTATTAAAATATAGGTGAATTATACAAGTAATACTTATGAAAAACAAACTTTCCAAATTTTTTCTTTTAGCAACGTTAATACTGGTGGATTTATTGTCTGCCGCGGAGCTGGACTTGTTCGTGCCAAGCTTCCCTGAAATAAGAGAGCATTTTGGGCTTACAACCTTCTGGGTTGAGGCTTTGCTTTCAGTAAATTTTATTGGTTATTGTACAAGCCTTTTTGTAGTTGGAACACTTGCTGATAAATACGGTAGGAAGCCTTTAATAATGCTAGGCCTTTCAATCTTTATATCAGGTAGTATCGTCTGTGTCACAGCTTCAGAGTTCGAAGCCCTTTTAGTCGGTCGTTTTTTGCAAGGGTTAGGAATTGCCGCCCCTTCAATACTCTGTTTTTTAGTAATTGCAGATGAGTACCCCCTTAAGGAGCAACAATCACTATTTGCCATATTAAATGGAATAATGAATGCTACACTAGGCATTGCTCCAGTTGTTGGAAGTTACATAACAATGCATTTTCACTGGCACGGAAATTTTATGGCTTTACTAATATTTGGTATTACTTGCTTGGTGGCAGCGCTGTTATTTATTCCATCTAGAAAGATCGAGCATAATGAAAATTTTACGCCGACTGGTTATAGATCTATCATTAAATCTTTGCCGGTAATGCTAATTACAATTCATATTGTGATTATGTGCATTCCATATTGGATATTTGTTGGCATGTCGCCAATTCTTTACATGGAAGATTTAGGTGTGAGCTTAAGCCACTTTGGGTTTTATCAAGGGATACTGGCGTTTTTATTCGCTATTGGTAGCATTGCGTTTGGCTTTGTTGTGAAGAAGTTTGAGCAAAAATCTTTGCTTAATTTCACAAATCTAATCTTTGTTTTGAGTTTAGTGGCTATACTTTATGTGACGTGGGTTGATAGTAAAAACCCAGCACTACTGACATTTGCAATTCTAATTTTTGTTATAGGGCAAATAATTCCATCGGTAATTTTATATCCTCTGTGCTTGAGTTTAATGCCACAATCTAAAGCCCGCATTTCAGCAATCATGCAAGGGTTGAGATTGATATTAACGGCATTATCTCTGCAAGTTGCAGGGTATTTCTATCAAGGTTCATTCCAAAATATCGGCATTATAATTTTGGTGTTTGTTGTGCTTTCAATTTGGAGTTTATATGTTGTGGTAAATAATAAGAGAATAGGTGTAAGAATTAACGAATAAAATAAAACATACCCAAGAATTTGCCTAAAAGAAGTTGCCGTGATATTCTCCTAGAATATTTTAAGGTTTAGAGATGAAAAAGAGAATTTTAACTGGTGATAGGCCAACTGGGAAGTTGCATCTAGGGCATTATATTGGCTCTTTGCAAAATAGGGTGAAGTTGCAGCATGAATATGAACAATATGTTATGATTGCAGATGTTCAGGCTCTTACGGATAACTTCGAAGACCCAACAAAAATTACAGAAAATGTTTTTGAAGTCGCAAAAGATTATTTGAGTATTGGGATTGATCCTGAAATTACGACAATTCTCATTCAGTCGCAAATTCCTGAAATTGCGGAACTTACAATCTACTATTTAAATCTTGTTACGTTGGGTAGGCTTGAGCGCAACCCAACAGTTAAAGCTGAGATTCAGCAGAAAGGATATGACGATTCAATCCCTGCAGGTTTTTTCTGTTACCCTGTAAGTCAGGCTGCAGACATAACAATATTTCAAGCTGAGGTCGTACCAGTTGGTGATGACCAAGTTCCAATGATTGAACAAACAAATGAAATTGTTCGCCGCTTCAACCGCATTTATAACTCGGAAGTTTTAAAAGAGTGCAAAGCGGTTTTAAGTAAATCTTCTAGGTTGGTTGGAATAGACGGGAAAGCAAAAGCTAGTAAATCCCTAGGCAATGCTATTTTTCTTTCTGATAGTGCAGAAGAAATTAAGCGTAAAGTTTTCCAAATGTATACTGATCCTGATCATATTAAAGTAAGCGATCCAGGAAAAATTGAAGGCAATGTTGTGTTTGCATACTTGGATGCGTTTCATCCTAATGTTGAAGAAGTAAATGAGTTAAAAGCACATTATCAGCGTGGTGGGTTAGGTGATACAACAATCAAAAATGTTTTGAATAATACATTGCAGGAACTGTTGTCACCTATAAGAGAGCGACGCATGCATTATACTAATGATGAGATAAGAAGTGTGCTTGAAAACGGAACTGCGAGAGCACGAAATGTAGCGGAAGCAACTATTGAGCAGGTTCGCAAGGCGATTGGTGTTAAGTATTTCTGATTTTATCTATGGAAGGCAAAGCGATAAAAGTACGACGTTATATGGAAGGTGATGCAAAGAGTATTGCCGAATTATTTTACAACACCATCCATACTGTAAATGCCAAGGATTACACCAAAGAACAGCTTGATGTATGGGCGCCATATTCTTCTGTAGATGACTATAGTGGATGGAAAGAGAAGCTGGAGAAGATAAAGCCATATGTTGCTGTTATTGATAATCAGATAGTTGGCTTTGCGGAATTTGAGCCAAATGGTCACATCGATTGTTTCTACGTGCATCATGAATATCAGGGACATGGCATAGGTAGTGCTCTAATGAACTCGATAGATGAAGAAGCGAGAACCAAAGCCATTTCAAGAATTTATGCTGAAGTTAGTATCACAGCAAAACCTTTTTTTGAAGCTAAGAGTTTTAAAGTAGTTAAACAACAAACCGTTACACTTCGCGGAGTTGAGCTCACAAATTTTGTGATGGAGAAAGTCTAGTTTTCCAGTGGGATTTTTAAGTTGGAGAAGTATAATTGCGAATAAATCTTGGATACTATTATGAAAAACTACGTCTTACTTTTATCTATCATTTTTGAGTCAGTTAATAACACTTTTGCTGCATGGTCATGTTTCCTTGCCAAGGAGAACAATCGTGTCTTAATCATCGAAGGTGACTGCGATACTCAGTATCCACCTCAGTCAACTTTTAAAGTTGCTTAAGCTCGATGATGATTTCGTATTGTGGTTTACGAAAAAGTTAAAAGTTCAATTTTTCGTTACCTAAGCGTTGGATTAGCCAATCAAGTTGTTCCAAAGTTGTGAATTTAATTACAACTTGTCCGCCATCAAGTGTATCGTTAATTTGTACTGGCATATTTATGGTTTCTGTTAGCATTTTTTCTATTTCGATGAGATCAGAATCTTTCGTAAAGTGTTTTTCAGCGCCTTCCCTAATCAATCTACTATGTCTTTTTTTGCCAGTTTTTTCTGCGGTTGGAGATTTTTGTTCACGCACGTAATTTTCCACTTCACGAACACTTAAGTTATCATTTACAATTTTGGTTGCTAACTCTGAAATGTTTGGAGAATTGATTAGACTTCTTGCGTGGCCGGAAGAAATCTTTTTGGAAGCAATAAGATTTTTAACATCATCAGGCAAAGTTAGAAGTCGCAATGTATTTGTGACATGTGAACGACTTTTCCCAATTTTTTTAGATATGGTCTCTTGTGTGTAGCTAAATTCTTTTTGCATCCTTTCGTACGCTAGAGCTTCTTCAATTGGTGAAAGATCTTCTCTTTGAACGTTTTCAATCAAAGCTAGTTCAAAAGATTCCTTATCTGAGTAATCTCTAACTATACAAGGCACTTGAGAAAGGCCGATTCGTTTAGATGCTTGTAAGCGTCGTTCTCCAGCTACTAATTGGTATTTGTTGCCAACTACGCGAACTGTAATTGGTTGCAAAATTCCATGTTCTTTTATTGAGTTTGCTAAATCTTCTAGTTCGGTATCACCGAACTCTTTTCTTGGCTGGTAGGGATTTGAATCGATTGAATTTATACTCAAGCTTTTGACTTCTGATGGGTCATCAGACCCTTGAATTTTGATGACTGTATTGTCGGAGATAAGTGCAGATAAGCCTTTACCCAACGCTTTTTTTTCTATAGACATCCTGTTCCTCATTATCATTAAGAATTTCAAATTTTGTTAGCATCTCTTTTGCTAACATCATATATGCGTGTGACCCTAAGCATCTATTATCATAAATTAAGGCTGGCTTGCCATGAGATGGAGCTTCAGACAATTTGATGTTTCTAGGTATCACTGTTTGGTAAACTATACTTTCAAAAGTCGATCTTACATCCTGCTCTACTTGGACTGCTAGGCGATTTCTTCTGTCCATCATGGTTAATACAATTCCTTCGATATGTAATTTAGGATTTAGAGATTTCTTTATAAGGTTGGTGGTGTTGATTAGATGAACCAGTCCTTCCAAAGCAAAGAATTCGCATTGAAGCGGTATTATTAAGTTAGTAGCAAAGCATAGAGCATTTATGGTAAGCAACCCTAGTGAAGGTGGGCAATCTATTATAATAAAATCATATTCTAAAGTAAGCGGGTCTAGCTTTGTCCGAAGTTGGGTTTCTTTGTTTACTATATTATGTAATTCAATCTCTGCAGCTGCTAAATCTACTGTAGCAGATATAATATCCAACTTTGGAATTATTGTTGGAGTAATCGACTGGTACACATCCACATCATTTACTAGGACATCATATATAGTCACTTTTCTAGATTTTGTTTCTATGCCAAGGCCTGTACTTGCATTACCCTGAGGGTCAAGATCGATCAGTAATACCTTTTTACCTATCGCTGCAATGGCAGTTGCTATATTAATTGCGGTTGTTGTTTTGCCAACACCGCCTTTTTGATTGGCTATTGCTAAAGTTATGCTTTGTTGCATTTGGGGCTTAAGTTTTTGATTACTAAAATCACCCCTTCAGTTTTATAAATATTTTGGTATTCTTGCAACTCATAATTCCATTTTTTTGAAACTTCTTTTAATTCGTCAGCCTGCATTTTGCTTTTTAGTAAGATAATAGTGGTGTTTTTTGAGATCAAATGTTTTGTCAATTCCAAAAGATCGTGTGCACTTGCCACGGCGCGAGATACGATATATCGAACATCATGTTCAGTTACTTTCTGAATGTCGTTATTAATTACCTTGTTAGGAAGGTTTAAGTCTAGAAGTACAGTTTTTAAAAATGTGGTTTTTTTGGAAATAATTTCAACCATGGTGCAATTAGAATACCCAAGAATTGCTAGAACTATTCCTGGAAATCCAGCTCCTGATCCGATATCTAAAACTTTTGCATCTTTTTCTGGGATATATTGTTCCAGTTGAGCGCAGTCTAGAAAATGATCTTTTACTATTTCATCATAACTTAGTTGTTTTGAAACCAAGTTTATCCTTACATTCCATTTTTGTAGTAACGAGATATAGCGTTCAATTTTTTCAGATGTTTCACGTGAAACGTTTTGTAATAAATTATCCATATTTTTTTATATATACTTGGAGTGCAACAATGGCGGCGGGGGTCATGCCTTGAATTTTTTTCGCATCAGCAAGATTAGCTGGTCTTGCTTTTTCTAGCTTAGACCTAACCTCTGTTGAGAGGCTTCCAACTAGAGCATAATTGATATTAGCTGGGATTAGTATTTCATACTCTGAATTGAAAATCTTCATATCATCTTTGAGCCTTTCTTCAAGAGGCTTGTATAAAGCTTCAATCCTAATTTTTTCAATTAGTTTTTTTGGATATTGATTAAGATCGGGCTTTAAGGCGTAAATCACTTCGGTATCGATGGCTGGAAGTGCTAAAAGATCAAAGAGAGATCTAATCCTACCATCTTGAGTGATATTGATGCCCTGCGAAAGTAACGATGTTGGAGAGAACGACGTTGAGCTCAGGTGGTGTCTAATTTCATCTAATTGACTTGCCATTTTGGTATGGTGACTATAGCGATCTTTTAAAATTAGACCAACTGACCAAGATTTTTTTGTAAGTCGCTCTTCAGCATTATCGGGTCTTAAATGAATTCGATACTCTGCTCGAGCAGTCATCATTCTGTATGGCTCAACCGTTCCGTTTGTAATAAGATCGCTAATCAATACCCCGATATAGGAATCAGATCGCGAATGAGTATATTCACTATTCCTTAATGATAAGGCAGCATTTGCCCCAGCAATCAATCCTTGGCCAGCCGCTTCCTCATATCCTGTTGTTCCATTAATTTGCCCCGCAAGGAAAAGCCCTTTAACTTTTTTTGTTTCAAGTGTAGACTTGAGTTCGCGTGGGTCAACATAATCGTATTCAATAGCATATCCGTACTTTAAAATTTTGACGTTTTCCAAGCCAACTATAGACCTTATAATTTTATCTTGGATTTCTTCGGGAAAGGATGTAGATATGCCGTTAGGGTATATAGTATCGTCGTCAAGGCCTTCAGGTTCCAAAAATACTTGATGCCTATCTTTATCCGAAAATCTTTTTACTTTATCTTCTATTGATGGGCAGTACCTAGGTCCTGAGGCTGCAATCTGGCCTGAGTACATTGGTGACTGCGCTATACTATCTAAAATTATCTCATGAGTCAGAGAGTTGGTGTACGTAGAATAGCAGTTAATTTGTGGTACTGTTATCTGTTGAGTTAGGCTTGAAAAGGGTGTTGCTGGATTATCCCCCGGTTGTTCCTCCAAAATTTTCCAGTCTATCGTGTTTTTATCAAGTCTTGCTGGAGTTCCGGTTTTAAGTCTGCTGACATTGAATCCAATTTTTCTTATAGTTTCAGATAGTTTGATAGAAGGTGATTCGCCAGCCCTGCCCGCTGGTATGGTTTTTTTACCGATGTGTATTAAGCCGCCGAGAAAAGTACCTGTTGTTATAACTACTGAGCGGCATGAATAGAATTTGCTAGAAGTTAAAACCCCTTTAACTTCTCCGCTCTCTATTTTGAGGTCGGTTACTTCATCTTCTATAATCTTCAAGTTGTCATAATTAAAAAGAATATTCTGTACTGCTTTTTTATATAACTTCCGATCTGCTTGCGCTCTTGGTCCCCAGACAGCAGGGCCTTTACTTGAGTTTAGAATCTTGAAATGAATACCAGCTTGATCAATCGCTCGTGCCATTATACCGTCCATTGCGTCAATTTCACGAACAATAATTCCTTTTGCCACTCCACCTATAGAAGGGTTGCATGACATCTCACCTAAGTTATTAAAAGAGTAGGTTATTAAGCAGGTTTTGGCGCCAATACGCGCAGCAGCTGCTGCAGCTTCACAGCCTGCATGTCCGCCACCAATTACGATTACATCAAAATCAAAATTCATTGTTTCACGTGAAACTATTTGCCAATACAAAAAGATGAAAATATTTCATCTAAAATCTCTTCGACGTCTATTTTACCAGTTATTTTACCAAGTTCAACAGCGGCTTGTCTAATATACTCCGCTGATATGTCTAATGGTTGCATTATATCAAAGTTTTCGATATTTGAAAGGCACTTTCTCAAGTTCTCCCTGTATCTATGGTGTGTAAGTAATGGTTCAGAAGAAACAGCATAGTTTACTCGGATTGCTGACGATAAAAGATCTAAGAAAGCAGAAACCGATTCCCCTGTTTTGGTAGATAATTCAGTTATTTGCGCTTTAAAACCAAGAGGGCTTACCTTGTTCTTATCTATAGCCCCAACAAGATCGATTTTATTAAAGACAACAAAGGTAGGTTTCTCAGGAGATACTAAAGTTTCAATTTCATTTGAAATACTAGGGTTGCTTGCATCTAGAACCACTAACTGAATATCAGACTTTTCTAATGTTTTTACAGCTCGTGAAACCCCTTCCTTTTCAATAATGTCTTGTGTATCTCTAATTCCTGCAGTGTCGTAAAGAGTTACAGGATATCCTGCTAGTTCAACTCTTACGCTTATAACATCTCTAGTAGTGCCAGCTATATCTGAAACGATAGCTACCTCACTCTTGGCCAAAACATTTAGCAATGAAGATTTGCCTACATTTGGTTCCCCAACAATTGCAATATTAAGTCCTCTTCGCAAAATTTCACCTTTGCTATTATCAGCTAGATGCTGTCTTATTGTTGCTGCCAAACTATCAAGCTCAACTTTAATTGAGTTTACTAGATCTTCAGGAATGTCATCGTCAGGAAAATCAATTAAAGCTTCAAGCTTAGACAAATGCGAGACTAACTGAGTTCTCCACTTTGAATACAGATTTCCTAAGTCACCATCAAGCTGTCTTAATGCGATTTTCTTTTGCAATCTTGTTTCTGAATCAATTAAGTCAGCAAGTCCCTCTGCTTGTGTTAGGTCAAGCTTGGAGTTAAGGAACGCTCTTTTTGCAAATTCACCTGGCTCCGCCATACGCAAAAAGTCTATTTTTCCAAGAGTTTCTAGAATATGGTCTATACTAGCAAGGCTTCCATGAAACTGAATTTCAATCACATCCTCACCTGTAAAGCTATGAGGACTCTTAAAGTAAAGAAGTAAAGCTTGATCTATAATTTCATGATCAAAGGGATCTATTAGTTTTACAAGTGTAGTATGTCGGGGCTGTTTGATTTCTGCACCCAAGAGTTTTAGTGCGTCAAGACACTTAGGTCCAGACAGACGGACAACAGCAATACCAGATTTGCCAGCAAGTGTTGAAAGAGCAAAGATAGTATCTGTCATCTATTTCTCTAAATAACTTATCATTGCATTAGGTGCATGATTATCATCCAAAATACTGTCGTAGACAACATAGTTCTCTAACACCTTCTTTACATAATTACGAGTTTCGTTGAAAGGAATAAGTTCTATCCAGTCAATCATGGCGTATGCGTCATGAGAGTTCCTAGGGTCACCATTTCTAACTAGCCACTTATTGACGTTTCCTGGACCTGCATTGTAAGCAGCGATTGCCAATGGTAGGTTTTCATACTGGTTATAAAGCTGATCAAAGTAAGCAACTCCTGTTCTAACATTTGATGCGGGATCAGTGGGTTTTGGAATACCAATCATCTTTGCGATGCGTGAAGCTGTGGCAGGCATTAGCTGCATCAGACCATGTGCTCCTGCAGGACTAAGAGCATTTGGATCAAACATGCTTTCTTGTCTTATAAGGCCAAGGTAGAGTCCTTTAGGCAGTGCATTGTCAGAAAGTTCAATATGTTTAGGATAACCTTCTCTAATTAAAGGCGCTCCTTTATTAGATGTTGATTTTGCAATCTCAACAGCAAATGGATAGTACTTTCTATTTGTAAAGTATAGAGCAGAAATTTCTAAATCATTTCTATCTAGATCAAAGTCAGCAAGTGTTGCTACTAAGCTGTTAGCAAGTAATTTAATATCAGACTTATGCAGTAAGTAGGCAAAATAGGTCAATTTCTTGGCCAACTCTTTGTGTTCGTAGTTGTTAGGCTTTTTAGACTCAGCAGCTAAGTTTTCAAAATAGTCGTGCTTAGTTGAGCCATGAAGAGCCGCTATGGCAAGATGCCCGTAGAAAGTGCCTTTGTAATTTGATGCAGATTGATACCACTCATTTGATCTGGTAGTATCACCAAGTGCTTCAAAAGACCTAGCAAGCCAGTATGCACCTTTAGATTTAGAACTAGAAAGTTTTGTGTTGTTGTAAAGCGTATCAAATCTTTTTATAGCTTGCTCAGGATTATTCAGGAATCTGAGAGATATCCATCCACCCAGCCACTCTGCTTCAGCTAGGTCTGGGCCATAGTCCAGATTGTGATCAGCAGTTAAAATATAAGCTTCCTGATATTGCCCATCTCTTAAAGCATTTCTAATTGCTATATTTTTAAGTTTCCACCATTTTTCGAAACCAGCTTTTGGTTTTATATGAACTAGTTTGTTGAGGGCAGCTGTATCTTTATCATGCTCCAGTAGATTGCTAATCAAGATATATTGAATGTAGTCATCCTTGGTAGATTTTTCATCGATGTTTTTTAAGGTTCTATCTAGGCTAAATTTGCTTTTTGCAACATCCAAGCGAATACGTGGTAGCTTCTTATACTGTGTTGGTAAAATTCCTAACAATTGCTCTGCGTACGTATAAGATTTATTCCAAGTGAGGAACTCAATTTTACTTAAAAGATCTTCAATTGTTAAATGATCCTTATACTTCTTTAAAAAATACTCTTCAGTATTAAGGTCAAATTCAGTGCTCTTCCATAGGTCACGTAAATTCTTTTTTGTGTTTTGATCATTTAAAGATGCTGCTCCCAAAGTAAGAGATGCATGCAGTAGGGAAAACTTGCCACTATTTGTTTGTGGTTCTCTTACTTTAAACCACTCTAAAACTGACCCTGGAGTATTATCATATGATATAGATTTCTCAATTTTAGTAGTGAATGGTTCGGGAGATAGCCACTTATTTTCATGAAAAAAATCAGCAATTTCCTTAATTGGTAAGGCCTGAGGATTATAATAAATTTTTAAAACTTGAATAATCGAATTGGCGTATTTTGGGTCCTTACATTTTTCTGCAATCTCACTTGCTTCAAACCATTGTTGATTGCTAGCAAGTTTTATAATTTGAAGTAGCTCGGGTTCGTCCTGCATATTACTTATATATTTTGCTGGCTGTACGCCTGTACTATTTTTAACAATCGGAGTAACTTTCTGTTGAGCTTGTTTTTCTTGATCTTTGAGCTTGCCAAGAGTTTGTGCAGGAGTTGTACCCTTTTTGCTTTTAAGGGAGGCAGCTTGCTTATTAATTTGAGATGTACTTGGCTTCTTTTTAACCTTAGTAATTGTTGGTTTTTTTTGTTTAAAACTTGTTTTTGAAGAAGGTTTAGCCTGAGCAGCATCCTTTGCACTCAAGTTATGGGGTGTTAAAGAAAGCATGACTATTATTGCTAATAATCTAAAATACATGAGTGACAAAAGGATTATTTATACTCTTACCATAGCACATGGCAGTTATTCTAAAAAGATATTTTCTGCAAGAGCATCACAATTGCTAGAATACCCGCGCCTTATCAACCCATAACCTGTAATCATAGACTTTTATACTCTTAGGCAGACGCGATTTACTATGATCATAAAGCAACTCAGACCTAGAAAATAAAGCGGCATTGGTAGCAAAGTTCCATTATGAAGTAATCCCATAAGGAAAGTAAAAATAGAAATTAGGCAATAATAGAAAAAGCCAAAAAGACTGGAAGCGACACCAATAGCATGCTTATAATCTTTGAGGGCTAATGCTAGTGCGTTGCTTGTTGCCATGCATAAACCCAAAGAGATGGACATCTGGCATCCAATTGTCAACAGGACCATTGTTTGAGTTGGCAATAGATACAAACCATGATTAATCAAAGCCATTAAACTAAATATAACAGCACCAAGAGATATTATGTATAATCCGTAAGTCATAATTTCTTTTGATGATCTATAGGCATGTAATTTACGGGATATTATTCCGCCTACCATAGTTGCACATGCAATGCCAATAAAACTACTTCCATATAGACTGTTCGATAAGTTTAAGCCATTTATTAAGTAAAAAGAACCTTCCGCAAAATAGCTAAAAAGTATCCCGTTGCAGCCTGCCACAATTAAGCCAAAACCGATTACATTTTTATCTCTTGATAGACTGTGTGCTATATTGAAGATAGAGATCTGGTTAAGACCAATATTCAGGTGGGTTTCTGGCAATTTAGCAATGATAAGTGCTGTTAGAATCAAAGCAAATATGATCAAAAAGATAAATATATTTGCCCAGCCAAAACATTCTGCAATAATGCCGCCGCATATAGGACCTATAGTTGGAAATAAAGCAAGAGCACTGCCAATTGAGGAGTATACTTTTCCAAGCGCAGGCCCGTGAAATGCATCTCTACATATTGCTTGCCCGAGAACACTACCAATGCTGCCACCAAACGCTTGTATAAACCTGCTGATCAGTAGCATTTCAATTGAATTGGATAAGTAGCAGCCTATGCATCCAATAATGAAGATCTGTAGACCGGCAATTATGCAAAGTTTGCGACCAAAAATATCAGAAATTCTTCCCCAAAAAAGAGTACCAATGGCAAAGCCAAAAAGATAGATACTCAAGGTATACTCGACTAAAGCCTCTGAAGTTTTTAGGCTAATAGCAATATCTGGAAGAGATGGTGTGTAAACGGTTTCAGAAAGTTGTGGTAAGCCCACAATAAGAACAATAAGCCAGATTGCTGGCAACGTGATGTTATTCATAAAAAACTCGACATTTAAATTTAAAAATTAAGCAAAAGAAAACGCTCTCAGGTTTGAGAGTTGAGATAAGAAACTTAATCTTTTAATTTAAGCAATGACGACTTTTTTCATTGAAAGTATTCTCAGGAATTAAAACTACGATACTAGTTTACAAATAAACTGTTTTATAGTCAAAGTAAAAGGTGTCTTTGTGTCATGGGGCTATTGTTTTCACGATGGCTTCAAGCTTCTGAATTAACTTTTCTGGTTCAGAAGTGTTTGTAGAGTAGAAGATTTTTTGATCTCCCCTCAGTTTCAGTGCAATTGGGTTTTTATTAATTAGTTCAATGACTTTTTCAGGAGAGTTTGGCTCGTTATTACGGAAAGAAATTAATACTCCTTTCTCACCCAAATCTATCTTTTCAATATTAGCACTTTTTGCGAGGTGCTTTAGTTGCACAACTTTGAATAGTTGTAGAGTTTCTAGCGGAATTTGTCCGTAGCGGTCAATCATGTCGGTTGCAAAAATATCTAATTCGTCTGGGGTCTTGATATTCGCAATTTGCCTGTATAAATTCAGTCTTAAGCTACTATCAGAAATATAAGACTCAGGTATTTGTACAGATATCCCTAAGTTAATTGCAGGACTCCAGTCAGAATCAGTTACTTTTCCACCTATATCATCAGATTTGATATCTTCTATAGCTTCTTGAAGCATTGCTTGATAAAGCTCAACTCCAACCTCTTTTACATGCCCAGATTGCTCTTCGCCAACTAAGTTTCCATAACCGCGAATATCCATGTCATGGCTTGCTATAGAAAAACCAGCTCCTAATGTTTCAAAGGAAGAGATAACAGAAAGCCTTTTCTCTGCCGTATCAGATAGTCTTTTACTAGGTGGCAAAGTTAGATATGCATAAGCTTGAACATTGCTACGCCCTACTCTACCTCTTATCTGGTATAGTTGTGCTAGGCCATACATATCAGCTCTATCTACAATTATCGTGTTGGCTTGAGGTACATCTAAGCCTGATTCAATGATATTGGTGCTTACTAATACATCGTATTTTCCATCATAAAAATCATTCATAATCTTATCCAAGCTTTCGGCGGTCATTTGGCCATGAGCTTTTACAGCTTTAATCTCAGGAACTAGGGATTTCAATGTATCTAATATGCCATCTAGGTAAGAAACTCTTGGAGTTATATAGAATGTTCTGCCACCCCTATAATGCTCCCTAAGAATTGCCTCTCGCAAAGTTACGCTATCATAAGGAAGGACGAAAGTCTTAATGGGTAATCTGTCTACAGGTGGGGTTGCGATAACACTCAGGTCTTTAATTCCAAAGAGCGACATCTGTAATGTCCTTGGAATTGGCGTTGCTGAAAGAGTGATAATATGGCACGTGCTTTTAAGTTCTTTTAATCTTTCTTTTTGTCCTACGCCGAAGTGTTGTTCTTCGTCGATTATTAAAAGCCCTAGATTTGCAAACCTGATGTCTTTTGCAAGCAGCATATGAGTGCCAACAACCACATCTACTTTGCCATCAGCAATATCTGTTTTAATGCTTTTAACCTGCTTCTTATCAGTGAACTTGGAAAGTTGCGCTATTCTAAATGGCAGTCCTGCAAATCTCTGAGATAGGGTCTTGAAGTGTTGCCTAGCCAGCAAAGTTGTTGGCACAAGAATGGCAATTTGGGTTGGGTGGTCGGATGCTAAAATCTGACAAACCGCTCTTAATGCTACTTCCGTTTTACCAAATCCAACATCGCCACAAATAAGTCTATCAACAGGCCTATCCTTTTGGAAATCTGAAGCGATATCATCTATAGCTTTCATCTGATCAGGAGTCTCAACATAAGGGAAGGATTCGCAGAACTTAGTGTATATCTCATCATTTACAGTGATGATTGGAGTTTTAATTAAATTTCTTTCGGCTGCAATTTTTAAAAGTTTCTCAGCGGCAATTTTGATGCGTTTTTTAAGTTTAGCTTTGCGTGTTTGCCAACCAAGACTGCCCAGTTTATCTAGTGGAGCATGTTCAGAACCATATCTGCTGATGAGTTCAAGGTTTTCTACAGGTAAATAGTATTTTGCATCTTCATCATATAGAATTTTAACAAAGTCGTGTACACTGTTACCAACTTTGATTTGTTCAAGTTTTTCAAATTTACCAATTCCATGTTCTTTGTGTACAACCAAATCTCCAGCGTACAAATTAGATAATGCTGAGATAAGCTGTGTTGGGGGTGTTTTAGAAGCGCTAGATGCCCGTCTGGATAGTCGTTGTCCGAGAATGTCTTGTTCACTGAAAATAGTGAATTCTGATGTTCTAAATCCATGTTCCATAGGTGCAATAAATAAACCTACAGAATGTTTAAGTGCATCATGTTTGGTCCAAGATTCAACCTTGTAACTTTGCAAGTCATGATCATTTAGAATATTTGTTAGACGTTCCATAGATGCTTTAGTAAAACAAGCTATAAGCACCTGTTGGCTTTTTACTAAATCTTGTAAAAGCGAGAAGGTTGATACTTCCTGAGTTTTTGCTACTTGGTACAAGTAATCAACACCCTGCACTACTGATTTGTCGTAATTGAAGGAAGTATAAGTGGTAGTGTTATTTTTACTTAGGAAATCTTCAATTTCAGATTTTGTTAGATACAAAGTTTCAGGCTCGACAATGTTGTATATGCCATCGTTTTTTGTGAATTTAGGATTTGACCTTAATTCGTATTGAGATTCTATAAAATTATAGTTTTCTTTTAATGAAGAATCATAATCATATGGCAATATGATTTTTACATTGTTCTCTAAGTAATCAAATATAGTGCAGCACTTTTCATAGAATAATCCTAGGTAATGCTCCATTCCAATGAACTTTCTGCCAGACATTATGCTTTCGTATATCAGGTCTTGATTTACACCAAATAGGTTCTGATATTTTTCCTTGAAAAAGTGCTTGGATTCTTCAGATATAATAACTTCACTAGATGGTAAAAGGTGTAAGGAATCTTTTTTAGTTATGCTTTTTTGTGTATCAGTATCATAAGTTCTTATTGACTCTAAAGTATTGCCAAAGAAGTCTAGTCTATAGCCAACTTTATTATCAGAGCTGACAATATCAATGATGCTACCTCTGGCGGCGAACTCACCGGAATCGATGGCATTAATCGATCTTGTGTAGCCGTGTGATGCAAGGAACTCTAATACATGACTGGGGTTTAATTCTTGTTTTGTTTTTATGTACAGGAAGGAATCTGATACCACATCTTTTGGTGGAAGATACTGTATTAGCCCCATTGGAGTGGTTAATATAATAGTGCTGCTGTTTGATACTAAAAGACTTGTTAAGCACTTTAGTCGATGTTGGCTTATAGTTGGGCTAGGTGAGATGCGGTCATATGGCAAGCAATCCCATTCGGGAAATGTTAAAACCTTGGTTTCGGGGGAGAAGAAGGAAAGCAGTTGTTCTATTCGATTGATTTCTTCATTATCTCTACAAATAAATAAAGTGCTCCCTTGGTTTATTTTGGGGAGTAATAGCCCTTCTGTGCCGCTGTGTATACTTAGTGTCATACAAACTCTGTGAAGTTTGTGGAGTATAGCAGAAGCTTAAATCGAAATCCAGTACATAAGCCTATGCACTAAAGCTGGAAATAATAGAGTTAAATTGAACGGAGTCTAAGCTTGCACCACCAACAAGGAAGCCATCTATAGCTTTAATTCCAGCAAAGTCTTTGCAGTTTTTTTGATTTACTGAGCCGCCATAAAGTACAGGAAATTTAGATTTCTGTTTTATCGATTTAGTGATTATTTCAACTTCAGCAACGGTTGGAGTTAAGCCAGTTCCAATTGCCCAAATGGGTTCGTATGCAATTACAGTTAAGCTTGGGTTTAACTCAAAATAATTAGAAAGTTGAGAGGAAACAAACTCTTCAGTTTCGCCTGATTTATAAGTCTCCAAGGACTCCCCAATGCAGATGATGGTGATTAACCCGTATTTATGAGCCATTTTTGCTTTTGCTAAAATTTCATAATCATTCTCTTTGGAATGTTGGCGACGTTCGGAATGTCCCAAAATCACGTATTTGCAGCCAATATCAGCAAGCATTTTTGCACTAATTTCCCCAGTATAAGCCCCATTGTCAAAAGCTGCACAGTTCTGTGCGCCGATTACAACGCCAAAATCTTTTACAATTCCTAAGTAAGGATAAGGCGGGCAAATAATAACCGATACATCATTGCTTGTGGATATTTGTGAAACTAGTGACTGACAAGTTTGTTTGTCACCATTCATTTTCCAATTTCCAACAACTAATTTTTTCATGCGGCTGCACTCAAATGTGTTAAGGTGTTAAAGGTAATTAATTCAGGATCTGCGACCGTATTTTTGCAGCGTAGTTCAAGCTTAGCAAGGCTATCTAAAACTTTTTTTATATGCTCGCTAGAGACCATTTTTCCTGTGCGAATTAGATTATCTTTTTGTTTGAAAAACACTGGTGGCCTTAATTTTCCAACGGCATCGAGGACGGATATCCCCTGCTCTATTGAAGCTTTGATTTCATATAATCGCATAAAATATTTAAGCAAAACCCGTATTACAAACACAAAATTTTTATCTTCTTGAATCAATTGTTGGATACACTTTTGCGTTGTTTTAGAATCCTTGAGTGCAATTGCATTGCATAGCTCATCAAGCGAAACCTCTGATCCGTCGGTTACGACATTTATTATATCAGATGAATTGATAGGGCTCTCATCTCCTTCTTTATAAATTAGTAATTTCTCGATTTCGCTATTAACCAATAACCTATTGGCTGGTAAAGAGTCTGCAAGTAATGATGGAATATCAGCAGTAAATTCAGCGTTTTTACTTGTTAGATACTCGCGAATGTACTTTTGCATAGTTGTAGAATCATCCTTATAGCATGCGATAGAGATGCAGTTTCCCAGAGTTTCAAAGTTTTTACGAAGGGATGATGTGGGCTTTAACTCCTCACTTAAAAAAATCACGATCGCATTACCTTTAGGGGACTTGAGAATATCAGTCATGCCTTTAGGAAGTGTTGCTGGTGCATCATCTAAAACAATGATTTTTCTGCCACCAAATAACGATGTTGATGCTATCTCATCTGTAAGTAGAGATAGATCATCCTTCAGTTTATTAAAAGGTATAGAGCTAACATTAAGATCTGTTTCTTGACTGCTAAAACTCTTAATTAATTTATCAGCAATTAGTTTGATTTGGCCAAGTTCAGGGCCATATACCAAAAAGAACTGTAAATTTTTTGGTATATTTTTTAACCATGTGTCGATGATATTAGCATTTAGTTTCATCAGTTATTTATTTGCTCCAATCATAGATTCTGGTTTTACCCATTTATCAAATTGTTCTGCTGTAACAATTCCTAGCTGCAGTGCTGATTGTTTCAACGTTAGACCTTTTTTATGGGCGTTTTTAGCAATCTTAGCTGCATTATCATAACCTATGTGAGGGTTGAGTGCAGTAACTAACATCAAAGATTCTTGCATTAATTTATTTATTCGTTCTTTGTTCGCCTTAATGCCCACAACGCAGTTATCGGCAAAGCTTCTACAAGAATCTGCAATAAGTCGAAGTGACTGTAAGAAGTTATAAATAATCACTGGTTTGAACACATTCAATTCAAAATGCCCGTTGGAACCAGCTATTGTTATCGTGGTATGGTTGCCCATGACTTGTGCGCAAACCATAGTTAGTGCTTCGCATTGGGTAGGATTTACTTTCCCTGGCATGATAGAAGATCCGGGTTCGTTTTCAGGCAGCGATAGCTCCCCTAGCCCACTTCTTGGGCCTGATCCTAACAACCTTATATCATTAGCAATTTTCATTAGACTAACTGCCAAAACATTTAGTGCTCCACTTGCTTCTACTAAGGCATCATTTGCTGCCAAAGCTTCAAATTTATTTGGTGCAGTATTAAACTTGCATTTAGTTTCCTTTGATATGGCAGCTGCAATATCTTTATCAAACCCCTTTGGAGAGTTTAATCCAGTGCCAACAGCTGTGCCGCCTTGGGCTAAGTATGAAAGTCTCTTGATTGTTCCCTTGACTCTCTCAATCCCATATTCAATTTGAGTTACATAACCAGAAAATTCTTGCCCCAAAGTCATTGGTGTTGCATCTTGCAGGTGTGTTCTGCCAATCTTAATTATTTTATCGAATTCTTTTTGTTTTTTCTTTAGCGCTTTTAGTAAATATTCTAAAGAAGGAAGTAGGGTAAAATTAATTTCGCAAACGCTTGCTACATGCATCCCAGTAGGGTAGGTATCATTCGATGATTGCCCCATATTGACATGATCATTTGGATGTACTGGTTTTTTTGAACCTAGGGTGCCACCAAGCATCTCAATAGCACGATTTGAAATCACTTCATTCAAATTCATATTCGTTTGAGTGCCAGAACCAGTTTGCCAAACTACTAATGGGAAATTATCATCATGTTTGCCTGCTATAACTTCGTCTGCAGCTTTGCAGATTGAATCAGCAATTTTGGCATCTAACTTTTTATATTGTTTATTAACAATAGCCGCTGATTTTTTGATTACTGCTAATGCTTTAATCAATGGCTTTGGCATTGTTTCAATACCAATTTCAAAATTTTGTAAGGATCTCTGGGTTTGTGCGCCCCAATACACATCAGATGAAACTTTAATCTCACCGAAAGTATCGGTTTCAATTCTATAACTTTTACCTAAAGCTTTAGCATTCATAAATCCTCCATGGATTATAATCCTTTAAATTGTGCAGCCTCCTCTAATGCATACGCTGCTCTAAAAACATTAACTTCATCATAAGCCTTGCCTACTATTTGTAAACCCAACGGCAATCCATTATTAGAAAGTCCAGTAGGTACAGAAATACCAGGAAGTCCCGCCATGCTAGATGGCACCGTGAATACGTCATTTAGGTACATTTTTACTGGATCATCTATTTTTTCGCCAATTGCAAATGCATCTGATGGCGCAGTTGGTGTTAATATTGCGTCGACCTTCTCAAAAGCTTTATCAAAATCTTGAGAAATTAATCGTCTAACCTTTTGTGCTTTTGTATAATAAGCGTCATAGTATCCAGCAGATAGTACGTATGTTCCAATCATTATACGGCGTTTTACTTCATTGCCAAAGCCAGCAGCGCGTGTGTGTTCATAAAGATCATCAATTGATCCCTTAGCAGGAGATACGCGGTTGCCATAACGTACACCGTCATAACGAGCTAAGTTTGAAGAAGCTTCAGCTGGAGCAATAATATAATAAGTTGGAAGTGCATATTGAGTATGAGGTAGGCTAATATCTACTAGTTCAGCGCCTTGTGCCTTCAACCATTCCGCACCTTGCTTCCATAACGCGTCGATCTCTGCAGGCATACCGTCCATGCGGTACTCTTTTGGAATTCCGATTCGCATACCTTTAATGCTTTTTTTCCCTTCTTGTGCGAAGTGTGGGGTAGGGATGTTAACAGATGTTGAATCTTTTTTGTCGTATCCACAAATTGCTTCAAGTAACAATGCTGAATCTTCTACCGATCTTGCAAAAACACCAGCTTGGTCTAAAGAGCTAGAGAAAGCAATCATACCAAAACGAGAGCAACGCCCATATGTAGGCTTGATTCCAACAATACCAGTGAACGCTGCTGGTTGCCTTATTGATCCACCAGTATCCGAACCTAGTGCGCCCATACAAAGTTTGGCGGCGACCGCAGCAGAAGATCCGCCAGAAGATCCGCCTGGTACTAAGTCTTTATTGTCTGATTTACGTTTCCATGGATTTATAACATTGCCACGAGCACTTGTGATGTTTGCAGAACCCATAGCGAACTCATCCATGTTGGTCTTTCCAATCATTATGCCACCATTCTCAAACAATTTGGTAGTTACTGTTGATTCATACTCTGGTTTGAAGTCTTTTAGGATATTTGAACAAGAGGCAGATTCAAAACCTTTGGTGCAGTATAGGTCTTTTACACCAATTGGCATACCTTCAATTATTCCAGCTGTGCCGTTGTCATATTTTTTTTGTGAAACATCAGCTTGAGCTTTCGCAAACTCAGCTGTTAGCTCTGTATAAGCGTTTAAATTTTTGTGTTCTTCAGATCTTTTTAGATGTGCATCAAGAATATCATTTACTGATATCTCTTTTTTTGTAAGAAGCTCTTTTGCTTTAGCTATACTCAGATTCACCAATTCAGACATGTACGACCTATCCATTAACTTTGGTGATAGCATACAAAAAAACACGGTAATTGCTACAAAATTTGCAAATAAAAAGAGAGGCCTAATGACCTCCCTTTTTAGCTAGATGGATATAAACCTTAGCAAAGGTCGCCAAGTCCTTCAAAGCCAGCGTAGTCTGAAGCTGCCACTAGATCAGGTAATGCAGTGTTAGCAATCCCTGTCTCAATGATGCTTGCTTTGAGAGCATTATTGTTTGCAACACAAGCTAGCTTATCACCAGCAGCTAAAGCGTTGGCATATGTAAGTCCAGCTTGGAATAGTTCCCAATTTTTTGTATCAATAATGTTTCTGAACTCAACATCTTTAACAGTCGTATATGTTGTGGCATATGCAGTAGATAGGCCTGCAAAGTTGAAGCCAGAATACTGTTTTGAGCAAAGTCCAACAGCATTATTTGATAGAAGGGTGTTTAATTTTACCGCGTCAGCTGTGTAAACAGTATCCATTGCAGTAAATGTTGCTCCGCATTTATCAATAGCTTGGAAAGCATTGTTTGTTGTTAAGTCTGCATATTTTTGTGCAGCTAAACCTGTAACACCAGCCCAAGTACCACCTGTAGAAGCCATTAACTTTATGGTATTTGTTGAAGTATGCGAATTGAAGTTGGCAACGCTGTTTCTATCTGCCCAAAGATCGCTGAACTTAAGACCAGTATAACCAGCATCATAAAATTTATCAAACGCTGCAAAGAAATCTGCTTTTGCAACAGAGTTTGCCCAAGCAGCATCATAAACAGCCACTACTTCTGCAAGTGTGTCATAGTTGGCATCAGACTCGTTCAAAATTGCTTTGATCAAGCCTTTGTTGAAGATAGCGTTGAACTTAGTTGCCCCCCAAGCTGCATAACGACCCATTACATAAGCGTCCGATAGTGCGTTACCACCACCAGTATTTCCGTTTAATCCTGGATCTGTGTCAGTAAATGTAGAATCTACGCCATTAGCTCTTAATGCTAAAACACCAGCAATTTTAGGTTCGTTGCCAACTGTTTCTGCATGTAGAGCAATATAAGTGGCAGGAAGTCCGTTTGCTGCTGTAGTAAAGCTTACTGATCCATCTATCACTTTATGGAAATCAGTAGAAGCTTCAGAGCTTGAAGTTAAGAAGTTAACAGCTAAAGGTTTGGTTGTTGCCCAAGAAATAGCTGTAGCAGCAACGTCCGTTGAACCGTCTCCACTTGCTTCAGCTTCAATCATCTTGATGAATTTATCAGATGCAATTTTTTCAAGCTGTCCGGGAGTTACGGTGTTTTTTAGTAAGTGTTTAAGTAATACTTTATACTCTTTGGTTTTATTTGAAGTTATAGCCATATACTACCTGTATATTTATGTTATTTTTAGGGATTACCCTTTAACTGTAACATAATAAGTAGGTAGGTCAAAAGACTTTTTACTTCAGTATTTTACCCGCCGTCATTTGCAGAAACCCTGCGCCTTCTGTCACGCTTTATTTTGCGCGGTAGTGGCTCTAATTTCACTCTTGGCTTAATGTAAGAATCTATTGCAGATTTTAGCTCATTTTCTCTATTTTTATAAAAATGATCTGCGCCGCTGATAGGATAGTATTCAATATCCGAGTTTCTTTGTTTTTCTAGCTTTTCATACAGGCTATATGCAGCTTCTTCCGGTACTATATCATCCTTCGAGCCATGAATTATAACACCTTGTGTTGGGCAAGGAGATAAGAAATTGAAGTCATATGATTGAGCAGGTGGTGAAATAGCTATAAACCCGTTTATTTCTGGGCGTCTCATTAATAATTGTAATGCTATCCAAGATCCAAAAGAGAACCCAGCTAGCCAGACGCTAGAGGCTTCGGGGTTTTGGTGTTGCAGCCAATCTAGCGCGCATGCAGCATCAGCCAGTTCGCCTACTCCATGGTCAAAGCTACCATAGGATTTGCCTACTCCTCTGAAGTTAAAGCGAAGTACTGAGAATTTGTTCTCGGCAAATGTATGGAAAGCGTGGTAAACAACTTTGTTGTTCATTGTGCCACCATGCAAAGGGTGAGGGTGTAAAACTAAGGCTATAGGGGCGTTTCTTTCGTCGCTATGTTGGTATTTTCCTTCAATACGTCCATCTGGTCCATTAAATACAACTTCTTTTACCATGATCATCCTATGTAATATGCGTCTGCAAGCCTGTAAAATACGAGAATAATACTTGACTACAGTACTAGGTTTTGATACCCTTCCGTTCTAGGCATCCTGAAGCATAATATACTAATTTTATCAATTTTGGAAGTTTTTTCGGATTTATGATACTCTCAACAAAAGGAAGATACGCAGTAATGGCTTTAGTTGACATAGCTGTCTATGGTCAAAGTGCGCCAGTAAAACTCGAATCCATATCTGAAAGGCAGGGTTTAGACCAAGGGTACTTAGAGCAAATTTTCGCAAAACTTAAAAAGGGTGGACTAGTAGCTGCCCGCAAAGGCCCAGGAGGTGGATATTTGCTTGGTCGATTGATGTCTGAAATCTCTATTTCTGATATAATGTTTGCAGTGGATGAAAATATTAAAATGACGAGATGTGAAAAAGGTTCCGATCAAGGGTGTTTACAAGATAAAGCACGCTGTGTAACCCATCATCTATGGGAAGGTTTGGGCGATCATATATATGGGTTTTTTAGAGAAATTAGTCTAGAAGATGTTTGCAAAAAAAGACTAAAAAAATTGGATTTTAATAACAATATAATGGTTGCAAATGCATCTTAGTGATTATGTGTATTTTGATCATAATGCGACTACTCCAGTAAATCCCGTAGTTAAAAAAGCTATGACTGAAATAGGAGATGAGCCATTGAACGCATCATCAATTCACGCGTATGGTCGTGAAGCCAAAAAGATATTAGAAGCAGCAAGAAGTAACATAGCTAAAGCATTAAATGCAGATGAAAAGTATGAGGTGGTATTTACAGCAACAGGCACTGAAGCTAATAATATTGCTTTAAAAGCATTCAAAAATTTAGAAGTAATAACAACTACCATTGAACATCCATCAGTTTTACAAGTGGTTGGGCAGGGGCTGATTCCTGTTGATAAAAACGGAATTGTAGATCTTGCTGCTTTAGAAGAAATTTTGAAAACTGGAAAAAAATTAGTATCAGTTATTTTCGCAAATAATGAAGTTGGTGTAATTCAGCCAATTAAAGAAATTATAGATTTAGTACATAGATATAATGGAATTATTCATTCTGATGCTACCCAAGCATTTGGAAAAATTCCTTTTAATATTTCTGAGCTGGACTTAGATCTAATAACCATTTCTGCTCATAAAATGGGTGGTCCTCAAGGCGCTGCAGCTTTGGTATTTAAAAAAAATCTACCAGTACATGCTTTGATGCAAGGTGGCGGGCAGGAGTTTAGGATTAGACCAGGTACACAGAATTTATATGCAATCCATGGCTTTGGAATTGCGGCTTCTGTAATTAATATATATGAGTATGCAAAACTTGCTGAGCTTAGGGATTATCTTGAAAGTGAAATTGCAAAAATATGCAAAGAAACAATCTTCTTCAGCAAAGAAGAAGCACGTCTACCCAACACTTCAAGTTTTACAATGCCTAATGTGTCAAATGAGACTCAATTAATACATTTTGACACCAAGGGGTTTGCGATAAGCGCGGGCTCGGCTTGTTCTTCAGGAAGAATAGGGCTATCTACCACGCAAATGAGCATGGGATATTCAGAAGAAATTGCAAAGACTGCAATAAGAATAAGTTTAGGTATAGGTAATACCAAACAACAGATGGATAAGTTTATCAGCTGTTGGAAAGAATTATATGAAAAAACAAATATGAAATTAACAGCATGAGCAAGGAATTGAAATTACCTATATATATGGATTATCAAGCTACAACTCCAATGGATCCAAGGGTGCTTGAAGCAATGATGCCATATTTTACAGAGAAGTTTGGTAATCCCCATTCTCGTAGCCACCAGTTTGGTTGGGAGGCGGAAGATGCTGTGGAGAAAGCGCGCACAAAAGTTGCTGAACTAATTAATGCTGACCCTAGAGAAATTATCTTTACATCAGGCGCGACTGAAGCAAATAATTTAGCACTAAAAGGTGTTGCAGGGTTTTATGGTGATAAAAAGAAGCATATTATAACTTTGGTAACCGAGCATAAATGTGTGTTAGATACTTGTAGGCACTTAGAACAAGATGGCTTTGATGTTACATATCTTCCAGTTGAGTCTAATGGATTGGTAAGTTTAGAAAAATTAAAAGCAGCGATTCGACCAGATACTTTAGTTGTATCAATAATGGCGGTGAATAATGAGATTGGAGTTATCCAGCCTCTTAAAGAGATTGGCAAAATTTGTCGTGAAAAAGGTGTGTTTTTCCACACCGATGCTGCACAAGCATTTGGCAAGATAGAATTAGATATAAAAGATATGTGTATCGACCTTATGAGCATATCTGGCCATAAAATCTATGGACCAAAAGGAATAGGAGCACTATTTGTTGGCCGTAGTCCAAGAGTTAGAATTGAGGCGATCATTAACGGTGGCGGGCAGGAGAGGGGCATGCGCTCTGGAACTTTGCCAACCCCAATGATTGTAGGTCTTGGTGAAGCTGCTAGAATTGCCAAAGAAGAAATGGAGTTTGAAAATAAAAGGTTAGAAAAACTTTCTGATAAATTCATTTCTGAAATGCTAAAAATCCCACACGTTTATCTTAATGGTGATGCGCAAAAGAGAGTGGCTGGGAATATCAATTTAAGCTTTTCATGCATTGAAGGCGAGTCTATGATTGGAGCTATAAAAAATATTGCGGTTTCATCGGGCTCTGCGTGTACATCGGCTTCACTTGAGCCATCATACGTACTTCGCTCTATAGGTTTAGACGAAGAAATGGCGCATACGTCCATTAGATTCGGTTTTGGAAGATTTACAACTGAAGCGGAAATCGATTTTGCAATTGAGTGTGTGAAAAAAGCAATAGATCGCTTGAGAGAACTAAGCCCACTATGGGAAATGATGCAAGATGGCATTGATTTAAAAACAATTAATTGGACAGGACATTAAAAGAGGAAATTATGGCATACAGTCAAAAAGTTATAGATCATTACGAAAACCCAAGAAACGTTGGCGCGTTTGCAAAGGGCGAAGAGAACGTAGGTACTGGGTTAGTAGGTGCACCATCATGCGGTGATGTTATGAAGCTACAAATTAAAGTTGATCCTGCTACTGGGAAAATCGAAGATGCAAAATTCAGAACATTTGGGTGTTTATCTGCGATTGCTTCAAGCTCACTTGCAACTGAAAAGTTGAAAGGACTGACAATCGATGAGGCAATGGAGATTAAAAACGTTGATATAGTAGAAGAACTTTCGCTACCTCCTGTTAAAATTCATTGTTCGGTTTTAGCGGAAGATGCAATTAAGAAAGCGATCGAAGATTATAAAACTAACCTAAGCAATGACAATAAATAAATGGCTGCACCTATTATTACAATTACAGATCAAGCTGCTGAGCGCGTAAAGTTCTTATTAGAAAAACGCGATAAGCCTTCAGCAGGCATTCGTGTTGGGGTTAAGTCTGGTGGTTGTTCAGGTTTATCTTACACATTTGAGTATGCAGATGAAAAAGGCCAGTTTGATGAAGCTGTAACTGATAAAGGCGTAACTGTACTGATAGATCCCAAAGCGGTAATGTATTTAATTGGCACAAAGCTAGACTTTGTTGATGAAAAAATGAAATCGGGTTTTGTGTTTGTAAATCCGAATGAAAAAGGTCGCTGTGGGTGTGGAGAATCGTTTACGGTTTAAGCTCATTCTTGACTTTCCTCACATAATCTCAAATGAACTCACATATTGGGTGTGTGAACAAAATGACTTCCAGAAACAATAGGCGTATGTTAAAATTCATTCGTAATTTTAAAAAATCGGTAAATATTATGGCAAGACAAAGAGTTGAAGGTTCTTCATTATTTTCTGTAGAGAAAAGAGAAGATCAGAACTTTTTGCATACAGAATTTGTTGGTGACGGATTTGTTGCTAGAAACATCCAAGAAACAGATTTGCCATTTTATGAGAAACTCTTTGGTGATGAGAAGGTTGTAAAACTTTTTGCGGATGGTCAGATAAAAGATGCTGATTGGGTGCGCGGTAGGTATAACACGTGGAATGGCAGATTTTCTGCATGTCAACCGCACGGAGGTCTAACGGTTTTTGATAGTAAAACTAACGAACCTATAGGGCATGTAGTTGCTGGCATAGGGAGTGGACAAGGAGTTTCGGAACTGGCTGCAGCTTTTGAAGTTTCTTCGCAAGGACTTGGAATCTGTTCAACATTGTTAAAAGCAGCAGTAGAAGTTTGGGCAGAAGAAGTGAATGGCATTGGCGTTGGCAAAATCGCTGATGATCATTTTCCCCAGTTGCAAGCAGCATTCAGATGTTTTGGCGGTGATGTGCTAAGAAGATTTGATGCGATATATAGTCCTTTAAATATTGCTTCAGGTAAAATTTTAGGTAAGGCAGGTTTTGTTAGAGCGCAAACAGCTTTATGCACAGATAATACTTTTGATCTAACAAATACGGATCTTTCTTTAGCAAGAGTTCATGATGCAGAAATAATTGCCACAAAATTTCTTGAGGGTAGGGAGCCTAACAAAAGATATGTTTGTATAGATGAAGGTGGCAAAGAACATACACTTAGTTTCAAAGAAAATTTTGGTTCTTTCAGATTCCATGTGGAGAGAGAAATAGGTAGATAAAAGTTTTTTATCAATTACAGTTTGAAGTGCTTAATAAACTGTGAGGTTAAAATGCTAGATTCCGCTTCTCTTACTAAAACTTATTCAACAGAACAAGCTTTTTTAGATTCCTTTAAGGCATATGTAAATTCACCTGATTACAAAGGCTTTGACAAACAAGCCTATGATAATTCAGTGAAAGGTTACATGCCAGTAGTGGTAAAAAATTATGACAATTTTTTTGCCGCTATGGAGCAATTTGCTAAAACAAAAGATGAAGCAACATTCAAAAAAAGTTTGGAAGATTTTTTAAAGAACCAATACGCTAACTCGTACTCACCTTATGGTTTTGCTACGGATACAAATCAAACTAAATTTGGTGATTTTGTCCTTAAAGAAAATCTCAAATCCTTCTTGAGTGAAATTGATGCATTTGTTGCAGCTGGCAACAGCTTAGAAAAAGTCGATTGGAAAGGCTATGATGATAAAGACCACGCTGCACCATTTGTGACTGCGTTAGAAAACTACGTCAAAACTAAAGTAATCGACCAGCAACTTATAGATGCCTACAAAGAAATTGGTGGTTGGAATGTTATGTCATGGGCCGCATATTATCAGCAAGCAAAACTTGCCACATTCTTGGTAGCAAAAGGGTACGATTTTAATACTAAATATGGTGATGCTGATTTGCCACCTTTAGCACTGGCTGGATTAAGTCCAAACCCAAAAGTGCTAATTGAATTTGTAAATATGGGAGCTAATCCCAATACAGTTTTCGATGATTATTATTCACTCATTGCATTCGCATCACAAAATGCAATCAATGCGGATGGTATAAAAGTGACATTAGCCAAGGGTGCTAATGTCGATCAGGCAGGTAAACATTCCGGTGTTACACCTTTAATGCTAGCCTCGCAAACTAATCTCAGAATTGATGCGGTTGAGGAATTGCTTGCAGCAAATGCCAATGTTAATGCGCAAGACTCCGCATTGAATGGGTTCACCCCACTTATGTATGCGGCGATGGGTAGAGGTGGTAGACCTGTTATCGAGAGAATGATTGCGAAAGGCGCTTATGTTACACTTACAAGTTATGATGGGTCAACGGCTTTACATGCAGCGATGTGGGGTTCTAAGCCAGAGGTAGTAGGCTTACTACTAGGGAAACAAGTTGTAAATGTAAATGCTGTAGAAAGTATGCAAGGACAAACTGCAGTATGTTTATGCGCTTACTTAAATAGAGATGGTACGCTTAAAATTTTAGAATCACTTGTTGATGCAAAAGCAGATTTGAATGTAAGAGATAAGGATGGCAACACTGCACTTGATTACACAATACAAAATAAAAACCAAGTAGCTGAAAAATACTTAAGGGATAACGGTGCGAAACGAGGTGCTGAACTTCAAACTTATACACAAGCAGCAACTAGTTATATGTCTTTAGGATTAACAAGGTTGATGCAAGCTGTGTCATTAGCTAATGATAATAAACCACAACATCCATGGGTTGCTAAATATGCTTCTACTTCAGGTGTTCAAGTTGAACCAAAAGATTTCCATCCAAGTATGATTGTCCATTCAAAATATCATCATAAACATTTTAGAAGATCATATGCACATGAACAAGATTCTGGTTTAGGCAAATAGCAGTAAGGGATATCACCCCGAACTAGTTTTGAAGTTTAGAAAGAATTTCTACCAGCTTATCCTTCGCAATTTGCTTGGCGCGAGGGCCTGCAACCTTCTCATTTTTTTCTGAGTCTGCAAGGTAATGTGCAAAAACAATTTTGCGATTGTCTTTTTCTACCCAACCTACAAACCATCCCATTTGAAGGTCTTTGTTTTGAGTTCCATCTGCGTTTGGTTGAGAACCTGAGCCAGTTTTTCCGTATAATTTCCAGCCACCATCAAGCTCTTCTACAAACATAATATTGCGGGTTAACGCTTGTGCTTTTTTACTTACTGGTAATTTATCTGCTAAAAGTTTTTCGATTAAAACGATTTGCTCATCGCCAGAAATTTTAAGCGAACTAGAAAGCCAAGAATGCGTTAGGGAATTATTTTTACCTTTGTCGCCAGCGATATCTTTGTTGCCATAGTTAAGTTTATTTACATAATCTTTGAAGCTTTTTGCGCCAAGTTTTTCGGTGATAATTCTTGAGTACCAAATACAACTATTTTTCATAAAAGTAGTTGGGTTGTGAGGCTGCTTCCAAACCTCAAGAGTATCGATATATCCCTCTTTAAATGGCCATTCAGGATGAGTTTCATCGATCAAAATGCCTGAATCAAAACCTATTAGTGCTAGAGGAATTTTAAAAGTAGAGCAAGGTGCATGGCGGGTTTTGCAATCACCTTCGGATTGTAAAACTTTGTCTCCTTCTTTTGCTACAAAACAATTTGTCTCTGCTAGTGCATCTGAGCTAACTAACAAAAGCAACGCCACTAATAATTTTTTCATACTCCCCTGTACCATCTATCCAAGTTTTTAACTGCATACTTGGCCGATCTTATATCAAAGTTTATGTGCCACTTCAAGTCATCTATAGAGTTAAATTTACGTTCAGGGCGCATAAATACAAGCAATTCCACATCTAAAGTCTTGCCATATATATCTTTATCAAAGTCGAAAATATTTACTTCTAAAAGTGGAGTCGTGGTGTTAAAAGTTGGTTTGATTCCAACATTGGCAATTCCATAGTAACTAATGCCATCGACATGTACTCTAACCACATAAACCCCAAACAAAGGTAAGCAGACATCGGTATTAAGAGCGATGTTTGCTGTTGGTGTCCCAAGTACTTTTCCTGCCATCTTTTGGCCAGCAATAACTTTACCAGTGATGGTGACATTGGCTCCAAGCATTGCAGATGCCGTAGAAATTCTTCCTTGGGAGAGCAGCTCTCTAATTTTAGATGAAGAAACATTCATATAATCTAATGTCACTTGGTCAATCTTTTGATAATGAAAATTAAATTTTTTTGCTTCTTTAGAAAGCAAATTAACATCACCTAATCTCTTGTGGCCAAAGTGAAAGTTATAACCAGTAGTTAAATATTTTACACCCAGCCTCTTTACCAAAATGTCTTCAATAAAGCTCTCAGCGGATATTTTTGAGAACTCGCTATCGAATTTATTAATAATAACAAAATCAATCCCGAGGCTTTTTAGTCTTGAAATTTTTTGCTCAAGGGTCATTAGTGGTTTGAAATCTCCACCCTTGAAAAACGCAGAAGGATGTGGGTCAAAAAGCATAGCGGCAGATTTTAGTCCATGTTCTTTAGCATATCTAACACATGCTCTTAGTATCTCTTGATGTCCAACATGCGCACCATCAAAATTGCCCAGCGCAATTGCTGCGCCCATATGTTGTTTTTGAATCTGATCTAAGTAAACTTTATCCACTATTTCCTCGGGTCAAATGCATCCCTTACAGCTTCGCCAATAAATATCAAAAGAGTTAGCAATCCTGTTAGGGTTATAAATACAGAAGCCGCAAGCCACGGGGCATGAAGATTATTCTTAGCTTGCCCTAGCATTTCACCTAGTGATGCCGACCCAGGAGGGAGCCCAAGTCCTAAGAAATCTAGAGAAGTGAGTGTTGTAATAGCACCGTTTAGCAAGAAAGGAATAAATGTCATGCTAGCAACAAAAGCATTAGGAAGAATATGTTTAAAAATAATTCCACTATCACTCACGCCTAAGGCTTGCGCAGCACGCACATATCCTAAGTTCCTAGCTTTTAGAAATTCTGCTCTAACAACAGCAACAAGAGATAACCATGAAAATAGAAGCATAATAAACAACAGCCACCAGAAATTAGGTACAACTAGGCTCGAAAGGATTATCAATATATACAGGGTTGGTAACCCAGACCATATTTCAATAAATCTTTGTAGCAAAAGATCAACCTTGCCCCCAAAAAAACCTTGAATAGCACCCATAGCAATGCCAATTATTGAGCTAAAAATAGTTAGTATTAGGCCAAAAAAAACGGAAATTCTAAATCCATAAATTAATCTGGCTAAAACATCTCTACCTTGGTCATCTGTTCCCAGCCAGTTTATAGAATCTGGTGGAGATGGGGCAGGGCTAGGTAAGTTAAAATTAATGGTTTGGTAATTGAAATGGATTAAAGGCATTATCGACCAGCCATTCTCATTAACAAGTTTTTGCACAAATGGGTCGTTGAAATCAGGATCGGTAACAAAATCTCCACCTAGGTCTTCTTCAGATATATGGGAGATAATGGGGAAATAAAAACTACCTTTGAAATAAAGGACAAGGGGTTTGTCATTTGCAACGAATTCAGCGCAAGTAGTAAAAACGAACAAAATTAAAAAAATGTATAACGAGTAGTAACCTCTTTTGTTAGACTTGAAATTGATAAACCTTCTATTGATGGAGTCTTTATTCCTCCATTTCCTATAAGATGCTATCATTTTGTTCCCTCAATGAATGACTGAAGCCTAAGCATATCAAGCCACATAAGCTTTTTCTTGGTTGGCTGTCTTAAGAGGTAAGAGGGATGAAATATGACCGCTGTCTTTATGGGCTTAGTTAAATATGGGTTTGTGTAATCGTAATACTCGCTTCTAATTTGGTGCATAGAAAACTTGTTGCCAAGTAATGACTCAACTGCTGTGCTTCCAACTAAAACAATTACTTTTGGATTAACCAAGGCGATATGTTTCTCGACGAAAGGGCGACACATTTCTAGTTCTTCAGGGGTAGGTCTGCGATTCCCAGGTGGGCGCCAAAATACTGTGTTTGTTATATAAACGTCCTCTCTTTTCAGTCCTATTGAAGGAAGGATGTTGTTTAATAATTTCCCACTTTGTCCGCAGAAAGGTATACCTTCTTTATCTTCATTTGCACCGGGAGCTTCGCCAATCATCATAATTTTGGCGCCAAGCTTACCATCTGCGAATACTGTGTTGATTGCGGCTTTCTTAATAGCGCAGCCACTATAGTTTCTGACTGCGGCCTCAAGATCCTGAATAGTATGGCATTTGTCTGCCAGTACTCGTGATGAATCTGTTGGCATTGAAGAGTTTTCTTTCATTGAAGGAGTCGAAGCTACCGCTGCCTTTTTTTGGGTTCTATCCACAGGATTCTTCTCATAGAATGAGTCAATTCCAAATTCTTCGTACATTTTTAAAGTGTTTTTCATAGTATTTATGACGCAACTTAACAAAGGCCTATTGACTTTATAGACTAATAAATGTATAAAATCATCTCTTAATTGAATTAATAGAATTTTGAAATGGCAACACGTAGAACATATCAGCCGAGTAAGTTAGTTAGAAAACGTAGACATGGTTTTAGAAGCCGCATGGCAACTGTTGGTGGTAAAAAAGTACTAAGCAATAGACGTTCATCAGGTCGTAAAAAACTTTGCGCTTAATGAATCAGACTTTCATTAAAAAAGGTTCTGAAATACAACATATTCTTAAAAATGGCAGGAGATTATCCTCGCCATTTTTTAATATCTACTATATTTCAAATGAAGGTTGCGCATCGTTCGGCGTAATCGCACCTAAGAAAAATTTCCCCAAAGCTGTTCAGAGAAATAAAGCTAAAAGACGCATTAGAGCTATTATTAAAGAAGTTCAGGTCAGAGATATTTCTTGCCTTATTATGGCCAAGTCAATGATGCTTGAGGTGAATTTTAAAGATGTTGTTCTGCAATTACAGCATATGCTTACTAAGGCAAGATCATGAAATATTTAGTTAATATCTTACTCAAATTCTATAGATATTTTATCTCTCCTATGTTACCAAAAGCGTGTAGGTACTTCCCCTCTTGTTCTGAATATGCTATAGAAGCTGTAGAGAAGAAAGGAGTAACGAAAGGGTTATACCTTACTTTTAAAAGAATTATAAAGTGCCATCCTTTTTCTAAAGGTGGTTATGATCCAGTAAAATGAACTAGTAGGACAATGCAAAATTTATCAGAAAATACTCGGTTACTAATTGCAACAACGTTATGTGTAGTCATCATTTATTTTTGGCAAGTATTCTTTGTTGATCCAATGATTGAAGAGCAGCAAGCTGCTGCTAAGGTTACTCAACAAACGACTCAAGTAAAAGCTAGTGAGGAAGCGGGTAAAATTGTAACTCGTCCGAATGCTTTAAAAGAAACCCGCAGAGTAGATTTCTCAAATAGTAAAGTTAATGCATCGATTAATTTAACGGGTGCTAGGCTAGATGATTTAACCCTAAAAAATTATAAAGTTTCGATCGATAAAAATAGCCCAGAAGTGGTTTTGCTTTCGCCAAGTCAAACTAAAGAAGTTTATTTTGCAGAATTTGGTTGGTTAGGAGCGAATTTAAATCTTCCAGATAGTAAAACTCAATGGTCGGCAAATAAAAATAAAGATGGTTCTTCAACATTAAGTTGGGATAATTCTCAGGGCTTAACATTTAAAATCCACCTGAAATTAGATGAAAACTATATGTTTGATGTAAAACAAGAAGTTCTAAATCAAAGTGGAAAAGATGTGACCCTTACACCTTATACCTTGATATCAAGAGTCCAGACAGATTCAGATACTCAAAATGCTTTAATTCATGAAGGAGCAATAGGAGTATTTGATGAAAAGTTAACGGAAGTTTCTTTTGCAGATTTAGCCGAAGAAGGAAAACAAGATTTTTCAAAAAAACAAACACATTGGATTGGATTTTCAGATAAGTACTGGCTAACAGCATTGATACCATCTGAGAAAAATGACATCGTTAGTAATTTCAGAACGAATAAACAAAACGGGCAGAATCGCTATCAGATAAGTATGATGGGTAAAGCGGAAACAATTAAAACTTCTGACTCATCGCAGTTTGCATTGAAACTATTTGCTGGTTCAAAAGAACTAGAGTTATTGGATAATTACGAAAAAGAATTTAACATAAAATTATTTGATAGAGCTGTAGACTTTGGCGTCCTTTATTTCATTACTAAACCTATATTCATGTTGCTCCACTATTTCTACGATATGATTGGCAATTTTGGAGTGGCAATTTTAATTCTAACTGTAGTTATCAAGTTGCTTTTATTCCCACTTGCTCACAAAGGCTTCAAGGGTATGAATAAGTTAAAAGATCTTCAGCCTAAGATGACTGCGCTTAAAGAGAAGTACAAAGATGATTCTCAGGGCTTCCAAAAAGCACTTCTTGAAATGTACCGTAAGGAGAAAGTTAACCCAATGGCAGGCTGCTTACCTATATTGCTCCAGATTCCAGTATTCTTCGCACTTTATAAGGTGCTATCGGTTACTTTAGAAATGAGGCATGCGCCGTTTTTCGGATGGATTAAAGATTTATCAGCTCCAGATCCGCTAACATTTGTTAACTTATTTGGCTTGATTCCATGGGATCCGCCATCATTCTTGAGTATAGGTATTTTCCCAATACTTATGGCTGTAACTATGTATGCGCAGCAGAGACTTAACCCTGAGCCAACAGATCCTGTGCAAGCAAAAGTAATGAGGCTTATGCCATTGTTATTCCTATTTATGTTTGCTTCTTTCCCATCTGGCTTGGTTATTTATTGGGCATGGAGTAACGTTCTGTCAATATTGCAGCAAGTTTTGATCAAAAAAATCGCTAAAACTTAGGTATAATCTGGATCTTTTCAAGATGGAGGGAGTGTGATATAATCCCTCCATTATGCAAGCAGTCGATTTAAATAGTATTAAACCTATAGCTCCTACCAAACAGAAAGTTGTGGTAGCGATGTCTGGTGGGGTAGACAGTTCTACAGTAGCAGCATTGCTCGCCAATCAAGGACATGAGGTAATTGGTATTACTCTTCAACTATACGATCATGGGTTGGCTTTAGGAAAAAAAGGTGCGTGCTGTGCGGGGCAAGATATATACGATGCACAGATGGCCGCAGAAAAAATTGGTATCCCTCATTATGTGCTTAACTATGAAAGTATTTTTAAGCAATCTGTGATCGATGATTTTGCGGATAGCTATCTTAGAGGCGAGACGCCAATTCCATGCGTGAGATGCAATCAAAAAGTTAAATTCCAAGATCTATTTAAAGTTGCTAAAGATCTAGGTGCTGACTGTTTGGCAACTGGTCACTATGTACAGAGGTTCGAAGAAAATGGTAAAGCCCAATTGCATGTTGCGAGTGATATAAGCAAAGATCAAAGTTATTTTCTATTTGCTACAACCCAAGAGCAGTTGGATTTTTTGAGATTCCCAATCGGAGGGTTGAATAAAGCTCAAACTAGAATTCTAGCAAAACAATTTGGTTTAGAGATTGCAGACAAACCAGATAGCCAAGATATTTGTTTTGTCCCGAATGGGAATTATGCATCCGTGATTGAAAAACTAAGACCAGGGTCCTTAGATGCTGGTAATATAGTTTTAAAAGATGGAACTATAGTTGGCAAACACGATGGAGTCATAAATTATACAGTAGGCCAAAGAAAAGGTCTTGGTGTTGCCACAGGTGAGCCACTGTATGTTATAAAGTTAAAGCCAGATACAAAAGAAGTTATCGTCGGTTCAAAAGATGATCTAATGTCTAGTAATTTAACTGCAAAAGAAGTGAACTGGCTAGGTGATCCTATTCCAGAATCAGGCATAGAATGTGTTGCAAGGCTTCGCTCATCTCATATTGGCCTACAAGCTAAAGTATATCAACTTCCAGATAACCGTATCAAAGTTGATTTAGAAGAACCTTATAATGGCATAACACCTGGGCAAGCATGTGTGCTCTATAGTGGTACTAGGGTGCTTGGTGGCGGTTGGATCGAGAGACAATAAAATTGAGTTATTTATTTTCTCCACTGGATTGTGGTGCGATTTGTTTATTATGTTCTTCAGCCGCTTTATTGTAATTCTCAACCTGCTGCTGTCCAGGTGCTTGCGCAGCTTCTAGCGCATAAGCACAAAGATCTTCAAACGGAACATTGTTTTTTGCAGCTAATTCCATAAGTTTAGAAAGGCTATTCATTACTTCCTGAGGGATGTTACCTCCACGCTCTTTGGCCAACCAATCAGCTTGGAATTGTAGGGGGTGATTCTTATCTTTGGGCGCGCCAATATACACTGTAAAGGGGGCTGTTTGGCCGCCAAACTGACAATTTATTGAAAACTTCTTCATGACCATCACCTATCACTATTACATATATAATTGTAATACTATTGTTGGTAGAAATCAAACTTGTGGAAAATTTTGGGTTTAAGAGGTATGTTTAGCCTAGATAAATAAGGTAAAACAGTGAAGATTACACTAGCACAGATAAACCCTAAAGTCGGCGATTTAGCAGGTAATACGGCTAAAATTATCAATGTTCTTAGCAAAAGAAATACTGATATAGTGGTGTTCCCTGAATTGTCATTAGTTGGCTATCCAGCACAAGATTTACAGTTAAATTTAGGGTTTCTAAAGGCAGTAAAAACTCAAATAAATATATTAGTTAAATTTTCTAAAGACATTAATTCGGCATTTGTGATCGGCGCACCAGTTAGGTCGGGAAAGAAAATATATAACTGCGCTCTTGTAATCCATAAAGGCAAAATACTAAAAACAATTCGTAAAATTGCACTTCCAAATTATGGTGTCTTTGATGAAAAAAGAATTTTTTCTAGTGCAACAAGCCCTGTAGTTTTTGAGTTCAAAAATAAAAAAATCTGCATCCTTATTTGTGAAGATTTATGGGAAGAAAAAGTTGTAAAAAAAGTACAGCTACAAAAACCCGATGTAGTTTTATCAATCAATGCATCACCATTTGATATTCAAAAAAGTAGTAAGCGAAAAGAGTTAGTAAGAATTGGAATTCCAGTCGTTTATGTAAATCAAGTTGGAGGTCAAGACGATCTAGTTTTTGATGGCGGATCCTTTGCTACCAATCAAAATGGAGGAGTGGTTTTACAGGCAAAATACTTTGAAGAAGATTTTTCAGAAATCACAATCGCTGAGAACAATAAAATAAATATTATCGAAAAAAGCGATGAAGAAAAAATCTATAATGCTTTAGTTTTAGGATTAAGAGATTATGTCAGCAAATCTGGTTTTTCTAAAGTATTACTCGGCTTATCTGGCGGGATAGATTCAGCATTAGTTGCTGCAATTGCATGTGATGCGTTGGGCAGTGAAAATGTGAGAGGTGTTAGAATGCCATCGCAATATTCATCTCAACATAGCTTAGATGATGCTAGAGATTCTGCCGATAGATTAGGTTGTAAACTTGAGACAATAGAAATTAAAAATTTGTATGAATCTTTTGGAGTCGCACTTGAAGAGAATTTTAAAAATACAAAACCAGATTTGACAGAAGAAAATCTACAAGCGCGAATTCGCGGAGTGTTGCTCATGGCTATCTCTAACAAAAAAGGTGAGCTGCTCTTAGCTACTGGAAATAAGTCTGAATACGCATGTGGTTACTCAACTTTATATGGCGACATGTGCGGTGCATTTGCTCCCCTCAAAGATGTTTATAAAACCCAAGTTTATAAACTTGCTGAATGGAGAAATAAAAATATACCTTCGATCTCTGGATTGAAGAAGTTAGAAGTGATTCCACAAAGTTCTATAACAAAACCACCAAGCGCTGAGCTAAAACCTAACCAAACTGATCAAGACACTTTGCCACCTTATGATATTTTAGATAAAATACTTTATCACCTTATTGAAGAGGACTTAGGCGTTAGAGAAATTGTCAAAAATGGCTTTGAGAAGAAGTTGGTAAATAGAGTATACAAAATGCTTATTGCTTCTGAGTATAAAAGAAATCAAGCACCTTTAGGGACAAAAGTTTCGATTAGAGACCTTGCAAAGGATCGCAGGTATCCTGTGGTTAATGGATTCTTCGAATCCAAGAAAGTAATTGATGTCATTGTGAGTAACGATATTGGGGTTGAATAATTGCCCATTTCTTGCTATAACATAGGTATTATCAAGTTTTGAAAAACAATGGTAGCGATATACTTACATATAAAAAAGTTTTCTCGAAAGGGCTTCTAGCTCTCACATTTTTACACCCCAATTTCAGATTCATCGCACTTAACTAACACAAATTAATATATTTATATGCAACAGAAAATCGGCTTATGGCCATTAACATCTCTAGTCACTGGAAGCCTTGTTGGCTCTGGTGTGTTTTTATTACCTGCAACCTTAGCACCGTTCGGAACGGTGAGCTTGTTTGGTTGGATCCTAACTTCAATTGGTGCAATTCTTTTAGCATTTGTCTTTGCTGAACTTGCCTCTCGTTACAATGCAAAAAACGGTGGCCCGTATGTATACGCGCGCGAAGCATTCGGAAAGGACGTTGGCTACTTTATATGTTGGGGTTACTGGACCCTATCTTGGATAGGCAATTCTGCACTCGTAGTTGGAGCAGTAAGCTACCTTGGAGTTATTTACGGGCAATTCGACAAAAGTACAGCGTTGATACTTGAGCTTTCAATTTTATTTGCTGTTATGTCATTTAACCTAATGAGTATTAAAACCACTGGTATGGGTGAACTTATTATTACTGTAGTCAAAGTTGTACCACTTTTGATATTGCCAATTCTAGGAATTGCCTTCTTAGATTTTGATAATTTTTATCCAATTAATCCTTCAGACAAACCATTTGCTGAAGCACTAAATTCCGTAGCCTTTTTAACGCTCTGGGCGTACATCGGTTTAGAGACAGGAACGGTTCCATCTGGGCAAGTTGTAAATGCTAAAAAGAATGTTCCACTTGCGATCATTTTTGGAACACTGATAGCCGCCGCAGTTTATGTAATGGGTACAGCAGTTGTGATGGGTGTTGTTCCTCATGATCAGTTAATAGTTTCAAAAGCGCCATATGCTGATGCCGCATCAATAATATTTGGTGGCTCTTGGGGCATTCCAGTTGCGATCACTGCAATCATTTCATGCGTTGGTACTTTGAATGCTTGGACTTTGGTTGTGGGTAGAATCCCGCAAGGTGCAGCTCAAGATGGATTATTTCCAAAAATATTTGGTAAAGTAAATAAAGCGGGAACGCCACAGTTTGGAATTGTAGTTTCATCACTACTTTCTGTGCCATTTATTATTATGTCATTAGAAGAGAATCTAACTGCACAGTTTAACACTATAATTGATATCGCTGTGTCATCTATTCTAATAGTCTATGTAGTATGTGTGCTTGCGTATTTCAAATTGCTCATCAAAGCAAATGCTCTTACAGGGGTGAAATTTATAATAGGAGCGCTAGCACTTATTTTCTCACTGTGGACTCTCTGGGCAGCAAGCTTAAAGATGGTATGTTTATCTATAGTTCTTTATGTGCTAGGTGTGCCGATGTATATGCTGATGCGTTTGCGTGGAAAGTGATATCAATCATCTAAAAACTTCAAAACCGAATCAATAATTTCGGTTTTTAGTTCCTTAGAGCCTTTGTCGTACATATCATTATGTTTTGCATCTTTTAGAGTAATTATTGTTGCTCCAGATTTTGGTAATACTCCTTCATCGGCCTTGGTATCTCCTGCTCTGATACTTAATATAGGAGTATTATTTTTTGTCGGAAAAGGCATTCTAAGTGAATCGAGAGAAATTACTTTTTCGACTAACTCTGGATGCTCGGTAGTGAACAACATGGAGATATCACCACCATTTGAGTGCCCAATCAAAATCAATTTTTTCCAATCTAAATTTGGATAGCGCGTTTTAAGCTCTGAAATGGTGAACAAAATATTTTTAACCCCGCGCTCCCAAACAGGCTTTCTTTTCTCATATAAATTTCCTGTTCTAGGTAGAGGAGGATCGGTTTGTAAATCATGTTGGATACTTATAACCAAATAACCTTTCTCAACAAGAGAGTTTGCAAGAAAACTATATTCGGTATTCTTAACTCCATAGCCATGGTTAATAATTACTATTTTACTCGGGGATTTATCATTATAAATCTCTATAAGGATATTTCGGCCTCTAGTTTTGTCGAAGAGGATTTCTCCTGCCTCAGCAATGCTTGAATTAAGAAACATAAATATTAGAAGTGTTCTGTGAAAAAATTTATGAAACACTAACACAGCTTCATCCCATTTGGAACTTTTGGGTCAGTGGTGACTAAGCAGATTGCGCCGTTTTCGTCGGTGAAACCGACAAGTAAGAATTGGGACATAAAACCTGCTATATTGCGTTCCCCCAAATTTACACATCCAACCACTGCTTTGCCGATAAGTGAATCTAAGGTATAGTGATGAGTTATTTGTGCGGAAGATTGTAGCACGCCAATCTCAGATCCAAAATCCACCCATACTTTATAAGCAGGTTTTTTAGCACGAGGAAATTCTTCAACTTTAATAATCGTTCCAGAGCGTAAGTCCACTTTAGCGAAATCGTCGTAGGTGATTATCATATTTGTCCCTTGAAATTTTGAAAGAAATATACCATAAAGCCTTTAAAATACATTTAGATTTTATGAGCAGTACATTTTATTTATTGGCAGGGGTTATTGCGTCATCACTTTTGATTAAAAGCAGGGATATCATTTTACTGCTAATTGGTCTTCTATCATTTTTTGCTTGGTATGATGCAGTTGTTAACTTATGGGGGGTATTATTTTTAGCGTTGTTTTTTTCAATAACATATCTGCACTATAACTATAAAAAAGTAAGATGGGTCAGTTTAGCGTTTATGCTTGGCTTAACTCTCGCCATGATGCTACATAAACTGCCAGGGTTTAATAACCATTTAGCTTTAGATCAAGTTCAAATCTCTGCCTTGTCAAAACCATATACCATGTATTTTAATTTTGATAAGTGTATAGCTGCACTAATCCTTTTTGCTTTAAGTGGTTTGGTAAAATCTGAGAAAGTTCCTAACAAAACAGCTTTGTTACAAACACTAAACATTCTTTTGTGTTGTATTGTTGTAATAATTCTACCATCCCTTCTAATTGGATATGTGAAATTTGATATCAAAATTCCATCTATCTTAGGAATTTGGATTTTCAATAACTTTCTATTCGTATGCTTCGCCGAAGAAGTTTTATTCAGAGGAATTATTCAAAAGAAATTGCAACAGGATTTAAAGTTAAATCCATACTTAGCAATAACTATTACTTCAGTTTTATTTGGACTGGCGCACTTTAAAGGTGGAATTACATATGTAATTTTAGCAACAATTTGCGGAATGTTTTATGGTTATGCATATTTCAAAACAAACCGAATACTATGCTCTATGCTTGTTCATTTTGGGCTGAATTTAGTGCATTTTATTTTCTTTACTTACCCAATGCTAGTTAAGAGTTAGTTTTTTATTAACGATTTCAAATGCAATATCTTTTTTCCGAGAGTTGTTTGGCATGTCTAATTCTGTAGGATGTTTCTGGTTTTCTAAGACGTGATAATTATCAATTAATGATTTATTTATAAATGATAATTCTAGAATGTTTGGCAGCTCACCATTAGAGCTTTTAGATGTAAAATAATATGGGCTACAGTTGTTGCCATGAATATGTACGAGAATAAAATCTTGAGTCATATTGCTTAGAAGATTAATTGCCTTTTTAAGCGTATCATGGTTCATAATATGGATTTCCATTGCTATTCCAGTTATCTTTTTTGAATGCTTTAAAATATCTTCAAAAGCAATATATTCAGCACCTTCTATATCCATTTTTATAAAGATCTTTTTATTTTCTAAGTTAAGATTTTTAACCTGTGAGTTGAAGCTACTTATTTTATTTGATGAGTCTTGAGTAGAATATAAGAAACTCTCTGAGCCAATACACTCATCAATAAAGGTGAATAGATTGCTGTTACTTTTGATACTCTTAACTCCGCAGTCAAATCCAAAAGATGGTTTTTTGTAAGCGTTGGCGAATTCTTCTTCGAAAGATATATCATCAGCAATGCCATATCCTAAGAGAACGTCAGCTGCTTTTAAAGCTAACTCAGGAACTACGTAGCCACCATCATTTTCTCGGCCTAGTCTGATCAATTCTAAGGGCTGGTTATTACTATATACTTTATATGTAGAAAGTAGCTCAACCAAATATTCTTTTTCAATACTGTTTTCAATTTGGTCGTGTTTTTGAGGTTTCATCTGAATAAGATGAAAAGTAGAAAAAACAAAAACGATAGGTATTGCAATGAATGCGAACTTAATAAATCTAAGCATAAACAATTTTTGATTAATAAGAGATAGTCTTGCATAGGAAAAATAGGATAGCAAACCGAATTCAATTTCTCATTTTTAATTAAATAATATAATAGTCCCACTTTTCGACTACTTGAAAACCAAGCTTTTTATATAGAAATTCTCCTGATTCAGATGCGTGCAATGCAAACATCTTACCACCTAAATTTTTACCATTTAGCATGCAAGCATTCATAATTTTCTGCCCAATCCCATTCCTACGATATTGCTCCAAAACTCCAATTGTGGCGATGTATACAAGGTCACTGTCATCAACATGAATTTGCCCTACACCTATAATTTTCCCATCTTTATCTCGATAATAAAGCAGCTGCGAACATAATAAGTTATAAGTGGATTTATAAAATTTATAAGTTTCATTTGTATCAAAGCCAAATATTTCTGATGCTACTGCGCACCATTCAGGTAATTCTGCAAGGTCAGTTAAAACAGAAACATTTTTGTCTATCTCAGTTGGTTTGAATAAGATTGTTGAGAGGTGCATTTCAGTGACTTCAATTTGGACTTGAGCATTTGATACTAATAGGTTTGATTTTCCTTTTGGTTGCATGATTCCGAAACTGCGGTCACTAAAATAAGTGGTGATGATTTCAGACTTATCTAGGTCGCCATCAACTATAGCTAGATTCAGATTGGGGATCATTGCGGGCGACTTCAGTAAAACAGTATTAGCTGCTTGGCTAATTTCCCAGCCATCTTTGTCACCAACTTTCTTCCACATTTGAATGAGATTATTTGTGATATTCATTTATTAACCCACTATGATTTTAAATATTGCGCCAGCCAGACAGTTGCGCCCCCGCAGCTTTCATCTTCAACTGTATGTTTAATTAGAGAGAAGCCATGATGGCTTAGTAACTGTTTGTACTCATCGGGAGCAAGTGAGGCATGATATAGATTCTCGCCCCCATTATCACCCCATACTTCCCCAGCTTCAGTGTCAGATGTAAATATTAGAATACCATTGGTGTTTAAGTGATTTTTAAATGTTTCAAACATGTTTCTTTGATCTTCTTGGGGTAGGTGGAAAAAACTGTGCCATGCTATAATACAATCAAATTTTTCTTCTAAATCAAGATTTCGCATATCAGAGACAATAAATTTTCCATTGGAAAGTCGAGATTTGGCAAGCTCTATTAATTCTTTGCTGCCATCAATACCCGTTACACTGAAACCTTTCTCTATAAAGTATATGGTAATTGGCTCTCCCATCCCGCATCCTAAATCCAGTATAGCTGCCTTAGGTTTTAGATAAGAAATAGCTAAATCTAAATATGGCTTTTCAAAAAGTTCTCGTGATCTGTGTTCATCAAACCATTTAGCAATTTTATTGTATGCTTCATGAACATTGTCTTTCATATTTTAATGCCAATATAAATATCTAGAACGACGTTAGAATGGTCAATGCTTCTTTCATCATATACTTCAAAATCTGCAATATACGCACGCTCTCCCTGTAAGTTTGCAGGTTTCATTTTCCAAATATCTTTCCACATGTTTATGCACACATCTGGCATTGGACCAGCATTGTTTGTAAATTTTGCATAAGATTGATTAGGTATTGTTAAATTCTCAAAACCATGCGCTGTCCCCTCAAAATTTGCAACTTCCTCACCAATAAAATAAGTGTAATCACCTGTGAAATCGCTTTCGTAATTAGTGTATACACAATATGTAGTTCCAGGTTTTTTACGATTAGGTATTTGAGAATATAATCCATTATGGAAATAATTCTGTACGGTGCTGGCAATTTTATTGTTAGAAGGATCAGTTGAAAAAGCATTAGAATTATTAGTTCTGCAAGTAATTCCGATTAGTTTTATCTCTGGTAATTGGATGATTGTTTTGTGCATGATACAGATCAAAAAATTTATCGAAAACTAGCATTGAAAACATCTTAAGACAAGGTAATAGAATTTTATGCTTTTATTCTATAAAGAACATGTTTAGATAATCTGTGGTCGGCGGGTAAGTTTGGATGAGCAAAATCTCCTTCTAGATCATGTTTCATTCCTATTCTTTCCATAACTTTGATAGAGCGGATGTTGGCTGGAACAGTAAACGAAACTATTTCGTTCAACCCACATTTGTTAAAGCCGAAATTAAGTGAGGCAATTGCCCCTTCAGTTGCATATCCATTCCCCCAAAATGGAGATCCTAAGCGCCAACCAACTTCTACAGCAGGTGTAAAGTGTGCTGGCCAATCAGTGTAATTAAGCCCAATAAAACCAATAAATTCTTTAGTTATTTTAAGCTCAGCAGCCCACAAACAAAATCCTCTCTCAGACTGCTTTAGATTAGTTTTATCAGCAAAGGTACTCGACTCCTCAACGGTTATCGAGCCAGGCAAGTGTTCAATAACTTTGGGATCTTGGTTTATGCGATAATAATCAATCTTGTCCGCATCTTTCCAAGTGCGGAGAATCAGTCTCTCAGTTTCTAGAATTTTCATATTATCGTGAAGATTTAAAATACTTCATGAATTCATTATCAGGGGATAATATCATCTTTGCAGATTCCTTACCAATAGATTTGCGATAGGCATGCATTGATCTATAAAAATCAAAGAATTCAGGATCACGACCGAATGAACTAGCAAAAGACTTAATAGCTTCTGCATCACCCTCACCGCGCATGATCTCGGATTTTTTTCTAGCTTCAGCGATAGTTACAATTTTATCTTTTTCAGCAGTAGCAATGATCTTTTGAGCTTGTTCAGCTCCCTCAGCACGGATTTCTTTTGCTTCCTTTTCACGATCAGACCTCATACGTTCATATACTGCTTCTCTGCTTCTGTCTGGTAAGTCAGCACGCATGATTCTTACATCAACTATTTCCACGCCGAAATCTTTAGCTTGTGAGTTAACAATTTCAGTAATTTTTAACATCATATTTCTTCTTTCAGGTGATAAAATAGTCCTGAATTCAACTTCACCTAAAACCTGACGAAGACTAGAGTCTAGAATTGGAGATAAGCGAGATTTGAAACCTTTTTCGTCCTTAGCTCTTTTATAAAACTGTAAAGCGTTTATAATTTTGTATTTAGTAAAAGCATCTACTCTCATGGTTTTTTGATCTGATGCAATCACCTCAGTTGTATCGGCGGTTAGGTTTTGAATACGGTGATCGAAAAATAAAACATCTTGGATGAATGGAACTTTTAGCTTTAGGCCAGCTTGCTTCTCCTCGCTCACAAAGTCACCAAATTGTAAAATTATAGCAGTTTGTCTTTGGTCTAGAATATAAAACGAATTCACCAACGTCAGTAATCCCAAAACTGCAGCAATTATAATATAGGTATTTCTATTCATTTGTAGTAACCTCTTTAGTCGGTTTCTTGGTCTTCATTAACTCATTTAATGGTAAATACGGTACAGTATTTGAAGCTGCACTCTTATCCAAAATGATTTTCTCCATTCCTTCAAGGATTTGCTCCATGGTTTCTAGGTACATACGTTTACGAGTAACATCTTTTGCATTTCTATATTGCTCAAATATGCTGGTAAATCTCTGCGCTTCACCCTGAGCGTTAGCAATAACTTGTTTTTTGTAACCTTCGGCTTCTTGAAGAATTTTCTCAGCTTCACCACGGGCACGTGGAACAATATCATTACGATGAGCAAAGGCTTGGTTTATTTCTTTTTCTTTATCTTGCTTAGCATTTTGAACATCGCGATATGCATCAAGAACTTCTTGTGGCGGGTCAACTCTTAGCAATTGAACCCTTTCAACCATAACACCCATATCATATTCGTTAAGAATATCTTGAAGTAGTTTCTTGGTTTGTAGCTCGATTTTATTTCTTTCTTCTGCTAAAACATTAGAGATTGTAGATAAGCCTATAACTTCGCGCATTGCGCTTTCTGCAGCACTTTTAACGGTATTCTCATTATACAAATCTCTAACATTGAATAAGAATTTTTCTGCATCGTAAATACGCCACTGCACTTCAAAGTTAATATCCACTATGTTTTCATCGGTAGTAAGTATCTGGCTTTCACTACTAACTGTACTTTCCAAAAGTTGTTCGCGGCTAGTTATTCTTTTCCCTGATGATCTAAATCCAATTTCTTCTTTGTTAATACGGGTTACAGAGATCTTCGTAACATTTTCAATAGGATATGGGAGTTTATAATTTAAGCCTGATGGAGATGTTCTAGAATATTTGCCAAAACGCATAACTACAGCTTCTTCATCTGGTTGCACGGTATAGAACCCTGTGCTAAGCCACATTACCAAAATTACTAGGCCAACTACTACTAATACTTTTTTATTTAAATAATTGAAGAAATCAGGGCCGTCAAAATCACCCCCACCACCGCTGCTTCCTTTATTTCCACCTTTTTGGTTTAAGAAATGTAAAAGTCGCTGCTGACCTTTTTTTATTATCTCATCTAATTCTTCCTTTCCGGGTTTCTTCTTGTTATCCCAAGGATTTTCAAATCTTGATGTTGTACCCATTTTGCTAATTACATCTCTGTTAAAATGCTGTATATATCAATCTATCCAAGTATTGAGTTTGATGCAAGTAATGTCCGCAATTTTAGAGCAAAATATTATTAAGATCTTGTCAGAAATTGAAAATCCAATTACTGGCAAATTGGTAACTAGTGATATTTCTAAAATCATCATTGGTAAAGATTCTGTAACCTTTGCAATTTATACTGACAAACAGCATGAGAAAGAAGCGCTTGTTCTTAGGGAGAGATGCATAAAGGAATTGAAGCAAAGTACTAATATCCCAAATATAAACATATCAATTTCATCTCGAACCCAAGAAATAAGCCCCGATAAGAGGCAACCAATTTCTGGAGTCAAAAAAGTGATAATAGTTGCTTCTGGTAAGGGAGGGGTTGGTAAGTCCACTATAGCTGTAAATTTAGCAATTACTTTAGCAAGGAGTGGAAAAAGAGTAGGGATAGCCGATGTTGACATATATGGTCCTTCAGTTCCTACGCTGTTAGGAGTGAGTGCGAAACCTGCTTTACAAGATGATAAAATGATACCGGTTGATAGGTATGGAATAAAAGCTATGTCTATAGGCTTTTTAGTAAAGGAAGAAGATCCACTAGTTTGGCGTGGGCCAATGACAACAAAAATGTTGTATCAATTACTTAGAATGACCAGTTGGAATCATGACGGAAAAGAATTAGACTATTTGATTCTAGACACTCCTCCTGGAACAGGTGATGTTCATTTAAGCCTTGCTGAGAATTATAAAATTGATGGTGCTATAATTGTTACTTTGCCTCAAGAATTGTCAGTGAAAGATGCAAGAAAATCTATCGCAATGTACAAAAAACTCAATGTTCCAATTTTAGGATTAGTCGAGAACATGAGCTTCCATGCTGTAAGTGGCAAAAGTATTTTTGGTAAAGGTGGAGCTGATAAGTTAGCAAAAGAGTTTAATATTGAAGTTTTGGCAAGTATCCCTATTTACGAAGATTTAGCTATCTGCTCAGATATGGGCAAACCCTTAGTATACGCTGATCCTAAACATGATGTATCAAAGATATTTAATTCAATAGCAACTTCAATTGCGTAGTAGTAGAATATTAATATTCATATTACTCATAAACGTATGCTAAACTTCGATTTAGTAGCAAAGAATTCTCTGTATAACAAAGATTTTAGCGATCTTTCGTCTGATACTGTTGATTTTATTAAACTCTCAACCTTCTTATGTTTTTCTCTTACTAATGGTGCAGTGCCCAAAGAAAAAAGAAAAATTTTTGAAGTGCTTACAAGCCTGATTGATAAAGAAGATGATGAAGTGAACTATATTATCGCCAGAAAATTGTGTTATTCCGATGAGCTACCACACTTTATTGTTAAGAAGTTGGCTTATTATAAAGCTAAAATTGCACGAAAAATTATTCTTTATTCTCCTAAACTTTCAAATGCAGATTTGCTCGAGATTCTTGAGAAAAGAGTAGAAGAAGATATATATATCTGCGTTGCAGAGCGTACTAATATTGATGAAAAAATCACAAACATGATTTCTGAGAAGCCATACACAGATGCCATTGTAAAATTACTCTCTAATTCATCCGCAAAAATTGATGTTGATACCTATCAAAGAATAATCAGTAGGTATCAGAGAAATAAGGAAATAATGAATCTGATAAACTTAAGAGGTGAATTATCGCCAGAAGTCATAAAAGAAATTTTAGATAATGTTGATGGATCTCTTAGAAAGCTGCTTATAAGTACTTATGGATTTGATCAGTATACCAGAATTAAATTCTCTAGAACAAATATTATTAATCTTAAAGATCAGGATGTGTTTAAGTCAAAAGAGGCGCAAGAGATCAAGCAAAGGATAGATTCATTGTATAATAAGAGCATGCTCAATCCTCTGCTGATAATTAGACACCTCTGTAAGGGCGATTTATTTTCATTTGTATATTCGCTCTGTAAGATTACAGATTTGCCATTCATCAATCTTACTCATATGTTGTTTACTCAGTTTGATCAGGAATCTTTTGAAAAGCTATATAAGCAAGCCGCACTGCCTGAGTATTATTTAAAGTCTATAAAGCTTTTGATTTCAGTCATTGGCAACGAGCTATTAAAAGGGGATTTAAGCAGTAGTAATTTTATAGATATTATTGTCCCAAAGTTTACACTTATCTCTTCTGCTGAAAATATTGCTGGTGCAAAATATTTAATTTCATTAATCAAAGCTTGAATATCAGCGTGTTTTATCCTCAGATTTTCTACCCCAAGAAACCATCAAGCTGGTGTAAGTTGTGGTAGCTCCGTATATCATTCCTCTCAGTCCAGCCCCTTTTGTGAATGCACGTATACCATCTTTTTTATAAATATATGTTAATGAATTCCAAAAGCCTTTAGTAGGTATGGGGTTAGCAGAACTTGTTCTACTTGCTACAACATCGAGGGGGGTGTTTACAACTGCTAAAAATATACCAGAAGCTACGCAGGCACTAAAAAAGCTTGGGTTGTGGTGCGAAGTATCTAAGCCACGCTTTTTGAATTCATTTCTTAATAGAGCATCAACCAGTAGTGTTGAACCTACTCCGAAACTTTGCTTAACAGCTGCCGCAGCTGAGCCTTTCCAATAACTAAGTATATCAGTTGAAAGAGCCTTATTTACCGAAAGCAACCCCTCTTTTTTATCACTGGTTGTCATAATATTTCTCATGCGTCGAAGCGGACCCTGTAGGACCGTATCAACACCAACTACAATAGGTGTCATTGCGCATTGAAATAATATTGGATGTTTTTCAAATAGGTCTTTATCTCCAGCCATGGCTGCGAGTTGTTGTGGACCATACACAAAAAGTGGGTACTTATAAAATCCTTTAAATCCTACTAGAGCGGCGCTAGGAGTTAGTCCTCTATATAGAATGCTGGCCCCTGAAGTTCTTAAGTCTGATGATATCCAGCTAAATGACGAAGAAGTTACAGGCGCACGAGTCTGTATTCTCATTTTCACTACTTCCAAAGGGTGAATAACTACTGCTGACATCGATCTAAGAGCCCCAGCAATGAAAGATTCTTTGGTCTTGGCAATTAATGATTTATCTTCAGTAGTTGAGTTTTCTGAACTTGGATTTCTTACAACATAACTGCAGTGATTTAAAAGCTTTAAGTTCATGATTTTTATTATTATATATTGCTTGCAATATCCATGTTAAGTTTACTATTCTTATAAAGTAAATAAAAGATTAATACTGATGTTCTCATTATCATTTTTTGCCCACTTTTTTTCGCTATTTTCAGTATGTTGTTTGTGGCTTTTCGAAAAAAGACATTTTGCTTTGATGTCAATAACCATTGCTATTATTTGTGGATGTATAACGAATGTAATTGATCTAATCGCTTTGGTAATTACTGCAGGTTATTTTTTAGCTAATTACTTATTCTATCAAAGACAAGTAGGGCATATAATTAGTGCAATACTTGCAATAATTATATTTGTTGTAGCATGGATGCTATCTAGCCACTGGATTGGTGGTTTTACTAGCTGGCAGATAATATTTGGTGAAGTACTTAGTCCTGATGCTGAAAAATTCTCATTATTTCTTAATATAGATAAAGTAATTGCTGGTGTTGGTATAATGGTGTTTGGATTCATACCTCTTAAAAGAAGTGTCCAAATTCGACATATGATTGTTGCGATGTTGCCATCAAGTATTCTCTGTATTTCATTAATATCTGGTGCAGCAGTAGTTTTAAAAGTTGTAAATTTCGATCCTAAATTTCCAGATCTTTGGATAACATGGATCTTAATTAGCTTACTTGTTCACAGTTTTGCGGAAGAAACTATTTTTAGATACTTTTTGCAAGGAGGTGTGCAGAACGTTCTAAGTACTTACAAATATACACCAATAATTTCTGTGATAGTTTCAAGTATGGCATTTACGTTTTATCATGCTCCTCAACCTACAAACTTCTTAATCTCTGTGTTTATTGCAAGTTTGTTTTTTGGATATGTATTCCACAAAACTAAGAGGGTTGAGTCGAGTATTATTTTGCACTTTATGGTAAATTTCGTACACTTCTTCTTCTTTACATATCCATCACTTGGATAAAGAAGTTAAAGGCTAATCATTTGACGCTGCTGGAAGAGGTAATGTTTCTTCAAAATCATTCATAGGTAATGACGTAGTTTCAACATTTTTCAAATGACGCTGAATTACTCTACTTCTAGTTTCGGCATCGCCAATAACTTTGCTAGCTTGGTCTAATTTGGCTTTAGTTTTGTTTAAGACATCTGCAAATTTAATGAATTCAGTTTTTACAGTTCCAAGTACTTTCCAAACTTCACCAGATCTCTGTTCAATTGCCATTGCTCTGAAGCCCATTTGTAAGCTATTCATGATAGCCAGAAGTGTAGTTGGGCTTGTAATCACTACTCTATAATCTCTTTGTAGAGTTTCAATTAATCCTTGTCTCTTAAGAGCTTCGGCATAGAGTCCCTCGATAGGTAAATACATGATTGCAAAATCGGTTGTATGAGGCGGACACAAATATTTTTCAGAGATTAATTTAGCACATTTTTTGAGAGAATTTTCTAAAGTTTTTGATTGCGCTTCAATTTGTACAACGTCAGCATTATCAAAAGCATCGAGCAAGCGCTGATAATCTTCTATTGGAAACTTTGCATCTATTGGTAGCCATGTATGCGAGTTTGATTCATCTTTGTTTGGAATTTTAATGGCAAACTCAACACGGTCATTACTATTTGGATTTACTGCAACATTTTCTGCGTATTGCTGGGCTGCCAATACTTGGTCAATTAATGAGTGCAATTGAACTTCTCCCCAAGTACCTCTTGTTTTTACATTTGTTAAGACTCGTTTTAGGTCACCAACTCCAACTGCTAGGGTCTGCATCTCTCCCAAACCTTTATGAACTAACTCAAGTCTTTCGCTAACAATCTTGAAGGAGCTTGTTAATCTATTTTCAAGAGTCTCATGTAGTTTTTCTTCCACAGTTGCTCTCATTTTTTCAAGTTTGTCGTTATTATCAGATTGGAGTCTGAATAATCCATCTTCTACAGATTTTCTAATTGATTCCAATTTGGACTCATTTATATGAGTTAGGTTTTGGAGCTGTATAGCGAACGAGTCCAATAAATTTTTTTGTGAGTTGCTTTGAGCCTGAAAAAGAGTGCTAAAAACCGATATGGTCTCGTCTTTATAGTTTCTCATGTTGTTAGAGATATCAGCTTTGCTGTTATCAACTGCATCGCGAATCTTCAATGAATAAAGATAATAAAAAAATACTATCTGCAAAATCATTGCCCCAATAAGCAACATGGAGTTTATATCAAGATTCATCTAGCACCTCTATTTATTTGGCTACTTTAGATAGTCTGTTTTGTATATCGCTTTTAGGCTGTAAGTTTGGCGATGTCATTCCAAAATTAGAAAAGAAAGTAGCTTGTAGCTCATTCATTATATCTGCAATTGGTCTACCAGAAATATTGAAGTCTATTTCTTTCGTTCTTACTAACTTAAGGTTTAGATCTTTACCATCATCTGAGAACTGAGAAACAAACTTTTTGAATTTACTAATTTGCTCAGGGGCAATTGTTTTAATAGGTATCAGCGGTTGTTCTAAGACCATTTTCTCAATTGAGTGGTTTAGAGATGCAAAATAAATGTCTGCACATTTGTTAAAATCTGTGATTCCTAAATTAATATTCATATACGGTAGAAGCCCAGAGCTTGGTTGTTTATCCAAAGTTCCTGTTACCGTTGTTTTTATTAATTCTGTAGAAACTACGATGTTATTGAAAGTTATTAAGAAGCTATCTAAAACCTTTTTAACCTCTGCATCTTTATCTTTTTCTTTAATCTTTTGGATTAACTCTAGTTGGTGTTCACTTGGTTGTAATAACATTGATACATCAAGATGTAGGCTACTAAGTCCTGAATCTATATTTATCTTATCGATTTTAGCGTCGCTTGGTATGGATGGATAGGTTGGATCAAACTTCATTCCTTTGACGTCAAAGGTTATGTCGTATTTTCTAGATGCATTTGTGAAATGGCTATTCAATGCAAACTTATTACCTTCAAAAGAAGCATAGTTTGCTTTTTTAGCAACATCAAATAGATCAAAACCACTATCATAATATTTGATACTTTTAATATTTCTCAGTGCATGAGGAGTTTCATCATCTTGTGGGTCAAGCGAGTCAGAGAAGCTATCCAGAGATGTTAAAAAGAATACTTCGATTGCTGGAGAGCCATTATGAAATTTGATATCATATATGTTATCTTCTGCGCCATTGCGATGTATGTATTTAACCCCGCCTTCAGTTTGCAGTTCAACATGTTCTTTGAAAGGATTGCTAAATATATTAATTCTATCGATAGCAATAATATGTGGATTTTTACTATTAACGCGAAGCTTCACATTGCTGGCTATACCAGATACATTCCAAGATTTGAAGCTGCTGAAATACAAGTCTTCGTAAACAAGATCAATTTTATATAGAGCTAGTTGTTTTCTTAATACGCTCACAGAATTATGAATCGTGCGAGTATGTACGAACCACATTGTGAAATTTACAACCATCAAAATGAAGATTATGCCGAAAATGTAAAAAAGCTTCCTCATACCTGAGTCTCCTTATTTAAATTGGCGCGCCCAGAAGGAGTCGAACCCTCAACCTTATGATCCGTAGTCATACACTCTATCCAGTTGAGCTATGGGCGCAGATACAAATGTCCGTGAAATCTATCCTGTAAAAGATGTCTTGTCAAACGTTACCAGATAAAAATACAGATTAATTGTCAAATAACACTAGTAAAATGCTAGATGATGTGTTAGGTTGTCTCTCACTATATTGTGCCGGTTTAGCTCAGAGGTAGAGCAACCGCCTTGTAAGCGGTAGGTCGTCTGTTCGATTCAGACATCCGGCACCATTTATCTCAAAATTCCTTGTTTATAATTAAGTGTTCATTTTTTTATAGCTTTGTGCTATAATATTCTTTGAATTTGTTTTGAATTTCTTTATAAGGAGCACCCCATGAAAACTAAATCAGTACAGAAAGATAAAGAAAAAGGTTTTAGAGTAGGAGATACAGTAGTTTACCCGTCACATGGTGTTGGCAGAATTACTGGGGAAGAGGTTCAAGTTATAGCAGGGCATGAGATGAAACTATATGTTATCTCGTTTGCAAAAGACAAAATGATCCTTCGAGTCCCTAAAAATAGGGCAGATAAAGCAGGTCTAAGACAACTATCAACATCGGCAGAATTCAAGAAAGCAATTGCCACTCTTAAAGGCAAAGCAAGAGTTGCCCGTGGAATGTGGAGCAAGCGCGCTCAAGAATATGAAACAAAAATCAATTCAGGAAGTGTAGTTGCGATATCAGAAGTACTTAGAGATTTGCACCGTAACGTTGATGATCCAAATCGTTCGTATTCGGAAAGAATGATTTATGAATCGGCTTTAGACAGATTCACTCACGAGTATGCAGCTGCTGAAAGCATTGCTCTTGATCTAGCTGCTAAAAAAGTTAGAGAGCTGCTTGAAAGAGCTAAACTTATCGACTCAACCGCTGAAGCTGCTTAATTCAATTTAATTGATATAGATAGTACTTCAAAATTTTTCCGTAGATTTTTGGGAATCTTAATATAGTCCTTGCTGGTTGTTAAGACTTTACAACCAGCTAAATTAGCATGCTTGACGATCTTACTTAGTGCAGCACTGTCGTAGGCAAAATGATCTGGAAAAATATAGTTTTTAACAACTTTAATCTTCGATGATTTTACAGTTGCTTGAAACTTGTCAGGGTTGGCAATTCCACACATGGTTACATATTTTTTCCCAGCATAATTCTTAGCGATATCTACTATGACTTTACAAAGTAGGGGTTTATATTTCTTAAGATTTGGTGGAATTTTTTTTCCAATAACATACACATTAGTTATACGTCTTAATGCACAATCCAAATTTTCTCTTAAAGGCCCTGCAGGTAAAAGCAACCCATTGCCTAAGCCATAGTCTGTATCAATTAACAGAATTTTTTCATCTTGTTCCAATGTGAAATTTTGCAGGCCATCGTCCATAATCAAAATTTTAGCACCGTCTGCAATTGCAAGTGTGGCAGATTTATATCTATCTGGGCAGATGTACGTTGGTGCAACTTCAGAGAGTAATAATGGTTCATCACCAACTTCTTTATAAGTATGCTTAGCAGTGACTTTATAGGCTTTTTTATAAGTGCTGAGAGAGCCTTTATAACCACGCGATAAAAATGCAACTTTCTTGCCTCTTTTAATATATGATTTTGCCAGTGCTATACAAAATGGAGTTTTTCCTGCGCCTCCAACAGTGATGTTTCCAACGCAGATTACCTTAGCTTTCACTCTTTTAGGTGATGCAAATAATAAGCGAGTATGGAAGCAGAAAAAGTAAATTGCTGAAAATGGTAGTAAGCAATAGTTTAGAAAATTTCTATTTTTCCAAAAATTACGAATTGAGTTCTCAAGCATCTTTAATGGCTTTTCCAACAGATTTTACAGTCTCATCTAAGATTGAATTTACTTCATTTGCAACAACTAAAGCCTGTGATGAGAGTTTTTTAACCAACTTTTTATCTGATAACAATTCGTCAACTTTAGTAACTAAATTTTTCTGTGATTGAACAATTATTATAGCTTCAGCTTTGACAAACTTTGCCACAACTTCTTTGAAGTTAAATGTATGTACACCAGTTATCACTGCGCAGTCAGAGCGCGCTGGTTCCAGAATATTTTGGCCACCATGGTTAATTAGGGAGCCACCGACGAATACAATATCTGCAAGTGTATAAAATACTCCAATTTCGCCAATTGAATCAGCTATGTAAATTCCAGTTTTATTAGTTATAGGTTTTTCAGTAGAGCGCAATACTGGGCTCGTTTTATATGAAGCACACAGATCGAGAATTTCCATCCCACGGTTAGGATGTCGTGGCAGAATTATTGTCAGAAGATCTTTGTGTTTTGAAAGCAATGAAAGATGGGTTTTAATAATTTCCTCTTCTTCACTTTTATGTGTGCTGGCTGCTAACCAAAGCTTCCTTTTGCCAATGACCTTTTCGAGTTTCTTAAGTTCTACTTCATTACATGCAGGTTTAGGAGCTGCATATTTTAAGTTACCAATATAATTTATTTTTTTAGGTGAAACGAAATATGAAATTTTTTCCAAATCACTTTTTGTACTAGGATAAATCTGATCAAACCTACTGAATAAGAATTTTCCTAATCTTTCAAACCTTCGCCATATTCTATATGACTTATCAGATAACCTAGCGTTCAACAAAATAGTTTTTGTTTTTTTAGACGTTTGCACAAGTAAATTTGGCCAGATTTCTGATTCAACAAAAATAGCTAAATCAGGTTTCCAATGTTTTAAGAATGCACTCACAGCTTGAGGTGTGTCAACAGGAGGGAACTGATGAATAACCCGTTCAAGCTCAGTTTTTTCAAGTATTTTTGCAGAAGTAACTGTGCCTGTTGTAACTAAAAAAGTTGTTGTTTTGTGAATTGGAATTAGTTCATTTATCAGTGGCAATATAGAATTTAATTCACCAACACTCGCAGCATGAAACCACACTAATTTTTTAGCTGGTCTAGATTTAGAAGCGATACCAAATTTTTCTGAATATCGTTTTGAATCTTCCTTTCCTAGTTTAAGTCTACTTTCTATGTGCCATTTTATTGCGAACGTGCAAAGCTTCGTAATCTGACTGTAAATTCTAAACCAAAACATTAATAATCTACCTTTAATTTCAATTTACTATCGAGATCAACCATCTGGTCGAACATTGTTTTTTCTACTAAAGAATCATTGGCGTCTTTTAGAATTATCGGATCACCAATATCAATCATGATTGTTGAAAAAGGTAGAGGGATAATAAACCTATCCCATGTTTTGAGAATTTTAGCACTTGATGCAGAATAGCATATAGGAATTATTGGAAGCTTAAACTTTGCTGCTAAATTTGAAATATTTCCTTTGATTTTAAATCTCGGACCTCTTGGTCCATCTGGGGTGATACAAATACTAGAATTGGATTTAATCGCAGAGATTATTCCCCGCATTGCATTTGTACTATGCTTGCTTGACGAGCCTCTTATTGGAGTATGGCCATAAGATGTTACAGCATGCGATAAAAACTCACCATCTCCATGGGAAGAGATTACAGGTGAAAATTTTCCTAATGGCGTCATGAATTTTGGAAACACCAAAATCCTGCTATGCCAATAACTCATAATACAAAGTTTTTTCTTTTCTAAGATATCCTTAGATTTCTTAGAAGCATTCACTTTGATTTTGCAAGTCAAAAAAAGAATAAAGACATAACACTTTATTAAGGCTACAGCTAGCACAATGAAAGCTTTGCTTTTTAGAATTTGCTTGGACACGATGGTTAGAACGGGAAATTAAGCATTCCTGGGGGAAGTCCTAAAGATCCAGTAATCTTCTTCATCTCCTCTCCCATTTTTGAATCAGCGGATTCTTTTGCATTGTTGAATGCAGCTATTATTAAATCTTGTAGAACTTCTTTTTCTTCAGGTTTTAACAAGCTTTCATCAATGCTAATATCTTTTAGCTCTCCTTTGCAAGTAGATGTAACTTTTACAAGGCCGCCACCTGATTTTCCTTCTACTAATTCAGCCTCAAGTTTCTTTTGCATTTCTGCCATCTTAGATTGCAGAGCTTGAGCCTGTTTCATTGCTTGTTGAATGTTCATTTTCTTACCATTATGCTTTGTTAGCTTTGATATCAAGAATTTCTATATCTGTAAAGGTATTTAGTATTTCTTGAACCACTGGATGCTCAGAAATCTTTTGTTTTTCAAGGGCTTCTGCCTTTTTCTCTTGAGTGGCTACTGTCTCTTGCCCAGATTGAGTAGAGGATATAATATTCCATTTTTGATTTGTAATATTTTGCAAAGTATCTGTTAGAACTTTACTAAGATTTTTTGCTGCAGAATCCAAGAATTTTAAAGTAAGAGTTTGGCCATCAACTTTCACAAACTGCACATCATTTTTAAGTTGGTGATATAAAATCATTTCATCCTTGTCATGGAGTAGTGCCAGTAAATCGTTAAAATTTACAACAGTGCTGCTTGGTTTGCTTGAGATTTCAGCACGCCTGGGTAACCCCGCTTTTGCGAGTGGCTCTAGTTTTTCATTTGAATTGTTGGCTTGTTTTGCCGCGACAGGTGCAGCTGAAATACTTTGCAAAACTTCTTCTGGAGTTGATAAATTTGCTGCATAAGCCAGACGAATTAATACCATTTCAAAACATGTAAAAGGATCAAATGAACCTTTCATTTCTTCAAGACCTTTCAGCATCATTTGCCATGAGCGCGCTAAATATGGCATATCAAGTTGAGCTGCTAATTCACTGCACCGCTTTTGGTCTAATTCGGCAAGTTCCAGATCGTTGCCAGAACTTTTGAGTTTAGCGATCACGTGATTTATTTTAAGCAGATCTTGCATAATAAGTATAGGGTCTGCTCCTTTAGCAAATAGCTCTTTTGACAAGGAGAGCGTTTGTTTTATCTCTCCCTTAAGCAGGTGCTCGTATAAATCATATACATGTTCAGCGTCAGCAAGGCCTAGCATCTCTCTTACAGTCGCTTCAGACAAATGTCCTTTTGAAAGAGCAAGAGCTTGATCTAAAATAGACAAACCATCTCTTACTGATCCGCCAGAAACATTGGCAATGAGTTTGACGGCATTCTCTTCTGCTTCAAAGCCTTCTTTGGCAATCACTTCAGAAAAATGCTTCCTTAGAGCTGATATATCAACTCTTTTTAGGTCGAAGCGCTGGCAGCGCGATAGAATAGTGATAGGGATTTTGCGAATTTCAGTTGTAGCAAAGATAAATTTCACATGGGCAGGCGGTTCTTCCAAAGTCTTCAAAAGTGCATTGAAAGCACTATTGGAAAGCATGTGCACTTCATCGATGATATAAATTTTAAATCTTGTGGACACAGGTCTATAGCGAGAATTTTCTATGATCTCTCTAATATCATTTACACCTGTATGGCTTGCGGCGTCCATTTCTAAAACATCTTGAGAACGCCCCTCGGAAATGGCCTTGCAGTGTGTGCAAACTCCGCATGGAGTTGGAGTTGCTTTTCCGTTGCCGTCTACTCCAATGCAATTTAATGCTTTAGCAATTATTCGTGCTGTAGTTGTTTTTCCAACGCCTCTAATTCCGGTCAAAATAAATGCGTGAGCGATTCTCTCAGAATTGATTGCATTTGTAAGAGTACGGATCAATACGTCTTGACCAATCATATCATGGAAAGTATGTGGTCGATACTTCCTTGCAAGTACTTGGTATTCTTGCGGACGTGTTTCTTCTTCGGAAAAAAAGCTTGCTTGCATAGGAAAAAGTAATTTGTGCTTTGTGAAAGACTATACTATCAATTGGTACTTATAACTGCAATAGCAATGCTAGATATGTTTCAAAAAAATATAGTACCTCATCAGGAACGGCTGAATTGGCTCAGATTATGCCGCAGTCAAAATGTCGGGGCCAAAACCTTTATTAACCTTATTAAAATCTATAACACTGCAACTTATGCTTTAGAGAACATCGGTGAATTAGCAGCTAGAGGAGGATTAGGTAAAGAAATTTTAGTGCCAACTAAAGAGGATATAGAAGCTGAGTTTGAGAAGGTTGAAAAGTATGGGGCTGAGTTGATCATGTCCTGTGATCTTGCCTACTCCAAACTCTTATTAGGAACAGAAGATTATCCTGCAGTTATAACAGTTAAAGGCAATAAAGAGCTTCTAAATTCGAAAGCAGTGGGGATTGTCGGTGCTAGAAATGCTTCGATAAATGGTTGTAACTTTGCTAAGAAAATGGCTTCAGAATTTTCTGCCAAAGAAATTACAGTCGTGTCTGGTCTTGCAAAAGGAATTGATACATTTGCACATAGAGGCAGTGATCCCAAGCTTACAGTCGCTGTAATTGCTGGAGGTATTGATCATATTTATCCAAAAGAAAATCAAAGACTCTATGATACTATTGCTAGTGAAGGGCTAATCGTTGCTGAGCTTCCAATTGGCTCTGCTCCATTAGCTAAACATTTCCCTCAAAGGAATCGGATTATATCGGGGCTATCTCAAGTTGTTGTTGTCGTTGAGGCAGCCGAGAATTCTGGCTCATTGATTACGGCGAGCTACGCAAAGCTCCAAGGGAGAAAGGTATTTGCAGTGCCTGGTTCGCCTCTAGATGAACGTTGTATTGGTACAAACAATTTGATAAAAAAGGGGGCTGTTTTATTCCAGTCTTCAGGTGATGTTATTGAATATTTGGATAGCATGCCTAAAAACCTTTCATTATTTTCAGATGTTTCCAGCAATTACAATTCGCCATCATCAAAAATTCCTGATGTAGACGATTTAAAGGAATACAGAGATAATTTGATAGAGGCTTTGGGTTTTTCTCCAACGTCTATAGACGAAATAGTATCGATATTAGGAATACCAATGCCTATTTTGACTTTGCTTATAATAGAGCTGGAATTAGCAGGCAAAATAGAAAGATTGTTTGGAAATAAGCTTGTCAGAATAAGTTAAGATTTCGGTAATAACGTAGTATCTTTGGTTTCCATTTTGACAATTTCTAGATTTTGAGTTGTCCTGTTGGAAATGGTGTATTTGATATCATGTTCGAGCATTAAAGATTCATTTCTTTTTAATGTTACTTTTGTAGTTCCAAACTTAAAACAAGCTTTTCCTTTCGTAACAACAAAGTGCTTGGCTTTTGAATTGCCGGCAGCACTAAGTTTATGCTTAGGTTTTATTATAAGTTTCTTAAGTTTAAACAAGTTTTCTTTTCTAATAACTTCAGAACTTCCCCAATTGAAGTATGTTTTTGTGTCTTGTAAAAAGTCATTCGAACTTCTATCTTTCAAAATAGAAATGATTTTTCTCACATCCTGAGAGCGCTCTCTTGGTATTACTAAAGTAGCATCTGTTGTTTGAACAACGGTTAAATCATGCACATCAATAGCAGCAAGTATTCTGGTTTTATCAGTAGAGTATATGTGTGAATTTCTACTATTTATGGAAATTACTTCGCCACTTAATATATTTCCATCAGAATCCTTTGGAGATACTTCATAAAAAGTTTGCCAGCTACCAACATCGTACCAACCGATATTTGTTTTCACCACTGCTGAATTTTTTGTTTTCTCCATCACTGCGTAATCGATTGAATCAACTGGGCAGTTCGAAAAGGTTTCTTTATCTAAGTTTATCCAAGTGTATCCATTCTCTTTGTGCTCTTCAGATTTACTAAGAGTTGCTTGGCAAGATTGTGATATATCTGGTGCATATTCACTAAGCTCTGTAAGAAATTGTTTAGCTGGTAGTAAGAAGATACCTGAGTTCCATTGATATCCTGCTTTAATACATGCATCTGCTTCCGAAAATGAAGGCTTTTCTATGAAATGTTTAATTTCATTTACATGGATTTCGTCTTTTGTGCTATTCAAAATATGGCCACTTTTAATGTAACCATAGCCAGTCTCAACATAAGTAGGTTTAGAACTGAATAAGAGAAACTTCTTGTTTTTTATAGCTACTTTTGCAGCTTCTTCAAGAATTCTAATAAAAGTTTTAGGCTTTTTAATTTCACTATCTGAGCTTAAAGCTAATATAACAGCGTTTGGGTCTTTTTTTACAATATCCATTGCTGCAACAGTTATTGCAGGTGCTGTGCTGTGTGGCTCGGGCTCAAGATATATTCTTGCATGTGGTATTGATTCTTCTTCTAACTGTTCTTTGACTAGATATTTCTGTTCGATATTCGTTACAATATACGGGGAGTGAAAGTGGTTTTCATCCGAGATTCTGCCAAGTGTATTTTGGAATAAGCTTCTATTTGAGAAAGCCTTGATGAATTGCTTCGGTAGGTTTGTGCGCGAAAGAGGCCAAAGCCTAGTACCATAACCACCGCATAACACTACTGGATAAATCATCAGAAACAAACATTAAACTTGTTCTAATAATATAATATTAAAAACAAAATAAAATAAAGTATAAATTATTCATATACATAATAGAAAAGGCCGCCATTAAGGCGGCCTTTATTCCAAAGGGAGTCGGATTATCTGATTGTATCAAAATAATCTACTTCCACTTCAACCCTGCGATTTGGGGCAAGACATTTAATTAATTCTTTGCCTTTTACGTTGTCGCAAGATTTAACTTGGTGGGCTTCTCCCATTGATCTCATTTCAACAGGGGAGCTATCTAGCTTAACTTTGCTGTCTAGGAATCCTTTAACAGCTACAGCCCTTTTTTCTGAAAGTTTCATATTGTAGTCATGTGAGCCAAGTCTATCTGTGAAGCCTACAATTTTAATTCTTGTAACTTTGTTATCAGAAAGTACTTGAGCCAATTTATTTAACTTAGCAGTTTCTGATGATTTTAAGTTAGACTTATCGAAATCAAAATAGATAATTCTCTCATCCATTTTCATGATATCGACATGGCCTTTACATTTATCTGACACTGCATCCCACATAGTTCGGACGCAACCGCCATGGCTGTCGATAACTACATTGCCCATGCTATCAACAACAACATCTTTTGTGTCCATAGCGTAGGCATTAGTAAAGCCTCCCATACCAAGTATGACGAGGGTAGAAAGTACTAGGTTCCTTAATGACATATTTGCCTCCAAATAATTTGGTTACCAAGTTCTATAACTAATTCTCACATGCCTCAAAAATAACATCAAATCCAATATTTCCTTTATTTTTTGAATTTTAACGAATTATTAACTATTTTATTGCATCAATGGAAAAATTGGCGCTTTGGTAAATGTCTTTACCAAGTATTTAAAATATATAAGATTACTAATAGTTAATAATCTATAATGAGTCAAAATGCTATTCCATATAGGGATGCTAATAGTTCTACTCTCGATTGTCGGCGGGTTCTTGGCAGAAGGAGGGAATATATTTATATTTTTACAACCTTTTGCTGCGCTTATAATAATTGGATCTGCTTTGGGGATATTTATAATCTCTAACCCAAGATCTTTGCTAAAATCAATCTGGCGTAATTTGCCTAAAGTTTTTAGGGGAAGCCCGTATAGCAGATCTGACTATACAGAAGTTTTAGTGTTTATGTTTAGTGTATTTCGATTTGCCCGTACAAATAGTGTTGTCGCGTTGGAGGAGCATATAGAAAATCCTTATAAAAGCTCACTGTTTAAACAATATCCTAGAATTCTTGCGCATCGTGAGGCAGTGGTGTTTTTTTGTGATTATATGAGAATGCTTGTGCTAGGTTATGATAATACCTACGAGCTAGAAAATATGATGCAAGAACAAATAAATGTGAGAAGAGAATATAGTTTCGAAATAAGTAACGCCCTGTACAAAATTGCAGACACTCTACCTGCTTTAGGAATTGTTGCTGCCGTGCTAGGTGTAATTAATGCAATGGGAAGTATAGATGCACCGCCTGATATACTTGGTCATAAGATAGGTGCTGCATTGATAGGAACATTTTTTGGTGTGGCGATTTCATACTGTATTGTAAGTCCGATTGCATCTAATCTTCAAAAATATGGTTCAGATGAAGCAAAATTTTTAGAATGTATAAAGGCAGGGTTTATAGCGCATTCTAGAGGTAATCCCCCATCAATATCTGTAGAGTTTGCAAGGCAAGCTATTGCAGTTAATTTAAAACCATCGTTTAATGAAATAGAAGCAGCTATAGAAAATAGAAAAGCTGCAAAAAAAATTAAGAAATATGGCAGAAGAGAATCAGAGCAATCAGCAGCAAGATAAATCTAAAGATGAAGGGAAGAAGAAGGCGCCCATTATCATAAAAAGAATCAATGCTGCGCATCATGGACATCACGGTGGTGCATGGAAAGTTGCTTACGCCGATTTCGTTACTGCGATGATGGCGTTCTTCTTATTACTATGGTTATTAAATTCTACTCCTTCTGATAAGTTAAGTGGTATTGCCCAGTACTTTGAGCCAACTGTGGGTATAGCAGGGCAAAAAGGTATTGGCTTTGAGGGTGGTAAATCACAAGCTAAAGATGGCATCAGCTCTTACGATAGAGAGCAGGGTGTGAAATATGGAGTTATGAAAAAAGGTGAGATAATTTCTTCCCCAGAAGCTGGTACGGAAGTTAGTAATGAAGAGGTAGAAAACGAAAGGTTCACACTTGTTGAGGGTGAATTAAAAAAAGTAATAATGAGTGATGGAGATTTGGCGCAATTCCAAGACAGTATTTCGTTTGAAGTAACGCCTGAAGGATTGCAAATTAAAATTTCTGACCAAGATAAATATCCAATGTTTAAAGCAGGAAGCGCAGAAATTAATACGTATACTAAAAATGTACTATCTAAAATTGTTGGATTGATAAAATATTCACCTAACTTTTTGCAAATAGGTGGGCATACAGATTCAGATACTACGGGCTTAAAGCAAGACTATGGCAATTGGGAGCTTTCTGCCGATAGGGCTAATTCAGCAAGAAGATTTATGATTGACCAAGGTGTTCCCCCTGATCAGATTGCGCGGGTTGTAGGCAAGGCTGATGCGGAGCCTCTTGACCAGAGCAATCCTAATTCTCCAAGAAACCGCAGGATTACCATAACTTTACTGCGAAACTCTGTTATGCCATTCAATAAAGTATCTGCTCCTAAAGAGCTGTTGACGTCGCCTTCAAAGAGGGATTCGTAAGTCTAAAAATCATTGGATCAAAAGCCAAAAAGGGCTATAATGTCGTCAAATGACAGAGGAATCTATGCAAAAACATGATTTGGAAGTAGTGTTGGCTAAGCCCCGCGGATTTTGCGCAGGAGTAGAGCGTGCTATTGAAATAGTAGAACGCGCTATTAAAAAATACGGTGCGCCTGTGTATGTACGTCATGAAATAGTACACAATAAATATGTTGTAGAAGACTTGAAGGCAAAGGGTGCTGTTTTTGTTGATGAAGTATCCGATATTCCAGAGGGAGGTATAACTGTTTTCTCTGCACATGGCGTTTCAGAAAAAGTTGAGGGTGATGCTCACGTAAGGGACTTACCAGTAATTGATGCAACGTGCCCTTTGGTTAAAAAAGTTCATCGTGAAGCACAAAAGCATGAAGAAAAAGGAATGGAAATCATTCTGATTGGTCATAAAGGTCATCCTGAAGTTGAAGGGACGAGTGGTAGGGTTAAAAGTGATGTGATCTTAGTACAAACAAGGGAAGATGTTGCAAAGATAACCGTCAAAAATCCAGCGAATCTATCGTACGTAACTCAAACAACTTTGAGTGTTGATGATACTAAAGCGATTATTGAAGCTCTAAAAGAAAGATTTCCAAATATCCAAGGTCCTGACCTAAGAGATATTTGTTATGCTACTCAAAATAGGCAGGATGCTGTACGCAAGCTTGCTAAAGAAGTTGATTTGATATTGGTTATTGGTGCTGCGAATAGCTCTAACTCAAATAGATTAAGAGATTTGGGTGAAGAAATTGGTATCAAATCATTTTTAATAAATGGTGCGCAAGATATAAAACCAGAGTGGTTGAGCGGAGTTAGTAAATTAGGAATCACTGCTGGCGCTTCTGCTCCAGAGATTCTTCTTGAAAAAGTGATTGATAGGCTAGCAGAGCTTGCTAATATTAAAGTTAGTACTATGGATGGCGTAGTAGAAAACGTCAAATTTAAACTGCCTGAAGAATTGGAGAACGTAGCGTAATGCTTGAGGTGCATCATCATCCCCTGTGCCCATTTTCGAGAAAGCTTAGGATAATACTCAATGAAAAGAAAATTGAATTTGAGCTGTTTCCAGAGCCGTTTTGGATGCGCAGACGAGAATTTTTAAAAATGAATCCAGCTGGTGAAACCCCTGTTGTTGTCAAAAATGGCAATAAAGTTCTTGCTGGTAATAATGCCATTAATGAATATTTAGAAGAAACATCAGACGCTGCCAAACTTGTTTTTGGTACTCCAGAACAGCGTGCAGAAATTAGAAGAGTTGCAGAATGGTTCGATAACAAATTTTTTAATGAAGTTACTCGATACATACTGCATGAAAAAATAATTAAAACCTTATCACGAGTTGGCGCACCAAATTCCGAAGCAATCAGAGCTGCTAAACAAAACATATTATATCACTTAGATTATATAGGCTATTTGTGTGCTGAGAATAGGTACCTAACAGGTGATCAACCGTCAATGGCTGATTTTGCTGCAGCAGCGCAAATATCTGTGTTGGATTTTGTCGGAGATGTTCCGTGGTCACATAATCAGCAGGCAAGAGATTGGTATTCACTGATGAAATCACGCCCGAGTTTTAAACCAATATTATTGGATAAAGTTTCACATTTGAACCCCCCAAGTTATTATCAAAATCCTGACTTTTAATGCAAAAAATTTATAAAGTTATTGGTTTAATGAGTGGCACATCGTGTGACGGAATTGATGCAGCTTTCATAGAAACAGATGGGCAAGATTTTGTAAAATTAGGGGAAGGTATTTACCTGCCATATGAAAAAGATTTCTCTACTAAATTGATAAAACTTACCAAGGGGAATAATGAAGCTCTTAATGAAGTTGAAAAAGAACTAACGTTACGTCATGTTGATGCAGTTAATCAACTTTTAAAAAAGTTAGAAAAGCGAGCAAATGAGATTGATTATTTAGGTTTTCATGGCCAAACAATTGCGCATGATATTTCCAAAAAATATACAAAACAGATTGGTGATATAGAATTACTTGCAAAAGAAACTGGTATTAAAACTGTAGGTGATTTCAGAAGTGCAGATGTCGCTGCGGGTGGTCAGGGTGCGCCGCTTGTTCCAATTTTTCTTAAAGCTCTTGCTCCCAAGAAGCCAATATTGTTTTTAAATATTGGTGGGGTGGCAAATATAACTTATGTTTCAGAAAACGAATTAATTGGTTTTGATACGGGTGCGGGTAATGCACTTATCAATGACTATATGATGACTAATTTTGGCAAGAGTTTTGATGAAGAAGGCAAGATTGCATCATCTGGTAAAGTTAACGAAGTGATGCTAGAGGAAAGTTTCAAAAATTCATTTTTCGCTAAAGCTTTTCCAAAGTCACTTGATAGAAATGCGTTCTCTAATTTTGCAGCAAGCGTTTCGGATAATCTGGGAAAAAATGATGCCGTTGCAACGCTTACAGAATTTACTGTACAGAGTATAAGGCATGCTGTGATCCAACTTCCTGCGTCGCCAACTAGCATTTTTGTTTCAGGTGGTGGCCGGAAAAATAAATATATGATGAATCGTATTTCACAAGTATGTGGAGTTGAGGTTGCAAACATTGATTCTTTAGGTATTGATGGTGATATGCTTGAAGCATATGCCTTTGGCTATCTTGCTGTGAGGTGCGCTCTTAATTTGCCAATTTCATTTCCAACAACTACCAACGTTCCAAAGCCAATGAGCGGTGGGAAAGTGGTTGGTTAGAACGACCATCCATCTTGAAAAACAGCCCAAGCTTTTTTAGATAAGACATAAAACACCATATGTTTTTTAGGCATGAAAATCTCCCATTTGTTATTAATAAAAAGTGCTAGAGAATTATCTTCTTGAATATATAAGTCTCCTTCTTGTGGTTCTATAGGTAATGATTTTACAAAGTCGATTACAGCTCTATTAAGTAAGTAATCAATTTTATTGATCGATTCATTAATAACTATTTCCTTCATAGACTGGTTCTGGTGAAGAAGTTGTAAGTTAAAGTTATTGGTATGCATATATTCCTCCTAAAAAAAGGAATTATAACCCATGCTCGGTAGATGCGGAAGTCACAAAGTTTAGATTGCTTAGTCTAGAGAGCCGATCATATTTAAAAAAGCGATGGCAGCTAAATTGTTTATAGTTGGATTCTCATAAACTTGATTTATTACTATTTCCTTAAAGGAATCACATTCAATTGGATAAGTTGTACAAAAAGCTTCTTTAACAAACGATGCGCAGTTGTAATTATAAACTTCATATTTTGGACAATTGTCTGCGCGATAATCTATAAAATTTAATAATAATTTCTCCTGATCTAAAGAGAGTGAAAAGATAGATTTATTATTATCTGAATCTGGATTGTGCAATTCATTATGTACGATCCCCTTGCCATCTCTGCTGGTAATAAATTTGTTAACTTCATTTAAGAAAAGAGCTGAAGTTATACTGCCAATTAGAGGAAATTTATATGTTAAGCCTATGCTCATACTTGTTATTGCTCCCAAAAAAGCGAGGGTGCCTGTGTGCCCAATATGATGGGTAAGTACTTTTAGAACTTCATTGTATTTTTCTTGTCCCGCTGAGCCGCCTCTTGGAGAAAAACCAAAGTGGATTAGAGAGCTATTATGAAGTTCAGCTATGAAACTAAAATGTACATCCTTAGTATTAATCTTAAAATACGCCATATCCCCCGCCGCGTAAAATTACAGATACAATTACATCATAATAGAAAATTTAAGAATTAGCTGCCTGTTTTAATCCAGTTGAACCAAAGCCACCAGCTCCACGTTCGGTTTCAGAAAGTTCGCTTACAATATTCCAAGATACGCGTGAATAAGGTGCAACTATCATTTGTGCTATACGCATGCCGCGAGAGATTACGAAATCTTGATCACTCAGGTTAATTAAAATGGCGCAAACTTCTCCTCTATAATCAGCATCAATAGTACCAGGGGCATTGGCTACTGTAATTCCATTTTTAAGTGCGAGGCCAGATCTAGGCCTTACTTGTGCTTCATATCCTTGAGGTAAGCCGATTGCAATGCCAGTAGGAACTGCTTTGCGTTCAAAAGGCTTCAGAACGATGTCTGCATCAATAGCTGCAATTAAATCCATGCCCGCACTATCAACTGTTGCGTAAGATGGAAGAGGGAGATCGCCTAAATTTGGCAGTTTTTTTATAGATACTGAAGAATTGTTGCTCATGTTAATTTATAATTGTTGGTGTTTTTTTCTTTGGCTTCTCAGGAATTATATTAGATTGTGTCTGAGTGTCACCTTCTTTTTTTGCCTCAGCGATGACTGGGGTGATGTTAGGTACGATCGCAGGCTTAATGTAAGGGCCTTTGATTTCTAAAAGTTTTTTCATAAAATATTTGTCATTCCAAACTATTGATTGCTCAAAGCCCTGAATTATATAGCCTTCTTTATTTATAAAAAAAGTAGTTGGCAAAGAAGTCACATTGAGATTTCCCATCAACTGTTTGTTTTGATCTTTGAACATTCTCAATTTCATTAGCTTGTGATTTTTATAGAAGTCAGCGATCTGTTGGTTGTTTTTAAAATCAATAGAAACAGGAATAATTGCAATGTCCTTAATATCTTGAAATTCAAGCTGCTCAATCATTTTGACCATGTTTTGCATTTCCATAATGCATGTGTTGCACCACGTAGCCCAAAAATAAAGTATTACAAAATCGCCCCTAAAATCTTTGAGTGTTATTGGCTTGTCATTGTAATCATAGATTTCAATATTAGGTTGTAGAGAAGGTTCTTCGTAAAATGTATCAAAGATTTGATCAATTAATTCGCTATTTGATTTAGCCGATTTATCAATTTGCAAAACATCAGTTTGAGCAAAAGCTAAGTTTTTAAAAAATACTTGGGATAAAGATGCAGTAAGGACGAAAAAGAATATAGAAATCCTGCATAATGTTAAAAATTGCGTCTTGTTATTTGGCATTAAGTTGTATATAGTTTAACAAAATTTTAACATTCAATCTAATTGGTAATAAGTTTATGGCAATAAAAAAGATTGCAAATCTAGATCATAAAGGTGAAAACCTTCTAAGTAGCAGTAATGACAATCTATCTTCAACAATCGCTAAAATGGAAGGATTCTCAAGTCCTTTATGGGGTGGTCATTTTGCAAAAGGTACAAACGAACTTACCCAGCAAATTAATTCTACAATCCAATTTGATAAGAGACTTTATTCTGTAGCTATAGAATCAATTAAAGCTCAACTTAGAATGCATACAAAAAGAAATATTGTTAGTGCATCTGAAGCTGAAGCTTTGACAACTGCACTTGATAAAATGAAAAAAGAAATAATTGATGGAAAGTTCGCATTCAGTGATTCTTCAAAAGATATTTACCAAGCTATTGAATCTAAAGTAAAAGAGTCCGCTCCGAAATTAGTTGATACACTTAATACAGCGCGTGCTGAAGGTAACCAACTTGCAGGTGACTTAAGACTTTGGGTTAGAGATGCTTATTCGTCTTTAGATGCTGCAGTTCAAAACCTACAAGCTGCTTTAATTGACAAAGCTGAAGAAAATGTGAAAGCAATTTTCCCAGGTAATGTTCACTCACAACTTACTCAACCAGTGTCACTTGGGCAACACTTAATGGCGTATGTGAACATGTTTGGTCGTGATAGAGCTAGAATTGCTGATGCAAGAGAACGTATGAATGATTCTCCATTTGCTTCAGGCGAAATTGCTGGTGCTTCGTTTAATCTTAATAGAGATATGGTTGCGAGAATTCTAGGTTTTACAAAGTCTTGTAACAATTCTGTTGATGCGATTTGCTCAAGAGATTTTGCAGTTGAATTCCTGTCTGTGGCTGCGTCTGTTGCAACAAACCTTTCAAGACTTGCTGAAGAATTGGTGCGTTGGCATAGTTCAGAAAGTGATTATATTGAATTCTCGAATGCATTTGTTACTCAAAATAATATAACTCCTTATAGAAGAGACCCTGAAGCATTGGAAATGATCCGTGCAAAATCTGGCCGCGTATTTGGTGCATTGATGGCAGTTTTGACTGTAACAAAAGCACTTCCTTTAGAATATTCAAACGATTATAGAGAAGTTACTGAGCCTGTAGTAGATAGCTATGATACAATATTGAATTGTTCGAATACAATGGCGGCAATTGTTGCAGATTTCACTACAAACCGTAAAAAAATGAAAGAAGCTGCGAGTCATAGCTTCTCAACCGCAATCGATTTAGTAGACTGGTTGGTACAACATGCAGGATGCAACTTGACTAAAGCTCAAGAAACATCTCGTAAAATAATTGAGTATGCAATCGAGAAAGGTAAGAAATTATCATTACTTGAGATCAACGAGTTACAAAAAATTGAACCAAAAATCACGGATGAAATATATAGCGTTCTCATTCCTTCTAGGGCTTTAATCAGCAGAAGAAGTGGTAACGGTTCTAATCCTGTACAAATTAGAAAATCAATTCGTGCTGCGAGAAGAAAGTTTATCTAAGTAAACATCTGTTTTAAAAGAAAAAAGCTCCAACTTGTTTGGGGCTTTTTTTATAAACTAAAACCTGTTTTTTTATTGTCCTTGAGTTTGCTGAAAAAAACTATATTTCTATGGCAACAAAATTATAAGGATAGTCATGAAAAAATTGATATTAGTTTCATCAATAATCGCTCTTCCAATTCTTGCAAGTGCAGCTGAAGCTCCAAAAGTAAAACTGGGTGGTCGTATGGACACCATGGCAGGTTACGTAAAGCAAAAAGATATTTATCGTTCAACAAATCCAGCATTGCCAACCAATAGAACGCATAGTGGCGCAATAGTTAATGATACAACTCTTGATATCAATATAGATGGCAAGTCGAATCAAGGGTTTAAATATGGTGGTTTAATTAGACTTCACACTGATACAAGTGTTGCTACAAATAAAGAGACAACTCTTGGTGATAAAACAATGTTTTATATTCAACATGATAAAATTGGTCGTTTTGAAGCTGGGAGCATGCCTGGTGCAGGTGGCCTGTTTGAAATGGATTTGACATTCTTTAACCGCGGTTCGTGGGGCGTTGATGGCTTCTGGTCGCAATGGGTAACAGACAGAACTTATAGAGTTACGAATTTAGCTAACAAGCCAGCATTTGCTGGTGCGACAGCAGTTCGTGACGCACTTAGGGGGTTTAATACTAGAGGTTTAGAATTTGTTGTTTCTCCAAACTTACCTTCGAACTACTCAGGTCATTACTATTCTGATGCGCCAAAAGCATCATTCTTTACTAAGCCAATTCCGCAATTGACATTAGGTGTGAGCTATATTCCAGATATGGATAGTACTGGCTCAATTGCAGGCCAATCTGGAAGATCTACAGGGCCAGTTTTTGATTCAGCTAGAACTGATAACCCTGCAACATTCAGAGAAATTGTGAGTGGTGGTGGTATTTTGGAACTTGACCCTTCTAAAGATTTGAAAATTAAAACAAGTTTAGTAGGAGAAGTAGGTAGTGCGAAACTTTCAGCACTTAACGATTTAAGAGCTATGGAAGCAGGATTGCTATTTGTAATAAAAGAAAAGATCCGTGTGGGTGGTACATACGGTAACTGGGGGAGATCACTTACCCTTAAAAATAAAATTGCTGGTACTAAACAAAAAGCTGAATATTGGACATTAGGTGCTGGTTATGAATATGAAAAAATAGGTGCTTCATTGACATACATGCAAAGTGAGAAAGCTGGTGGTATTGAAGCTCTTAAAACTAATAAAGGGATAAGTGGAGTTACAACTGCTGGAATTTTGTCAAACAGTGATTTGAGTGACTTTAGAACAAATAAATTAAAAAATATCGTTCTAGATGTTGACTATAAATTAGCTCCGGGTTTCTTGCCTTATGTTGGAGTTTCTAATTTTGAGTTTAAGGAATCTAGAGGTGGTAAGGATAAAGGCTTTGTCATCTTAGGCGGTACAAGATTGCTGTTCTAATTGACTAAAAGGCGAATAAACTATATAAGAGGATGTGAAAAACACATCCTCTTTTTTATTATGTTTAGGAATATTATCATCGCTTTATCTTTAATGTCGTTATCAGCTTGTGGAGCTTTTAAAGGAGGCAATCCTGATGAAACATATCCAAAATCTCGTGAGCAAATGGAAGAAGAGAGAATTGGAAAGCTTACAGGTGAAGACGGCTTTGTTGTAGTCGGTGGGAAGAAGAAATCTGGTTCGGTCGATGGAATCAATGTTAACGGCTATCTTTGGAGAGCAACGCTTGATACAGTGTATTTTATGCCTTTGATATCAGCAGATCCATTTGGTGGAACAATACTGACAGACTGGTATAAATTAAAAACTAGCGCGAAAGAAAGGTATAAACTCAACATACTTATAACGGGCACTGAATTAAGGTCAGATGCAATTAAAGTTTCTGCATTTAAACAAAAACAAGTTGGTCAAAATTGGGTTGATATGGACACAGATCAACGCATTGCAAATGAGATAGTTGATAAAATATTACTCAGAGCTAGGGAGCTAAAATATTCTAGCGGAAGCTAACTGGTATGAAAGTTTCTGTTGCGCAGGTAATAGAAAATGAGTCTCCTGAAAATGTTGTGTCTTTTTTAAAGAACTGTGCGCTCAGGCCTAATCTAACACCAGAAATTGTTAAGTTTCTAAATGGATATTTGGATGTACTAATTGCTGAAGAAACTTTTAATGATCAGCAATTAATTGTCAAAAGTGTCACAGGTATTGATCTTATATTTTCAAATTCTGATTTGAATCCTTTAGTCAAAATATCCCCTGACTTAATTGCAAAATTTTTACAAGCAAATTCTAATCTGAATGTCAGTGCTATAAATATCGATTGTAACCATTTGTTTGCCAAGCTAGCAGATTTAGGTGCGAGAACAAATCAGCCATTGCTTCATTTGCTTACAACAAGTTGTGAGGTCGATCTCTTGATAAAAGTGTTGAAGGTATCAGAGGATGTACCCAGTATTGCAAAAATTCTGTGGACGAGGAATTCTCAAGGTCATAAACCAACGGATATTGCCAAATCATTACTGGAGACTAGGGTATATGAGTCACTAGCTATGTCTGCTGCATTGAGGCACTATCAATCCAGAATCTCCATATAATATTTCTTGAGATTTTTGGTTATTTCCTAGAATATGTAAACTATATGTATATTGGATCTTGAAATGCAAAAAATTGATAAAACAATGCTGTACGTTTTGTTTTCACTTATGGGAGTAACGTACTTTCTTTTTCTAGTAAACGATATTTTAGCGCCGTTTATAGTCGCATTGGTATTCTCATACTTCCTTGCTCCCTTGGTCTTAAGACTAGAGCAGTTTAAAGTCCCAAGAGGTCTTGGAGTCTTATTTGCTATAATTTTGCTAGTTTTTATTGTTGGAATTTTGTCATTTACAATCATTCCCGTACTCTATAAACAAATTTTAATTTTAATTGAAAGAATCTCTAAACATTCAAATGAAATCAAAGTCTACTCATCAGGAACCTTAGATAGAATCAAAGAGATTGACCCTAATCTTGTTATAAAAGCTGAAGCAATTGTAAATGACTTCTCAGGTAGTATGCTTGCAATTTCTGGTCAGATTCTTGGCAGAATATTTCAATCTGGCGTTCTTGCTGTAAATATGGTGGCGGTAATATTTATTACACCAGTCGTGATGTTTTACATGTTGTTAAGCTGGGAAAACTTTGTGAATTCTTGTCATAATTTAATACCTAAAAAATATAGAGCTATAGCTAAAAAACTCGTTACAGAAATCAATACTACACTTTCAGGATACTTGCGTGGCCAGTCCCTAGTATGTTTTATATTGGCGATATTCTATGCTACGGGCTTGTCACTTGTGGGTGTTGAGTCTGGTCTAGCGCTTGGTTTTATAAGCGGATTATTGGTTTTCATTCCATATGCTGGGGCAATTTTTAGTGCAGTATTGTGTGTGATTGTGACAGCAATTCAATTTGGAGATTCTGCACCTGTTTTAATTGTTGTTGGCTTATTTATAGTTGGTCAAGTTGTTGAAAGCAATTTTTTAACGCCGAAATTAATTGGAAAAAGCATTGGTCTAAATCCAGTATGGATAATTTTTGGATTATTGTCTGGCGGTGCTATTATGGGTTTTGTTGGGGTTCTTGTTGCTCTTCCCTTGACTGCTGTGCTTGGAGTGATTATAAGATTTGCATTGTCGAGATACAAAGAAAGCAAATTTTATAATTAGGAGTACGTATGGTTAATGTTGGTGGTGTTGCAGGCGATGCACTTAAACAATACATTGAAAAAATCGAAAGATTAGAAAGAGAAAAAGCAGAAGTTTCTGAATTGATCCGCGAAGTTTTTGCTGAAGCTAAAGGTAATGGTTTTGAACCAAAAGTAATGCGCCAGATTGTTAAAGAGCGTAAGATGGATAAAACCGAGCTTGATGAGCAAGAAACACTTTTGATGATGTATAAGCGTGCTTTAGGAATGTTGCCTGAGCTTGACCAAGCGGCATAGTTGAGTTAGCAAAAAGATCGGCAAAAAGATCGGCAAAAGTTAAGTGTTGAACCTCTTGAAAAACTAGGTTATACTTAAGATTAAGGCGCATTTAAAGATCGGCAAAAGTTGTGGCAAAAAGATCGGCATTTATAGAGTCTCCATCTGTGATGGAACCACTTATGCCTATGGAAAGTGATGCAGAGATTGAAGATTTAGTGGCAAACTTAATTCAGAAATCCAGCACCTTAACAAGCGCAGTGAATCCAATTCTTAGTAGATCGATAGGAGATTTGATCAGGTCTATGAATTGTTATTACTCTAACTTCTTAGAGGGACATAATACTCATCCTAAAGATATTGAAAGGGCTTTAAAAAATGAGTACTCAACTGATAATAAAAAACGAGATTTACAAAAAGAAGCCGTAGCGCATATTAAAGTTCAGAACAAAATTGATCAAGGCGAATGTCCTTATAACATATGTTCTTCTGACGCAATAAAATGGATTCACCAGGAATTTTATAAAGAGCTACCAGAAGATTTTCTTTGGGTGACAAATCCAGATACAAACCAAAAAATAAAAGTTAAAGCTGGTTGTTTTCGAGAAGGTGATGTGAAAGTTGGATTGCACATTCCGCCACACTCAGATTTTTTAGATGATTTTTTGAACAGGTTTTGTTCGGTGTATAATCCTGAAAAATTATCCAAAATAAAGCAAGTAATAGCGGTTGCAGCATCGCATCATAGGCTTTTATGGATACATCCGTTTTATGATGGCAATGGTCGCGTTACTAGATTATTTTCTCATGCATATTTAAAGAATATAGGCATTGGAAATAGTTTATGGTCAATTTCCAGAGGATTAGCACGAGCATCTGACAAATATAAAAATTCACTAGCTATGGCTGATGACCCAAGAAGAGGCGATTTGGATGGAAGAGGGAATTTAACGCATCAAGGCTTGGTTGATTTTTGTAAATTCTTTTTGGGTATCTGCATAGATCAAGTTGAATATATGGCTTCAATACTTGAGCCAAGCGATTTGTTAAGAAGAGTAGAGATTTATACTCAAAATGAAATAGCTGCAGGCAAGATGTTGAAAGGGTCATATACACTCTTACGAGAAGCAATCTTGATGGGCGAATTTGAAAGGGGTAGAGCAGAGAGTATAACTGGCTATAAGGACAGACAAGCTAGAACAGTAATGTCTAACTTAATAGAAAGACAGCTTCTGGTTTCTTCTACCGTCAAAGGAACAGTAAGGTTAGGATTACCCCTTGAAGTAGTAGAATTTTGGTTTCCGAAATTATATCCCAATCAATAATCTTCTTTTATTTTTTATTAAAAATAGTATCTTGCTATTGTTTTTTATCCATTCTCATTGAGGTCGCGCATGCAGCCAATTACCACTCTACCTAATTCTACTTTTACCACATCAAGTAACCAGACCTATACCACTACAATATACCCGAATGACGTTACATGGGAATCAGTTGGGGAATATATACATTTGTTTAATCAATGTTGGTTATATACTCCTGCTTTATCTGTTGGCAGAAGCTCTTACCCAGAGAAATGTGATTTCAAGAGTTATAAAACAGTTGCAGACTTTAGTGGTATCGACTATCCGTGCCATTCTTTAAAAGAAGAATTTTCAGTTTATATAGCAAAAGTGGATAAGCTGAGTGATTATATCTGCCCAAGATCTGATTTAGCCAAAGTTTTCGATGCAAGAGGGAATCTTTATGAACGCTATGACGATGCAAATTACGTAAATCAGTTGTTAATAGCTGGAACTTCTGTTTCTATAGCAACGGTTGGAATATCGCTTATTGGAGCATTTTTTATCCCATTAAACAAGATGGATATTGAAGCTACAGAAACTGTAAGCTGTGCTGCCAAATATTGGCTTCCACTTGCTTTACTAGCTTCATCAGTGGTTCCTGCAATCACAGGCAGTATAACTGCTGCTGCATGGGCAAATGATGGGCTGCCTTCGGGTGGCAAAGATTGTCTCGAATATCATCTTTTGCAAGATATGGGGCAACTTGCTCATAATGTTACGGGGATAGATTATCTGTAGACTATATTGACTTTTGCTTGGATTCTTCTCATCTGTATTTAGATATAAGCAGCTTCAAAAAATTCCTTAATTGCAGCTAGCACGTCCTTAGGCTCGGTAATTTTATTGATCTTTGATCTAAACTCAGCAGAGTTTTTCATACCAGCACTGTACCAACCAAGATGTTTGCGTGACATCATGATTCCTGTACGCTCACCATAGTAAGATAGATTATCTTCATAGTGTTCTAAAACAGCATCCATTTTTTCTTTTATTGACGGATCGGGAAGCTCTTCTTTATGAAGAAGATAATGAGAAATTTGATTGATCAACCAAGGTCTGCCATAAGCGCCGCGACCGATCATCACTCCATCTGCGCCAGACTGCTCTAAAGCAGTGATTGCAGACTTAATGCATTTGATATCACCATTAACAACGACTGGGATTTTTACACTTTCTTTAACAGATCTTACAAAACTCCAATCTGCAGTGCCTGTGTAAAACTGACAACGAGTTCTGCCATGAACAGTGAGCATTTTTATACCAGCATCTTCTGCTATTTTGGCGAGATTTGGTGCATTTCTATTGTCGTGATCCCAACCTGTTCGCATTTTCATGGTGACAGGAATTTTAACGGCTTTAACAGTTGCTTCTAAAATCTTTCCTGCTTTAACCTCATCACGCATTAGGTGAGATCCAGAATAACTATTAACAACTTTTTTTGCTGGGCAACCGAAGTTTATATCAATAATTTTAGCGCCGAATCCTTCATTCAGTTTTGCAGCTTCACCCATTATATCAGGCTCGCAGCCTGCTAGCTGCACGGAGGTAAGGCCGCCCTCTTGGTCAAACTCACACTTTTGCATTGATTGTTTAGAGTGCACGATCATTGCGCGACTTGCAATCATCTCTGTCACGAGTAACGGTGCACCAAATTTTCTGACAACTTTTCGGTATGGTTTATCAGTCACGCCAGACATAGGGGCGAGTATCACTGGAGCTGATAATTCGTACTGATCAATTTTAATGGACATATTGAGAACAAAAATTTAGCCAAGTTTAGCAAATTATAGCTCTTAACGCAACCCAGAGTGTTGCCAAAAAGCCACAATAATCAGAAGTTTTAGGAGTTTGTTGGATAAAGTCTTTTGGCTTTAGGGGTTGAGGTATAGAGTATGCGCCAAATTATATATAGAGAAACCAATGAAAAAAATAGTACTTTCAACAATCATGACGATGATTGCATCAAACGCTTTTGCAGCTGAAGCACCAAAAGTAAAATTAGGTGGTGAGATTGGAACACAAGTCATCTTTAGAAACCAAAAATCGCCTTATGATGAAAATTTAAACCCTAGCGCTGCTAAAGGTAATAAACTACACAGCCATGCTCTTGTGAATGATACAAGAGTGCTTGTAAATGTTGATGGTAATGCAAATGGCCTAAAATACGGTGGAGTAATAAAGTTGTTTGCAGACACTTCAGCAAGTTCGTCAGGAAATGATAACAACGCCGATGAAGTTTATGCCTATGCAGAAAGCAAATTTGGTAGACTTGAAGGAGCTGGTACAAAAAGTGCGTCTCACAAAATGATGATTTATGGCGGTACGGTTGCAAGAGGTACTGGTGGGATTGATGGAGATACAAATTTAGTATTTAACCAGTATACATGGAATGCTTCAGGAAACACAGAGAATGATCAGCATTTTGCTGTAGCGCCGGGGCTTCCTACATTTTGTAAATGTAAGTCACGTGCAAATAAATTAGTTTACTATACACCTAACTTTAATGGTTTGCAGTTTGGTATTGGCTACATAGTTGATCCTGCGGTTCGCGGTACGTTATCTCAATTACAGAGCGTAAATAAAACAACAGGAAGTGGTTTCAAAGATGTTTGGGATGCTTCAGTTCGTTATGACGGTAAAGCAAAAGACGTTAAGTATGGAGTATCACTTTCAGGTGAAACTTCTAAAGCTAAGAACGGTTCAAGCAAAATAGACAGAGAAGGAATCAAAGCTTGGGTCCTAGGCGGAATGGTTGAGTACAAAGGTTTCTCAGTTGCGGCATCATATTCTGATTGGATGAACACTGGCCGTCCAAAGACAGTTAAACGTTCTGGCGCAAAATTTGGCTCATCGCATTGGACAGCAGGTGCAGCATATGAGTACCAAAGATTTGGTGTAAGTGCGACATATATGGAATCTAAAAATGCTAATGCTTATATAGGTGAGGCGGTTGCTGCTGCGTCTCAAGATAGAACCTACAATACTTTCAAAATTCTATCATTAGGGGCTGATTACAAAGTTGCTGAAGGACTTTTAACATATGTTGAAGTTTCTCCATTCAAATTTAACAGAGCAGCTTCAGTTGTGAACAACAAAGGAACTATTGTTCTAGTTGGTTCTAAGTTGAAGTTCTAGTTTCTTACAACAATATTGAGAGCCTGAGAGACAAAACCTCTCAGGCTTTTTTTTTGCTTTAAAGATTCTTCAGAGTGTTTAGCGTAAGATCTTTGACGCTAAATATGCCGTCTAAAGTCTGCATAAATTTTCTTGCATTATATATTTCATCAGCAACAAAAATTTTAATCCCATGTGAGAGTATTGTTTTTGCCTTTTCATAATTCAGATCTAGTCCAAGAGTAATCTCTATCATAACATCAATTTTACTACTTAAAGCTGTTTTAATAAATTGCTTATATCTTTCTCTTAAAGTACGTTTTGCTCCTATTCCATAAGTCTTGCCTTCAAGCTCAAAAAACAAATCAAACTCTGTACTTTTATCATTCTTATCATGAGTCTTAGTAATGGAATCTTTATGAATGCCTATAGATAATAAAACGCTCATTATCCTATCTTCATAATTACTACCTGAGTCAGAAATTATAGATTGATTTATACTTTCAGAGAACATAAGCATAAAAACTTGGTTTGCTTCCAGACCTATATATCTCAACTTTGAATAACTTTTAGATAATAAAGATAAATACTGCTGAGCATCTTGCGACATAAAATTCGTTTTTCCAAACTCAAGCTTTTCAAAAAACAACAATGCTAATAACGCCCCATTTACTCTAGTAGCATAAGGGCTGTACAGAGATTCTTCATCATAAGCGATGGATAAAAGATCTAACTTTTGGGAGTGAACAGCTAAAATATTTTTCAACTTTGATTCCGCTAACAGAAGATCTTTTATCATATATAACTGCAAGCTAAAGATAAAAATTTCCACATCTCTCATATCCATAATGTTTGAAATAAGATGTATAAATGCTGATGACTTAGTCTTGCCTTTAAATCCAGCAAGAAAAGTATCTAGATTAATTAATACTTGCTCATAATCATTTTGGAATATCAATCTCGATAATAAATCCTTAGATTGAGTATCTGTGAGATTTGTTTTTACAAGATGTTTCAACCAAAAATAAAACTTTAAATTTATGTTAAATTTTTGATCTTCAATTTTAAATTTTTCGAATTCCATATTACTATTTCAATGCTTCACTTATTTTATTTGCTATAGCTCTTATTACCGGTACTGCAACGCTATTACCAAATTGTTTATAAGCTTGAACATCACTCACTGGTATAATAAAGTTGTCTGGAAACCCTTGCAATCTTGCAGCTTCTCTAGGTGTAATTTTACGAGGATTATTGCCTTCTTGAGATATTAATATTTCTGACCCATCTTTATAGTACCTAGCAGACAGCGTGCTTGTATACTCTGAACTTGAATTAAACAATGAGTATCCAAAACCATTTCCCTTACTAACGTGCTCTTTTTTTCTGCGCTGGTGACCAATCCATAACTTATCAGAAATAGTATATTTTTCTGACACTTTAGATTCCAATACACTCCCCAAAAAAGGCTTGCTATTTAGTGATGATGGAAATGTAAATTGTGAAACGAGTCCTTTTTTAAAGCCAATGATGTATATTCTCTCCCTATTTTGAGGCAGGCCAAAGCTTTTCGCATTTAGTACATCTGAATATATATCATACCCTAAATCTTCTAATCTTGACTTGATTGTAGTAAAAGTATGACCTTTGTTATGGCTTCTAAGGCCTTTTACATTTTCAAGAAATAACACTTTAGGCTTATGAAAATCTATTATTCTACATATGTCAAAAAAAAGTGTCCCTCTTGTGTCTTCGAAGCCTTTTTTATGTCCAGCATTTGAAAAGGGCTGACATGGAAAGCCTGCTAATAAAATATCAAATGAGGGGATATCTTTAGCATCAATCTGGGTGATATCACCTTTAGGTATTTCATTATAGTTTGCAAAATAAGTCTGGCTTGCATATTTATCCATCTCTGATGAGAAAACACAGCTAGCCCCTAGCTCATCGAAAGGAAACCTTATACCCCCGATGCCAGCAAATAAATCTATAAATTTATAGCCCTTTAAAGAATTTCGCTTCGATTTCAAGGGAGTATACTGTTTCAGTTCTTCATTCTGTTCAATAAAACTGGACTGTTGCATAACTGACTTCCCTTATAAGCGGCATATTAAGCACAGTATCAATTATGTTGCTTGTAGTGTCCAGTAAATTTGATTTAACTAAACCCAAATAAAATTTCAGTTATGGACTTCCATCATAAATAAATGTGTACTACACTGCGCACATAAATTAGAGATGAGTACCGTATGAAAAGAATACTACTTCCCATTTTACTTGTAGTAGCGTCAAATGCTTTCGCAGCTGAGATGCCAAAAGTTAAATTAGGCGGCAGTATCGATACGCAGGTAGGCTATAGAAAACAAAAATCTCCATATGATGCTGTACAAAAAACAGGTGATACAGCTATAGGCAACAAGCTTCATTCAGGCGCAATAGTAAACGATACTAGAATAAATGTTAATGTTGATGGAAATCATAATGGTCTAAAATATGGTGCAGTTGTAAAGTTGTTTGCAGACACTTCGGCAAGCGCATCTGGTAATGATAATAACGGTGATAAAGTTTACGGATATTTAGAATCTAAATTTGGTAGATTAGAAGGTGCTAGTACTAAAAGTGCTTCTCACAATATGATGATATCTGGCAAAGATGTTGCAAAGGCAACAGGGGGTTATGATGGCGCTGCTTACTACTGGTATAACAATTATGTTATCAACAAGAGTGGTCAAAATACCAGAGTTGGACAACATTTTTTAATTAATGCTGGGCTTCCAACGTTCTGTAAGTGTAAGTCAGCAGCAAATAAATTGGTTTATTATACTCCAAAGTTTAATGGTTTTCAGTTAGGGTTTAGCTATATTCCTGATCCAGCACTGCGAGGGACTCTTAGTGAAGTTCAAAAAGTAAATCAGAGTTCAGGAAGTGATTTCAAAAATGTTTGGGATGCGTCAGCTCGTTATGACGGAAAAGTGCGGGATGTTACTTATGGATTTTCTGTTTCAGGAGAGTCTGGTAAAGCTAAAAATGGATCGAACAAGCCTGATCGTGAGGATATGAAGGCGTGGGTTCTTGGCAGTAAAGTCGCGTATAAAGGAGTGACGCTTGCAGCTTCCTATGCTGATTGGATGGACACAGGTCGACCAAAAGATAGGCTTGCTGGTGCAAAATTTGGTTCTAAACATTGGACTGCAGGGCTTGGTTATGAATATGATAAATTTGGAATAAGTCTTACTTATATGAGGTCAAGAAATGCAAATGCTTATATCAATGAAGCACCTGCAAAAGCCAACCAAGATACTTCATATAATAAATACCAAATATTATCTTTAGGAGCGGATTATAAAGTTCTACAAGGTATGGTAACTTATGCAGAAGTAACTAGATTTAAGTTTGATAGAAATAATTCAAAAGTGGATAACCGAGGGACTGTCATCCTTGCTGGAACAAAGCTAAGTTTCTAAAATTTGTTATGATTGAACTTGCGTATACGAGCCATATTAGGTAATTTAAAGCTATAAATTGATTTGAAATTATGCAAAGCAGCCAAACATCAAAAGTAGTTCATGAACGCCACATAAGTTGTGATGGAGGCGGTGGTGCATTGGGTCACCCAAAGATTTATCTTGAAATTAAAAAAGACTTGGAAGAAATTGCTTGTCCCTACTGTGGCCAGGTTTTTGAGTATGTTGATTTAGATGAAAAGCACAAAAACTCTCTAAAGAAAAAATAATAGCACATTGACATATTATACCAGAAAAGCTAACTTGGTGGCCTAGTAATTTCGGGGTCATAGCGCAGTTGGTAGCGCGTTTGAATGGCATTCAAAAGGTCGGCGGTTCGATTCCGCCTGGCTCCACCAAAAAGGACAAAATGAACTCTGCAGCATTTTCACTAATCATGCTATCAGCTATGATGCACGCCACGTGGAATTTCTACGCCAAAAAAGCTGCTGCAAATAAAATTTCAACACTTTGGCTTGGTTGGCTAATAGCAGGTTTAACATCATTGCCATTCGCAATATATATGACTGATTTTAGTGCAATTTCATGGCACTGGATTCCATACATAATTATAACTGCCATAATCCATGCTTTGTATCTACTACTTCTGGGGCATTCATATTCAATTGGCGAGATGTCATTGATTTACCCAATGGCACGAGGTTTTGGAATTTTAGTGACTGTGCTTATTGTTCTCTCAGTTGGAATGGAATCAATATCACAGCAAGGTTTCTTTGGAATATGTATGTTAGCAGTTGGGATATTATTAGTTGCTATTAAGCGTATTCGCGACTTGGAGAAACGCGCTGCTATGAAGGCGGCTTTGATGGTAGGCTTATGTGTTTCTGGATACTCAATAGTCGATAAGATGAGTATAGCTTATATCCCGCCAGTGTTTTACATATCTATAATGTTCACAGCCACCACTTTGCTTCTTGCGCCGTTTATGATCAAAAGACTTGGGGCTCAAACTTTGGTGGTTTGGCAGAAACATAAACTTTACAGTGCCATGATAGGTTTTGTCAGCTTATTTACATACTTGATGATTTTATTCGCCTTACAACAGAGCCCTACATCGTATGTAGTTGCGCTAAGAGAAGTATCTATAGTATTTGGTTCTATACTAGGAATGTGGGTTTTAAAAGAAGAGAGCAACAAAAGAAAGCTCATTGGTATTGCTGTCATTTTGTTGGGGGCAGTTATTATTAAGACAGCATAGCTATCTTACTAGTCCTGTGTCCTTTACAGCTTTTTTTAGCTTGTCGACAAAACTTTCCTTTGGCTTTATTGCTTCAGTTTTCTCTTTTAATGCATGCTGTCCCCTTGCAGTTTTTTGTCCTCCAAGACCTTCTGGTGGAAGTGCAGGTATTGCTTTAGAGTTAGCTGCATTTGCTTCATTTAGAGCTACAGCATTTGCAGAAGATTTGGCTATAGTTTCTATGTGTTTTGCTGCTTGGACATGCCCATTAGTTACTGCTTCACAATAACTAACTGCGTCGACGCACAATTTATAGGCGCTGCCAGTTTTTAACGAAACTTCATGAAAGTTACCACTTGCAACTAGCATATCAACAGTGCTTTGTTCGCTTTTAGGCTTGGATACCTCTTCATAATAGTTTGCTGCTTTAGCTATGGATGTTTTTTGTAACGCTTCTTTAAATTGGCTAGGTTCAGTTGTATCGACATTTTTTATTGCTTTTGCAATCTCTTCTAGGGTTTTTTCTACAATAATTGTAGCAAAATTGCCGACTGTTTTTCGATGATTCCCATCTATGCTTTCAGAGAGTTTGACATCGGCTTTGATTATTGCTTCTGAAACCAATTGAATGGTTTCTCTTTTTGTTTGAGCATCTATCCCATCTATTCCTACTAAACCTACTGCTCCAGCTACTAGGCCTTGAATGTCTACAGCCAAGTCCAATGTTTCCTTTTTAATAGTATCTTTATCCTTTCTCATACAACCTCTACAACGCTATATAGATAGGATTCTATTATGTAGAAGTTAAGAAGTAGTTAATTTTGAGAAAAATTAATAAACGCCACCAACTGCTGGCTGATCTTGATCGGTTTGAGGGATTGCGCCTAGCTCAGGGTTTGAGCCATCTTCTACCTGAGTCTCAGGAGTCAATGATTTGAAAATTTCAATATCGCTTTGCCGCATTGGCTCATTAACAATGTTTTTCTGATTGGTGAAAACTCCAGGTGTGTTTCCAGTTGTGTCATCAATTTTCACAAACTCAATCCCAGCTGGAACTTCAAAATCTCTGTTTGGTAATTCAGCTAGCGCATTTTTCATGAAGCTTACAAATATTGGCAAGGCCACAGTTGAGCCACTTTCCTTTGCTCCTAAAGATTTTGGCTGGTCATAGCCGATGTAGATTCCGCATACTAAATCAGGAGAAAAACCTATAAACCACGTGTCATTACTATCGTTACTTGTGCCAGTTTTCCCAGCTAAAGCTTTACCTATTTGTCTTGCACGCCCTGCAGTACCTCTTTGCACTACACCTTCTAAAATAGAAACCATTTGGTAGTTTATTGCAGGGTCAATTACTTGCTGGGAAGTAAATTTCAGACTGGGAATCTCGTGAGTTCTAAGAGTGGTGTTATCACCTTCAGGCTGGCAGAAATCACACTTTCTTAAGTCTGTTCCAAAAATCATTCTTCCTTTGCGGTCTTGAACACGATCAATAAGTTTTGGTTCTACGCGAAGACCATTACTTGCAAAGGATGCATAGGCAGCAGTCATTTGTAATAGTGTGGATTCGTGAGCACCGAGTGCCATCGAATATATTTTTGGTGGATTGTTATAAATTTTAAGTCGTGTCGAAACCTCACGTACTCTATCTAAACCAACTAATGTTAGAAGATGAACAGTTGCTAAGTTTCGCGACTTTTCTAAGGCTTTTCGCAAAGTTATATCTCCAAGGAATTTACCCTCAAAGTTTTTGGGAGTCCAAGCTGGCATTCCTGGGCCTTGGGAAATAGATATCGGTTCGTCTTTTAGAATAGAGTTAGGGGAAAATCCCTTTTCAAGTGCGGCTAAATATACAAAAGGTTTAAATGTAGAGCCAGGTTGGCGAACTGCTTGGATTGCTCTATTATACTTGCTTTCTTTGAAGCTATAGCCCCCTGCAAGCGCTACAACTTTTCCTGTTTTAGGCTGAATTGCAACTAGCGCTCCATTAGCATCAGGAACTTGTTCGAGGTTGTGCCCTTTGCCTTCGGCATCAGCACTCACATATATTACATCGCCTTGTTTTAAAACGTCCTTCGCCGACTCAACTTTTTTACCGACATAGCCCTTATCAAGACGCTTTCTTGCCCATGTTAATTTTGCTAGCGGAATAAAGCTTTTATTGCCATCTTTAAGGCCAATACTTGCTTGGTCATTGGCAACGGCTAGAACGATTGCTGGTTTCCAACCACCCACAGTTGATGCTGGCTCTGCTTCAAAACTTTTTATTAGAGCTTTCCATTCATCGCCCTTAAATTTTAAATTTGTAGCCGCACCTTTGTAACCATGGCGTCTATCGTATTCAATCAAGCCACTACGCAAAGCTTCATCAGCAAACTTCTGCAAGTTCTTATCAAGATTTGTATGAGCGGAAATGCCATCTTGATACACTCTGTCTTCGCCGTACATCTCAATTAGTTGCAGCCTTACGCTTTCGGTATAATAGCCATTATCAAGAATAGAATGTTCGTATCGGGGAGTTAAACTTATTGGTAAAGTCTTTGCTTTTTTAGCTTGCGTTTGCTTAATGAAGTTTTCTTCATACATTCTATCAAGAACCCAATCTCTACGCGCTTTTGCTTTTTGAGGGTTACGAGTAGGATCCAAAAGAGATGGTGCTTTCGGAAGCGCTGCAAGCAAAGCTGCTTCTTCTAAAGTCACATCGTCTAAGTCTTTGTTAAAATAATTTAAAGCTGCTGATGTGACGCCGTAAGACCCATTTCCTAAATATATTTGGTTTAGATATAGTTCTAAAATTCTGTCTTTGGAGTAAACTTTATTAATTCTATAAGCAAGTATTGCCTCTTTGATTTTTCTGCTGAACGATCTCTCATTGGTAAGCAAAAAGTTTTTTACCACTTGCTGAGTGATTGTTGAGCCACCAACAGGGTTTTTGTCACTACCTATATTGCTCGCATTCTGAAAGCCAGCCCTGATGATACTCATCATATCAATGCCAGGGTGGTTGTAATAATTTTGATCTTCTGCTGCAAGGAACGCGTCAACTACAAGTTGTGGTATTTCCTCGATCTTTCTGAAGATTCTACGTTCTTTGGCAAGTTCTGCCATTAGTTCGCCATCACTAGAATATATTCTAGATATTGTTGGCGGGTCATACTCTGCTAACTGATTATAGTCTGGTAAGTCTTTGCTAAAGTATAAGAATACAGGTAGCACGAAAAGCCCAGCTAGAATTATTCCTACCATTAAAATAGAAAACCAAAAGCCAATAGTGCGTGTAATTGATTGCAACATAAAACTGTAAAAAAACTCCAACTGAATCTATCACATCTGAGGCTTTTGTGAAATCTAATTATACGCTTGTTTCCGCAAAATATGTTGCACTTTGGAAAAGTAGGTGTAAAAGTGTGGTTTATGCTTAACTTTATGAAGCTCATATGAAGAAAATTTTAAAAACTATATTAATTACAATGCTCGCTATGAATATATCTCACGCCCAAACACAAGACCCTGAAAACACACTTATTATAAAATTAAAAGATGGTGATGTAGTTGCAGAACTATACCCTGAAAAAGCTCCAGAACATGTTAAAAGAATCAAAGAATTAGCACGCGAAGGGTTCTATGATAATATTGTTTTCCACAGAGTTATTGATGGCTTTATGGCACAAACAGGTGATCCAACTGGAAGTGGGATGGGTGGTAGTAAGAAGTCAGATTTAAAAGCGGAATTTAACGATATTAAACACGTTAAAGGCGTTTTATCAATGGCAAGATCGACTAGCCCTAACAGCGCTAACAGCCAATTCTTCATTATGCTTGCAGATGCTCCGCATTTAGATGGTCAATACACAGCATTTGGCAAAGTGGTGAAAGGCATGGAATTCGTTGATAAGATCAAAAAAGGTGATCGTAATAATAACGGCTCTGTGACTGATCCGGACAAAATGCTAAGCGTATCTGTTATGGCTGATGCTTCTAAACAAGCTAAGAAATAACTAAACGGTTACTTGAAAATAAAAACCCTGCCAGTTTCTGGCGGGGTTTTTTTAGATCTATTATAATTTCTAAGTAGGTGTAAATTAATCGCTAAACTTAGAGTCTTGCGCCCAGCTGTCCTAAAACTTTTCCTGCAGCGTGTGCGCCAATTTCACCGCACTCTTTTAAGCTTTTGCCGTGAGTGAAGCCATACAAGAAACCAGCTGCGAAAGCATCGCCAGCGCCTGTTGCATCCACAAGCTTTTTAACTTTTGGTGAAGAAATGTGTATTACATACTCTTTGAGTACTATCATTGCTCCTTTTTTTCCTAATGTAACTACAGAAATGGTTTTATAAGACTGGAGTTTTTTAATTACTTGATTCAAATTATCTGTATCAAAGAGTGCCTTATACTCACTCTCATTGCCAAATAAAATGTCTATTTCTTTCATTAGTTCTAAAAGATCTTCTCGATTTTTTTTAACAACAAATTCTGCTGAGAGAGTGAAGGCATTTAACCCACCATGTTGATGCTGATTTGCAAACGCTTTTTTCACTACCTCTGTCATCTCTCCATTATCCCATAGGAAAGCTTCGGTGAACAAAACTTTGTATTCGCTAAGCACATCATAATCTACATCATCATGCGTTATATTATCAGCAGAACCAATGTAGGTGAACATGGTACGGTCGGCGTCAGGCGTGATAAATATATAGCTTTTGCCTGATGGTTCGTCGAAACTTTTGGGATGGTTAAGATGGTCAACTTCAATATTTTTCAGGCTAGCATTAAACTGATGCCCAGCATGGTCATCTGATACTGTACCAAGGAAACCTGTCTTGCCGCCCATAGTAGAAATATTGGCTACAGAATTAGCAGCTGCACCACCTGCAGAAACTTTAGTAGGAGTAAGTGACTGCATTCTTGTTGCAACATCTTCATCTATTAAAGTCATCAAACCTTTCTTTAGGTTAAATGGCTCTAGATGCGTCGCAAGCTCTTGATCAGAACACTCAAAAATAGAATCATAAATTGCATTCCCGATTGCTATTACATCTCTTTTTTTTTAAACATAGCGCCGCTGATTCTTCGAGGATCGTCCTTCAAGATCACATAATTCACGACTCTTTTCACGCCTTTAACGCTGCTTGCAATTTTTAAAGCTTTATCTAGTTCTACTTGATTTTGAGCAACGCCAATTAAGTAAACAACAGCGTTGTTTGCATCAACTGAATAGTTTACTGATCTTAAATCTTTTTCGAAAAGTAATTTGCTTCTAACTGTATTGGCAATTAAAGAGTCTTTGGTGTAATCCTTAAGGTCTTTTGGTGAAGTTACAATCTCGTTCAGCACTTCTTTTACACCCCTTACAGCCCATGCCATTTTAACGGCTTCGTCTGCGAAATTTTGATCAGTAACACTTCCAGTTAATAGCACTCTGCCTTCATGAGAGGTAACACTAATTCTGCCAAGCATTTCATTGAAATCTTTTTGCATGAAGTCTTCTTTAATCTTCAAAACAATTACAGAGTCATCCATTGTATCGCCAGCACTTCTTTCATCTGCTAAGGTTGTTCCCACCACTGCAGAAGACACTGCAACAACTGGAGCACAACTTGCTATTAATGGAATAGATCCTAATGCGATAAGAGTTTTTAAGAATGTGTTCATAATTAGTTACCTTTACTCATCTATTAATGTCTTTTTAGCGATTATTATTTTTTGTGCAAGATATTTTGATCCACCAACATCAGGGTGATTCTTTTTCATCAAGGTATTAAATGTGCTAATTATATCTTCTTTTGTAGCAGATTCGCCAACTCCTAACACTTCTCTTGCCTCAGATTTTGACATTTGTTGGTTGGTGGGTCTCATATTTTTTGTGAAATATGAGAACAAGATAATCAGTAAAATTAGGCTAAGAATTATATAGATCATCTAGAGCCTCGCTTCATTATATAGACATAAATTAAGCATATAAGGGCGATTACAAATGATATTTGTAAGTTCGCACTGGTACTATGAATTAAGAATGTGCATGTAGCAATTAATGCAAGTCCAGCTAAAGTTTTGAGCTTAACAGTTGAAAACGACTTAAAGCCACAAAAGAATATAGTCGTGTAGAGAAGTAAGTAGTTAAGGCTAGCTACTTCAGCCAAAGAGTCATCCTCGAGATTGCTTATGTACATCAAAGACGCGAGTAAAGCGTAAACTATAAGTTGTGCTGCAATGCCACCAGTTGGTATGTGTGTAGTTTTATTTACTTGGGAAAAAACTGAAGGTAAAACCCTATCTCTTGATAGTGCAAAAATTAAACGCGAAGTTCCCATAACCCAAGCATTACTACCAAGGAATAATAGGAAAATTGCAATACAAGCCCCAATATTGCCAGCGCCTTTTCCAAATGACTGATTTAATAATGCAGACATGATTGTAACTTTGCTATCTATCTGATCAGGAGTCATAACCAAGATAACTGTGACAACTAGAGATATATAAAATAATGCAATAAGCGTAAGTGCAATTTTAATAGCTTTTTTATAAGTTCGAGCAGGATCTTTCACTTCTTCAGCCATGGCTACAACATTTTCCCATCCAGTAACTGAATAAAAGCAAAGTACAGATGCTGCCAAAATTGAGCTGTATCCATTTGGGATAAAAGGATCTAAATTTTGAATTTCAAAGTGAGGGACAGAGCTTATTACAACAGTTGAAACAATCCCAATAAGCAAAAATACACATAATGTCTGCAAGTTACTAGATAAACCAATATTTGCTAAGTTGAAAACGCATGAAACGCACATTACTAAAAATGCTATCGCATAAATATAAGGTTGGGGGCTTATAGAGAACAACTCGCATATATAGCCTGCGGACGTATAACCCAAGAGAAAATTTCCTACTGTGGCAGATGCGACTAGGAATAATGCCATTGACTTGCCAAATTTAATAGTGGTCGAGTCCTCAATGAATTTTTGGATTGTGCCACTTACTTGATAACGTTGAGAAATATGTGCAAAAATAATCGCAAAAGGGTAGGCCAGCAGTATTGCAATAAGCCAAGAAGCAATAGATGCAGGGCCTGCAATTCGCGCCGCTAGAACAGGAACTATGAAAATTCCTGCACCAACTACTGTTGAAAAATAATATGCTACCAGATTTAGAGTGGTAATTTCCCGAGAGAGCTTGCCTTTACTCATAAAGATCGCCGTTTAATAATTCATTAAAACATGTTATGTTTATCATAGTACCTAGCAAAAGTCATACTGTTTTATGAAAGATAAATTTGAGCAACTTAAGTACAGATCTAAGGATCTGGTTGATGGGGTGACTTCGAAGTCAAAAGAAGTTATGCCAAGTTTTTGGGCACTTAAGAAAGCTTATAGAGTTGTGATAGTCATAGTTCTAGTTATCGTGCTTTGGATGTTAACAGGAGTGTTCCATAGCAAACCTAAGAACGGAAACGGAATTGCTGAACAAGTTATGGTGAAAGTTATTGAGTCACATTCATCAAGTCGCAAAAAAACTCTCCTACTAAATGGCGTGACGAAAGCATCTAAAGTTATTGATATAAAAGCTGAAACAGATGGAATTGTAGTTGATATACCTGTAGTAGAAGGACAGTTTCTCAAAAAAGGGGAAGTAATTGCAAGGCTTGATGAAAGAAACCATCGAAAGCAGCTCGAGCAAGCAGAAGCAGAATATGATAGGCAACTATTAAGCTATAAGGCAACTAAAGCAACTTTTGATAAAAATTTAAGCTCAGCAATTTCTCTTGCTGATGCAACAACACGACTCAAGGCAGCTGAAAACCAGCTGAAAACTGCAAAAGATGAAATTGAAAAAACAATTTCGAATGCTCCTGCAGATGGATACGTAGATTCTATCTATGTAGAAGAAGGTGATTTTGCATCGAATGCGCAGAACAGTAAGATTGCTACATTCCTTGTTTTGAATCCGGCTCAAGCAATTGTGTATGTGCCTGAAAAAAATATCCATGATGCCCAAGCTGCAAAAGACGCGAGTGTTATTTTCTCTGATAAAGTTGAGCTTGTGGGGAGTATCAAATTCTTAAGTAAGGCAGCAGACGAAAGCACAAGAACATATAAATTAGAAGTTACTATTCCCAACGATGGATATAAAATTCTAAGTGGTCAGACTGTGCGAGTTAAGATTCCTCTAATGGATGTGGAAGCGCATCATGTTCCAAGATCATCTGTTGTTTTAGATATGAAAGGTGATGTAGCCATCAAAACAGTTTCTGAGGAAGGTAAAGTTAAGATTCATTCTGTGCAATTGGTTGATGAAGATGAAGATGGGTTTTGGCTAACAGGCTTGCCAGAGAGCGTTAAAATTATTACACTTGGGCATCAATATGTTAAAGAAGATGAGCAAGTAATTGTAAATGACAAAGTATCCTGAGGCTAAGTTATATAACATAAGCTTTTCAGATGATTTTTTATCTGTGCTTTCAACACACTTATTGGAACAAGGATCTGCTTACAGTGATCTTGTTCTTTTACCTACATTGCGTGCATGTCGAAAGGTAGAAAGATATTTTTTTGAAAATAAAAAGGAAAAACTTTTTACCATTCCGCAACTTGTCACATTTTCAGATCTAATAAATAAACCGTATGTCATTTTGGAATCATGTCCCAATCTGGATATTGCATTACCTAAAGTAATATTGAATACGGATTTGTATTTTCTAATTTGCAATGTCATTAAAAAAGCAAATCTAGATATTTCATTAGCAGATGAATTGCTTAATTTTACAAATAAATTTTATACGTTTTGTAATTCAGCTGAGCAAATTCCCCAATCTCTTGAGAGAGATTTATTATTAAGTGTTGAGAGAGAGCTATCTTCGAAAAATGTGTTTTTAGAAGCTCAAGTTAGGAAAATTATTTCTGATAGGATAATTGCAGCTTTTCGCGAAACAAAGCAGCATCTTCATATAGTAATTCCAGCTGAAGATATTCCATACTCAAGAAATATGATTAAGCACTTTGGTAACTTTTCAAATGTATCTTTTTATTTTAATGGTCTTGATAAAGAGCTCTCTGAGGCCGAATGGGATATGATTGATGCAACACATCCACAATGGAATTATAAGAAGTTTCTTATAGAACTTCAGTTTGAAAGATCGAATGTTTTACATTTAGGCCAGCAAGAGAAGAGTAAGGTAGTATCCACTTTAATGACACCAAATTCTATGGTGTATAAGTGGAAAGATATAGATATGGAAATTGATAATATAACGCCAATTATTTGCGAAAATATCCATCAAGAAGCTACAATTATTTCATACATAATTAGGGAGCATCTTGAACTTGGATTTAAATCAATCGCTGTAATATCAGATGATTCATTTTTTAATAGTAACCTGAAAAGGCAACTTGCAACATGGCAAATAGTTGCTAATGATACTAATGCATCGAGCTTTAAAGACTCACTATCGGCAAACTTATTCTTATTAAGTGCAGAGTTATTGGTCGATAAAAGTCCAATTAAATATCTGGCTGTGCTAAAACATCCGCTATCAAAACTCAGGGATACAAATTGGTATGAATTTGAAATAAAATATCTGCGTAAGCCAATCGCTAACTTTGATATAGGAGATGAATTTCCAGAAGTTAAAAGTTGGTTAGCTAATCTGAAAAATATTTCAGGCACAAAGTTTTCAGACAGGTTACTAAGCCTGAAGGAATTTGTACTGAATTTTGCAGAACTTGAAGAGAGTTTTTTAGAATTCTTAGATCGTTTAGCACAATCATCTGCCGATAACTTGATTTCTTTAGATGAGTTTCTGATTGTGCTCTCGAGAATGATCATTTCCGAAAGAGTGAGATACGATGAACAAGCATACGATACTGTTACAATTACATCTCTGCTTGAAGCAAGATTGCTGAAATTTGACCTAGTCATAATTCCAAAATTAAACCATCCTTTTCCTAAAATTAATAATTCACGATTCTTTATTAAGCCGACTGAAGCACAAAAAATTGGCTTACCAAAAGATGATGTATTAATTGGATATACGCATTTTGATTTGTCATCACATTTGGTGCAAAAAAGTTTTATATCTAGGTCAGAAAAAGAAGCAAATGAGTCAAAGATTCCAGCTTTGATTTTTGAGAAAATAACAACGTTTCGCAGATTAAAAGCACGAGATGATATAAGTGCAAAATATTTTGCATGGTATGATTTGGCAAATCAAGCGATGCAAGTTTCATCGGCTTTAAGGCCTGTTCCCAACCCTAAAACTAGACCTGATAGGATTTCAATTTCTGGAGTTGAAAAACTAATGGAAAACCCATACGGCTACTATGCTCAATATATTCTTGGGCTTAAAAAGATTGATCGCATAGACTATAATTTGTCTAACAAAGAATTTGGTACAGCGATACATAATACTATTAGACTAGCACAACCTTATGTCGCTGAAGAAGAGTATATCGCAGAATTCAAAAAAATATTTAGTAAAGAACTTGGCGTTTATGCCAACTCTATTATTGCTAAGAATTTTTGGCTTCCAAGAATTGAAAAAATTGCTAAGTGGGTTTGGCAATATGAATCTGAACGTAAAGATGAAATCAAAGAAGTACAAAAAGAACAGAAGTTAAATTATAAGTTTGATGACATAAATGTTTTCGCAATTGCTGACAGGATAGAATATTTAAAAAATAATAGTGTGAAAGTTATCGACTATAAAACTGGAAATATTCCTCAGAAAAATGAGGTTGATTCAGGAGTTTATCCACAGCTACCTATCGAAGGTTTGATTGTCTATAAACTTTCAAAAGTAAATGAAATATCTGGGGAATATCATGCACTTAAAACCAAGAAAGATCCTGCCGAAATCAAAGAAATAAAATTGGATTTAGATAAGTGTGAGCAAGAGTTAAGACTACTCCTACAAAAGTTTCTTAAAGGTGAAGAATCATTTTTTGCTGTGCATGATGATGAAGAAATTTTAAGTAAAACAAAAGATTATTTCCATCTATCAAGAGTGAGAGAGTGGTTTGACTAGCCATTTATTTAGTTGATCTTAAGAAAATCGTGTGGTTTCATTTTATTAGTTTTTAATTTCGCATGAAAAATAATGAAAAAGCAGATCTTGTTTTTGAGTTTTCTAATGAGCTGTATCTCAAACATTTCTTTTGCCCAAACAACTGTAACTTTTGGTGGTGAAGTGGATACTCAGATTGGTGTGCGAGAACAGAGTAAAGATTATAGGTTTGATAAACCCCAAGCTAATCCCAGATTTTCTAAGAATTCCCTTTATCAAGAAACAATTGTAAATGATACGAGCTTGGACCTCTCAATTGATATGGTAGATGATAATGGGATTGAGTTTGGTGGAGAAGTGGTTTTAAGCACAGACACCTCTTTAAATAAATATGGTAATTCAGCATATGACAATACTGGATTAGAGACATACACTTACATTGATACAAATCTTGGTAGGTTAGAGGGTGGAAGTACAACAGGTGTTTATAATGATATGAAAATATCAGGCGCTTCAGTAGCCAGAGCTACAGGTGGAATAGACGGAGATGTGAAATATTGGTGGAACCCATATATATTTAGAGATGGTTCAGGTGCAAAATTAAATGTGGTTATAAATTCTATTTCTCCAAGTAGATTAGTTGAGAATCACTTTATTCATTCTCCCAACTTACCTTCAAATTATGATGCTGGTGGCGAAGCTAATGCTAGTAAAATTAATTATATTTCACCTGCTATGGAGGGTTTGAGTTTTGGTCTATCGTATATACATGATACAGCTCAGCATGGAAGCGTAAAATTATTGCATTCAGTATCTAGAAGAATTCCAAATTATACAGATGTTACGCTGGGTTATAAACAAGTTTATAGTGGGGTGATAAGATACTCAAATAAATTTGATGAAACAACTTTATTAGCTTCAATCTCAGGAGAGATGGGGAGGGCAAAGTTTATTAAAAGTCCAGATACACAACCGTTTTTTGCGAGACATAGTTTAGGTGCTTGGGAAGCGGGTGTTGGGATAGAAGATTCAGGTTTTAAATTAGCTGGGTCATATGGAGACTGGGGGAAGTCAGGGGTGCTAAAAAAATTAGTTCATAGAGCATGCAATCGTTCTGATTATTGGACATTGGGTGGTAATTATGAAGCTGATGACACAGGATTTAGTATCACGTATTTTGGAAGTAGGAGATGTGGGGTTGATTCTAGCTTAGGGTACAATGCGGTTACGGACGTAGTTGGTGATATAGAATATGAATTAAAAACCGGCACTTTTGCACTCGGAAAACCAAAGAAAATGGAGATACTTTCCTTTGGTCTAGACACTAAGCTTGCACCAGGTTTCATGCCATATGGTGAGCTTTCTTTCTTTAAGATTGAAGAGAATAATGGATTCCCAACCACAGCGGAACTTCCATTTACGGCACATCAATTACAAGGACAAGCGCACAATAAGCGAAATGTTGGTTATGTGCTTATGTCAGGTGTTAAAGTTATATTCTAGTAAAAGGTAGCATGTGGTAAATTCAATTTCAAATATCCCACCGGCTCAAAATTCTCAGCATGTCATTGCTCAAGCTCAACCTTTGCAAAATAAGGAAGCAATAAACGATCGTACAGCAATCGTGCAAACAAAGAATGAGAAAAAAGTAAAAGAAGAAAAGGAAAAGAAAAATTTTTCTTCCAAGCGTTCTAAACAGCAAGACTCGCAAGAAGATACAGAAGAAATAAAAACAGAGGCAATGGATCATGCCTCTGTTAATTTTTCAAATATTCTAGTTGCTCAAGAAATGGAACAACAAAAGAAAGTTGTCACACATGCTAAAGCAGCCAATGCTTACAAACTCTTTGATGAGTAATTAAGCAGCTGGTCTGCGGCGGGCAGCACCACTAAAGTTATTACCAAATTTTTTACCACCGCCAAAGCTTTTACGGCGCTCGCCTTGGCCTTCAGTTCTTTTATCGCCAAAACTTCTGCGACGCTCGTCATTTCCACTTGGACGATCTCCACCAAAGCTTTTACGACGGCGCTCGCCATCAGCTGCTGGGCGTGGAGAGTTGAAACTTCTGCGTTCACCTTGACCTTCAGGGCGTTTATCACCAAAGCTTCTGCGGCGTTCGCCATCCAAAGGGCGGCTACGACGCTCATCACTACCTTGTTCAGACCTGCGTTCTCCACCAAAGCTCGGACGAGCACTACCAAAACTTTTGCGACGTTCGCTATTTCCACTTGGACGATCTCCACCGAAGCTTCTACGACGCTCACCATCATTAGGACGGCTACGACGTTCATCACTGCCTTGTTCAGATCTACGTTCCCCACCGAAACTTGAGCGACGGCGCTCGCCATCCGCTGCAGTTCTTGGAGTGCCAAAGCTTCTACGACGTTCACCTTGACCTTCAGGGCGTTTATCACCAAAGCTCCTGCGGCGTTCACCGTCAAAAGGACGGCTACGACGCTCACTACTACCTTGCTCAGACCTGCTTTCTCTATTTTCGTTACTTCCCTTAGTACCTAAGATAGGACGACGATTTTCGCCCTCAGCACTTGGTCTTGGAGTGTCGAAACTTCTGCGACGTTCACCCTGAGCTTCAGAGCCTTCACCACCTTGTCTTCCGCCACTACGTGGCTCTTTTCTTTCCCAACGTTTGAAACCGCCTTTCTTGGCTCTGTTGCGATCTCTATTCCTATCGTTACCACCTTTTCCGCTTCCGCCTCCACGAGGTAAAGACTCAACTTTTTTAGTAGGATCTAAAAGATATTGGATAGCACGCCATTTTGCATTGTCACCGGGGCTTAGTAAGCTTAAAGCATTTCCTTCAGCACCAGCTCTTGCAGTACGTCCAATACGGTGGATGTAATCTTCAGGAGCTTGTGGAATGTCATAATTGATTACGTGTTCAATATGCGGAATATCTAAGCCACGACAAGCAACGTCTGTTGCAACTAAGATTCTGTATTTTTCTTTTCTAAAATTAGAAATAACACTATCACGTCTATTTTGTCTTAAATTACCATGGATTGCATCCGTTTCATGTCCGTATGTTTTAAGTTTTTCTGCTAGTTTTGCAGCACCATGTTTTGTTTTTGCGAAAATAATTATTGAACCTTTACGAGCATTTAATTCATCTAACAAGCGTGGAAATTTTTCAGCTTCATTAACAAAAGCATGTTCTTGTTTAATTTTGACTGCAGGTGCTGAAGTTTCTCCAACCGAAATTCTTACTGGATCAGTCAAATACTTTGCAGATAGTTTTTGAATATTGCTTGGTAGAGTTGCAGAGAACATCAATGTCTGTCTTTTTGAAGTTAGATGTTTTGCAATTTGATCAAGTTGTATACCAAACCCCATATCCAACATTCTATCTGTCTCATCAAGTACTAAAAAGTTTGTTTTATCTAATTTCAATGTAGCTCTTTTTAAGTGATCATTCACTCGCCCAGGAGTGCCAACAATCAATCTAGGTTTAGAACGTAGCTGATTAAATTGTTTGAACATAGACTGTCCACCAATTAATAAGGCAGCTTTAATTTGGCTGTTGCCGATCATTTTTTTAAGTGCATCCATTACTTGCACAGCTAATTCTCTAGTTGGTAATAGAACCATCGCGGTTCCTTCAGGATTATTTAGTAGACTTGCTACTAATGGGATTCCAAATGCTCCGGTTTTACCTGTACCAGTTTGGGCAGAACCCAAAATATCTTGGCCACTTAGCGCAATAGGTATCGCCTCAGACTGTATAGGTGTTGGTGTTAAAAACCCCATTTCCGCAAGGGAAATACTAAGTTGAGGAGGTAAATTTATTTCGCTAAATTGCTTCATTTAAATAATTATATGATTGATTGAATATTGATAAAGATTTGAATTGTGACACAAAACTTGGTAAATAGCAAGATTTATCGGGCTCTTATATTAAGTAATCGAAATTATCTGGTGAAATTGCTCATATTTTACTATCCTTTTATATAAGGGATTAATAAACACATGAGGTTTCAATGACTTACGTTGATGGTTTCGTTCTTGCAATACCTGCTAAAAAGATTGATATATATAAAAAAATGGCCAAAAAGGCTGCCAAAATTTGGATGGAGCATGGTGCGGTTGAATATAAGGAATGTGTGGGTGATGACATGACGGCCAAGGGTATGTTCCCATTTCCAAAAATGATCTCGGCCAAAAAAGGTGAGGTAGTAATTTTTGCATTTATAGTATACAAATCAAGAGCTCATCGTGATAAAGTTAATAAGAAAGTGATGAGTGATCCAAGGCTTAAGTGCGACCCTGCGGATATGCCATTTGATTGTAAGCACATGGCTTATGGTGGATTCAAGACAATTGTCGAGTTTTAATATAATTGAGGAAAAATGACCAAATATAATGTTGCAGTAATTGTTGGAAGCCTTCGCAAAGATTCAATCAATAAAAAGTTGGCGAATGCGTTGATTAAAATGGCACCATCTGATTTTTCTTTTAAGATTATAGATATAAGCGCTTTACCTCTTTACAACCAAGATGAAGATGGAAATCCTGCGCAATCAGTGGTGAAATTAAAATCTGAAATTAAGGCCTCGAATGCTTTGTTGTTTTTAACTCCTGAGTATAACCGTTCAATCCCTGGCGTTTTAAAAAATGCACTTGATCATGCTTCGCGTCCTTATGGGCAAAGTGTATGGGGCGGTAAACCTGCAGGTGTAATTGGTGTTTCAGTTGGAGCGATCGGTACGGCATTAGCTCAGCAACACTTGCGTAACATTCTATCATATTTAGACGTTCCAACCATGGGGCAGCCAGAAGCCTTTATTCATGCTAAGGAAGGGTTCTTCGACGAGCAAGGAAATGTAGCTACTGGTAGCAAGGATTTTGTTCAACGCTGGATGGATGCTTACGTTGCTTGGGTGAAGAAACACAATTAAGTCCTAAGCGCGATATCAACTACCCCGTTCGGTTCGAACATAGCTTTGAAGTGCTTATAATTTTCTAATTTAATATCGTTGTTTGATTCAGAATAAAGAATGCATTCTGCAAATTCTGAAATGTCTTGAACTATTCGTTCATGGCGGTAATAAGATAATATATTTTTGTTTATTTTGGTATGTCCATATCCTTCATAAAATAGAACCTCTTCTTCGGGTTTGTTCCACACATTTCCAACTCCGCCACCGATGAACATCAGATCACGTTCTTTTGGCGCCATCATCGGTGCGTCCCAATCGACTAAATAAATGTCGTCATCTTTAATTAATACGTTTCCACCGTGAATATCTGTGTGACATAGTACGAATTGTGCGGGAGTATCTTTTAAGATTTTGGCGAGCTCTCCCGCGCGACTTATTAACTTGAGTACAGTTTCAGAATTTTTCTTAAGCGAATCTATAAATTCTAATGCAACACTATCGGTTGCAGTAATATTGTCTAAACGTTTATACAGTGCGGTAACATCATCACGGAATTTTGCAGAATATGTTTCATGCCTTAATTGTTTTTGAAACGCGTCAGGAACTTTTATTTCATGTAACTTTCTTAGTTCACTTCCAAAAACCTGCCATTGATTTGCTGTTAAAGTTTGACTGAAGCCATCTTGCCCTTCAATGAATGGATATACTATAAGAGTATGGTCATTTATATATTGTATAGAATTGCCATCTAAAGTTTTGATCGGATAAATGATATGGTTAAGACCTGAAGATTTCAGCAATGCCGTGACATCAAGATTTATGCTTTTATGTTTTCCTTTAATAACTTTGATGAAGAATTCTCCGCTTCTATAAACTAGAGCATTAGCATCAGCACCTTTCTCAATTTGAGTTAAAGTATTTGCGTTAATACCATAAAACTGCGCAAGGTTTTGCAGTATAAATTTTTGTAATTCTGCTGTGTTTTCTAGCATGGTGAGAATATAAAAGTCAGTTTTTACAAATATATCCTAGTTAAGGAGTGAGAAGAAGTAATTAATGGATTCTTCAAATCTAAGAAGCCGACGCTATAAAAAGCGTAGGCTGGTGGAGATAATCGGATTCGAACCGATGACCCCCTGCTTGCAAAGCAGGTGCTCTACCAACTGAGCTATATCCCCATCAAGGTTTACAACTTATAGCCATAAAAACTACAAATG
>CAZLFQ010000003.1:0-13009 GCA_964558975.1 uncultured Candidatus Midichloriaceae bacterium
GTGGTACGTGAGCTGGGTTCAGAACGTCGTGAGACAGTTCGGTCCCTATCTGCCATGGGTGTAAGGAAAATTGAGAGGATCTGACTTTAGTACGAGAGGACCGAGTTGGACGTACCGCTGGTGTACCAGTTGTTCCGCCAGGAGCAACGCTGGGTAGCTAAGTACGGACGGGATAAACGCTGAAAGCATCTAAGCGTGAAACCCACCTCAAAACTAGTTTTCCCTACCAGTGCCGTAGTAGACCACTACGTTGATAGGCTGGGTGTGTAAGGGCAGTAATGTCCTAAGCTTACCAGTACTAATAGCACGATTGTTTTAAAATTGGTCAATTAAGCTGAATGTGTCGTATACAGGGTTAAACTTGTAACACATCACTTCAATGTTTTTAAGAACACAGTTTTGTTCACAATTCAAAGCATATAAAGATCCCTCTTTATAGCTTGGTGATAATAGAGAAAGTGAAACACTCGATCCCATCTCGAACTCGACAGTGAAACCTTTCATCGTTAATGGTACTTTGACTTAAGTCACGGGAGAGTAAAACGTTGCCAAGCTTTAAAGAGGGTTTTTTAATGCCTAAATATATAAAGAAAGCCTAGTTAACCAGATAGTTGCAACTGTTTGGTTAACTAGGCTTTTTTGTTGCGCGATATTTAGCTTTTCCATTATTCTTTAATATTCTTAGCTTTTGCTAGGTACTAAGCCCTGCTTCAATAAACTCAAGAGTTTTGCTTTGACACTCCCTGATATATTTTCTCCAAAATTAACTATTTCTTAAGAAGTTCCTGATAGGATTTTGCTTATATAGACATAATAAAAGGTTTTGAAATGCCAGATTTAAGGGATTCCAAATTTAGGAAAGAATTACTAAGTAAATTGAATGGTATACCAGAGTATGTTCGAGCGGAATATGCAAAGCGAGCCAATGAATCCGCTTTATTTAAAATGGTTAGAGAGTATGAAGAAACAAGTTTTTTTTCAAAGTTTTTGGCAAAATTTGGAGTAGGTAAGGCAGCAAAAATTGAAAAAGAATTTATCACTTCGGGTCTAAATAGCGAGGTGGTCTATGAAGATATGTTAAAAGTTCTGAATCTTGACCAAAATGTGAAACAAAGCAGCAGTTCAGCTGTTCAAGAATACTTAACAAGTGACTTAGAGATTAGCAAGCAAACAATTAAAACTGCTGCTGATGTTGCGCCAACACCTCCAGCACCTCATAAAAATTCAGCACGGCCAGATATGCCGAAATCACCTAAACCAAGTAAAAAATCACCAGTATACGATAAAGTGCCAGAGCTTATATATGATAAAGTTCCGCCAATAAGCCAGTATGGTTCTGTAAAGGATTTAGAAGAGCCACAGAGTGCAAGTTACAAAATACAATATGGAATTCTGCCCTCTGATTCAAAACTACCATTTTTTGAAGCGGTAAAAAACAATGACATATCTAAAGTCACAAGCATGCTTGCTACTGATAAAGAATTAGCAAATGCAAGAGATGAGAAAGGATATACACCACTGCACTGGTCTCTAAATAAAGAAGTTGCAGCATTGCTGATTGCAAATGGAGCTGATGTAAATGCAAAGGCTAATGATAAAACTCAGCCAATTGAATGGGCAAAAAATAATAAAGAGCTGAAGGATTTCTTAAAAGATCATGGAGGAAAACCACACATGCCAGGTCGGGCAAGTCATGTTGCTCGCCAAGAAAACCGTCCCGCAACAAAAGGAGATGCGGCCAGAGGTGCTTAAAATTTATAGTTGAGGTAATTGTATGGATACACCAAATTTAAAAACATCAGAAGGCAGAAAGCTACTTACTGATATGTTCGAAAAAGAGCAAAGTACTGCAGGTCAAAAAATTGTGAATTTAGTAAAAGAATATGAGTCTACAAAAGGTCTTTTAGGACCTATTCAGCGTTTCATGCTAAATAGAAATTTTGACAAAATCTGGAAGGAAATTTTAAATTCTGCAGAGAAGCCTATTGCTGGACAAACTAGTCTTGTTAAGCAAAACTCTGTGAAGCCTGACTCAGAAATATATAGCAGTGCTGGCTTAGTGACTCAGCCTAAAAGAACTAGTGAATATGGGTCAATTTCTCAGTCTGTGAGTAGTCCTGAAAGTATTTATAGTAGCGCTGGTTTAGGAGGGAGAGTTGAGGGTAAATATGGTCCGGCGCCTAGTTCAGTAAATTCTCAAACAGTATATGATTCAGCACCTACATTAGAAACTCCTATATATGATAAAGTCCCGCCAATAAGTCAATATGGTTCTGTAAAGGATTTAGAAGAGCCAAAGAGTGCAAGTTACAAAACACAGTATGGAATTCTGCCCTCTGATTCAAAACTATCATTCTTTGAAGCGGTAAAAAATAATGACTTGTCTAAAGTAAAAAGCATGCTTGCTACTGATAAAGAATTAGCAAATGCAAGAGATGAGAAAGGGTATAGAGCATTACACTGGGTGCAAAATAAAGATATAGCAAAATTGCTAATCGACAATGGTGCGAATTTAAGTGTTGCAGCAAAGGATCATACGCTGCCAATATACTGGGCGAAAAAAAGTGGTAATGCGGACCTTGCAGCATACTTTGAACAAGTAGAAGAAAAACAGAGAGAAAGCCAAGGTAGTTTTGCTAAAATGGTCACTAGCAAATCAAGTCAATCAGGCCAAACTTCTATGATCAAGTAATTTATAATATATTTTCAAATTAACCAATCCTTAACTGTTCCAGATGTAGACTGCGAGTAGAACTGGTTAGGAGTATGTGATGGGATTTGATATTACAAAAAAGCAAGATAGAGATGCATACAGTAATATACTGAAACTGGCAGCTTCTCAAAAAGGAAGTCCTGTGAAAGAAATTAATGATATGCAGGATTTATTGAAAGAATATGGCGAAGCCAAGGGTATTTTTAATGTATTTAAAAGACGTAAAATTAAAAAGAAATTTGAGGATATTAAAAACAAATTTGACAATGCTTCATACGTTGCCGCATATATGGATACAAGTAAAACTGTGGATAATAATAAAAGTGAAATATATAGCAGTGCTGGTCTTGTTAAAGCTCCAGAACAAAGCCAATATGGAGCTGCGCAGTTTGCTAGGACTCATGAATATGCATCGTCATCAAGTGTATCAAGCAGAAGCTCAGATTCAGGTGTATATGCAAGTTTTTCTCAAGCTCAAGAATTTGGTGAAAGTCAGAAAGCCAATCGCCAGAAGTTACCAGAAGTTTTAGCAAATGAAATTGGGAATGCTGGAACGATTTTTCAGCCTATAACCCCAGTAGCACCTCCAACTCAAGGGATCAATTATGGAGGTCTTCCTCCTTCTCCAAGAAAAGAGCAGATTTATCAAACATTGCCACCAGAAGAAGCTGATAAATCAAATTACCAACCTTTTAGCAAAACAGTGCAGGGACCACAAACTCAGAGGCTAGCTGAACAAGCAGCAAAAAAAGCTCAGGAAATTAAAGGTCGTAGTTAGAAAACAATAACAGCGGACATTACTACAACCCAGACTAATGTTAGTGGTAGAAACACTTTCCATCCCAATCTCATTAGTTGATCATACCTGTAGCGAGGAAATGCAGCTCGCACCCAAATGAATACAAATAGACAGAAGCATACTTTTAGAGCAAACCAAATAAATCCAGGAATAATTTCAAGAATTTCTAAGTTAAATGGCGGAAGCCAACCACCTAAGAATAAGATCGTTGCAATTGAACTCATCAGAATCATATTTGCGTATTCTCCTAAGAAGAATAAAGCGAATGCCATTGACGAATATTCAACGTTATAGCCTGCGACAAGCTCTGCTTCAGCTTCTGGTAAATCAAAAGGATGGCGATTAGTTTCAGCTAGAATTGAGATGAAAAATACAACAAACATTGGTAACAATAATAACTCAATATGCAGTGGCATTGTTCTGTGCGAATTTACAATTTCAGTTAAATTTAAAGATTGCGAATATAATAAAACGCAGATGATTGTAAATCCAATAGATACTTCATATGAAACCATTTGTGCTGCAGAACGAATCGCGCCCAAAAACGCATATTTAGAGTTGCTTGCCCAACCAGCAATAATAATTCCGTATACACCTAAGGATGAAATTGCTAGTAAATATAGGACTCCAACATTTATGTCTGCAATTACAAAATCTTCTGACACTGGAATAACAGCCCAACCAATCATAGCTAAAACAAACGTTATAATTGGTGCCATGAAAAATAAAAATTTATCAGCACCACTTGGAATAATTGGTTCTTTGAAAATCAATTTCACTGCGTCAGCAATAGGTTGTAATAATCCAAAAATACCTACTACGTTTGGGCCTTTACGAAGTTGCATAGCACCTATTACTTTTCTTTCCGCATAAGTTAAATATGCAACTGATAGAATTAATGGTATTAAAAGAGCAATAATTTTAATAACTATTTCTATAGTTATTGGTAAGTACTCATTTATGGTTTCGAACATAGGCTAAAATTAAATAAATAATAACCACAATTACTATAACTTTGCCGTTACGGCAATAATTTAAGAGACATTGAGGGTTATTATTTGCATTTAATATATAAAAACTTGTATATATAATTCTTACGGATCTTATACTTCTTAAGTAAATTATGAAAACTAATTTGTATGCTTTGCCTGAATTAAGGGATGATTTTATATTTTCTAAGAAAAACAACGTCTACTTTTTAAGAAAGGAGGTAGGGAATTATGTGAAAGGCTCAGCTTGGAATGTCGTTCAAAATTTAAAGCCAAGTGAGCTATTTAGAATAAGCCTGTCGGCTAGATTGCTAAAAATCATTTTTCCTCATTCGAAAATTTATGAAGTATTGATTGTAAATAGTGGTCATGGTCACGCGGCTTTGGCAACTATGATGAACGTTGATTTGGTGAAATTTCAAAAGCTTGATTGTAAGGCTGAAAAAGTGACTTTTGACTGTCTTAATGGTGGATGTAATATTACTGATCATGGTGTGTTAAGAGGTAAGGATATACAGGAAGTTTCTACATATAATAATTTACCAATATTAGATTTTGAAAAAGTGTTTCTTACAACTCTTATGTTAGATACATTTAATTTCTTTTGTGAAGATTTCGCTCTAAAAAAAAATGATGCAGATATTAATGTGCGATTGATTAATTTGTCCGATAATTTCTTGTCGTTGACTCTTAATAATCCTAATTCACAAGGGTTGCTATCTGTGATTGTAAGAGATAAATATGAGGAAATCGCAGCTGTGCATGGCAATGATAAAATTGAGTCTGCTTTGAAGTTGGTAGAAGATTTTGAAACTAATGTCTATTTAAGATTGTTCAAGAATTTGCCAAGCGAGTTTATTAACAGACTAGATTTAACAAGAATTCTTGCTGCAGCATCTGATATTTTGAAAAATACTAAAAAATTGCATGAAGTTATGTATGAAATAGCCTCGGAAGTAAGGAATAATGTGTATGGAGAAAATTTGCTTAGAGATCTAACGCTTGATAATACTCAATTTGCTCAGTATAGGGGTAAGATCTTAACACCGCTAATTTTAAAACAATATTTGGTAAAATTGATTGATATTAATTTGTTGAACTTGCAAAAACTAAAGTTATGCATTGAAGTTGAAACGGCTTTGCACAGCAATAATAAAGAGGTTTTGACAAGCTATTTTTATGAAGAGCTTTTTAAAGAAGATCCGCTTTGCCTTAGTTTTTACAGACACCCACATCAGAAAGGGTACTTAGACTTAAGCCAATTTACGATTTCGAAAATGGCTAAAACTTATAAATATCAGAATGAGGCAGCAGATTACTATAATAGCTATTGGAGAGGAGAGATACTATTGCCGGAAATTAAACCTGATACATTAATAGATGAATTATAAATTCTTCTTGCTCTCTAGGACAAAAAGTTGCTTAAATAATAGTATGTTAATTTTATAAGTTGTATGATTCTTAATAAAAAAATCCTCTTGGTCGAAGATGATGAAATTAATGCAAAGTTAGTTAAAGATTTTCTTACGTTTAAAGGCTACAATATAGTAGTTATAAATAATGGACTTGAGGTCAAAACTGCAGTCGAGAGAGAAAAGCCAGCTTTGATTTTATTAGATATTCAAATATTTGGCAAATCTGGTATTGAAGTAGCAAAAGAACTAAAAGAAGACATGAATACCTCTTCTATTCCAGTATTTGCTGTTAGTGCATTTTCCAAGAGCAAAGTTCTTACCCCTGAACAAGCTCATAATTTTGATGAATATATTGAAAAACCGATAAGGTTTTCAGACTTCTTACCTCTACTAGAAAGTTATTTGGACGAGGATAAAAAATAATGTCAGCAAGGGTTCTAGTTGTAGATGATATTGATTTTAATGTTAAGCTTTTAGATACAAAGCTAAGACAAGAATATTACACGGTTTTTTCAGCATATAATGGAAAAGAAGCTGTTATTAAAGCAAAAGAAACGCAGCCTGATATCATTCTTATGGATATAATGATGCCAGAAATGGATGGTTTTGAAGCGACTAAAGTGATCAAAGCTGACCCTGATTTAGGACATATTCCAATTATAATGGTGACCGCTCTTAATGCTCAGGAAGATAAAGTGAAAGGGCTGGAATGTGGTGCAGATGATTTTTTAACCAAGCCAATTAATGACGTAGCGCTTTTTTCAAGATTGAAATCACTTGTGCGAATGAAGACTATGCTCGATGAGCTGAGATTGCGTGATAAGACCAGTCTTGAACTTGGTGTTTCCCCAGATAGTCAGAAGAAGCGAAATAATGTTGAGGGAGCAAAAATATTGCTGATTGAAGACGATATTATTCAAGTTGAGAAAATTAAAAACAGGCTGGCTAATAATAAAATCGAAGTAGATATTGCCGATAAGCTAGACAAAATTGTGAATTTCTTAAATCAGAAAGATTACAGTCTAATCATTGTTAGTACATTACTTCTTTCGACTGACGGCTTGCGACTTTGTTCAGAGTTGAGAAGCCATGATAAAGCGCGCAATGTTCCTATACTTATGATCGTAGATGAGAATGACGAACGTACTCTGCACAAAGGTTTAGAAATGGGTGTAAATGACTATCTAATCTCGCCTATAGATATGAATGAATTGATGGCTAGATGTACCACCCAAATTAAAAGAAAAAACTATCAAGAGCAGTTGAAGCAAAATTACTTAGCTACTGTAACTCAGTCTGTTACGGACGGACTTACTAAACTTCACAACAGAAGATATTTTGATACTCATTTTGCAAACATGGTGAATCAAGCTAAAAGCTTAAATAAAGATATATCACTCATCATGATTGATATAGATAACTTTAAGTCTGTGAATGATACCTATGGGCATCAAGCAGGGGATGCAGTTTTGAAAGAAGTTGGTAGGAGGCTTGAGCTAGGAATCAGAACTTCCGATATGAGTGCAAGGTTTGGTGGCGAAGAATTTGTAGTTGTGTTGCCAGAAACAAACTCTGCTGGCGCAAAATTTGTTGCAGAAAGATTGCGTATGATAGTTCATGATGTGGAATTCGAAATACCAACTGATCAAAAATTCTTAAACTGTACAGCTAGTTTTGGAATTGCAGGACTACGTCAGGGAGATACCGCAGAAGAGGTTATTAAGCGTGCAGATGCATGCCTATATAAAGCAAAGTCATCAGGAAAGAATAAGTGTGTTTCGGATTCTGATTAAGGTTTTGATGGCTAAACTCCAAAAGCCTGCTTCTGAATCTCTACCAATTCAGCAGTGCCTTTTTTGGCAAGGATGAGCATTTTGTTATATTGCTCTTCAGAGAAAGGTTTCTGTTCAGCTGTGGCTTGGATTTCAATGATGAGATTGTCTGATGTCATCACAAAATTTGCATCAACTTCAGCATTGCTATCCTCGATATATTCCAGATCAAGTAATGGGGTATTATTAACAATACCCACGGATATTGCGGCAACCTGCCCAATTATTGGTGATTTGGTAATGATGCGGTCACGAGCCAATTTTTGACAAGCTAGATATAATGCGATATAGCCACCAGTAATAGCTGCAGTTCGGGTGCCGCCATCGGCACGAATAACGTCACAGTCTACTATAATTTGACGCTCGCCTAACGCTTTTAAATCAACTACTGTTCGTAGCGACCTACCAATTAATCTTTGAATTTCTTGTGTGCGTCCATCAAGCCTGCCCTTAGCAGATTCGCGTTGCATACGAGTGCCAGTAGAGCGCGGTAGCATTCCATATTCGGCTGTTACCCAACCTTGATTCTTGCCTTTTAGAAAACGAGGGACGTCTTTGTCGACACTTGCTGTACAGACCACATGTGTGTTGCCAAATTTAATTAGGCATGAACCTTCAGCATGGGGCATGAAGTTTACTTCACAAGAAACTTCTCTTAGTGAATCTGGTTTGCGGCTAGCAGTGCGGTTATATGTCATGATTATAAAATCTCTGCAGTTGAATCAAATAACTCTTTATGTCCAAAAGAATCCCCTATGTTTTGGTAAACATAGGCTTTTTTCATTCCATTTGGCAATAAAATTGCGCAAACTAATCTGCCGTATGTGGCGAGTTGCGCTAATAATAATTTTGGTTCGCTTCGCAAACAGCCATTGACGAAAATTGCCTCAAACGGCGCGTTTTTAGGATCTCCATTTAATAATTCTGCAGTTTTAATTACTGCGTTATCGATGTGCAAATGCATCAGTGCATTTACAGCTTTTGTAGCTAAGTGAGAATTAGGCTCAATTCCAACTACTTGAGATGCTAATTTAGAAAGTAGTGTTGTTGAATACCCAGTGCCACATCCTATGTCTAAAACACGCTCATCTCCTGTTAATTCAAGAGCTTGCAACATTAATGCTAGTTCTTCAGGCTTTAGCATGAATCGGCCTTCGCCTACAGGAAGTTTCGCATCTGTATACGCTACAGATTGCCACTGTCCTTCCAAAAATTGATGTTTTGGAACTTCATTGAGTGCCTGTAGTATTTTTTCATCATGTACTCTAACAGGCATAACCTGATTGGTAACCATGTTTTTGCGGGCTAATTGGTATGATTCCATGTTATTAACTATTTAATAAATCTAAATTGTAATATTGCCCCAATGCTTGAATTTTGCAAGGAAATTTAGAGGAAATACGCTTTGGAATTAACCGTTTTTTAACCAATTACTGGCAAAATTAATACTAGGTTTAAGGTATTAAGGGAGATGCTTTGATTAGTAATAGAGAAGATAGAGAGAAAGCCATAGCAGATGTGGAGAAATTATTTCAATACAACCCATTTGACCAAAGCGATTTTAGAAAAAAAGAGAATGACACTAAAGCAGCTTATTTGGCTGATGCAGGAAATTGCTTTGGTATAGGCGTTGAGTACGCAAGAAGAGTTATAAATGGTGCAGATAGGCCAAAGCAAAAAAGCACAATTGAGAAGCTTAGTAATTCTCATCTTAAAAAAAATAGTAATTTAGCATATAGAATTGCGCTCTACCAAACGCAGGTTCAGACTCACCTATACAAAAATAAAGAAAAATATCAAATAGAAATTGATACCAAAGATGTAGATAACTTTTTTGATAAATTGATTTCTAGACTTAATCAAAGCAACGTCCAAGGTTTGACCTCGAGAGTGAGTGGTAAGGGCGGACATACGTTTCTTTTTAGAAAAGAGGGGGATGACTATATTATTTTTGATTCAAATTTTGGAGAGTTTAAAACCAGAGATAAAGATGATTTAAAAAATGCTTTCGTAACAATGAGAAAATATTATAGCTTTTCAGATGTGGATTTCTCCAATGTTGATTTGTACGACCTTAGGCAACTAGTTGAGGATTTAGGACTTGCTCGAAAAAGCCGTGATAATAAAGATAGCACTTACAAAATTCCAGAAAAAATAACACTTATAAATGCTAGATATGAAACAGTAAAAACTTTATTTGATAATTCTACTCCAGAACAGATTAAGCAATTAATGAGTGACACTGGTAAGACTGCATTATTACTTGCTACTATAAAAGGTGAGGTGCAATTAGTAGAGCTACTTCTTGATAATGGCGCTCAATTTTCTTGGAGTAACATGATTCTAGCCGCAGAGAATGGGCGTAAGGATGTAATTGAAGTGGTTGTTAATAGGGGGTATTCCATAGAAAAGGATGACAAATTGGATATGATTCGTAGAGTAGTAAGCAAAGGGCAAGTAGAGGTATTCAAATATTTATTTGATGATAAGATTGAACTTAATGAGTTGTTTTATAAGGATGCTGAGCCTGATCAAAAGTTTATTCAGTCCTTTATACTAATGGCACTTAAAGCTAAGCAATACGAGATTGTAAATAGTTTGCTTGATAGTTTTGAAATTCAAAATAAGTCAGAATATCTACCTATTTTAGATAAGGTTTTAAAGCTAAGCGACGACATCCCAGTTGATATATTTGAGAAAATTATCAATAACTTAATTGATAAGGGGGCCGAGGTATTTATGCTTCAGTTTTTGCCAGATGCCAATTTTAACATTGAAACTCCATTGATGCATGTTATAAGGCGTTGCGGAGATTCAACCGTTCAAAAATTTATAGATGCTGGAGCTTCTCTTGGAGACTTCAATAAAGATGCAACCGATTCGCCTCTGAGCTATGCAGCAATGTATGGTAGAACTGCAGTAATTCAAATGTTTTTTGATGGTGGTGAGGATATTGATCTAAGAGAATTTCAGCGAGGCTATGTATTATATAAAGCTACTGCTATTGCGGTAATGTATGGTCAATTTGAGAGCTTTTATAAATTAGTCAGTTTAGGAGCGACGTTAGATAGTGAGCATATAGATTTGTATTTTTCTACAGCGGTAGATTATAAAAATGTGGAGCTGCTTTCAAAGTTGATTGAATTAGGTGCGGATGTGAATGTCGCATTGTATGGTGGAAGAACGGCTTTAAATAGGTCGGTAGAGTTAGGGCATGTTGAGATGACAAAAAAACTACTTGAAGCAGGGGCAGATGTCTCAACGTTAAAAGAGGAGGATATAAAAAAAGCGTCTCCAGAGATTCAAGCGCTTATCTCAGATCATAAAGCTAAGTTTGTTGAGCAAGAAACGTCAGGTGCAGATAAGAAGAAACTGGGGCATGTGGATAGGCTTGTTGCATATCATCAGGGAAGAATTGACGAGCAGCGAGTAGAAAAACCTAAGAAAAGAGATAGTCATACTGCTAGAGTGACAGAATCCAAATCCACCGAAGGCGTTAAATCAAGACAATGATAAAGCAGCTTAGTATATCAAGGATTGGGAAAGAAGTTAAGAATGCAATATAGTCTTGATAACTACCATAACTTGTGATAATTCTACGCCCAAAGAAATAGAAGATGTTATGGCTACGCAGGATATTTTAGCAATTAGATATTGTGAAGCGGTTTTTCGTGCAGCGCTGGAAGCCAAGGCGCTTGAGCAAGTTGAAGCAGATTTTTTTACACTGGAATCGACCCTGCACGCTAACTCGAAAAATAAATATCTCCTAATTGGCAAGGTTGTTCCAAAGAGAATCAAGGAAAAATTTTGGGATAACATTGTTGAAAGCAATAAATTTAATAAGCTTACAAACAATTTTGTAAAGACATTGGTTGCACATAATCGGTTAGATATCTTACCTAAGGTGATAGCAAATTTTCATCATAAAGTAAGGGATAAAAAGGGTGTCTTAACTGCCCACGTCACAACTGCAACTGAGCTAGATAAAGATGCGATTAAGGCAATTGCAAGCGATCTCAAAATAGTGTTTGGCAAAGAGATTGAAGTGAAGTCAAAAGTAAGAAAAAGAATAATTGGTGGAATTATTGTGAGAGTAGGGTCAAAGATGATTGATTACTCTATCAACACCAGACTAGAAAAAATGAAACAAATAATGCAATCAGTAAGATTTTAATTAAGGAGATGTAGATGGCAGTGCAAATTAGAGCAACTGAAATATCAGAAATTTTAACTAAAGAGATAGCAAATTTTAATGCTGAAACAGAGTTAAATGAAGTAGGGCAGGTAGTTAAAGTATCTGATGGTGTTGCTATTGCTTATGGCTTGGATAATGTGCAAGCAGGCGAGATGGTGGAGTTTGAAGGTGGAATCAAAGGAATGGTTCTTAACCTAGAAGAAGATAGTGTTGGTATAGTTATATTTGGTAACGACAGAGATGTTAAAGAAGGTAATACTGTTAAGCGTACCAAGAAGATTGTTGAAGTTCCAGTTGGGAAAGGTTTGTTAGGACGTGTAGTTGATGGTCTTGGTAATCCGATCGATGGAAAAGGTGCATTAAAAAATGTAAAATATTCACGCGTAGAGATTAAAGCTCCTGGAATCGTGAAACGTAAATCAGTACATGAGCCAGTTCAAACAGGCATTAAAGCAATTGATAGCTTGATCCCAGTTGGGCGTGGACAGCGTGAGTTGATAATTGGTGACCGCCAGACAGGTAAAACAGCGATTGCGATTGATACAATCCTAAATCAAAAACAAGCTTTCTTAGACAAAGATGAGCAAAGAACACTTTATTGTATTTATGTTGCGATTGGTCAAAAGAGATCTTCAGTAGCAAAGATTGTTAAAAAGTTAGAAGAAGAAGGCGCTATGGATTACTCAATAGTAGTTTGCGCTAGTGCATCTGACCCAGCTCCATTGCAATTCTTAGCGCCATATACTGGTTGTACAATGGGCGAGTATTTCAGAGATAATGCAATGCATTCATTGATTGTATACGATGATTTATCAAAGCATGCTGTGGCGTATAGACAGATGTCGTTACTACTTCGTCGTCCACCTGGGCGTGAAGCGTATCCTGGTGACGTTTTCTATTTGCACTCAAGATTACTTGAGCGTGCAGCGAAAATGTCTGATGAAATGGGTGCGGGCTCACTTACAGCTCTTCCGATTATTGAGACTCAAGCTGGTGACGTTTCTGCATACATTCCAACAAACGTAATTTCAATTACCGATGGTCAAATTTTCTTAGAATCAGAGCT
>CAZLFQ010000003.1:13019-35159 GCA_964558975.1 uncultured Candidatus Midichloriaceae bacterium
TGTTCTACAAAGGTATTCGGCCTGCGCTTAACGTTGGTATTTCTGTAAGCCGTGTTGGTTCTGCTGCTCAGATCAAAGGAATGAAGCAGGTTGCTGGTTCAATTAAGTTGGAATTAGCGCAATATCGTGAGATGGAATCATTCGCACAATTTGGTTCGGATTTAGATGCATCAACACAAAACTTGCTTGCTCGCGGTGCAAGATTAACTGAACTTTTAAAACAGCCTCAGTACTCGCCATTAGCTGTAGAAGAACAAATTATTGTTATATTCGCTGGTGTTAAAGGGTATCTTGATAAAGTTAATGTCAAAGACATTAAACGTTTTGAAAATGAGTTTTTAAGAGAGATGCGTAAGAAGCATAAAAAGCTTGTTGAGAAAATTAAATCTGAAGAGAAGATTAGTGATGATTCTGAGAAAGAATTGCACAAAATATTAGCACAATTTTCTAAGGTATTTGCGTAATGCCTTCGCTCAAAAGTTTAAAAGTTAGAATCAAAAGCGTTCGTTCTACACAGAAAATTACGAAGGCTATGAAGATGGTTGCTGCTTCAAAACTTAAGCATGCGCGAGAAAGAGCTGAAGCTGCTGCGCCTTACGCAGACAAGATGGCAAAAATTGTAATGTCTCTTGCTGCCAATGCAGAACAGCCTTTACCTGGACAAGTTTCGTTGCTAACAGGTACTGGCAAAAATAATACACATTTGGTTGTTGTGGTCACTTCTGATAGAGGGTTGTGTGGTGCATTTAACTCTTCAATACTTAAAGCTTCACGTAAAAAAATTGATTCCCTTCTTGCCTCTGGGAAAGAAGTTAAAGTTATTTGCTTGGGCAAAAAAGGTTTTGATCTTTTAAAAGGCCAGTATGGTTCTAAGATTATCATGCACAAAGATGGTATCGGTAAAAAAGGTGTGAAATTTACAGAAGCCCACGAAATTGCTGAGAAGATTTTAGAATTGTTCGAGACAAAACAATTTGACGTTTGTAATATAATTTTCAATAAATTCAAATCGGTGATCTCGCAGATTGTTACAGATCAGCAAATTATTCCTTTAGAGGTTGTTGAGCAGAGTAACGCTGCTGTTGCATATGACTATGAGCCTGAAGAAAAAGAAATTTTAGAGCAATTGTTGCCAAAAAATATTGCAGTTCAAGCATATAGAGCACTACTTGAAAGTAGTGCAAGTGAGCAAGGTGCTAGAATGAGTGCGATGGATAGTGCGACAAGAAACTCTGGTGAAATGATTAAGAAGTTGAACCTTCAGTACAACAGAACCCGCCAAGCTTATATTACCAAAGAGCTTATCGAGATTATTTCGGGTGCCGAAGCGGTTTAATGCTATTTAATCTCAGTATTGTAGAAAATTACCGATCTTAACAGATATTTAACATAATTTCACTAACTGCTGGCGTTTTTTTTGTTATAATTGCTTTTGTTAACTTATTATGGCAATGATATGTATGTAGTATCTGATAGACTGCACGAAAATTTTAAAAATGACTTAAATTCAGTAGATTGTTCAGACAATCATGGAATGTCCCAGTTAATTTCAGTTGTTGAGAAGTTTGTAAACTCAGCACAAAGCGAAGTAAGTGCTTTGCACGGTGAAAACAAAATTATCTTAGAAACCGTAATAGACCAAGTTAAAGTTGGTCTAAATCGAATGAAGAATAGTGTTGTTGATATGGCTGATTTTTCTTCAGAAGAAGTAATATTACATTGTAATTCAGTAAAAGATATTATAATAGATTGGGCTCAATAATAGCTCATAGTTAAGTGATATTTAAAAAAGCATGCCCCTAAACTGGCGTGCTTTTTTGTTTTGGTTGTCACAAAAGTAAATTAATCATATTATCCATTTGTAATGTACTTGGAGAATATCGATGGCATATGATAAGGATAATATTTTCGCGCGAATAATTCGTGGTGAATTACCTGCTAACAAAGTGTATGAAGATGACAATGTATTGGCGATTAATGACATTCATCCTTCTGCACCAATCCACGTTTTAGTAATGCCAAAAGAGAAATATATTTCTTTCGATGATTTTGCAGCAAAAGCTAAGCCAGAAGTAGTGGCTAATTTTTTCAAAAAAGTGCAGGAGATTGCTAAGAAACTAGGTGTTCATAAAACTGGCTATAGACTTATTTCAAATCATGGTTCTGATGCAATGCAAACAGTTCCTCATTTCCATATGCATCTTTTAGGCCAGAGAATGATGGGACCATTGGTTTCGGGTGACACGTACCACAGATAATCATGAAAAGACTCCGACACATTTTGGAAGCTGGAATATTAATTCCTCTTTTTAGTATATTGAGAATACTGCCAATTGATTTTAGTTCTAAAATAGTGGGCTGTTTGGCGAGAATGCTTGGCCGATTTATAAATGCTAACACAACTGCTTTTAAAAACCTTAAATTAATTTTCCCAGAAAAATCAGATAAAGAAATAAAAAGCATATTAAAAGATATGTGGGAAAATTTAGGCAGAATGGTTGGTGAGCTGCCTCATATAAATTCCATGAGTCATAAAGAATTCAAGAGGAGAGTAAGAGTAATCAATCCTCCAAAAAAAACTAATAAGGCCACATTATACGTGACATCACATTATGGAAATTTTGAAATAGCGGCTCGAATCTTTAACGAAGTAGACGTGCCAGTAAACTTAGTTTATAGAACTGCTAATAATCCATATGTGGATTCATTGATCAATAGATTGCGTTCAACTTTTGGCGCAAAGCTTATAACTAAAGGTGTGGCAGGCGTTAGAAAGATTTTGGAGGCCTTAGAGCGCAATGAATCTGTTGCATTGATGATTGACCAAAGAACAAACACAGGAATTGATGTCCCTTTTATGGGTGTTCCAGCAAAAACTACGCAATTGCCAGCCAATTTAGCACTCAAGTATGGCATACCTGTAATCTTTTTTAGGATGAGTAGAATAAAAGGTGCATATTTCGAGGTTGAATTCTCAAACCCAGTGCACTATGTAAAGCCTATGAAAGCCGCAGAAACTATGGAAGATATGGGCTCTAAAGTCGCTGAATGGATAAAAAAAAATCCTAAACAGTGGTTTTGGGTTCACAAACGCTGGGGAAAGTTATAGGATAAAATTAACTATATATTAATCATCTGTTAACTAATTAGTGTTATAAATTAGTATACAGAAAAGGGCAGAATTTATATGAAATCTGGAAATCATCAAGGCTCAAACAAAGCTTCGCCACTTACGGAGTCGCTTGCAGCTTGTAGGACTATGTTTAAGTTTGCGTTACTATTTGGTTTTGTAGTTAATATTTTAATGCTAGCGACGCCACTATACTCGATGCAAGTACTAGATAGAGTAATCTCAAGCCAAAATACCGATACTTTATTGTTACTAACCCTAGTAATAGTAGGCGCGTTATTGTTGTTGTCCATGATACAACTTGCCAGAAGTTTTGCTATGAACCAAATGGGTGGTTGGTTTGAGCAAACTCTATCATCAAAATTATTCGCAAATTCCGTGAAGATTTCGGTTGTTAGTAAGGCTGGTGGGAGCCAACAACTGCGCGATTTGCAAAAAGTTAAAACATTTTTAACAAGCCCAGCACTGATCTCTATTTTAGATATTCCTTGGGCGCTTATATTTGTGGTCGTGATGTTCATGATTCATACTGTAATGGGAATCATGACTGTAGTAGGTGGTATTGTTTTGGTATCTCTGGCAGTGCTTACAGATAAACTCACAAAACCCTTGCACGAAGCTTCAAACGAACAGTTTATTGCTAGCATGAGGCAAGTTGACCAAGCAGCGCAAAATGCTGAAGTTGTGCATGTAATGGGCATGACAAGCACAATTAACGATAATTGGCAGGAACTGAATAAAAAACTTCAAAGTTCGCAAGCTTTAGTTAGTAGTAGACAAGCTACGTTTATGGAAATTACTAAGTTTTTAAGAATGGTTCTACAAATTTTAGTTACAGGTGTTGGAGCATATTTGGTATTGAAAAATGAAATGTCTACAGGCGCAATCATTGCCTGTTCATCGTTGTCTGGTCGTGCCTTAGCGCCTTTTGAATCTGCTTTAAATTCTTTAAAACAAATGGTGGATGCTAGAAAATCTTTCCAACGTATCGAAGAGTCTCTTGAAAAATATACAGAAGAATCAGAAAAAATGAGTCTTCCTGCTCCTGAAGGCAGAATCGCTCTTGAAAACGTTTATTTCGCACCAATAAATTCTAATAAACATGTTTTAAAAGCTATAAATTTCAATCTAGAAGTTGGTGATAGTCTGGCAATAATTGGGCCAAGCGCTTCGGGAAAAACTACTTTAGCCAAAGTGATAGTTGGTGTGTATGCTCCACAAATTGGCAGTGTAAGAATAGATAATGCAAGTCTTCAAGATTGGAAAAGAGAAGAGCTAGGACAGCATGTTGGCTACTTACCTCAAGAGGTAGAGTTGTTCAGTGGGACTGTCCGCGAAAATATTGCAAGAATGAAAAAAGATGCTAAAGATGATGAAGTAATAATAGCAGCTAAGCTTGCAGGTGTTCATGATTTAATACTGCAACTTCCTAAAGGTTATGAAACTGAAATAGGTCTTGGCGGGGCGATGCTATCAGGTGGTCAGCGTCAAAGAATTGGCCTAGCAAGAGCGTTTTATGGGGAGCCAAAAATTATTGTATTGGATGAGCCAAACGCAAATCTGGATAGCTTCGGAGAAATTGCTTTATCCCAAGCATTAGCGCGTGCAAAAGAAAAAAATATTACAACAATCATCATCTCTCATAGAACGTCGATCTTAAGTGTTGCTGATAAAATCTTGGCAATAAAAGATGGTACAGTTGCTTTATTTGGTGATAGAAACGAAGTCTTAGAAAAAATGAATCAAGCTTCTCGAGCGGCAGCAGCAGGGCCAGTAGCAGTTGATTTTACAAAGCGCAAAGAGGCAAATTAATATGAGTATTAAAGATAAAATCATCGGCCTAAAAGACGCGGTTGTAAATTCAGGATATGTGAGTGATGCTAAAAAGCTGCTATTCGCTAAAAGCGCTGCAGAGGCTGGTTATGATAAAGAAATTAGTAAAGATTTATGGAAAGCGATTTGGCCGTCAATTCGTTTTGGCCTAGTGACGCTTGGTGTGGGTTTTTTCTTATTTGTTGTGTGGGGTGGACTTGCACCTCTTGATCAAGCAGCAATTGCTCCTGGGACAATTGTACTAAGTGGTAATCATAAAACAATTCAGCATAGAGAGGGTGGCGTTGTCTCAGCAATCCATGCAAAAGATGGTGCAGATGTTGTTGAAAACCAAGTTTTGATGGAACTAAATGATGCTAATGAAAAGGCTGAAGTTCAGGTTATTGGGAGCCAGTTGCTTTATGCGCTTGCTATAGACGCGCGATTAAAAGCTGAGCAAGAGGGGTTAGAAAGTATTGATTTTGATAAAAGCATATTTGATATCAATAACACTGAAATTAGCAAAACCATCCAAGGACAGACAAATCTATTTGATGTTAGGCGTGCCGCAATTACAGGAAAACTTAGTGTGCTTAGAGAAAAAATGACACAGTTTCAAGAGCAGATAATGGGTTCTGAAAAGCAACTCGAATCAAACGAAGCTCAAATGAAGTCCGTTGAAGGTGAGATTAAGAGTCAGCAGGAATTGCTGAACAAAGGTCTTGCATTACGTCCAAGGCTAAACGAGTTGCAAAGAAATTATGATGAGCTAACCAGTCGCAGAGCCCAGTTAAGAACTCAAGTTGCAAGTCTTAGACAAAATATTGCGGAAGCTCAACTGGAAATGATAAATACTGAAACAGATTTCCAACAGAACGTTGCTGCTGAATATAAAGAAAACCATTCTCAGTTACTAAAGTTAAAAGAGCAGTATAATGCTGCTAAAGATAGGTTGGATAGGACTAAAATTAAATCGCCTGCAAATGGTGTGGTGACAGATTTGCAATATCATACAGTAGGGGGTGTTATTTCTCCTGGTAGTAAAATAATGGATATTATACCTCAGGATGATAAGTTATTAGTTGAAGCGAAAGTTAACCCACAGGACATCGATAGCGTGCATGTCGGATTGCTCGCAAGGGTGCAGTTAGGTGCTTTTAAAGCTAAGCTAGTGCCAAGATTGAATGGTAAAGTAGTGTATGTCGCAGCGGATGTTTTCAAAGATCCTCATGGCCAACAACCGCCTTTCTATTTAGTTAGAGTCGAATTGGATCAAGATGAGATAAAATCACTTCGTGCAGAGATTAAATTGTTTCCAGGTATGCCTGCATCAGTGTTTATTGTAAAAGGTGAAAGGACATTCTTGCAATACCTGATCAGTCCAATTAGAGATAGCTTCTACAAAGCATTTAAAGAAACATGATTTTTCACTATGCTATTTTGACACTAAGCTTGTTGCATCCATTTCAGAAGGCTTCTTAATCTTCATTAGATCTAAAATTGTTGGTGCAATGTTTGCAAGGCCACCATTATATAATTTAGTATTCTCAGTTCCAAAGTAGACAAGTGGTACTTTGTTGAGTGTATGTGAAGTAAGTGGTTCATGAGTTATGCTGTTAACCATTTCTTCAGCGTTTCCATGATCTGCTGTGACAAGCATTTCGCCTTGAACTTCTTGTACAGCTTTCATAATTTTTCCTAAACAATTATCAACGGTATTAATTGCAATGATTGTTGATTCTATATTGCCGCTATGACCAACCATGTCAGGGTTGGCAAAGTTAATGCATATGAAGTCATATTTGCGAGAAAGTATTGCTGGAATAAGCTTTTCTGTTAATTCATATGCAGACATCTCTGGTTTTAAGTCATAAGTAGCAATTTTTGGGGATGGAATTAAGAGCCTATCTTCTCCCTTAAAAGGCTCTTCTCTGCCACCATTGAAGAAATAAGTCACGTGCGCGTATTTCTCGGTTTCAGCTGCACGGAGCTGTTTTTTTCCTAATGATGCTATAACTTCACCTATAGTGTTTTTAGGTGGTTTATTGGTAAATAATGGACTCATAAATTTTGCAAGTGCATCGGAATATTCTGTCATGGAAATTACATGAGATAATTTAACACTACTTTTCTTGAATTCTTTGAAATTAGGATCGCAAAGCGCATGAGAAATTTGCCTAACTCTATCAGCTCTGAAATTAGCAATAATTACTGCATCACCATCTTGAAAGCCATGATAGCTATCTGAAACCATTGGCTCAACGAATTCATCGTTTACACCATTATCATATGAACTTGTTATTGCGGTTATAATATCTGAATATTTCTTTGATGAAGCATTAACAATAGCATTATATGCCTTTTCTGTTCTATCCCATCGTTTATCTCTATCCATACAGTAGAATCTACCCATTACTGTGCTGATTTCAATTTTATGGGAATGTAGAATTTCTATATATTTCATTGCAGATTGTGGCGCGACGTCACGTCCATCAGTTACAGCATGTAAGTTTACAGGTATTCCATTAGAATCGAGAATTTTATGTAGTGCCACTATATGATCTATATGAGAGTGAACACCTCCATCAGAAACAAGACCTATAATATGACAAGTTTTACCAGATTGTTTTAGTGTATCAACTGTACTAAGTAAATTTTGGTTCTTTGCTAGCTCACCGCTTTGTATTGCTTTTGAAATCTTAGGGAAATCTTGATAAATAATTCTTCCTGAGCCGATTGTAATATGACCTACTTCTGAATTACCCATTTGACCTTCGGGTAATCCTACAGCTTCACCAGAGCATTCTAAAAGCGTATGAGGGTAGTTTTTGATTAAGTCATCAAAGTTCGGTGTGTGAGCCTGAGCTATAGCATTATGCTCAGTTTTGTCACTGTGTCCCCATCCATCAAGTATACATAATACAAAAGTCATAAATCCTACATAATTATAATAACTAAATCTATATCAACGCACTCTTGATAGAAACAGTTTTTTGTCTATAATACCAGTTCCAAAATATGATGAAATCATGGCTAGAAAATTCTCAGGAAAAAAATTACTAATTGCATCTAATAATAAAGATAAAATTGAAGAGCTATCACATTATTTTGCTGTAAACAAATTAGATATCAAACTGGTAACACCAAAAGAATTAAAAATTTCTGAGCCAGAAGAAACTGAGAAAACATTCGTTGGAAATGCGGAACTTAAAGCGAGATACTACGGTGAGCAATCGGGATTGCCGGCGTTAGCTGACGATACAGGCGTGTGCATAGAAGCTTTAGGTGGCTTACCAGGGGTCCATACTGCCATGTGGGCAGGGCCAGATAAAGATTTTAAAGTTGGTATGACTAGAATTCAAAGAGAATTAAAGTTAGTTGGTTGCAAAGAAAAATTACCTGCTGCGCATTGTGTGTGTGTTCTTTCGTTATATTGGCCAGAGGATGGGCATATTGAAAGCTTTGAAGGGATCATTCACGGTAACCTAAATTTTGACTTAAGAGATGCTCCTGGATTTGGCTTCCAGCCGATTTTTGTTCCAAAAGGAGAAAAGAAGAGTTTTGGTTTGATGACTCAGAAAGAAAGAGATAAGATTGGTCACCATAGAATTAAAGCATTTAAAAAGTTACTAAAATCTTGTTTTTAGTGATTTTGAAGACTAAGTTTATACTAGATGATTTCAGGTAAGTACTATGGCTTTTTTTTCTAGACTTCTTTTCGTTATAATGTTTTGTAGTCCAATAAGTCTATATGCTGCGGAAACGCCAGTGAAAGAAGATGCTACAAAAGTCCCAAATGCTAATGTTAGTGGCAATATTCCAAAAATTACAGATCCTAGAATTTTAGAGATACAGCCAGACGATATTGTAATAGGTGAACCTAACGCTCCTATTATAATTATTGAATATTCGTCACTTAGTTGCCCTCATTGTGGCCACTTTCACAGAGATGTTTATAAGCATATTAAATCGAAATATATCTTAAATGGTAAAGTAAGATACATGATTAGAGATTTTCCACTAAACTCAGCTGCGTTACTGGCTTCAAAAATAGCCCATTGTGGGGGCAAAGAAAGATATATGGAATTTGTTGGTACTCTATTTGAGTGGCAAGACATGTGGGCTTTTACTAGAGAATATATGTACCCATTGGAAAAAATAGCCAAACTTGGTGGTTTAACAGATGAAAGATATAAAGAGTGCACTACTGATAAAAAATTAGAAGATTTTATACTAGGTAGAGCAATGAAAGCAAACAACTCTTTAGAAATTGATCAAACTCCAACATTTTTTATAAATGGAGAAAGATTCTCAGGTGCGAAACCATATAGTTTTTATGAGCAAATAATTGATAAAAAATTAAGTGAAATAAAGAAATGAAATTATCAGATTATGTTAAGTCAGAGTTTTTAATTTCAAACCCATGGGTAGAGATAGGGTTTGAGGTAGCGATACTGCTGATGATTACTATGTGTGTAACATTGGTGGTAAACATACTTTGTAAAAAATTGATTAGTAAATTTGAGGCTACAGATTACTTTTGGGATGAAGCTTTAGTGGAAGCTGTACGTAAGCCTATACTGCTGTTAATCTGGATGACTGCAATTATTTTCTTACTTGAGCAATCTGCAGTACTTTTGAAAATGGGAGGTTTAGAGATTATAAAATCTGCGAGAAGCGTTGTAATCGTCTTAGCTATATCATGGTTTTTTCTTGGACTAATTAAACAAGTTGAGAAATTTTGGCTTGAGAGATTTAAAAGTAAAAAAACAAAGCTTGATCCTACTACTATAGGTGCGTTGAGCAAAGTAATGAATATTGTTTTGTTGGTACTGACTGGCCTTGCCATTATGCAGTCGCTTGGCTTTAGTGTAAGTGCAGTTCTGGCGTTTATAGGTGGTGGTGGTATTGCGGCTGGGTTTGCTGCAAAAGATTTGTTAGCCAATTTTTTTGGTGCTTTTATGATTTATATGGATAGGCCATTTAAAGTTGGTGACTGGATACGTTCTCCTGATAAAGAAATTGAAGGATATGTTGAGAATATAAATTTGAGAGCGACTATGATTAGAACGCTTGATAAACGTCCCCTTTACGTTCCAAATTCCGTGTTTAACACAATATCAATTGAAAACCCTTCAAGGATGTCGCACAGGAGAATTTTTGAAACTATAGGGTTAAGGCATGAAGATTTTAGTGTTATAGAAAAAATCTCTAAAGATGCAGAAAAAATGTTGCGTGGAGATAAAAGCATAGATTCTGCTTTGCCAGTTGTAATTACTTTAAATAATGTATCTTCAACTTCATTGAATATGATGCTTATGGCGTATACTAAAGTAATAGATGCAGAGGGTTTTTATAAACTTAAGCAAGAAATTATGTTGAAGCTATTTGATATTATTCACGAGCATGAAGCTAAATCTGTTCAGCTTTCTTCAGCAGTAGTTCAGGATTAAACTAATCGTGCGGGAGCTGAGTCAGCATGGCTTATGTGATGGCTTGACCGTTCTTGGCGGTGGTCATTAAGGTGTCTTTTTTTGCATGACTGAACAATTGATAAAATTTCATCTTCTACAATTTCACCGCGCAGATGTTTCCTAGCAGGAGAGCTTCTATATAAACTACCTAAGATATTACTAGAAGATTTAGTTTGTATATATTCGCAAATTGCCGCTGCTAGTAAGTGGTCCTTATTTTCTCTTGGTAGTGTGTCTTTAGTAAGCATTAGATCCGCAAAAGAATTGAATAATTTTAAAGTGATAAGAACCTGTTCTTTGGAAGTATATTTGTGGGAGTCAATTAAAATTAAGACTTGGCCAATTATACTCATACATCGTGTGAAGTCAGGATTATCATCGATGTTGCTTTCTTTTAAGGTTTCAGCACTAAATTCCTTTATGTTGATGATATTTTCATCCACCAATTTACTGAGCTTGTTCTCATATTCTTCATATAGCTTTTTGTATTTTTTTTCAGATTCTTGAAGTGATAGAACAACTCTTTCCAGTATCCAGCTAATACTAAATGCAAGTGGTGCAACGATAAATACAGCTGGTCCATATATATCTGTTTTTTCGTACATGTAGCTGAAAAAAGGAAGACCACCAAGTAATGCGCTAAATGATCCTAGAATTAGTGTTGTGTACCAACGAGTTTCTTTACCAATTCGATTTTGAATAGATTTTCCAACAGTTTTTAAAAGTCTTGAAATATCGGGAGAGCCCTCAACGGTGTGGAAAAGTTTAAATGTTGAAAAATTACTTTTGAGCTGAGTAATGCCTGCGAAATTAGCTACAAAATTATCGTTTCTTTGTTCTTGATTGCTTTCGTCATCTCGCCACCCATGTGTAACAGTTGTAATTTTTGAGATGCCTTTAGAAAAGTCTAAGAAGCTTGGAATTTTATAAAAACTTAAATGCCCAGGCATGTGGAAGCTTGCAGCCTTCTCAAAAAAGTTCTGTCTTTGATAATTTGTATATAATTGTGATGAAAATTCTGATGCTAGATCCAGAATGAATTTATCATCAAAAACTTCCCTACGGCTATTATTAGAAGATCTCTTAGCAATTATTAGGTAAGCCATTAAAGCTTTTATCATATTTGTTGAAGCTTCGGAAATTCTAAAGCGATTAACAGCTTCTATATCTGTTATGCCAGTAACTTTTGAAAAAGTATGCCAAGTGAGAGAAATTATATAGCTAACTCTTTTTAGGTCATGACCAAGACTATAGTGATCGTCATCATCAGTATCGATTAATCCTGATTCACAAGAAGCTTTTAGGTAAAGTTCCAAATCTTCATAATTGTGTTTGAATCCCTCTACACTTCTTTCAATTCCTTCTGCTCTAGCTAGGAAGATGCGGGTTAAGAAGGTAGTGGCTGCAAAAAGTATATTTGAAAAAAGTAAATTATATTGCAGGAAGAATTGATATGTGGTTGATGCTTCAGGATTTTCTTCTGTTGGAAATAATTGCACAGTTGTAAGTACAGGAAGAATTACTCCTAAAGCTCTATAAACAAATTTTCTATAACTATAACTTCCCGCCTTTTGAAATATTGAGAGAGCTACTAAAGTCTGAATAGAAGTAAGTCTAGATTCTAACTCTGCAGTTTTTTGTACCTTGGCGCTAGCAGGTAAATTTTCTGAATTAGGAACTATTGCAGGTATCATTGGGTGGACAGTATGAAAAATCTTATCAGTTACATTTATGAAATGACTGTGGGGCTCATTTGGGAATACTCGTTTAAATGTTTTATGGCTGGTAGGAGAATCATTATCGTTTTTGATTCTAAGTAGCGCTTCCCTCCATACTTTTACATGTAGGGGTTCGCGACTTGGTTCTTCTAGTGGCTCTCGTTTTTTTCTAATTCTTTTTTTCATATTTTGTGAATAAGAATTTCAGTTGATGATACGGCAATAAAACTGGGGTTTTCAAGTTGGGTTGCATAAGACAGCGGAATTCCGTTCACATCATAGACATCGCCACCAACTTCTTTAAGTATCGCGTGTCCCGCGGCAGTGTCCCAAACATAAGTTGGTTTGAAACGCGGATAAATATCGCCGTTACCTTCAGCAAGCATACTTAATTTTATAGAGCTAGGAATTGGAGTAATAGTTTTCACGGGATATGTATTTATGAAGTCAGAAGTTTTTTGATTAATATTTTGATGTGAAACTAGGAAATCATAGGCCTCTTTATTACTGAACTTTGGAGAAATTTGGTTGGTTTGAACTCCATCAGTTTTAAAAGCTCCTTCGTTAGGAATATTATAGTATGTAAACCCATCAAGAGGTGAGTGTATAACACCAAAGATGGGGTTGCCATTCTGAACATATGCTATATTCACAGTAAATATTCCTCTTTTTCTAATGAAGGACCAAGTGCCATCTATGGGATCAACCAGCCAATATGACTTGTTATTGAGCATTAGATCTAAGTTGTATTTAGGATCAGCTTCTTCACTAATTACAGGGATGTTTTTGTGGATCTTATGAAGTTCTTTTTCAATGAATTCACTTGATTTTTTATCGGCTATTGTGACAGGGGATTTATCTTCTTTTTGCTCTATATCAACACTGCTTTGTTCATAGTATTTCATGATGATTTCGCCAGCGTCTCTAGCGATTTTAATGATTTTATCGATTTCAAGGTTTTGTTGAGGCAATTTGACCTAGGCTTATTTGTATAATTAGCTAAAATCTTAATATAATTTTAATCAAGAACCTAATGATTTATTTTTGCTATGAATTGTGGTACAATGCTCAGTGTTCACAATTGGGAAAGAGCTCTATATGACCAGTGCTATCAAGAAAATTGACATAAGTTCTCTAAAACAAGGAGTTGAAGTTATTGAGCAAGAAATGCAAGGCTTAAAAGCTCTTGCAGGTTCCCTTGATGAGAATTTTTCAAATGCAGTTGAGCGTATATTGGAATGTAAGGGGCGTTTAGTAATTAGCGGTATTGGTAAAAGTGGGCATGTTGCTCGTAAGATCGTAGCGACACTTTCGTCTACAGGAACTCCATCAATTTTTGTCCACGCTTCTGAAGCTAGTCATGGTGACCTTGGAATGATCACAGAAGATGATGTTGTAATGTTGCTTTCAAACTCTGGCGAATCAGAAGAATTGAGCAATATTATCGACTATTGTAAAAGGTTTTCTATATCAATTATTGGTATTGCTAGAAACAAGAATTCAACTTTAATTAGGGCTAGTGATATTCCGCTGGTGATGCCTGATACTCCAGAAGCTTCTAATATATCTGCGCCAACAACCTCAACTACAATGATGATTGCATTAGGTGATGCGCTTGCAGTTGTGCTACATGAGAAAAAAGGATTTACAAAAAGTAATTTTAAGATCTATCACCCAGGTGGGAAGATCGGCGCTAAACTTCTTAGAGTCGATGATCTAATGCATAAGGGAAATGAATTACCAATTGTTACTGAAAATACATTGGCAATTGACGCTCTATTAGAAATGACGAACAAGAGATTAGGTAGCGTAGGTATAGTTGATGAAAAAGGTGAGCTTTCAGGAATATTCACAGATGGTGATTTGAGAAGGCATATAGACGCTAACCTTCAAAAAACTTTAGTTAAAGATGTTATGACTGCAAATCCAGTGACAATCACGAAAGATGCGTTTGCATCAGAAGCGCTTGGTTTAATGAATAAAAAATCAATCACCGTATTGATGGTAGTGGATGGTAAAAAACCAATCGGTGCTATTCAGATGCATGATATTTTAAGAGCTAAGGTTGCTTAATGAATATAGAAATTTCATCGTATTTAAATCGAGTAAGGTTTCTTAAATTATTTCTAGGAACGGTATCATTCTGTATGGTTTTTGCCGTTATCGCTTTGCCTGTCTATAATTCTCAGCATGAAAAACTTAAGTTCTTCTATAGTGAGGAACAAATAGTGACAGATGTTGTAAAGCAGGCTGAAGAACCAAAGATTGAGAAACCAAAGTTTTATGGTCTAGATAATAAAAATCAACCATATACAATACTTGCGGATGTTGGCGAACAGCAAGATAAGAACAACCTTACTTTGAGTGAAGTATACTCAGATATAAAGTTAAGTGATAAGTCATTTATTACAATGACTTCTAAAACTGCAAAGATTGCCCTTGATAAAAATGAATTAGATTTAGATGGTGATATAAAGATTAATGTGGATTCTTCGTATACAATTTTAACCGATAAAGCCAAGGTTTTTTATAAAAATCGGGACGCAGAAGGTGAGAATGGAGTTGAAGTTCAGAGCAATAAAGGTCATATTACCGCTGATACTTTCAAGACTATCAATTCGTATGATGAAATAATCTTTAAGAAAAACGTAAAAACAACCCTATACTCTTCTGGAAATAATGACAAAAAATAATAATTACTGGATGTGCGGAAAACACACTGTTATCGCCGCGCTGAATAACCCTCGCCGTAAGTTCTACCAATTATTGGTTACCAAAGCTTGTAAGGATGAATTAGCAGGCTCTGTCCAAATGAATTCAAAAGAATTAGGATGTAATGTGCATGTTGTTGAGCCAAGAGAGATTGAGAAACTAAGTGGACTTAGTAGTGCTGTGCACCAAGGTATTGCACTTATGGTATCACCATTAGAGCCAGTTCAATTACAAGAAGTTATTAAAAAGGCTGAAGCCAAAAGTAAGTCAATAATCATAGCTATGGATAATATTACCGATCCTCAAAATTTTGGTGCTATAGTTCGTTCTGCTTGTGCATTCAATGCGGATGCTATAGTTACAACCAAAAATAATTCAGCTTCGGAAACTGCTGCGCTATCAAAAGCATCTGTTGGTACAATTGAAAAGATCGATATTTGTATTGAAGCCAATCTTTCAAACACCTTTAAAACATTAAAGAAGCACGGCTACTGGGTAATTGGCCTAGATGGTTCAGCAAAAGATGATATCAAATTACTTAAAAAATATGATAAAGTGGTTCTTGTATTAGGTTCTGAAGGCGAAGGGATGAGAAATTTGGTCAAAGATAATTGTGACCTTCTTGTTAAAATTCCGATTTCAAATACAGATAGTTTAAACGTATCAAATGCGGCGGCGATAGCTTTATATGAGTCAAATAGCAACTGAGTGCAAAGTTTCTGAAAAAACCCTAATATGGATAGTTTTTTTTGTTAACTATGTAACGATGTTTGAATTCGTTGTTATAAACCCACTCTCTCCAGATTATATAGTAGAGCTTGGAATAATGTCTTCAGAAGTTGGGATGATTGCTGGGTGTTTTTCTTTGACCGCCGCAATATCTGGTTTTTTTGCTGTCACATTTATTGATAATCATGACCGTAGAAAAGTTCTAGCTATATGCATGTTTGGATTAATCATTAGTAACATCGCAACTATTTGTACTTATGATTTTAAAACTTTTTTACTGGCTAAAATTATAACAGGATTATTTGCAGGAACATCGTCAGCAATTGGACTTGCCATAATAAGTGATAATATCCCAGCGGAAAGAAGAGGAGCTGCATTAGGAAAGGTTATGAGTGCATTTCCTGTTGTTGCTGCGATAGGTGTTCCAGTGGCTCTTGAGTTATCTCACTATTTTAAAGAATGGGAGGCAGCTTTTAGTATGAATCTATCTGTTCAAATCATTCTCTTTATATATATCTTAAAAAGAATACCAGCTTTGGATAAGCATTTACATCATATATTGCCTATAAAAGTTTTAACTAAATATAAAAACATATTTTTCAATAAGACTTACATAATGGCCTTTGCCTCTAATGCAATGTCACTTTTTGCAGGTTTTTGTCTAATTCCCAATTTTGCAAACTACTTTATCTTCAATCTTGGTTATCCAAGAGAAAAACTAGGTCTATTATTCATGATTGGTGGATGTATCAGTTTCTTTGGCGTGAGATTTATGGGTAGATTATCTGATAAATACAAACCTCATATCCTTGCATCTGGTTTGGTTTTAATCATGGTATTCGCTCTGTACTATAGATTTATTTCTGAACATATAAAGCTTCCAATACTCTTGTTCTTTATACTGTTTATGTTCAGTATGACGGCGCGAAATGTTGTGTTTAGTACTTTGTGTTCAAAAATTCCTTCATCGCATGATAGAGCCAGTTTTTTCTCGATATTTAATGTTTCTATCAATATTGGTTCTGGACTAGGGGCTTTCCTATCTAGCCTTGTATTAAAAGAAGGAGCTAACCTTGAATTGGTGAATATGGAGAAGCTAGCAGTTCTTAGTATAGCTGTAACATTGGTTATTCCTATATGTATTTGGGTAATTGAAAGAAGACTTAAGCAACGAAATGTACAGAGTTCTTGAAACTGCTGGAAAATGTGTTTAAAATGCAATCAGTATCAAATTCCAAGGTTATTTAATGTTAGATGTTTTAAACTTCAACGTATTGGCAGCAATCAAAGCTGCACCACTTGACGCAGTGAATTCTTTATCATTGGAAGGTAGTGTGCCTGCAGCGGCTATGGATCTATCGTTCATGGGCTTATTCATGCAAGCTGATGTTGTTGTGAAAGCTGTTATGATAATGCTAATTTTAGCTTCAATATGGAGTTGGGCTATAATATTTGATAAATGGTTGTTATTTAAATCAGTAAGAGGGAAGACAAGCAATTTTGAAAAATCTTTCTGGTCTGGCCAATCTTTAGAAAATCTTTTTGAAAGAATTAAGGGTAGAGAGAATCATCCTATAGCTTTGGTTTTTTCATCTGCAATGCAAGAGTGGCAAACAAGAAATATAAAAGATATTTCTGGTAACCATAATTTAAGAGCAAGTACCAAAGAAAGAATCTATCAAGCAATGCAAGTTGCTAGTTCAAAGTCGGTTGATAAATTGGAAAAAAATTTAAACTTCCTTGCAACAGTTGGATCAAGCGCGCCGTTTATTGGACTGTTTGGTACGGTTTGGGGAATTATGGTGAGCTTCCAGTCGATTGCAATTTCAAAAAATACAACACTAGCAGTTGTAGCACCCGGCATTGCCGAAGCGTTACTAGCTACAGCTTTTGGTTTAGCAGCTGCAATACCTGCGGTTATATTTTACAATAAGTTCGCTGGTGAGTTAAACAGAGTTTCTAGCAACTTAGATGATTTTACAAATGAGCTTGGTGCGATAATTTCGCGTGAACTTGATAATATTAAATAAATGGCTTTTGGATTAGTAGAGATTAGAAAGACTAAAAAACGTAGACAGATTGCGAGTGAAATCAATGTTACGCCGTTGGTTGATGTTATGCTAGTGCTATTGATTATCTTTATGGTTTGCTCGCCGATGCTTGTAGCAGGTGTGCAGGTTGACCTTCCAAAAACTAAAGCAGCATCGCTTTCAGGACAGGATGAGCCGATTGCAATATCGATTGATAAATTTGGAAATGTTTATATCCAAGAATCAAAAGTTAAATTACAAGATTTGTCTGTGAAATTGGGCGCAGTATTGAAAGAGAAGAAAGAGACACGAATTTTTGTTAGGGGTGATAGAAAGATTGACTATGGCAAAGTTATGGAAGTATTCGGTGCGATAAAAACAGCAGGATATAAAAACGTTGCTTTGGTGACAGAAGGTCTTGATCAGAATTAGGGATGCAAAGAGGATTTACATTATCTATAATTTTTCACCTGATTTTAGGTATGCTGATTATTTATGAATTGCCAGCTCTATTTCATAAAGAGATTCAGACTGATTATGCTATGGTTGTAGACGTAGTTAATATTTCCGAACTAACGAATGTTAAAGTTAAGACTACAGATAAAAAAAACGATGAAAGCACGCAGACTAAAAAAGCTCCAAAATCACAAGATTTAAAGCAAGATGCGCAAGAAAAATCTAAAGAAAAAATTGCTAAAGCTGATGACGATTCAGAGAAAATTCCAGTGAAGAAAGATACTCCTAAAAAACAAGAAGTGAATCAGGAAAAGAAAATAGAAAAAGAAAAAAAAGAAGATCCTAAGAAAAAGAAAAAAACAGATGACTTTGAAAAATCCATTTTGAAAAGCTTAGACGAGGAATCTAAGAAGAAGGAAAACAAAAAAGTAGATAAGGAATTTAAGGATCTAGCAGACGCAATGAAAGGCGATACGAATAAGGAGTATAATGAGAATATACCGATGTCTATGAGCGAGATTGATGCAATCAAATCTCAGATAACTAAGACATGGAATACATCATCATTTAGCGGTGCCAATTCCAAAGGCATGGAGATTATTGTTATGATTATATTAGATATGGAAGGTAACGTAATATCAGCGCAACCTAAGACATCAATTACCAATTCTTCACCTTATTTCCAAGCATTTGCTGATAGTGCCTTGAGGGCGGTAAGGGCAGCTTCTCCTCTTAAAAATCTTGATAAAGATAAGTTTGGATCTTGGAAGGAAATAGAGTTTCGCTTTGATTCAAGTGGCATGATTTATTAATATTTAATGCGTGAATTTACCAAATATTAACTCTTTTTTGTCATAATGACATTAGGCATTGTTATAGTGAGGCATCTATGGCCAAGAAGAAAATTGTAAAATCAAAAGCTGAAGTTAAGCGATTATCAAGGTTTCAAACTGCTAAATCTGCAATAAAGAGCTTCGCCCTCAAGGTTAAAGCAGTCGTAATAGGTCACCACTCTGGTGGTAGAGGAAAATAATTTATCAGTGTTAACCCTTTGTTAACATTGTTCTGACATCATATATCTTAGAACATGGTAATGTGATGAGGGTTTTATGGGACTAAAATGGAAAACTGAAGTTGGTAATGATGAGAAAGCTAAAAAGTTTCAACAGGCATATGATAGCTTAGTTGATGCAAGGGCTTCAGGTAGGAGGGATGATGTACAAAAAGCTGCTATTGCCGTTGAGCAAGCGATTATAGGATTGGATCCAAAAAACCCAACACACCGCAGTCTTATGGAAACAGATGTTAAGTCAGTTGAAAAGAGTAGGTTGGGTGAGAGTTTTGGAAAGAGAAGTGCAAGTACCTCTGAATTAATTGTAGCCAATATTGATGTAAAACTTGGGATAGGAAGTCCTGAGAGAGTTAATAGTGCTAGAATTGCTGTATTTGAAGGTAAGCATGAATCACTAACACGTGAGCACAAAGTAAATGAATTAGCACCATCAATTAAAGCAACTCTAGAAAGTGGTATGAAACAAATGGAAGCCACTGATGCGAAAATTACTGCTGCTCAGAAAAAAATAGTTGAAGATTTTGAAAGAAAAGCTGCAGCTAAAGAAACGCAAATACAACAACAAAAAGCTGAAAGAGACGCTAAATTTTTTGGTGGTCAAACTCAAAAAGCAGAGACTGCAGCAAAAAAAGAAGCGGAAAAACAAAGATCTGAACAGGAAAAAGCAATCAAAGCTGCTGCGAAAGAAAGAGATGCCTTAGCAAAAGCAGAGAGAAAAGATGCAAAAGGTATGAGCGCGGAAGTGGATAGAGAATTTGGAGATAGAAAGCCTCATAATCAGGTGAAAGTAGCTATAAAAGAAGGTAACCCACTTTATGATAGAAATAGAGGGATAGGACAAGAGAATAGTGTTGGTCAAGATATGAGAGATGCTCATAGTCCTATAAACCGAACAAATCAAATGAATGCTAAAACGGACCGCAAAGACTTTAGAAATTGGAGGGATGCCCATGATGTTGATTATACAAAAGCGAATCCAGATGGAAAATGGAGTATTAAGGCTACAGAAGCTGAAACGAAGGTAATGGACAAACAAAAATCATTCGCATCAAAATTTAAAAGTGCTGTCCAAGCTAAGGCAACTAAGTTCGCAGATAAGGTAAAAGCTGTAAAATCACAAGTTACCGGAAAACATACAGGTGGGCGAGAATAATAATTTAAAATATTAAATTTTCGTCTAAAGTGATATACTCTATGCCAAATTTATATTGCACAAGTTAATTCTATGGTGTTAGATATTTATTGGAATGCAATAAATTCTGGACATTTATATGGAAAAAAATTTGGTAAAATATCTTTCTTCAGTTGCGCTAATTGCAATGACATTTGGGTTTACGGCGTGTTCTGCAATGAAGCCTGACCATCCTCAAGTAAGAGAGTCTTTCAGCGAAAGAAGAGCTCCGCGTGACAATATGCTTGCAGCATCAGGTGCATTTGGCGATAAAAAAGAAAAAACATCAGCGTTCCAACCAATTACTCCAACTTCAGTTGTTGAGAATTCTGCTGCTCCAATAACTCAAGCCGTAAGCCAAGTTACATTTAGCCAACCAGTTTCTACTGGTGTAGCTGAGCCACAAAGTTCTTTAGGTAATAGTTCTGCTGGTGATACGGGTTTCTTTTCAAGATTTGTAGATAAAATATCATCTAGTTTTAAGACATCATCAAATGATGTAATTAAAAGACAGCCTAAAGCTAGTGCTTATGCGATGAATGCAAATTATTCTGATGTTGAGCAGGGAAGTAAAATGGGTTATTCATTTTATGACTTAGCAGATGAAATTCTGCCATCTAACCCAGTACATAGAATTGTTCATCAAGAAATTCCAAGTTTAACTTCAGAGAAATCTTTGGTTAAAAATACTGAGTTTGGTTATATATCAAGCCCAAATAGAATTGTTTTAGCTCAAGCTGATACTATGCCAGTGTTGCCAGTAGTGCCTTCGGCAGCTCCGGTGCCGCCTGCTGTAGAAAGTAATAAAAATGTAGCTCCAGCACCAAGTCAGCCAGCTGCTCCACAGTCTGTGCCACCAGTTGTAGCTCCAAGTACAGCTACTGCATCTGTTGATTCTAAGTCTGCTACAACAAATGCAACCCAAACTTCTATGCCAGCTGCTCCTGTAGTACAACCGCCAGCTATGCCTACAGTAACAGAGACAAAAGTTGTGCCTCAAGCACCAGAAATGCCAAGCACCAATCCTGCTCCAGCAGCACCAGCAGTTACAGCACCAGTTGTTCAAGAAGCTACACCTAGCAAACCTCTGACAGATGTACCAGCTACACCTAGTATGAGCGATCTTAAAGAGAAGACTCAACAGCAACCAGAGCCGCAAATAAAAGATACTCCAAAAGTTCCTGAAGAATTTAAATCAAGTAATTCAACTTCTTCATCTGATTCTTCTATTAGTACGCCTACGACTGAGGAGCCGGCAAAGGTGACCAAGCCAAAGCCAAAAAAAGTGGCTAAGAAGTTTAAATTACCTAAGGAAGAGTCTCGAGATCCAGTTGCAATGAATCCTAATAGCCAAACAATCTACATGATGAATGGTAAAAAAGTTACTACAGGTTTTTTAGATAACTCAAATAAAAACTAATAATATTAACTTTTTATTTACACTTTGATACTACACTTACTAATGGAACTAAAAGGGACAGTGGGTGGGGCAAAGAATTCGCTATGTCTATATATAAGTTCGAGGCTTTATCGTGTTATAAAGCCTCTTTTTTTATATCACTTTCGTTGACTTAATAACCATACTGCATATATTATTGTTAGAAGCGCAGATTCAAGGTTTTATGAGTAAGATTGCTACAATAATATTTTCTATGGTTTGTGGATCATTCGTTGGTAAAGATGAGTTTGGTAACTCTTATTACGAAAGTAGAAAAGCTAAACGCGGGTTTGGTAGGAAAAATAGATGGGTGGTTTATAAAGGATTGCCTGAAGCAAGCAAAGTTCCTGCACAATGGTTTAGTTGGTTACACTATCAAACAGATCTACCACCTGCAT
>CAZLFQ010000003.1:35169-163932 GCA_964558975.1 uncultured Candidatus Midichloriaceae bacterium
CAAACAGCAAAAAATATAACTGGGAAAAAGGTCATAAGCCAAATCTTACAGGAACAAAAGACGCGTACTATCCAAATGGGCATATTTTAGCCGGTGGCAATAGAGATAAAGCTACTGGTGATTATGAGCCTTGGAGGCCTTAATTAACAAAAATGGTGAATAAATAAAATGTCAAAGAACTTAGTAGAAACGTTAGTTGGTGCGCTTGTAATTATTATAGCAGTTGGTTTCCTATACTCAGCTTATAAAACTACAGATATTGGCGTGGGAGTTGGTAATGGTTATACTCTGTCCGCAAAATTTGATAGAGCTGATGGACTAAACCTTGGTAGTGAAGTTAAAGTTGGTGGAATTAAAGTTGGAAAAGTTGTTGGCCAAAACTTAGATGCATCTAACTATCAGGCTGTTATTTCAATGGTTATCAATGACGAAGTTAAGTTGCCAATGGATACAACAGCGGAAATTATTGGCAATGGTCTTTTAGGGGAAAAATATGTGGCTTTAATCCCTGGTGCAGATGAAGAGAAAATAGCTGATGGTGGGGTGATAGAATACACCCAATCTGCAGTGAGTTTTGAAAGCTTGATTGGAAAGTTTATTTTTAACTCAGTTGAAAAAGCTGGTAAGGATTCTAAAGACAAAAAATAATTATGTTTAAAAACCTTTTAATTTTTGTATTTTTACTTGCGTCGTCTTTAGCAATAGCTCAGGAGGTTGAAGATTCTGGGGTTGTGGAAGCACCTACTGCCCAAAATGAAGAATCAGACAGCGAACTGCAGAACATGAGCATTCAAAACGAATATCAAGAGAAGCAAAGAAGCATTCTTGATATTCTATTCGGTCAAGCTGACAAGAGTGAATCTGAAGGTGATATTCCTTCAGCTGATTCTTTAGCTCCCGGGGAAGTTGAAGTGAATGAATCTAATAAAGATGGTGACTTTACAAATACTGCGCAAATCAAATTAATCGATAAAACTCTTGGTAAGTTGTACAAGTTTGACATACCAGTTGGAAAATCAAAGCAATTCAATGAAATTGTCGTAAGGATTCTGTCATGTTGGAATCCGAATTACAAGACATTAACTCCCGAAAGCAAAGCGTTGATAGAAATTCATGAAGTAAATAATGAAAAACCTCATCGAGTTTTTCATGGCTGGATGTTTTCAAATGCACCAGGTACAAGCATGCTAGAGCACCCAGACTTCGATGTGACATTGGGGAGTTGTAAAAATATTAAAGGCTAGCTCAATTCCTTTTATTACTTTCAATAGTGTCTATTGAAAGTTTACTAAATAAAAGTCCGACATTAATTTGCCAAACCTTTAGGAATAATTGACATTGGCTGCATCATGTTTTCAGAAGCAGATGGCATTATACTTTTACCAGCTTCTTCATGAACAGCTTCTTGTCCATCAATCAGAGTCTTTTTCACTATGTTTGATGGTAATTTTGTTTTCTTTATATTATAAACTTCCATCATTGGTTTTGATTCGTGATTAGATGTGCTGGTAATATCAGGAAGTTTCTCTGTAATTATGTCTGAAGATGGTGCGGAGGCCTGAACAGCAGTTTTTTTGCCTGTTATCCTTTCTGAAATAGAATTAAGAGATTTGCCCATTGAGGCAAAAAAGCCATCATTACTTTCAGTTTTTAAAGCTGCTGGTTCTTGTTTTTTAGAAGGTTTGCTAAAAAATGAGAAGAAGCTTTTGCTTTCAACTTCTCTTGCGCTCTCTTCAATAATTGGTGGAGTAGACTCGTTTGTAGAGTCTATTCCAATTATTAATGTCTTAGGCTTATCTTGAGTATCAAGTATAGGTTCAACTGATTTTTGGATGGATGGGGCATCTTCAGTTTTATTTTCTTCTGTAGCTTTTATTTCTGTTATCAAAGGGGTAACTTGAACTTCAGGAGTTGATGCTTTGACTACAGGTTGTGTAATTCTTCTTGAAACTCCAGATTCTAACTCTCTTTTAATGCTTACTGTATCAATAACTTTAGCTAGCTCGATATTGTTGTTTTTTTGAGCTATACCTAAAGCGTGCTCACCAGTATTATTCATGATGATAGTTGATGCACCTTTACTTAAAAGTAAGTTGGTCATCATGGAGTCATTTTTGCGAACTGCAATAATCAATGGAGTATCTCCATTTTTATCTCGGATATTAACGTCTGCACCTTGTTCAATCAACTGGCTGACTGGACGAAGCGACCCTTTTTCAACAAATGAAAATAACATATTGTTTTTATCAGGCTCAGCTTGTGCAACTATAGTTTCAAATTGTTCTTTATGTGATGCAGAAACGTAGTCAAGAGGGGTTTTGCCAATATAATCCGCTATAGAAGGCTTGGCTCCACTTTTAATCATTGTAGTGAATATTTCAACATCGTGAGATGTTGCTGCAAGATGCAAAGCAGTTTTACCATCATTTCCCTGTGCATTTAAGTTAGCACCTTTTGTGATTAGATAACGAATAGTTCTGAGATTTTTAGTTTGTATTGCATACATTAAAGCTGTATATCCGTTTTCAGAAAATTTAGAATTTATATCCGCACCGTTAGATATAAGTGTGTTAATTGCGCCTACATCATCTTTTTGTACAGCTGCGAATAATAGTTCAGAATATCTTTTCTGATAAACTACAGTAGGTAGATGTTTGTTGTTGTCATCATACTCAGTTCTTTGAAAAAATTTTGGTGGCACTACTTTGTTTTCAAAAGTATGTCTAGTTTCAACACCATCTGGTTTGTAGGTCCTTTCTAGTTCTTGATTATCCTCAAAAACATTCGAAAGAGAAGTATCTTCAGTCATTCTTTTTTTAGGAACGAAAGATTTTTTAGCAGAATAATCCTTAATTTCCACAGGTTTTATTCGTGTCTTTTTAGTTGTTTGAGTCGATTCTCTAGATTCTTTACTTTTCTTAGCTACTGGTTTTTCAGCAACCGCAGGTGCTACATGAGAGGTAGAGCCAGTTTCAATTGAGAGCTCTGGCGTTGCAGGAATAGGTATGTTAACAGTTGGTATATCCTTTGGGGTTTCAACTTTAAGTTCTTTATCAATTTTATTTTGCACTTCTACAGCTTTCTGCTGCTCTTTTGGATCTGGTATTGAAAGTTTTGGTGCTGATTCTGGTGTTGGGGTAGATGTTTTTGGAGTGTCGAATCCACCAAGGTCATTCCAGTTATCAAAATCAGTTTGAGCATGAGCAGTCGAAACACTATATCCTAGTGATGTGGAAATAATGCAAGATAATAAGAGGTTTTTATTCATCCTTTGGTACTATTTTTTTGATTTCTTTTTCAACAACACTTGTAACAAGTGCAGGCAGATTTTTATTTAGCCAGTCGCTTAATTGTGGTTTGATTAATTCTATAATGATATCTTCGACAGTATTTCCAGATCGAAGTTTCAATGTATCAATTTCATTTTTTTCAGTCATCTTCATAAAATTCTTTAATGTTTGTCTAGATGTTGCTGCAACAGCATCATCTATTATGTTTTCAATAGTACCAGAATTTGCAGTGGTAAATCTACTTTGATTTGGTGATTGAGTAGTGCTGACAAAACTTTGCATCTGAGGCTGAGGTGTCGCACTGTCAAGTTTAGCTAAAATATCTACAGTCTGTTCTGCAGGAGCTTTTTTTACAGGTTCAAATGTTGCTGTTGCAATTGGCTCAGGTAATGGGGTAGGTGCAGGAGGAGTGGGTTTAGATTCATTTGCGGCTTTTACTTCTTCAATAACTTCAGTTAATTCTAGAACATCCTCTTGCGGCGAAGGAATTTTATTAGTTATAACTTCTTTTATATCGCTTAAAATTTGATCAATTCCTTGCTCTTGTTTTTCTGCAAGCTGTGCACTTTCTTTAGTCATTCCAAAACCCATATCTCTCTATCTTTATTAATTTTTATCAGTATCAATTATATTAGTCTATACTTAATTAGTTGTTTGAGTTTTCTATGAAAAGTGTTAATAAGAAGTTTAAAAGTAAGTTAAATATGAAACCGAAATTTATTTCATTTGAGGGATGTGAAGGTTCTGGGAAATCTACCCAAACTAAGTTGCTAGCAGAGCATCTTGAAAAACTTGGGTGTAAAGTTGTGTTAACTCGCGAACCAGGTGGAACAGAACTTGCAGAGCAAATACGTAAAGTTATTTTATCGGGGAATAAAATAGAGGATACGTTGACAGAGTTCTTACTCATAAGTGCTGCAAGAAGAGATCATGTTGAAAATAAAATCAAACCAGCATTAGCTAATGGTAGTTTTGTAATATGCGATAGATTCTTTGATTCGTCACTTGCTTATCAAGGTTATGCACGCGGGTTGGATATAGAATTAATGAGATCTATCAAAACTCTTAGTATAGATGGATTTGAACCAGATTTGACTTTTCTAATCGACATCGAGCCAACAGTAGCACTGGAAAGAATTCAGAAATTCAGAAGTGATAATAATCACTATGACTCGATGGGAATTAAATTTCATAATAATGTCAGAAATGGTTTTTTAGAGATTGCTGAACAAAACCCAAATAGGTTTTTGATTATTGATGGTAATAAACCTCAAGAAGAGGTGTTTGAGATGATTAAAAATAATTTATGAGGTGAAGTATATGCTTTCAGCTATAAGTGCCATAGGTACTGTTCTAGGGATAGTAACTAATAGAGAGTTTAGAGACTGGTTTCAGACAACTAGTGAAAAATTACTTACTAGTCCCAAGGCAGATTTTATGAAAAGGCCAATTTATTTTGATGATCTACATCTAAATGAAGTTGTGTCGACTTGTGAAGGTGAAGTTTTGTCGAAAGTCAAAATTGGAACATTCAATCTGCCAGTTATATTTACTGATATTCATCAAGATACAATAAACAATAGATTTCCAACTGGAAAAGATCAAAAAGGACCAAAGCAATCTATTGTATCATTTTTGATAGATGAAACTTTGAGGTATGTTAATGATCCAAGTTCAAACCCTAATAGCAGACTTGAATATGTCAAGTATGTTAAGGATCAGCTGTTAAAGCATCTTACTAAAAAAGATTTTAAATTTAAACTGACCAAATCTGAAATTGAGAAAATTCATAGAATTTCTGAGCTTAATACTGAAAAAATCTTGTTATTAAAATCTGAGAATTATGAGGAGATTACCATCGAAGCTATTTCAAATGAATCTTCAACAAGAATACTAAATTCTGATCGTTTCAAAAGGATTTTTCAAGCTTTAAACAGCACGGACTTTGAAAAGTCAGAAATGCCTCTAGTCTTCAGAGACACAGATGTTTTTGGTGCCGGTGGAACGCCGTTAAACCAATATTTTTCTACACTTGATGTTGATTGTATTAATAACAAATTTGAATTTGGCAGCTTGCTTACGAGTCTGCTTAGGACTGTTAAAGGTTGCTTCCCAATAGATAAGTTACCTAGTGCACATAAGGCAGAAAATGCTGTGAGTATAGTGCAGTCGCTTTTAACTATATTAGTTGATAAAGGTATTTTAATTTCAGAATCGGATAAGAAGGTTCTTGAGGAAATAAACCAAAGACTTGCTAAATATATAGAGCCAAAGTTATTTCTCCACTTAAACAGGACACCTAAGATAGATGCCAGCGTTGCAAATATGCAGCCAGCAGCTAAGAAAAGTTCTTCAACAAGCAGTTCTGCTGGAAGTGCGGCAGTAGATCAAGCACAAGATGACCAAGCAGCTCAACTAGCAGACCAAAATAGATTGCTTGCAATTGCTGGTGTTCCATATGTTGATCCGCAAGCTAAAGCAAGTACTTCAACTGCCCCAGCAGCAACAACTCAGCCTGTTGATCCTAATCTTGCGGCAAAGGTAGAGTTAACTGTATCGCAATTAAGGGCAATGGCTACAGATACTCCAGCGCAACAACCAGCTAACGCGCAAACATATGCAGCAACAGTAGCCCAAAAACCGCAAGGTAAGGGTGGTAAAGCACAGACAGGAGGCCGCCAGTAGTAAAGTCATTGCCAAGGTGAAATATCCCATATATTCTTGAAATATAAGGGTTTTAATCAGCAAGGCTGAAATAAGGGATATGGCTGATCTAGGGTACATAAGAGATCAACGGGTTGTTGTGGCAAACTCAAACAATCTAAATGTTGGTCAGCCAAGCTACTACACTATATCCATAATTGATACTAAAGATTGTTCTATAGATTTTTATGCGGCTTTATTTCAGTCAGTATTCCAATTAGAGTTTGATGAATCATACTCTGGTGCAATGAAAGTCAAATTGCAGGGCATGACAGAAATAGGAAGATATAGCAAAGATGTTGCTGAAACCAAAATTAGTATGGCGCGTAATTACGCCAATAAGTTACATTTAAAATTTGAGTGTATTTTAGTTAAGGTAGGGGGATATGCTTTCCAAAAGTCTAGAAACTAGTCTTAGTAGATCGTTTGAGATTGCTAAGGAAAACAAACATGAATTTGCAACATTAGAGCATCTTTTGCTTGGCCTTTTAGAAGATGAAGATGCTAATGAGGCTTTACGATTGACGGGAGCAGACATCAATTTCTTGAAAGCAAAACTTAATCATTTTGTTAAACAAGAGCTACTTTACTTAGTAGTTGGTTATATTGAAGAAACTAAGCCTACATCAGGCTTTCAAAGAGTAATTCACAGAGCTACTATTGCGGCGCATAAGCGTGGATCAAAGATGATTAATGGAGCAATGGTGATTTATGAGATTTTTAATGAAATAGATTCGCATGCTGCATATTTTTTGAGTGATCAAGGAATCACTCAAATTGATATTTTGAATTTTCTTACATCGCAAGGGCTTGATAAGAATAATGCGAATGATGATTTTGACTCAAAACAGTTAGATATGCTTGCAGGAAAGAGCAATACTCAAATGGTATCAGAATCATCAGAAAATAGCCCACTAGATAAGTTTTGCGTCAATCTCAATGAGAAGGCATCGCAGGACAAGATTGATATAATTGTTGGTAGGGAAGGAGAAGTAGAAAGAACAATAGAGATATTATGTAGAAGATCCAAAAATAATCCGATTTATGTTGGTGAACCAGGGGTTGGCAAGACAGCTATAGCTGAAGGTTTAGCAGTTAAGATTGTGAAAAATGAAGTTCCAGATTTGCTTAAGAATTGTGTTATATATTCTCTTGATGTAGGAAGCATTTTAGCTGGCACAAGGTTTAGAGGTGATTTTGAGGAGAGAATCAAAGGAATCGTCAATGAATTAGAAAAGCACAATAATGCGATTTTGTTCATCGATGAAATTCATACCATTGTCGGGGCAGGTTCATCACATACAGGTGCTGTGGATGCTGGAAATTTGTTGAAACCTGCGTTAGCAAGAGGGACGCTTAAATGTATTGGATCGACTACATATGGAGAGTATCAACAGCATTTTGCTAAAGATAAAGCTTTAGCCAGAAGATTCCAAAGAATTGATGTTGCTGAACCTTCTGTAGAAGATGCAATTAGAATGATGTTAGGTTTAAAGTATTATTACGAAAAATTCCATGGGGTTACTTATAGCGATGATGCAATGGTTGCAGCAGTTAAACTATCTCATAGGTATATTAATGATAGGAAGCTGCCCGATAAAGCAATTGATTTGATTGATGAAGTTGGTGCGAGAACAAAGCTTCAGAAGAACAAACAAATTATTCAATTAAGTGATATTGAAGATGCAATAAGCAGAATGATCAAGATGCCTACTAAATCTGTAGTTAGCAATGAAGGATTGATTCTTAAAAACTTAGAAGCAAATCTTAAAAAGGATATTTTTGGTCAAGACGAGGTCATTGAATCAGTTGTTGATCACATTAAAATGAGCAAAGCTGGATTGAGAAATAAAGATAAACCGCTAGGCTGTTATTTATTCAATGGAGTAACAGGAGTTGGTAAAACAGAGCTTGCTTTAAAACTTGCTGAGAATCTTAGTATGCATTTGGTCAGGCTAGATATGTCTGAATTTACAGAAAAGCATTCCATTTCTAAAATAGTTGGGTCACCCCCTGGATACGTTGGGCATCAAGAGGGTGGCACGTTAACGAATGAAGTTTTCAAAAAGCCATACTCATTAATTTTATTAGATGAAATTGAGAAAGCTCATCCAGATATCTACAATTTATTATTGCAAGTAATGGATTATGGGCAATTAACAGATAGTACTGGCCGCATAATTAATTTTCGAAATTGCTTAGTTGTGATGACGTCAAATGCTGGGTCAATTGATGCATCTAAAGTGTCATTAGGATTTATGGATTCAGATACTTCTTCTGTAAATTCTGAAGAGGTGAAAAAAATATTTAGTCCTGAATTTAGAAATAGGCTTGATATAATTGCTTCATTCAAATCACTATCCACTATCTCACTTCTGAAAGTTATAGACAAATGCATTAAGGGGCTAAACGCACAATTAAATCAGAAGAGCATTGAAATAAAGTGTAGTAATTCTGCAAAAAAACATATCCTTGAAATTAATGGCGAGAAAAATTTCGGGGCAAGGAGTATTGAACATTTGGTGGATGAGTATATTAAAAAGCCACTTGTTGATGAAATACTTTATGGAAAGTTAAATAAGGGTGGTAGTGTTAATTTTGATATCAGCAAAAAAAAGTTAAAAATTGATATCGCTCAAGGTGAAGCCGCTTAAATATTAATTATTGCAGTGCTATTGCAAGACCTGAAGATTTTATTATATTGCTTCTGGTTCTCCAATGTAATACGTCATCAAAATAGCTCGCGTTTTCAGTTGGGAAGTACTCAGAATCAACGAAGGTATAATCGTCATTGCAATTTTGAGACTCCAAGCTAGATCCACAAGCTTTAATTATTACTCCATCTGCATTATATGCTCCATAACCTTTTATGCCATGGCTGATTATGATATATGAAACATCATTTGAAATATTTGTTTGGTTTGCATTTTTATCTTGAATTATAATTGGACCAGACCCAGAAGCAGCATATGATTTAAAGCTAGATGATGTAGTGGCTAAATCTTTAACTACAATGTACGAAAAACGGTTTTTCCAGCCATCTAATATATAATTTTTATCAATGCCTAAAGTTGCAGCTGGTATGGTTCCAATACGAATTGTTGTAGAAGAATTTGTAATATCTATAGTGCCATTAGCTGAGGCTTGTGAGCAGTCTGTTGAAACTCCTAAATTTGCATTTGTCAAGCTTTCGGTTCTACTCGCAGGGCATGGTAATATGCCGTTCGTTTTCACGTAGTTATTTAACGAGTTTTCAATATATTTGAGCTTATCTTGAGTTGATTTTTCTAATTCTCCTTTGCCCATTTCAAAAAAGTATCCTAGGAAACCTATGTAAATAATGCTGCTGATTAATAGAGTGATTGTAAGTTCAAGAATGCTAAAACCCTTCTGTGTTTTCATATTAAAGTCCCCACTTGTTCTTTAGGAACAACTCGACGTTTTGTCGTTCTTTTGTTGTTAAGGTTCTAGTGTAAAGTATAACTTCCGATATTTCACCGAAGAAATTTGTTGGACCTCCTCCAGAACATGCCTGTGCTATATTGAAGCAAGTATAAGAAGCAGAGAGAGAGTTGAAAGTATTATTTGATTGGTTTAATACACCATTGATATAAAGTGATGCTTCAGGATTTGCTCCATCATCAAAAACCCATGTTGCATATACATTCCCGCTCTGAGTTGTTCCAGGGTATAAAGTCCCCCCCTGTTTATACCAATAGTTTGAGCCATTCATATTAAGATTTAGGCCAAATGATACTGATGCTGATACTAAGTCTATAAGATAGTTCGCCCCATTAGTGGTATTTTGGTGTCCAGCAAAGAAAATAGTTAAGTTTGTCGCTGGTACAGAATAGGGATTTGTCTGACTAGTTATATTAAATCCATTTTTATTATTAAAAGTAATGGTTGGTTTGTTATTGAATCCTGTTGCCGAGTAAACTGGGTAATTTGAGCCTATAGGAGAAAATACAAAGCCATAGTATGATTTATCGCGCCATTGGCTGACATTATTTGATCCATCTTTTGTGATTTTTGAAAGGTCGTTTGCATCTAGCCAGAGTGAGAGTCCAAATATATCATCTGGTGTAAAGTCTGTGGGTAATGTGTTGCAAGTGTTTGGAGCACCCCCAGATAAAGATACGATATTTGAGTTTGTTCTCCATCTGAAGTAATCATCATAATAAGTTGCAGATTCGTAGTTATGTGGAGAGTCTATGAAAATGTTATCAAGGTTGCAGTTTTCATAATCTAACCCTGATGTGTCACACGCAACTGGCATTAATCCAAGGTTATTATATGCGCCTTTTCTATTCTTACCTGAGCTCCACAATAAATACGACGTATAAACAGCTGCAGGAAACTGGTTAATTTTAGTACTATTTGAGTCATTTATAATAAACGGATCAGCAGGATTAGAATTTGCTGTGTTAAAAGTAGCTAGATCAATCGCCAAGTTTTTAATTGCAGAATAATTTATTCTCATGTCAAATGAGTCATACATAAAATCATCAGGAAGATTAAGTGTTCGGACTGGTACAGCTCCAATTCTAATTGACATTGCGGTTGGGCTTAAGTCTGTAACACCTGAGGGCGCTGCAGCATTACAATCTGTGGATACTCCAAAATTTGATGCGCTTTGAAGATCTGTTCTTGAAGCTGGACAAGGTATGAATCCATTTTGATGATAAAAAGCATAAATTGCCTTCTCTATTTTGTCTAATTTTATGCTGGTTTCAGAAATTGCATTTCCCTTAATTGAGCTAGGTAACATAGTAACAATACTGCCTATTGCGGTAGAGATAATAAGCATCGCAATTGCGATTTCTAGCAACGAAATTCCTTTTTGTTTTAAATGCTTTGCCATAATTATAAAGAGCTTAGCATTTAGTAGTGGATTGTAAAGTGTGTTTAGGTTAGTTAGTTGATTTCAGCCAAATAGGATTTTTAAGTTTTTCTTTTAAGAATTCAATATGCTTCGCAACTATATCTTCAGAGATTTCCCTAGGTCTATTCATGCGTTCTTTTCTAGCATATTCAACTACATTGGCACCATTATTAGCGAAGTTTAAAGTGGACTGATTGTTACCAGTTAATTGTAAATAAACTTGCGCTAAAAGCTCGGCATCTATTAATGCACCGTGCTTGTCTCTAGTCTCAAGGCTAACGTTAAATCGCCTACAAAGGGCATCAAGTGATGCGGGTGAGCCGGGAAAACGTTTGCGTGCTAAAATAAGTGTATCAGTTACACGACCAGACTGAATTGGTTGATGGCCAGTATAGCTTAGCTCTTTATTAATAAAGCTAAGATCAAACCCTGCATTGTGTATGATAATGTTGTGATTACCAATGAATGTTAGAAAATCTTTAATTATATGTTTAAAAAGTGGTTTGTCTTTAAGAAAATCAGTTGAGATTCCGTGAATTCTATATGCTTCATCAGGAACATCTCTTTCAGGGTTGATATATGAATGAAAGAATTTACCAGTTCGGACTTTGTTAAGAATTTCAACGCAACCTATCTCAACAATTCTGTCACCAGTGTTGGGATTTAATCCTGTTGTCTCTGTATCTATTACTATTTCTCTGCAATCAGACATTTTGGATTAAGTCCTTGATTTGGTTGAAAGTGGCTTTCTTGCTGCCGTTGGTATCAATTATGAAATCCGCTTTTTTTGTGCGAACTAGATTAGAAACCTGTTTGGAGATGATAGCATCAAATTTTTCTTGAGTCATTCCTTTTCGTGTCATTACCCTCTTTTTTTGAACTTGAGGGCTAACTATTGCTGATACTACATAGTCATAGTATGGCTCTCTCTTGTTTTCAAATAGCAATGGTACTTCAAATACTATAGAGCGGTTCCTATTTCTAAAAGCGAATTCTTCTTGTGCTCTTCTAACTAAAGGATGGAGAATTTTTTCAATTCTTTTTAAGTTTTGTGGGTGATCAATTATTAGTTTACTAAGTTTGGCTCTATTAACTGATCTAAAGTCAACCACTTTAGGCAAGATTCTAGCAATTTTTTTATAACCCTCTTTGCCCCTAAGCATCAAATTGTGTACTTCTTTGTCTGTATCAAAAATAACAAAACCTAGTTTCTCAAACGACTTAAGTAAAAACGATTTGCCAGAACCTATACCACCAGTTAGTCCAATAATGACGCCGCTAGCTGGAGTGAATGCTTTTCGTTTGTTTTTGTTCCTTTTCTTTTGCACACATAGATTTAATAGTTGCTTAAATTATACTAGTTTATAAATCTTGAAATTTCTAAGTTTTTTTACTTTCTGTTAATCCGAATCGCCAACTTTTAGTGCTGCAATAAATGCTGATTGAGGTATTTCTACAGAGCCAAATTGACGCATTCTTTTCTTACCTTTTTTCTGCTTATCAAGAAGCTTACGTTTACGAGATATATCGCCCCCATAACACTTAGCAGTTACATCTTTTCGCATTGCGCTAATAGTTTCGCGCGCGATAATTTTCCCGCCAATTGCAGCTTGAATAGGTATTGCAAACATATGCCTAGGAATCAAATCTTTTAATCTATTACAAACTTCACGACCGCGTGACTCAGATCTAGATTTATGAATCACCATTGCTAGCGCATCAACTGGATCGTTATTCACCAATATCATAACCTTAGCGAGATCACTCGCAATATATTCATCGATATTCCAATCGAAGCTAGCATAACCTTTGGAACATGATTTTAGGCGATCATAGAAATCGTAAACAATTTCATTCAGAGGTAACTTATAGATCAACATTACTCTATTGCCGATATAATTCATGTCTACCTGTCTGCCACGTTTTTCTGTGCATAAAGCAAGTACCGATCCTAAGTATTCATCTGGTACAAGAATAGTTGCTTTAATCCATGGCTCTTCCATAGACTCAATTTGAGTAGGGTCAGGCATATCTGCAGGGTTGTGCAGTTCCATTACTTCACCACTTCTTAAATGGATTTTATATATAACACTTGGTGCTGTAGTAATTAGGTCAAGGTCAAATTCCCTTTCCAACCTTTCTTGTATGATTTCAAGATGTAACAATCCCAAGAATCCACACCTAAATCCAAACCCAAGAGCATTAGAGCTTTCTGGTTCAAATTCAAAACTTGCATCGTTTAGACGCAATTTTGCTAAGCTTTCTTTTAGGTGATTAAATTCGCCAGCATCCGTTGGATATAATCCACAGAACACAACTGGCTTCGATGGTTTGAAGCCTTTTAAAGCTTCATCACACGGGTTTTTATCTTCAGTAATAGTATCACCAACGTTACAGTCAGCAACTTGTTTGATGTTTGCAGTTATGAAACCTACTTCGCCTGCCTTTAGCAAATCAGTATTTATCTTTTTAGGTGTAAAAATACCAACATTTTCAACGTTATGAAGTGATCCCGATGACATCATGCGGATCTTCATACCTTTTTTTATTGTGCCGTCTAATAACCTTATAAGAATCACAACGCCTAAGTATGGATCGTACCAACTATCAACTAGCAGGGCCTTAAGAGGCTTTGTTTCATCACCCTTCGGTGATGGCAGCATAGTAACAATACCTTCTAAAACATTATCAATACCCATACCAGTTTTGGCTGATATTTCGATAGCATTTTTAGTATCTAGCCCAATTACATCTTCAATTTGCTTTTTCACCCTTTCAGGGTCTGCAGCTGGAAGATCAATCTTATTTAAGACAGGAATAATTTCATGATTATTATCAATAGCTTGATATACGTTTGCAAGTGTTTGCGCTTCAACACCTTGGCTAGCATCGACGACTAGGATAGAGCCTTCGCATGCCGCAAGTGAACGACTTACTTCGTAAGCAAAATCCACATGCCCAGGGGTATCAATTAAATTTAATAGGTATTCTTTTCCGTCTTTTGCTTTATATTTTAATCTAACAGTCTGAGCTTTGATAGTGATGCCACGTTCTTTTTCTATATCCATAGAATCAAGTACTTGAGATGTCATCTCACGCTTTTCTAAGCCACCGCAATATTCAATTAGCCTATCTGCTAATGTTGATTTCCCGTGGTCTATGTGGGCTACTATTGAGAAGTTTCTAATTTTCGATATATAATCTTGCATGTTTATAAGCTAAAAGTGCCGTAATTTCTTTGTCAGCATGTTATATCGATAGAGCAGTTAAGTCAATTAAGACTCATTATAACTTAAAAGGTATAAAAAGAGGGTAGCAATTGTAATATCTCTATTATAATTTTCTTATAACTTGTTTTCATTATTGGTGAGTATGAAGCGTAAAAAGGAATATAAAAGACCAGTTTATTTAAACTGCGTTGATCTTGATAATACTCTCACAAATGATTTCTTCATGGATGAAGTTAGAGGTAATGCTGGTTTAGAGGCTGCGACAGCCAAAATAATTTTGGACTATGAAAATATACCACAAGAACTTATAAACAGTTTAATTAGAGATACCCCTTGTAGTTTGTTTGCTAAAATACTAAAAATGTCACTAAGTCTTGGCGATAAAAATGCTATCGTTACTTTCAATACATCTCAGAGATATTGTCTGTTTATTATGGCGTTGTTTGGCCTAACGGAAGAAGAGATTGGTAAGTTTTTTATACGCAGGAAAGGAAAAACAGAAGTGCGTCCTGATGATAAAAATGGATATATAGCAGAGGCATCAGATCATTTCCAGATTAGACTTAGAGATAGAAGTGTTAAGAAATCATTGATTGATGATGATGGCATAAATTGTATGGAAGCTAAAAATGCAGGGATTAATCATTTTGCTGTTCCATATGTTATGCCTGATATAAGTCCAAACCATTATCTTAATAAATATAGAATGTATTTGGCACTTAGCGTTGAGGATGTTGATAAAGTTTCTCTGCCGTCAGCAAGAGAGAGGTTTGATTTGGCAAAAAGACTGTTCCAATCTGAGCTGACAGTTTCGCATCCGCATATTTGTCTAAGATCTGATGAAATAACTGATCTAGAAGCAAACGCTGTAGAGCAACTTTTAAAACGTGGTAAAAGAGAGGTGTCTTTGCAGGAAAGCGTTGCTATTTCTGCCTTAAACGAGCTTCCTACACCTACTGTTATCTTGGATGTAAGTAGGAAAAGTATAGAGGCATTTCTATCTTGTATACATCGAGATAAAGATCGAGAAAGAGGGTTGTAAAAATTAAAAAAAAGCCCAAATTTCTGGGCTTTTTTTTAATTGCAATTCATTTATGAACTAACAGCTTCAGCCTCAAGTTCTCTAATACGTTTCTTTTTAGCTTTACGATGTTCTGCTCTGAATAGAGCTATGCCACCCATAATTATTAAGAAATACCCAATATATGAAATCTGTGACGGGGTTTCTGCGAAGTAAATAAAGCCAAAAATCCCTGCAAATACAACTCTCGTATATTCTAATGGTACAACCACAGAAAGTTCAGCATGTTTAAATGCCTTAAAGAACCCAACTATGTGACCAAAATAACAAAGTGCAAGTACGGCAATATAAGGCAAATGTTCCATTTTAAGATTTAAGCTTTCAAAAGAAACTAAATGAGTAGGGTATTTTATATCGATAACCCATAATTTTGTAGCAACTTCCCAATGCATAAACGATACAGGAAATGCGATAATGCTAGAGAATAACATTACATAAAACAGCTGTACCTTTGTCTTCTCAGTTTTACCAAGTAGTTTTATAACTGTGCCATTGATACTCCAGAAGAATATAGTTAAGAACACAAATATATAATAATGATTAAAGCCTTTTGAACTTTGTTTAGCTTGAGGGCCAAAAGGGAAAAGATCAGGTCTAATAATCAGAAGTGCGCCTAGTAAACTTGCAAGAATCACCCAAATTTTTGTTTTTGTTATTTGTTCTTTGAATACGAAAATCCCAATTACAAGTAGAATTATCTGCTCTAATTTTGTAACTGCAGTCACGTCTGCTAAGCCAATGTGTTTTATTGCATAGAATATGCAAAGGGAACCAAGAGTACTAAATAATGCTCTTGATAAATGAAGTCCAATTTTATCAGTTTTAAGTGTCTTGACTCCACCCCAAAGACACCAAGGTAGAGCAAAAAAGAAGATCATGAACTTATAAAGAAACACAACCATATTTGAATTTAAATCCTTTGTTAAGAGCTTAACAAGGGCATACAACACAGATAAAGAAACTGCGTGCAGCAGCATAAAGCCTATACCCATTAAGTTATTTTGGAATGGTAGTGTTTTAGACTGGCTCATTTAGTTTTTTCTCCAATTAATAGGTTAAATGTTATAACGGCGCCACTAGGGGAATTTGCAACACTAAGAATGCCACCGTGATCTTCGATGATTTTTTTTACGATAGGTAGACCTAAACCAGTACCTTTCACCTTGGTTGTAACATATGGTTCTGTTACACGATCAATAAGCGTTTTATCAAAGCCAAGGCCGTTATCTTCAATCTTAAGTTCAATAAAATGACTATTAGGTTTAGACAAGCTGATTTTTACATCTCCAGCGAAGCCAGAATTCCCTGAAGCTCTTTTTGCTTCAATAGATTCTGCTGCGTTCTTGAGTAGGTTTGTCAACACTTGGGATATCTGGGTTAAATCGCATAAGACATAACAAGCTTTACCATCATAGTCAAAGGTATATTTATTAAATTTATATACGAATTTTTGTGCAAAGAGTATATCTTGTATAATTTTGCAAATATCATAAGAAGATTTTTTAGGTTGAGGTATTCTTGCAAATTCTACAAATTCTTCGACAATTCTTCCTATATCTTCAACATGCCTAGTGATTGTATCTACATATTTCTCAAATGATTCTTTATCGGATTTAATTTCATTAATATATTTTTTCTTAATTCTTTCTGCAGAAAGATGGATAGGGGTAAGAGGATTTTTAATTTCATGAGCAATTCTTCTTGCAACATCTGCCCACGCAGCAGTTCTTTGAGCTATGACCAGATCGCTAATATCATCAAAGGTGACTATATAGCTTTCAGTCGTCCCGTCTGAGCTAAGTTGTGTGCCAACTCTTACAAATAAAGAGAGTTTTTTCTTATCACGGGTTATCTCGACGTTTTGTTGTATAATTTCATTTGGTTTTTGATTTGCTTCTTCAATCAATGGTGTGATTTCTTCAAAGATTTTTTTAAAGTTTAGTAATTTGTTTTTATTAGGAATATCCAAAAGCTTATGTGCAGAATTATTAGCAAGAGTGATTTCATTTTTTTTAGAAATAACAATTACGCCTGCTGTTACTTCAGCAAGAACTGCCTCAATAAATCTTCTCCTTTCGTCAATTAGATTAGTAAAGGTACTAAGCTGATCATGCTGAATAGAAAGTGTTTCAGTCATTTGGTTAAAGGCGCGTGTAAGTATTGCTGTTTCATCAATTCCCGATTTCTCTGGTAGCCGTACGGAGAAATCTCCTTTCTTTACTTTTGATGTAGCATCAACTAGCAAGTTTAGGGGTTTTGTAATATATCGTGCAAATCTAGCACCAATTAAAATGGCTAATATACATAACACAATCGAAACAGAGATAAATACAAGCTCAAGACGTAGTCTAGTATTACTGATATCAGCCATTAGGCTTTCATATGAACTTGCAGAGCCTTGAGAGATTTTAAGGTGATTTAGTATATCTCTATCTACAAATCTTCCAACTAACAAATAGGTATTAACATGACCATGCAACTTAAGTATTGCTCTAACTTTATCCTCTGCAGATTGATCAAGAACAACTACCTCGCCACTATCTGCTTCTTGTAGTTGTCTTTCTGGTAATTTTTCAAAGGTTAGGGAAAGAGAAAATGAGTTTTGGGCGATTACATTATCTCTTTGAAAGATCATTATCTCTGATAAATTTCTTAATGAAGCTTGCTTATCTAAAAAAAGTTTAAATAGTTGAGGGTCTTCATCTAAAGCTTTTTGATTTCGAGCAATGTCGTTTGCTATTTCAAATATATCTGTTTTGATATTTTCTTTATGCTCTTTTAAATAGCTTTCCGCGATTTCAACAGAATGAGTCAGTGCTTTGCTGATTTTATCATTGAATAACGACTCTATACCAATGCTATAATAAGCATATGAAATTGCTGCTAGCAGTATTGCTGGAAGTACAGTAACTAGAACAGAAATCATTACGACTAACTTTTGTCGTAATGAAGTGTTATAAAACTTTGTTCTGAGTTGCTTTAACACATTGATGACCTATAACGGAAGTGCTTTTGGTCTGTATCTTACAAACCAAGATGCTATCAATAACTTAACTAACAATATCGCAGTAAACAGTGAGCATAATATCCCTATTGTAAGTGTTATAGCGAAGCCTTTAACTGGGCCACTACCGAATAAAAATAGGATCAATGATACTAAAACAGTTGTTAAGTTAGAGTCTAGAATTGTGGCAAATGCTAAGTTGAAACCACTTTCAATAGATGCGAGAGGTGTTCTGCCTTTTCTCATTTCTTCTCTAATTCTTTCAAATATCAGAACGTTTGCATCTACAGCCATTCCCAATGTTAAAACCATTCCTGCGATTCCAGGGAGTGTTAAAGTTGCTTCAAACATACCAAGAATAGTTATGATCATAAAAAGGTTTATTATTAGCGCTAGGTTTGCAATCATCCCAAATAAGCCATAGAACAGAACCATAAATACAACAACAAGAGTTGTGCCAATAACAGCTGCCTTAGTTCCAGCTTCAATAGAGTCTTGTCCCAAGCTAGGTCCTACGGTTCTTTCTTCTGCAATTTTAAGAGGTACTGGAAGTGCTCCTGCTCTTAGAAGTAATGCAAGTTCATTAGCTGATTGCACAGTGAAGTTTCCAGAAATTTGCCCGCTGCCTCCAAGGATTGGTTCATTGATTGTTGGCGCGCTTATAACTTTATTATCTAATACGATCGCCAGTCTTTTATGAACGTTTTCTGTTGATACATCTCCAAATGTTCTCGCTCCCCTAGAGTTGAATTTAAAGCTAACTACTGGCGAATTCAGATTAATTGCAGTTTGTGCATCGACTAGCTCTTCCCCTGAAAGTAAAGGTTTGATAAATACGGCAATAACACCTGAATCTTTAGAAGACCTGTCTTCTAAAGGAATTAATTTTGTACCGAATGGTATATTTCCACTTGTTGCGTCATTGAGTGAAACATTTTCGTTTACTAGGTGAAAAGTAAGCTTCGCTGTCTTGCCTAATAACCTTTTAATTTGTTCTGGGTTATCCGCTCCAGGAACTTGAACAAGTATGTAATTATCACCTTGTCTTTGGATATCAACTTCTTTTGTGCCAGCTTCATCTATTCTTCTACGTACGATCTCAATAGTCTGAACCATTAAGTTATTTCTTAAGTTTTTGGATTCTTGATCGTCAAATTCAACAGATACAATGTTTCCAGAAGCAGAAGAACGAACTAAACTACCTAGCGCATCAAATATGGACTGTTGAGCAGCTTGTGACTGGGAAGCGTCTTTTATGGTGAAAGTAATCTTGCCATTTGATGCCGTGAAATCTGTAGCTTCAATTTTATCTGTTTTGAGCTTCGTTCTCATATGCTCCATAGATTTTACCGCTTGTTCTTTATCGTAGGCATTAAAATCTACTTCTAAAAGAATATAAGCTCCTCCTCTAAGATCTAACCCTAAATTGATTTTTTTATCTGGGAAGATGCTGCCGAAAGAGCTATTTAAAATTGCCGGATGAAAAGATGGAATAGCTAAATAAATTGAAAAGAAGCAAATAAGGGCAATTAAGATTTTTTTCCAAGCAGGGATCTGAAGCATGTTTCTAACTCAAATTATTCAATAACTTTTTTAATGTGGAAAGCGGTCAAATGCAAGATATTTGAATATATGCTTGATGAAAGCATATATTCTGATAATTATAAGTTGAATGAAGAATTTGAGGGTTAAATGAAACTTACGGTTGTAATTTTGGCTGCAGGGCAGGGTAAAAGAATGAATTCTGATATACCAAAGGTTATGCATCAGGTTGCTGGTATACCAATGCTGGAAGTGCTGCTAGATACTGTGTCGCAGCTTGAAACGCAGGAAATAAGGGTGGTGTCAAGTAACGAGTTGATGGAATATCAGCCTTTTCAAGACCTTAAAGATAAGTATAAGTTTGATACATATATTCAAAAAGAAAGGCATGGCACAGCGGATGCACTAAAGATAGCTCTTAAAACAAAGCCTAAATCTCCAGTTTTAGTTATGTGTGGAGATGCCCCATTAATTAAAGCTGAAACAATCAATAAGATGGTACAGAGATACGAAGATTTATCAGCCAAAGTTTTATGTCTTGGGTTTAGAGCTAAAAATCCTCATGGTTATGGCAGACTCATTTCATATGAGAATGATCTCTTAGAGATAATAGAAGAAAAAGATGCGACACCCGAGCAACGTAATATAGATATTTGTAATTCAGGTGTTTATATCATTGACAATTCTATCGTGGAAGAAGTTCTATCAAAAATAACCAACACAAATGCATCAAATGAATTTTACCTAACTGATGCTGTAAAAGTTGCAAATAAGCTTGGATACCAATGTGTTTATCACGTTGCATCAGAAAAAGAGGTGATGGGTGTGAACGATAGATATCAATTATCTCAGGCTGAAAAGTATATCCAAAAAAGACTTAGGAGGCAGCATCTTAAAGCTGGGGTTACAATGGTTGATCCTAACACTGTTTTCTTATCGCTTGATACCAAAATAGGCCGTGATGTAGTTATTCACCCAAACGTGGTAATTGGAGCGGGTGTTGAAATTAAAGATCATGCAGAAATTTATCCCTTTACTCATATTGCAGGAGCTATGATAGGTGAAAACTGCAAAGTAGGACCATTTGCAAGAATTAGGCAGAAGACCGAGTTAGGCAAGAATTCAAGAATTGGTAACTTTGTTGAAACTAAGGCGATCAAAATTGGAAAAGGTTCTAAAGCCTCTCATTTGTCATATTTAGGAGATGGACAAATTGGAGATAATACAAACATAGGTGCAGGTACTATTTTCTGTAATTATGATGGCTACTCAAAGCAAACAACGATGATTGGCAGCGATGTATTCGTTGGTTCTAATACTGCATTAATTGCGCCAGTAAAAGTTGGTGATGGGGCAATTGTTGGAGCTGGTAGTGTTATTACTGAAGATGTGGAAAAAGATGCGCTATCAATCGCCCGCGCAAGGCAAGTTAATTTCAACCAAAAGGCAGAGTTGATTAGGAGTAAGCGGAGGAAGTAGAGTGGCACTAATTAAAAGATTATTAATGTAATCAAGTATATAATTAGCGAACAGAAGAATAGTTTTTTGAATGAAGCGTTGTTTAAATTTTTATGAATGAATTTCAAATAAATATACTAGACATAAAAGAAAAAGTTATTGCTGTTCTAAAACAATCTAATAAGGGTGTGACTATATATTCTGTTTTTAATGAATCTTTGAAAGAATTAAATAAAAAAATTAAATTTAATCATGGGCTGATACTATCCTATTTAGATGACCATGAAATATTGTTCGGTTTTTGGGAATTTGAAAAAAAACGTTCTTACAATATAAGTTCAATAGCAATTAAAAAATCTAGGAAACTTTCAGAGTTTGTTTGTTTTATTTTTATGTTTAATATACTCCTTTCAAAAGTTGATTCAAAAGGGAGGAATAGCTTATTTGGTAGATTGAAAAAACATCTTACAAAAAATACAAAAGCTTTACTTCATGAATTTGAAACCTTTGTTCATTTAAGACAATCAGGTTTTCATGTTGACTTGTCAGAACTAAATAGAACTACAATTACTGAATATACTGCTTCAAAAAATAAGCAAGATTTCAATATTGAATGCAAGAGTGTTTCTAAAAATGCTGGTTTCCCCATAATTCAAGAGTGTGCGGGAATTTTTCTTAAAAATTTAGATATGTCCGTTATCAAAAAGAATTGTAAGTTACCTTGCATTATAAACTACACTTTTAATGGTAGGTTGGTGTCAGATAAAAGTGAAAAAGATGATTTTCTTCCACATGAGTTAGCAATGAACTTCAATCAAGATTTATCGGTTAGATCAAGTAATGTAGTTTGTACGGGGATTGACAAGAATCAGGTTTTTAATGATAATTGGAGAGTTAATAAGATTAATTTATTGAATAAACAGGATCCTTCTTCTTTCATAATATTCAGTTTTGGTGATCAATTACCATTTTTTATTCAATTGAGATCACAGAAAAAAAGCACTTATATAGACCACATTGTTACGTCTGTTAAAAGAGCATTGGAACAATTTAAAAAAAATGGAAATTCAAATCCCGATGTTTTATATATTTATCTTGAAGGCATTCCTCCCGAAAATTTAGGAGAGAAAAAGCTACAAAATAACTTAGAGCAAATTATTGCACCAACTGTTAATTCATACCCAAAACCATTGTTAATATTTTTTAGAAGTCATAAAGATGAGGATGGATTATCAAAAATTTTTTCATTATGGAATAAAGATTTTAGCAGTTATACAAAATATTTTACAATCACGCCTAATTAAATTAGTTTAGCTTTATATTTTAAGTTTGCTTCTCAAGTTGTCGCTTGAGCTTTGCCTCCAAAAAACAAACTTTTAAATAACAGTTTGTGAATCTTTCTACAATAACCCATTCGCTCTAAAAGAATAATGGTTGTTGTTTGCAACAATCAGATGATCATGAATTTTTACAGAAAGCTGTGAGAGGGCATTTGAAATGGACTTAGTCATTTCAATATCTTCAGTTGAAGGTTTCGCTTCACCGCTTGGATGGTTGTGTACTAAAATTACTGCTGCTGCAGAATGCTCAATAGCCTTTTTAGCGATTTCACGTGGGTAAATTTGTACCTTGTCTATAGTGCCGCCTTCTGAAAGTTCATCAGCAATCAAAGTATTTTTCTTGCTAAGATATAATATTCTAAAGCACTCTGTCTTTCTGAATCCCATTGTAAGATTGCAGTAATTTATAACGCTATGCCAATTGCTTAAAACTGGCTGGTTTGAGTCGGTTGTAAATTGTAAACGTGAGAATAAATCTAGCAGAAGCTTTAAGTGAAAAACAGCATTATCACCAATACCATCAATTTGTTTGAGCTCTATAGGCTCTGCATTTAATACACCTGCTAAGCTGCCAAATTTATTTAATAGAATTTTGGCCATATCTCGCGTGTCTTTCCGCGTGAATACGTCAAATAGAATCATTTCTAAGATCTCATAATCTGCAAGACTCCTAATTGGAACTTTTAAAAATTTTTCCTTTAATCTTTTTCTATGTCCAGACTTTAGATCTTGTTCTACCATTATAAAGGCAAGTTATCGTGTTTTTTCCAAGGTTTTTGTACAGACTTTTTTTCTAATATTGCAAAAGCTTTGCACAACTTCCATCTAGTATTATACGGTCTAATGATATCGTCAATATATCCGCGTGAAGCTGCAAAAAGTGGATTCGCAAATTTCTCTTGGTATTCTGTAATTTTTTTCTGCATTACTTCTTCATCTTTTGCATCACGGTGTAAAATTGCAACTGCTCCTTTAGCGCCCATTACAGCAATTTCTGCATTTGCCCACGAATAGTTTAGATCCCCTTTTAGATGTTTGGAGTTCATCACTATATATGCGCCACCATAGGCTTTGCGTACAATTAGAGTAATTTTGGGAACAGTTGATTCAGCATAAGCATACAACAATTTTGCACCGTGCTTAATGATTCCATTATGTTCTTGGTCAACACCGGGTAGGAATCCGGGTACATCAACTAGTGTTAGAATTGGAATGTTAAATGCGTCACAGAATCTAATAAATCTTGCAGCTTTTACCGATGCGTTGATATCTAGACAGCCTGCTAAGTGCATTGGTTGGTTTGCAACAATACCAACAGTGCGCCCTTCAAGGCGAGCAAAACCTGTAATAATATTTTTTGCATAATCTGGTTTGATCTCGAAAAAATCACCTTCATCAATGATTTTTTCAATGAGTACTCGCATACTATAAGGTTTATTTGGATTGTCAGGAATTAATGTTTCCAATGACATTTCAATTCGATCAGCTGGATCAAGTGTAGGCCTTACAGGAACACCACCTTTATTGCATGATGGTAAGAAATTAAAGAATCTACGTATTTGCTGAAGCATATCGATGTCATTTTCGAATACCCCATCGCATACCCCATTTTTTGTTCCATGAACTGATGCGCCGCCAAGTTTTTCGTGTGTCACATCTTCATGTGTTACTGTTTTTACAACATCTGGGCCAGTTACATACATATAAGATGAACCAGCAACCATAAAGGTAAAATCGGTTAGTGCAGGAGAGTAAACAGCTCCTCCAGCACATGGGCCCATGATTAATGAGATTTGCGGCACTACTCCTGAAAGATCGACATTTCGTTGGAAGATTTCGCCATAACCACTAAGCGAGTCTACGCCTTCTTGAATTCTTGCCCCGCCAGAATCATTGATACCAATTATGGGTGCGCCCATTCTAAGTGCGGCATCTTGAAGCTGACAAATTTTCTTAGCATTTGTTTCGCTAAGTGTTCCTCCCAATACCGTAAAATCTTGACTGTAAACCATAACAACGCGGCCATTGATTGTACCATAACCTGCAACAAGACCGTCGCCTGGATTGTGATTTTTCTCCATGCCAAAGTTTGTGCAACGATGTTCAACGAACATACCAATTTCTTCAAATGAGTCTGGGTCTAAAAGAACGTCGATTCGCTCACGTGCAGTAAGCTTGCCTTTTTCATGTTGTTTATCTATACGATCTTGGCCGCCACCGAATTTAGCAGCCTTTCTTTTGGTTTCGATTAAATCAGATATTTTGACGGTATTATCCATTACAACTCTCCACAGTTCTTGATAAAGGTTTACCGTAATTTTGGAGTATTTTCAATGTAGTCTTTGCTTAAGTTTCTTTCATGCTTAAAGTTTTATGCTAACTGGTTGTAAACGCCGCTCAGTAACCCGCTCTTGGTGATAACTAAAATTTTGATTTTTATGGAGGGATGCGCTATAATTGTGCCCATTCTAAATAGGAAAAGAAGAAAATGTGGCAATCTAAAAAAAATGTGTTTAAAGAAGGAATTAATACCTATGCTATTAATCTTTTATGGCTAAACCGTGAAAAGAAGGCGGATCAAAAATATATTCATAGAGCAGATACATCAGAAGAGCTAATAGATGAGTTTTTTAGGCCAGTAGTGAAATGGGCAAAATCAAACCCAGAAGCAGATATAAATATTTGGTATGACTCAAACAACAATAACGAACAAGCTTTAGTTAGCACTCAAAGTGTTCTTGATAAGACATTAGCTACAAGCAGCCTTACTAACGTCAAGTTGAGAGATATAAGAGAAATTGCATTTGTTAAAGCGAATGAATTTTTATTCGATGACGGTATGCCAATATACTATCGAGTCGATATTCTGAAATTAATTACAAGCTTGCATACTTTACAATTTGAAGCTAAAGACGCAGTAGTTTTTTCTGATTTAGATGTAGGAGATTATACTGATAGAGTGAATTCAATAAGAATGAATAAGTCGGGGTTATTTGATGTTGCTACAATGAATATAATTGAAGAATTTGGCTCTGTCTCAACAGATAATCAGTTTCTTCAATTCGTCAACGATGAAGCTGCAGTTACAGCTCTTAGACACATTATAAACTCATCATCTTTTATAGGATCTAACGCTGCTAATATAGATTTTTACACAGATGATAAAAACCACGATTTGTTATCTAAAAAATATATTATGCCTGTGCTATTTAATATCCCATTCATGCAGACAACGATTTGGTTTGCAAGATTTTACCAATATGCTAAAGATGACAACAAAGGAGACTGTAAAATAAAAGTGAAAGCAAGCTTTCTAGGATTGGGCACCGAAGATGAACTGTTAGATTATAACCCAGATACACATGGTTATGCACCAATGGGTAATTGGCTTCATAAGTACAATAGATACCTTGGTTTTATAGTTGATTATGACACTAAGCTATTAAGTAAAAAGCTTGTATTCCAAGACTGTCCGCATGAAGGGTATTATATTAGAAAAACTGATACACATCAGGGAAGCGACCATACAGAAGTAGGCTTTTGGGGGCCTAAAATAGGAGTTGAGCCGTTTCAATTAAAATTTTGGGAAAAAGAGCTTGTGGATGATGAAGCCAATTTGCATTCTTCGGAACTTTAAAAACTTTATCAGGAAAGAAGAAATTTAACCAAAATTCTCTTTCAGCCAGTTGAATACGCTGCCTAGGGGGCCATACTCATTTGCTGGGGTTTTGCTAGAGTATGAATAAAGATTTTCCAACTCAATAACATGCATCAACATTCCAACCGATGTTGAAAACGCAACCCCGCTTGTACTTTCTGCTAAGCCTAAAATTTGCTTTGGGTAGCCAACACGAACTGTTTTAGAAAAATTATGTGATACCAATTCTTTCATACCACCAAGCAATGCGCCACCACCTGTGATAACAATTTTATTTCCTGCAAACTTAGCCATGCCAGATAGCTCTAATTTTTTAGCAGTGATTTCTAAGATCTCATCAACACGTGCTCTAATAATCTCAACTAAGGTTGAGCGATTCACAACATTCATTTCTGAATCTTCGCCATTAGAAGCGATAGGAACTTCAATCATTTCATCATGATCTGCCGATGTCATAACTGTTGTGCCATAAAGAGTTTTTACTCTCTCAGCACTCAAGAAATCGGTAGAAAGGCCACGAGCAATATCATTTGTTATATGAATCCCACCGATTGGCAATGCATCTGTGTAAAGCATTTGGCCTCGGTTAAATACAGATATTGAAGTGTTGCCACCACCTAATTCAATAAGTGTAACTCCAAGAGACATTTCGTCTGGCATCAAGCATGCTAATCCACTTGAATATGCAGATGATACAAAGCTATCAACTTCAAGTTGGCAGCGTGATAGGCAGTTATTGATATTCAATACGTGGGTAGTTGGAGTTGAAACTATATGGAAATCTCCAGTTAATTGGTTTCCATACATCCCAAGCGGGTTATCAATTCCTCGATTGCCATCAAGCATATAATCATATGCAAATGAGTGGATCACTTCCAATTCTTGATCGTTGTATTTATCAAGAAGTTGGAATAATAAACGGTTAATGTCCTTATCGCTGATTTCGTGGCCTGTAACCATTAAGTCAGAGGACATACGCTGTGAAATTAAATTATTTGAAGATATGCTAACGTATATTTTTTTGATGCGTTCATTAGCCATTTTTTCCGCAGCTTCTACAGCTTGAATAACTGCAGTTTCTGCAAGTTTAATATCCGTTATGCGTCCAGCTTTAATGCCGTGAGCAATGTTATGGCCGATGCCAATGATTTCAATTTTTGTGCCAGAAATAATACGTGCTATAAAGCAGACAATCTTGGAACTTCCAATGTCTAAAATACCTACTGTTGTGTTCCTTTGTTTTGCCATTTATATGAAAAAATACTATTCCTACCTAGTTAGAATCTAACATAGATTTTGTCTGGGGTGAATCGCAAATCTAACATGCACTCAAAAGAAAGTACATTATTTTGTTGAATCAATTTTTTAAGTTCAGCTATAGCTACAGGAGTGTTAGATTCTGGTAGTTTAATTACAACTCCATTTTTTGTTTTTATATCCCAACGTCTATTGCCAATTCGTGTTAGACTTTCGATGTTTTTATAGATCTCTTCAATTTCATAAATATCATCAAGTACTGATGAAAATTCTATATTAGCTTTTTCTCCTTGAACTAAAATGAATCCTTCTAAAGGTTGGTTTATTTCTTCAAGAATCTGACCTGAATCATCAATTAAGTAGTACTTTCCCTTATTGGAATATACGGCTTTAGGGGTTCTTTCTGTGATGAATATATTGATAGTTGATGGTAATCTGCGTTCGATAACTACGTTACTGACCCAGCTAAATTTTTCAATTTCAGCTTTGATTTCTTCTAGGTTTAAGTCATAAATATTTTCGCCTTTTGCAATTCCACTTGAGTCAATAACTTGATCTGTAGAAATTTTATCATTTCCATAGACTTGAACCAATTGAACTTGAAGATTCATACGGTGAAGTAGCTTGTTTATTTCAGATTTGGAATCCTCAAAGATTCCATATGGAAATAAAAGCATGCCAGTGGCAACTAGGCATCCGAGAGCAAAGATTTTTTTTGTCCAGCTTAAGCTTTCTTTTTTTTTGACAGCTTTTTGTCCACGACTTTGTGGCTTGTAGCTATATGTTTTGTTTCGTCCGTGGTGTACGCGCATAGCTTATGGTTTGATATCACATTTTGCATCTTTAATTAGCATATCAACTAATTGTTCCATTGAAACATTATTGTGTTTAATAATATCAGGAACTATAGAAGTGCCAGTTAAACCTGGGTGAGTATTTATTTCCATAAAGTACAATTTGCCATCACCATCTTTATCGTATCTAAAGTCAGACCTTGAAATTGTCCTGCATCCCAAAGCATCATGGGCTGCTTGGGCAAATTTCAAAGATTCATTATATATATCATCTGGAATACGAGCAGGATAAATATGGTCAGATTGCCCAGCGGTATATTTCGCATCATAGTCATTAAACCCACCCTTAGGAATAATTTCCAAAGTGCCCATAGCTTTGTTTCCAACTACTGCAGTACTAAGTTCAATTCCGGGAATGAATTTTTCAACCATAACAATATCACCAAACTGCCATGATGTAGGATCAATATCTATTGGTTTGCCATCTTCGATTATATGTACACCAATTGTAGAGCCTTGTTGAATTGGCTTCACTACATATGGTCTTGGCATTAAGTCTTTGCCATTCTTTGCAGCTTTTACAACATCGTGGATATTTGCAGTCATCCCTTCAATGACTCTTACTCCATAATGTTTAACAATGTTTTTTGTCATTTCTTTGTTTAGACCAATTGCAGATGCTAACACACCTGAATGTGTGTAAGGAATGCCCAGCATCTCTAGAACGCCAGGGATTGTGCCATCTTCTCCGAATGTACCATGTAGGACATTAATCACTACATCTGGTTTTAGTTGTGTAAGTGTTTCAGCAACTTTACGGCAAGGATCAACTACGGTGTATTTGTATCCAAGATTATCCAATGCCTTACAGACATTATTTCCTGAAGATTTTGATACCTTGTTTTCTGCGGAAAGGCCACCCATTAAAACTGCAACGTGTTTTGTCATACCAAAGCCTTAAATTGAAAATTATCCTTGTTTTTCTACGCTAAACTTTTGTATATATTGCGCCATTTTTCCTTTGTTTTCAAATATATTCTGTGCGGATTCCAAAGATTGTGGTAATTGTGGCAATTGATATTTTTCATCAAAAGCATTGCCGAACACTCTCACGGGTGGTGTGAGTTCGTTGTTTAGGCCTTCTAAAGTTCCCAAAAGTAGGGTCGTAATGGCCATATAAGGGTCTGAATTTGCAGGAGGAAGTCGAAATTCAACACGTCTAAATTTAGGTTCGCTATCAGGTATGCGTATTATTGTAGAGCGGTTGTTTCCACCCCAAGAAACGTGAGTAGGGGCAAGAAAGTCTTTTTCTTGGAATCTCTTGAGATCATTATCATTATTGCACAGTAAGAATACAGACTCTTCAGTGATACTTAAAATTCCGCCAATTGTGTTTTGTAGTAATTTGTTATCATCGTATGTCCCATCGGCAAATACATTCACACCTAATTTGTTATGAAGGGATAGGTGTAAGTGTAGGCCAGAGCCAAAATCATTATCAAACGGCTTGGCGTCAAAGACAGCTTTAATACCATGCTGTCTTGCTGATACAGTTATATGAGATTTTAAATCAGATAAGTCTTCACCTAGCCCAATAAGATCTGGAGTATATTCGACAATACATTCGAACTGATGCCAACCACGTTCTTTATCTACACGCAAACATTTAGTTGCAATTTTTTCAAGTGCTGCTTCTTCATCTTCATTTTGATGCACTAAGTAAAATTCTAGTTCTGCACCAATTTTGGCTTTTAGTCCATGCAAAGAAAAGAGCTCATTCTGCAAGTGAGAAATGAGCTCTTTCGTATTGATTACTAAATTCTCTTTAGGCGATTTCACCGTTCACCCAATCAACTAATGCTTTTTTAGGAATTGAACCTACTTTAGTAGCTATAAGTTTGCCATCTTGAAGGATTATCATTGTTGGGATGCCTCTAACACCAAATTGTGAAGGTGTCTCAGGGTTCTCATCAACATTCATTTTGCATACAGTGATTTTACCTGCCATCTCAGTTGCTAATTCTTCAACTAGTGGCCCTAGCTGTCTACATGGTCCACACCACTCTGCCCAAAAATCTATAAGTACATATCCTTTTGATGTTTCTGAGCCGAAATTTTGATCCGTAATTGCTTTTGCTGCACCCATGTCATTATCCTATAATAGTTTGCTATAAATTATTTTAATTGAGCTTTTGTGTCAATTGATTAGTTATATAGTACAGAAATAGGAAATTTAAAGGCGCTTGTTAAAGCGCCTTTAAGAAAAATTATAAGTCAGAATGATCTGCGGTTGCTGTACTATGCAATGTGTTATCATGCTGCATATCCATAACTTCAGATATTACTTTTTTACAATTTTCAGAGTTAATAATAGGTTGTTTTAAACAGTTTACTTCTCCATATTTTTTAACATCAAAATCTTTAGCTAAATGAGGTAATGCTAAGTAAGCAGTTGTAACCGCTTCTTTGTCAATCGAACCATTTGGTAAAGTAGCTTTATTAATGATGTCATTAAATTGGAAAACGTTCATTGGTGCTTTAGAAGTTGGTAAAACTTTATTCAAGCCAGTCCAACATTTATTATTTATTCCAGCACCAATGTAGGTTGAGTAAGTTGCAGTAGTTGTAACATCGCCACCAGCAGAAGTAAGTTTAGACGGTATTGATATGTCTAATTTATTACAATTTATGAAGTATCGATCTAGTGGCGTAACTTTGGTGATGTTTTTTAGATTTACATTCGCGCCATTTTTTATAAGTAGATCTAAGCTTTGCAGTTTATTCATCATAACCACATTATGTGTAGGTGAATTTAGACTTGGTTTATATAGCTTGAATGTTGAGCTAAATTCACTTGTTTGATCTTTTGGATTTGTATAATCACTTTGATCATTTAATAATGCAGGTTTTTTATTTATTAAGTATTGAGATAATTCTGGATCTTCATAGTTCAGCATTTGGTAGCTTAAAATGCTTGTTCTGGAATCCACTATATCCAGTAGCTGAGGTGCGGATTCTACAGCTTCTTTTAGGAACTCTTTGCCCCCAGAAGTTGCACGTAGTGAGGGATGCGTTTGCCCTAAGCCGTAAATTGCTGCATAAACAGGATGTGTTACACAGTGTTTATTTTCTGGTGCACATAAGTCTTTAAACGATATTTTATGTTGTCCCATGTATGTTTTAGCATCCAAAAATCTACCTGATTTTATAAGGTCGGTTAACCATAAATGCTCTTTGAGTAGTGACATATTTTCCTCCTTGGAAAAAAGTTGCACATCAAGACTAGGCTCAAAAAAAAATTGGGTCAATACTCAGAAATTTAGAAAAAATTACATAGTTTTTTCTTTTGGTTTCGACGTTTCTTGGGTAAATAAGCCGGTAAACGGTTTGTTTCCAGATACGTGATAAGCAGTTCTTTCTAATCCATCAACCACAATCCCAAAAACGCATTTGGGAATAAATGTGTAAGATGAGAATATCATAGGCGGCAAAACCATATAGATTGGATGTGTTATAGCGCCCATTATCAACTGGTCTTTGCAATCTTTAAATGCATCTTTAGAATTCACAACTTCATTCATAAGATTTCTCATGAATCCAGCAAATGATTGTTCAAAGACATTAAATACTGAAGCATATTTTAATGGGGAAAGAGTGAATTTCGTTAATTGTACTAAGAAATATTTTAGGCAATCAGTAGTATGTTTGCCGTAAGGAATACCGTTGTCTGGTTTGTCACAAGCTGGCATTAAGTTATTCACAAGTGAGGTTGAAAAATCTTTTATAATTTGTCCGTTTACTCCGTACGCAAAAGATTGTGCGAATTTTACACCTAGCTCAAAACCTGTAAGATAAGGTGCAATTCCAGAAGAGAGAAAGGTTGTCATCGCAACGTTCACTGGAACGTCGCAAGCTTTTACCATGATGTGTTCAAATCTGGTATGGCCAAAATAATTGTTACTTAAAAAGCGCATCAAAAACTTTGTACCTAGATTCCAGCTTGCTACTCTTAGTATTGAGTATGGATCAGTGCTGCATGCATAAACGGTTGCAGCTGTTATGGAGCCAAGTGCAAGTAACTCTAATTTTTTTGAATTAGGAGTTTGGTTTAATATATCTAAAAGTTTATTCGGAGTTTGTAGCATAAATTGTGCTCCTGCGTTTGACAGCATGTAGATTCCCTCATGGCAATGAAAGGAACATTACCATTGCTTAATGAATGTACAATAGGAATAAAATTAAGATTTTATTAAGATGTTGGTATTATATTGCAACTTTTTCTTTGCTCATCCATCCGCTTCCAGGGCGTTCAACTGGAATTTTCTCAAGCCATTCAGGTACTTGGTCTGGTTCATAAGTTTTAACTGAGATATCAACTAAATTTACCAAAGGGAACTGAGGTTTATATTCTTTATCGTGTCGGTTTATAAGCGCCACTTGAGCAACAACGTTTCCGCCGTGTTCAACAATGCAGTTATAAGTGTCAACCGAAGCTTTGCCGCTTGATATAACATCCTCAACTAGTAAAACGCGATTTGCATTTTTAGGAATTTCAAAAGTTCTGCGGAAAGTCATTTTTCCATCAACACGTTCGGAATAAATTGCCATTTTATTTAACTGTCTGCCGATTTCGTAGCCTAGAACAATTCCGCCAATTGCTGGAGAAACAACTAAATCAAATTCTATTTCAGGATGAGTATCTTTAAATTTTTTGAGAAGGGCTTCACACAGTTTTGCAGTGATGTTTGGGTATCTTGTGAAACGAGAGCATTGGACGTATTTTTCACTATGTATTCCATTTGATAATACAAAATGACCAGTAAGAACTGCTCCAACATCTTCTAGAATTTTCAGATATTCATTATTACTCATAGACTCTCCATTTTAAGATTGTTATTTGTGTATACGCAAATGTCTGCGGCAATTTTCATAGATTTTTTTACTATTTCTTCTGCTGTTAGTTTTTGGTCAATCAGTGCGCGTGCTGCAGATAATGCATAATTACCCCCAGAACCTATTGCAGCGACCCCATCTTCAGGTTCAATAACATCACCCATGCCAGTGATTATTAAAGTACTTTCTTTATTTGCTACAATCATCATTGCTTCTAATCGACGCAAATATTTATCTGTTCTCCAATCCTTTGCAAGTTCAACGGCAGCTCTAACAAGTTGTTTGGGATGTTTTTCTAATTTAGCTTCAAGTCTTTCAAACAGTGTGAATGCATCTGCAGTTGAACCTGCAAAGCCAGCGACAATTTCGCCACCTGCAAGACGGCGAAGCTTATTTGCTGTTGCTTTTAAAACTGTATGACCAAAACTTACTTGGCCATCACCAGCAATTACTACATCTTTACCTTTTCTAACGCATAATATGGTCGTGCCATAAATCTTGTTGGGATTTGAATGATCCATAACTTTCTCTCTAAACAAATTGAGCTGATTCTATGCTTAAAATTAAGAATTTCAAGTGTCTAATTGCTTTTTTTATAATGATGGTTTTATAGACTGTGTAATATCATTTTGCTGAAAATAATTCATCATTAATTTTATAACAACACCTAAAACAATAACTGCGGCTCCACAAATTGCAGGTTTGAAATAAGCACATGTTCTGTAGTGATCTTGAGATAGCTGTCTTGATAATTCAGAAGTTTTTGATTTATTTTCAGCTACCCTTCTTTCGCTGGAATTTGGAGTTAAAGATGTAGTTGAATCAGTTGAAGAATCTCTAGTGATTGTAGGAATAGTTAAGACTGCTCCAAATTTTGCCATAACATCTGTTTCACTGTCGGTTCTTGGTAGTATTTTTGCTTCATCGTTTTCTTTTTCACTAGAAGTGGAGCTTGCAGAATTTAGCAATTCGTTTCTCCTAAGCAATTCTTTTTTTGCTCCAATATCTTCGAGTGCTTTATTAGCTGTTAATATATTTGTATATTGTAAGAGCTGTACATCTGTAAAATGATCCCAAATTTTATGCCCTCGCGTTCTATGGCTCTCTCTATCGGCTTTTAGTCTTTTGTTGTTTTCTGCAAGTAATGCTTGAAGATCATCCTTGTTGTCAGCTAGTCTAATTATTTGTAAAATTAAGTCGGAACTTTTTATACCGCCATTTCGTGGAGTATTAGGTTCTTCTACTTCTATACCTCTATGCTTCGCTTCTTCATGTGCTCCAGTATCATTAGGAAAGAAATGTAGGTAAAATTCTAAATCATCATTATTAAATATAGATAACGTTTCTTTAGATCTCACATATGGTACTTTATTATTTCCACCTAATATTTCATTATTTTCATGAGTTAATCTTTCTAAATCTTCTATATCAGTTTGGGTTGGGTGAGTACCTTTTGATTGATGAATTTTTATAAGTGCAAGCAAAACTCTATTAAGAAAATCTTGATCAATTTTTTCTACTGGTTGGGTTTGATGTAGTACTTTGCTTAGCATAACAACTCTCAATAAGTTTATCTGTAATTAAGCTTAAACAGAAAATATTGAGTTAGGAAGGTTAAAAAATTAGTGATCTTCTAAAATTAATGCTACATCTCTAACGTAAGTTTCTAATGTTGTTTTAAGCTCCTTATATTTTTCGGATTTTAAATCTGCATTTTCAATTATCCCTTTTTTGATAATGACTTTATCGGTTACCACTGTATCGTTATCCTCTTTTGTGCATAATCTCTTAACGAATACCCATGGTGTATCAATTTCAAAATTCACACTTTCAATATTGCGGATAATACTATTTTTGATTAGAAATTTTCTATTTAAAGTAACGGGATAATTCAATACTAAATCTGAAACTTGGTCTGAACTTATGTCTAGAAAAGGCATATGCCATCTAGATCTGAATTGGATTGCGCGACCAAGGTTTGTGAGGAATAATTTGTTTTTTCTTAAGTAATTTACTTTGATTTCAACGTCATTAACTTCTCTAGATTTTAAATCAGGTATTGAAAAATGAGATACATCTTTTTCATCAATTCTTGATTCAGTAATTAGGCGCATAACTTCATTTTTAATTGTTTTTGCAGAATTGCTGAGACCAAGCCCTGTGATTTCAAGTGCAGATTCCCCCCTTAAAACTAAAGTATCTACATATTGAGCTGCTGATCCTGAATCGGTGTTTATTTCAGCAATGAAATCTGTTTGCGCATTGTCAGGTGAGATATCAGGTATTTTTTCTAAATATGGTTTTTCAGGATCTAAGATAAGAGCTGTTTTATCGGCAATGTCTGGAAAGATACCATTGGCCATACTAACAAAATTTGTAGGATCGATCCAATAAGTCTTGCCAGATTTGCCGTAAACTTTCAGAATTACGTGATTAAAATTTGCTTGTCTTGGTATAGACCCAGTATCGGGAGTGAACCCCATTCCTCTATGGACTAAAGCAAAGAGTGTTTTATAACCAAGTTTTTTTAGGATTGCGGCTGTACTTAGCGCAAAGTCCTTGCAATCACCATGTTCTGTTGCTGCAATTTTTTCAAGGTCACGTGGCACGAAGCGTCCTTCAACAGTTCGCCAATCTCCCATGTATTGGATTTTTTCGTTTAAAGCTGAAGTTACAGTATTAATTTGTTCAACTTCGCCATTAGCTTTCGTAGCCTTACTCAATATTGAAGTTAATGTTGTTGGCAATGGCTGTGATAATTTAGATATGTAACGTGGCGCTTCCAGTCTTCCTAAATCTTCAAAGTGTTCTAGACTTGAAACTGCTACCCAAGCATAATACTTTGAATTAACTCTTGAATTCTCAGGTTCGTTTACTGTGTCTCTACTGTAAGGAGTTTGTTGGTTTATAATTATGTTATATAGTCCACTTGCATTATTAGCAGTTTTATTTTGAATAATTTTGAAAATTTTATCTGGATCATTAACTTTGAAATATAAAGGAATCTCAGAGGTATATTTTATTTGACTTGATTGCCAATACCCGCCAGTTCCAATCAATGCGGTGCTTTCAAAATAATCAGGAATATTAGTTTTGCTTACGGTGGTTTTGTATTTTAGATATATTTCAGATCCGACTTGGACATTTGGGAATCCAATTAAGATTTGGCCTGTTTCGTCAAAACCAGAACTATTTATGCTTGTTGCTACAGATTTGTCTTGGATGTTTTGATCTGGGACATAAAAAACTTTTCCTTGGTTGATGGTTTTAGCATCTAAGATTTCTATTTTAGTTGTGTCACGATTATAACTTAGAATCTGTGTGGCAGTGTTCTCTCTACCAGATTCATTTAGAATTTTAATTTTTAATTCAACAGTTTCAGTACTGGTTCCATTTCTTTTAATATAAATATCTGATAGAAACCTGATTTCTATATTGGCATCAGCTTTAGTGATCCATCTCGCATGAGTTGTGTTAACGATTAATACTAAAGTAACAATTATTAAAATTCTAAAAAGCATCTAAATATGCCATTTTATACAGTGATTATTAATAGATCGTATTACCTATAATTTACCATGTCAATTTATGAGCCATTAACAATCTAGGATTGTACTATGTATTTATCTTCAAGATATTCTGATATACCTTGTTTTCCTCCTTCGCGGCCGATACCGGATTCTTTTATTCCACCGAAGCTTGCAACTTCGCTTGCGATGGCAATATCATTTACACCAACTAGACCATATTCTAGAGATTCAGACATACGCCAGATTCTATCTTTGTTTTCTGTATAGAAATAGCTGGCGAGGCCGTAGTTTGTGTTATTAGCACGCTTTAGGACTTCCTCTTCGGTTTTGAATGTAAAGGCGGAAACAATTGGCCCAAAAATTTCTGTTTTTTCTATTTCTAAGTTATTTGACTTATGCAGAATAATTTTCGGTGACATGTAGCAATGACTTTGCTTTTGTAACTCTTCTATATTGGCAGAATATAATTCTTTAGAGCCATTTTTGATAGCGTCAGAAAGTAGATGCTCAATTTTATCTGTTGCCATTTTGTTGATGAGTGGCCCGAGGTTGGTATCGTCATTTAAGCCATTTCCTACTTTGATTTTCTGAAATTCATTTTTTAATTTTTCTAAAAACTTATCAGAGATAGATTCGTGCAAATAAATTCTATTGCCGCTTGTGCAGCTCTGTCCACCACCTCTGAGTTTAGATGCAAGTAGCCCCGCTATAGCTTTATCTAAGTCAGCATCTTCAAATACTATGAAGGGTGAGTTGCCCCCAAGTTCTAGTGCAACTTTTTTCACAGTATTTGCACATTTCTCCATTAGCATTTTTCCAACTTTTGTTGACCCAGTGAAGGTCATCATTCTCACTGAGTTTGATGAAGTAAGTGCTTCTCCAATAGATGTCGCATCACCGCAAATGATATTAACCACTCCATTTGGTAGTCCTGCTTCTACAAGTAGTTCGGCTAATGCAAGAGCACAGAATGGAGTTTCTTCAGATGGCTTTAATACTACTGTGCATCCAGCTGCAAGGGCAGGGGCAATTTTTCTTGTTATCATGGCAATTGGAAAGTTCCAAGGAGTAATCGCCGCAACAACACCAATTGGCTGTTTTAAATTAAATAAGCGTTGGCCATTTTTAATTGACGGAACTAGTTCGCCATAAATTCTTTTTGCTTCTTCAGCGAACCACTCAACAAAGCTCGCTCCATATTCAATCTCATTGCGCGCTTCAGTGATGCTTTTGCCTTGTTCAGTTGTAAGGAGTTTTGCGAGTTTTTCTTTGTCTCGAATTATCAAATCAAAGAATTTCCGCAGAATTTTTGCACGTTCTTTACCAGTTGTTAGTTTCCATGATTCGAAAGCTTTGCTTGCAGATTCAATTGCTATATTTGTATCTTCGCCATTCATCAAAGGCAATTGCCCAATTTCTTTCATATTAGCAGGGTTGAATATGGAGAAAGTTTTGCCGCTTTTGGCACTAACCCATTTTCCGTCAATAAAGCATTTTGTGATTTGTGTCATTTGTTGATGCGCAATGTTGTTAGATTGATATTACGATTTAAAATTTGAGATACAACTGCGAAGTTGGGTTAAGGTGCTAAACTCTTAAGCAAAGCTACCAGCAACGAAACCAGATGCCCAAGCCCACTGGAAGTTATAGCCGCCAAGCCAACCAGTCACATCAACGCTTTCGCCTATAAAATATAGATTTGGAACTTTGGTGGAGGCCATGGTTTTAGAAGAAAGTTCTTTGGTATCAACTCCACCTGCTGTTACTTCGGCTTTTAAATATCCTTCGTTGCCATTAACTGCTACTTGAAAATTATGAAGGCTGAACGCAATTTTCTCTAAATCTTTGGCTCGGTAGTCCGTAAGTTTTTTAGGTTCGATATTAGCAGTACCCCAATTATCTATGAATCTATTTGGGAAATAATCTTTTAAGAAATTGCTTACTAGCATTTTAGAATTTTTTTCTTTTGCGAAAAGCTCAGTGAGGTTTTTATCAGGTAATAAATTCATGTAAATTGTTTCTTTTTCGGTAGGGAGGTATGAAGAGATTTGCAGTATTGCAGGCCCGCTTAATCCACGATGTGTAAATAATATATTTTCTCTAAATGAGGTATTCTTATATTTTACAACTGAGTCAACTGCGACCCCGCTTAGGCTTTTATACAAATCTAAATCTTCACCACTGACGGTTAACGGAACTAGAGCAGGTCTCGGCGCAATGATATTTAAACCAAATTGTTTGGCAATGCGATATGCGAAATCTGTCGCACCCAATTTAGGAATTGAAAGCCCGCCAGTAGCAATTATTAAGGACTCAGAAGAAAAGTTACCTAGAGAAGTGTTTAGTTCGAATTTATCTGTTTTACTAACTTCGGTAACTTGGCAATTAAGTGAAATTGCAACGTTAGATTTTTTACATTCATCAAGGAGCATATTGATTATTTGTGATGATGAACCATCGCAGAATAATTGCCCAAGAGTTTTTTCGTGGTAGGCAATTTTGTAGGTTTCAACGAGTTTTATAAAGTCGTATTGTGTATAGCGGGAGAGTGCTGATATTGCGAAATGAGGATTCTCAGAAATATAGTTTTTAGGGCTGGCATTAAGATTAGTGAAATTACATCTGCCGCCGCCTGATATTCTAATTTTTTCTCCTATTTTATCGGTGTGCTCTATGAGCAATACTTTGCGACCCCGCTTGCCTGCATGTGCCGCTGACATTAAACCAGCTGCGCCAGCACCAATAACTATTACATCGTAAATTGTTATGTTCATTTGTTGGATTGATCGTCGTATAAAGATTCGATCACCTTATTAGCATTCTCAGCCACGAACCCTGTGAAATAATCACCCCACATTTTGGCATTTTTAGTTTTGGGATATCTCCAAACAAATTCCATAAAACTATTATGAGTTTCTACAAAGCCGTCTGCGGCTTTAATTTTAATATACTGTCCTAATGTTGATGATTGAGCTATTCCTTGGTGAGCCCCACCTTTTACTTCCCCTTCTTTTGAATTCAATTCTGCATAATTTAATGTTTTAATATGAGAATTAAAATGCCATAAATCTGTGTAGCTGGTTTCAAACGTTATGTTCACGCCAAAATGATTTACTTTTCTGCCAAACAAAAGAACCCAAGCTAAAAGTTGATTTTCTTCTTTAACGATATTGTATTCCCCGACCGTGGGTAGCCCCCATGATCTGTGTAGTAAAAATTCAGAAAGCATTTTTACTGCTTTTTCCTCGTCCCCACTTTCGATGTGTTTATCAAATTCGCTAAAATTGAATGGTTGTGCTTGGTTAACATATTTTTGTACAATTTTTTGTACTTTAGAGGGAAGTAAATTGATTCTAAAATCTGCCAAGACTACTTGTGGTAATGAATTCTTAGCTTGAGATAGGTTTGCCTCTTTATCAGTCATCCAGATGAAATCATTTTGTTTCTCAGGTAAATAACCAGCTCCTGTTTCAATAAAACCTAGGCGGGTAAAAATTGATCTCATAAAGGGAATGCCAGTGCATTCAGATGAAGGTAAATCAATTATGGCTAAATGATCTATAACTGGTTTGTTTTCATTAAAGACGATTTTGTAATAAGGTATGGATGGGACGTAATTATCCCATAGGCAATCAATTATTCTTCTTTTTATAGAGAGTGAAGTCATTATTTTTCTCTAAAATTTACCCATATTGAATATTATCATAATTTTTAAATGCTTTAAATTTTTTATTTCTAAAAAATTAGGAAAATAAATGTAAAAATATCTATATTTTTGGTCGGTTTGGCTCGAATTTTGTCGAAACTCTACGGCATCAACCTTTTCTTACAACTCTTCGTCCTTTGTTGCGGATTTTTCTTTGTAATTGTAAGATTCCATAAAGCAGTGCTTCTGCTGTTGGGGGACAACCTGGGACATAGACGTCTACAGGAACTATCCTATCGCAGCCTCTAACTACAGAGTATGAGTAATGATAATAGCCACCACCATTTGCACAGCTTCCCATGGAAATTACATATCTTGGTTCAGGCATTTGATCGTATACTTTTCTCAGAGCCTGAGCCATTTTATTAGTAAGTGTACCAGCGACTATCATGAGGTCGGATTGTCTTGGACTAGGACGAAATACTGCGCCAAATCTATCGAGATCATAACGGCTTGCAGCGGTGTGCATCATTTCTACTGCGCAACAAGCTAAGCCAAAGGTCATTGGCCACAAAGAACCAGTTCTTGCCCAGTTTGCAAGATCATCAACTTTTGTTACTATAAAGCCGCGGTTGTCTAATTCGGATTTTATAGACTCATTAAGTTGTTCGTCTTGATTATATAATTTACCAGTCTCTAACATATTGCTCCTTTACTTCCACTCTAATGCGCCTTTTTTCCACTCATATGCAAATCCTATAGTAAGCATGAAGAGGAAGAACATCATTGACCAAAATCCAAATACCCCAATTTCTGGTAAAACTATCGCCCATGGAAATAGAAAGGCAATCTCCAGATCAAATATTATAAATAAGATTGATACTAGATAGAATTTTACATCAAATGGTATTCTAGCATTTTCAAAAGCTTCAAAACCACATTCGTAAGCTGATAATTTTTCTTTATCATAAGATATATTAGCAACAAAGAATGGTATGATCACCATTACGAAAGCAAGTCCTGTTGCTATTAGTAAAAAGATAAAAATTGGTAAATAACTACTTATCAAACTTTCCATAACTATTTCTTATCAACCATCATATTGCGTGTTGCTGCTGGCAATGAAACAACCAGCCCGTCGAGTTCATCGGACATAATTATTTGGCATCCTAGTCTTGAAGTATGTGTTAGGCCGAATGCGAGGTCAAGCATATCTTCTTCTTCGTCCTTGGCTTTTGCCAACTTGTCATAGAATTCTTGAGCTACAATTACATGGCATGTCGAGCAAGCAAGAGAACCTTCGCAAGCACCTTCTAAGCTGATGTCATTTTGGTGAGCTGCCTCAAGCACAGAAATGCCAGTAGGTACTTCAAAAGTTCTACTTTTTCCTTCGTTCTCAATAAAAGTAATTTTGGGCATTATGCAGTTTTATTTTGATTTAAAACTTCAGCAATGGCTTCTTTTCGGATTTTAATACGTACTTGATCAGCAACTTCCAGTACTAGTGCCCCATCTTGGTCTTCGATTTTTGCTACGGATCCGAAAATACCGCTGTTTGTCACCACGTGGTCACCTTTTGATATTGCGTTCAATAAGCTTTGGTGGTCACGAAGTTTTTTTTGTTGAGGTCTGATAATGAAAAAATAGAATACAGCAAATATTAATATAAGTGGTGCCATGCTGCCTAATAGAGATGGTTGTTTTGCAGCTGTAGTCGCGGCTTCTTGAGCTAATGCCGAAGATATAAGATCGATCATGATTGTTCCATATAAAACATTTGTTTGAATTATAGTGGAAGCAAAGAGATTTTGCAATAATCGAAAAACTAATTGTCAAAGTTTAAGGTGCTGATAAACTTATAAAATAAACTCATTAAGTTACTCATGGCTAAAAATTATAAAGAACAGGTCGTTGTTTCTCCAGAAGCTAATGGTGCTAGGCTGCTGAACATACCATTCTTGATTTTGACAAAAGATCTAATAATTAGGCCATTGCTTTCGCAAGATAGGACTATTGTAAATCAGTCAATTAAAGAAAGTTTGAAAAATTTAAAGATGTGGTTACCTTGGGTTGATGAGAAGCCCAAATTAGAAGATGCAGATAAAATTTCACAGAAATTTTATTATCAAGCAGAGCATAATCAAGCTTATCACTTTGCGGTTTATAAAAATGAGCATTTCATGGGAATGTGCAGTTTTTATGATACTGATTATAGGTCAATGAGTACGCATTTAGGTTATTGGTGTAGAGAAGAGCAAAACTCTGGTGAAGAGTTTTTAGAAGCTATAAATGCTATTTTGCGTTATGGATTCGAAGCTGCTGGTATAAGAGAATTTAGTATATCTTGTATTGTAGGAAATTATACAAGTGAGCTTGCTGCTAAGCAAATGAACTTTAAGTTACAAGGAATACACTTAATTAAGAATAAACAAATTAAAGTTTTTAAAATTAATAGTATCCTGCAACTTCCTCAGATAGAAGTCCAATGGATTAAAGATCCATCTGAGATGATGGTTAAAGTTTCTAATGCTGAAATACAAACTGAAGAGTCTAAATCTTTTTTAGATGATAATTTTTAAGAATTTAATGTCTATATTGAATCTGTAACTTCATTAAAGGAAGTATTTAAGATGTTATCCATATCGTCGTCTTTATCGGGGTTGTATTTCATGGTTCCCGCATTTGAAATGTTACCAGAGACTTCTTCAATCTTGCTGTAGTATATAATAACTGGCTTGTAACTCTCAGGAATACTCCCTTGATGATCTTTGATATTTTTATCTGCGCCGTGAATAATTAATAACTCTTTTATATCTGTATATCCATGATTTTGTGCGGTATGAAGAGCAGTTCTTCCAAATGTATCCTGAGCATTTATATCTGCCCCTTTTTTAAGTAATAAATCAACTAAAATTAAATTATGCTTTTCTACAGCCCTTTGAAGGGGTGTTTGTGCAGCCTCATGTGTCATGTAAATTAAGGTATTAGGATTAGCACCATGACGTAGCAATAAGTTTGCTATTTCAATGTTGTCATTTGCAATTGCTTCATGAAGAGGAGTTTCTCTGAAGCCACCACCATATTTGCTAAGCTTAACGATATTAGGATCGGCGCCTTGCTCTAATAAAGATTGAGCTTGTTCAAAATCATTATTTACAGTTGCTGCGTATAGTTGTTTGGAAAGTTCTAATCGACTATAGCTAATAAGCCAAGGTTTTAGGTATGGCGCAATGTATCTGAAGAATTGGTTCATAAAAGGTTTGTAAATTAATTTTCATAAAGTGTAACACCGTTTTTGTTAATGTAAAAAAAATAGTACATGTACTTCCGAGGTGGTGGGTGAGGGTATATTATACTGTTGCAATCAGAGAGAGGGTGTATGTATAAAAAGCAAAAATCAAAGGGCGTTGAACATGAATTGGAAAGAAGTCTTTCTATTATGATTGAACGCAAGATGCGTAAGGCGAATAGTGATTTAAACTCACTTATCCTTGGTGCATCAAATAAAATGCATAGTAAAAATATATCTGATTTTAGTACTGACGCATTTGGACAAAGCTCTGGTCAAATGTTCAGCTCGCTGGCGAATATGATTCAGAAAAATATTTTGAGGAATTTATGACGACTTAAAGCCCAGCGGTTTAATGCTGGGCTTTTTTAGGAAATATCACTAATTTCTAGTGATGTGCTATATCAACGTTAGGATTTGTAGCTAAGAAAGTATCAAGATCATTTGTGTGTTGTATTGCAACTTCAAATGCACCCTGCAAGTCGCCGCCTTTAGCTTCTGCAATTTTTTCAAACGTTAGGATTTCTGCATAAGTTTCAATTTGATCAACTTCATCAAAAGATTTGATTCCTTCTGATTTAATTTCCTCTGCAATTGCCTTAAGTAAGTCTGGCTTTGTTACATAGTGAAATTTATCTCCAAACACAGCTGCAGCTACTGGGTTTGCTGGTCCTACTTTCCCAAAAACATGCTCAAAGATGGCATCAACGGCCTTGGTTTCTGCTGCTTGCTTTATTTGGCTTAACTCAGCTTCGTTACTAACATTTATTCCAACTATTGATTTTAACGCTGCTTTTTCAGCTGTTACATTATTAGTAGTTCCAGTAGATTCTTTTCCGTAATCTTGCATGATCTTAATAATTTCATCATGATCAGCTTTTGGAATTTTTGTGTTTATGTGATCGTAGAAACTTGCTGCTTTACCATCGAATGTTTTAAGACTTTCTACTCCAGTAAGCTTTAAAACTTTATCAAAATCATTTTTAATTACTAGAGCTCCTTCTTCATCTAAGTCTTTATTTAATTTGATGATGTCATTGAGCTCAGCTTCTTGGGCTTTTTTGATAGCTTCGACTTTTTCAGCTTCTTCTTTAGCAATTTTTTCTTGCTTTGCTTTCATAGCATCTGCTGCTACTTGTGCTGCCTTCTTTGTAGCCGCCCCCAAGTCCGCAGAGCCACCTCTCATATCTTTTGAACCACCTTTCATAGTAACCTCTAGTAAATTATTTATTTATATACCTTTATCAGGTCTGAATACCAGTGTAATTGTAGAAAGGTTAATATTTGGTTAAAAACATAAGATTATTTGCTAATAATTTAGTGTGTTTGGTAAAAATATGAAAAAAGCCACCCGAAGGTGGCTTTTTGATCAATCTAATGTAACTATAGCCTATTCATAACAGAATGGAACATCTACGTATTGTACCCACGTATGTATTCCACCAGTGTTTGTAAAACCAGCAGCCTCAGCGTCATCCCTTGAAAGGAATGTGTGCGTGGCTCCAAAAGCTTGATATCCTTGAAACTCATTTTCTACAGGAAGTCTTTTTCCTTCTAATGTAACAAATTGTGTACAAACATAAGTACCGTGTTCGCCAGAATCTTTTGATTTTTCTATTTCTGCAGACGGATAAGAAATACATACGCCGCTTTGTGTTTCATATCCTAGAGTTTCAGATTCTACATAGATCTTGTTACCATTGAACTTAATATGGTTCTTGTCTTGCGCTATCTTGTAATTAATAATATTAAATCTCTAGGTAGCAATCACTGAATGTAGTGACAGGAACTCCTACTATAGCGCCGTCATGAGCATAAATTGATCCTTGCTCTGCTTGAAGATCTTCTTTGGTGTCAAAGCAGACGTCATATCTATCAAAACCTTTAAATTCGCAATTTACAGGAATTCTTAAGCCGTTGTGATTAATTGAATGAGTTTGAGTGCCATCGATATAGCCGGATAGAAGATATTTTTTTTCGCCGTCGATGGTAAAAAAATAGTCTACTCCACGCATTCCTTGGCCATGTATATAAAAAAGTTCTCTTGTAGCTTGAATTGTAGTCATGGTTTCTCTCTAAATATAATTTAAGCCAGTTCCATAACATATTAAGTTCATAACTGCAAGCAGCTAAATATACAAAGCTTTTATTATAACATGCAAAGTGGCGCACTGTAGCAGACTTGAAGTCAAGCTGCAATGCGCCATAAAGATATTGTTTCAGTTACATTGCGCGTGTTGCTAAATCCACTTCTAATTGTTGAAACCCTACTCTTTGTCTCAAAGCGCCTCCTTTCGGGGGATTGCTCTCAATATCATTAATATTACATACTTTAGGCGTTATACGACTTAGAGTTTCAAAGTATTTTTCAGCAACTTCAGATGCCCCATTAACACGTGCTAAATATTCAGAAGCTAAATCGTGATTGTTACGATTCCAAAATGCATAAGCTTGACTAGATAATGCAGCGCATAATGAAGTGAAAGCAATAGCGCCAAAAGTAAAGAATCCAAAAGCAAAATGGTTGTCATTTTGCTTTAGGAGGTTGAGTTTTGCGTCGTATTGGGCTTTTGGCATCTTAAAATAATGCAGATCTCTTGCATTATCACACTCTTGGAAGCTTGCTTGTTGCCAACCACCATCATCGCGATAACGGAATTCGCGCTCGCAGTCTCTACTAAAACTAAGAGGCTTAGCAACGGTAGATCTTAATTCCTTAATTGCTGTGTCGTTATGTAAAAGTCCGTAGACCATTAAGTATATGGCTGTGCAGCTAAGAAGAAATATTGCAGCACTCTTTATGCTAGTGTTGTTTAATGCCTTATGAGTGAAAAATTTTCTGTGATCAAAGTTTGAAGTTTTATTTGTTTCATTATCAGGATTAATGATTTTAAACATCTCTTTAGATACGCGATCAATACCTTGTTCAATGGCTTCGGTTTGGAGCTCAAATTTTTTAGCAAGCCCCCTTGATTCTAAGGATCTCTTGAAAGTATTTTGCAGTTCGGTTTCTGCAGCAGTTTTAATTTGAGCAGTTCTGAGTGAAGGAACAGCAGGCTGTGGTATAAGAGCTTGAATATCGCTCGGGTGTGAGTTCCATTCTGCGAGCTTTGCTTCGTTCTTAGTTTTTTCATCATGATCTTGTTGAAGATCATCATATTGTTTTTCTACGATTTTAGCAATTTCATGCCAAAGTTTGTTTTGTTCTTGGTTACGTGTTAGCATAATTTTTTCCCCTTTTTAGTGTTGTAGGAGTATTATACTCTAAGATTTATGCGTGGTAAACAGTGTTTATATTAAGTTTCTGTTAAGATTTCCTAGGTCTTAGCTGGTTGGCTAAATATGCAAAGCTTTAAAGAAAGTTGCTAAAGATGCCTCTTTCACAGCTTCTGAAAGCCCAGGGTGGCCGTGGCTGGTGCGGGCGATATCTTCCGCGGCAGCTTTAAATTCCATACCTAATACAATCTCTTGAATTAATTCTCCTGCATTTGCACCAATTATGTGTGCACCAAGGATTTGGTCGGTTTTCTTGTCTGCTAATATTTTTACGAAGCCATCGGTTTCACCGTTCGCGCGAGCACGGCTGTTTGCCATAAATGGAAACTTGCCAACGTTGTATTCAATTCCTGCTTTTTTAAGCTCATCTTCAGTTTTGCCAACTGCAGCAACTTCTGGATAGGTATAAACTATTCCCGGAATTGCTTCATAGTTTACGTGTCCATGTTGACCTGCAATAGTTTCTGCTACCGCAACGCCTTCTTCTTCAGCTTTATGCGCTAGCATTAAACCAGCAACTGCATCACCGATTGCATAAACTCCTTTAGCAGAAGTCATAAGATGGTTATCTGTAGGGATTCTACCACGCTCATCTAGTTTAACTCCAATATTTTCGAGGCCAAGTCCAGCTGTATAAGGCCTTCTACCAACCGAAAGAAGAACTATATCAACAGTCATTTTTTCTTGTTCGCCACCTGCTGCTGGCTCTAGTACAAGATTCACAGCTTTTTTCTCAGCTTTAGCTGAAGCAACTTTTGTTGCAAGTTTGAATTTAATGCCTTGCTTCTCTAAAATCTTTTTGAATTCTTTGGTTAGGTCTGAATCCATGCTAGGGCAGAGTCTATCCATATATTCAATTACAGTAACTTCTGAACCTAAACGTGACCAAACTGATGCCATCTCTAATCCAATAACACCGCCACCGATCACCACCATTTTTGCTGGAACTTTGTCAATCTCTAGCGCACCTGTTGAGGTTACTATTAATTTTTCATCAACTTCAATTCCTGTAATTGGTGTTGATTCAGAGCCTGTTGCTATAATTACATTTTTAGCTTTGACAGTTTCTTCGCCGCCAGCGTTTAGGGATACTTTAACTTCACTTGGACTTACAAAGCTTCCAGCTCCTTTAAAGTAAGTTATTTTATTTTTAGCAAATAATCCTTCGATACCTTTGCAAAGAGCTGATACAACATCAGATTTACGTGCCATCATTTTTTCAAGGTCAAGCTTCACACTACTAACTTTTACGCCATGTTTTTCTAGGTCGTGCTTAGCTTCGTGATATTTATGTGATGATTGCAGCAATGCTTTAGAAGGAATACATCCGACGTTCAAGCATGTTCCACCAAGTGTACCCCGCTTTTCAACGCATGCTGTTTTTAAGCCTAGTTGTGCTGCTTTAATTGCTGCAACGTATCCGCCAGGGCCGCCGCCGATTACTACAACGTCAAATTCTTGTGTCATTTTTGCCTCAAATCTTATAGATCGAATAATAGTTTTTCTGGTTGCTCTAGTAATTGCTTGATTTTCACTAGGAATGTAACAGCCTCTTTACCATCAACAATTCTGTGGTCGTAAGATAGCGCGATGTACATCATAGGGCGAATTTCAACTTTGCCAGCAACTGCCATTGGGCGCTCAACGATATTATGCATGCCCAAAATGCCAGATTGTGGTGGGTTGATAATTGGCGTTGAAAGCAACGAGCCATAAATACCACCGTTGGTGATGCTGAATGTAGCTCCAGTCATATCTGCCATGGTCAGTTTGCCATCACGAGCTTTTTTGCCAAGACCTGCAATATTTTTCTCAATATCAGCAAATGATAGTTTGTCAGCGTCGCGAAGCACTGGAACAACTAAGCCGTTTTCAGTTCCAACGGCAATACCCATGTCATAGTAGTTTTTGTAAACGATATCATCGCCATCGATCTCGGCGTTAACTGCAGGTAGATCTTTCAAAGCTTGAACTACCGCTTTTACAAAGAATGACATAAAGCCAAGTTTTGCACCGTGTTTTTCAACGAATTGGTCTTGATATTGTTTGCGGATTCTAAAGATCTCGGTCATATCAACTTCGTTGAATGTGCTCAAGATTGCCGCTGTGTTTTGTGATTCTTTTAGCCTCTGTGCAATTGTTTTACGCAGTCTGGTCATTTTAACGCGTTCTTCACGCATTGTGTTGTCTGCAACTACAGCTGGCATGGCGGTTATCGGAGCTGATTGTGGAGCGATTACGTCGCCTTTTGTAATTCTGCCATCTTTGCCAGATCCTTGAAGTTTATTTGTATCAATTCCCATATCTGCAGCAATTTTAGAGGCGGCAGGAGACATAATTGGAGCGTTAATATTTGCAACTGGAGCTGCTGCTGGAGTAGTAGCTTTAGCTGGGGCAGGGGCATTTGCTACAGCTTTAACTGCTACATTGCCTTCAACCATTCTACCTAATAATGTGCCAACTGATACGTTACTTCCTTCTGCAGAATTGATTTCGCTCAGTGTTCCAGATGCAGGTGCGTTAACTTCTAAAGTTACTTTATCAGTTTCTAGTTCTACAACAAGCTCATCCATTTTAACTTGTTCACCGGCCTTTTTATGCCACTTTGCAACTGTTGCCTCTGATACAGATTCCCCTAATGGTGGAACTACAATCTCTACTGCCATTTACGATTTCTCCTTATGCTTAGCTGTTAATTTCAATATAAACGCGATTTTTCCTTTGTTCAAGAATTTGTGGCCAAAATACATAAGGTGTAGCTGATAGTAAAGTTAAAAAAGCATATTATTGATACTTCAGCTGAAATCTTGTAGAATCACGCATCGAATATAAAGAAAATATTAAGATGTTAGGAATCGATAGTGATGTTGTAAAAAAGTATGGAGTAGCAAGAACTGTTAACTCTCTGAGCAATTCCGATTATTCATATATTAATTTGTCTGGAAATAAGTTGGGGTTAGTAGAGTTAAATACTCTGAAGTATGCGCTCCAGAGATGTCATCATATTTACAAGGTGATAATGGATGATTGCGAAATTGATGATGTGGGATGCGAAACGCTATTTGATATACTGACAGAAGTTCCATCGGTTTTGCACTTGAGCATTAGAAATAACAAAATTACCGATGTTGGCCTGAGCGTACTATGCGCAGGATTGCATCAAAATAAGACGTTATTAGAGTTGTTTTTAAGTGGGAATACACTCATAACCTATGTTGGTATGATTGCCATAGGTGATGTCTTAATGGAAAATCCATCGCTTTGTACACTTGGCTTTATGAATATACCAGAGCGGCAAAATTGTCTTTTCTCAAGGGAGGCAATAGCAAACAATTTCGCAATGCTGTTTTTATTTACTGGTAATAAAAATGAGGAAAGAATGTTAGATGAAATAACCAGCGAACGTCACAAATTATTTACAGAGATGAGTTGTTTGATTGGAAAAGGCGATAATGCAAATATTCTGACGTATTTAAGCGTACATGCTCAATGTTTAGAGCAGGGCGGATATAATGCTATTAAATATTATTTGGTTTTTGACGAGGGGGAGATAAATTTAAGGTTGCCTCCACTAGAAGCTAATGAAAAACTATCTCAACTAAAAGCAATGGTTGAGGAGTTAGGCAGATTAAGGACTCCTGCCTTGGTAAGGCAGCCTTTAGAAACTGAAAAGAAGAGAGCTTTTCAATCACAAGAGCCTACTTTGACTGTGCCACAAGAAGATCATCATCGAAAAAAGAAGCGCAGAGTACCATTGGAGCAATCGGTTGCTATACAAGGAGCAGCTGAAGCTGGGCAGATAAATAGGTAGACAATTTTAGTCTGAACTACTAAAATCAGCAGCGTGAATTAAAGATATTGTCGTACCGCGAGTAAATCTCGGTATGACATGTGCGAATTGAAAAAGACAGAAAATAAAATGACACAAAAACCATATAAAGACGTTAATCCAAACCCAATTTTTCCTGAACTAGAGGAAAAGATATTAGCTAAATGGAAGGCAGAAGACACCTTTAAAAAATCAATTAAAGGTGATAAGGATTTTGTGTTTTATGATGGGCCTCCATTTGCAAATGGCTTGCCGCACTATGGCCATTTGTTGACTGGGTTCATGAAGGATATCGTCGCCCGTTACCAGACTACCAAAGGTAAAAAAGTAGAACGCAGATTTGGTTGGGATTGTCATGGTCTACCAGCAGAGATGGGCGCTGAAAAAGATTTGGGAATATCTGGCAAAGTTGCAATTGAGAAATATGGAATTGATAAATTCAACGATTACTGCCGTAACTCAGTTTTAACGTACACTAAAGAATGGGAATACTACGTCAATCGCCAAGCGCGATGGGTAGACTTTGAAAACGACTATAAAACCATGGACACAAATTTCATGGAAAGCGTGCTTTGGGCATTCAAGCAACTTTTTGATAAAGGTTTGGTTTACGAGTCAATGCGCGTTATGCCATATTCTTGGGCATGTGAAACTCCAGTTTCTGATTTTGAAACTAGAATGGATAACTCTTACCGTGAAAAAACAAGTAAAGCAGTTACAGTAACATTTAACTTAACTCAAAAGCCAAAAAATGCGCCAGAAGGTTTTGCTGAATATAAACTTATGGCATGGACGACAACTCCTTGGACATTACCTTCCAATCTAGCTGTAGCTGTTGGTGAAGATTTAGATTATGTGTGTGTGTCGCATGAAGGAAAGTGCTTTATAATTGCAGCAGCGCTTGTTAAGAAATATGAAAAAGAAATAGGTTCGGAAGTTGTTGGAACAGTAAAGGGTTCAGATCTTGTAGGGCTGCCATACCAACCTTTATTTGATTATTTTAAGAATCATGCCAACTCATTTAAAGTTGTTTCTGGTCACCATGTTACAACCGAAGAAGGTACTGGTGTTGTACACATGGCACCTGGATTTGGTGAAGATGATCAGATTATTTGTAATGAGAATAATATAGAAACAGTCTGCCCAATTGATAGTGGTGCGAAATTTGTGCATCCTATAACTGATTATATTGGCCAACATGTTTTCGATACAAATGACGATGTAATAAAGAGATTAAAAGCTCAAGGCAACTGGGTGAGAACAGAGCAATATTTGCATAACTACCCGCATTGTTGGAGAACTGATACGCCACTAATATATCGCGCAATTCCATCTTGGTATGTGAAAGTTACATCTTTCAGAGAAAGAATGGTGGAACTGAATAAACAGATAAACTGGATACCAGACCACATTAAAGATGGTATGTTTGGTAAGTGGATTGAAAATGCCCGTGATTGGTCAATTTCAAGAAATCGTTACTGGGGTTGCCCAATTCCAATTTGGCGAAGTGACGACCCTAAATACCCATACATGGAAGTTTATGGTTCTATTGAGGAAATTGAAAAATCGTTTGGTGTAAAAGTAAAAGATCTACATAGGCCGTTCATAGATGAATTGGTGAAACCTAATCCGAAAGACCCAACTGGGAAATCGATGCTGCGTCGTGTTCCTGATGTATTGGACTGTTGGTTTGAAAGTGGCTCAATGCCGTATGCGCAGGTGCATTATCCATTTGAAAATAAAGACTGGTTTGAGAATAATTTCCCAGCAGATTATATAGTAGAGTATAAAGGCCAAACACGCGGCTGGTTCTATACATTGTTAGTGTTATCAACTGCATTATTTGACAGACCTCCGTTTTTAAACTGTAACTGTCACGGTGTAATTTTGGGTGATGGTGGTAAAAAATTATCCAAACGTTTGAAAAACTATGCTGATCCGAAAGAGGTGATGAACACAATCGGCTCCGACGCAATGCGTTGGTACATGATTTCATCACCAGTAATGCGTGGGCAGGAATTGGTAATCGATAAAGACGGAACTGGCTTTAAAGAAGCAATTCGAACTGTTATCAAACCAATTTGGAATGCATATAATTTCTTTGTGCTATATGCAAATGCTGATGGAATCAAAGCTGAAGAGAATTTTGATTCTAGTAATTTGATGGATAAGTACATTATTTCTAAATGTGCGCAGTCAGTTGCGGAAGTTGAAAAGGCTATGGATGCATATGACCCGATGGTGGCTTGTAAATCTGTAGAAAATTTCTTTGAGATTTTGAATAATTGGTACATCAGAAGATCGCGCGAAAGATTTTGGAAAACTGAAAAAGACCAAGATAAAACGCAAGCTTACAATACACTTTATACTGTGCTTGTTACTATGTGTAAGGCTGCATCTTCATTATTACCGATGATATTGGAAGAAATATTCACAACATTAACTGGCAAAGAAAGTGTGCATTTAGAAATGTTCCCTGACCTTAAAATTAAAGCTGATTTAGCTTTAATTGACCAGATGGAAAGAGTAAGAGCTGCATGCACTGCTGCTCTATATATTCGTAACGAAACTGGAATTCGTGTAAGACAACCACTTGCCAGTGTTACATTCATTGGTGTTTCTGAAAGTGGAATTTCTGAAGAGTTAAAGCAGTTAGTCTTAGATGAGATCAACGTTAAGCAGTGGAACAATATTGATAAATCTAAAATGCTGGAATTTGCGAATTACAAACTGCAAATTAAATTCCCAGTTTTAGGTAAGCGTTTGCCGACTAAAGTGAAAGATATTATCTCTGCGCAAAAACAAGGACAGTGGCAATTTGCTAATGGTGTGTTGTCGGTTGCTGGTGAGGTTTTGGAAGCGGAAGAATTTGAGTTGCAACTTGAGCCCAAACCAGAATTTAAATCATCAATTGCGCCTGTATCAACAAATGATGCCTTGGTGTTGTTAGATTTAAACATCACTGAAGATTTGAAGCTGGAAGGTATAGCGCGTGATATAATTCGTGCCGTGCAACAAGCTCGTAAAGATGCGGGTCTTGCAATTTCAGATAGAATTACCTTGAGCATAAATGCCAATGATAATGAACTGTCTTCTGCGATTACAAATTGGTCGAGTTATATCCAAGAGCAAACACTGTGCGTTGGTATCAACTCAGACTCTATTTCAAGCGAAGCAAGTGAAGTGGATATTGAGGGTAAGAAGTTTAGGTTTGTGGTTAAGAAGGCTTAGGGTTCTTTGTATCCGAAAGAAAGGAATTACTTGCCAAAGAAACCTAATATTGGTATTCAGAGCCGTATAAAGCGAGTTTTAGGAGGGAAATGAGGGAAGAATTAGTATTTAGGTCTATAAGTGACTATAACTTGCATAGATTTATAAATATCGATGGCGATGAAGTAAGGGTGCAAAGGAATCAAAATAATACTTTTTGGTTGTACGGTGTTCCTAGGGGTATGTTTGCCTGTGCAAATGAAGTGTTTTTAAGAGTTTATGACGGTTCTGTTACGTTGTTTTGTTGTGAAATTAATTTTACGACAACGGCAATTCAAACTTGCCTTGGTAGTAGTAGAGGAGTGACCATGATGATTGCTTTAGATCCTAATAGTGTTGGTGAGTTAATTGGAGTAAATTTTAGCACTAGGATCCCTATGGAAGTTGATCAAGTTGGTTCTCAAGACTCTCAATTAACTCAGAGTTTTTAGTATGAGAGCTGAATATCTAATATCAGCAGGATGTGTTTTTCGTAATGCGTCTGGTTTTCAAGTGAATGTATCTACTAGATTTAGAGAGATTGAGGTTGTAGGAGTAAATGGTGGACTACAGTATTATAGTGGCGCTTATAATATGAAACTAGTAGTTGAATCTTCTTGTTGTTATCTCAGTTTTATTATAAATGTTCAAGAGAGATATATTGTTGAGCAAAGGAATATCGAACTTTTGTTGGATAGAATTTCTGCAGAGCAGTGGTTAGATCGTAACTACCCCAATTTGTCCCGACCAATGGATTTATCATAAAGTGAGGTAAGCTCTATGAGAAGAATAAATTTAAATTTTATGAGTGCTTCTTCTTATGGATTTTGGAATACTAGCATGGATGCTTTTCTTGTTAGGCAATTTCCCGATGGGTTATATGGAGTTATTTACATGGATCCAATTACACCGTATATGGTAACGGCTTCTGAGGTTTACATTGAAACTAATTCTGATATTTCAATAAGAAACTTTGTGTACATGGAGGCGGGAAATACAGTGCTGGATAGAATTGTAATCGCCCCAGATTTTGATGTAATGATAGGGTATGGATAGAACTTTTGGTCGCGGGTTGTTCTGTAGTTAAATTTAACTATTTTTTGCATGTTAGTGAAATGTGCTCGATATTTAGCTCAGATTGACAGTTTTTTGCAGATATGTTACAATTTTCCCTAAATTTGGGAGCTGCTATGAAATTGCAAGTTGATAGAGTTACAGGTCGAGAATACCTTGTAGTAAAAAATAGTACTGACACACAAAATATTGACATAAATCTTGATAAGAAAGATTTGTTGATTGCCAGTTTTGAGGGTTCTTCCAGAGTCATTACTAAAGAAGGGCGATTGATTGTTTATGAAGGCATTGAGCCTGCAGAATTATATGAAAAGCTTACAAAACAATCTGCTGATGCTAGTGGTCATAGCTACAATTTTATGAAGTTCTATGTATGGAATAATCCCTATGATGATATGGGTGATGCTCCTCATGCAATGCTTGAGCTATACAGCGAAAGTGGAGGGAAGAAATATCATAAAATGGTCGATTTGCTCAGTAGAATTAAGGTGGATGATTTTGATCAAGATAGAGACATGGTCAGGCCTAAGGCTATTATTGTCTACTGCTCAAATGAGCAGTTCGAAAGAGTAGTTAAGTCGGTGGAAAATTTGCAACGTCTTGATTCTCTTGGATTGTATAAATATGTCAATTGGTCTCATGATTGTACTTCCGTTTTGACAGATGTTTTTAAAGGAGCAGGGTTTGATAATCATTTTTCTGAATTCATTACAGATCAAGAATTATTAACTGCAGATGAATCGGATGAGTTAACTTCTGGTAAGATATACTTACAAAGATATCATGATTTTAGTTATAAAGTAGATACCCAAAGAGGTGAGATTAGTGCATTTATGAAGCGTGTTGAAGGCGATGATTATGCTTTGAGGTGGGGTGAGATTATGGATAAACCAGTAAATACTTCAGAGCTTGTAAAAGTACCAAATTTATATGAAAGATATGAAGTGGCAAAGGAGACTAAAAAGTATATGTTGCCTGACTTAGTTTATACATCTTTCCAGAAAGGCCAAGTGTTCGAGCATCTTCGCGTGGCTCTGGATGACTTTGATTTCTGCATTAAACCTTTTATAGAAAATAATGATGTAAGCTATAACGACCTGTATTACTATAGTATTTTGTTTGATTTCGTGCGCATTAATGATCAATATAAAGATTCGTCTTTTTATAAGTATATATTGGGATTCCCACCCCTTGCGTATGGAGGTCTAGAGTCTCTTCAAGAAGCATGCGAGAATGAAAGTATACAACCAGAATGTACTGCATTATGTTTGCAGTTTCCATTTGAGTGTGAGGTAGGGCAACTTGTAGAATCTGTTTAAATATCGGGCAATTCTCTTACTGTACTTGTTTCGGTATCTTGCTCAAATAGCTTTTAGAAAGCTCTGGATGACGAAATGAATTGGAGGATCCAGTGTTTTTTATTTTGAATTTATCATAAAATTAGGTAAGCTCTATGAGAACAATAAATTTAAATTTTATAAGTGCTAACAACTATTGCTTTTGGGGTCTTAAGGAAGAGATGTATTATGTCCTTCAAAATGCTAATAGTACAATTAGCATCATAAACGCAGATCCAATTATGCCGTGGTTGGTGGCAACAGTTTCAAGTGCATATTTAGAAGTAAATACCCAGAGAGAAAAAATAGTTGGTTTAGAGCTTGTATGCAGTAATTTGATTGGATCGAACGAGAGTATAACAAGAATAAAATTGAATCCCAAATTGCCACTTGGCATTGATTAAGAATTATTATGATTGAACGTCAGATAGCAGTGCATTGTTTCTTAAGGGATCTAAGAGGTGATTCTATTGTAACAATCCCGCTGCCTAATGACGGAAATACGAACCCATTGTTTAGAGTTACTATAGCAGATGGTGAGCATGTGCACAGTATTTATAGATTTGTGTCTGGCTTTGGCATTAGATTTGAAGATGATAATTACATTTTGAGTTTTACAACTTTAAGATTACGTGGTGAATATTATTTTCCTCAAGACAGAAATGAAATTTTATTAGATCCAGTTTCAGTTGAAGAGTGGGTTAGGAATCAAAGTATAATTTCACAACAAGTTCCAATGGAGATTGAGAGATGATGTTTAGAATCGCCGATAATATTAGATTATCAGGAGCAGGTAATGCTGATATTGCTGTTGTGAAGAGAGGAGAAAATAATTTTGAATTACAGATTCTGTTTCCGCACTTTGAGCAACCAAGTGTTTTATCAAATATTAATAATCTCTATATAACTACTACGGCATCTGGGGCTGTATTGATTTGTGATCAAAATGCGAATGCTAGAAATTTTATTGGCAGTTTTGAAATTAGGTTGGACGTAGCAATGTTTCCAATATTACCGCCAAGACATTTTGAACAACCAGTTCCAATGGAGATTGAGAGATAATTTTAGAGTTGATTATGGTGTTGATGGCTAATTTAGCTGACTTTAGTAGGTTAATAATAGATAATATCTAGAGTGCCTTAACTCTCCTTTCTTTTTTAGGATTTTTTTATTCACTAAATCTGCTAAATCACGAGTCGTAGTTGGAATTGTAGAGCCAGTTATGCTCATATATTTGGCGGCGCTCATACCACCTTCAAAGCCCTTTGGCTCAGCATCAAACATTTTGTTTAACACTTTTATTTGTCTATCGTTTAATTGCCCATCGAGCTTAGAAAAAAGTTTTGTTTTAGTAATCAGTGCTTCAATTTTTCTTTTAGAATGCTTCATAGATTCTAAGATTGTTTGAGAAAAATAAAGTAGCCACGGGGTAATTTCATTACTCTTGTTGGCTTTCTCTAATGCATCATAATAAGCTTTCTTATCTGCGTTGATGATTGTAGATAATGCAATTAGTGTTGGTTTGCCAAGCGATTGTGCTAAGCATTTTTCAGTTAGTGCTCGTCCGATTCTGCCATTTCCGTCTTCAAAAGGATGTATACATTCAAAGTATAAATGTGCAATTCCAGCTCTAGCTAGTGGTTTTATAGTGTTATTGTTGAACCACTTTATATAATTTGTCATTTCTTTATGTATTTGTTTGGAAGGCAGGGCTTCAAAATGAACTCTTGGATCGCCAATTTGACCAGAGATTATCTGCATAGGCTCTTTGCTTTTTCTATACTCGCCTATATATTCTAAATCTTCCCTATTCCTCATTAGAATTTTATGCCATCTAAATAGTAATTCGTGTGATAGTATTTCTTCGTAGGTTTTGTAAAGATCAATCATCAATTCTGAAATACCTTTCTCAGCAGGTTTGATTTTTCGATTGTCAGTTTTAATACCAAGCTGCCTGCATATAGATGACTGTAAGCTGTCGCGATTAAGATATTCTCCTTCAATCTCGGAAGTTTTTAGGGCTTCATCTGATATAATCTCAATTAGAAGTTTGTCTTTTTCTTCTTTATCTAGATGGATGAATGCTCCAAACATTAATCCAGATTCATGGGTGAACTGATGTTCTATTTCGTCTAATTTTGATGAGTTGTAGGTAAAATTACCCCAATTTTTCTTTTCCCAGTTCCAAGTCATGATTAATAGAGTGTTGTTCTATTAATCAGTATGGCTCATTATTATGATTAATACAATGTCTTTCTATCAATCATAAACTCGAAAAATTATAAATTGTATATCCAAGATTAAAAGTTATATAACTTGGTAGTATAGTAATTAGGTGGAGTCACTTGATGAGAATACCTATAGAAGCAGGTATCTCTTTGTTATCTACTAATGGTGTAAGGATTTCAGTCTCAAGCATGCTGCATGGATTGTTGTCAATTGAAGTAATTTATCCTAACAATTTTCGAAACACCTATTATGCTTGCCGTTGTGAAATTGCTAATAGAATTACATGTGCGACATTACTTTGTACCAATCTTCATGGTAATCAACTAGAGATTGCGCTTAATTCGTCAATTCATACCAGATTTTTTGGAGATAGTTCAATTGCTCCGATGGAAGTGGATCGTTAAAGTTACAACTTAAATAACAATAATGCTGCTATTGACCACATTATCAAGCCAGTAATTGTGTCTAAAATTTTCCAAGATCTTGGTTTTCTGAAAAATGGAACTAGAAATTTTGCTGCATAAGTGATTGTGAAAAACCAACTAAATGATGCGAGTATTGCACCAATGGTAAAAGAAATGCGTTGTTCTATTGGAAATTGAATTCCAACACTGCCAACTAGGACGCATGTGTCTAGATATACATGGGGATTGAGTAATGTGAGGGCGAGTAGTGTCAGGATAGTTTTCTTCAAACTAGGTTTATTTTTTGAGTCATCAATAACTAATGCATTTTTAGAAAATGCTGCACGAAAAGAACGAAGCCCATACCACAATAAAAATGCTGCTCCGCCATAACGAGTGATGTTCATTAGTATTTCACTTGAAGTTAAAATAGCTCCAAATCCAGCCACTCCAAAAATAATTAGCATTGCATCTAAAATCGAGCACAATAAAGCAATAATAAATACGTGGTTTCTAAGGATTCCTTGTTTAAGTACAAATGCATTTTGTGCGCCTATCGCAACAATTAGACCCATTGAAGTGCCAAAACCACTCAAAAAGGCTGTTGGGAAGAAAGTAAGCATATTTATGATAACTTTTACTTTTAAATGTGGTATATTTTTAACACATAATAACTAAAAAAGATATATGAGTTGGTTTAGCAGATTAAAGAGTGGTTTAACCAAAACTACTACCACTATCACAGAAGGAATTACCAAAGTATTTACTCATAAAACCTTGGATCAAGAAGCTTTGGATGAATTAGAAGAGTCGCTAATAAGAGCTGATGTTGGGGTTGCTGCCTCATCAGAAATAATTGCAGCACTTTCAAAAGATAAATTTAATAAGCAAATTACAGAGCCTGAGATCAAGGAATTTTTAGCGAATAAAATTGAAGAGCAACTCCTATCTTATGCAAAACATCTTGAAAGAGATAAGAACCTACAGGTAATACTTGTGTGCGGAGTAAACGGTAACGGTAAGACAACAACGATTGGCAAATTGGCATCTAAATATCAAGAGCAAGGCAAAAAAGTATTGATGGCGGCTTGTGATACATTTAGAGCAGCTGCGATGGATCAATTAAAAGTTTGGTCCGATAGAGTTGGGTGCGAAATCGTGGTTGGTGCTGAAAACTCGGATCCAGCTAGTGTAGCATATAAAGCGTTAGAAAAAGCAAAAGCAGAAAATTGTGATGTACTACTGGTTGATACTGCTGGGAGACTTCATAACAAATCTAACTTAATGGATGAACTTGCAAAAATCATTCGGGTTATTAAGAAAATTGATGAATCTGCACCGCATGATACTGTTTTGGTATTGGATGCAACAACTGGTCAAAACGCGCTTTTACAAGTTGAAACATTTAAAGAAATCGTAAACATTTCAGGCCTCATACTTACTAAATTAGATGGCACAGCTAAAGGTGGAATCATTGTAGCAATTGCAAAGAAATTCAAGCTCCCAATACACTACATTGGAGTAGGCGAAACGATAGATGACCTTAATGAATTTGACCCAAAAGATTTTGCGAGAGCCTTGGTAGGAATACAATAATTAACTTAAATAACTCTTAATAATTCCTTCTAAAGGCGTTGGTTGGATTCCTAAGTTTGATAGTCCATTTTCTTTAGATACAATATTGTTATATTTTAAAAGCTCTACCTGATCTCTTGTTAGTAAAGGCTTTGGCATAAATTCTAAGAAAAATGCCTTGAACTTTGCAATAAAAAATGGGATTGGCAAAAGCAATCGCTTTCTTCCAGTTGTGTTTAGAATAAGCTTCATTATTTCTTTCATAGAGTACTGGGTAGGTCCACCAATTTCCAAGATCTTACCTTGTATTAATTTAGGCTTGCTTTCTATGCAGTTATGAATTGCTTTAGCAACATCACCCACATATATGGGTTGAAATAAATTATAGCCACCTCCAATTAATGGAAGAAACGGTGAGAACTTACTTATCCAGTTAAATAAGTTTATGAAGTTATCTTCAGGTCCGAACACAACGCTTGGACGAAGTATAGTAGCTTGAGGAAAATGTTTTAAAATCTCTTTCTCTCCAGCTAATTTAGACTTTGCATAAGACGAGGTCTTGACTTGATCTACACCTAAAGCAGAAATATGAATCAAACTTTCAACATTATGTTTTTTGCATGACTCTGCAATGTTAGTGGCAAAAGTTACGTGTGTTGTTTCAAAAGTTGTTTTTCCTTTTTCAAATAGTATGCCTACTAGATTTACTACAACTGAAGAACCTTTGACTAAACTCTCAATAATGCTCTTGTCATTAAGGTTAGCATCAATTAAGGCAATTTGCCCTACAGCACCAGTTGTTCTAAGGTGAGATGCAGAAGAAGCATACCTGCCTATAACCTTAATTTTGGCACCAGTTTTTGCTAATTCACTAACAACGTAACTGCCTATAAAGCCTGATCCACCAAAAATTGTAATTATTTTATCTCTATCACTCATAAAAAAACTTTCTAAAAATTATTATCTTCTTCTTGTCAAAAAGACACCATACAACTAAACGTATAAAGTAAGTTCATATTAACAATAAGTATCTAAGGAGCAATTCAAAAATGCTAAATGCTGTACATAAAAATGAAAAAATGCCATTCGCCCTTCCAACTTTGCCATATAAGATGAATGCTCTAGAGCCGTTTATATCTGAAAATACTTTTAATTTTCACTATGGTAAACACCATCAAGCATACGTTAATAATTTAAATAATCTTGTAAAAGATAATGAAATGTCTGCAATGACCTTGGAAGAAATAATTAAAGTTGCCAAAGGGGATATAGCGAAGGCTGGTGTGTTTAATAATGCTGCACAAGTATGGAATCATACTTTCTACTGGCATTCAATGCGCCCCCAAGGTGGTGGTGAGCCGAATGGTAAGCTTAGAGAACAAATAGAAAAAGATTTTGGTGGGTTTGAACAATTTAAAGAACAATTTAAACAAGCAGGAGCTACTCAATTTGGAAGTGGATGGGCTTGGTTGATTCTTGAAGATGGCAAATTAAAAGTTACAAAAACTGGAAATGCTGACCTTCCTTTAGCAAAAGGGCAGGTTCCTATACTTACAGTTGACGTTTGGGAGCACGCGTATTACCTTGATTATCAGAACCGTAGACCAGATTATTTAGGTATTTTTCTAGAAAACCTTGCAAATTGGGAATTTGCGGAGAATAATTTTAATAGTAAGTAACTGTAAGGCTAGTTAAGTAAAGTATGCGACTACTAGGAAACATAAAAGATATTAAAAGTAGATTGAATGCCGCTCCATCTAAGGATGTGCTGCAAACTACGCGTAACTGGTTCAATGATAGATATGAATGGGTGCAAGTTCAGCGCAACATGTTCATACTCATATCTGTTGTTATGGCTGTTTCTGTTACGATTATGGCGGCTGGGGTGAGTTTTATCAAAAGTTCCAGAACGATTGAGCCATTTGTAATCGAAATTGAGCCGAAGACAGGTGTGCCTACAGTAGTTATACCAAAAACTAGTCAAGCTCTATCTGAAGATGAAGCAGTAAGAAATTTCTACGTTTGGTACTATGTAAGGATGAGAGAAGAATACTACTTTAATAGCTACGTAACAATGCTAAGAGCTGTTCGGTTAATGTCAGAAGATGACGTTTATTATGAATATTGGCGTTCAGCATCTCCTGGGAATTCGCAAAGTTCGTATACCATATTAGGGCAATCAGGTGTTAGGACTGCTGCACTAAAATCTATGATATTTGATGTTAAATCTTCTGTGGGTCCAGATGGAAAGCAAAGATTTTTATATACTGCACAATTGCGTGTGAGGCTTACAAGTAAATTCGCTGGAGGTACTAATGAAACGAGTGTTGATAAATTCATTAGGATGGAGTTTGAAATGAAAAATCTAGAATTAAATGCTGATGATAGACTTATAAATCCTCTTGGATTCTATGTAAGTCAATATCAAATAACGGATGATAAGGTACTCTAATGAGATATATAGTTCTTTTTTTGATTGTTTTTCTATATCCAACCTTATTGCTTGCGGACAATAAGCCAATTGCAATGGATAGCAGGATAAAAACTTTTATATATAGTGAAAACGATGTATTTCGATTGGTTGTGCACTATGGTTATCAGACGAGTATAGAATTTGCTGATGGGGAAGAGATCCAAACGATTTCTGTGGGAAATAATTATGCATGGCAGCTAACTCCAGTTGGAAGAAGATTGTTTATTAAGCCTCTAGAGGAAAATATTCTAACTAATATGACTATTCTGACAAATAAGAGATCGTATCAATTTGAAGTTCAGTCAAAACTACTTTCTTATACAATTGATGAAGAGCTGGTATATGTTGTTAGATTTTTCTTCCCAGATGCAGACTTTGATAAAACAAGGCCAGCTGTTGTATCTAATGAATCCAAAGAAATTATTCCGACTATAACTCCATATAACTTCAATTACTCATTAACAGGTCCAGATGCAATTTCTCCAGTGAAAGTCTTTGATGATGGCGTAAACACATTTTTCAAATTTGATGATAAGCTTCAAGTCATTCCAACAATCTCAGTTAAAAGTGAAAAAGGAGTGTTGCCTTTAGAACCAAGAAAACGCGGTGACTATGTTATTGTTAACTCAATTGGTAAAGAGTTTGAGCTAACATTAAACAATAATATTGTGAACGTTTACAACGAGAATCTAGCAAATAAAGATAAAGTGGAGGCGGAATGAGAGATGATCAAAACAACCTCCAATCCTTACAGCCAACTGATCAAAATCAGCAGATGGGACAAGATTCTGGACAGCAAGATTTTTATGTTGATCCAAGTGATCCATATGTAAACCAATCTACATCAAATAAAGATTTCTTTGCAAAAAGCACATCTAGTTCTAGTGACGGTGGGTCTTTAAGTTCAGGACTGGCTTCAAAAAAACCGCTTATTATACTTGGTATCGTAGTTATTGGGATTTTAGCTTTTTTTATAACTATGCCAGCAAAAAAAACTACTCAAGAAACTCAAAGAGAAGAGAGAGCTAAATTAGAACTTAAAAAAGACGATGCAGTTAAGACTGCTACACCGATTGCAAAAGTTGAAGATATTCCTAAAATCGAAGTTTTACCTACTCCAAAAACTTTGGAGCCACCGCCGCTAATAACTCCTAAGCCACCTGAGCCACCTCCTGCTCCAGTGCCAGCTATTCCTGTGGCGCCAGCATTTCCAACGGATGGTTCTAATCCCTTGATTACTCCTGCTTTCCCGACATCAGATGCTCCTAAATCAACAGGCAGTATATTTTCTTCTAAAGAAGAGGAAGAAGCTAAGAAAAAGGCTCTTGAAACAAGAAGGAAAGCCACGATCATGGTTGTAGGCTCTACAGAATCTGCTGGATCAAGTGGTACAAGCGGAAAAGATGATAAAACAGCTGAAAAAGATGGTGGAAAAACCGAAGAAAAGAAAAAGACCTCTGATGGATTCTTGGGTTTTGGTGATGGTACTCTTAACGAACAAGTACTGAGTAAAACAAGCTCGTCTCAAATTAAAGCTACTTATTTAGGTAGGCTTGATAGTACTATTGCCCAAGGTAAAATTATCGATGCAGTTTTAGAGACTGCCGTAAACTCCGATTTACCTGGTACTTTAAGAGCTATTGTTTCTAGAGATGTATATGCTGAAAGTGGTAAGGCTGTATTAATTCCTAAAGGTTCAAGAATAATTGGAACCTACTCTGTCGAACTTAAACCAGGTCAAACCAGAATTAGTGTGGCTTGGAGTAGGTTGATCAGACCAGATGGAATTGATTTGGCTCTGAATTCCCCTGGGACAGATACTTTAGGGCGTGCAGGTGTTTCTGGATTCTTAGACGATAAGACTCTTACTAAACTTGCCACTGCGTTTATGGTTTCTTATATCATTCCAACTATTACTAATAAAATTGCGAATGTTAATGACAAAAAAATTACGCAAACGCAAACTACAGCAACAGATGGTAGCACTACAACAACTACTGCTGGTGGAACTGTTGGTTCGACTCAGTTGCAAGAGAGTTCTGATAAATTCCAAGATATTGCTCAAAAATCTATAGAGGAATCTTTGAACACAAAACCAACAATTTATGTTGATCAAGGTGCAAGAATTAATGTTTTTGTAAATCAAGACATTATATTCCCACCACAAATCGCCATGAATTCAATTGCGAAAGTAGTTAAATAAGATGAATAGTTTAACAGCATTAGAAACTTATTTAGAGCCTCTTAAAAAGATATTTGCAGAAGAGGGAGTAAATGAAATTTCTATAAATAGACCATTCGAAGCCTGGGTTGAGAAACGAGGTGATATTAGGTATGAGAGTTTACCTGAATTAGATTTTGACCATTTAAAAGGTCTTGCTGTACTGGTTGCTCAGTCTACAGACCAAAGGATTAGTGAGGAGGCACCGCTACTCTCAGCAACACTACCAACTGGGTTTAGGATTCAGATTGTCATACCGCCAGCTTGCGAGCCAGGAACAATTGGTATGTCTATAAGAAAACCATCTGCATTAAAGCTTGATTTGGATGGTTATGAAAAAATTGGTGCTTTTGATAACACTGCAGTTGAAGAGATAGTTGATGAGAATATTGCAATTTTGAATGGTTACCTTAAAGAAAAAAAGATTAAAGATTTTCTTAAGCATGCAGTTTTAAGTAAGCAAAACATAATCATTAGTGGAGGTACATCAACTGGTAAAACCACATTTACCAATGCAATGCTTAAGACTATTCCTACAGATGAAAGGTTAATTACTGCGGAAGATGCAAGAGAAATTGATTTATCGATGCATCCTAATAGAATGCACCTTCTTGCTTCAAAAGGAGGGCAGGGCAGAGCAAAAGTTACAACGCAGGATTTAATTGAAGCTTGCTTACGTATGCGTCCTGATAGAATAATTGTTGGGGAGTTGCGTGGTGCTGAAGCTTTCAGCTTTTTACGTGCTATAAACACGGGTCACCCTGGATCAATTTCTACACTCCATGCGGACACGCCGACTATGGCGATAGAACAATTGAAATTAATGGTTATGCAAGCAGGCTTAGGCATGCCGCCTGCAGAGATTAAAGAGTATATTTTGAATGTAGTTGATATTGTGGTTCAGCTAAAAAGAGGGGAAAAGGGGAAGAGGTATATATCAGAAGTTTATTTTAAAGGTGCAAGAAAAGAGGCTGAGAAATGAAAGGTGATGGTTTTGCAAATACCTTTAGAAATTGGGTGATCTGGGCATTTGGCTTTGCAGTCTTGATGGTGTTATCAGTACTCTTGTCAGGAGTGATGTTTGCTTATCTAGTAAGTGGAACATCTGGAATGCCATTAATAAAACTAGATCTGGTTTGGATAATATCGCCTCAACCTATAGAGTTCATTATAACTTACTTTAATTGGATTGTCGCGAATTTTGCATCATTCCAATTAGATACCTATAATTATTTGATACCTAAGTTTATTTCATCTCTTTTAGCACCTTTTTTGGTCTTTATATTTTTGGTTTGGAAGTCCAGAAAAAGAATTTATGAGGCTCGTCCTTTTAGAAAAGAAGAAGCTTTGCATGGTGATGCAAGATGGGCTGAAGAGGCTGACATTAAGGCTGCAGGATTGCGTTCTAAAAAAGGAATGTTACTAGGCGTTGATGATAGAGGGTATTTAATCGCTGAGGGATACCAGCACGCGTTATTATTTGCACCAACAGGTTCTGGTAAAGGTGTGGGCTTCGTAATACCAAATCTATTGTACTGGCATGATTCAGTATTCGTTCATGATATTAAACTTGAGAACTACGAACTTACTAGCGGCTATAGAAAAGAAATGGGGCAGGATGTTTATGTTTGGAGTCCTGCTGATCCCGATGGTTTTACGCACTGCTATAACCCAATTGATTGGGTAAGCCCGAAGCCGGGACAGATGGTAGATGACGTGCAAAAAATTGGCAACTTAATCATGCCTAAGAAAGAATTCTGGGAAAACGAAGCAAGATCATTATTCCTTGGCATAGTGCTATATTTAATCGCAGTGCCAGATAAGGTAAAATCTTTCGGCGAAGTTGTTCGTACAATGAGAAGTGATGATGTGGTTTATAACCTTGCTGTTGCACTAGATACTTTGGGGCAAACAATCCACCCAGTAGGTTACATGAATATTGCAGCTTTTTTACAAAAGGCTGATAAAGAACGTTCAGGCGTAATATCGACAATGAACTCAAGCTTAGAGCTATGGGCCAACCCATTGATTGATACTGCCACTGCATCTTCTGATTTTAACATAATGGATTTTAAGCGTAAACTTACTACAGTTTATGTTGGACTAACGCCAGATAACTTGAAACGCTTACAACCCCTAATGCAGGTGTTCTACCAGCAAGCTACAGAGTTCTTAGCTCGCAGATTACCAAGTAAAGATGACCCATATGGTGTAATGTTTATGATGGATGAGTTCCCAACTTTGGGTAAAATGGAACAATTCATGAGTGGTATTGCTTACTTCCGTGGTTATCACGTACGCTTATTCCTAATTATTCAAGATACTCAGCAGCTGAAAGGAATTTATGAAGAGCCTGGAATGAACTCATTCTTATCAAACTCAACGTATCGTGTGACATTTGCTGCAAATAACTACGAGACAGCAAATCTTATATCGCAGCTTTGCGGCAATAAAACTGTTGAATCAGTTTCTGCAAGTAAACCTAAATTCCTTGATTTTAACCCTGCGTCGAGATCGTTAAACGTATCAAAAGCACAGCGTGCATTATTATTACCACAAGAGGTGATAATGCTGCCACGTGATGAGCAAATTATTTTGATCGAGTCAAAGCCGCCAATTAAGACCAAAAAAATTATTTACTATACGGATACATTCTTTACGAAAAGATTGCTGAAGCCAATTAAAATTCCTCAGCAAGAGCCTTATGACCCGCGCAAAGCTAAGGAAATTATTGCTAAAAAACCTAAGCCAAATGAAGATGAAGGTTCTGAATCTGAATCAACATCAGCAGCTTAATTTTATCTCGATATATCTGCTCTTGATACTGCCTGATTCTCAAAAGTTAAAACTTCGTCATAGAATTGCTTTCCTTTGATACTGATGTTGTTTGCATCTATTTGATGATCAACTACCAACACAGTTGCCTGAGGTAAATTAAATTTTATCAATTGTTGGATTGTAGCGCACAAAGCCCTATCTAAACCTGTCAAAGTTTCATCCATTAATAGTACTTTTGGCTGCTGTAATATTGCAGAGATTACCTTGATAGCTTTTTTCTGCCCACCACTTATAGTTTTTGTGAAATCTGAAACTTCATCAACTCTGCTTACTAAAGACTCTAGGTTTGCTTCTCTTAATAAATCGACTATTCTAGCTCTTGCTCCATCTTGAATTTGGTATGGGTAGCATATTGTTTCAATTAGACTTTTACCAAGCGGAAAGAAATCTTGTTGAGGTATCATTACAACTTCTTTATCTCCTGTAGCTGGAAATGAAATAATACCTTTTACTTTTACTGCATCTGAATCAATGCCCCTAAGTTTAGCCAAGAAGCTTGATTTACCAGAGCCTGTGTCACCTTTTAAAGCGTAAACTTTTCCTTTTTTAAGCTTAAGAGAAGGTATTGATAAGATATTATTACCACCTATTTCTAAGTGTAAATTTTGAATTTCAATTTCATTTGCACTAGAATTATATGCCAGTGAAAGCTCTCTTTTACGGTTCTCATGTTGTTTAGAGATATTGAAAATTTTTTCTAACCTTCCTCTGGTGATTTCGGTTTTGATCAAATTATCCATATTTCTGGAATTCCATTTAACCAAGTCATTTATTTTTTCAGAGGCAACTTCAATCACTGACCTATCACCTACTTTTATAACACCTGTTTTTAGGTAATAACCCATCATGAATGTGCGTAGCGTCCAGTTAAAGTAGCCACTGACATTGCCCCAAAGCTCATTTGCTTGACTCCACCAATAGGTGTTATCTTCATGGGCATAAGTATCTTTTTGCAGTTTAGAAGCATCTTCTCTGATATAGGTCTCTCCTTGAGTCTCAACGATACTTCTTGCATTACCTAAAGCATGATTGCGCTTGGCATCTAGTTGTGTTTGAATTTTTTGGCTTTCATCTGTACTTTCTTTGGTTTTTGCCAGTAAAAAACTTGTTACTTTCTGATTTAAAAAGCCATATGCAAATGAATAAACTGGCATTACCCAATTTAAATTATAGAGACTATAAATCCCTAAAATTCCTGAGAAGCCTGCAGTTACGGAGCTGGCTAAAAATTCGCTTGAATACTTAATAGTCTCGATTGTGTCTGAACGTTGTAGCAGCATTAAAGATTTGTTCTCTTCAAGTGTAGCATAAGCTACTAATGCTTGATCAGAAAATATAGTTTTATCAATTTGCTCTTGAACAGCTCTAGCTAAACGAATTTCACATCGTTTCTGAATAATTGAGATTACAGAAGAAAATATGGCATTTGAAAAAGCGATCAAAGCAAAAGTCTGCAAATTTTGGGAAAAATTTTGCCAGATCACTTCTTCTTGCAACTTGTGCTCTGTATCCCCAAGTTTTAGATAATTCTCAAAAGTTTTATTTACAAGACTGCTTTGATATATTTCTAAATAATAAATACAGCTTGTGGATAAAACTGAGGCAATAAATGGGATGCCAGCATATTTCAGAACTGTTGTTCTACCTACAACTTCAGCAAATTTGCTATAAACAGATGTGCAAAAAACAATAGGAGTCCAAACATTTTTAGTTGCAAACTCTCTTATATAGTCTGTAGATATTCCTTGTAATCCATTATATATTGCCTTCATAATAAAATACCAATCAAAGTGTGTAACATGGCATTATAATGTTGCATGCTATGGTAGTGCAACTATAAAAATATTAAATATTTGTTAAATGAAGAGAGAAAATTTACTTTATATTATCATATTTCTTGAAGGTTTTGTTGTATTAGCAACAGAGCTGCTTGCAATAAGATTGTTGATGCCATTTGTGGGAAATGGGACAGAAGTTATCGCGATTATAATTAGTGCGGTTTTATTGCCTCTAGCTTTTGGTTATAATTATGGGGGTAATTCTTTTGGTAAAGGTTCTACTGTTTTTGTCAGAAAGAGGCTTAACACAAACTTATTAACCTCTCTGTGGTTTTTGGTTTTTGGCATGTCATATGTCGTCCAAGAAATATTTTTTGATGGTCTAACAATTATTGGAATTAAAAACCATATTATTCAAACCACACTTTTTTGCGGGATATTTATTATATATCCAGTCTTTTTGCTTGCTCAAACTGTACCTCTAATTAGCAATTATTTTAGCAAACGAAAGCTAAGTGAGATCACTGGTAGAATCTTGTTCTTTTCAACTTCTGGCTCATTCATTGGTTCTGTCTTTACGACGTTAGTACTAATGATGATAATTGGTGTTCATAAAACTGTTGTGGTTGTCTTATTTGCTTTGTTTGCAATCGTTATTCTTTTGAATAAAAGAATTTTAAACTTTAACTCTTATTTTTCTGCTCTTGCATTAGTAGTAGGTGTTTTTTTAAATATTAATGTATTTGAAAAACTAAATTTTGTATCAAACAATGCCTACAATATGATTTCTATAAAAGATTCGGTTTTGAATAGAGATCTTTATGTTAACAGATCTTTTTCATCAAGGTATACAGAGACTCAGTCGCAAAGATTTAGTTATGTTAAGTTTATTGAAGATTCTTTTATCAATCAATTCAAAGAGCCTAAGAAAATACTTATAGTAGGTGCTGGAGGCTTCACGCTAGGCTTGAAAGATGAGGTCAATGCATACACATTCATAGATATAGATCCAGATATTTTAAAAGTTACTGAAAAGGAATTCTTGAGACAAAAGCTTGGAGAAAATAAAAAATTTGTTCCAATGTCAGCAAGAGCGTTTCTGAATCAATCGCATGATAAATATGATTTGATCATTTTGGATGCATATACTCACGTTCTTTCTTTGCCATTAGAGTGTACTACTCAGGAATTTTATAAGAGTGTCAAAGAGCATCTAAATGATAATGGTATTGTTATAGCTAACATCATTGGTTTACCTGGTTTTGATGATAAGTTTTCGGCAAGGATCAATAACACTTTTGCCAGTGTATTTTGGCCATTTAGTAGGGAAGTTTTGAATCCAGATGGGTTTAAAAGAGGTGAATTTTATGCGAATATTATGTATATTTTCCATGATAGAAAAGATGTTTACGACGATGTTGTCTATACTGATGATGTAAATAGCTATTCTCTAGATAGAAAGGTTATGTAATGTTTAGAATTTTATGAGAAAAAAAGTAAAGAATAAGAATCAAGCAGCTGTTGATAAGCAAAATAAGAGGTTTTGGGATGAGCCATGTGGTACTACATCTGCTAAAAAAATGGGGATAGTTGCTGATGATCTAGCAGCAGTCAAAAAGTTTGATAACCTCTATTTAAATAGATTATATCCATATCTTAAAAAATACATAAAGCCTGAAGAAATGTCCGGTAAAAAAGTTCTCGAAGTAGGTTTAGGTTATGGAACACTTGGTGGTATTATCTCTGAAAACGGTGCTAATTACTATGGTTTAGATATTGCATCTGGACCAGTAAAAATGATGAATTCACGGCTGAAAGAAAATGGTTCAAAGCAAAATGCCGTACAAGGAAGTATACTAGAATGTCCATTTGATAACGCTACTTTTGATTATGTTGTTTCACTTGGATGTTTTCACCATACTGGGGACATTAATAAGTGTTTCGCTGAATCATATAGAATTTTGAAGAAGGGCGGAGTTGGAATATTCATGGTTTATAATCAATTCAGTTTGAAATGTTGGACTGAAGATTTTGGAAATACACTTAAAGCATTTTTTGCTGAAAGTGGATTTACTAAATTTGACAACAGGCTGAACGCTTATATGAGATCAAAATATGATAATAATACTCAAGGAGAATCTGCGCCTGAAACAGTTCTAACATCTCGAAAACAACTTAGAGAAATGTTAAAGAAATTTAAGAGTGTTAATATATACAATGAAAATCTTGATTATCACATTAGTTTATTCAATCTATTTAAAATAAGAATTCCTAGAAGATATTTGCTTACTACTTTAGGCAGGCTGCTGGGTAGAGATTTATATATAATTTGTAAAAAATAAAATTATGATGATTGTTGTAACAGGAGTGGCAGGTTTTATCGGGTTCCACGTTTCCAAAAGATTGTTGGAAATGGAGTATGATGTAGTTGGAATCGATAATATGAATAATTATTACGATCCAAAACTTAAAGAAACTAGACTTGGTATTTTGCAAAAGTACTCAAAGTTCACATTTCATAAAATTGATATTTGCGAATACGAAAAGTTAAAAAACTGTATTGGTGATTCTAAGATTATTATTCATTTAGCTGCGCAAGCGGGTGTTAGGTACTCTTTAGAAAATCCATTTGCTTATGTGCAAAGCAACGTTGTAGGGCATCTTAATATATTGGAAGTTTGTAGGAATATAAAAGGTTTTGAGCGTTTAATTTATGCTAGTTCAAGTTCTGTATATGGTCAAAATGCCAAGATGCCGTTTTCAGTTGATGATAGAGTAGATAATCCAGCCTCTCTTTATGCAGCAACAAAGAGAGCTGATGAATTAATGAGTTATACGTATTCTCATCTTTATGAGATTAATATGATTGGTCTGAGATTTTTTACAGTTTATGGCGAATATGGCAGACCAGATATGGCGCCGATGAAGTTCACTCAGAAAATTTTAAATGGTGAGTCGATAGATGTTTATAATAATGGTGATCTTAAGCGCGATTTTACCTATATCGATGACATAGTTGAGGGTGTTGTATCATCAATGAAAGTATCGATTAAAGGACAAAAAATATATAATCTTGGAAATAATAGGCCAGAAAAATTGATGAATTTTATTGCGATTTTGGAAAAGTATACTGGTCAAAAAGCATTAATGAACATGATGCCAATGCAAAAGGGTGATGTGCATGAAACCTATGCTAATATAACTGAATCTAAGCGTGATCTTGGCTTCAATCCCAAAACGTCTTTAGATGAGGGGTTGAAGAGGACTGTAGAGTGGTTTAAAACTTTCTATGGTTTATAAAAAACTAAATTCCAACTTCTTCTAACGTGAGTAAATCATTTTTAGCTGGTTCAGCGACCATAACATTATCTTCATTAATATACTCATCTAATTTAACATGTTGTTCGCATACGTCATTTTTGCAGATGAACTCTTTTGCTTCATTAGCAGCCAGAGTATGTTCTTCTTGGACATAATTTAAGTACTTCGGGAGGTCTGAAAGTTTGCTGTATAGACCGTTGTGTATACCATCAATATCATCCTTTGAATCAACTAAAATTTTTTCAATCTTCTCTGTTAGATTATCAATGAATTGAATCCTACCTTCAATGCTTTGTATTGCTTGGTTGTTCTGATCAATTATCATTTGATGTAAAAATATAATTGTATCAAAAGTATCTATATCTGGCTTATTTAAAAGATTTGTAGTAACTGCTGATTTGTAATTATTAAAATGTTTGGTAATCACGATATCAATTGGTGTGTCTTTAGTTTTAAATAAAAGTGCATCTATTTTTTGGTGCGCTATTCGTGTTATGGCATCAGGGCTTTGCTTTAAATCTATAGTAGTAATATCGTCTATTTGAGATTTTGAATTAGTGTTATCATCTTTCAAATACTTGATTAGTAGATCTAATTCATGCTTGTAAATTGCAGTTTGTCCTTTTAATAGATCAAATATTGCTGCAGATTCTATTAGTTTGATATCAGTCATTGGAAGGCTCGAAAATGTGGTGCAGCTGAGATGCAATAACTATGCCAGATTAGCTAGCACTAGAGGTTTTGATAGTTTTGTTTGAGTCATCCAGTCGCATAGAGTAAAAAGTTTTTTTTGTTAAGTCAAAATAGGCGCCAATTGGAGCGGTACAGTTTCCACCATGAAGTTTCATGAATTCACGCTCTTTTGTGACGCAATCAATTGTTGGTTGGTGTGAGATTTGAGAAAGTAGTTTTGCCATTTTAGAGTCTTCAATTCGTCTTTCAATACCAATCGCACCTTGACCAACTGCAGGTACAAAACTTCTTGGGTCGAATATTTCTTTGACTACTGTCTCTAAACCAAGTCTTTTGAGGCCAGCTAATGCAAAAATTGCAGCAGCGACTTCTCCAGTTTCAATTTTTTTGAGTCGAGTGATAACATTTCCTCTGAAAGGAATAACTTCTACGTTTGGATTTATCTCTTGAACTAAAACAGCTCTCCGTGCAGATGATGAGCCAACTACAGTTCCTTTGGTCATTTCTTTTAAACTATTAAAGCGCGATGATACAAAACAGTCTCTTGGGTCTTCGCGTTCAAGCATACAGTCAATTATCAATCCTTCTGGTAGTTCTGTTGGAACGTCTTTCATAGAATGAACCGCTATATCGATTTGATGTGATAACATTGCTTCTTCTATTTCTTTTAGAAAAAGTCCTTTGCCTCCAATTGCTGCAAGGTTTTGATCAAGGAATTTATCACCAGAAGTAACAATCTCTATAGTTTCGAATGAGCATTCAGGAGCGATTTTTTTAATGCTGCTAATTGCAATATCAGTCTGGGCTAACGCTAGTTTACTTTTACGTGTTCCAATTCTGATATGCATTTTTTCCTGACTATATTTCTAATCGAGTAACTGTTACTAAAATCTTTGGCTCTTTTGCAGTTTCAGTCTGTAAAATGCGTTTGATTATATTCCTAACTTTATTATCAAGTTCATCATTTGACGCTTTAGGATGTGAATCAATATACTCAGAAATAGCTTCTTCGAGCATAATGAAATATTCTCTGTCTTCTTTAGAATCTAAAACTCCAGGAGCTAAAACTATTGGGTCTTTAAGAAGCTTGTTTTTCTTATTAAGAATAATGGTCGCTACTACTAAACCTTGGTCGCGCATACGCCTACGCATTCTTAGAACTTCACTATCGGATGGGATGATGAAGTTACCATCAATCGCCATAACAGCAGTTGGTAGTTGTGCAATAATATCTGGTTTATCGCCATTGATTTTTACGATAGCGCCATTGTTTACTTGAACAGAGAATTTTGCACCTTGTTTTCTTGCAAACTTTGCATGTTCATGCAGATGCATTGGCTCGCCATGCATAGGAATTGCAATTTTAGGTTTGATAATGTCATACATTTTTGCAATCTCACCACGCGAAGGGTGACCAGATACGTGTACAAAGTGATCTTTTTCTGTCATCACCTCTACACCCATTTTACAAAATTTATTGAAAAGAGAGAAAATTGCGTCTTCATTCCCAGGAATTATTTTTGATGAGAAAATCATCACATCACCCCTACGTACTTTAAAGTCAGGGTGTTCGCCTCTAGCTAGTTTGCTTGTAGTTGCTCTAGGTTCTCCTTGGCAACCAGTTGCAATTACAAGAACTTCATTTCTATGATATCTTTCGATTTCTCTAGGTCTCATAAATGGTGCAAGATCGTGTAGATATCCACACTCAAGGGCTGCATCATACATTTTCCACAGGGATGATCCAGAAAGTGCGACTTTCCTACCGCATGCTTCAGCAGCTTTTGCTATGGTGTGTATACGAGCTATGTTTGATGCAAATGAACTTACTACAACTAGGCTTTGTTTGTATGAAGCAATTAGTTCAGTAATGCTTTTAACAAGCGAGCCTTCTGATCCAGAAAACCCTTCAGAGAAAATGTTGGTTGAATCACAAACCATGGCAAGAACCCCTTCTTTGCCAAGTTTTTCAAGTGCTTCAATATTTGATTTTTTCCCGATCACTGGGTCTTCATCAAATTTCCAGTCACCAGTGTGGAATATGTTGCCTTGTTCTGTGCGAATTACCAAACCTTGCATCTCTGGAATTGAATGGGTGAGACCAATCATTTCTAGATCAAAATCTCCAACTTTAAACTTGCTATTTAGCTTAACTTCATGGAACTTTACTTCGTTGGCAATTCCCATTTCTGAGAGTTTTCCTTTTAAAACACATGAGGTGAATTTAGAGCAGTAAATAGGTAGTTTAAATTCATTCCAAAGATATTGAATAGCTCCGATATGATCTTCATGCGCATGCGTTAGAACCAAACCTACAAAGTTCTCTCTGTGTTTAGTTATAAAAGATATGTCAGGTACTAGTATGTCTACACCAGGGAAATAGTCATCCGCGAAACCTAGTCCCATGTCAACAATTAGCCATTTGCCATTGTAGTGGTATAGATATAGGTTAATTCCGATTTGTTCAGTTCCCCCTAAAGGTAAAAACAATAGATCAGCCTTATGCTGTTTTAAATTTATAGTCATCAATTATTAATATATTCATTCAGCCCATGATAGCAGATATTGCCCTGAACAGCAAATTGTATAAACAACCTTTAAAACTAGCTATGAACTTGCGATATTAGTCTAATTATGATATTAGTAACTCGATGTTAAAACTAAATAAATGGGTTAGTAATGCAACTAGACAAGATTGCTATAGGAAAGAAAGCGCCTGATGAAGTTAATGTTATAATTGAAATCCCAATGAATGCAGGGCCAATCAAGTACGAATTTGATAAAGAATCTGGCATTATTGTTGTTGATAGATTTATGCAAACTACCATGTCGTATCCTTGTAATTATGGGTTTATTCCACATACTCTTTCTGGAGATGGCGACCCTGCTGATGTGTTGGTATACTCGAATCATCCTATTGTTCCAGGAGCAATGGTGACGGTAAGGCCTATTGGTGTATTGATGACCGAAGATGAGAAAGGCTCTGATGAGAAGATTCTAGCAGTTCCAGCAGCTAAAATTGATCCGTCTTTGGAAAACATTAATTCTTATAAAGATCTACCAGAATTAGTAATCAGTAGAATTGAACATTTCTTTGAAAATTATAAGAAATTAGAAAAAGGGAAATGGGTTAAAATTTCTGGCTGGCAAGATGCGGCAGAAGCAAAAAATATAATAAAACAAGCGATTGCAAACCATAAGTAGATATGTCTCAAAATTTTGTAGTAACAACATTTTATAAATTCGTTGATCTTCCAGATTTTGAAGATAAGCGAGTGAAGTTTATTAAATTTTGTAACGACCACAAAATTAAAGGAACAATATTGCTTGCGCAGGAAGGATTAAATTCAACTCTTACTGGAACTAGAGAGGCAATAGACGCTTTTTATAAATTCATAACTAGTATGCCTGAATTTAGAGATATTGAATTCAAAGAAAGCTTTGCCGAAACTATGCCATTTAGTCGTATGAAAGTTCGCCTGAAGCCTGAGATCGTAAGGCTAAAGATTGAAAATCTTGATATGTCAAAGGTTGGTGAATATTTGGATGCTAAAAAGTGGGATGAACTCATTTCTAGCAAAGGAACGATAACGATCGATACTAGAAATGACTATGAAGTGATTTTTGGTACATTCAAAAATGCCATAAACCCTAAGACTCGTAATTTTAGTGATCTGCCTGAATGGGTTGAGCGTAATCTTAAGAACGTGGATAAAGAGACACCAATTGCCATGTTCTGTACAGGCGGCATTCGGTGTGAAAAATCAACTGCCTATATGAAAAACATAGGCTTTAAAAATGTTTACCATTTGAAGGGTGGTGTTTTACAGTATCTTGAAGACACCAAAGGGCAACCAAACATGTGGCAGGGCAGGTGCTTTGTTTTCGACGACCGTGTGGCAGTGGATTCCGAGCTTGACGCTTACTGCAAATAATAATTAATAATCTTGCCTCATTTTTAGCGCAAGGCTTAGTGTGCCTTCATCCATATAATCTAATTCTGCACCCATAGGAATGCCGTTGGCGAGTCTTGAAGTTTTTATATTATATGGTTTGAGTAAATCGACAACGTAAAAACCTGTGGTTTGGCCTTCTAAGGTGGCGTTTGTTGCTATTATTACTTCTTTGAAATTAGAGTTAGCAACACGATTTTTAAGTGATTCAAAATTCAACGTATCTGGGGTTCTTCCATCAAGAGCAGAAAGAGAACCTCCTAGCACATGGTAGTACCCTTTAAAAATGTTTCCACGCTCCATAGCCCATAGGTCAGTTACATCTTCTACGACGCACAACTGTGAAGTATCTCGCTTCTCGCTTGTGCATATTGAGCAAGGAGAGGTGGTGTCTATATTCCCACAATCTTTGCAGATCGTAATCTCTTGTGCTACTTGTTTTATAACATCAGCTAAAGGTAACATCAGATTTTGGGAGTTTTTAATTAAATGCAGCGCAATTCTGCGGGCAGATCTAGGGCCAAGCCCAGGTAGCTTTGCTATAATTTTAATTAATTGTTCTACGGAACCTATTTGCATCTATATTTCTTTATGAGTATTTGTTAATTAATAGCATTATCTGTTGATAGAATCTATAGATTTGCTAGCCTAATTTTAAGAATTGCTGGTTTTATTTGTCAATGTTACAATTTAAATAAGTCAACCAAACCAAGTAGGTTTATGGACTATACGAAAGATTCTAAGCAGCCACAAAATCAAACTAATGATTTTGATCCAAATGTTGTGAAAAATACAGCTAAGCCTTTAAATAGTACTTCTCTACAAGATGAAAATAAGAAAGGTAATTTTCAGCTCATTTTGACACTCACTATTATATTAGCTATCGCAAGCTTAGTACCATTTTTAGGTATCTTATCAATACCTGCTCTAGTAATGTCTATATGGATATTATCTAGAGGCAGATGGGGTTATGGTATTTTGACATTTGTTTTGTCAGTTATTGGCTTAGCTACAAGCCCATTGATTCTAGTTTTTATAGGCTGTATGTTTACTGATTGTAAGGCCGCAATTGAGGAAAGTGTAAATAAAAGTTTTGATAAGAAAGTTGATGCATCTGGGAAAGTTACCTATGTGCCTAAAAAAACTGAAGAATCACAAACTCATCCTAGTGCTACTAATATTAAGGATGAATTCTATCAAATTATAAAAGAAGGCGAAGCTATTCGCAAAACTTCAGAATATTTTATTTTAGTTGAAGAGCCGATTGTATCGGATAAGTTGAAGACGAGAAAAATATTTGATTATTCTAAGGAGATGTGTAAATCAGCAACCACAGAATTTTGTGAGGTTTACTCTTGGGAAGGCATTGGCATAAAAGATTATACGGAAATTACACCTGAAATCAAAAAAAGTTCACATGGAAAATATACGTCTTTTGGTAATGGTTGGGCATATTTAAAAGTTGGTGCCGCTGAAGCAATGGATGGCTCTCAGGAGAAATGGCAGGTTATGGCTCCTGGTTTTAGATATATAGGTGGCGTCTTTACGGAGCAAAAACCATATGTGGTGCACATGTATATCGATAATGAAAAGTTAAAGAATTCTAATATACAAGAACTGGACAGCTTCGGTATGAAAAAAAATGATTCTGACATGAAAACAGGGTTTGCTGATGCTGCTTGCAAACAATATGAAAATTGTTTTGTATACTTTTATTATGATAAAGAAATGCCTTCTAAAGTGAATACAGAAATTGAAGCCATGCAGCAATCTGCAGGTTATTACAGAAAAGAAAGAGCAGTGACGACCACACTATTTAAAGATTAATTTGCAGCAGATACTAACTCGCCGTTGATCCTGTTTTGAATGATATAATCGATTGCGTTGCAAATGCTTTGAACAGAAGAGGGATATTGCTTCTGTAGGTTATCGAAAAAATCTTTTGGATATCCTTCTTTGTGAAGTGCAGCACCTATCAAAATTCCATTCATTCTGAAGCCACTTTTAAGCTGCTTGCAACTCTGCAATGTGAACTCCTTTAAAGAATTTTTTGATGTGCAATATGAGAGAAAGTTACTAGGATGATCAGCTGCCCAAGCATCTAACAAATTAATGATAATTCCAGACTCATAGCGCTTCTGCATTTCTACAGTAAAAGACATAGGTGCATAGAGATTGATCGCCATAGATTTTAAAAAGTGAGTGTATGTGAAATTTTGTAATGAATCACTTTCAAAAACTGCTGCATTATTTATTAGTAGGTCAACTTGTCCTTTTACTTGATCTAGTATAAATCTTGTAGCATCTGAATGTTGTAAATTACCAAAAACAACTTGTGAATTAGGAATTTGCTTTTGTAGTTCTAAAGCTTCTTCTTTAGAAGTGTGATGGTGTATTATTATATTATAATTTTGTTTAGCTAAGTGCAGAGCTATTTCTTTTCCAATTCTTTTTGCGCTACCAGTAATTAAAGCTGTTTTCATAGTGAGATAATGATGTTATCTTGAATCAATATACATATTTTTTTGATTTTGACATGCATAACATGCAATACCTGAGTGATATACTAATTTTGTTGTCTGTTTCAATAGTCAACGTGGTTTTGTCGCGTAGATTGCAATTAAGTCCAGTTTTAGGATACTTAGTACTTGGTGCGATGATTGGGAAGGATGGGTTCAATCTTATTCATGATACTAAATATGCAATCAATATCTCTGAATTTGGCGTAGTATTTTTGCTGTTTGTAATTGGTTTGGAATTAACTTTCGAACGTCTTGTGCAAATGCGCTTGCATGTGTTTGGGTTTGGTGGACTCCAGTTGATTTTAACATCCACAATTATTGCAGTAATAATTCATCATTGGCTGAATGTTAAGCTAGACGTTTCTATTATTATAGCTGGCGCGCTTTCACTCTCATCAACAGCAATTGTATTGCAGGTGCTATCAGAAACTAAAAGGCAAGCAACGCAAGTCGGTAGATTATCTCTGTCAGTGCTATTGATGCAAGATTTTGCAGTTGTGCCGCTTTTAGCAATATTGCCAATCATTGCTAGTACAGAAGATAACTTTGCAAGTACTCTAGGGGTTGCAGGTCTTAAAGCTTTTGTAGCAATTATATTGATTACTATAGCAGGCAGAGTTTTATTAAGACCATTTTTTGCATTAATTGGTACAGCTAAAAGTGAAGAGGTTTATGTAACTACAACTTTATTAATAGTTTTAGGGGCCGCACTTCTTACAAGTGAATTAGGTCTATCTACAGCTATGGGTGCGTTTATTGCTGGTATACTTATCGCTGAAACTCAATACCGAGCTAAAGTTGAAATAAGCATAATGCCATTTAAAAGCCTGTTACTTGGTTTGTTCTTCTTATCTGTGGGTATGTCAATAGACATCAATATTATCAAATCTCAAGTGGTTTATATAGCATTTGCGTCTATAGGATTACTACTTCTGAAAGGTATAATTATTTACTTGTTATGCATGCTGTTTAGATTTAGGCAAGGTGCTGCAATTCACTCGGCATTGTTGTTAGGGCAGGGTAGTGAATTTGCTTTTATCTTATTCAGTCTTGCTGCAAAACAAGAAATTATGTCGCAAATGGCATCTCAATTACTTTTGGTTGTTGTTGCCATAACAATGGCAATTACACCATTGTTATCAATAATTGGTGCATGGTTAGAAGAGAAAATTGATTCCAGTGAAGACCTAGACAATAATCAGGAATTTAAGGGAATAAGTGATCTTGATGGTCACATCATCATAGCTGGTCTTGGTAGAGTAGGAAGGGTTGTGGCGTATATGCTTTCTGAGCATCAATTTAACTATGTCGCAGTAGATGGTGACTTGCAATTAGTTAAAAAGGCGAGGGCTCAAGGCTTTCCAGTTTATCATGGTGATCTAAGTAATATTGATGTACTAAGGGCGGTTGGTGCTAGCAGGGCTTCATCAGTAATACTTACGATGAATGATAAAATTGCTTTAAGAAAATCGGTTAAAGCTATAGCTACTAACTTTGAGGATTTAGAGATTATTGTAAGATCTGAAGACTTTAGGCATGGGCAAGGACTTAAGAAACTAGGAGCAAGTATTTCTGTTCCAGCAACTATTGAAACAGGATTGCAATTAGGTGGCGCATTGCTCAAAAATTTAGGTGTTGCTGAGCATGATATAATGAATATGAAAGATCAATTCAGACAAAATGGCTATTCATTCACGGAAGAAATTGAGCTGTTTAGAGGTGTTGCTCCATCAAAAGAAACTTCAAGCAAATAGTTGCATGATTCTTGCTTGCATATGCTGAAACTGATGGTTTTGTAATAAGTATGCTGCAATTAGCTGATGTTGGTTCTGCTCAAAGTGAATTACAAGAATTGTATGATCAATTGTCTCAAAGGACAATGACTTCAAGTATATATGGTATTAATACTAATCAGGCTGAAACTGAAGCTAGAATTGTTAATTTTATAACGCAAAACCTTCTTAAAATATCTCCAACTAGGACGTTTTGGAATTTTGATTTTTCAACTCGACAAATACCTTCTGCAATTATAAGAGCAATTTTTCAAGCTACACTTACACAAATTAACTATATTATTGGGCATAGAAAGACTGATGAGACTGTATGTACAGCTCTCTATAATAAGATGCATGAAGTATATATTGTAGATTTTTGCTCATTTTTTTTAGATTGGGATAGCGATGAAAAAGACCAAGTACTGAAAACTGAGACAAACGAAAGTTTTGATTTATTAAAGTTTCAAGAAATTATCCCTGATAATTCATTTACTAGTTTTATTGGACTTTTATTTGCATGTAAAATTGGATTTACACGATCTGATATTTTAGAAATTCAAGAGGCTAATCATGGAATCAAAACTTTTCTTGGAAGAGATTCGGTCTATAAAATGCTATTTACGGAATTTGATTTGAGAGCTAGGGTTTTTGATCCTTTGGGTGTGATAGATGCAGTTATTACGCCTGAGCCAGACACTATCAGGAGCGTTGGTAGCTTCCAAGAATTAGTAGATATTGCAAGGATGGATTCTAGTGCGTCTAATGCGTCGTTAAATGAATTTGTTGAAATGTAAGAAAAATAAAAATTTCAAATTCTTAAAGACTTTCTAAAAAAAATATCACAGACTTAATTATGCAAACTCAATTTATGAGGTATTTTCATGTCTAAACACGTAGTTTTACTTTTGGCAGGCACTTTGCTTTCTGTTTCAACATTTGCATTCGCTCAAGATGCAGCACCAGCTCCAACAACCCCTAGTCCTGAAAGACTGGAAAAAATGAAAGAAAGAGTTGATGAAGCGATAGAGAAGCGCCAAGAAAGAATAGAAGAAAGAAAAGAAAGACGTGAAGAAATCAGAGAAAATATTAAAGAAAGAATAGAAGATCGCCAAGAGCGTCGCGAGGACAGAAGGGAAGATAGAATGGATCGCCGCGAAGATGTGAGAGATAGAATTGAAGATAGAAAAGACAGGCGTGAGGATGTGCGCGATCGCCGTGAAGATAGAAGAGATGCTGGCCAAGATGGTGCTAGACGTCCAGAAAATAGAAAAGAAAAGGGTAAGCCATCGGCTGGCGGACAAGGTGCTGGCAAGCCTATAGCAAATAGAGATAGAGGAGGCGCTGGCAAGCCTGCTGGCCAACAAAGAGGAGGTGGTAGGCAGTAGTCATTGTGAAAGTGCATTTATAAGTTATATGATGCACTTTTTGCAATTTATTAACTGTTTATTAACTATCGGGCGTATATACTAAATGTAGAGCTTTTAATTACGGTATTTATGAATCATGACACAATTAAATGGTAGAAACACCCAAGGGTTCACGCTAATTGAGTTATCAATTGTTATTGTGATATTCAGTATAATTTTAGGTTCAATTCTGGGTTTGATGCCCGCTCTACAGCAATCAAGCAACACAATGAATATAAACGATAAGCTTACTAAGATTCAGGCAGCTATAGATACGTTCTATTCGCAAAATGGTTATCTTCCATGTGCGGCTAGAATAAATGATGCGCCTGCTACTGCAACTTTTGGTGTATCAACTGACTGCAGCTTAGCGTCTGTGGCTGGTACAACAGAGATTGCTGGTGCAACTGCTAATGAGAATTTAAGAATAGGTGCGGTGCCAACACGTACATTGAATTTGCCAGACGACTTCATGTTTGATAGTTGGAATACAAGAATTGAATACGTTTCTGTTAAACAGATGTCTAGGACTAATGCGCTATTTACACCATATACAAGCTTGCAAGCTGACATAATTCGTATTGAAGATGCAGGAGCAAACAGAATTCACCAAGCGAACTCTGCAAGCTATGCAAACGTGGTGGCATATGCTTTGATAAGTTATGGTGCAAATAATAAAGGAGCTGTGAATTATTTGGGTACAGTAAACCCAATAGTTGCGTGTAGTGGCGGTAGAGATGTTGAAAACTGCGATGATGACAACACTTTTGTAGAAGCCATTTTCGATTCAAGCTCTGGTGGTTATTATGATGACTTCATTAGATGGAAAACTAAGCAACAAATTATGCGTGAAGTAACTTACTCTACTGGTGGTGGCGGAGGAGGTGGTACCTCTCCGGGTCTGTCTCTATTATTTACTGCTGATTATACATCGGCAGTAAACGTTAGTTTCTTGACAAGAAGACCGCTCAACACTGTGAAATATAATAACATTCCGGGTGCATCTTTAAATACTTCAACTTTTGTAATTACTCTGCCTGCAGGTAGTTACTTAGTTAAAGCTAAAGCACGTACTTGGAACTTCGGAGATCATATTTTACAGTTGTATAATGATACGACTTCAACTGAATTAGTAAGGTCAAATTTCATTAGTGGTACTTCTTCCTCAGGTTGGGCTTATGGTGGGAGCTGTTGGTATAGATCTGGGGGTGGTATAGAAGGATTCATGTCTGATATGGAAGGTGGTTTTACGTTGGCAGCTACCTCGCAAGTGAGTTTAAGGACTGTCATCGATCCATTTATCACAGGGGGTTCTCCAAAATGCGTACCTGCCGCTCCTCACTATCAACCTATTCACTTTTCTAGTGGCGACCTATCTTGGCAACAAATTATTGCAGTTTTTGGTCGTGTTACCCATGCCACTGTAGAAATTATCCAGCAGTAGTTAGAAGTGCCAAATAAAGCTCCTATAACCAGCCTTTTCTCTTGAAGAAGTAGTAAGGAAGTACTGCTGAAAGTACCATTAGGATAAGTGAGAAAGGATACCCGAAAACCCATTCAACTTCAGGCATGAATTTAAAGTTCATACCATACACGCTTGCTATTAGTGTTGGTGGTAGAAATACTGCAGCAGCAACAGTAAATACTTTGATGATCATGTTTTGCTCTACGTTGATCATGCCTAATGTCGCATCTAACATAAAGCTGTTTCTTTGAGATAAGAAATTAGCATATTCAGTTAATGAATGTATTTCGCGTGCTAAGTTACGGAAGCGCATCCTATGCTCTTTTCTAGCCATATATTTCCCATCTTCAATCTGGCCAAAGAAAATTAACATGCGGTTTATACTTACCAAGCTCTCTCTAATCTTCGAGATCAAGTTTCCAGTTCTACCAACACGTTTAATTAAAATATTATAGTAGTTGTTTGATAACCCATCATCTTCGTATTCTGATTGTCTGTCTTTTTTTGTAGTGTCTGACCCAATGCCTTTTGGCTTTTCAAATACATCAACAAGAAGTTGATCTATCTCATTCCCTGTTTTCTCAAGAATATCCGCAAGACCATTAACTATCGCTTCAAGTATACCTTCTAATGCAAGGTCTGGTGTTGCACTTAGACTTGGGTTGCGAACAGCTCTGGCTGAAAAATAGTTGAATGCTTTGGGCTTAGAATATCTAAGTGTAACTAGGCACCTTGGATTCAAAATAAAGGTAATAGCTGTACCTTCGGGATAGTCTTTATCTGCCTTATGAATTGCTGTGATTGTCATGAAGTATGAATCATCTTCCTTATAAAAAGGGCTTAATACTTCGATTTTATCCATCTCTTCACGGGTCGGAGCATCGATTTTTAATGTGCTCTCAACTAGTTTTTCTTCTTCAATCGTTGGTTCAATAAGATCAACCCATACTACATTTTTCGGCAAAACATCATCGGATGTAAGCTCAATTTTATTGAGCTTAGAATGCTTACCCGAACTTAATGTATAGGCTATTATCATGATATTTTTCTAGTAAGGTTAACTTGACAAAAACGAGTATTTAATGACACTCTTATAAGTAGCTCATATTTTGAAACAAGGCAAGTTTCTTTTAAATTTTTAAGGCACATGTAGAGGCTTAAATGTTACCAATAATTGGAATAATAGTCGTATTTGTAACTGTATTTGGTGGATATATTTCTGCAGGTGGGAAACTAGAAGTTATTTTGCATGCACTTCCTCATGAATTGACAATGATTTTTGGCGCATCAATCGGTGCATTCTTAGTTGGTAATAAGGGTGATGTTGCAAAGTCAGCTTTTAAAGATGTAGGAAAATGTTTTAAAGGTAGTAAGTGGACTAAAACAGATTATCAGGATTTATTGTGTCTGATGTTCCTTCTTACGAAGACAATTAAATCTAAAGGGCTTCTTGCTATTGAAGCGCATATTGAGAATCCTGCTGAAAGTTCAATATTCACTCAGTTTCCAAAGATTCTTTCCGATCATTTTGCTACAGATTTTATATGTGACACTCTGAGAATGATGACTATGAGTTTAGAAGATCCTTATCAAATTGAAGATGCAATGCAAAGGATCTTAGATAAGCATCATCATGAAGCATTAGCGCCATCAGGTGCGTTGCAGGGAATGGCAGACGGATTGCCAGCAATAGGAATTGTTGCTGCGGTTTTAGGTGTAATTAAAACGATGGCGAGTATTGATAAGCCACCAACAATTTTAGGGCAAATGATAGGTGGTGCACTTGTGGGTACATTCTTAGGTGTGTTTTTAGCATATTGTTTTGTAGGGCCTATTGCGAGTAAAGCTAAAGCTTTCCATGAGCAAGATGGACAGTTTTATATGATAATTCGTGATGTTATTATTGCTCACTTAAAGGGTAATGCGCCCCAAGTGTCAGTGGAAATAGGTAGAGGTTGTGTGCCAAGTAAGTACCAACCAAGCTTCTTTGAGCTTGAGCAATCAATGAGTGAATTGAAAGTGTAAAGCTACTTCTTCTTTCTAAAGTGATCAAGAGATACTACATTGGTTGATGGATCTTTATCATCTGCTTTTTTAGTGGCCTTTTTAGATCCTTTTTTCTCCTTAGTGTCAGTATTCTTAGCATCTAGTTCAACTTCAAGTTCAATTTCTTCTTGATCTGAGAACGAGTATCCTACTTCTCTGAATTGTAAGCCAAACTGTACGCTTGGATCAGCAAATGTTGTTATTGCAGCATATGGTATGTAAATACTTTCTTTAACCCCATTAAAGCTTAAAGATACGCCGAAGCCTTTACTATCAGTGGTTAGATCCTGAAACTGATATTGTAAAACAATGGTCATTTCGCGTGGGTATTTGTTTAAAAGGGTTTTTGAGATTTTGACTCCCGGATATTTTGTGACAAATGATATGAAAAAATGATGGTTTCCCGGCAACCCTTTATCTTGTACAATTTTCAGTACTTTGCTTACTATGATATGCATAGCATCATCTACAAGTTTTCCGTAATCTATTATATCAAATGTCATTTTATATACCTGTTTCTATCTAACTCTAGTATTAACTCTACATATAAAAAAGTTAACGAATCGTAAACAATAATTTTTTTTATAATTATTTTTCATTTTGCCTTATACCCTTGATAACTCCATGGATATGTGGCCATTTAAGCCGTCAATTTTAGGTCTTTTTTTGATTGATATGTTTATATCGGAAAAAACCTGTTTTTTTTCTATAAAAGTGAAGATATCAAGTGTTAATCGCTCTACCAAGTTAAATTCTTTGGATTTTAATAAGGTATTTAATTCGCCACATAGTTTTTCATAGCAAAATGTATCTTCAATTCTATCTGTTGTACATCCTTTTGGAATTTCTAGAAAGTGTAGCTCTAAATCAATTGAAATATCCTGAGGAACTTTTCTTTCACCATCAGTAACGCCGATATGTATTGGTATTACTAAGTCTTTAATATACAAAACCCCAGACAAATCTTTGTTTGATTTGCTGGGGCTCATATTCATTGTCTGTCTCTTAAAAAAATAGCAAATTATCTTGAGTAGAACTCGATCACTAAATTTGGTTCCATTATAACTGGGTATGGAACATCAGTAAGAGCAGGGATTCTTGAGAATTTAACAGAGTTTTTATCACCATTTGATTCGATGTATCCAGGTATTGAACGCTCATTGCTTTCAACAGATCCTTGGATAAGAACCATTTGACGAGATTTTTCTTTAACTTCTACAACTTGTCCAGGTTTTACTCTGTAGCTTGCAACAGTAACTCTTTTTCCATCAACCAAGATATGTCCATGACTAACAAGTTGTCTTGCAGAGAAAATTGTAGGTGCAAAATTTGATCTGTAAACAATAGCATCTAATCTAGACTCTAGTAGGCCAATTAAGTTTTCACCAGTATCACCTTTTCTTCTAGCGGCTTCTTTGTATATTCCACGGAATTGCTTTTCTGTGATGTCGCCATAGTATTTCTTAAGCTTCTGCTTAGCATTAAGCTGTATACCATAGTCTGTAAGTTTTCTGTATCCACCCAAGCCATGCTGCCCAGGAGGGAAATTCTTACGAGCTACTGGGTCCTTACTTCTGCCCCAAAGATTAACGCCTAAACGACGACTAACCTTACCTTTTCTATTATTTCTTTTTGTCACTATTGTATATCATAAAGTTGTATATTGGCTGATACTTATACCGTTTTATAGACGCTATGTCAACGCTTGTTTTCCAAGTTTCTAATCAGTTTTTACCATCTCTGTTAGTAGATGCTTACTTAGAAATATGGTAATTGGAAGTGAAATTGCAGTTAGTCCAGTTAACAGCCAGAAATATGAAGAATTATTGTATGATAAAGTTGATAAAATTAATGCTGGTATAACTAATGGTAGTGTCAGTATAGAGGATAAAATGTTGATATTTAAGCCTAAAGTCATTGAGGAGCTTAATAAAAGGATAGGGGTAATAAAGCAGATTAATGTAATTCCAACTAATACAAGGTAAGGAATTGAAGCTGAATTAATATCTAAGATTATGCAAACTAGCGGAAAGACCATTATAATTGCCATAGCATAAATTGATATGAAAGCTGCAGTTTTGGCTATAACAGTTGTTACCCAGTGGCTAGGTATTAGCAATAGTTGGTGTAAAATTCCTGTTTTGTAATCATCTTCTACTAGCGAGCTTGAATTGAGCATCATGGCAAGTATCAGGGGTGTGAAGAGTAGTGCGATTTTAACAGATTCTTCTAATTGGTAAGGCCCAATTGCAATATTAAAAACTGATATGCATATAATATAAAATGCTATTGCATTTATGTGCAAAAACTTATTAGCCCAAGCTAAATTTATTTGGCGTTTAAAAACTGTGATTCCTGCTTTAATTATGTTCATACCAAGGTAGTGTTTTTGAATCATTATAGCTTCTAACATAGTAAGTATCTATTACTTATTGTGGAAACTGGTTTAATGCTATATTATCCATCAACTTATCAACATATTGAGTAATGATGTGGCGCCAATATCTCATAAAATAAAAGCTGTCGATTTAATTCCAGGATCTGGAGAGTTTGTGATTTCAACGACTCCAATGCGGAATGGATATGGTCTGTCGCTAAATACGGTCAAGGCAACAAGTAAAACTTATATCCAAGCTACAATAGATAATTTAAAAAATGATTTTCCAAATGTTCAGAAAGTGGGGCTAGTGCTCGGGTGGTTTGGAGATTCTCTAAATGCAGATCAAATTAGAATAGTTCCTAAAGTTGAAGATAGAGAAGTTAAGTATGGTGGGGATGACTGGTCTGTTGGAAACCTAGTTAGAAATACAGCGCCTTTGATGAGTAAGGTTAACGGTGTTGTTAATTGGGGTGGAACGTATTCGGATAGAAGTGTTATTGAAGCATGTGAACTACTTCACAAAAATGGATATGAAGTGATGCTATACCCAATGTTGTACTTAGATTTGCCTAATAAGCCATGGAGAGGTGAAATCAAAGCAAATACTGATACTGGCGTTAAAAACTTTTTTGCTGAATATAGCAAATTCATATTACATTATGTGAATCTGAAAGTGGGTGATAAAAAACTTACAGATTTTGTTAAAGTGATTTCTATTGGTTCTGAATTAAAAGGTTTGACTGCCTATGTTTCTCCAAATAGTGGAAAACACATAGTTATTGACGAAATGATCATTCTTGCAAGTCAAGTAAAAGGAATTGTGGGAAATAGTATAAGTATAACGTATGCAGCAGATTGGAGTGAATATCATCATTCATCTGATGGTTCGAAGGCAATTGATAAATTGTGGGCATCCCAAAGCATAGATTTTGTTGGTATAGATGGATATTTTACCCTTACTGATGAAATTGAAAAGGATGGTACGGATTACGCATCTATTCAAAAAGGTTGGGAAAAAGGATTAGATTATGATTACTACAGGGATGGTAGCAATAATAAAATTCCACTGTCTCCAGATTGGGCGATTAAAAACATCAAACATTTTTTCCATTCTTATCATTATGATAAAGATGGTCAGACAGCATGGGTTCCGAAAATGAAGAACATTACGTTCACAGAGTTTGGCTGTGCATCTGTTTCAGGGTGCTCAAGTAAGCCATATTTTTATCAATATGGTAAAGAAGCAAAAATTGATAATGAAGCGCAAGCAAGAGTTATTGAGGCAACTTTAGATTATTGGTCAGATCAGTCAGAAAAGCCTGAAAACAAAGGTTTGGTATCTGATATATATATTTATGCACTAGATGTTAGAACAGATTACAACTCAAGACCTGAGCTTTTTGCTGATGCAGGAGATGATGCATATGGACACAACATTAAAGTTGCATCAATTGAAACTATAGGTAATGATTGCGGCACGGCATAATAAGGTAGGAAAATGCTTCGCAAAAATTTATTTGTATTCGATATTGAAACTGTTCCTGATGTTCAGTCAGCAAGGAACTTGCTCGGCGACTATGATTCTAAAGATGAGCAAATTATTGAGAAATTAAAAGAATATCATTTGAAAATTACAGATGGTAAAAATAGTTTTTTTAGGCAACCTTTTCATAAAGTTGTGGCAATCAGTTTTCTTGAAGCAGAGATTAATAGAGATGAAGATGGTTCGGAAACTTACATACTTAAAGAATTAAGATCTGGTGGCGCTTTAGAATCAAAAGAATCAGAACTGATACAGGGTTTTTTTCAGCATTTATCAAAACTCAATGCGCGCCTTGTAAGTTTTAATGGTAGAACTTTTGACCTGCCAGTTTTGAAGTATCGCGCCATGCTATATGGAGTTGATGCTAAGTGGCTTCATAAGTCTGGAGATAAGTGGAATAGTTATAACAGCAAATATAGCTTAGATTGGCATTGTGATTTAATAGACGCATTTTCTGACTTTGGTTCTTCAGCTAGAGTTAAGATGGATGAGCTTTGTGCGCTTTTCGGGTTTCCTGGGAAATTAGATGTTGATGGTTCGCAGGTTGATGAAATGTTTAAAGCTAAGAAGCTTAAAGAGATCAGAGATTATTGCGAGCTGGATGTCTTAAATACATATCTTCTATATTTAAAGTATTCAAACCATGCTGGCAATTTAACAAAAGGGAACTATGCACAATGTATGCAGGATGTTTTGGCGTATTTAGAAGCCAATTCTGAAAAGCGGGAACATTTACCCGAATTCCTTAATGCTTGGTTAGAGCGGCACACAGAAAGCTCTTTTTAAGACCACCAACGTTTATATAAATAGCCTTTAATCTTTTGACGTTCTTCGTCTGTAAGTTTGCGATCATATATTAAAAGCTCGTAGAGATGAAAAATTTGACAAAATGATTTTGATCCAGACTCACAACCTATAAAAAAGTTTTGTGTACCAACTGTCACTTCAGGGCCAGTCGTTGTTGAAGATAGTATGTTTTGATCATTATTCCAGCATTTCAATTCATTGCCTGTAGGGCTAGTATATGCGTAGCAGTTCATGATATATTTATTTTCATGACCAATGCTGTTATTAAAAGGGATCAAATTACCTGCAACATTAGTATTAAACTGCCAATTTAAGTTACCACTTCCATCAGGCATCCATAACCTTATTCCATTCCCAAGGGCATATGATAAGGTTCTTCCTCCACTTGTGCCTTGCAAGTCTGTAACCATTATAAATTCCATTTGTGAAAGTGTTGAACCATTTGGAAAAACCGCTCCATTTGGATTGCCTACTATGCGTAAAAATTGATAATTAAAACATACGTGTCCTTTTCCTCCTTCGTTATACCAATTTGGCGAATCCCCGCCACTCGAGTTGTTAGCTATATATCCATTTCCAGATTTATCTTTCCAGCATCGTACTCTATCTGCATAGCCATCAGTTGTATCGGTGCAATTCTCATCTTCAAATAGGGTGGTGAAATCACTTGCATCTAGCCATAGTCTTAAACCAGATATATCTTTTGGTGTGAAAGTTGTTGGGTCAAACATAACTTCGCATTGTCCTGATGAACCTGCTGTTGGCACAATAAATGTTTGCTTATCGTATGTTTGCTGATTTTTAGTCTTCCATAAAACATAATCATCAAATGCATTTGTCGATGATGGATTGTATGGTGTATCAATAAAGGTATTATCATCATCGCAATTTTCTTGATCTAAAGTAGAAGAGCACGCTTTTAGAGATCCATTATAATTATACGAGCCTTTTCCATCTTTCCCATGAGATACAATTACCCAAGATACTAAGTTTTCTTGTGTGCTTAGATTATCACGATTTATTTTATTCCCATTAGCATCGTTGATTCTAATAACATTTGTAGATGCCGTGGTATATGCCTCATAAGTTGGCTTGTTTTGAGCAAGGTTCTTGATAACGGCAAAAGTGATGCGATTGTTCCAAGGATCAAACATCATAGAGTCTGGTAAATCTAAGCTTCTGACAGGCAAAACGCCTATCCTTACTATATCAACCCCTGAACCTGTCTCGATTGTGCCTGAAGGTGCTGCTGTTGAGCAGTTAGTTGATTTACCAAAATCTGCTGTTGCAACTGCATCTGTTCTGGCTGCTGGGCAAGGTAAATAGCCATTTTTTGCTACAAAGGTATCAATAGCAAGTTCAATTTGGTTGAACTGATCGTTAATATTTTTAATGTTTTCAACTTCAGTTTTAATGAGCTTTACATCAAAAAAAGTTCCCGCAAGGATACCAAGAATAAGTAAAGATATAGCAACTTCAGCGAGTGAATAAGCTGATACATTTTTTTTAAAAGATTTCCGCATCTACTTGATACCTATTATGTTCAAAAAAAGTAACACGAGGCTAATATACGTGCAACTAGATAATAAAAGTTTGTGCGTTGCAGCAAGAGATGAGATTTTTCCTAGGCTAGCGCAAATTTATGTTCAAATTTTAAATAGGAATGTTAATATAATAATTCAACCTCCAAGTATCATGTATGACAAAAGTAAAATCAAAGTCAACTAAAGCGGCAAAAAAAATTCCTGTTCAAAATAAAAAAGTTACACCTCAAGAAAAGGAAAATACGTTATATTCAGAGGCGCTTGACTTTCACGCTCGTGAACCAAGAGGAAAAGTTGCTTTAGATATGCCAAAGCCTTTGACTAACCAAAGAGATTTGTCGTTGGCATATTCACCGGGGGTTGCGGCTCCTTGTTTGGAAATCCACAAAGATCCCAGCAAAGCATATGAGTATACAGCTAAAGGAAACTATGTAGCAGTTATCTCGAACGGAACAGCAGTTCTTGGTTTGGGAAATTTGGGAGCACTTGCCAGTAAACCAGTTATGGAAGGTAAGGCGGTTCTATTCAAAAGATTTGCAGATATTGATGCTGTTGATATTGAAGTTTCTACAGAAGACCCAGAGAAATTCATCAACGCTGTACGCTATCTTGGTGCATCTTGGGGTGGAATAAACCTAGAAGATATCAAAGCACCTGAGTGTTTTATCATAGAAAGCGAATTAAAAAAATTGATGGACATACCCGTGTTTCATGATGATCAACATGGAACGGCAATTATTACAGTTGCAGGGCTTATAAACGCTGCGCACATTACTGGTAAAAAGCTTGAAGAAATGAAAGTTGTAGTTAACGGGGCAGGAGCTGCAGCTATAGCGTGTGTTGAGTTAATTAAGAGTGTCGGGGTAAAAAAGAATAATGTAATACTCTGCGATACAAAAGGGGTGATATTTGAAGGAAGAAAAGATGGTATGAACCAGTGGAAAGCTGCTCATGCCATAAAAACAAAATTAAGAACGCTTACAGAAGCTTTGATTGGTGCCGATGTATTCTTAGGTCTTTCTGTAAAAGATGCAGTTACACCACAAATGGTTAAAACAATGGCTGATAAGCCAATAATTTTTGCTATGGCAAATCCAGATCCTGAAATCACTCCTGCGCAAGTTAAATCAGTTAGAGCTGACGCAATCGTTGCAACTGGTAGATCAGATTATTATAACCAAGTTAATAATGTTATGGGATTCCCTTACATATTTAGGGGAGCATTGGATGTTCAAGCAACAACAATTAATGATCACATGAAAATTGCGGCTGCACGTGCTGTTGCGCAAATCGCACGTGAAGATGTGCCAGAAGAAGTATCGGCTGCATATGCAGGAAGAAAATTAAAATATGGGCCAGATTATATAATTCCAACGCCATTTGATCCTAGGCTTATATATGTCGTGCCTATAGCAGTAGCCCAAGCTGCTATGGAATCAGGTGTTGCAAAGAAGCCTATAAAAGATTTTAACGATTACAGAAGACATTTGGCATCAAGGTTGAATCCTACAAACAACTTGATGAATCTATTCTTCGAAAGATTAAAATCAGAGCCTAAACGAATGATTTTCGCTGAAGGTGATGAAGAGCAAATGGTGCGTGCAGCAGTTCAGTGGAGAAACCAAGGTTATGGCACACCAGTTCTGGTTGGTTATGAAGAAGGAATTAAGAAAAAATTAAAAGCAATTGGTGCAAGTTCTAAAGGTATTGAGATCACCAATGCGGCACTTAACGAAAATACTCCAAAGTATGTTTCTCAACTTTATAATAAATTACAAAGAAAAGGTTTCTTGCAACGTGATTGTGCAAGGATGGTAAAAAGAGATCGAAATATATTCTCATCAATGATGCTTGAAAACGGAGAGGCTGATGCAATGATTACAGGTCTTACGCGCCCATACATTGCTTCTCTTGAGGATATTGCTAAAATTATTGATAAGCAGGATAAGAAAATAATGTTTGGACTTTCTGCTTTGTTAAGTAGAGGCAGGACAATTTTTATTGCAGATACAACAATCAATGAAATTCCAACATCAGAGGAATTGGTCGATATTGCTATTCAGGCCGCACACGAAGTAAGGCATCTTGGTCATGAGCCTAGAGTGGCTTTTGTTTCGTTCTCTAACTTTGGCAACCCAATGCGTGAGAAGGCTGAAAGAGTTAGAAATGCTGTAGCCATGATGGATCAGAGGAATGACATAGATTTTGAATATGATGGTGAGATGCAAGCAAACGTTGCATTAAATCCAGATATGTTAAAATTATACCCGTTCTGTAGATTGAGTCAGCCAGCAAACGTACTATAATGCCTGCACTACATAGCGCCAATATCTCTTCTAAATTACTTCAAGAGCTTGGTGGGTGTACCCTAATTGGACCAATTCTATGCGGGTTATCGAAGCCAGTTCAAATTTTAACAATGGGTGCGCGCGAGACAGATATATTAAATCTTGCTGCTCTTTGTGCACATAGAATTGAAAAGTGTAAGCAGTAAAATATTAGAAATTTATGCAGCTTGTTTTTCTGTAGTTTCTTTTTTTCTAGTTGTTGCTAGATAAATAGAGCTCGCAAGAATTATGGCGGTGCCAAGTAGAGTGTTTAAACCAATAATTTCTCCAAACAAAGAATAGCCTAACATTGTTGAAAAAATTAGTCTGGTATAATCAATTGCAAGTAAATTACTCATCTTAGTTTTAGTGTAAGCCCAAACTAAGCAGAAATGCCCAGCACAAGCAAAAAACGACATTGTAAGCAGCATAATAAATTCATGCAGATTTATCATTCTGCCGTATTGGTAGAGAAATGGTAATGATAGAGTGAAAATAATAATGTTTCCATAAAAGACTATGATTGCTGGGTGCTGGTTATCGTTTGCTAATTTCTTAGCCATAACATTTGCTGCTGCCCAACAAAAGCAGCTGAACAAAGCATAGATAGCATACATGTTGTATTCGTCGCTATTTGGATTCATAACAACGTATGCTCCTGTAAAACCAATTAGTAGAGCCGTCCACTTTTTTGTATCAAGACGGTCTTTTAGGAATATTATTGCAAGTACTGCAGATAGAAGTGGAGTAATAAAGCTTAAAGCTACAGTTTCGCCAATTTTCATATTATGAATAGCAATCGTCCACGCTGGGATACTTATGAAATCGACAAAACCTTTTAAGTAATTTGTCTTTGAAAAACTAGGAAGTTTTTGTTTGCTGGCAAGATAGATCACCATTGGCAATACCAACATCATGCATAAAAAACTTCTATATGATACCAATACCATGGGATCGAAAATCTTGGTTAAAGGTCTGATTGAGGCATTAACACATGCGAAGCAAAAACAGGTAAGTAGCATGATTGCTATACCTTGCAGTTCTTTATTGTTTTTGAAGTTGCGAAACATCATTGATATACAATTTTTGCCAATTATACTATATTTTCAATTATAAGTATAACGAGAAATCTATGCTTGATAAGTCCTTAGAACTAAAGGTTTTAGAGATGGTAAATACTTTCTCAGAGGGTTTTAGAAAAGAATTTGCTGGTAAAATTACTCAAATAACTGCACTTTCTAAAAGAATACCATTAACGCAGACAGTTGAGCAGTTAGTTCTTAAAGATTTAGATCAGTTATCAAAGCGTCATTCAGAGACCCTAGAAATCCCAGCTCAATCAATGACTAGATCAGATCAACTGATTGAGCTAATTGAGAAGTTTAAAAAGGAGAAACTCCATTTAGCCGAAACAATCCAGCATGATCTGTTAGGTTATGCAGAGAGTATTCTAGGTACTTTGCTTGATTCAGAGTATGGACAATGCATATTATTTGAGTTGCGACATCGCCTGACTGCGGTGCCCTCTAATTTCATCAATTTACTAGAATTAGTTGAAAAATTGGATGTTAAAAAAGCTGGTGTTTCTAAAGAAAGCCTCCTCTATTTTATAGATATTGTATCAGGTAACTTTGAATACTATGAGTACGACAAATGGGTTAAACTGACTTCCCAAGATCTTAGGGACGTAAGAACACAGGCTGCAATTTTACTCAGAAGTGTTGTTAAGGAAACTCAGAAATTGATTTCAGAACTAGATAATTCACTTGTAGAAAGATATAAAGATAACCTTGCTTTTGTAAAAGTTAATAGTAAGTGGATTCCCCAAAAATTTGTTGAGAGAAGAGACCAAGAAGCGAGAGATGCTGAAATCGCGCGCGCGTCTACGTTCGATACTATGCAATATTATTTTTTAGAGACAATGAAAGCAAAAAGGGTATTGGATGGGGCTAATAATAAAAGAAAAAAAAGAGAAGCGCACGGTGCAATGATTAGAAACGTTTCTAATCTAAAGCAGATTATGGTTCAACATAAAGAACATTTGATGATCTTGCTAAATGACTTTTATTTTAGGCACAAAATTTTAACTTCATTAAATTCTATAAGACCTCATTCTAACGAACTCATGCAGATTTTTTTAAGTCATTTAAGGGAATTCTTAAGCTTTGAAAATGATAGCAGTTTAAGGGATAGTATTTATGTTTCTGTGCGTCAAATTCCGAATGTCGTTAGTTATCTTTATAAAGGTCAATATTCTGCAGAAGAAGTTCTTTTTCTTTCAAGGGTATTGAGTGAAAGTCTGTCTATTCCAGAGATTCAAGTTATGAAAAAGAAAGACTTGGAATTATATGCAGGTAATAGTAGGAAGATTATTTTGCTCACTAAGTTTAAAAACCCTGAAGATCGAGCTTTTTTATTTGATTGCTATAGAGCAAAAAATGAAAAATTAGATGCGCTTCTATTACCTTCGGTAATAGATTGTATAGAAAGAAACATTATTGTCCCAAGCCAAGTAAAATTATGGAATTCTGTTAAGATTAGAAATATAGCATCTTTGCTAACGATTGTTAAAAACCAATATGTTGGTGACTCTGAAAGACTCTCAAGATTATATGATCAGTCACGTGATAACTTCAACCAAGTTGCTGCACACGGCTCTCTTGAAGCACTTGAGCGTGGTTACAGTACAGTTGCAGAAAATATAGCTATTAATGTCGATGCAAGAAGAGAGGTGTTGTTTTCTAATAATGCTTTAAAAGGGTATAGAGTTCAATTATTCAAACTTACAGATTTAGCACAGTTAAATATTCAAGATATTAAGCTTTTAACGCATAGTAATTCGCTTGCAGCGATGCAGATTGGAGGGGTGAAGTTTGAAAATTTATTTAGAATTTTAAGAAGTGATAAAGACATGTTTATGTATCTTACATCTGAAAGTGCAAAATATGCATATGTGCATAAAACTACATTTGAACAGAGGATGCAGCAGTATAAAATTAAACAAAAAAGCGGCCATCCAACGTGCAATAAAAGAAGAGAAGGTTATGCTGGAATTGCTATATAAAGAAATTAGCTATAGAACTTATGCTAATAAATTGTTCTGTGCCATCTTTTAAGTTCTTAACTTTTAAATTTCCAGATTTTAATTCCTCATCACCAAAAATAACGGCATGTGTTGCAGATATCTTATCTGCACGCTTCATCATTTTTCCAATATTTCCAGCATACTCTAAATCTACGCTTATATTTTTTTCTCTTATCATTTTAGCGATTTTTAAAGCTTCTTTTTCAGCGTTTTCGCCGATTGGAATTAAAGAAATAACTTTGTCATTTAGTAATTTGTACTCAAGTGCTTTCATAAGTTCATAAAGTCTTTCTACACCTGCAGCGAAGCCAACTGCTGGAATTGAGGGGCCGCCCATAAGTTCTACTAACCCATCGTACCTACCGCCAGCAAGGACCGTTCCTTGGCTGCCAAGTAGTTGAGTAGTAAATTCAAACACGGTATGAGTGTAATAATCTAAACCACGCACAAGTTTAGAATTAAGTTTATATTCGATTCCTAGTTCAGATAAACCCGTTAATACCTTTTCAAAAAACTGTTTTGCACTATCTGTAAAATGGTCAGCTATTTTTGGTGCGCTTGCTAAAATTTTATGGTCGTTTGCGTCTTTTGAATCTAATATGCGTAATGGATTTTTTTCCAGACGCATTTTGCTATCTTCGGATAAATCATTTTTATATTTATCTAAAAATGAGGATAGGGCGATGCGATAGTTTTTACGACTTTCTAAATCACCCAATGAATTTATTTCTAAAGTTACATGCTGAGCTAATCCTAGGCTTTTAAGAATATGTTGTGCAATGGCAATTAGTTCCACATCACAAAATGGGCTCTTAGCTCCAATATATTCAAAATTAATTTGATTGAATTGGCGATATCTGGCTTTCTGAGGACGCTCATGTCTGAATACTGGCCCCCATGAATACAGTTTTTGAGGTAGTGATTGAGTTAGTCCATTAGAAATGAGTGCGCGCACGATACCAGCAGTGAATTCGGGACGTAGGGTAATACTAGTTTTTTCCCTATCTAAAAATGTATAGGTTTCTTTGCTAACTATATCTGAAGTGTCACCTAGAGTTCTGTGAAATACATCTGAGAATTCAAAGATAGGTGTGGAAAGTTCTTTGAAATTATATTTGTTAGCCCATTCTTTTGCTGCGGTTGTTACTATGTTTTGTAGCTCAATATCCGTCCCTAAAATATCGCGTGTACCACGTACTGGTTGTAAATCTTTAGACATAAATCACTTTGTTTATAACTTTAGGGAGAATATCAAGCTTAAGCCATATATTGTCAACTAAAACTTATGCTTGCATTAGTGGCTGTGCTGGGCATAATCTCTTGGTAATTAACTTAAATTAGAAGCTGATGAAAAAGAGAAAGATAGTTGGTTCTGCCATATTGGGAAACATTGTTGAATATTATGATTTTGGAATTTATGCTGTGTTCGCACCGACAATAGGTAGATTGTTTTTTCCTTCTCATGATCCATTTTTGCAGACATTACTCGCTTTAAGCGTGTTTGCTGTTGGTTTTTTAATGCGTCCACTTGGTGGCTTTTTCTTTGGTCATATAGGTGATAGGTTTGGTCGTAAGACGGCCTTGACTATATCTATTATCGGTATGGCAACGTGCACATTTTTGATTGGTATATTGCCCTCTTATCACCAGATAGGGATTATGGCGCCCATCATTCTAATTCTCATAAGATTGTTCCAAGGACTCTGCGTAGGTGGTGAAAGCGCGGGTGTTGCTATTTTTATTCTTGAACATTTAGATGGCTACAAACCTGGACTTATTGGCGGTATCGTCATGGCTTCAAACATGGTTGGAACTTTGCTAGCGTATTTTGTTGGTATGGGACTCACAGATTTCTGTGGTACTGGTCAAGCTGATTTCTGCTGGAGATATGGTTTTGTTCTGGGTGGTTTTATGGGGCTTATAGGATTGTACATGAGATATCAATTGCAAGAAACTCCAACATTTACAAATAAAAAGAATAAAGATGAAATAGAAAAAAGACCATTGATGAAAGCATTCCAAAAACATTGGCAGCGTATGATCGTTGTAATGTTTCTTGGAGGTGTGACAAGCGCTGTTGCCTATACTATCAGAGGTTATTTGAACGTGTTTTTCCAAAGCAAAATGGGATACACACCAGACCAAGCATTGTACTTTACTACAATTGGCTTGTTTATCATGATAGTATTTATGCCAATTTTTGGAATAATAGGAGATAAGGTAGGGTATAGAAGATTCTTCTACTTAATTTGTTGGACAGTTATAATTACCATTGTCCCAATTTATAATTTACTTGCAGCGCCTAACCATGATGTTGCTTCTGTTATTTTAGGAATTACGTTACTTGGTTTAGTTGCTTCTGCAATTTGTGCTCCAGCTTACCCATATGCAATTCAAGCATTTGAAGTTGAATTGAGATATTCTGGTGTTGCCTTTAGTTGGAATATGGGCATTGCCTTACTAGGTGGTACAACTCCTGCAATATCAACGGCATTGTCTGAGAAGTTTGGTGCAACTGCTCCTGCTTACTATATAGCAGGGTTAGCTCTAACCTTTATTTTGATTAGCTATTCAACTAGAAAACATAAGTTGTAATCATGAGTAAGAAACCATTTTTATCAGTAATCATTCCTGTAATGAATGAAGAGGATAATATAAACCCTCTTATCGATTCTCTTGAATCAGCCTTGCATGACATTGATTATGAATTAGTGTTTGTTGATGATGGATCAATCGACTCGACCGTTGAAAGACTAAATAAAAGGAATAATGACAATATAGTTGTTATAGAATTCAGTCGAAATTATGGTCAAACCTCTGCACTTGCAGCAGGCATTCAGCACTCAAGTGGTGAGTATATTGCGACTATAGATGGTGATTTGCAAAACGACCCATCTGATATTCCGATGATGCTTGATAAAATTCAGTCAAAGCTAGCTGATATTGTTGTTGGCAAACGTCTTAAACGTCAAGATGGTTGGATATTAAGAAAAATACCAAGTAAAATTGCTAACTGGCTTATTCGTAAGATGACTAAAGTTCATATAAGCGATCTTGGCTGCACACTAAAAATATTTAAAAGTGATTTAGCTAAGAAGTTAGATTTGTACGGTGAGCTTCATAGATTTATCCCTATCATAGCTAGCATGCATGGTGCAAAAATTGTTGAAGTTGATGTAAAGCACCATGCAAGAAAATTTGGTCAAACTAAGTATGGTATAGACAGAACGTTCCGAGTTATAAGTGATTTGTTATTGATGTTGTTCTTAATAAGATATCGTCAAAAACCTATGCACTTGTTTGGGTATATTGCATTAATTTTACTTTCTTTGAGTGCGGTAATTACCCCATATTTATTTATAGAAAAGATATTAGGACATGATATAGGTCAAAGGCCATTATTCTTTTTAGACATTCTATTTGTTATTATGGCAATTCAATTTATCACAACAGGTTTTATTGCTGAGTTGTTAATGAGAACTTATTACACAGATAGTAGAAAGCCATATAGTATCGCTAAAATCTCTGGTAAAAAAAGTAGTAAGTAAGTGGAATCAATATATCTAAAAAAGCACAAAGAAAACGATATAGAGAAAGGATACCCATGGATTTTTGCGGATGATATAACATCGCTGCCACTTATTGAAAGTAATGAAGCTGGAACTTTATTTAAAGTTTGTGATCATAAAGGAAAATATATAGTCACAGCTTATAGTGATCCTAAATCAAAAATAATTGCGCGCGTGATATCAGATGAGTCAAAAAACTTGGATTCAGATTTTTTCATTAATAAGTTTAACCAAGCTATAGAAAAAAGAAGTAACATCGAAGGAAATTACTACAGGTTGTGTAACTCTGAAGGTGACTATTTGCCAGGGTTGATTGTAGATAGATTTGATAAGATATTATCGGTAAAAATATCTACGGATGGAATGTTTTTATATCATAAGCTAATCTTAGATGCTTTAAACCGTTTGTTTTCTCCAGAAGGAATAATTATAAGACACAATTCTGGAACCATTGAAATAGGAAATGTACCAGATGAAGTAATTGTTATTGAGAATGGGGTTTCCTACTTGTGTAACCTAAGAGACGGACAAAAAACAGGTTGGTATTTTGATCAACGTGAAAACCATAAGTTAATTGCAAGTTTAGCAAATGGGAAAAGTGTTTTGGATGTCTATTGTTATAACGGTGGTTTTGGTGTTGCAGCTGCTAAAGCTGGGGCTAAAGAAGTTACGTTTGTTGATAGCTCAGAAATGGCGATTGAATATTCTCAAAAGAATATTGATATAAATAATTGTAGTTCTAATTGTGAATTTATTAAAGATGATGCGTTTGATGCTTTAGATAGAATGAAGAATAAATTTGATATTATAATTTTAGATCCACCACCATTTATGAAATCTAGAAAGGATAAAATCTCAGGTATTAAGGGATATAAAAAACTTCTAGAGTATACATTACCATTAATTAAGGATAGTGGTCTGCTATTTTTTGCTACTTGCTCTCATCACATGTATATGAATGATCTTATAGAGCTTGTAGAGCAAACTATTAAGTCTTTTGGTCATAAATGTGAAATAATTAAGAAATTAGGTGCATCTTCAGACCATCCTGTACATAAATTAGTCCCTCAAACTCGCTATCTTAATGCTATCTTGGTTAAGTTGTTGAAATCTTAATATTATCTTAACAAGATTGTAACATGCCTGTAATATAACGAAGTTAAAATAAGCCCATTAAATTTAGGGATATTGAATGGGCGATAGAATTATTCAAGAAGCGGTGCAATTAGGAACAAACACACCTATGGCGGTACAGATTCAGCCACAAGAATTAGTTATTCCTGAAGATAATATTGATGAAAATTTATTTAACTATCTCAAAGAATTAAAAGTTGAGGGAAATGCATTCCATAGGCGACAAGTTATTCACTCAATTAATATAATCTTGGGCAATGATAGAATAAACCCGCTTTATGTAGATGAAGATTATGCATTACAGTTTGGAAGAGATAATGCTACATTTTTTGATTTATTAGATTGTATTGAATCTAACAATGAGCAAGAAGAAGCATTGTTTCGTCTGTGGAATGATGCGCTCATTAATTTACTAATTCTAAAAGCCAACTTCTATATTACTAATAATATTGAATTCGATATAGAATTTGCAGTTGATAAAGTTCTTGTATTTGGTGCGAATAATTATGTGTGTAGGACTTTTATTTCTAGAGTTTCTCAAGGGATTTATGAATTCGAAACTTTGAGGTTTGCGCAAAAAACGTATTCCGATCCTGTTGCAACATTATTCATGCCTGAAGTTGTGAGTGCAATTGCAAATCTAGAATTAGATATACTTACTGTAATGAAGCTTAGAGGTAGATTTATATCTATTGGATTAGATGTAAATTCAGCGAATGATGTACTTAAAAATATTCTGAGTGTTGCAAATCAACAGCATGTTGTAACAAATTGTACTAAAGATTTACTAAAACTGATCATAAATTGTAATTGGCCGTCTGATTTTTATCTTCACGATGATATCCAAGAACCTGAATATTTTAAGTTAATTACAAATGCAAGATTGAAGCACTTTGTTGATCAAGGATATGAATCATTGGAGTTTTTCTTAAATTTACCATTTGCCAATCTTAGACAAATGATCAATGAGCCAGATTTGGAAGTTGTACTTGGTTTGATCGGAGATACACATGATATGTGTGACAACATACACCTTGCTTATGCTTCTATGCCAACACCAACCATTGAAACGGCTCAAGTTGTAGTTCAGACGCAGGCAATAAATAGTGGTTTAGCGCTGAATAACCCAAGCAATAATCAGCTGGAGAGGTGATTTATGACAATTAATGGAAATATGTGGCATTTGCCAGATGTTGTAGTTGAAGGATTAACTAATCACCATTTTGATGAAATAGAGAATGAAAGGCAAGACATTGATCCTGATTCATCTTTAGTAAGATTGCTGAAAGGTCTATATGATTGTCAGGATAATGAGGTAGAAGTCAAAGTATTGGCAATCAATAATTTTTTTAATGAATATGGCGAAGCTATTAATCCATCTTATAAAGCCATTTTCCATTATCATGGACGTCAAAGTAGGTTAGAGAACTTTTTCAGTATGGTTGCTGATTTAGATAATGTAGCTGATGAAATTAAGACAGAATGGCTGACGCAATTAGCAAATTTTCTTTTAGCTTACTTAAATTTAATTCAAGACTTAAGCAATGTAGATAATGTTTGGTGCATAAAGACTTTGTTAACAAACTTGGAACCAAGTCCTGAGTTAGATGTTGTGATTTGTCGACTAACTGATAACTCTTTCAACCTATCTGAGCTTGAAGATGTGTATGAATGTTACCCTAAATTTTTTGATGTGATGTTGTCGGAAGAAGTGTTGCAAGCTAAAAAATTATTGGGTTTAGCAACATCAGATTTAATTGCATTGAGAGGTAAGTATAAAGAGGAAGTAGATGTTGAACAAAATGATGAAAATTTTTGTCAGATATTATCCCTTGAAAATATTGCGAGAGTTAAAAAGGAAAGAACAGAAGGCCATTTTTGTAGTATAATACATTCTCTATGGCCAGAGGATGAGAGTTTGCATATTAAAATGTTAGACCAAAAATTTGTTCAATTATTAACGCATTCACAAGTGAAATTGTATATTGAAAGTGGTTATGCAGATTTAGAATTCTTTATGAATTGCTCAACAGATGAATTAGAAAGGTTAGTTTATATAGAGACATTGAGTCAGGTTCAAAATGCAATTGAATCAACTCGGGCGTCAAGGACGTATGTATATGCCGCAAGCACTCAGCAATCAGCTAATAATGCTAGTAATAGTATGGATGAAGATAGGTATATTGTTGCAGAATCATTAGTGGACTTAGGAGCTATTTTAGCAACTGCGCAGCAGTCTTCTGGGGCAGGAAAGAGAAAAAGGTAATCACTTATTAAGTTGGACTACGCACTCCACTTCATTACCTATGTTATTATATGTGAGAGAAGCAAAGCCAGAGCTCATTGTCATGGCTATTCCTCTTCCATTAGGATCTGCTAACCTTGCTACGTCAATCACTTGATATTTCTTCCAATCAAAACCAGATCCCTGATCTTGTATTTTAATTTTAAATTGATCTGAGCATCTCTTGACTGATGCTGTGCAATATTTGTTTGAATTTTCAGGTAATTTTTGCCTACGTAAAATTTCACTTTCCCAAGCACCTTTAAGCTTTAAAGCCTTTTTTTCATCATATGTTATACCCAAATTTCCATGTTCGACCCCATTTACCATAAGCTCAGTAAGGCCAACTATGACCATTTCTGGATCAGGTACAGAGCTACCGAGTAAAATTGCTAGTGCTTTAGCATCTTCAACTGTGCGGAATTGAAAATCTCCGTTTTGGATCATGGACATCGCATGCCCATATTCTTTGAGTTGATTACGCAATTCTTGTTTGCGCTTAGCATCATCGTTTGCTGCTCTAATTATTGAGAGAAATACATCTTTAGTATAAGGCTTGCTCAAATAGTAAAAAACACCAGCTTTGATTCCCTCAGTCACTTGATTGCTTGAAGATGCTGCGGTTTGCATTATTACTGGAATATCTCTAAATCTTGAATCAGACTTCACTTTTTCTAAGAATTGCATGCCATCCATATTTGGCATCATTCTATCAAGAACAATAACATCATAATGATTATCTTGTTCTAAGGCTTTTAGTGCTTCTAAACCATCGTGTGCTTGTGATGCTTTATACCTAGCATCATCAAAATATTCTTGCATGATATCTAAGTTAAGCTCTTCATCATCGACTGCGAGAATTTTTAATCCTAAACTCATTGTTTTTCCTCAATAAAGTTGTTTAGATTTCTTGGTAGTAATATCTTAATAACAGCACCTTGATCCTCGGCGTTTTCTGCCCAAATTCTTCCTTTGTGAGCTATTACTATGCTATTTGCGATTGATAAGCCTAAACCAGTCCCACCGCTGCCTTTTTTAGTTTTACTGCTTTGGGTGAATTTATCAAATACTAGTGCTAATTCATCTTCAGGTATGCCGATTCCCTGATCTTTAATTTCAATTAAAACAGCTGGGAATGTTTGTTGTTTAAGATTAATTTCTGAATCACTAGCTTTCAAAGTGATAAATGCGTTGTTTGGAGAGAATTTTATAGCGTTAGAAATGATATTTATAAGCACTTGAACCATAGTTCCTTGGTCAAATATGAAACTAGTATCACTAAGTTGATTTACATATTTCATACTCAATCCTTTCTCGTTTAATAGAGATTGAATTTCTGATTGAACCTGCTGTATGCAGTTTGCTAGATCATTAGACGAGAAATTGAATTCCATTTTGCCAGCTTCGAGCTTTGATAGATCGAGCAAATTGTTTACAAGCTTTAAAAGTCTTTCACCGCTGCTATGGATGTTGTGGAAGTATTTGAATGGTTTTGATTCTTTATCTGTCATCTTCTCTAAACCAAGCTTTGAGTAGCTTAACATTGCGTGCATTGGTGTTCTTAACTCATGCGACATATTGGCAAGGAACTCTGTTTTTGCTACGTTAGCAGCTTCTGCTTTTTGTTTTGCATTCATTAATTCAATTGCATTGTCTCTAAAAATATGTGCTGATGAGGCCATCATACCTATTTCATCCTGAGAGTCGATTTCTGGTATTAAAACAGCATTATTACCTGAAGATATATTCTCTAGAGCTGTAGATATCTGAGTGATTGGAGATGCTATATTTTTTGCAGTAACAAGTGAAACTGATATACCAATCATAAAGCAAACACTTACAACAATTAACAAGGCAAAAAGATTTTTGTAAACCTCTTGTTTTATAGGATCCAAAGGTAGCGTCACCATCAATCCCCAAGATGCATTTAAATCACCCATTTTAATTGGAGCTACAACTCTAAAAAGCCTTTGTTGTATATCATGGTCTTTTGTATCTGAAGAAAAGAATTTGCCGTTTGCTAAAAATCTTCTTACATGTTGCCAATTGTGTTTTGCTTCGTTTATTTGGCTTCCAATTTCAGTTTTGTTGCTGCTAGCGATATATTTGCCGTCATCTCCAATAATTGAAGCGAAACCAATATTAAATGGCGTGATTTCTTCTACAACTTTCTGAAAATTAGAAAGATCAAAATCCATCCCAACACTTGCAATAAAATTATTATCTTTGTCAATAATTGGATATGCAACAGTAGTGATTGTTAAAATTTTATCTGTAACTTTATATTGATATGGCGTTAGCAAGACTTCTTTTTTAGAGTCCTTACAAAGAGCGTGGTAATTACCAAGTGTTGCAGTGTTGTAACTCTTTAAAGCTCTTAGTGTTAATTGTCCGCTTTCTCTAGTCCAGTATGGGATGAATCTTCCGGATGAGTCATGTCCTTCTGCATCAACGTATTCGTTATCTTTGCCATCGAAAGTATTAGGTTCCCAAACTGTCCATATTCCAATTACAGTTGGATTTTTCAGTGCTATATTTCTAAGTATAATATTAACTTCTTCTCTATTAGCTTTTTTTGATTCAGCCATTGCCTCAAGTACTTGGGCTAATACTTTTACTTGAGTTGAAATATTTTCGATTTCAGATTCAATTTTTATTGAATTACTATATGCAGATTCTTGAACGTATGCTTTTGCTTTTTCTTCTATGTTTTCTAAAGATTTATTTGCTAAAAAAGGAACGCTAATAATAACTGCCATTACAAAAGGGACAGCTGCGGCGAACAGAATTTTTGACCTTAATTTCCAATCTTTATAAGGAATCATATACATTCAGAGTGTTGATACTATAAAGATAGGGTAGTAATACCTCTTTAGTCAACTCAACTTTCAGCCCACGTATACTTGGAACTATAGACACTCTAAGTTTGGCACACAATAATTAAGATCTTTAATAGTTGGATCAACCAAGCAAATTTGGTTGTTTTGATCATTATATACATCGCAATTTGAGTAGGCTTGTTCTAATTTGTTATCAATAAATATGATTTTTAATAGAGGTGGGGGCTTTCTGTTGCCCGGTAGCCCCCGAACCGCGCTTAGTTATGCAGCTTGTACAGCTCTGAAATCAGAGTTGTCGTTTGCGCCAACAAAAGCGAATGCAAGATTATTGTTTGCATTTAGATTACGACCCTTAAGTACAGTGGTATCATTCTGGGCAAAGACTACTCTTTTCAATGCTTGTCGAAGCTGTTACGCCCCCATGTAGGCTAATCAATTATCCGTTTTCTAAATGGTGGAGGCGCCGGGTGCTGCCCCCGGGTCCAAATCACCTATTACAAGCAGGGTTTATCGCCATAGTCTCCGAAGAGACGTAATAATTGTAGCACAGATTTTAATATGATTTAAGTGGAATTTTTAGAGTTGTGGTATGTATAAAGTATTGAAAAATATGGGGTTTTGATGTATAATGCTTTATAGTCAGTTTTAGATAGGGATTATGGAGTATATTTTTGATGCAAATGGTGATCTGGTCATAGCCCATACTTGTACTCATGACCAAATAATAAGCGGACAAGATTAAAGAGTTGGAATTATTACTCAGCTAATTTTGCATCTAGCTCTTTAGACACATTATTTCTCTCTTTTAGAACTTCTGCTTTCTTTTTAGCTATAGCATAAACCTTATCCAACTCAGTTTGAGAGCAAAGGCCTAGAAGCACAGGATCTTTAGGTTTGATGTTTTGAGAGTTCCAATGCGTCTTATTACGGATTGAATCTATGGTGTTTTTTGTTGTCCCAATTAGCTTGGTGATTTGGCTGTCAACCATTTCAGGGCAATTTTTAAGTAACCATGCTACTGCTTCAGGTTTATCTTGCCTGCGCGCTACTGGGGTGTACTTTCCACCTTTATGTGATTTTTGCTCTACAATTAGATGTCTAATAGCATCTTCAGATAGTTTTAGACTTTGTGCAGGGTCTTTCTCGCATCTTTTTATTTCTTCTGCTGAAAGCTGGCCAGTTGTTGTTGGGTCAATTCCAGTAATTCCTTTTGCTACTTCGCCATCTGCAATGCCTTGAATCTCAAGTGGATGAAGACCACAGAACGCGGCAATTTGTTGAAAAGTTAAAGTTGTGTTCTCAATTAACCAAACTGCAGTTGCTTTAGGCATTAAAGGGGCGTTCATACGATATTCTCAGCTACTATTTAATTTATCTGCCAATACATAATCTATATATTGCTTAAAGTCAAATATTTAGAAGTTTTTTTTGAAATTTTGCATTGCAACAATTTGCGTTGATTTTCTTCGCATTTTAATGCAGGATTATAGTTAATCAGTAACTAAATCTTCTCTGAAGGAGGAAGAAAATGTCAAAGCGTCCTAAAATTGCGTTAATTGGTGGTGGAAATATAGGCGGCACGCTTGCCCACCTATGTGGGTTAAGATCATTGGGTGATGTCGTCATTTTGGATAGAGGTGGCGGGGTAGCTGCAGGTAAAGCCCTTGATATTGAGCAAAGCTCGTCGATTGAAGGTTATGATGCCCAAATGTGGGGTACTGCTGATTATTCTCAGACAAAAGGAGCTGATGTTGTAATCATCACAGCAGGCGTGCCAAGGCAACCAGGAATGAGCCGTGATGACCTTTTAAGTGTAAATGCCGAAGTAATTAAGACTGTGGCACAAGGTGTTAAAGAATACTGCCCCAAGGCATTTGTAATAGTTGTTACAAATCCTTTAGATGCAATGGTTTATACGTTCCAGAAGGAAAGTGGATTGCCTCATCATATGGTAACAGGTATGGCGGGGGTGCTTGACTCTGCTAGATTTAAGCTATTCTTATCTAGAGAATTTAATGTATCTGGTGAAGATATTTCTGCAATGGTACTTGGTGGGCATGGTGATACAATGGTTCCTTTGGTTCGCTATACCACAGTTGCTGGTATTCCAATTCCTGACTTAATTAAAATGGGATGGACTACGAAAGATAAAATAGACAAAATTTTGGATCGTACAAGAAATGGCGGAGCTGAAATAGTTCAATTATTGCAAAAGGGTTCAGCATTTTATGCGCCTGCAACAGCTGCTATGGAAATGGCTGAGTCATACCTTCACGATAGAAAACGTGTGCTTCCATGCGCATCATATCTAAATGGGGAATACGGGGTTAAAGGTCTTTATGTAGGTGTTCCTGTTGTAATTGGTTCTAAAGGAGTGGAGCGAGTTATTGAAGTTGAGCTAACAAAAGATGAGAAGGCTATGTTTGATACTTCTGTAAGTGCAGTGAAAGGTCTGGTCCAAGCGGTTGAAAAATTAGCGGCATAAAATTATGTCAAAGTTCTATGTGCTCTTGCTATTACTAGCTCCATTATCAGCTCATGCTGGGATTGATAAGGATATAATGGCTATGGTTAAGGGTGACTATTTAAATGGTATGTATAATTGTGAAGTGAAAGACACTTTGTCATCAAATATTGTCAATTTGAAGTTAGTACTTAATGGCACAGAAAATAGATATGATGCACATTTTTATGATGGGAAGAAAACCGTCGTAGTAGGTGAGGGATTATTTGATTCTGAGTTTCCAAATAAATTAGTTCTAAATTATATACATAAGATAGAAGGGCATAGCGGAAAAATGACGTTGAATTTTTCAGATGAGAAAAAGCAAATAGGCGGAAACTGGTACAGCTTCGCATCTTTTAAATTAGGGTCACTAAGCTGTTTAAAGACTAAGAAATGATCCTGCAAAAAGATAATTTGACACTGCAGCCGATGGTCAATGAGCATGCTGAGTTCTATATTCAGTTGCTTAATATTCCTGAGGTAAGTAATAGAATAAATAGGCCATTACCTTTTACTTACGAGGACTTTGAAAAAGACTTGAAGCATGCTAACAATCCAGATTGCTTCGTTTGGATTATAAGGGCTAAAGAAGAGTTGTGTGGTGTTATTAATTCTGCTGTAAGACAAGGCACTAATGGTAAAATTTACCAATTTGGATATTGGGTTCATCCTGACTACACTGGGCGTGGTATAGCAACAAAAGCTAGCATAATGGTAAGAGATTTTTTGATAGATAAAGGTGCAGAAAGGATTCAAGCTCTTGTAGAGCCTGACAATTTAGCTTCCATCAAGGTGTTAGAAAAAAGTGGCTATAAAAAAGAAGGCTTGTTAAGAAAATACTATCCTATTCTTCGAAAAGGGCTGGTTGATGTTTTTATCTTCTCCTATTTAGCATGATAACTTGTGTAAACATAGATTTTATATTATAATTCGCTCCTCATATTAGGGGTATATTATGAAATATTTACAAAATCACCAAGAAATTCGCGCTCTCTCAACAGAAGAGCTAGTTCAGTATGCGGAAGAGTTTTTAAAAGAACATACAAACTCACAGCTTGAAGCACTTTTTGCAAAAGTTAAGGATGGAAAATCTGCATTCAAGCAACCTTTGGTTTCTAGCTTAGTTGCGAAGCACAATGAATTAAAGTTGTTTGGGACTGAGGAAGTAAGAGCTGAAGAATCAGTAAAATTTCAATTTCTTGATAATGTAACTGTAGAAGCGCTGAGAGATACGTATGTTAGTAATGTTCTTGCTGTTGCGGTTGAGGAATATGGAGAAAAAATTGCAGTGTCGCTTGCAATTGCGATTAGAGGCAATAAACACAAAATTAAGTTTATTGAGAACGGCTTAGATTGCGGGTATGTACCGATTCTTTCTAGGCTTATTCCCACAAACAGAAATGACGATCCAAGAATGGGGCTTTTAAAAATAGTTGATATTTACACTGCTGCTTATGGCCTTGAAATATTAGGTCAAGGTATTTTTGGCGCAGTTGACTTAAGCACTGATGAAAAAGTTGCTGGGGCAAAAGCTGAAGCTAGCAAGGTAATTGGTGATGCCTTAGATGCATTCATTAATAAATTTCAAGAAAAAGATAATTATGCTAAAGATCTTGAGGTCACATTAAATGAAGTAGAGCAAAGGCAAACAGGAGATAATTCTTGGATTATAGGTCTACAAACTGCAGCTGGAAAAATTCAGCAACAAATAGTTGAGAATGTCAAAAAAGCTATATTTTATCATGAAAAAAGTATTGAATTTAAAAAAAATGAAGTAGTAGTATCTGATTGTAATCTTAAGAAAGAAGAAGCTGTTTCTGCTGCTGTAAAGCTTTTAACAAATAAAGAAAATTCGAAGTATTTTAATAGATCCAATGAACAAAATCCTTTTGTTCATTTCTTAGCTCTTTTAGGTAGCCAACTTGATCAAGCTTCAAATATTGCCATACTATCTGCAGTTTCTCTTGGAACTAAGCTTCACTTGGCAGCGGCAAGTGGAGATTTGGATTTAGTAAAAAAGTTGGTTTTAGAAGATTTTGATATAAATGCTAAAGATGTTGACGGTGATACACCGTTATCAGCTGCAATTAAATGTGACAGAGCAGATATTGTTGGTTTTTTAATGCAGTGTCAGAATCAGCAAAGTCACTTAGATGTTGAAGTAATTACCAAGGCAATCAAAGCTGCTTTAAGAGATGGGTATAAAAATGCAATTAGAGAAATTCAGAAGTTTGGAGTGAAATTAGACCCGAACTGGCTATTAGAATTTGCTAAAGAAGGGGATCTTAAAGCAATAAAAACACTTTTAGAGTTGGGTGTTGATGTTAATTACCAAAATCAAAATGGGGTGACAGCTTTGCACAATGCTTGCCGTTATGGAAAGGAAAAGGTAGTTGAATTCCTATTAAGTAATGGAGCTAATAGTCAGCTAGAAACTGCAGGAGCGCTAAGTAAACCGCTGGATTTAGCTAGAATAGCAGGTCATGGTAGGATTATTGCTTTGCTTGAAAAAGCACAAGCAGTTCCACAGAGCCAATCCGCTACGAGTACTAGCAAAGCATCATCTAGTAATAGCTTGAGTTTGCATGAGGCGGTTAGTGATGGTGATATAGAAACTGTTCAGAAATTAATTGCTGCAAAAGTTGATGTAAACTTCAAGGATAGTGATGGAGATACACCAGCAATGATTGCTTGTATGTACGGAAATGCAAAATCATTAAAATTATTGATCGATGCTAAAGCAGATTTAAATTTAAGAGAAAATCATGGATTCACTGCTTTGATGAAAGCATGTACGCTTGATTCCGAAGAAAAAGCTTTGGAATGTGCAAAATTAATAATTGATGCAGGTGCTGACTTAACTGTATCTTATTGTAATAATACAGCATTAGATATAGCTAAAAAACTAGGAAATATCGAAGTAGCAAACCTTATTAAAAACAAGCTTGGTGAAAATTTATATGAACCTGCCAAATCTGGTGACTTTAAAAAAGTAGCGCATCTAATTGATAATGGGGCTAATACAAATTTCCAAAAAGCTGAAGATGGTTCGACAGCTCTGCATATCGCAGCGTTCAATGGTCATTTAAGTATAGTAGATGGTTTGCTTTCTCCAGGGAATGCAAATCCTAATTTAGCCAGAAAGGACGGCTTTACACCTTTACATTTTGCTTGCATGAAAGGTCGTACAGATGTTGTTAAAAGATTGCTTGATTGTCCGAGTTTAGACAAGACTCTTAAAACTAATGCAGGCAAGACAGCGCTTGATATTGCAAAGGCACAGGGACATACGAAGATTGTAGAAATGCTTGAAGCTCCATCTCGCAGTGCTTCAGCGAGCACAAGTTCTGGGTTTAGCGTTTCTATTGACATGACAGCTCAACTTACCAGAGCCCTGCAAAATAGTGCTTTAGGTGGGTATATGAATCAAAGATAGATTGTGTATGGAAGAGTGAGTGGTGCCGTTAGCAAGAATCGAACCTGCGACCTCTTCATTACCAATGAAGTGCACTGCCACTGTGCAATAACGGCATTTCGCTAATGTCTGACGATACTACCCATTTTTATCGTATTTGCAAGGGGGGATATGGTCTTGCAAAAAGAGATATCTACGCTACGCTTTACATAATATATGTAGAGGGGTATATGGAAGAAATTACTTGGGATAACAATACTACAGTTCAAACTTTTGAATATAGCACTGAAGAAGCAAACACCACTTCAATGCCAGAAAAGCGCGATGATGTAGCCTATTACACCTATGTATCTATTACAGCAATCCTTGCATTAGCATTGGGAGTAAATCTTCTTTATCGATGCTTTAATCATGATGTAAAAAATACCACTCCAGATATTTAAATTATATTGCATTAAGCTCTAATCTCACTATTAATATTGATATATTATTCGAGAGACGTTTGTGGAATATTTTGATACTGCTCATATTATTGCTGACAATAATACAGGAATCATTTTTGGGTTGGCCGCTGAGTGCAGGAACTTGGATGATGCATTTTATTCAGTTCGGTTTTCCATTAGCGAGCAGTATATAAATGGTACTGAAATTGATAATTATGAACTTTGTGGTAATGGTGAGTTGGGTTCATATATGTTGCCCAATTACTGTAGTAAAAACACCGCTGGATTTTCTGGATGTACCAACTTAGATAATCTTACAGACCAATTTTTTAACATCATTAAAAATGAATCTGAAAAAGAGTCAGAGCATTATTTTGCATATTCACCTTTTGGTGGAAGTATTTTTTGGATTGCTGTTCAAGGCGATATCCCATTTAATAATTTAAATACGGATGGAACGCCTACTAATTGTTTAAATGAAACAATCTATAGTAGTGATGATCCGCTTCTAGGAGAAGCACAAAAAGCTGCTTTTAAGATGAGACAAGTATTGTATTGTCCTCATGAACCTATCCCATTCCCACTAGGAGGGGTGATTGCTTTGAGTACGTCTTCTTTGATATTCTCTTTGATATTTTTAGCTGCCACGTACACAGTTATTGGTGAAATAGTAAAAAGTAAAAATACTTATATGCAAGTATAAGTGTATTGGAGAAAATTATGGAATATTTTGATCAGCCAGCCTGCGATTATCTTAGCTTAGGCTTTGCCTTTGATGAAGGTTATGGTGCGCATGGAGAAACTAACGTAATGGCTGCAGCAAGTTTGCAGTATTGCAACGGTACGGAAATAACTAGCTATAATTTTAATGGTACTGGAATTGAAATCTATGATCATAATCCATGTAATTTAACACAAAGCCTAAATGCCTCAAATACTCTGAATAACACTCAGTTTGTTGATTACGTAAAATCAATAGTTGTTAACGCCAGTGCCATGTCACAGAAAAATATGATAGTTTCTGAAAATGATAAAAATCATCCAGATTGTGCTGCATTTGCGCTAGATCTTTTTAATCACAGTGGGTGGTTAAAAAACTATTCTGACTATAAATATCTATTTATTTATCCCGGTGATAAGTCGGATGATTGTATGAATACGACAAAAAATTGGAATGAAACTAATGATTTATTAGGAATGGCTCGAGAATCTGCATTTCAAATATCTCTCGATAAGAGGTGTGCTGGCGTTGAGCCAGCTCCTTCTACTAGTGATAATAGCAGTTTGAAGTCTGGTCTTATTGTGGGTGGTGTTTTGACGGGTGTATGTGTAGTTGCATTAATAGCGGCATATGTATTACACAAGAAAGACCACGTTGGCTATACGCAAGTCTAATTTTACTAGATAAATGCCTTAAATTATGCTAATTATCAGCTACGAACAGGTTTTTATCTATGAGCAAAAATAGTAAGCAGCCAACGCTAATTAAAAGAATCAAGAAGAAAGCATTTTTACTTAGGCTGTTTGCTATCGCCTTTACAGCTATATTCTGGTTGGGCATTATTATTGGTTTTGTTTTTCTGTTCTACTCTAGAGATTTGCCTGATCTTACAGAATTCGCAAATAATGATCGCAAGCCACAGATAACAATTAGATCTGCAGATGGAGTTGTGCTTGCAAAATATGGTGATTTGCACGGGCAATCTTTAACTTATTCACAAATTCCACAAACATTGATAGAAGCTGTAATTGCGACGGAAGACCAAAGATTCTTTGATCATTTTGGCTTTGATATTTTCGGCATTATGCGTGCCTACATTAAAAATATGAGGGCAGGGCGTTATGTTCAAGGAGGAAGTACAATAAGCCAACAGCTTGCTAAAGTTGTATATTTAACACCAGAAAAAACTTTAAAAAGAAAGATTCTTGAGGTGATGATATCGCTTCAACTAGAGAATAAATTTACAAAAGAACAACTCCTAACTCTTTACTTGAATAGAATTTATTTAGGTGCTGGTAACTATGGAATTGATGCTGCATCACGCTATTATTTCGGTAAGAAAGCTGAAGACATTAATTTGTATGAGTCAGCAATTCTTGCTGGCATGATCAAAGCACCATCAAGATATTCTCCCGCAAACAACCCAAAGCTTTCAATTGAAAGAGCCCAGTTTGTGTTGGAAAGAATGATTGATGAGGGATATGTAACAAAGGAGCAAGCTAAGACTGCTGTACCACCAGTTATCATTAAACGTGGATTCGCACGTGGCGCACTAAAAAACCCATATTTTACAGACTATATAGTGTCTGAAATATCGGAATTAATAGAAAATCCAAACCAAGATTTGAATGTATATACAACATTTGACCTACATGCACAGGAAGTTTTAGAAGCAACAGTAGCTGCAAAAATGCAAGATTCGGAAAAACTTAATGCATCACAGGTTGCTGCAGTAATTATGGAGCCAAATGGCGCAATTAAAGCTATGATTGGTGGTAAAGGCTATGATGCTAGTCAGTTTAACCGTGCAGTCTCTTCAAAACGTCAACCTGGTTCAGCGTTTAAATTGTTTGTATATCTTGCAGCGATAGAGAATGGATATAGTCCAAGTGATACATTCACTGATGAGCCAATAAGCTATCCTCAAGGAGTAGGCCTTCCAAGTTGGACTCCAAAGAACTTTAATAATAAATTTGAAGGATCGATGACTCTTGAAAGAGCTTTTGCACTTTCAATTAATACTATTGCAGTACAAGTTTCTGAAGCTGTTGGTAGAGAAAAAGTAGTAGAGATGGCAAAAAGGCTTGGTATTGAATCATTTGTTCCATCACTGCCGAGTATAGCTTTAGGTTCTACTGATTTAACACTTTTAGAGTTGACACAAGCCTATGCACATGTTGCAAATTCTGGGCTTAAGACTAAAGCATTTGGTGTTTTGCAAATAACAGATAAAACAGACAATGTTTTATATGAATATGAGGGAATACATTTAGAGACAGTTTTAGATGAGAAGACAGTATCAACAATGAAGTCAATGCTGTCAGTTGTAGTTGAAAGAGGTACAGGCAAAAATGCGGATATGCCGTACAAATTAGTTTATGGCAAGACTGGTACTAGCCAAGACTTTAAGGATGCGTGGTTTGTAGGTTTTACAGACGAAATTGTTGCTGGATTCTGGGTTGGTAACGATGATAATCAACCAATGAAAAGAGTGTCAGGTGGAACATTGCCTGCAATTATGTGGAAAGATTTTGTTACAAATGTTGGGGAGATAAAAAAAACAGAATTATTGACCAGCGGAAATTCTGAAGTCTCTTTGTTTGATGTTTTGTTTAGCAATGAACCCAAGAATCATTAAAAATTGTGGTCTTGGTGGAGTTCAGTCTTTGGCGCGAGACATTGCCAAGCAACTAAGGCCGATGAGTGTTATATGCTTGAGAGGAGATCTTGGGGCAGGTAAGACCACTTTTACTAAATATTTGATTGAGTCTTTACTGGATTGCAAACAAGAAATAACCAGTCCAACCTTTAATTTAGTTCATACATATGACACAAAAGTTGGGAAGGTTTGGCATTTTGATTTATACAGGTTAAAAGATGCTGATGAAGTCTATGAGTTAGGTATAGAAGATGCATTTTCTGCAGGTATTACTATCATCGAGTGGCCTGAAATAATAGAGGACTTATTACCAGATAATGTTATAAACATAAGTCTAGAATTTGCTGAAGGTGGGAATAGTAGGAATATATTAATAGGTTGAAATGAACGCAATTATTAAAAAATTAGAAGTTGGGAATATTCAAGTTTCCGAGGAACAAGCCAAAGAAGCAGTGAAAACACTTTTACGATTTATCGGTGAAAACCCGAATAGAGAAGGGTTAAAACAAACACCTTCTAGGGTTGTTAAAAGTTTTAAAGAATTGTATTCTGGATACTTACAAGATTCGGAAGAAGTTCTATCTAAAACTTTTGAAGATTTTCTGGATTATGAAGAATTTGTTTTACTAAAAGATATAAGTTTCACATCAACTTGCGAGCATCACATGCTCCCATTTGTTGGTAAGGTTCATATAGCATATGTGCCAAACAAAAAAGTAGTTGGTATTAGTAAATTAGCAAGAGTTGTAGAAGTTTTTGCTAAGCGCTTACAGATTCAAGAAAAGATGACAGTTCAGATAGCTGAAGCAATACAACGTACTCTTGATGCCAAAGGCGTTGCTGTTGTTATGGAAGCTAAGCATTTTTGTATGTCAATGCGTGGCGTTAAAAACGCTGACTCATCAATGCATACGTCTCACTACACAGGAATATTTGATGAAAATGATAAGATCCTACAAAGGTTTGTTAATTCAATAAAGTAGCCTACCTTGATCTACCACTACTAGAATCTGAGCTTCTATGTCTAGAAGACAGCCCTTCTTTGGCGATACTACGTCTGATTTTATCTTGCTCTTTTGTTTGTGCAGTAAGTCCTCTACCTTCATATTCTTTTTTAGAGGTTAGTGATTTAGACTTTTTGCTATGCTTACGGGTATGGTTCTCTTTTTTGAAGAAATCAATTTTTTTAACCCCGTTGTCAGTCACTTTTTTGGCATGCCCTGTGTGTTCTACTTTTGAAGTGGTTGTGGATTTGGCAGGCGTACTTTGAATTACAGGCTGTTTGCCTACATGATCAGCAACGTTGACTACAGTTTTGAGTTCTTGAGGTTTAGTGTTTTCTACTACGTGTTGTGCTGCTTTATTGGTATGATCTTTTGTTATGCTACTAAATTGTCCAGAAGTTTTAATGGCATTGTTTATAAAGGTTCTGTTTGGTTCTTTCATTAAGTCTTCAATGTTTTTTATATTTAGTTTGGGAATGATGACTGAGAAAATCCATGCAAGATGTGTAGGGTTGTGATTTTTCATTTGTTCGCCAAATGCATCACAAATCCTGTTGTATCTTGCTAGATACGCAGTATCGATTTTAACATCTCCGCCTTTGTTTTTAACCTGTTTTATGATTTCATGAATCACTAAACTCATGCTATTGTTACTTGCTAGAAATCTTTTCACTTCTTCAAGATTTTCAGCTATGAAATTTATTCTTTCGTTAGTTAGTCCATAAAAATCACTTAACCCAGCTGCAATTCTTTCTTCATTTCTGATTCTTGCATAAGCCTCTCTAAGTGTATGGGCAATTTTACTCAGTTCTGTTGAGTTATTCCCTTTTTTTCTCATTTCATTACATAACTGAGGGATTTGATCAATTAGCGTAGTATCAAGACCTGCTTGTGCTGCAATTTTTTTGATATTTGCAATCATATCTGTTTCATAATTAGAGATACCATTGCTGTTTTTCAATATGTTGATATTAAAAAGCATGTTATCAAAATTAGTTATTCTATCTGCAACAACTTCTTTAAAGAGAAGTTGGTTTTTTTCTGTTGCGATACTAAGATTTAAAGTTGGGTTGATTTGTTTAAATTTTAATACAACATCTTTTATTTTTTGTAGTTTATCACCACTTAAATTCATTAGTAGGTCACTATCATTTAGTGATGAAATATAGGCTTCCATCTCTTTCAGGTTGTTTAAGAATTCTTGCCTTTTTGCTTCACTGAAAATTTTTAAAAACTCTTCTTTTTGTATCTCTTTAAGAAAGTTTTTTATGTCTGAAACTTTTGCAGTGTGAGCTTCTACAAAAACTGCAACAATCGATATAGGATTGTAAACTGTTGGTAAGAGGTTTCTAGAATCAGCATTACTCTTTGCTAATTTTGCTGTTTCTTTTGCATCATCTTTTGCTTGAGTTTTGCTGTATATTTCTAAAACTTCAGCGCTGACAAATGTACTGGTTTCTGCCGTATGTAAATGTGCAGCATGAGTCATGTTGTATAATCTTGATACTTTTTCTTCTCATCTGGAGAAACGATGGGAGAGCTGATTATAGTCTCATAAATTTTTTTGAATCTTTCATCTTGCTCTAATCTATCTTTTGTAGGTGTTTGCTTGTTGTTCATATTTTTGATTTATTAGAATTTAAATTGTGTAATCATTATGAGCGCCTAAAGTTTAACAATTGGTTAATTTGGTAAAATCTTTGGATTTTTTTACATTAGTCTTTGAAGAAGATTTGTTTTTGGTTGAACGCCTTACAAGGCTTCTAAAACAAAAGAATCTTGCTTTCTTTTATGCATTACAGATGGTTAATAAAATTAAATAAAATAATTGTTGCATTGCACAAAGAGGCGTTGTACTCTGTATTCACTCTATTACTAACCAAAATAAGGACGAACCATGCAAAATAAGAAAAACCCTTTTAATATGTTTGAAAACATGGGTCAGCAGATGCCATTTTTCAATGTGTTCGAAAACCTAGGACAACAAGCTCCTAAGATGCCACAAATGCCTGATATGACTAGAATGCGCGAACAAGCAGCTAAGAATTTAGAGGCTATGGCAACAGCTAACCAAATAGCTGCAGAAGGAATGCAAGCAATTGCTCGTAGAACAGCTGAAATAATGCAAAGAACTGCTCAGAATGGCATGGAATGCTTTAGAGATGCGTGTTCTTCTAAAACGGTTGAAGAAGCTCAGCGTATTCAATCTTCATTTGTTTCTGATATGATGCATACTTGTACAGGTAATGCTCGTGAAGTTACTGAAATGGCTTCAAAAGCTGCGATGGAAATAGTTGATATTTGTAACAAATCAATGTCTGACACTGTTTGTGAATTCTCTAATTGCACAACACAGCATGGCGCTTCCAAAGCAAACGGAAAAGCTGATAAGAAGTAGTCTAAATGATTTCTATTTTTTTAAAAGCCCTGCAAAAGCGGGGCTTTTTTATTTATCATACAAATATAATAGAATGATTAATGAGGTGGAATATTGCCTAAACTTAAGCTAAAATGTGCTTAATTATATTAAAGCAATATGCAGCGCTATAAAATCATTATTGAATATCTTGGAACGCCTTTTATCGGATGGCAGAGGCAAGCTGTAGAGCCTTCTGTGCAAGGGACTATAGAGACTGCATTACATAAGATGTCTGGGTTGGAGACGGCGTTGTTTGGAGCTGGTAGAACAGATGCTGGTGTGCATGCGACTGGTCAGGTGGCACATTTTGATATTAGAAAAGATTTTCCAATGGATGAAATAATGGGGGCAATAAACCATTATGTGAAACCATTGCCAATTTCTATACTTAGTGTTGAGCAGGTTGATAATGAATTCCATGCTAGGTTCTCAGCTAAGAGTAGAAGTTACATATATAAAATCATAAATAGAAAAGCACCGCTTGCGCTGGAAAATAATAAGGCTTGGCATATAAAGGATTTGTTGGATGTAGATGTGATGCAAGAAGCTGCAAAACACTTGGTTGGGAAGCATGACTTTTCAAGTTTTAGGTCAGCACAATGTCAGTCTAAAAGTCCTATAAAAACTATAGATGAAATCAAATTCATCAAAAAAAATGAATTAATAGAAATGCACATAAGTGCACCATCATTTCTGCATAATCAGGTTAGAATAATCGTAGGGAATTTAAGAAGAGTGGGAAATTCGACATTTGCACCACTAGAGATAAAAAATATTTTAGAATCAAAAGATCGCACAAAAGCCGCGGAAACCGCTCCTCCAGATGGATTATACTTAACTGAAGTAAAATATTAGCCAATATTATTTTCTTGGCTTGCCTTTCTTGGTGATTTGTGTTTGAATGTGTGCCACTTTACAAGTCCATATATTAATGGAGAGATAGCCAAGTGGCCAAAGGCAGCAGACTGTAAATCTGCCCGCGTCAGCGTTCGAAGGTTCGAATCCTTCTCTCTCCACCATTCTCTTTTATATCTCAGAAAAAGCTGTTACAGTTATAGTTATATTAACTGGTTTGGTAGATTTATGCGTGCGAATCAAAAAGGTTTTACACTGCTAGAATTATCTGTAGTGATTGTAATCATTGGTCTTTTAATTGCTGGGGTTACTTCTGGTACTCAGCTTCTTAAAAGCGCTGAAGTAACTAAGCAAGTTAGTCAACTTACTCAGATGCGTAGCTACTATACTGCATTTAGGGCAACTCATGCTGCGGTTCCAGGTGATTTTGCACGTGGATTTGTTCTTTGGGGAAGTGCGACATGTACAAACAATAGTGTTCATTCGGCTTCAGATGGTTGCAATGGCAATGGGGATGGTAATTTAGGTGGAGCAACGAGCAACGAAGGAGTTCTCCTTTGGAGACACCTATTTTTATCTGGCATAATGCCTACTAATATTACTACTGTATATACAGGTGGTACAGCAATTATAGGGACGCATGTTCCTGCAGGTGTGGTGAGAAATTCTGGGTTTTATACTGGTTATGATAGTTATTATGGAATAGTGGATATCCAAGATATGTATATATTAGGTTCAAGTGTGTCTGGTGATATGCCATACGGGGCTGTTTTAAAGCCTTCTGATGCTAAGATAATTGACCAAAAAATAGATGATGGACACCCGATCAGAGGTAGGGCGTTTTCTGGTACTTCTCCAGTTGGTGCTACAGGTACGTGTGTGAATGGTTCGGGAGGAGAAAACCTTACTAATGCAACTGATTACACGCTTAGCAACAATTCTGTAGCTTGTAGAATGGTATTTATTTATAACTAAATAACAGCAGTTAAAAGATCCTATAGCCTACTAGACATTGTGACCCAGTGATATTGTAGGTATTTCCACTACTGCAGGTTGTGGCAGCGCCATCAACAACTGTTCTGAAATTACCGCTAGAGGCGCCAGTTGCTGCTGTATTTGTGAATCCGCCATCATCAATTTTGGTATCGATATTGAACATTTCCAAAGGGTTCAGTATAGGGTTTGTACATGTTTGATCCCAACCTCCAACGTTTCCCCAAATTCCTCCTAAATAAACGGCAGGTACAGCTTCAGGAAACCATGGAGATCCGTATTTACCAGCTGCAGAGTTCTTATAACCCACATAACCATCAATTGGTCCTCCAGCAACCGCACTATCTCCTAGAATTGCTGTATTGTAGAAGTAACATGATGTTGGGTACTGCTTAGGTTTTTCAGGAGGATCAACGCTATTCCCGTCAGTTGCTCCTAAGTAGAACATGCTATCAGTTAGTACGGGGAAATCATATTTTGCAATTTTTGCAAGAGCTAGATGTTTATATGCTCTATACACTTCTATTCCTTGACCGTCACCTAATGGAGGCAGGTCTGAATTATCTATTAACCCATTTCCATTTCCATTACAATTAACAGCTGTACCATGGCAGTTTGTTCCCCAGTTAATGCTAGCACCCCTGAAATCTCCCGGAGGAGCTCCATATGTGGAGAAGAAAGTAATATAATTTTCTTTATATATATTGAATTCTTGAACGGTAGCTCTTAAGGCTGCTTGTTTTATTAACTGTCTTCCAGAAGCGACGCCAGCTATGAGCAGACCGACTATCACTATCACAATAGATAGCTCAACTAATGTAAAACCATTTACACAACTCTTACTTCGGGTCATTAACGAATACCGAAATTTTAACTTAACTTAATGGTATCATACTTCGAGTTAACTAAAAGTTAATAATTGCCTGATTACATTAAGAGTTTAAAAGACAATAGGCATTGAAATCCTATTAATATTATTTGCGCTATTCAGCTAAGTAATTAATTGACAAAACCTCAGAAGTGTTCTAATTCTAGCAACACTTATTATACATGTAGCAGGAAATCTGCGGGTGTAGCTTAGTGGTAAAGCTCCAGCCTTCCAAGCTGGCTATGTCAGTTCGATTCTGATCACCCGCTCCATGTAAAAAGAAAGAATTTATAAACCTAACCATTTTGGAGAATAGTTAAATGGCACGCGAGAAGTTTCTAAGAGACAAACCGCACGTAAACGTAGGAACTATTGGTCACGTTGACCATGGTAAAACTACTCTAACTGCGGCAATTACAAAATATAACAGCAAAAGCTATGTTGCTTATGATCAAATTGACAAAGCACCAGAAGAAAAAGCTAGGGGTATTACAATTAATACAGCGCACGTTGAGTATGAAACAGCTACACGTCACTATGGACACGTTGACTGTCCGGGACACGCTGACTATGTGAAAAACATGATCACTGGTGCTGCGCAAATGGATGGAGCTATTCTAGTAGTATCTGCTGCTGATGGTCCGATGCCACAAACAAAAGAACACATTCTACTTGCTCGTCAGGTTGGTGTTCCTGCGTTAGTTGTATTCCTAAATAAATGCGATATGGTTGATGATCCTGATCTTCTTGAACTAGTAGAAATGGAAGTTAGAGATATCCTAAATAAATATGGCTATCCTGGAGATACAATTCCTATCATTCGTGGTTCAGCTCTTGCTGCTATCGAAGGAAAAGAAGAAGGTAAAAAAGCTATTGAAGATTTGATGGCTGCTGTTGATTCAAGCATTCCAATTCCTGAGCGTCCATTAGACAAAACATTCTTGATGTCTGTGGAAGACGTATTCTCAATCTCTGGTCGTGGTACTGTAGTAACAGGTCGTGTTGAGCAAGGAAAAGTGAAAGTTGGTGAAGAGATCGAAATCGTTGGTTTAAGACCTACTGTTAAAACAACTTGTACTGGTGTTGAAATGTTCCGTAAAGAACTAGACCAAGGACAGGCTGGTGATAACGTTGGACTATTACTTCGTGGTATCGATAAAGAAGGTGTAGAAAGAGGACAAGTTCTTGCTGCTCCTGGATCAATCACTCCACACACAAAATTCAAAGCTGAAGTTTATGTGTTATCAAAAGATGAAGGTGGTAGACATACTCCATTCTTTGCTAACTATAGACCACAATTCTACTTCAGAACAACTGACGTAACTGGTTCAATCGAATTAGCTGCTGGTGTTGAAATGGTAATGCCTGGTGATAATACAGCAATTACTATTACTCTAATCAGCCCAATTGCGATGGAAAAAGGACTGAAGTTCGCTATCCGTGAAGGTGGCAGAACAGTAGGTGCTGGCGTTGTTGCTGAAATTATTGCATAGCCTTAGTCTAAAGTATTAAGTTTAAAAAGGCCTGTAGAAATACGGGCCTTTTTAATATATATTGTTCCTGTTACAATCAATTGTATAAAGCAAAATTTTTATAGAAATATAGGTGCTATGAGAAAAAACAAAGGACCTTATGATTATTGCAATGGCGATAGAATCACGAGTATATTAAATGGGCCCGATTCTGAAAAACCTTTCGAGCTTTTAGAAGTAAATTTTGGTCAGGCCATAGCTGCAGATGATGAGAAGAGAGTGGTGGAATTGGCCAATATAAATTTTCATCTCGTCACTGGTCATGCTTTGATGATGGCATGCAAATTTGGTTCAAAAAAAGTTGTACAAAGCCTATTGAAATTGATGTGTAAACTTTTGGAGCATGCCAGTCGAACTGGTGAAAACCCATTTCATGAAGCTTGCGCTAACGGTCATTGGGAAGTTGCTGCTGAGTTACTAGATTGGCGCCAAAACTTCTTAAACTCTCAGTCTAAATGTGGTAGAAATGCACTTCATTATGCTTGTATGGAACAAAAATGGAATGTTGTAGAGGAATTGTTAAAACGAGACAAAAGTTTATTTGATGCAAGAGATAAAAATGGTGATTCAGCTTATGATTGTTGCAGACCTGAAAATAGAGCCAAGTTTGAAAATTTAGCTAGGAAATATGGAGTATCAATTGGCCAAAATGATTCTGCACCAAGCAGTCCAAATATTTCTCTTGTTGATAGAATCAATGCTTTACGTGATGCAGTTGTAAATGCAGCACAAACAGAATTTGGTGTTAGTGTTGATTTACAAAGAGCTATAAACGCTGGTGGAATAGCTTCTACTCTAAGTGGAGTACAAAAGTTCCTTACTGAAACTTCTCAAACGTTCTTAGAAGAAAGGGAAAGAGCTGTATTTGCAGATAAAGGTTCGATTGCGGCTAATGTACAAAATACTGAGAAAGTATTTAAAGGTATGATGTGCGCAATAAATATAAATATTACCGACCCAGATCTTTCTGGCTACTTGAGTAGGATTTAATTCAAAGGCCTGTAGAAATACGGGCTTTTTTTATTCTGTAATTATATATTTACTATTAATTTCTGTATCTTAACAAAAGTTTAACATTAAAACTCTGCTTTACGCTGGGCTTTTATGGTATTATTTCGTCCTAAATCATGTTTTTAGGGTTTTATGGCGAGAAATAAAAATAAAATAAGCGCTCCTGTTCAAGATACGTCAATAAGTAAATTTGCTCCTACACCTGAACAAGTGGCGATGTTTGAAGAATATGGCCTTAATGAGTTGTTGCAGGCATGTGTTCTTGGCGATTTAGATCTGTTTAGAGCAAATTTATCATCTAAAGGAAGGCAAATAAGTATAAAAGATGCAAAGGAAGGAAGCGATGCGATCCTGTGGGCATGTTATGCTGGTCAATCGCATATCGTTGATGAGATTCTAAAAAAAGATGCTTCAAAAATTAACTCAAAAAACAATAAAGGTACAAATGCTTTACAAATGGCCTGCGAATTTGGTGGGCTAGAACTAGCAAAAAAATTATATAATATAAAGCCAAGCTTATTAAAGCATAGGGATCAAGGTGGCAACACCGTTATGCACTATGCCTGCAAAGGAAAAATTATAGCTATTATTGAGTGGGTTAATGGCTTAGATAACCAGCAATTAAATAGCGAAAATTCTTCTAAAGAAACGCCATTGCAATATGTTTTAAATTTAAGTGATGATGTAACTGAGGAATTCACAAACGCAATACTTGATTTACAATCAGGAAGTGGACCGACTATTGAGCAAGTTTTGAATAGTTTATCTGATGATAACTCGTCAAGTGATGATGAGATGGAATCGAAAGAAAGACCATCTAAAAGAGCCGCTGTAACAACATCTGAAAATAGCGATACTTCAGTTGCATCTGCGACAGTTAGCAATAATTCGTCTCATGTTTTACCACATAAAAAAAGGCTTGTTCAGAAAGCGATGCAAGATGGTGCAGATCAGCAACAAGTTCAAGATACTAAATCTGCTTCAACAAGACAACATCAAGTGGTTGATGATTTTAGCGATGATGATATTGAGATAATAAACACAGCTTCAAGCTCAACAGTTGCATCTACAAGTGAGCGCAGTACTAGCAATAAAAGAAAATTGAGTTCAACTGAAATAACTACACCCGCTAAAGTGACAGCTAAGTCTAGAAGTGCAGAATCAGAAAAAGAAAGTACACCAGTTTCCTCAAACAATAACACTGTTTCAGTTGGTATTAAAAAGCATTTCTTTATTCATATGAGAGAAGGAAAATTACTTTCAGTTCAGAATTTTATAAAACGTCACCCTGATTTGATGGATGTTTCCAATGAATGGTATGGAAGTATTTATCATATGGCATGTAAGTATAATCAATGGAATATTATAGAATGGTTATTAGAGCAAAAACCTGAGTTTCTCGATTCTGTAAATAAAAAGGGTCAAAAAGGATACGATCTTGCAAACGCTGAAACAAAGGCAAAATTGGATGCTTATAAGAATCAATTACAGCCAATTAATCCAGTTGCAAGCTCAGCAGTAGCATCGACAAGTGCAAATATTATTGTGCCTCAGCAGCCTCCTGTACCTCAGCCAACCAGAGAGCAATTGGGAAAGCAACTTTTTGAATCCGCTTTGAAAGGTGATATTAACGCTGTTAAAAGTATCTTAGATAAAAACCCAGATTTACCTTTTGCAAATAAAGATGGCGTTACAGCACTTATGGTGGCGAGTCAGAATGGTCATATAGCAGTAGTAAAAGAGTTGTTATCCAAAGATAA
>CAZLFQ010000004.1:0-61791 GCA_964558975.1 uncultured Candidatus Midichloriaceae bacterium
GCCTCGTCTTAGGGTCCGGCTAACCCTGCGCAGATTAACTTTACACAGGAACCCTTGGACTTTCGGCGGAAGTGTTTCTCGCACTTCTTTACGTTACTTATGTCAGCATTCTCACTTCTGATATCTCCAGCAAACCTCGCGATTCACCTTCACAGACTTACAGAACGCTCCGCTACCACTTATCTTACGATAAGTCCACGTCTTCGGTATGTAGTTTTAGCCCCGTTACATTTTAGGCGCAGGATCACTTAATTAGACTAGTGAGCTGTTACGCTTTCTTTAAAAGATGGCTGCTTTAAAGCCAACTTCCTAGCTGTATTGGTAACCCCACATCCTTTCACACTTAACTACAATTTCGGGACCTTAGACGGTGGTCTGGGCTCTTTCCCTCTCGGCCATGGACCTTAGCACCCACAGCCTGGCTGCCATCTATTACTCATCGGTATTCGGAGTTTGGTTGGGTTTGGTAGGGCTTTAGGCCCCCCTAGCCGATCCAGTGCTCTACCCCCGATGGTATTCGGATGACGCTCTACCTAAATAGATTTCGCGGAGAACCAGCTATTTCCAAGTTTGATTGGCCTTTCACCCCTAGCCACAAGTCATCCCTTACTTTTGCAACAGTAGTGGGTTCGGCCCTCCGATAGGTTTAACCCCATCTTCAGCCTGCTCATGGCTAGATCACTTGGTTTCGGGTCTAATGCATGTAACTAGTCGCCCTATTCAGACTCGCTTTCGCTACGGCTACACCTAACGGCTTAACCTTGCTACATACACTAACTCACTGACCCATTATACAAGAGGTACGCCGTTACACCGCATCGTATTGCTACGCTGAGTGCTTCGACTGCTTGTAAGCATTAAATTTCAGATTCTATTTCACTCCCCTTATCGGGGTTCTTTTAACCTTTCCTTCACAGTACTAGTTCACTATCGGTCGATAGAGAGTACTTAGGCTTGGAGGGTGGTCCCCCCATGTTCAGACAAGGTTTCACGTGCCTCGCCTTACTCAAGTCTCACATTATTTTTTTCGCATACGGGACTATCACCCACTATAGTCAACCTTTCCAGATTGTTCTGCTAATTATAATATGAGCACTGGCCTAATCCGCGTTCGCTCGTCACTACTAGCGGAGTCTCAATTGATGTCTTTTCCTCCAGGTACTTAGATATTTCAGTTCTCTGGGTTTGCTTCTTCAACCTATGTATTCAGTTGAAGATACCACAATGTGGTGGGTTTCCCCATTCGGAAATCTGCGGATCAATGTGTATTGACAACTCCCCGCAGCTTATCGCAGCCTGTCACGTCCTTCTTCGCCTTCTATCGCCTAGGCATCCATCTAATGCTCTTCTCTTTTTTAAAGCTGGTCCTTAATACTGAATGATGTCGTTTACAGAATTAAACTTATAATTTTATAAACATCACTCTTTAAAATTTCATTTTTTTTCCCGTCCTACAACGCTCATTTGTTGTAGGCTCTTAGTATATAAAAAATTTTATTTTTAAGAACATTTAAATTTTGTTCACAATTTCAAAAGAACAAGTAACTTACGCTACTTTAAACAACTTTTCGTTAATCACTTAACGTCGTCGTGTGGATCAAGTTTATAAGTGAAAAAGGCAACCTCGTCAACAACAAAATTAATATTTTTTAATATTTCGTAAATCTTTTTTTCGGCTATAGTGTTCAAAGCCCGATAAATCAAGAGGATAAGTGTGTTAATAGCAGTGCAAGCAGACCCAATAAATTCTTTAAAAGTTGTTTCAGACAGCACTTTATTGATCGCTTTTGAACTCCAAATGAGAGGTCATAAGTTATTTTTCTATACTCCTGACAATCTTTCCTTGAGCAACGGGATCGTCAAAGCCAAAGGTAACTACGTAGTTTTATGCGACCATCCAACTGATTTTTATGAAATTTCCCCAGAAAGAACTATTAACTTGTCTGCTGCTGATGTTGTTTTAGTGCGTCAAGATCCGCCTTTTAATATGCATTATATTACTTCGACATACTTTCTAGACCTGCTTCCCAAATCTGTAAAAGTACTTAATAATCCATCAGTTATTCGGAACAATTCAGAAAAACTGATCGTAAATCATTTTTCTAAGTACTCTCTTCCAACTTTGGTTTCTAAGGATGTAGGCGAGTTTAAAAAATTTTTTGAGCAGCACAAGCAGGTTATCGTGAAACCATTATATGATTATGGAGGACATGATATAGAGCTAATAGATAGTCTTAAAAGACTTAATAAGTTACTGCCTATATATATAGTAAAGAATGAATTCTTTATTATGCAAAAATTTGCGTCTGTTGTTAGGGATCAAGGAGACAAGCGCATTTTATTCTGCAATGGCAAAGTCCTGTGCTCCTTAAAAAGACTAGCTGCAAAGGGACAAGTGGTAACAAATCTTGCAGCTGGTGGCATCGCCATTAAATCAACTCTAACTATTTCTGAGAAAAGGATGTGTCTAGAAATAGCTAAGAAACTAAAGAAGATGAATATATTTCTGGCTGGAGCAGACATAGTTGGTGGTAAGCTATTGGAAATCAACATCACCTCCCCTACAGGAATCAAAGCCTGTAACGCATTAGATGGGCAAAATTATGAGAAAGTGGTGGTGGATGAGATGGAAAAAATTATAAGTCAAAAGTAGCTGTAAACCCTTCGTAACTTACAATCAAATGATGGCCTGCGTTATCGTAATGCACATTCGCTTTAACTTCAAAGTTCTTAACTTCTTTGTAGAATGGCATCGTGTCCATAACAACAGAACCTTTGTTAATTAAATGCGACTTTGGATTTGCACTATACGGAATATTGTGTTGAACATTAGGAAAACATTCCTGAAAAGTCTCAACATAACCACCAAAAAACTTTATAAGCTCTGGGCTATCACCTTTACCTATGTCAACCTTTCGGCCATCATCAAGAACTAAATAGTTTTTTAAAGTATAGAGCTCATTAATAATAACTTCCTTAATTTTAACCATATCGCCCTCTAAAACTCACCAGACATTCAGAGATTCTACAATTTTATCGTTAATAAGTTACTAAGAAACACTACTTACCGTCAAAATCTAGACATATTCCTAGCTTTAACCACATATTAACCATTTCCAAATATTATAACCTTAATACCAATAAAACAGTGTTAGAGTTATGAAAGCGAAGAATTATGAATCTTTGTACCAAAGCTTATTAAAGGCTTTAAAATTCAATGATTTCAAATTCATTAATGACGCACTAAATGGTCTAGACTCTACCACCCAAGAAGATTTAATATATGATCTGCTAATGAAAAATTCGCTCGATAGCGACAAAATACTTAGACTTTTCAAGATTGGAGCTAGCAAAGATATATTAGCTAAACTCGTCTCTAACGAATCACTTTCTAAACTAGAACAAATGGGCGATAAATTAGGCATAATAGCTCTCTCTGTAATTACCAAAGATATTTTTGAATTAGCTACTTCGCCAAAGAATAATACTTCCGAGTCTAGAAAAGATGCCATTTCACATTTAAAAATATGCGTAAATTTACTTCAAAATTGCGATGCTAAAAAATTAAAATCTATTGTTGATACAATGGAACAAGATGAACAGATTGCCTTTTTTTCAAAAATGTCTTTAGTTCTTGTAAATCTCAAGAGAGTAGACATTAGCGCCACTGAAAAGCCTAATATACTAGAATCCTATGTAATGAATAAAAACCAGTTGGCATTCTCTCGTAATTTGCTTAAAGCATTTGCCCCTATCATTGCTAGTAATACAGACTTTTTTAGGCAGCTTTGGCAAACAATCGACTACCCAACAAACTCTCACGCTTACCTGACTGAACAAAAACGAATAACGGCAATGATGGCTTTAAGCGTGACCACCCCAAACATCAATAAAAATGGAAACGCATCTATAACTAATGATCGCGATCTAGATAAAACTGTAAATTTCCTTAATAACCCAGAAAAGCCTGCAATACATGGAAGCAATAAAATGCTTAATACATTTATTACATGGTTAAAAAGCTTGGTGAAAAAAATTACAAAGCCCAACACAAAAAAACACTCACAAAAACTTTCCATAAGGCAATCTTCAGAAAGATTCATGTAAAAGACCATAAAAGCTCTATATTTTCTTGACACAGGCTAGTAAAAGACTTATAATGAGCATCGCTCAATAAGGAGCATTAACATAAAGGGGAAATAAAATGGTTAAAAAATATAACTTAGACTACTGCCTTAATTCTGATGAAATTAAGATCGCAGCTAATATACTTGCTAATGATGACTTACAATTCTTAAACTCTATTGACTTGCCTACAACAGACAATCTAGACATGGTTAGCCTATTAGATATAACTAGTTCTGAATATAGTAGTGCAAATAAAGCACAACCAATATTCTTGCCAATGGTAATAACTGGACATGATGTACTTCTATCACTTGTGCCGTCACAAAACGGAATAATTACACCATACTTCAATGATTCACTTGGGAAATTAGATGGAGAAATAAAACAAGTTGCACTAGATATAACCAACTTGTTAAAAGTACTAGATCCTAATATAACAGACTTGAAAGACATTTCCGTATCTCAGCAATATGCAAACTGCTGTGGCCTAGCTGTAGTATCAAATATTGGAAGTATCAACAAAGCATTCCGCGAAGGAAAAACACCAGATACTTCTTGCTTGTATCAAGGCGAAGACATGGAGCAATACTACCAAAACCTAGGCGACAATTACGTAGCACCGTTTTGGTCTGAATAAGCTATACACACATTATAAAACTAATGAAAGTCTAGACATAGATTTTATTGTATTGTATATCCCCATCATTAATTACTAATGGGGATATACATGTTCTTTCAACTGCACTGGATCGACATATCAATTGTAGCAGCATATCTATTGCTATGTTTAGCACTTGGTATCAGCAAATCCAATAAAATAAAAACGCTTACAGAATATGCTGTTGGTTCACGAACTATTTCTACTCTCGCCCTAATAACAGCAGTATTTGCCACACGTATTGGTGCAGGAGCAACAATGGGGGAAATTGAAAGAGTATATACTATGGGTTTATTCTTTGCTGCAACGCTTATGTTAAGCCCTATTTTTTGGTTTATTACTGCAAAAATTTTCGCGGGTAACATCGATAAGTTCAAAGATTGCATCTCCCTCACAGATATAATGAGAAAATTATATGGCGGCTCAGGACAATGGTTTACAGTATTTGCAAGTATAGTTGATTCTCTTGGTTCAGTAAGCGTTCAACTTATGGCTATTGGCTACCTATTTAATTATTTATTCCAAATAGACTCTTACTGGGGAATCATCTTTGCAGGTGCTATTGTCTGTACATATGTTACATTTGGCGGTGCAAAATCAGTAGTACTTACAGATATTTTCCAATTTATTGTTTTCTATGCTGCCATGCCAATTGCGTGCGTAATAGCTGTAAAGTCTTCAGGCGGAGCTGAAAGTGTAATAGCAAAATTACCAACTGAGATGATTTCTTTCAATCTAGAAGGTGCAAACTCTTGGCACTTTATGAGCTTAGTAATATATGCCTTACTCCCAGCGACATCTGCAACATTTGTTCAAAGATTTTTAATGTCACGCAACTCTGATCAACTAGGATATTCATTAAATTCCATTGCCCTAATTGCTTTTCCATTTGCATTAATCTTATGTGCTATTGGCTTTACAATGCGAGCTGTCGCACCTGATCTGCAATCAAACAATGCATTCTATTTTTTAATAACAACATATCTTCCAGTTGGAGTTATAGGTTTTGCGATATCTGCAGTCTTTGCAATTATAATGTCTTCTGCAAACTCTTGGCTAAACAGTGGAGCAACAATTATTGCTAATGACGTTATCCGCGTTTTCAAACCTAACATGACAGACAAACAGGGTTTGCTTTATGCACGCCTTGCAACAGTTGGCATAACTATTATATCAATAATTATCGCCGTAAAAGGGGCTAGTATTATGGACGTACTGTGGTTTACTGATGGATTTTGGTTTCCCGTGATGTTAGTTCCTATCGCAGCAGGTATGTTCGGCATAAAAACGCGTGGAAGTACTTTTGCATTCTCTGCTATTTCTGCAATCATCGTTGTAAATACAATTGCTTTCATAGAATTAAAATATACAACCCTTGGGATCGCAGCTGGGATTACTACAAGCCTCGTGACGTTTTTTGGCTATCATTATTTATTTGTAGCTCACAGCCATTCTAAAATTAGATTTTTAAAAAGCTTATTTAAAAAATTTATTACTTCGATATTCTCTGTTGTGTCAGTTTCACAACATTTTCAATTTTCGCACCAGAATATCGCAGCAAATAGCGGCAACTACATTATGTTCTGTACTTTTATTATCTATCAGTACATACCTTCAATGTTTGACTCAGCAATTTCAGATAGCGTTGAATTTGCCCCTATTATTTATATCAAAATTAGCGTTGTAGTTTTTGCATTCCTTCTTTTCACTTTTGAAAATTGGTCAGCAAGAACTCAAAGATCAATAGCACCCGCACTTTGGTACTTCAACTTATTCTACGCGCTTTGCTTTACTTCAAGCTTAATGCTTATTGTCAATTCAGACAAAACTCTTTGGGTTATCAATCTATTACTCAGCCTTGTTTTACTAATTGTGTTTTTACCAGTGAAAGTTAGTATCAACTTCTTCATGGCAGGATTCCTAATTGCCTATTTAGTTTCACCAATCTTCCTAATTGAAGAAATTAAACTAAGCCCAATTGATTTAGTTGCTCAATCTCTTCCAATTGCATATGGAATTATTGGCATAGTTCTAATATTCGTAGTTAAAAAAGGATTAGAGAAAAAACAAGAGTTACTACATTCAAATGCTTCTTACGTAGCTCATGAAGCTATATCACCTCTCTCATTAGTAAATATGGCTGCCGATACTTTTGAAGATATTCTGCAAAACTCTAAAGCTGAGAAAGGAAAAGATTATGTAAAAGTATCAAAAAAGGATTGGAAACTCTTAACTTCAATTTCTGAGCATTTATCTAATTCTTCAAGAAGTGGAATCGAAAGGATAAACGCAATTTTGAGTAGTAAAAACAATTCTTATACTGATATTGGCTGTTATCAAGCTACAGATCTTATTGATGATATAATGTATGAATTCAAAAAAGAAAAATTGAATTTATATGTTAATTCCAATTTCTGGGTATATGGATCTAAAGAAGGTATTAAAACCGTTATTTCTAATCTAGTGAGAAATGCAATTAAATATGCTGGGGAGCATGCTACAATCAGCATCACACTAAATAAAGGCAATGAAATTATTGTTGAAGATAATGGCTTTGGTATAACGCCTGCAGTTAAAAAAGAGATATTCAAAAGCAAAGTTACAACTGCTGGCCATGGCTATGGTTTAACTTTATGTAAAAAAATAATTGATGATCATCAAGGAACAATTACTTGTCATTCTGAGATCGACAAGGGTACAAAATTTGTGATTAGGTTGTAAAAAAAGCCCAAGATATACTTGGGCTTTTTTCTTTAATATAGTTACTCGCCTTGTGCTTTTGTAAAGCCTTCAGCACCATCAAAAAGATATAAGTTCTGAATAAGAGTCATGCTTAGACCTGCTTTGTCGACTTTATCCAGCAACGCAACCACTGCTGCTTGATTTATTCCTGTGTCTTTAAAGCCAATAAATCTGCACTGCAATAAATCTGGAATTACTCCTTCAGCATCACTATCTGGCCATACTTTTAGCCCTTTTTGTGACACTGTATGCAATTTTAGATTTGGCTCAATATCCTCAAGCTTGCTAACAATATCTTTTACCGATTTACCATTCGCACTGATATAAACATCAACACCAATTAATTGCTGGTCAAACTTCTCAACAACATATTTATGTCCTTTAATTCTCTTTGCTTCTTTTGGCGCAACCTCAGCAAGCTGAGTTGGCTTCTTGCCTAGATTGGCAACTACTGCATTAGCAAATTCCATGGTAGAAGCTTTTTTCTTACTCTTGCCTTCCTTATAAATATCACCTGTGTGAACACCTTCTTCAACTGTCTTAAGCCAAGCGTTTTGAATAGTTGTCGCAATATCGCCCTGCCCTATATATTCAAGCATTAGTAGCGCACCGTTCAAAAGCCCTGATGGGTTTGCAATCCCTTTACCAGCAATATCAGGAGCTGAGCCATGAACCGCCTCAAACATCGCAAAATCATCACCAATATTTGAGCTACCAGCCAACCCAACCGAACCAGAAACTTCTGCTGCAATATCAGATACTATATCTCCATAAAGATTTAGCGTTACAATCACATCGAAATCTTGTGGACGTGATGCAATACGCGCCGAACCTATATCTACAATTATTGAATCAGCTTTTATTTCGGGATATTCTTTTGCAACTTCCTTAAAAATAGAGTGGAAGCATCCATCAGAAATTTTCATGATATTGTCTTTAATAAGACAGGTCACTTTTTTACGACCATTTAACTTTGCATACTCAAAGGCATATCTGATTATTTTTTCAGAGCCTTGTCTTGTGATGATTTTAAAAGCAATATTGTTATTGCCGTTTACACGATATTCAACACCAGCATATAAATCTTCTTCGTTTTCCCTTACGATCACCATATCCATTTTTTTATGGTTAGTTTCTACAAATGGATAGTATGTTGCAACTGGCCTTACGTTTGCATAAAGTCCTAGAGATTTTCTGAATGTAACGTTTAGACTTTTATAACCCTTGCCTTGCGGAGTAGTGATTGGAGCCTTTAATAATACTTTTGTACGCTTAACAACTTCCCAAGCATCTTTTGAGATTCCAGATGAATAACCTTTTGTATAAAGTTTCTCACCAATTTCAATTGTCTCAATATTAATTCTAGCTTTTGCTTCTTTAAGAATATGAAGCGTAGCCTCCATTATTTCTGGTCCAATACCATCCCCATAAGCAACTGCAATTGATGTCATTTCCGCCATAGCAACTCCTTGATTTAATTACATATAAATCTGGGGCAACATCTAATAAATTGCAACTAGAATATTTTAAGATTAATGAGGAAGATGCGCAGACATATGGTTCGCTTTATCTCTACATCTCTCCGCTTCAATTTCCTTTGCTTCATCCCACTCAATAGGAGTCAATTGTTTTGCAAGAGCATTTTTTAAAACTTCATCAACATTCTCAACTGGAATAATTTTCAAACCTTTCTTAACAACATCAGGAATTTCTTCTAAATCCTTAACATTATCTTTTGGAATTAAAACTGTTTTTACCCCACCTCTTAATGCAGCAAGTAATTTCTCTTTCAATCCACCAATTGGCAAGACACGACCGCGCAAAGTTACTTCGCCTGTCATTGCGATATCTCGTTTAACTGGAATTCCAGTTAGTGCAGACACCATGGATGTACACATAGCAATCCCAGCTGATGGCCCATCTTTAGGGGTAGCCCCTTCTGGTACGTGAACGTGAATATCTTTGTTTTTAAACACAGTAGGTTTTATTCCAAAATCTACTGAACGTGCGCGAATGTAGCTTAGTGCAGCTTGAACAGATTCACGCATAACTTCACCAAGCTTCCCTGTGATTTTAACATCACCGCCTTTGCCATAAAGAAGTACCGCCTCTATTGATAGCAAATCACCACCAACTTCTGAGTAAGCAAGACCATTAGTGATGCCAACTAAGTTTTTCTTCTCAATTTCACCAAATGTATACTTTCTTACGCCTAAGAAATCATGGATATTTTTATTAGTAACTTTTATATGCTTTTTATTATTAAGCATGATTTCTTTGATAATTTTACGCGCAAGCTTAGCGATATTTCTATCTAAACTTCTGACACCTGCTTCACGAGTATAATATCTGATAATTTCAATTACTGCCTCTTTAGAAATATCAATTTCACCCTTTTTTACACCATGTCCTTCAAGTTGTTTTGGGATCAAATAGTTTTGGGCAATAGCGAGCTTTTCGTTCTCTGTATAACCAGAAAGGTTTATAACTTCCATTCTGTCATATAGCGGACGAGGTATACCATCATAACTGTTTGCAGTTGCCACAAACATCACTTGCGAAAGATCGTAATCAACTTCCAAGTAATGATCGTTGAAAATATGATTTTGCTCTGGATCAAGAATCTCCAATAAAGCAGAAGATGGATCACCCCTGTAATCAAACCCCATCTTATCAATCTCATCCAATAACATAACAGGGTTACTTTTCTTTGCTTTTTTCATACCTTGGATAATTTTACCAGGCATAGCACCAATATATGTACGTCTGTGGCCTTTTATTTCCGCCTCATCTCTCAAGCCACCTAAAGAAACCTTTACAAACTCTCTGCCAGTTGTATTTGCAATAGACCTTGCAAGCGATGTCTTACCAACACCAGGAGGACCAATTAGACATAAAATTGGGCTTTTTAATTTATTTGTACGTAAATTGACAGCCAAGTATTCTAAGATTCTCTCTTTAATTTTTTCTAAACCATAGTGCTCTTTATCCAAGATTTCTTGAGCTTTAGTTATATTTTTATTGAGTTTAGAATATGACTTCCAAGGAAGCTGAATAATCCAATCTAAATAATTTCTTATAACTGCTGCCTCAGAAGACATTGGGTTCATCAGTTTCAATTTTTTCAACTCAGCATCTGTCCTTTCTTTAACTTCTTTACTTAAACTAAGTGCCGCAATTTTTTTAGATAATTCGTTTACTTCTTCTTTATAATCCTCTTCACCTAACTCCTTATGAATAGCTTTAAGTTGTTCATTCAAATAATAATCTTTTTGATTTTTTTCAATCTGGGTTCTTACTCTTGTTTTGATTCTTGATTCAGTATTCAATAGATCAATTTCTAACTCTAATAACGCTAATAATTTCTCAAGCTTTTTTTGTACATTAATTTGCTCAAGCACATCTTGTTTTGATGCCACCTTAACAAAAAGATGTGCACTCACTGCGTCTGCAAATTTTGAAGGCTCTTCTATGTTTGAAATTGTTGTCAATACGTCAGGACTAATTTTAGTATTTAGCTGCACGTAAGTTTCAAACAACTTTCCAATTGATCGCTTTATTGCCGACACTTCTTGAACATTGATATCAAGTTCATCTGCCAATGTTTTAATTTGAGCCTGAATAAAAGGTGTTTCATCAAGATATTTAACTATCTTAACTCTTTGCTTCCCTTCTACTAAAACTTTAACTGTATTATCCTGAAGCTTTAAAACTTGCAGTATATTACCCACCACACCTACTTTGTATAACTCTTTTGAGGCTGGATCATCTGTAACAGCATCCATCTGCGCTACTAAAAGAATTTTATTGCCTGCTTTTACAGCCGACTCCAAAGCTTTAATAGATTTATCCCTTCCAACAAATAAAGGGACTATCATGCTTGGAAAAACAACCAAATCTCTTAGGGGAAGTACTGGGTAAGTATCTATTGTGAAGTTCATTTCAACACCTTTAACATATCGTTATTACTTATCTAGTGACTAATCTGCAATTTACAAGATGCTAAATCACATAATCTTGCTATATTAATACTATCATAATCAAAGATGAGTTAATAGATATATGCTTAGAGACTTATTAACAAAATATAAAATTTACATCTATCTTATAGTTCTGACTGTAATAGCTTACCTACCTTTAAACTTTGGAGCGCTCCCTATAAAACCTGCTATAATAGTTATTTCAATATTTTACTTCTCAATCATTCCTCAAACCAGACCTTCATTGGTATTCTTGATAGTATTAGGGACATTCGATGATTTAATTAGTAATTCCTATGTAGGAATTACATCATTAAATTATGTAATGATTTCTCTAATAGCCAGCTCTAATACTAAAGCATTGTTAGAGCAAAGATTTAATGTTGTTTGGGCTGCACTGTTATTAGCACTTATCATAGTCAATTTGACTGAAGCTTCTATTATAACGGTTATGAGTGAAGATCACGTATTCAAATTAGAAATCGCAGTGAAGATATTACTTTCTCTGCTTGTATACCCTCTATTGCATTACTTTTATTCAGTAAAAATCAATTGGTTTAGAGTCAAATAATGCGTGATGAAGTTTATAAATACAAAACCTTTGGAAGACGAAGCATTGTAATTGGCGGTATCAAGCTAACACTGCTAAGCCTAATTGCTGGACGTTACTATTTCTTACAGATGAAAAATTCTGAAAAGTATAAAACTTTATCTGAAAACAATCGAATTAAAGTAATTATAATTCCAGCCCTTCGTGGCCATTTACTTGATAGAAATGGGAATGACATTGCTAATAACACTGTATTTTACCGCCTTGGATTAGATGCACATGAGATAAAAAACCTAAGCGAAATAATTCCGCAAGCTGAGAGTGTTTTAGGTAGACCATTAAAACTTACAAAAGAACAAATTGAAAAACGAATTATTAAACGTAGCAAAAACGAACCACTGATTATTGAAGATAGCTTGAATTGGGACGAAGTTTCAAAAGTTTCCTTAAACAACCATTTGCTGCCTGGGTTAGATGTTATTGAAGCCCCAGTAAGATGCTACCCATATAAAGATGCTTTCGCACAAATCACAGGTTATATAGGCAGCCCAACAGAAGCAGAAGTTGAAGAGCTAGATTTACCAACTTTCAATGAACTGAAAATCGGCAAGAGTGGCATAGAAAAGATTTTTGATGAATCATTGAGGGGTTATCCTGGGCTTAGAAAAACTGAAGTCGATGTCAAAGGAACTTATATTCGAGAGCTCTCAAAAGATCCGCCAGTATCAGGTGACAAATTAACTTTAACTATAGATGCAGAGCTCCAAAAGTTTGTACATGACGTAATGAAAGAAAGAAAAGCTGAAGGAGCCGTTGTAGTTCTTGATGCAAAAACAGGTGGGGTAATTGCTATGCATTCATCACCTTCTTTTGATCCAAATGAGTTTGTTGATGGGGTTTCAAAAGAATATTGGGATAAAATTACAGACAACCCCAACAACCCCTTGATCAACCAAGTAATTTCAACTCCATATCCCCCTGGATCAACATTTAAAATTGTGACCGCAATGGCAGCGCTTCGCTCTGGCATGTCTCCAAATAGAACTCATACTTGTACTGGGGTACATTATGTTGGAAGCAAACCGTTTAAATGTTGGAAGACTGGCGGACACGGCACTTTAAATTTAGAGCAAGCTATTCAACGTTCTTGTAACCCATATTTTTACAGCACAGGCCAACTAATCGGAGCACAAGCTATTGCAGACACTGCTCGCTTACTTGGGTATGGTAGCAAAAGCAATATTGAACTTCCATATGAACACCCAGGTTTAATCCCTGACCCAAAGTGGAAACAAAACCGTTATAAAATGGAATGGTATATGGGTGACACTATCAATACATCTATAGGTCAAGGTTATGTTTTGGTTACACCAATCCAAATGGCTGTGATGACTGCAAGATTAGTTACTGGTAAAAAAGTAGAACCTACTCTTGTACTTTCAGATAAGCCAAAAGAATTAGAGAGCTTGGGAATAGCCGAAGAACATATTAAGATCATTCGCGAAGGCATGCGTAAAGTAACGAATGAAGCTGGCGGCACTGCATTCGCGCATAACATGTCATATAAAGATTTTATTGTTGGCGGCAAGACTGGAACAGCTCAAGTGGCTGCTTTAAAATTCAAACATGCTGCACATAAATTTATGCACCATGGATTATTTACCAGTTTTGGCCCAGTAGATGACCCACAATATGTTGTAACAGTTATTGTGGCACATGGTGAAGCTGGTGCTAAAACTGCAGCACCAATCGCTAAGCAAATTTATTTGAAATTATTAGGGCAACCAACTATGCTTGACCCGAAAGAACCGGTGGAAACCGATGACGTCGATAATATAGATAATCCGAGTTTATAGAATTAAGAAGAATTAAAAGATTAACTCGTAAGCACAAGGAGTTTAATAATTTACTGCATGTTTCGGCGCTACCGCTAAAATATTGTGTATTATCCTTGTTTGTGATACAGTACACCTTCAGTTTTATGGGAGAATATATGGATTACGAAACACAAGTACTAACAGCAGAACTTGATAACTATAGAGAAGACTTAGTTAAGGCTTTTGATTATCTACATGAAAATCCTTATCACGCCCATGTCAAAATGCCTTATGCAAAAGAGACATCTGAATTGCTGCAAGCTTTTTCAATTGATAGTGAAAAAGTCATATATAGTCGGTATTCCAGAACTTATGATCAACAAGCTGTTTATGAGCAATTATTACAAATCTTCACTAACTCAGCTTCAAATATTTCTGGTAAAAATGCAGCAGCGCTATCTGGTTATGTTGCCGATATTTTAAATGAGAGCTATAAATCTGAGTTCTTTAACCCAAGTGTTTTTAATTTGGAATATTCCATTTGGTTTGAAACACCCAACTATCATACTTATCTTAGTAATGGTAATCATTGGCATACTGATGGTATAGATGAAGGGTTTTGTGCGGATGACAAGCTATCAATGCTTTATCCTTTAAAAGGACCATCAACTTTGTTTTTTGATACAGTCAATCTTATCAAAGGGTTTAAAAATGGGCTAGAATATCCAAACTATCTGAATCCATCTTTGAGCGGAGTCCAAATCTACCATTCTGAAAATATTAATTATCTAGGAAGTCTAAACTTTAGCCCAACGGAAATCCAATATGGTAGTCAAGGTTATGCAAACATACATAATCAGGATAATTCTGCGCATTCATGGCCAGTTCAATTAAATGATCGTGTTATTTTACATATAGAGTTAAAGCCCAAACAGGGAGAGCTTTTCAAAAGTGAAAGTGATTGTAGAAAATCAGTACTATTAAATCCAGATGATACTTATAAAACCTATTTAAGGGTGGATTGTTAAACTAAAAAATGCATTTTTATATAGCAATGAGTCAAATGCTTTGTATAATCTAAAATAAAAAGCTGATGAACCTGCTCACAACACCCCAAGCAATTCTATTCGACTGGGATAATACCTTGGTTGAAACATGGCCAAAATTATACAAAACAATCAATGAAACGTTATCAGTATTTGGGCATGATGCTTGGACAATGGAGCAAGTAAAACAACGTACTCATAAATCGGCTAAGGATATTTTTCCAACTTTGTTCGGCGAAAATCATCAAAAAGCTAAAGAGTATTTTTACTACTTATATCGCCAAAAATATGCTCATGAAACTTTGCCTCCACTTGACAATGCCCTTCAAGTTCTTGAGCTGTTGAAAGCAAAGAACATTAGAGCTGGTGTGGTTAGTAATAAAGAAGGGAGCACATTGCGCAAAGAAATCAAAGAAATGGGTTGGGATATTTATTTCGAATGCATGATTGGCTCAATGGATGCAAGCAAAGATAAACCGCATCCTGAGCCTGCTTTTATGGCACTAGAAAAAATGAATTTACAAAAAGGAAATCACATCTGGTTTGTGGGTGATACGACTGTAGACATTGAATGTGCTTATAACTCTGGATGCACTCCAATATTATATGGAGACAAAATTGCAGCACCTGAGATTGATTCTTTAAACATCCCCCATAAACATGTTCAGTGTCATTTGACTTTAGCCAAATTATTGGACAATGAGCTTGCCACTTGAGTTACTTTTCACTATCAGCTTTCAAAACCCCATTCATTGCGAAGTTCTCGCGGGGCATTTCATCAATTTTGATCCAAGTTTTTTTAGGATCTGAGCCAAAAGCTTCAACCATAGCCTCAGTTACCAACTTCACGGCCTTGCGTTTTTGCTCTAATGTTTTTCCTTCTAAAACCTGAATTGTAATTATAGGCATATTTACTTCTTATCACTCTCCAAAACACCACCAATAGCGTAGTGCTTCTTTGGCATTTCGTTTAGGAATACGCGAACTTTTTCAGGAGTAGAATCAATTGTACGGCAAATAACTTCCGTTATTTCTTTCACCAGTTTGCGCTTTTGGTCGTCAGTACGTCCCTCAAGCATTTTTACTTCAACTATTGGCATCTGCTGCTGCCTCTAAAGCTTCGTTTAATTCACTTTCAGCTTCTTCAGAACCAAGCACACGGGTTGTAGAGATTACTTTCTCATTATCACGCGTGTTGATTAATCTCACGCCCATAGCATTTCTGCCAGTGATACGAATATCTTTAACATTAGTTCTGATCAGAGTACCAGCGTTGGTTATAAGAATAATCTGATCACCTTCATTAACTGGGAAGCTGGCAACAACATCGCCATTACGGTCAGATGTATCAATATTAAACACACCCTGACCGCCTCTACCTGCAACACGATACTCGTATGCAGATGAGCGTTTGCCATATCCTTTTTCAGTCATTGAAAGAATAAATTCTTCACCAGTTGCAAGCTGACAAGCTTCGTCAGTTGTGATGGTTCTATTCTCAATATTGCGCTCAACAATTTTAGCTTCAAATGCCGCAACATCTTGTGTGGTTGCATATTCTTTACGGGCATCAACTGGAATCTTCAAGAACTCTTCGCGCTTCTCAATTGAAATAGTTGAATCTTTTAAAACTGCCATCGAAACAACTGCATCACCTTCCTGTGCTAGTTTTATTCCACGCACACCATCTGAGGTTCTACTCTTGAACACACGTATTGCATTCGCAGGGAAACGGAGTGATTTACCTTTTTTGGTAGATAGCATTATATGATCTGTTTCATTACAAATATTTACACCAATTAGCTTATCGCCTTCGTCTAAACGAATAGCAATTTTACCATTGGCATTTATGTTTGAGAAAGCAGCTAGATCATTACGACGAATATTTCCATGTGCTGTTGCGAACATTATGCTGAATTGCTCCCATGTTGAAGGATCTTCCGGCATTGGCGTAATATTGGTAATTTTCTCATCTTGAGCCAAAGGTAACAAGTTCACTAATGCCCTGCCCTTAGCTTGTGGGTTTCCTAATGGAAGTTTATAAACTTTTAAGCGATAAACTTTACCTGTATCTGAGAAGAACAACAAAGGTGTATGAGTATTTGATACGATAATATCTGTTGTCATATCATCATCATTCATTGTAACAGCAGAACGACCTTTACCGCCGCGTTTTTGTGCACGATATGTAGCAAGTGGAACACGTTTGATATAGCCACCAAGTGTAATTGTCACCACCATATCTTCACGTTGAATCAAATCTTCTATGTCTACATCGTCATCATTCACTTGAATTTCTGTTCTACGAGGTGTAGCAAATTTTTCTTTAATTTCTACTAATTCACTTGAAATTATCGCCATCAATTTTTCTTTTGAAGCTAATGTTTCAAGGTAGTCTTTAATTTCAACAGCAAGCTCACCAAGTTCTTTTTCAATCTTACCTTTTTCAAGACCAGTAAGTCTTTGTAGTCTCATTTCGAGAATGGCAGTCGCCTGCTCATCTGTAAATTTACACTGATTGTTCTGTAGTTCGTTTCTGTAATCATCAACAAGTTTTAATAGTGGAATAACTGTTTCAGCATTCCAGAATTTATCCATTAATTTTTGTTTTGCAACGACAGGGTCTTGCGAAGACTTAATTAATGCAATCACTTCATCAATATTAGCAACAGCTAAAGATAAACCAATTAGCACATGGGCACGAGTACGTGCTTTATTCAACAAATAGGAGATTCTTCGTGTTACAACTTCTTCTCTAAATTCAACAAATGCTTTCACTATATCAAGCACATTCATCGTCATTGGCCTGCCTTGATGCAAGGCTAACATGTTAACGCCAAAACTGCTTTGCAAAGCAGTAAATTTATATAGCTGACTTAGTACAACATCAGGAACTACATCTTTTTTAAGCTCGAACACCATGCGAACGCCAAGTTTATTTGACTCATCACGCATTTCGGAAATTCCTTCGATGACTTTGTCACGTGACAATTGCTCGACGTGCTTTAGTAATTCCGATTTATTAACTTGGTAAGGAAGCTCGTGAACGATAATCGCATTACGTCCACCAATTTCTTCAAAATCAACTTTCCCTCTAACGGCAATAGACCCTCTGCCTGTAGCAAGCGCAGTTCTCGCTCTAGAATGCCCCATAATAACACCACCTGTAGGGAAATCAGGCGCTGGAACTAATTCTAAAACTTCATCAATAGTAATTTCACGATTTTGAATAAATGCAAGGCAAGCATCTATAACTTCACCTAAGTTGTGTGTAGGAATGTTTGTCGCCATACCAACAGCGATACCACTAGTTCCATTCACTAATAAATTTGGGAATTGTGCTGGAAGCACTCTAGGTTCTTTTTCAGAGCCATCATAATTTGGTTGGAAGTCCACTGTTTGGAAGTCGATATCAACCAACATTGATGATGAAATTTTTGAAAGTCTTGACTCGGTATAACGCATCGCAGCAGGAGAATCACCATCCATTGAACCGAAGTTACCTTGACCATCGATTAGTGGGACTCGTTGTGAGAAATCTTGAGCCATACGAACTAATGCCATATAAATGGCGCTATCACCATGCGGATGGTATTTACCCATCACATCACCGACAATTCTAGCTGATTTCTTATAAGGCTTATCATGGTAGTTATTTACCTCATGCATCGCGTAAAGAATACGTCTATGCACAGGTTTTAAGCCATCGCGACAATCAGGCAATGCACGAGATACTATTACGCTCATTGCGTAGTCCAAATATGACTTTCTCATCTCACTTTCAATAGAGATTGGAAGGAGCGAAGATAGGTTGAGGTTAGTGTTTGCAGCCAATGGTCTAACCATGATTAGTTAATAGTGTAAAGATTCTACCCCATACACCAAAAAATGCAAGTGCTGGAATCATCCTAAACGATCAATTCATAGCAGTATAAATCTCAGGAACTTTTACACTTTTTGGAAAGAGAGCGAAAAATGACCCTTTGCTTTTGAATCCGCCAGCCACCACTTCTGCCTTTTTACCGCGACCAAAAAAAATATCACCACGTGAAGGCCCACGAATAGCTCCTCCTGTATCTTGCGCTATAAATAGCCTACTATACTTAGCTGCCTTATATGCTGTAGTTTGGGGCAGGTCAGCATCAACCCAAATTGGCATACCATAAGGGTACAACCCACAATCTACAGCTAATGACCGCTCAGTTTTCAATGGCACACCCTGCCCACCAATCGCACTCTTTGCTTGCACTTTTCTAAAGAAAACATACGAAGGATCAGACTCAATCACTCTCTTACAACGTTCTGGGTTAGCATGCAGCCAATCCATCATTGAATTAGCTGAATCTAACTTAGCATTTTCATCGCGCAAAGCTTGGCTTATCCCTTGGAAGCGGTATCCATTATGCCCATCAAAACCAAGGCGCATCTCGCCACCTTCTTTCAACTTAATTACCCCTGATCCTTGTATATGCATAAAATAAAGTCGGGCACGATTATCAACCCACGCAACCTCCAAATCACGCCCAGCAAACAGACCGTCATTGATTGCCGCATGCTGAATTTCTGATGACCCCTTTAGATCATTTAATTCTGGTGGACGAGCATAAATAGGATATTGATATTGTGCATTTTTCTTTTTACTTCCTGTTAACTCAATTTCAAAATAACCTGTAAGAGTTCCTTTAGTATTCATATCTTCGTCAGCAACTTTATATGGCACAAACCATTTCTCAAAAAAAGCTTTTGCCTGCTTATCAGAATATTTTTCTTGGGATAATGCTTCCATACATGGCACTTGCCAATCGATTACCGACCCACCCATGGAAGTTAAAGAACTAACAGGCTTTTCAGGATCTTGAGCAATAAATTTTTCACAAGAATTTACAAAAGCATTCATAGCCGCACTGTGCTTGTCTTTTTCCCAATTTGCGATCTCAGAAAAATTTGCTTTAGTTAATCGAACTGTTCTTTGCTTCTGCATTGAACCACAGCCAGATAGCATAACTATTAAGACTATAGTTAAAAATACTTTACTCACTTGCATCTGTAGACACCAACTGCCACATTTTACTTTTTGATTTAATGTTTTTAGAGAACGTCCACACATCAGAAACAATATTAATTTTAGAAGGATTCCCACCAACAAGTTGATCATCATTGAGTGATTTAATTACGCTTATTTGCTCACTAACAATTTTGACTGATATATTTGCCAAATTCTTTTCAATCTCTGCATCTAATATTTCACAAGACTTTACTGCAACCACAGTAATTTCATGCTTCTGATTCGACGCTATTCTTCTCTCAACTTCTTTTTCAAAATCACCATAAACTTCCTCTGACAAAAGCGTTCTTAACATCTCTTTATCATGCTCTGAGAATGCTTTTATTATCATTTCAAAAGCCGCCCTAGCACCTGCTACGAACTGATCTGCTGTGAAAGTTATATCATACTCTCTAATTTGCTCAAATACCTGTCTCTGATTCTCTGGCAAGCCAGCTTCAAGCGCTGATGCGATATCAATTTGCTGGATAATTTCTTTGCGCAAATCAGCTTCATTATTTGCTGCTACGAAATCTTTAAATATTGTATCTGATTCTTCTCTGTTTTCAGAATCATATTGAACATCTCCCAAGGCTTTAAATAGCCTAGAAATAATGAACGCAGCGATAATTGCAAAAAATATAATATCAAGCATGTTGCTTCTCTATGTAAACTAAGGTATAAACTTCCACTAATAATAATGAGAGTTGTGCAGAAAGCAATAAGGCATTAACTTAATTTAACTGACTTACCGAGGAAAAATGGAAATTACACAAAATAGCTTTAATGTTCTTACCCAGTACATCAAGGATTTCTCTTTCGAGAACCCTAAAGCACCAGCTTCACTATCCTTAGAAGGTCAGGGCAACATCAACGTGTCTGTTAATGTAAATGTAAACCAAGTTCAACCGAATACTTATGAAGTTGAGTTATCTGTAAATGTCACAGCAGGCTCTGAAAGCGAAGCTATTTTCGTTCTTGAAATTAAGTATGCAGGGCTTTTTGCTATTGGCCTTGAAGATAAAGATGAGCTAGAAAGAGCACTATTAGTTCACTGCCCTAACATGCTATTCCCATACGTGAGAAGATTAATTTCAGACACCACTCGTGATGGCGGTTTTTCTCCACTTATGTTAAATCCTGTGGACTTCATGGGACTCTACCTCAAGAAGAAAGCTGACGAACAGCAGCCACAACCTGCTAACGAGTCGGTGAACTAGAACCTACCACGATTATTATCTGCTGCTGTTTTGCTTGGGGATTTTTTAAAATCTTCAATTACTTTAGTGGCGGCTTTTCCGCTAAACAACCCAGCTTCTTTTGCCTTCATATACTTTTGAGCCTTCGGGTTTGCTAAGGCTGCTTCATAAGACACAAGGTCTTCCTTCTGCACAATCATCATATTCGCATTAAGTTTTTCTATATTCACATGCTTAGCAATTTTTCCTTCCATTGATTTATCAACAGCAACCTTAATTTCACTATGAATTTTCTCAACTTCCTTAGGTTCAAATTTATCTTTGACTAATACGCTTAAACTCATTCCAGCATGAATTTGATTAAATGCTTTCAATTGCTCGTCTATGCCCAAGCCTTTAATCTTCTTCACTTCTTCTAATATTATTTTTCCTAACTCTGGGTTTTTGTTCATCGCATCTAAGAACGTTGCAAACTCAGGGTTTTTAACTACTTTTTTAAGACTATCTTGTGATATTTCCTTGCCAAAAGCTGTCTTCACTTCTGCGATTTTTAAAACTGCATCCATAATAGAATCAATTTTATTTCTATCGCCTTTTACACCTTCAAACTTCTCAAAAAGCGATGCATGTAAAGCAAGTGAATCAGCTAAACTCAGCTTAGATATTTTGGCATGCTCCAACTTTTCAAATATCGCCACTGCATTAATAGTATTGGCATTACTATTTACTAGATATTGAGCAATTGCTTTAGAATTATCGTGCGATGTAATTTCTTTTAAACTTCTCGATTTTGTAATCTGATTGAATATAAAAGCACTATGCTCTAAATGATCACTTATATCTTTATCAACCTTTTTTCCTACATCTGCTGCAGGACTACCTGCCTGACTCGCCAGTACAACTCCCATATCTCTGTTAATGCCAATGAAAGCTGTAAATTTAGCATTTAGATCTTTTAATTTCTTTTCATCCATATCTTTATAATTAACTTCAGATGAAAACAGAGCTTTGTGTTCTAAAGGATGAGAGAGTAAATTTTGCATCCACTGTATTTTTTCAGAACCATCAAATCTTTTACCTGCGCTTGGCAATCTTTCCAAACATCTAGGATCTTTTTCTAAAGCCTCTTTCCATTTTTGGGCATTATTTCCCTGCTTCATAAATGCAACAGCTTTTGCATCTATACCACCCTTTCCATCTGATAAAATATTTTCAAAAGCTTTTGTTGCATCTTGACTATTTATTTTTACTTTCCCACCATCGGCTTTATGAACATACGCATATGCAACGACATCCATCACACTGGAAAAGTCTTTTTTGAAATCTTTTGAATCTTTAACAAAACTAGAAGCCACTTCCGCTAAGACTAGATTTTTAATCACATCTGAAACAAATTTCTTATTAGGTTCTTTAACCAATTCCGCCACTTCGGTGATGTTCAATTTGGGAATCACGTTTCCCAAAACTTGAATCAATTTGTCTTGATTCACTCCATCAATTTCAGGAAAGGCATCTTTTATTCTTTTTATCCTATCATCATTTTTCTTAGTTGATTCTATCGACTCAGTTCTTTTAACCAAATTAATCAACTTTTGTATTGCGTTATGATCGTTCTTCATGGCCTTGCTCCATAAGTATTCTTATACCAAAGAGGATACCACCGTACTTATTAACAAATGGTTAATTAGGATAAATAATCTAGTAAGCTAAATTAGATACGTTTAATTTTTTGAGATTTTCCAACCAATGCAAATGAAATTAAGCAGCATGTAAATATCACCACAGATAAGGAAGATAAGGCTACTGCAAACTGATCAGTAGTATATTGCCTGATTCCATCGCTATCAACTAGGCCATTCCATTGTCTGTCTAAAGCCCAACCGATAAGCTGCTGTAGAATTGCCCCCCCTAACATATTAAGAGTATTCACAACTCCAATAATTTCCCCAGAATCAAATTTATGTGACTTATATAAAGCACCAGTAAAGCACATCATCTCTGCACCACAGAAGAAACCAAGCACAATTAACATAACTTGAAGTTCTAGCGCGCTTCCAGCAGGCATATAAACGATTATTGAGAAAACACCTAATATTCCAAAGCCACATGCAACTATAGCCAAATTCAACTTATTATATTTCTCAGCAACCCAAGGCAAAACCAAGCTCCCAATTGTAAGGCCAACATACATAAGCTGCGAGATTTCTGCTGCATCCGCTTTGCTTAAAGCAAACTTCTGTTTAATAAATGCAGTGCCCCATAGGTCAGCCAATGCTGAAAGCGGAGTGTAAAGCCCAATCGCCAAAATTGCATATATCATTATTTGCTTGTCTGCAAAAATAGAACATATACTGCTGACTATGTCTTTTAAGGATTTCCTATTTAATACTGCATAAGCATCTTGTGTATGATTTTTCACTGCAAAGGCAATAAATATAAAAACTATGCACCCAATTCCTGCTGAGATAGCAAGAACATCGTGCCAATCTGCGTTAGTACCAATATATCTTACTGACTTGCCTGATAAAACAGCCCCGACTGTTCCTAAAGCTAAAGTGGCACCCATTAGCAATCCTCTACCACCAGGAGGGAAGTGATCCGCAACAAATTTCAATGCGCACATAAATGCAGATGCTGAACCCACGCCAATTATGAACCTACTAACTTGAGCTACCCAAAAATGCTGAGTAATACCAAATAACAAAGAACCAATGATGCAAATTGCAATTGAGTATAATGACATTTTCTTTACACCAATGCGATCAACTATTATCCCTAATGGAATTTGCAATAGCGAGTATCCTAATAGATAAAATGCTCCTAATGTAGCGAACTGCTCTGCCGTGATTCTAAAAGCCAAGCGAATTTCATCGACCATTACACCTGGAGAAACTCTCAGTATATATTGATAAAAATAAAATAGAGCAATCGCGAACCACGCAAGGTATGCACTTCTCATTACCTTGTTACGAAAAAGTTTTTGTACAAAAAGCATGTAAGACTAGTTTCCAATCGATGTGAAATATCAAAATACCCCTACTCCTATAGTAGTGTCAATTATAATTGCATTAATATTACTTTTAGCTAGAATCATTGCGGTACACAGAACGAGAAATTCCATGAATATTTTTTCCGCATTGCAGCAAAATTTGATCAAAATAATATCGGACACTTTTCCTGAAGTAGAGAATTTATCTGGAATTAGCATAGATATCCCAAAAGATCACTCTCATGGTGATTTTGCAACCAATGCTGCTATGGTTTTAAAAGGACAGCTTCAAAAAAATCCAAAAGAAATAGCAGAAACACTACTTCCTGAAATTGCTAAAATTGATGGAGTAACGTCAGTATCAATAGCAGGCCCAGGATTTATAAACTTTAATGTAGATACAAAAATTTGGGTTAAACTTATCACTGATGTTTGCACTAATGGCGAGTCTTTTGGTTCATCTGATATTGGAAAAAACCATAGGATCAATGTCGAGTTCGTATCCGCAAATCCAACGGGACCATTGCATATAGGACATGCTAGAGGCGCTGTATTTGGCGATGCGTTATGCAGAATTTTAAAAAAATGCAGTTACGATGTAACAAGAGAATATTATATAAACGACGCTGGTTCACAAATTATAACTTTAGTTAAATCAGCCTTTACTCGTTATCAACAAGCTTTAGGGATTGATGTTAAAATTGCCGAAGGAATGTACCCTGGAGAATATTTAATTCCCGTTGGTGAAGAATTAAAGCAAAAATTTGGTGACTCTCTCTTATCTCTTTCTGGAGATGAATTATCAAACAAAATTAGACAACTCATAGTTGATAAAATGATGCAGTTAATTAGAGAAGATTTACTTTTGCTAAATATTTCTCATGACATATACACATCAGAAAAGAATGACCTGCAAGACAAAAACCTTGTAGAAGAGGGAATCGAATTCCTTAGAAAAAAGGGCCTGATATATCAAGGCACTCTAGAAGCGCCGAAGGGTAAGACACCGGAGCATTGGGAACCAAAAGAAATGACCTTATTTAGAGCTACTGATTTTGGTGATGACACAGACAGAGCTGTAAAAAAATCTGATGGTACTAATACCTATATCGCAGGTGATATAGCATATCATATCCATAAATACCAAAGAGGGTTTAATGACATGGTATTAGTGCTAGGTGCAGATCATGCAGGGTATGTAAAAAGAATGAAAGCAATTGTTAAAGCTATATCAGACGGCAAAGCAGTTATCGATATTGCCATTAGCCAATTGGTAAACCTATTTAAAGATGGCGAACCATATAAAATGTCTAAAAGAGCGGGCAACTTCATAACAGCACGTGATGTTGTGAATGAAGTTGGAAAAGATATTCTGCGTTTTGTGATGCTAACAAAAAAACCAGAAACTGTAATAGATTTTGATTTTGATAAAGTAAAAGAGCAAAGCAAAGATAACCCTGTCTTTTATGTGCAGTATGCCAGTGCTAGAACAAACTCTGTACTTCGCAATTCGAATGAGTTAGGCATAAAACAACAAAATATTTCTGCTAGCATGCTTACCAGCCACGATATTTCGTTGATCAAAAAAATTGCAGAGTTTCCAAAAATTGTGGAAGCATCTGCAACTCACCACGAACCTCATAGAATAACTTATTATTTAACTGAGCTTGCCACTGAGTTCCACTCTTTCTGGGCAAAAGGCAGTGAAGACAGCAACTTACGATTCATAATTGAAGGTAATGATGAAGTCACGAGCAATAGATTAGCTATTGTAACCTCTGTTAAAACAACAATTAGAAACGGATTAGAATTACTAGGTGTAACTGCTATTGAAAAGATGTAGTAAGATACTGGTAGAATTTTATTGCAAATTTGCTTATTTTTGCCTATACAGTAGGGTCTATAGCTAAACTATTTTAAAAATGTCATAGGAAAGACGAGCGAAGTGTACAAAAACGTACATGAGCGAGGAGTTACGTATACCAGTTTTATAAAGAGTTAGCTATAATATGGCGGGTGTAGCTCAGTTGGTTAGAGCGCAAGTTTGTGGATCTTGAGGCCGCGGGTTCAATTCCCGTCACTCGCCCCATATATCATCTTTTATTTTTAAGCCCTGTATTATAAGAAGTATGACTAATAGTTGGCTCATACTGCACACCATCAGTGGTCACCACTCTTCTATGCATTTTCCCATCTGGGGTAGCAACAAATAAGGCGCTAGTATCAACCCTATCTACCTTATCGCTACTTTGCACAACGGCAACAGGTTTGCCATATAATTGCACCTTAGTCATTACAGCTACTTTCTGAGATTGTTCGCCCCCCTTGGCATTCTCAACTAAAGCAGGACTAACACTTGTTATTGTTATAGTCATGATTTTCTCTTAAATTTTTTTAAGTACCGGTGGGGCGATTAACCCCACCGACATCTAATTATTAGCTAATTAGTTTCAATAGGTTTTGTGGAAGTGTATTAACTTGCGCTAATACAGCCACGCCTGCTTGAACTTTTGTTGTTGCGCCTGAAAATGCTGAAGATTCATTTGCAATGTCTGCATCAAGATAGTCAGCTCTTGCAGAGTTTGTGTTTAACATACTTGTTTCAATGTTAGCACCAGCATAGCTGAATCTTGATTGTAACGCACCAACGTCAGCTCTAACACCTTTTACAGTATTTACTGCTGTATCAAGAGCAGAAATAGCGCCTGTAACGTCTGAAGTAACGTCAATTGCGTTGATAGAAAGACCAGTTGCTGTCATAGCTGTTGCAAAACCAACAGTAATTGTATCCGCACTGTCAACACCAACTTGGAACACTTTCGCAGTATAGTTACCATCAAGTAGCGCAGAACCATTAAATTTTGTATTCCCTGCAACACGAGTAACCTCAGCAAGAAGTGCATCCATTTCTTTTTTGATGTATCCTTTTTCAGTTGTACCAACTGCACCTGAGTTTGCAGTTACAGCTAATGAACGAAGTCTTCCAAGAATTTCAGATATATTTCCTAATATACCATCTGCTACTGAAAGAATTGAAGTCGCCTGAGATGTACTTTTAAGCGCTGCTTTTAAAGTATCAACGTCAGTTTTAAGACCTGAACCGATTGATAAACCAGCTGCGTCATCAGAAGCTTTTGTAATCTGTTTACCAGATGACATTCTAATTGCTGCCGTTTTAGTTTCCTCGATTGATCCTCTTAGATTCGCTGATGCATAACCAGCATGAATATTTGTCGAAATTGAAGCTACCATAATTTCCTCCTACTTGTTGGAATCTTATAGTTAATGAATTAGGCCTACTGCCTAAGGGAGGGCTACATGCCCACACTTAAAGACATAAAAAAATTTATATCCTTATATATAGTAAAGCAATTAATTACCAACATTGCAATAACTTTTTATTAACCAAATAGTTAATTTAATTTGCAACAATATCTAAACCAACATTAGTTATTGATAAAATCATAGAGTTCGCTACTGTAATCTTTGTACAAACAACGAAATAATCATGGATCATACCGCATTTATCGATATCGCAAGAGAGTCCGTCTGGGTACTTCTTAAAGTTTCCATGCCATTACTTCTTGTAGCTCTGATTGTTGGCCTTATAGTTTCACTTTTTCAAGCCTTAACACAAATACAAGAGCCAACACTTTCGTTTGTGCCCAAAATTATAGCCATTTTTGTGACCTTGTTACTCGCGTTCACGTTTATAGGGGTAACTCTTAAGACTTTCACTGAACAGATTATGACAATGATTGTTCAAGTATCTTAATCTTCACTATGGCTTTTTTCAAAGCGTTCATGTCTTTCTTGCGCTTCTATTGATAGCGTAGCTATTGGTCTAGCTTCAAGGCGCTTTATACCAATTGGCTCACCTGTTTCATCACAATAGCCATACTCACCTTCTTCAATGCGGTTAAGTGCTGAATCAATTTTATTCATTAGTTTTCTATATCTATCGCGAGTTCTTAATTCAAATGCTGTAACAGATTCATTGGTTGCCTGATCACTTAAATCAGCCTCACGTAATTGTTCTTTTTGCAAATGCTCAACTGTGATTTTTGATTCTTGCTTAAGCTCTTCTTTCCAATCCAATAAACGCTGTTTAAAGTAAGCAAGCTGTTTCTGATTCATATAGTCTTCATGGTCTGTAGGCTTATAATTATTAGGGATTGTATTCTTTTTAGAAGATGCTGGTTTCGCAACCTGACTTGATTTTCTAGATGCCATAGTAACTTAAGCCTTTTTGAAATATAGTTTTAATTATTCTAATGAACCTACTTGATAAGAATCAAGTAAAATCTGCATAACTAAAAAACTTTACTTCATTTTTATTTCATCACCCCACTCTTCAACGAGTTTTTCAAGGTCATAATTTAGCTTCTGCAACCTAACTTGTGTTTGAATATTATGGAAGAAAATTGCAATTTGAGGAAATATCCAATATATTAACCAACCAAACGATGCCGATATATATATTATTAGCCAAGTTTTTGGATCTATAATAATTTCTATTGCTATGGAACTGGATCCATCTCCAGACAAAATCTTGGCCACAAACGGAACAACTCCAGTTGCATTAAAAGTTAAAACAATTTTTGAAATATATCTTCTCGGCTCTTGATCGACAATCATGGCAATGAGACCTGGAAGCATCCCAAACATTACTATAACAACAGAATACATTGAAAATAACGACATACCCATTGCAACTAAGGTAAGTGCTATTATATAGCCATTGCCACTGCTCTCTCTAGGCTTCATTAGAGCTGATTTAGGTAATACTGCTGCCCTTGCCGACTTCATCTTGAATACTTATCAGTTAAAATCTCTATACTTTAGAGATACCCTTACTTATTAGTTATCGCCTTTTTTACAAAAGATGTAAAGAGTGGATGTGGACTGAAAGCCCTTGACTTTAACTCAGGATGGAACTGTACACCTATGAAACATGGGTGATCTGGGATCTCTATAATCTCAGCTAATTGCCCATCTGGAGATAACCCTGAAAACATTAGTCCATTTGATTCAAACTTAGATTTAAACTCAATATTGAATTCGTATCTATGTCTATGACGCTCACTAATCTTAGATTCTCCATAAATCTTTTTAGCAAAACTATTTGGAGCCAAAAAGCAATCGTACGCGCCCAATCTCATTGTGCCACCCAGATCATCTTTATCTGACCTCTTCTTAGTCTTACCACCTTGCTTCCACTCAGTCATCAAACCAATAACATTGGTGCAAATACTTGTAAATTCAGTGGAGCTGGCATCTTTAATTTTTAAAACACTTCTAGCAAACTCTATTACAGCCAACTGCATTCCTAGACAAATTCCAAGGAACGGGATTTTATTTTCGCGCGCATGCTTAATTGCTAATATCTTTCCTTCAGTACCTCTAGAACCAAAACCACCTGGTACTAATATACCATGCGAATTCTTCAATTTAGCTTTAACAGTATCTATTTTGATTGCTGATGCACTCACCCAATCAATATTTACTTTGCAATTATTTTCTATGCCCGCATGCTTTAACGCTTCGATCAAAGATATATACGCATCTTCTAATTGGTTATATTTTCCGACAATTGAAATATTTACTTCCTTAGATGGATTTTCAATCCTCTTAACTATTTGATACCATTTATCAAGATTAGGCTTTTTATTATCTGGTAGTTTAAAATGCTTTAAAACTTCAGTATCTAAACCTGCCTCATGATATTTTACTGGGACAGAATAAATGCTTTTTTGATCAAGAGCTGGAATCACTCTTTCTACTGGAACACTACAAAACAATGCTATTTTCTCTCTATCTGATAAAGATATTTCTCTATCACTCCTACATAACAAAATGTTTGGTTGGATACCAATTGATCTTAGTTCTTTTACAGAGTGCTGAGTAGGCTTAGTTTTTAATTCTTTTGATGCAGAAATATACGGAACAAGAGTTAAGTGAACGAAAATTACTTTTTCAGAACCTAATTGCGTTCCAAGCTGTCTTATTGCTTCGCAAAATGGCTGTGCTTCAATATCACCAACCGTTCCACCTATTTCACACAAAATAAAATCGGCATCTTCAGTATGAGATGTGATGAAGTTCTTAATCAAGTCAGTAACATGAGGAATAACTTGAACCGTCTTTCCTAAATAATCTCCTCTTCTTTCCTTGGTCAAAAGTTCTAGATATATTTTGCCAGTGGTAGTGCTATCCCCTTCTCTTGCATTAACGCCTGTAAACCTTTCATAGTGACCAAGATCTAGATCTGTTTCCATCCCATCATCAGTCACAAAAACTTCACCATGCTGATAAGGACTCATTGTTCCAGGATCGACATTTAAGTATGGATCTAATTTCCTTAATCTAACTTTATATCCTCTGGCTTGAAGCAAAGCACCTAGGGAGGCGCTTGCTATTCCTTTACCTAAGGAAGAAACAACGCCACCTGTGATAAAAATGAATCTTGCCATTAATTTACTGCGCTAATGGAACTTCAGGAGTTTTTTCTTGCTCTTTTGCTTGTGTATCTGCTGGGCTAACAGTAATTGAATCTACAATTGATTTTGTTTCCTTAGAACTCATTATACTAACTTTAGCTATAACCATACTATTCACCATAAAAGCGATTGCTAAAATAGTTGTAAGTTTTGTGAGCAAATTTGAAGAAGCTCTACTTGAAAATACATTATGCCCACCACCAGACAACCCCGCAAGGCCATCTGCACCTGTTTTTTGGACTAAAATAACTGCAATTAACATGCATACAATAAACATCTGCACAATTAGGAGTATGGTTGTCATAGGGCCTCTAAAACACTTGTAAAAAGAATATTTATGAAATAATAATCATTTTATCGTAACTTTCAACCCTTATAGCTAATGGCTTCTGCAAAACATAACAGTAAACTTACTGAAAAATTAAATATTAATCTCAAAGCTGTGTGGGTTAACTCGGTTATTCTGATGTTAATTGTATATTTTTGCTATCATTCTTTTAGTGGTCAAAGAGGTTTTATCGCTTTCTTAAAACTCAGCAAAGATATCAAATCCAAAAGCTTAGAGCTAACAAGTCTAGAAAAAGAAAGGTTGGTTATTGAGAACAAAGTAAAGTTATTATATCCAAATAGTTTGGATCTAGACATGCTAGACGAGATAGCCAGAAGAGAAATGGGCTTGATTGACAGCAAAGAAAAAGTAATTGTTTTAACAAGGTAGAGGACAGATCCTATGAATGACAACAAGTATAAACCCCTTGGTGCACCAGATATTCTACCATGTTTATTCGTTTCATCTCCTGAAAAAGCAATTGAATTCTACACAAAAGCTTTCGGCTTCATTCAGATTGGTATTCCTCATATTGAGGATGGCAAAATATTGCACGCTGAGATGTCTTACTTATCTTTAAAAATTGCCGTTACCAGAGAAGGCATTGCAGGCATGACAGGCAAAACTCCTAAAAACAGCAAAACTGAGTGCCCGATGGTTTTATACCTATATTGCCATGATGTTGAAAGTCATTTTCAGAATGCAAAAAATCTTGGGGCCAAAATACTAAAACAACTTGAAGACACTTTTTGGGGAGACAGAATGTATGATGTTGAAGATCTAGACGGCTACCGATGGACCTTTGCATCCAAGATAACTTCAGAGTAAACTAGCCTAAACCTCATTTATTTGAGCAAACAACCTGTATCCTGAATCTATAACATCAACAACTTTCTGTAAGGAGTTTTTGAGAGCTTGTTCAATGATATCAATGTGAAAGTATGTTGCTCCAATTTTATGAGCTAATTTTTTTGCCAAAGTAGTTTTTCCTACACTTGGCGAACCTCCAAAAATTATCAACCCAACTATTCATTCCTCAATACATTTATTGGCTTGGTATTAAATACTTTATAAGAGCTTAATATTATCACCACTATCACAGTTAAAGCTGTTGATACAAGTATAATCATGTTACCAAAAATAGAAAAATTAAATTCTGAAAATTTCAAATACTTGAGAATCAGATACGATCCAAGATTGCCAATTCCAATTGATATACACCCAGCAACTATAGCCAGAATCACAGCTTCAAATACAAATGTTTTGTAAATTTCAAATGAACCTGCACCAAGAACTTTTAAGACAACAATATCATATTTCCTTTTCTCTTGATTTGCTAAAAAGGATGCAGCAAGCACTATTAAGCCAGAAACCAAAGTAACTAGTACTATAATTTCTATTGCTGAAACAATATCACCAACATATTTTTTGGCGAGCTCTATGCCATCAGATGTTTTAATTGTTACTACATTTGGGAAATGCTCCGATATATCTCTCATCAGCACAAATTCGTCTTTCTCGTGAGTCACTTTTAAAGTTGCAAAGTAACTTTTGGGAAAACTATCTAATACTCCGCCTGAAAAAATCACAGCAAAGTTTATGTTGAATGTAGAGTAATCAACTTCTCTCAAATTGTGAATTTTAGCTTCAATAATTCTTCCCATCACATTGAAAGTCATTGTACTTCCAATATCCACTCCTAAACCTTCTGCGAGATTTTGATCAACTGAAACAAGTGGCTCACCATTATAATTTTCATCCCACCACTCACCTTTTGATACGCTTACTTGTGTTGGCAGATGTGATGAATAACTAAGCCTTCTATGGCTTCTTACAGCCCAATCTGAATTTTTATTTATATCAAGCTTCTCAATTGGAATTCCATTCAGATGCGTAATGATACCCTGCACACTTGGCTTAATTATCAGGTTAGATGCTCTATCTAAAGTCATTTTCTTGAGAGAAGAAACTTGATTCTCCTGCACGTCAATTAAAAATAAAGATGGTGCTTTACTAGGTATTGAATCATTCAGTCTTGCAGTTATATTATACTGCGTAGTAGTAAGAACAATGAATACGCTTAAGCTTATACCAACAGCCAACATGATTGTAGTTAAACTCGAACTAGGCCTGCGAATATTGCCTAAGGCTAACCTTAGAGACATGTTTGAAACATTAAATACATTTACGAACCTTTTAAAAGCAAAGGATGAATAGTAATAAATAAAAAATGTAAGTATTGCAGCTAGCAAATATCCAAATAAAAACTCAGCATTATCAGAATTGATTAACAAAATAACTATAAGCAAAACTAGTGAAGATAAGTAAATCAGTAGTTTTTCTTTGGTATGATTAAACTCGAAAAAGTATATGCCCCTAAATAGACTTGCAGGTTTAATATCAACAGCATTAAGCAATACGGGTAGTGTAAAGGTAATAATTGTCAACATTACAAACAAAAAAGATGTAAATACAGGCAACCAATAAAACTTAAAATCGACAGCAAATGGTAGGTATGCATTCAGATTTGGAAGAACAAAATATGTAATTAATAGTGCAAGAACACTTGAAGATAAATAAGAGTCGATACTTATCATCATAATCAACTTAAGGTAAGTAGATATTACTGTTTTTTTGCTAGCACCACACGATTTCAATATTGCTACATGTGCTAATTTTTTTTCCATGAAGAATTTAGTCGCAGCCGCAATACCAATGCCACATACTAATAAATTTGATATGCCAGCAAGAATCAAAAAAAACTCTAACCTATTTACAGAGTTAACGAAGACCGTATTTCCATCTTTAGAGTCTCTGACAATCCATGAATTGTGCGGAAAAAGATCTTTAATCTTGGATTTGACCTCAGAAGCTTCTAATTCATTATTAAGTTGTACTCTATATTTATACCTAATTAGGCTTCCTGGCTGAATCAAATACGTCTTCGCTAAAGAGCGATTACTGACTAATATTCTAGGACCTAGCACAAGCGCACTTGCTAACCAGTCTGGCTCCTGTTTTGCAATCCCTAAAACTTTAAATTTATGTCCAGCTATGTTAATATCATCACCTATCTCAATACCCATATTTATTTTCAATTCCTCTGCAACTAAAACCCCCTCAGTTTTTAGTAGTTCAGATAAATCATTTTCTATTTGCCCATATAACGGGTAATTTTCATCAATGCTTTTTAATTCAACTAACTTATTTGTTTCGTTAAAGCTTGCCATAGCTCTAAGCTCAGAAACCATTGAGACTTTACCAAACTTACTAATCGCTTTTAATTCCTCATTAGACATTTGGAAATTCGAGGTTGTGATTTCTAAATCTCCACCTAAAATTTCTTTAGCTCGCTCTTGAAAATTACCTTTAAAATTAGCTGTAATTTCTCCAATCGTTATAAGTACTGTTGCACTTATAATCACGCACAAATAGAAAACTATTAGCCCTCTCCAACCACCTAATATCTCTCTAAAAGCAATTCTAGTTGTTAGATTCATGAATCTCTCCATCCAAAATGTGCATATGACGCTTGCACCGTTTTGCAAGCTTTGTATCATGAGTTATCAAAACAAAAGTTGTTCCAAACTTTTTATTTAGATCAAATAACTCATCCATCACTATCTTTCCAGTTTCCGAATCTAAATTTCCAGTTGGCTCATCAGCAAGAATGATTTTAGGCTTTGCAGCGAATGCTCTTGCCACTGCAACACGCTGCTGTTCTCCACCAGATAGTTGAGACGGAAAATGACTAATTCTATGTTGTAATCCAACAAGACTAAGGGCAGCAATAGCTTCTTTTTCTGAATTTGCAACACCAGCAAATTCAAGCGGCACCATAACATTTTCTAATGCCGTCATGGTCGGAATCAAATGAAAATTCTGAAAAATTATACCAACATTTTTCCTGCGAAACACCGCTAGATTATCTTCAGATAAATTATCAATTCGCTGTCCAGATACTTCTATTTGGCCAGATGAAGGTTTTTCCAACCCTGATATCAACATAATTAACGATGTTTTTCCCGCTCCAGATGGACCGACTATGCTTAAAGTTTGACCGTATGAAATGTCTAAATTAACTTTTTTTAACACGTTGATTTTTCCTGCATCTGATTTTAGAGTCAATGATACATCTGTTAATTTTATAAGCGAATTCATGAACCGAATTTTAATATTATTTTTGCTTTCAGTAGCTTATGTTTTTCCTGCACATAGCTCAACACAAATTATCATGTTTGGTGATAGTTTAGTTGCTGGATATAACCTAGCTCCTGACCAAGCCTTGCCAAAACAACTCGAAGCTGCTTTGCAAAAAGATGGTTTAGATGCTGTTGTAGAAAATTTCGGAGTGTCTGGAGACACGACATATTCGGCATTACAAAGGACCGATCTAGCGTCAGATAAGAAACCTAAAATAATAGTAATCGTCTTGGGTGGCAATGATATGCTAAGAAATGTCCCACCTGAACAAACCTATGAAAATTTGGAAAATATCATTAAGAGATTCCAAGAGAAAAACATACGAGTCATATTGTGTGAAATGAAGGCTTCGACAATGTATGGGCTTGGTTTTAAAAGCAAATTTGATTCTATATATTCAAAACTTGCAAGAAAGTATTCAGTTAAGTTAGTACCATTTTTTATGGAAAAAGTTATTTACGATCAGACAAAAATGCTTTCTGATGGAATTCATCCAAACGCATTAGGTGTCGCTCAAATAGTGCAAGATATTTTACCAATCATAAAAAAAGAAATTAAAGAGGTTAAGTAGCTATGTTTTTGCCATTACTTCAAGATATAACTTGGATCTTACCTTATAGAACTGAATCCTTAACAATTTTTTTTCAATTCTTTAGGGTATTTGGACAACCAGCTTTATATATATTCTTCTTGGCTACTTGGTTTTGGCACAGTGGAAGCAGACTTTCAGTATTCATGGCCTTTACCACGTGTGTTGCAACATTCGTATGCAACTTCATGAAATTGATCTTTCAAATTCCAAGACCTCCTATTGAGTACCATTTAATTGACGCATCTAGTTTTGGCTTTCCCAGTGGAGATGTATTATTAGTAACAACTTTTTGGATAGTATTAGCAGTTCATTTTAGAAATAGATTATTGTCTATTTTTTGCCTGATTTTAATTCCAACAGTTATGGTTTCAAGAGTTTATTTTGGAGTACACAGCCCACTAGATGTTACTGTAGGCATGTTAGTTGGTATTGCAACAGCTGCTTTTTTATTATCTCAAAATTTCAAAAACATTTTTGAAAGCTGGCTTACTGGAGAAAAACTTAAACTGTATTGGATTATTATTACTGCATCATTTATCGTTGTAGCAATTTCTTTTCCAGAAACTATAAACAACCCTCTTTCTGTAGCATTTGGAGCTTTCTTTGGGCTTGGCATAGCTTTGAGCAAGGGTATGATGCTAGATCATGAAAAAAAAGTGAGTTTGTATATATTGTCAGCAGCTATTACAATGCTTGCCGTGCTTTATATATTCATTCCTAGCACATTAATTTCTGGACAATATAAATGGTTAAATCAAACCGTGAAATTTGCAATTATCACATCATATATATTCTATTTTATCCCACGCTGCTTTAAGACAATTCATGAAGACGAAGATTTGAATGAAGCTTAAACAGTATCAACATATATAGAATGTGGTCCGCAAGCGTTAGACCACATTGATTTCTCAAAATCCCAATAGAAATCAGTTTTCTGCTTATCATCCTCTGAGGTCAGCGCTTGACGAAGCCAATCTGTAATCTCAGCTTTGTTTGCATGAGTTCTCTGACAAAACTCTGCCATTAAAAGGCAGGCACGTAATTTTCTTGTACCACTCAAAGCATCAGAAATATGCTTTGAGGCCAGTTCAAAATTGTCAGAATCTAATGAAGCTCTGGCGAGAATTATACTACTTTCATAATGCTCTGAGTTTGTTGAGGCAATATTTTTGACAATTTTATATAATTTCTGGTCTAAAACTTGTTTTGAAAGATCAAATACAATCTGACTAAGCTTATGATGAGGTAAAATCTTCCACTGATTACGAATTAACTTTATAACTATCGAATTATCATCGTCTTTACTTGTCTTAATAGCCACAAGAGTGGCTGGCAAAAAACCATCCAAATTTTTTGCAGCTTGCTGTGCATTTTTTTTTGCACCCGAAACATCTCCAAACTCAATCATTTCTTCTGCAATCTTATACTTACAAATCGCCCTAACCACATCTACATTTTTTTTTCCAAGGTAATAGTTTATATCTTTCAATAAAAAAGAGGTAATCACAGAACTTACGTTAAGTATCTCTTCCAATTCTCTCCAACGCTTTGCTTTTATATAAGAAGCAACATATTGCCTTGCTAATAAACTGCTTTTAAAAGATTTCCAAAGTTCTGAACAATAATTAGCAACAATAAACCAGTCTTTTTCAGATATTGAGATCTCTATTAGTTTCTGAAAAGCTGCAACTTTGGTTTTTGGGTATTTAGTAAGAATCATTAATTTATTCTTAATTTCAGGGGTGTTTTTGCTTACTTCTTCTAGTAGCAAGGACATAGATACTTGATCTACAACATCTACATTATCTTTAATAAGAGAATATTTACTTTCCAATCCTTTCAGATTCATTCCAGTATAGTCAGAAAAGAAACCAGCAATATTACTAATCACTTTATCTTTTCTCTTATCTTTCATTCTTTGTTTGATTTGCAAGGGGATAGTAAATATTTTATAGATCCAAAAAAGAACTATTTGTAATAGTACCAAACCCAGCGAGAAGTAAATGAAGAACTCTGTAACTGTAGTCTCTACAGTATAGTCCAAAAAAACAAAACTCAGTTCACCTGAGTTTTTAGAAAACCAATATGCGCCACCTATGCCTGAAGCAAAGATGACGCATACAAGTATTAATCTAACCATTCTTTAAAGTCTCATCTGCTATTTGATTTACATAGTACTTCAAAATGTTTCTTAAGTTAAGATTATCTACAACTTTTTTTAACCCATCATTTTTAGGCTCTACTTGTTCAAGAGTTTTTAGTGCTTCCCACTCATTTTTCTCTCTCAAGTTTTTAATTGCAGAATCAATAACTATTGGATTACATTTAATCCTCAAGTCATCATCTTTACTAGAAACTTTGAAAACATTTTTGATACTTTCAAAAGCTGTTTTTTCTTCTTCAGTAGTTGGCTTTGCTGCTTGAGTAGACTCTTCAACAATTTTAACCATTTCATCATGATTCAATATGGCCATCGATTTATTCTTCTCAATTTCAGCTATTTGATCTTGAAACTTACCATTTAGAAGCTTTTTCAAATCTACAAGCTTATCTGTATAATCCTTAGTATTATTGATTCTTTCAACAATCTCTTTAGTAAGGAATATAATGTGATACTTATCCGCTTTAACATTGATCTTCTCAACAGCTTTCAAATCAGCTCCACCTAAGCCAGCGCCGCCACCTGTTTCACCAATTACAGCCAATCTGTTATTCATGTCTTCGATAGTTTTGCTAAGAAGAGCTAAGTTAGAATCAACTTTCTGATTGCCCGAACCTACTGCTCCTGCAAGATCAGAGCGAATGCCCTCAACTTTAAACATCATGACTGTCACCATGACGAAAATCACCAGTGTCATAGCAGGTGTAAACCACTTGCTGACGCTTCTTACATGTGATGCCTTGTGAGCATCCATTTTATCTTTTTCTTTGTCTTTCATGACGGACTCCTAATTAACAATGTTCCACACTAAAAGTCTGACATTTAAAGAATTATCTGTCAATTCTATATAATTGAATTGTTATTAACCGTTTCTTAACTATTTTTTGTTATCACTAGACAGTCTTTTGATTATTTCCATGATTTCTTCATATGATAAAGCACCAGGATAATACTCTTCATTGATCAAATAAGCAGGAGAACCTAGAATCCCAATTGAACGAGCTATTTTCTTATTGCCTTCCAAAATCTTTTCTATATTCGAACTCTTCGCTGCTTTGTTGAATTGCTCTTCGCTTATTCCAACTGCTTTAACAATGTTTAACAGGGCATTTTCATCTGTTGGCCCCGTATAATTCATTAGTTGCCTATGAAAATCCATATACTTACTTTTATCTACACTATTTACGGCCAATGAAACCCTTGCTGCTTTATCAGAGAATTCTCCAAGGACAGGGAATTCTTTAAATACGATCTCAAGATCAATCCCTGAAGCAAGAAGTTGATCTTTCACTTTCATCATCCTTTTGCAATATCCGCAGCGATAATCAAAGAACTCTACTATCTTTATTTTAGCTTTGGGATTGCCAATTCTAGGATCATCTTTACTAGTCTGAATTTCATTAAGATTTTCCTTAATATAATTTTGTACTCTATCACGCTCTTTTCTAGCTTGATCAAGATTCATTCTATCTACTGATTCAACTATCAAAGCAGGGTTCTCAATTATAAAATCTTTGACTATATTCTGTATTTCCGTTCTTGAAATAGCTTGCTGCGGGTCTAAGAAATAACTCTCTGGATTCTTTTTTTCAACATATTTTATATATCCAAAACTAGCAGAAAAAGATAACACTACAGTAATGGCACTCACTATTACTATTGAACCGAAAGATTTCATTTTAACCCTAAGAAAAACATTATCTGTAACAAGATAAACTAGTGAAATTATTATACAATTGATTTTTCTTTAACTATTCAAAAACTGTAGGAATCAAAAAAGATACTTCATTATTCTTAGATTTAACATAAGCATCAACATGTCTAGTGCTATCAATTATCTGGGAAACATCCTCTTGTGATACTTCTGGTCTAAGCTTTGGATACAAAGTATTAACTGAAGATAACTCACAAGCATGAGTTACATAAGCAGAAATTGGATTGGATTCAACTGCTAAATTTAACAACGAATACAACTCTTCTCTGAGGAATTTCCAATGATTAATAAATGCAATCCCCTTACATATCTCTTCGCCAATAAGGATTATAAATTCTTGTATATCTGGAATTAGAGAGATGCTGGTTGATAACTCTAAATCATCAACAAACCTTCCTTCCTCTTGTTCGAAAGAATATGGTTTATGCACCATATAGAAAAACATCCAAAAGTAATTCCACCTAAAATCTTCATTTTCCACATTATCATTCGTATTGACTGATTCCAAAATAGCAAGTTCTTTGGCTTCATTTAAAACCCCCCAAGCATAAGAAAATTCTCTACCTTGGGTTTCAAATAGCAAGTTTTGATTTATTAATTGTTCTTGATGACGGATGCGCTCTTCCCAAAGTTTTTTTTCTTCTTCTACATTTGGGTTAGCTGCTCCACCTCCACTCGCACTACAACTTTGTGAAAAGAAATTATCAGGATTTGATATCCTGCGAAATGACTCTCTAACCTGATTTCTGAGCTGCCTCCAAAAGAGCTTCAATAAGCGGAGAACCAATCTAATGATGAAATTAACAAATCCCATCTCAACACAAACAATATATATCCCAATAACTTAATCATAACGAGACATGCCTATTTTGCAAATTTTTTGGATAAATCTAGCCCAACAGCATCCCTGCTCTGCTGGTTCTAGTACTTCACTTATGTTGACAATATTGCTTGCTGGTTGCATTGGCATTACAGTTGTCGATGATGCTTTTCTCAAAACTGCATTTGCTCTCATTGAAGCATTTTTAATACCCTTATTAGGCCCACTCTCAAGGCTTGCTGTAACAGCTTGCAGCGAAATACCATGTGAAAACCTTTCATTGCACTCCAATAGTGAAGTTGGCGTCTCCCCATCTCTATTCGCAATATGACCACTATCACTTCTTTCTAAAAGCACTTGTGTGGCCTTCCCTTGAAGCTCTGTAATTGCATTATGCAAAGGTGTTCTACCCTTAAAATCCTGAGAATCAGCATTCGCTCCTCCATCTAGCAGCAATCCTGCAAGATCTGCTCTCCCACTTGCTGCAGCATGATGAAGTACTGTTTCACCATTTCTGTTTTGAGCATCGAGTTTAACGCCTTTTCCGCATAAGAATTGAATTATAACTTGAGGATCATCATTTCCAACCTGAATACTCGCTGCATCTTTAATAAAAGAACCAAGACTATTTTTATCAGCTTTAAGAGCGTGTATAGGAGTATGTCCTTTTTTATCAACCACATTTACATTAGCACCACTTTGCACAAGCACTTCTATTACTGCTAAATGCCTAAACTCAGCCGCTAAATGCAATGGGGTTCGCCCTAGCTTATCTCTAACATTCACATCAAAGTTGATTTTGCTCAAAAGTACTTTTATTGCCTCTAATTTTCCATTTGCTGCTAATAAATGTAATATTGCTTGCTCAGCACTACCATATAATGGCTCTAAATCTTCCATCGATAATTCTACTGTTTTAAGAAGCGTTAAAACAGCATCCCAATCCCCTTTATTACAAGCAACTTCCAAATTTTTATTATACATATACTAAGATCGCCAATGGATTTTGATTTGAATTTATATATTGAGAATTAGGAGTTTCCTAGATCTTTTTAGAAAGTGGGTGACTATCTAAAACTAAGTGCTTCGCTTGTTCTGATAACACCTTTGTATAAATCTGCGTAGATGAAATATCCGCATGCCCAAGTAATTCCTGCACAACTCTTAAATCTGCACCATTCTGCAATAAATGACTGGCAAAGGAATGCCTAAACTTATGTGGCGAAACAAGTACTGGGTCTATATTTGCGTTCATTGCAACTTGCTTCATGATTTGGTGGAATCTTTGTCTAGACATATGAGTAATTTTTCCAGATTTTCCAAACGTAGGGAATAGAAAATCACTTTGCATACCTCTTAAAAACTTGATCCTAACTTTTAGGTATTCATTTAATGAATTAATGGCAGTCTGATTTAAAATTATGATTCTTTCCTTACTACCTTTTCCTTTAATCACAATTGCAGCATGTGATTCGCTCTTAATAATATTTTTTTGAATACTAGAATATCTAAGTTGGATCAGCTCTGTAACTCTCATCCCAGATGAATAGAGGATTTCCAACATGCATTTATCTCTTATTTTATCTGCACCTCCCGATAGATCTATTGAACCTAACATAAGCTCAACATCTTGCTTTGATAATGCCTTAGGTAATAACTTATCTTGTTTTGGCATTTCCAAATATAAACTTGGATTATCATTTCTGATTTTATCAATACATAAAAATTTAAAGAAGTGCTTTATAGCAGAAATTTTTCTAGCAAGCGTTCTGCTTGAAAGTTTTTTTTCTCCTAATTTTTCAATATATTTTGCAAGATCAGATTGCAATACATCCTGTAGTGAAATTTTTTTATTAGAAAGAAAACTTAACAAGTCTTCTAAATCAAATTTATATGAGTAGATTGTATTTTTCGCCGCAGACTTTTCTACAGAGATCATCTCTAGAAAATTTTCTACATAGATATAATCAGCGTTATTCTGCTGTTTCGAGTTTATCAATTTCTTCAACCTGATCATTAATCATCTGCTCTACAACTTGAACTTGCGGCTCTATATCAGCAGAAAGCATGTATACAGAAATAATAAGAAGTGCACCTAAGACTATGAATTTTAAGTTGCCAGACTTCTTTTTTCTACTACTTCTGTTAATTCGACTATAATAGTACATCCTTGACATCTTACTAAAACCCTAATATTCAACATCTTATAAAGAATGCAATTTATTTGCATTCAAGGCAATAGTAAAGATTAATTTATAATGAAGCTCTTAATAGTAGAATCACCATCAAAAGCTAAAACAATTAATACTTATCTAGGTAAGGATTTTAAAGTTATTTCATCATTCGGGCACGTACGAGGATTGCCCTCCGCTGAAGGCTCTGTAAAGCCTGATGAAAACTTTACAATGTCTTACGAGATACTAGACAAATCAAGCAAGCACGTTGCTGAAATAGTCAAGTCTAGCAAACAGGCTGATGAGATATATTTAGCAACCGATCCTGATCGTGAGGGAGAAGCTATTTCTTGGCATATCATTGAGATCTTAAAGGCTAAAAAAGCGATTCCAAAAGGAATACCTGTAAGAAGAGTTGTATTCAATGAAATCACAAAAAGTGCAGTTACTGATGCAGTAAATAATCCAAGAGATATTGATGAAAATTTAGTACAAGCTCAACAAACCCGACAAGCGCTAGATTATCTTGTTGGCTTTACATTATCCCCAGTACTGTGGAGAAAATTGCCAGGAAGCAGATCGGCAGGGCGCGTTCAATCAGTTGCATTGAAAGTTATATGTGAAAGAGAAAACGAAATTGAAAAATTTATTTCTCAAGAATACTGGAGTATAGCAGGAATATTTGAAAATTCAGAAGCGACAAAGTTCAAAGGAATGCTAACCCACTTCAATAGCAAGAAGTTAGATAAATTCGACCTAAAAGATGAAAAAATATCTCACTCTGCAGTTGCAGAAATTAAGAAGCATAAATACCATGTTGAAAAAATTGAGAAAAAGCAAATGCGCCGCTTTCCTCAACCACCGTTCACAACTTCTACTATGCTTCAAGAAGCAGCACGAAAATTAGGATATTCTGCAAGCAGAACTTCAAAGCTCGCACAAAACCTATATGAGGGTATTGATATTGGCGGTACAACAACAGGTCTTATAACCTATATGCGTACTGATAGTGTCAACGTATCAAAAGAAGCTTTGTCAGAAACAAGAAAATTTATTGATAAAAAATTCGGTGATAAATATCTTCCAAATGCGCCACGCGAATATAAAACCAAAACTAAAAATGCACAAGAAGCACATGAGGCCATTAGACCAACTGATGTAACACTTTCGCCAGAGCAAATAGAGAAATATTTAAATCCTGATCAATTCAAATTATACGATTTAATCTGGAAAAGAATGGTTGCAAGCCAAATGGAAAATGCATTGATAGATATAGTGTCTGCTGATCTGTGCAATCCTGATAAATCCATAACCTTCAGATCAACCGGCTCAACCCTTGTATTCGATGGTTATTTTGCCGTTTATAAAGAAGACGAAGATGATACTGAAGACGAGGAAAATCAAGCTCTCCCTAAATTGACCGAACAAGAAAAGCTTAAGCTTGATAAACTTGATCCCAAGCAGCATTTCACACAACCTCCTCCGAGATATACCGAAGCAAGCCTTGTAAAAAAAATGGAAGAGCTTGGTATTGGCAGGCCATCAACTTATCCAAGTATAATTTCTATTTTGCAAGAAAGAGAATATGTAAAATTGGATAAAAAAAGATTCTTCCCTGAATCAAAAGGTCGTCTTGTAATTGCATTCTTGTCAAAATTCTTTTCAAAATATGTCGAGTATGATTTCACTGCTCGCCTTGAAAATGAACTTGATGAAATTGCGAATGCAGAAATAAATTGGAACAAAGTTTTAGGAGAATTTTGGAAGCCATTCAAGGAAACTACTGACGAAGTCTTAAAAATTAAAAACTCAGATATTATTCAAGCGATTGAAACAGACCTAGGAGATCTTTTATTTGCTGATCATGATAAAAATTGCCCCACCTGCAAAACAGGAACGCTAGGCTTAAAGACAGGTAAATTTGGAGCATTCATAGGATGCTCTAACTACCCAGAATGTAAGTATGTGAAACAATTTGGCCAATCTACTGGTGATGATTCTGGCGATGAAAATCAACAGACACAATTTCCAAAAACCCTTGGAAATAATTCTGAAGGTATAGAAATTTCAATCAGAAAAGGGCCGTATGGAATTTATTTACAATCTGGCGATGGAAAGGAAGCCAAAAGAGTCAGCTTACCGAAAGGTAAATCACCTGATTTAATCGACTTGGATTATGCCAAAGGGCTACTCACACTTCCAAAAGTAATTGGTGATCACCCAGAGACTGGGGAACCAATCAAAGTTGGAATCGGAAGGTTTGGCCCTTACTTACATTACCAAGGCGCGTTTAGATCATTAAAAGAAGACGATCCGGTGACTATTGAATTACATAGAGCTGTTGAGATATTAGCGATGCCAATTCAGAAAAAAAGCTTTGCCCGCAAGTCGTTTTCAAAAACTAAGAAGAAAAAATAATGGCAATAATTTTACCTTATAAAGGAAAGATACCTAAAATTGACCCCACCGCTTTTATAGCGGAAAATGCAATTATTATTGGTGATGTTGAGATTGGAGCGAATGCCAGTATCTGGTTTGGCTGTGTTGTAAGGGCTGATGTAAATTACGTCAAAATCGGCGAAGGTACTAACATTCAGGACGGCACTATTATTCACGTGCACAGAAAAAACGGACCAACAATTATTGGCAAAGGTGTGACAGTAGGCCATATGGCACTACTTCACGCATGCACTTTGCAAGACTATAGTTTTGTAGGAATGGGAGCCAAAATAATCGACTATACAACAATACAAACAAATGCAATGGTAGCCGCAGGCGCTGTACTTGCCCCGAATAAAGTCGTTAAGTCAGGAGAACTATGGGCAGGAATTCCAGCAAAACTAATGCGCCAAATGACTCAAGAGGAAATCGATTACATTAAAATTTCTGAAAGTAATTACATCAAGCTTGCTCAGGAATACAAATCATAAAATTTTATTAGTATGATCTTCACTATATCCCATAATTTGCTTGCATAATCCTCAATTGCACTTTAAAAATTGTTATAGTTTATTTGTTTTCATCGCATGATAGATTTTATTTTTTACAGCTTTGCTTTTTTCACAGTGTTGGCAAGTGTCATGGTCATTTCTTTAAAGAATCCGGTACATGCTGTTTTATTTCTTATATTCGCGTTCTTTAACGCAGCAGGACTCTTCATTTTATTAGGAGCTGAATTTATAGCAATGACCCTTATTATAGTTTACGTAGGGGCAGTCGCTGTATTATTTTTATTTGTAGTAATGATGCTAAATATTAATATAGCGGAAGTTCGCCAAGGTTTTTTAAAATACCTACCTCTTGGGATTGGACTAGGACTATTGATTTTCATTCAAATTTATTATGCTTTAAGCATCTCTGAAGAAGCATTCCCAGAAACGGTTCTTCCTGCAGCTTCTTCAAATAATATCGGCGATGGCTTAACTAATACTGAAGCGCTTGGTAGATTGATATACACAAAGTATTTTTTAATTTTCCAAGGTGCTGGGGTCATTCTTTTAATAGCAATGATTGGTGCAATTGTCTTGACTCTGACCCATTCTAAAAATGTACGCAGGCAGGATATAAATAAACAAATATCTAGAACTAGAGAGCAATCTGTAATGTTAGTTGACGTTAAAACTGGTGAAGGAGTTAACATATGATTCCAATAATTGGCAGCATAACTCTTATGCATTATCTAACCTTAGGTACAATTTTATTTACACTTGGTGTTTGCGGAATTTTCATAAACCGAAAAAACGTCATTACAATTTTGATGTCAGTTGAGCTTATGTTATTAGCCGTAAATATTAATTTTGTAGCTTGCTCAGCACATTTAAATGATCTGAGTGGTCAGATCTTCACTCTTATGATTCTAACAGTTGCTGCTGCAGAAGCAGCAATAGGATTAGCTATATTGGTCATATATTACCGCAATTGTGGCACTATAGCTGTTGAAGATATAAGCGATATGAGGGGTTAAAATGATAGATTATATTGCGCTAGCACTTATTATATTCCCTCTATTTGGTGCATTCATCGTTGGATTAAACACAAATAAAATATCAGACAAACTATCTCAATTCATTACTTGTTTGTTCGTCTGTATTTCAGCAGCATGCTCCGTTTATATTTTTCGCTACTTAGTGTTTGAAGGTGAAGATACTATTCATATTCAACTATTCAGGTGGCTTTCCACAGGAAGTTTTATAGCTTATTGGTCAATTTATATAGATGTACTAACTGCAGTGATGTTAATCGTAGTTACTGGAGTTTCTTCACTGGTACACATTTACTCGGTTGGCTACATGTCGCACGATGAGCATAAGCCACGCTTCATGTGTTACCTATCTCTGTTTACATTTTGCATGATCATGCTCGTTACAGCAGACAACTTCGCACAATTATTTTTTGGATGGGAAGGCGTAGGAACTTGCTCTTATCTTTTAATTGGTTTTTGGTTTAAAAAAGATACTGCTTCTGCTGCTGCGATAAAGGCATTTCTAGTAAATCGTGTCGGTGACTTTGGTTTTGCACTTGGAATTTTTCTTATCTTCTTATCATGCAATAGCATTGAGTATTCCGTAGTGTTTAACAATGCCCATGTAATGGCTGCAAAAAATATTTCTATGTTTGGCTATGAAGTAAGTTTAATAACTGTTGTATGCTTATTGCTATTTATTGGTGCTATGGGCAAATCTGCTCAGATCGGCCTTCACACTTGGCTACCTGATGCAATGGAAGGCCCAACTCCTGTTTCCGCATTAATCCACGCAGCGACCATGGTGACAGCTGGTGTTTTCATGGTTGCACGCTGCTCCCCGTTATTTGAATATTCTGAAACAGCCTTAAGTGTTGTTACGATAGTTGGGGCTATCACATGTTTATTTGCAGCCAGCGTTGCACTCGTTCAAAATGATATTAAAAGAATTATTGCTTATTCAACCTGTAGTCAGCTTGGCTATATGTTCTTTGCTTGTGGAGTATCAGCATACTCTGCTGGAATTTTCCATCTTATGACTCACGGCTTTTTTAAAGCTCTACTTTTCTTAGGTGCAGGAAGTGTTATTCATGCAATGAGTGATGAACAAGACATTAGAAAAATGGGTGGGATTTGGAAACTTATACCATTCACTTACATCATGATGTGGATTGGCTCCCTTGCGCTTGCAGGGATCTTCCCATTCGCTGGATATTACTCAAAAGATATAGTTCTTGAAGCTGCCTATGCATCAGGTAAAACAACTGGAATGTGTGCTTATTGGATGGGAATTATAGCAGCAGTATTTACTGCTTTTTATTCTTGGCGACTTATTATACTTGCATTCCATGGCAAACCAAGAGCTTCTAAAGATACTATGGAGCATGTTCATGAATCTCCATTCAGCATGACAATCCCTCTTTTATTGCTTTCTGTTGGCGCACTGTTTGCAGGTTATTTGGGCGCAGAATATTTTGGTATGGTCGCAAGTGTTGATGAATTTTGGGGCGATGCAATATTTGTACTCGATACAAATAATTCATTGGAACACGTCCATCACTTACCAATGTGGGTAGCAAAACTTCCTTTAGCAGCTGGCGTATTTGGAATATTATCTGCATACATATTATATATGTGGGCTCCAACCATTCCAGCTAAGATTATGAATAGAACTAAAACAATTTATTCATTCTTACTAAACAAATGGTATTTTGATGAACTATATGAATCTATGTTCGTTCGCCCTAGCAAGAAGCTAGGCAGATTCTTATGGAAAAACACTGATTCGGTCATCATTGATGGAATGCCGAATGGCGCAGCAACCTTGTCTTATACATTCGCTCGCGTTACAAGCTTCATGCAAACAGGCTTCATCTATCACTATGCATTCACCATGCTACTTGGGCTACTATGCATGCTGACATGGATATTATTTATTATGGTATAGTTTATGGAAAATTTTCCTATTTTAAGCTGGCTCATTTTCCTTCCTACAATTGGCGCAGGAATCTTGTATATCGTGAGTATTAATGTAAAACATCATGCAGATAAAATTGCAAAAATTATAGCTATTGCAACATCAATGCTTACATTCTTTCTATCCCTTATTCTATGGGCGACTTTTAACCCAAATACTGAAAAAGCTCAGTTTGTGGAGAAAAGAGCATGGATGCAAAATTTCGACATTTTTTATTATGTAGGTATAGACGGATTATCAATCTTATTCGTAATACTAACAACTTTCTTAATACCGATCTGTATAATTTCTAGCTGGCGTTCAATAAAAACACGAGTTCGCGAATACATGATGGCTTTTTTGTTAATGGAAACAATGATACTCGGCGTATTTTGCGCAATGGATTTCTTGTTATTCTACATATTCTTTGAAGCTGTACTTATCCCAATGTATCTAATCATTGGTATTTGGGGTGGAAAGGATAGAGTTTACGCAGCATATAAATTTTTCTTATACACTCTTGCGGGATCGCTACTTTTATTAATCGCAATACTCTATGTATACTTTACTGCAGGCACTACAGATATGCTTGAACTAAAAGTTCTCATGCCTGAATTCGAACTTGAAGTGCAAAAGTGGTTATGGCTAGCAATGTTTGCTTCTTTCGCAGTAAAAGTTCCGATGTGGCCAGTCCATACATGGTTGCCAGATGCTCACGTACAAGCTCCAACAGCGGGATCTGTGATATTAGCAGGTGTGCTATTAAAACTTGGCGGATATGGATTCTTAAGATTTTCACTACCAATGCTGCCGCATGCATCTCACTATTACGCAGACTTCGTTTTTTTCTTAAGTATTGTTGCAGTCATTTACACTTCCCTAGTCGCATTAATGCAAGATGATATTAAAAAACTTATCGCTTATTCCTCAATAGCTCACATGGGCTTTGTAACAGGCGGATTATTTGCATTCAATCAACAAGGAATTGAAGGTGCAATTTTCCAAATGATAAGTCATGGATTAGTATCAGCAGCCTTATTCCTATGTGTAGGAGTTTTATATGACAGAATGCATACTAAAGAAATTGCCTTCTTTAGTGGCTTAACAACTAAAATGCCAAAATATGCTATGCATTTTATGGTGTTTATGCTGGCTTCTGTTGGGCTTCCAGCAACAAGTGGTTTTGTTGGGGAATTTATGGTACTTGCAGGTGTGTTCAAGTTCAACGCTATATATTGCGCACTCATGGCAACTGGTATGGTATTAAGCGCTGCTTATATGCTTTGGTTATATGCAAGAGTTATGTTTGGAGAAGTTAAGAACTCAAAACTTAATAACATCTCTGACTTAAATATTGTAGAGAAAATTTCATTTTGGCCAATTACAGTGTGCGTAATCATAATTGGTGTTTATCCAAGTATATTGCTTGATGATTTACACATTTCAGCAAATGACTTGGAAACTCACATTGCACTAAAAACTGACACACCTGAAAAAACAGGAACAGGCAGTAAAAAAATTACACAAGCAGAGTTAAACGAAATTTCAGTTCAGGAACAACAATATGATTGAGACAATTATCAGTGATTTAATGATGCTTCTACCAGAAATCATTCTTCTGATTGGAGCTATGCTACTTCTCATCTGGGGAGCTTTTGCAAGGAAAGAATCTGTCAACTACAACTGTTCTATCATGCTTACTTCTCTGGGAATCATTATTGTAAGCATCTTTGCCTTGGCATCATCACAGTTCAACGGAAAATTTTTTGATGGGATGTTAATAAGCAATACATTTACTCACTATAGCCAATTCCTAATAATACTATCATCTTTAGCAATTATACTGATGATGTGGCCTTCAAAAGATATGCCTGCATCTCCTTTTGAACTTCATGTTCTTATATTAATTTCTACTGCTGGCATGATGTTAATGGTTTCATCTAATACTTTGTTATCTCTTTTCATAAGTATGGAAATGATGAGCTTACCAATATACATAATGGCTGCTTCAGAAAGAGATAACTATCTTTCTAGTGAAGCTGGAATGAAATATTTTGTCTTAGGATCGCTTTCTACAGGATTATATTTGTTTGGATCTTCTCTAGTTTATGGCTTTACAGGCTCACTTAATTTTATTGAAATTGACCAGTTTTTTACAAGTATGAATGATGGTGTTTCATCAATTCCACTAGGCTTTTTAGTGGGAATGATTTTCATTATTGTTGCATTCTGCTTTAAAATTTCTGCAGTCCCTTTCCACATGTGGACACCCGATGTTTACCAAGGCTCTCCAACAATAATTACTGCATTTATGTCATCTGCGCCAAAAATTGCAGGGATAACATTGTTTTTAAGAATGCTACTTGAGCCTTTTTACAGCTTATCTGACCAGTGGCAGCAGATAATTGTGTTTGTATCAATCGCCTCTATGTTTGTTGGAAGTTTAGGCGCAATCATGCAAAAAAACTTTAAACGACTATTGGCTTACAGCTCAATTGGGCACATTGGCTTTGCACTTGTTGGACTTGCCTCATCAGAAGATAAAGGTTTAGTTGGGGTCATGCTTTACATGACAATCTATCTGACTATGACGCTAGCTGCTTTCTCTTGCTTGCTGATGGTTAGAAGAGATGGTAAAGGCCTTGAGATGATTTCAGACTTAGCAGGACTTTCTAGATCTAATCCCAAACTTGCACTTATGATTGCAATCATTATGCTTTCAATGGCTGGCATTCCACCGCTCGCTGGTTTCTTTGCTAAATTTTATGTATTACTTCCTGCTGTTCAAAAAGGAATGTATAGCTTGGCGATTTCCGCAATTCTAGCAAGTTTAATAGCTGCTTATTATTACTTAAAAATTGTTAAGGTTATGTACTTTGACGAAGTATATGAAAAGAATGACTACGTTTCAGCATTTACACTTTCTGGAGTAGCTTTTATTGGAGCGGCATTCAACGTGTTATTTATTATCTCTCCCACACCTTTTGTAAATATAGCTACAAAGGCTGTTGAAGTGTTATTTGGTTAGCTTTTGTAATCGAATAACTACCCTAAAAAAATAATACCGTGAATAAGGTCACGGTATTATTAAAATAGCAGATAGAAAAACTTCAAAGATAGATTATTCTAAAAATTATATGCAGCTTTAGCATATTTTGACCAAGCTTTCCAGCACCTTTCTTGCCAGTTAAATGCTTGTCTAACAAGTGGCTGACCAAGTCTTTCTTGACAGTCTAAACCTGCTTGTGCTGCATCAGCATATGCATCTGCTGTCATTTTTTGTGTTGCACTTGTACAATTCTCTAGCCAACTTGTACACTGATCATAAGTCCTGCAGTTAAATGCGTTTTGGAACATTTGGTTATATTGTCCATATGCTTTATTTGCAGAAGCAGAACATTCATTAGCATAGTTGTAATACTGATTTTGCCCTTCTGTACATTTTTGCATATAAGCTTGAGTGTATTCTGTGCATGCATCCGAACATGTTGTTGTATACTGATTCCAAGCACTCATCCAACCAGATACATTTTTATTACCTTGATTAAATGTTTGGCTCCACTTTTCTGAATTTCCATTGTGAGCAAGCATATCAGTCCACGCTTTATTCCAAGCCTCAGTACCTTTTCTCATCTCATTGAAATCCCAAACATTTGATCCATATTGAGGCTGGCCACCCTGTGGTTTAGCACCGCCTTGTTGAGTTGTGTTCTTTTTGCTCTGTTGCTGCATTTTTAAGTAACCTTCTAATATATTGATAATCAACAAATCCTAAGCAATCCTAACTTGATTTTGCCATTAATATCAAGCGTTTTCTCTCGATTGCAAAATTAAGTAATAATGACTATAATGACATCTTTAAAACCTAGAGTTATATATATGTGCGGAATAGTAGGTATTGTAGGCCAAGCCAATGTTGTTAATAGGATAATTGGATCACTATATCGTCTTGAGTACCGAGGCTATGATTCCGCAGGCGTGGCTATTGTTAATGGTGGCAAAATCGACATTAGAAAAGTTGCAGGAAAAATTAATGTTCTAGACTCGGAAGTGGCAAACAACCCTTTAGCTGGCAATATAGGAATTGGCCATACTCGCTGGGCAACTCATGGGCTACCAAATACTAAAAACGCACACCCTCACCAAGTTGGAAACCTAGTTGTTGTGCACAATGGAATTATTGAAAATCACAATGATTTACGAGATAAACTCAGCAAATCTGGACAAATCTTTGAAAGTGATACAGACACCGAAGTAATTGCGGCTCTAATTCATCACCATAGCTCTAAAGGGCTTGGTCACTTAGAGTCCGTAAAAGCAGCCTTTCAAGAATTAGAAGGTATGTTCGCAGTTGGAGTTATATTTGCAGATAATGATAACTTGATGATTGGCATGAAAAAAGGCGCACCTCTAGCAGTTGGTCTTGGGCAAGGCGAAATGTATTTAGGCTCGGACGCATTAGCTTTAGCTCCATTTACAGATAAACTAGTCTATATGGATGATGACGAAATTGCGGTTCTTTATAAAAATGAATATAAAATTCTGACAAAAGATGGAGCTCTTGTAGAAAGGCCTGTCAAAAAAATTGCACACGATGTGAACGTTGTTGGCAAAGGTGATTTTGAGCACTTCATGCTTAAAGAAATCTATGAGCAACCAAGTGTAGTTAGCAAGTCTTTCAATCATTATTACGATAAAAGTAAAAACAAATTTAACTTTGAGAAATTGGATATTGATTGGAATAAAATTGAGCGAATTTATATAGTAGCGTGCGGAACTTCATTCCATGCAGCGATGCTTGCTAAATATTGGTTTGAAACTTTTGCACATATTGCCGTAGAAATAGAAATTGCTTCTGAATTCAGATATCGTGATGTTGTTTTTGCTAAAAACTCTTTAGCGTTTTTCATCTCTCAATCTGGCGAAACTGCAGATACTCTTGCAGCCTTAAAATATTGTAAAGAGCATAATGTCAAAACTGCAGCTTTAGTAAATGTTATGGAAAGTTCAATTGCCAACACAGCAGATTATGCAATGCCAATAATGGCTGGCTTTGAGATTGGCGTAGCATCAACAAAAGCTTTCTCTGCGCAAGCATTACTTCTTGGTATGCTTTGCATGCAGGCAGCATATGATCGCAAAAACATTGATGCAAAAGTATATAACAAAGAAATATTTGGACTACACGAACTACCAAATTTAATTTCTGAAGTTTTAGAATTAAGTGATGGTATTAAAACTCTCGCAGCTTCTGTTTCAGAAGCTAACAACATGATCTATATTGGACGCGGCACTTCTTATGCAATAGCATTAGAAGGTGCGCTGAAGCTAAAAGAACTTTCTTACATTCATGCTGAAGGGATTGCTTCAGGCGAATTAAAACATGGACCAATTGCATTAGTTGATGAGAAACTACCAATAGTTGTTATTTCTCCGTCTGATGAATTATTTGGAAAAACTTCTTCAAACGTTTATGAAGTTTATTCGCGCTCGGGGAACATTATTGCATTTTGTGATAAAGACGGCGCTGCTGAATTTCAAAAGCTCACAACTAATATTGTAGTTCTTCCAAAAGGAGATGCAATTACCCGCCCGATACTTTATGCAATTGCAACCCAGCTACTTGCGTATCATATGGCTGTTGTATTGGGCAAGAACGTGGACCAACCTAGGAACTTAGCTAAATCTGTTACTGTGGAGTAGTATTTTGGTATGCTCAATATAGCATTAAATTCACTGCTAAACTTTATTAATGCAAAGATAATTGAGCCAATCCAAAATAAATTTAATTACCTTTCTTCGGCGAATACGTTGTTATATATCCAAGAAAATATCCTGCCTTTATTACGAGTTTATACAGAATGTTACGAAGATTATCAGAATGGATATTCTTTGCATCGCACTCGTATTATAAAAGGACAAGCTGCAATAGCTGGCGTAGCAGCCCCCGCCGCATAAGTTAGTTTTATAGCTTTGTTCGCCAACGCAAACCTTTTTTGCGCTAGCTCCTTTCCCCACCCTCTTCCGCTGGGGACATTCATTCTTTACAGCGCCTGCGGCACACCACTCGATATAAGATTAGCATCTAGCTTATTAGAATTTTTTCTATGCAATATTTTATAAATGCTTACATTCGGATTTCTTGTCTTAGCCAATCTAATAATTTCATCTTCGTCATTTTTACTCATTTCAAGACCTAAATAAATAGAATCCAGCTCTTCATCCCAATACTGGCATAGTCTAAGAATATCATTTGGTTTATTATGAGCATACACCCTTATTTCATTTTCATACTTCCAATCAGGATTTTTTGTATGGCAAAAATTCTCTGAATACATTCTCAATATTTCTTCAGGACTTTCAAAGCAACTCTTAAATATGAAATCTTCAGGCGTCGAAAAGAGTATTGGAGCACTTTCCGTATACTTAACTTCTTTTAATAATCTTAAAATAGAATCTTTTGCTATATTAGGTACAAACTTAATCACTACTCCCCTATGCGTATCTGCATAATGACTCCATAACATGCTATTATCCCAATTTTTTGTACCACAAAAAATAGTATCAATCTCATATAGCTTTGTTGATATAACTTCTAAATAATTTGCATCCTGTAGTAGAGTATTGAAAGTATCATTTTTAACAGCTGATTGCATAAGAAGACGTTCTAAATCCATGCGCATTTTTGGATTTGTACACAATACTTTTGGTAATGCTTGAATAAGTCTTCTGAGGTTACTATCAACAAAATTGGGATAATTTTTTTCTTGTGTAATAAGTTCAACTAACTTTTTTATTAGCCTATCTCTTATTGACTCATCATCTATATCAAAACCCAAAATATTTACTCTACTTAGGTCTAATGGATCATTTAAATCCCTCGGATTTGAGAATTTAATTGTGCCAGAATCTAAAATTAGTTTTGCTGTTCCTACTGATGTGTATTTAAAAACTTCCCTGAATTGGTCCATAGTAATAAAGAAACATATTCATTATAGATTTATTGTACCATAAAAACCTATAATTCTTGGTTAATGTGGGTAAAATTTAATATAATTTAACCCTCAGCGTTCCATTGATTTTGTGGTATAATGCTTGCAAAGAAGTTAGTAAATAATCTGAAAGAAAAACCAACCCTAAATCGTCGCCTTGTAACTTGGGATGAAGTAACCAATAACTTTTCTTGGCTTAATTGCCGCAAGTGCAATTAGGAACATAGCACTTACAAAATTCCAATAATAAGCAGCGGCAAACGGCTCTTGCGTTTTATTAATTAGCCACAAACAAATCATCGAACACGTCCCACCAAATATTGCAATGCCTAAATTCAAACAACACGCAATTCCTGAATATCTTTGTTCAGGGGTAAACAGACCCAACATAAACGGATAGAGCGGCGCATATATTACCGAAACCAATGCTGACAATAATAGAATCCCTGAATACACAGTGTTCGCTTCACTACTGCACAGCATTTGGAAAATTGCAGTTGATGAGAATAAAACCATCACACAACCGAGCGATATGGTTTTTGTATAGCCAAGTCTATCAGATAACGCTCCCATAACTGGCAGGAAAATTATTAGCCCTAAATTACCTAGAGCGGTGTAGTAAAGCGCAGTGTTTGCATCAACCATCATAACTGTTTTGAAAAATACATTTAAGTACGTCATTACAAAATAACCAGATGCGCCAGTTAACCCGCCAACCGCAACAGTTAAAATTACATTTTTCAAATTAGTTCTGAATACTTCACGGATTGGTAATTCAACGATCTTTTTACTCGCTTTCATTTCTTCAAAAACTGGTGTTTCAGAAACTGATAGAAGCAAATATAAACTTCCCATGCCGAATACACCACCTAGCATGAATGCATATCTCCAGCCATTACTATCAACTCCAAAATATGAGTTCATGAACATGCCAACTAATATTGCAAGCAGAATCCCTAGTGTTAAAGCTGCATTTACAATGCCACCGACAAGCCCTGGCTTTAGTCCTTTCATGTGCTCTAGTACAAATATTGAAGCGCCTGCGCCTTCACCACCAACACATAGACCTTGGATTAATCTGAACACAACCAACAGAATTGGAGCGGCAATGCCAATTGAATTATAATCAGGCAACAATCCGACCAAGAATGTTATAACCGCCATTCCAGACACAGCAATAATTAACGCTCTGCGTCTGCCGTATTTATCACCAATATGACCGAATACAACGCCACCAACTGGACGCATTATAAAACCTACTGCGAATACTGCTAAACTTGAAAGAATTTGCGCAAACTCAGATGAGTTAGGAAAAAATAATTCGCCAATCTTAAGTGCAAACACTGCATAAATTGTAAAGTCATAAAACTCTAGGGCATGTCCTGTAATCGCAGCTAAAACCACTTTAAGTGACGAATTATTTTTCATATATTTTAACCTCTTAATTCAAAGCTTAACCTACATGAAAAATCTCAAAGTGCAAAAAAAATCAATACTGCATCGCACCATCTTTTGAATATACAATTCGTGGGCGAGTCGCCATAAGCATCATCAATGTTGCGGCACTCATTGCACTCCAGTAATATGCTGGTGCGAATGTTGATCCTGTTTCCTGAATCAGCCACAAACAAATAATCGAACATGTACCACCAAACATTGCTACGCCAAGATTCATGCAAAATGCAATTCCTGAATACCTTTGCTCTGGAGAAAAAATTCTTAGCATAAATGGATAAATCGGCGCGTGTATTGAAGCAGAAAGTGCTGCTAGTAAAAATATACCTAAATATATACTGAATGAATCAGAGCTAGATAATAACTCAAAAATTGGAATAGATGTAAGCAACACGCAAAAACAACCAACGACTAAAGTTTTTGTATAACCAACTATATCAGATAGCGCGCCAAACATTGGGATGAACATAATCAAACAAATGCTTCCAAATGCCGCATATTGTAATGCGATGTTCGCATCATTCATCATTACTGTTCTAAAAAAGATATTCATGAATGCCACCACCAAATATCCAGAAACACCAAAGAAACCAGCATATACAATTGCCAGTGCGACATTCTTTTTGCCAGAAGATAAAACTTTTTTAATTGGATATGCTATTGTTTTTTTGCTCTTCAATACGTTTTCAAATATAGGTGTTTCTTTCACAACCATCCTAATATAAACACCCACTAAACCTAATACCCCACCGATCACAAAAGCATATCTCCACGCATTGCTATCCGCACCAAATCTTGCATTCAAATACATGCCTGTAAACATCGCCAGTAAAATGCCAATATTTAAACCTGCATTCACAATTCCACCTACTAAACCGGGTTTTAATTTATGCATATGCTCTAACATAAATACAGCAGCACCAGTACCTTCACCACCAACACAGAACCCCTGTCCTAATCTGCATAAAACTAATAACAAAGGCGCGAGTATTCCTATTGAATTATAGTTAGGAAGCAACGCCATACAAAAAGTGATTACCGCCATTCCAACTACCGAAATAGTGAGCGCTTTTTTACGACCATATGTATCGCCAATATGTCCAAAATATATTCCGCCAATTGGCCTCATCAAAAATCCAACTGCAAAAACTGCAAGGCTTGAAAGCGTCTGTGCAAAAGCCGATTCATTAGGAAAGAATTCTTTACCAATTTGCACAGCAAAAACCATGTACATTGTGAAATCAAAAAATTCTAAAATATGCCCTATTAGAGCAGCTGAAATAATATGAGAAGTTGAGTTTGTTTTTTGCGACATAGTTACTTGATAGAAATTCTTATATCACGAGGTTACAAGATATTAAGCAAGTTATCAAACTCCTAATTCATGTTACTTTCTTAAAATTCTTTCAACAATTTTAGGTTCTGCGGCTATGACTTTGAGAAATAATTTTGCTGAGCGTTCAGGCTCTCTACGCCCCTGCTCCCATTCTTTTACTGAAGAGACTGTAAAACCATAATGTTCAGCAAATTCTTTCTGAGTAAACCCAAAATTTTTTCTTATTGAAGCAACATCTATTTTTTCTGGAATTTTTATCGCGCGTGTTTCCAAAGAGATTTCACCTTTTCTATGCGCTCTCATTTCTCGCACAGCCGCAACTATATCCGATTCCTTTCTGGAAACTTTAGTATTTGTTTTATTTTTTATTACCATTTTTTTTGTCATATCAACCTCCTCTTAATCCATTAATAATACTCCGAAGAATTTTCTTATCTTTAGCAGAAATATTTTCTTGTTCACTTTTTGCATAGATATCAAGCAAATATATTTCATCCTCAATCAACCAATAATAATATAGTATTCTAACTCCGCCACTCTTTCCCTTACCTTGTCTTGCAGCCCTAGCTTTACGAACACCCTCTGTGCCAACGATTACTGGCCACTTTTTAGGATCTAGCGCAATTTCGTTCTCCGCCTCAACGGCCTCGCTCTCCGTCAGTAACTTACGAAGTTTACGTTCATATACATGTGTTCGAATTATCTGCATATCCCTATAGTACGGCATTGCCGTACTAATGTCAATAAAATAAAATCAGAAAATTAAATGCAAAACTTGACATACCTCTTGAAGTCTTAGTTAAAGACTATAAATTACACCCTTATAAACGTGTTAAAAAACAAACTGATGCATAAAATATTTAAAAATGCCAACGACGCTCTAAAAGGTTTACTACACGATAACATGACAATCATGGCTGGTGGTTTTGGCCTTTGCGGTATCCCTGAAAATTCCATTAATGCAATTAAGGAATCGGGAGTGAAAAATTTAACTATAATTAGCAACAACTGCGGCGTTGATGATTTTGGTCTTGGTATTCTACTAAAAGAAAAACAAATCAAAAAAATGATTTCATCCTATGTAGGTGAAAATAAAATTTTCGAAAAACAACTATTGTCTGGCGAGCTAGCAGTAGAACTTTTACCACAAGGAACTTTAGCTGAGAAAATTCGCGCAGGGGGCGCTGGGATTCCTGCATTTTACACCAAGACAGGTGCTGGAACTCAGGTCGCAGAAGGCAAGGAAGTGCGATATTTTCATGGTGAAGAATACATAATGGAGGAATCATTGTTAGCGGACTTAGCAATTATAAAATGCTGGAAAGCTGACAAAGATGGAAATTTGGTTTTTAGAAAAACTGCACGCAATTTTAACCCTATAATGGCGACTGCAGCGAAAGTTACAGTTGTTGAAGCAGAAGAAATTGTAGAAGTTGGAGCTCTTGATCCAGACCAAATTCACACACCGAGCATTTATACAAAAAGATTATTCGTAGGAAATTTTGAGAAACGAATCGAAAGATTAACGCTTGCAACAGCTAATGAGGATTTATAGTCATGACATGGAATCATCATCAAATGTGCGCCATCACAGCTCAACTTGAATTTAGACATGGATTTTATGTTAATTTGGGCATTGGCATTCCAACTGATGTCGCCAACCATGTTCCAAAAGGAATGGACATAGTTTTACAAAGTGAAAACGGCATGCTTGGCATGGGCCCGTTTCCTACTAAAGATCAGGTTGACCCCGATCTCATCAATGCTGGCAAACAGACCATCACAGAACTACCAACCAGCAGTTATTTTAGCAGCGCGGAATCTTTCGCCATGATTCGTGGCGGACATATTGATTTAACAGTTCTAGGTGCACTGCAAGTGTCTGCAGATGGCGATTTAGCAAACTGGTGCATCCCTGGAAAAATGATAAAAGGCATGGGCGGAGCCATGGACTTAGTTGCTGGCGTCAAGCGAGTTGTTGTGATTATGGATTTAGTTGCAAAAGATGGTACGCCTAAAATACTTGCAAAATGCACGCTACCTTTGACTGGCAAAAATGTGGTCGACAGAATAATAACAGATCATGCTATTTTTGATGTTATTGAAGGAAAGTTATACTTAATTCAGCTAGCACCAGATGTATCTATTGAAGATATAAAAGCAAAAACAGGTGCGCCTTTTATTCAAGCATTACAAGATTTAAATATTGCTGCATAAAGTACTTGCTATATGCATGATATTTAATTATATTACAGACCTACATCGCGGGGTGGAGCAGCCCGGTAGCTCGTTAGGCTCATAACCTAAAGGTCGTCAGTTCAAATCTGGCCCCCGCAACCAATTTTTTTTGAAACCCAATCAACTCAAAAATATATTCTAAAATCAATATAGCATCACCACACATTCTCTTGAATTCTTCATTACATGTCGCTCCGCTCTTTATGACCAATAGATGCAAAAAGCCCCAGAGATTTGAACCTCTGAGGCTTTTAGGCAAAATTAGAAATAAATACTATTTATCCGTTTTGACAAGTTTATAGCCCTGACCTGTATACATCATGACACATTGGCGAGCACTTACGTCATCAAAAGTATCGTAAGCAAACGAGTCTTGCACAGCTTTATCTAATACGTTAGTAACGCTTCCACCACAAGTCACTACGTCATTGTTGCTTGGATTTCTTAATGTATATTTTTTATTTGTCGTACAGCCAGATAATGCAAACACGACTAAAAGTCCAGTAATAAGTGATCTATTCATATTTTCCTCTTTAAGTTGACAGAAGATTTACACTATTATCAGAGAGATAGCAATAAAAAAAGCCTCAGAGATTTAAACCTCCGAGGCTTCTTCATTTAATGCTTTAATAAAAAACTTTAAAACTCATCTTTTAAGATATCAAGACGATAGGACGCAAATTTTTAAACTTAGGAATAAACTAATTAAAGTCTATTTCCAAATTGTCGTTAAAGGAGGTAATCCAGCCGCAGGTTCCCCTACGGCTACCTTGTTACGACTTCACCCCAGTCATCGACCATACCGTGGTAAGCTGCCTCCTTGCGGTTAGCTCACTTGCTTCAGGTAAGATCAACTCCCATGGCGTGACGGGCAGTGTGTACAAGACCCGGGAACGTATTCACCGTAGCGTGCTGATCTACGATTACTAGCGATTCCAACTTCATGTACTCGAGTTGCAGAGTACAATCCGAACTGAGGTAATTTTTTGAGATTTGCTCCACATCGCTGTCTTGCTTCTCTTTGTAATTACCATTGTAACACGTGTGTAGCCCAGGCCGTAAAGGCCATGCTGACCTGACGTCATCCTCACCTTCCTCCGGCTTATCACCGGCAGTTTCCTTAGAGTGCCCAGCTTGACCTGATGGTAACTAAGGATGAGGGTTGCGCTCGTTGCGGGACTTAACCCAACATCTCACGACACGAGCT
>CAZLFQ010000005.1:0-56430 GCA_964558975.1 uncultured Candidatus Midichloriaceae bacterium
CTGCTGCCTCCCGTAGGAGTCTGGACCGTGTCTCAGTTCCAGTGTGGCTGGTCGTTCTCTAAAACCAGCTAAAGATCGTTGCCTTGGTGAGCCATTACCTCACCAACTAGCTAATCCTGCATGGGCTCATCTTGGAGCGAAATTCTTTCACCTTCCGGCAATATGGGGTATTAGCAGTCGTTTCCAACTGTTATTCCCCACTCCAAGGCAGATTCCCATGTATTACTCACCCGTCTGCCACTAGCAGTAATCCGTATTGCTACGGCACTTGCCCGTTCGACTTGCATGTGTTAAGCACGCCGCCAGCGTTCACTCTGAGCCAGGATCAAACTCTCAAGTTTTGATCATGCTTCAAAAAATGAAGCTATATATAAATTATTGTTACGTACTATCGTCTTAAAATCTCAAATAAAATTTTAAAGTTTTTCAAAAGAACCGCTTCACTTTTTGTTTTCAATCAGTGTTGCGTGGAAAGAAGTTATACATCTGATACCCACCCCTGTCAACGCCTTTTTGTAAATTTTTTTATTTTTTTTAAATCGTTGATTTTCCTATATATCGCGCTTTAAAAGGAGCACTTATCAACATTTGGATGGTTAGTTTATGCATTTTTTTCTTATCTAAGTGTTCTTATTTTGCATTCGTGCACATTAAATGCGGAAAATTGCGGAAGTAAAAATTAGACAGTTGCTTTGGAAAAGCAATTCTTTTATTGAACTAATATCAACTTTTAAGGTAACCAACATGTATCAAAGAACATTTATTCAAGGCGCTAGGAGATTTTGGGACAAACGTGATATAGATATTATTCTGGGTACTTCTTCAGCTGCGGGTGCTTATCTTGGGTACAGCACAGTTAATGCAGCCGCCCCTAGTGATACTGCACTAAAGATCAATGGAGCATTAACTGGGACAACTTGCCTTAATTTAATTACGTGGGCTTGCATGCGCGTCCCTGCAATTAAAATACCCTTAGCTTTAACTGCCGTGAGTGGATATTTAGCTTTTACAGACTGCCAGAAATCTCGCCAAGGGTCTGTTGAAAAAAGCAATTCGAAAAAAACACAGCAGCCTTCTAGCGAAAGGTAGTGAGTTTATCCCATAAAACAACAAATCATGTGCTGTACACCCCGTCCATTAGATGGTATTATCTACTCAGCTAACAGATAATGGTCACCATAATGGACGGACACGAGTTAACGCTAATTCTTTCAAGAATCCAATTTGCATTCACAATTTCTTTTCACATAATTTTCCCAGCATTCACAATTGGGCTAGCAAGCTTCTTAGCTGTGCTCGAGGGATTATATTTATATACAAATAAAAAACTTTTCCTAAATCTCTACAAATTCTGGGTAAAGATTTTTGCACTTAGCTTTGCATTTGGCGTGGTTTCTGGAATTGTAATGTCATACCAATTCGGAACAAACTGGGCAGAACTTTCAATTCGTGCAGGAAATATTTTAGGACCATTATTAGGTTATGAGGTATTAACTGCATTCTTTTTAGAAGCTTCATTCTTAGGAATCATGCTATTTGGCATTGGCCGCGTTAGTAAAAACATGCACTTTGCATCGACAGTGATAGTGGCGGTTGGAACTTTAATTTCCGCATTTTGGATTTTATCAGCAAATAGCTGGATGCACACCCCTCAAGGGATTCGTGTTGATGAAAACGGAATTTTATTTCCTGTAAGTTGGGCAGATATAGTTTTCAATCCATCATTCCCATATCGTTTTATACATATGATGCTCGCCTGCTATTTAACAACAGCATTCGTAGTTCTAGGCACTGGCGCATATTATATTTTGCGAAAAAAATTCGCAAATGAATCAAAAGTAATGATGATAATGGCGCTCAGCATGGTAATTCTAGCTGCGCCTACACAAATTGTTATGGGCGATCTGCACGGGTTAAATACATTGAAACATCAGCCAGTAAAAGTTTCAGCGATGGAAGGTTTATGGGAAACTGAAAAAGGTGCAGGCTTAAAACTGTTTGGCTTGCCAGATGCAGAAACAGAAACAACAAAATACGCTATAGAAATTCCAAAACTTGCCAGCCTGATTCTAACACACGATTTAGATGGCGAAGTAAAAGGCTTAAAACATTGGGATAAATCTGAGCGCCCACCAGTAGCTATGGTATTCTTCGCGTTCCGCATAATGGTTGGAATTGGAATGTTAATGTTGCTTACTGCTGCGCTTGGCCTGCTATTGCTTTATAGAAAAACTCTATTTACAAACCGTTACTATCTTCAGTTCTGCAGATTGATGGCGCCAGCAGGTTTCGTTGCCTTATTAAGCGGGTGGATAGTAACAGAAGTTGGTAGGCAGCCTTATATTATATACGGAATATTAAAAACCAAAGATGCGATTTCACCTTCAATAAATCATATTCAATCAGCCATTTCACTCGGCAGCTTTGTTGCCATCTACACCTTAGTTTTCGGTGCTGGTTTATATTATTTATTCAAACTAGTAGAAAAAGGACCAGAAGAAGATTTAGAAATTTTTGGCTCACATAGCTTTACCAAGCCGCAGCCACTCATACATATTTTCAAGAGGTAGTATGGATATTTTACAGAACATAGATCTCGCAATTGTTTGGTCAGGCATCTTAGCACTCGCCATAATAATGTACGTTTTGCTGGATGGATTCGATTTAGGAATTGGAATTTTATCAAAATATGCCAAGGACGAAAAGGACCAAGCACGCATGATCAATTCCATCGCCCCATTTTGGGATGGAAATGAAACGTGGCTAATTCTTGGTGGCGGCTGCTTGCTAATTGGCTTTCCAGTGGCATACGCAATAATCTTGCAAGCACTTTACTTGCCAATAATATTTATGCTTCTCGGCCTTATTTTAAGAGGCGTAGCGTTTGAATTTATTTTCAAGTCATCAGGTAGTCAACGAAAAATATGGGTCAACTTTTTTCACTATGGCTCAATATGCGCAAGCTTTTTCCAAGGAGTAATACTAGGAGAATTCATCCAAGGTTTTACTATTGAAGATAAAAGGTTTGTTGGAAGCTCTATGGATTGGCTTAATCCCTTTTGTCTAATAGTGGGGGCAGCAATTGTTGCAGGATACACCTTACTTGGTAGCGGTTGGCTGGTTATGAAAACAACAGGCAAAATTCATGACTGGGGTAGGAAGATGTCTACCTATTCAACGTTTGTTGTTCTATTTTTCATGTTGGTTGTTAGTGTATATTTACCATTTGTAAATGCCGAAATCTTCGATAGATGGTTTAGCTTACCAAATTTCTACTATCTTGCCCCAGTTCCTATAATCACTTTTTTTGTAGCAATGTTGCTTGTATATAACAATTTTAATCCAAAAAAAGACCATTACCCTTTTGTCCTTAGCATTCTTATGTTCCTTTTGGGTTACATAGGGCTAGCTATCAGTATTTTTCCGTGGATTGCTCCACATTCTTTAACTATTTGGGACTGCTTGGCTGCACGCGAATCTATTGAAATTTCAATCATTGGTGTAGTTGGCATCCTACCAGTCATATTAATTTATACCGCATATAACTACTACGTATTCAGGGGTAAGGTTTCTCATGAAAGCATGTACAAATAAAAAGACTAAACAAATATTGTGGTTCATCAGCCTTTGGGCAGCAAGTCTTTTATCCTTTTTAGCAATGACATGGATTTTAAAATTGATCATGAAAACTCTTGCATGATCTAATCAAACAAGCTAGAATATCTTCAAGTTTTTATAGGTGGGCAGTGCCCACCTTTTATTTTGGGTTAAAGTTAATGAATGTTTATCAAACACAATTAGAGTCAAAGTTGCTTGATATACTTGCACCATCAATAGCTGATATGGGTTATGAATTCATACGTATAAGAGTGGGCGGGGGATCAAAGCGCAAACATTTGCAAATAATGCTCGATAGGCAAGATGGTACTGCTTTAACAGTAGATGATTGCGAAAAAGTAAGCAAACATACGTCTGTACTTTTAGACGTTGAAGACCCAATTGAGCAAGAGTACATATTAGAAGTAAGCTCAGCAGGCCTTAATAGACCTCTTACAAGAGCAAAAGATTTTATAAAGTATACAGGACATCTTTGTAAACTTACTTTGAAAATTAGTCACAATGGCCAAAGAAATTTTACAGGATCTATAACTAATGCGATGGACGAAGAATTCACTTTCCTAGAAAAAGATACAAATGAAAGTTTCAACTTTCCTTATTCAAATGTGTCAGATGCGCATTTGATTTTTGAAGAAAAAAAGAATAACAAATTTAAACCTAAAAGTAGGAGATAAAGATGGCAGCACAACCTAGATTAGATTCATCATTTGGAAGTACTGAGCTAATTCAAATTGCAGATGCAGTTGCTCGTGAAAAAAGCATTTCAAGAGAAGAGGTTTTGAAAGCTTTAGAGGAAGCAATTCGTGTTGCGGCTCGTAGAAAATATGGTCACGAACATTCTGTTAGGGCTGAGATTGATCGCAAAACTGGCGAAGTCAGACTTTTTAGAGAAATGCGTGTAATTGACCCAAACGAAGAAGTTGTTGTAGCTGAAGAAACTGAAGAACAAAATCTCGAACCATTAGATTCTCATGCACGTTATTTAAAAGAAATGAATACAATTTCTTTGAAAGATGCTCGTATTAAAAAATCTGACGCTGAAATCGGTGAAATTCTTTCCGAGCCACTACCTCCTATCGATTTAGGAAGAGTAGCAGCTCAGTCAGCAAAACAAGTGATCACTTATAGAGTTAGAGAGATTGAGCGCAACAACCAATTCGACGAATTCAAAGATAAAGTCGGACAAATCGTTAGTGGCGTTGTTGAAAAAGTTGAGTATGGAAATGCGATTGTGAAACTTGGAAGTGCTGAAGGCATGCTGCGACGCGAGTTCATGATCAGGAATGAAAAAGTCAAACAAGGCGAGAGAATCCGCGCTTATCTTTTTGAAGTTAATAAAGATAATAAAAGCCACCAGATTCAATTATCGAGAACTCATAGCGAATTCCTTGCAGCATTATTTGCACAAGAAGTTCCAGAAATTTATGATCGTATCATCGAGATCAAAGCTATTGCACGCGATCCTGGTTCAAGAGCAAAAATTGCAGTATTCTCATCAGATAGCTCAATTGACCCTGTAGGTTCATGTGTTGGTATGAGAGGTGCGAGAGTTCAAGCTGTTATAAATGAACTTAATGGCGAGAAAATTGATATTATTCAATGGTCATCAGATCCAGCAACAATGGTAGTAAATGCTCTATCTCCTGCGGAAGTTTCCAAAGTTATTATTGATGAAGATAAAAAACGTATTGAAATCGTAGTACCAGATGAACAGTTAAGTATTGCTATTGGTAAACGTGGTCAAAACGTTCGCTTGGCATCAAAACTAATCGGATGGCAGATTGATGTTCTAACCGAACAAACAGAATCTAAACGTAGAACTGATGAGTTTGCTGCAATTACTAAAAAATTCATGGAAGCATTAGATGTTGAAGAAATTTTAGCACAGCTACTTGCATCTGAAGGATTCACATCGATTCAAGATTTAATCGATGCTGGTGTTGCAGAATTAGGTTCTATAGAAGGACTAGATGAAGGCATCGCTGCTGAGCTTATAAATCGTGCGATATCTTACGCTGAAACTCACGATGATGCTGCACAAGCTCCTGTGATTCCTGTAGAAGTAAGCGCTTCTAAACTGGATAAAAATTTGCTAGCCATTAATGGAATGTCAGAAGAAATTGCGAGTAAATTATATTCAACTGGCGTTAGAACTATTAATGATTTTGCTGATCTTTCTAGAGATGAATTTGTTGAGAAGATCACAGATTCTGGACTGGAAGAAGAGCAAATCGATAAAATGATTATGGCAGCACGTAATGCTACATATTTTAACAAATAAAGTATCATTGTGATTATAATTCACAGTGATAAAATGCACTAAACATGTTGAGGTTGAAAAGTGACTGATAAAGACAAAAAACTAACTTTAGGAATCAAGCAAGGAACGCTTAGCTTAAGCAAAGCTGCTCCGTCTGAAAAATTGACTATTGCTCCAAAGTCACCTTCAACCTCACCTCAGCCGCAAAACAGAAATTCTGCAAAAGGCAAAGTTGTTGTAGTTACCAAATCTCGCGGTAATAAAAAAGTGACAATAGAACCTAATATGCTTCCATCACAATCTGGTGGTTCTTTTTTGACTGAAAATGAAAAAGAAAAACGATTAAACGCATTAAGAATGGCTGAGAAATTTAAATCTCAACAAGCCTCTCTCTCTCCTAGCAGCACAAATACACCAGAAGAAACTATTACTGAATCTTCTGCACCTGAAGCCAATACAAGCGATGAACCAATAGTTGCACAACGACCTGAAGAAAATCTACCAGAACCAGTTAAACAAATACGTGGACTTAACGAAGTAGTCGGAAACAATAGAAATAGAGTCAGAAATTTAGATGATCTTTACAGACCTGAAAAACCAGTTGTTGAAACTGGCGTGATTGAGGCTGCCAAAGAAGATCCATCTAAAGCTAAGCCAGTAAAAGCTAAAGATGTAAAATTCAGAGAAGAAGCTGATGCTTCTGCATCTAAGAAAAGCGCAGATGATAGAAAAGCTGGAAGAAAGCTTTCTGTAGCCCAAGTTCTTATGATGGATGAAGAAAGTGGCGCTGGTCCAATACGCAGAAGAAGCCAAGCTTCCATCATGCGTGCACGCGATAAGGCAAGAAGAAAATACGAAAACCAAGATCAAAAACCTGCAGAAAAAGTTGTTAGAGAAGTTAGTGTTCCTGATGTAATGACTGTGCAAGAATTAGCTAATCGTATGGCTGAGAAAAGCGCAGACGTAGTCAAGACTTTAATGAAAATGGGTATGATGGTAACCGTAAACCAAACTATTGATGCTGATACAGCAGAATTGGTTATCCATGAATTAGGCCATAGAATTAAGAGAGTTACTGAAGCAGAAATTGAATCTACATTAATTCAAAAAATCGATGATTCTGCTGAATCAATGCTTCCTCGCCCTCCTGTAGTAACAGTAATGGGACACGTTGACCATGGTAAAACCTCATTACTAGATGCACTTCGTCAAACAGACGTTGCCGCTGGTGAAGCAGGTGGAATTACACAACATATTGGTGCATATCAAGTTAAAATGCATAATGGAAAAATCATTACATTCCTAGATACACCAGGTCACGAAGCATTTACCGCAATGAGAATGCGTGGCGCACAAGTTACAGACGTTGTAGTACTTGTTGTGGCTGCAGATGATGGAATAATGCAACAAACAATCGAAGCTATTAGTCACGCAAAAGCTGCTAAGGTTCCAATAATTGTTGCTATCAACAAAATGGATAAACCAGAAGCTAATCCAACAAGAGTAAAGCAAGAGCTGCTATCTTATGAGCTAATCTCAGAAGATATGGGTGGCGATGTAATCGTTGTTGAAGTTTCAGCTAAACAAAAACTTAATTTAGACAAGCTTGAAGAATCTATTTTGATGCAAGCAGAAATGCTTGAGCTTAAAGCCAATCCAAATCGCCTTGCTGAAGGTGCCGTCGTTGAATCAAAAGTAGATAAAGGACGCGGTCCTGTTGCAACTCTATTAGTTCAAAAAGGAACTATAAAAGTTGGAGATATGATAGTTGCAGGCAGTGCATCAGGTAAGATTAGAGCATTAATAAATGATAAAGGTAAGTCTGTTGCAGAAGCAGGCCCATCTTCACCTATCGAAGTCTTAGGCCTAGACCAAGCTCCAGTTGCGGGTGACGACTTTATTGCTACTAAAGATGAAAAAACAGCAAAAGATCTAGTAACGTTCCGCCAAATTCGTGAGCGCCAAAAACGAATAGTAGCTTCTAAACAACTAACGCTTGAACAGATGTTTAGCAAAGCTAAATCAGAGGGCGCAAAAGAACTTCCAGTTATTGTTAAAGCTGACGTACAAGGTTCAGTAGAAGCTATCTGTAGTAGCTTGGAAAGATTGAATACAAGTGAAATCGGCGTTCGTATTCTTCACTCTGCAGTTGGTGGCGTCACAGAATCTGATATTACGTTAGCAAGCGCATCAAATGCATTTGTAATTGGCTTCAACGTTCGAGCAAGCACTCAAGCTAGAGAGCTTTCCAAAGTACTTGGTGTCGATATCAAATACTACTCAATCATCTATAACTTAGTAGACGAAGTTAAAGCTGCAATGGGTGGTATGTTATCACCTACAATCAAAGAAACAACTCTTGGTTATGCTGAGATTAGAGAAGTATTCAACGTTACTAAATTCGGCAAAGTTGCTGGCTGTTATGTAACAGAAGGTGTTATTAAACGTCATGCCCACGTTCGCTTAATTCGCGACCAAGTGGTTATTTACCAAGGTAAGTTAAAAGCATTGAAGAGATTCAAAGATGACGCAAAAGAAGTGGCTTCAGGATTCGAGTGTGGTGTTACATTTGAAAATTATGAAGATATTAAAAAAGGCGATCGTTTTGAAGCATTCGAAGTGACAGAAGAAAGCCGCACACTCTAACAGGGAATTTATGGTAATTAGATACGCTCAAGCTCCATCTGCAAGGCAACTGCAAACTGCGCAGTCTATTCGTGCAGCTATTGCAGAGATATTGATTAGAGGCGAGCTAGCACATCCTTTTTTTGAAAATTTAATGGTTACAGTTTCAGAAGTTAGAATCAGTCGTGACTTAAAATTGGCAACTGCATTTCTTATTTTTCCTACTGATTCAGACAAGAAAAAACTCTTGAAATTATTCAATGATATTGCACCGCAAATTAGGAAATTAGTTACTACTAAAATCAATATGCGCTTCTCTCCTGAACTTCGTTTTGTAATCGATGAGACTGCTGATAACGCAAAAAAGATTGATGATTTGCTGAATAAGATTTAAGCTTTTGGCTCTAATTTTTTATGAATTAGATAATCCACAGAAAACAAACCACACCCTCTGAATACTATATAAAGCGTCATAGTCATCCAAAGTATGTGACTAACATTATGTTGATAAGTAAGCTCTATAAGCAATGCTGTGGCAAACAATACTAACCCTGAACCTCTACCAAATAAGCCTAATAGCAGTAAAATTGGGAATACAATTTCGTTAAAAGTACCAATAGCTGCTGCTACAGAAGGTGACAAAACTGGAACTTTATATTCCTCAGCGAATAGAAAAACCACCCTCTCCCACTGTCCATTATATATGTCTTTTACTTTCAACCAGCCAGACCAGAAGAATTCGTTAAAAATATAAATCCTAAGAATCAAAGCATACAAAGGTTCTAACCATTTTTGCACCAGTTCAAAGAAATATTCGTATATTTTCAATGCTTTTATAAACATATATCCTCACTTTTTAAATATGCCTAAATTAACAAACTTAGTAATAATTTCAGCTGCCTCATTATCCGCTATCCCTTCCGCATTTGGAAATTCTTTTATGAACTTAAATTCTAAAGGCGAAAGATTAATGATCTCTACAATCTGCTTCTGCTTATTCAATAACAAATAATTTTCCTTTTGAATCAACTCTTCTTCTTTTTGATTAACACACATATTCCATAACTGCTCAATAGGGTGTTCTGAATGAAAAAACTTTATACAGCTTTTAAATTGGGGCACGTAACTTTCATCATTCCTCAAGCATTCAGCCAAGTCTGATAATTTAAGAGATAAATCCTCAATTGCATGGTGGCACTGATGTTGCAACCATTCAAATGCTGCAAAGTCTGCAGCATATGGAAAAGCTTCTAATTGACTTATTCCTTTTATAAAATCAGCAAAACTACCACCATAATCCAATAATGATCCTGATGACGGCACATTTTTTTTTATATATTCATATGCTACGAATTCAAAGAACTCTTCTCCAACCAAAATACAGAACTTAGGATAGGTAATTTTAAGAGAATTAGTCAGGTTTTGAATCACATTGTTTCTATATATACCCAGTCTATCGTTAACAGTAAGGTTATTATTTGTAATTAGATTTGTTAGTGCTTCTCCAACTCTCTCAGCTACGATGTAATCTTTAAATTCAGTTTGAAACTTACGCAGCATTTTTTTGTAAACTCTCTGTTTGAATTTTTGCAGCTTTTGAAGCCTCACTCAACAGTACATCTAATGACGGTATATTTTGATCCCATTCAATGAGTGTTGGGATTATACCAAGTGTCTTCACTGCAACCCTATACAAATCCCAAACAGCTTCTACAACTGTGTTATCATGCGTATCGATACGAATCTCTTGGCCATTAATGCTATTAACTGAATGCCCTGCCAAATGGATTTCACCAATCAAATCTGCTTTGAATTTGCTAATATAGTTATAGGAATCAAAATTATGATTTTTGGAATTTACATAGATGTTGTTTACGTCTAAAAGAATTTTACATTTAGTTCTATCAACAACCTGAAGCATAAATTCGCATTCTGGCATATCGCCTTTAAATGCCATATATGTTGAAGGATTTTCTACTAATATTTGCCTACCTAAAAAGTCTTGCGTTTGAGAAACGTTATCACATATTACTTTCAAAGATTCCTCATTATAAGGAAAAGGCAAAAGATCATTTAAATGTGCATTGCCAGTTAAAGACCAAGATGCATGATCCGACACAAAAAGTGGATTTATTAAATCCACCACTCTTTTCAGATTTTCTAAATGCTTTATCTGAATCCCATCAGCTGAACCTAATGACAACCCAACACCATGCAAGCTGATTGGATACTGCTTGCCAATAGCCTGAAGCAAATCGACCTCTGGTCCAAAGCCGAAATAGTTTTCAGAGTGAACTTCAAGGAATTGTATATGGGGATTTTTTTCTGAAAGGTCTCTGTAGTGAGGTTTGCGAAGGCCTATTCCAACTTCCGAAGCAACAGGCCTAATAATTTTAGAATTTAGCATTAAGCAGCTGGAGCAGTAGTTGTTCCATTAACTAATTTTGCACAAAGTCCTTTTGGAGCATAAACCCATTCACCTGCAGTACCGTCTTTCGCAGCTTTACCAGCACATGAATGTCCCATTGCAGCACAGTCATTTTGTCCAGCTTTGACTACGCCATAGCATTTTTCCATATCAGGCTTTGCCATCATATCAGCAGCAGGAGCTGCAGGCGTAGCAGGTGTTGGTGCTGTTTCAGCAGCGATTGCTACTGCAGAAGCTGCTATAGTCATAGCACTCGCAATTAGTAATTTTTTCATCGTCATATCTCCTAAGTTGTTTATTTATAAGCCATTTGGCTACATTTAGGATAGAACATAATAAGAAATTTAAAAGCCCTTTTTACACAACTTGCTCTATAATTGCATCATCAACCCATAAAATATAAGAGAGTACTTCTTTATTAGGCCATAATTTTTGGACAACATCTCTATAGAAATACAACTGCTTTCTATAGCTATCCAAATTCATTAAACCAGTTTGATGCGTTTTAAAATCGATTATCCTAACTCTTTCACTTTCTACAACTAGCTTATCAATTCTAATACTAATTTTTTGACCATTTAACTCGCCTATTATTGGGAATTCTGACAAGGTGCTTTCCTCAAATAAATCAGGAAATTTTTTGATAACTTTCCTTATCAACTGCGCAATTAGTTGGTCATCAAATAAACTCAAATACGAATCTCTGGCTTCAGCCGGTATCTTAGATACGATCATTAAAAGATCATGAATGTTCTTACCACGAATAATTTCAGCAGATTGTTGATTTGCCTTTTCGGTAGCAGTCGCAGTTTTTTTAAATTCCGTCGTGTTTAAATAATCTTGAGTGAGAAAACTTGGCAACTCTTTACTCTCAGAGACTATTTTTTGCTTTAGTTCATATGTAAAACTTTGGCTTAAATCACGTTCCTTTATATTAGATTCCAAAACCGAATACCAACTACTAGCCTGATTCCTACTCTCCCAGCCAGCAACATATAACTCATCTTCTGCTCTAGTCATGGCAACGTATAATAATCTTAAACTTTCTTCAGAATCTTTTTGTTTATGAATTTGCTTCATTGTTTCGAGAAAAGGAGTATCAAACTCTTTATAGGAGCTGAAATAAATCTGCCCGTCATAACAAAAAATATTGGTATGTGGGCTATTTTCTGTTGAAGCTGTATCAGCTAAAATAACAATTGGTGCTTGCAATCCTTTCGCTGCGTGCACCGTCATTATCCGCACTTTATTTTCTGATTGTAAAATTGTCGACTTGATTTCAACATCACCCCTATCAAAAGAATCAACAAAATCTTCTAAAGAAGAATTACATTGATCAGCATAGTCTTTAGCAAAATCTAAAAAGCTATTAAGCATTTTAATTGCCTTGATACCAAATCGCATCTTAAAATCATCACGAGATCTTGTAACTATTTCGAAGCAAAAACTAATGAAATCTAGCTTTGAAGAAAGTTCAATAAATTTTTCTAAATCTACCTTAATTTTTTCATGTCTTAATTTAACCAAATCCCAAATTGAGTCCTCTTCTCTGTTGTAACAAAGTGCAAACAATTCGTCCTCACTCAGATTAAAAAAAGGAGATTTTAGCAAGCAAGCTATATTTAAATCATCATTTGGTAATAAAATGAATTTCATCAATGAAATAATATCTTGGATAACAATACTATCCTTTAGCTTTAAAGTATCTGGATCCGAAATTTGAACACCCAAATTTTTTAGCTCATTTGTAATATGGCGCAAAACAACTCCACGCTTTCTAACAAGAATTAGAATATCTCTAGGCTCAATAACTCTACTGTGACCTAAAAGCTTTCTTCCATTAACAATCCATGATGAGATATTTTCTGCTATGGTTTTTGCAACAATGTTTTTAGGATCATAAATTTCATTTTCAATCGAAGGAATTTTCCAACCATCAGCTTTTTCTCTAACTTTTTTAGCTGCCAATTGCAAAACTGAAGTTGCACCATCACCTTTTCTGAAAGGTTGATGCACTATCACATCATCACCTCCTAATCCTTCTCTACAATCAGGTAAGTTAAAAATTTTATCAACGAGTTCTAGTACTGGCTTTGTCGATCTAAAAGAAGTTGTTATTGCAACTTCCTTCCATAACTTATTTGCATTTGCAGCTCGCTCAGAGAAATATTTCTTTATATCCAAGAATACGTCTGGGTTTGCACCTTGGAAGCTGTATATTGACTGTTTATAATCGCCAACAATAAAAATTGTTCTATTAGTAGATCTGGAGCTTTGACCTGAAAAGAATTCCTCTGAAAGAGTTTTTATTATCTCCCATTGTAACTCGCTTAAATCCTGAGCTTCATCAACTAGAATATGGTCAATCACATAATCTAGTTTCAGTAAAATATGGTCGCTCGATCCTCCCTTGAGTAGACTAATTGCACCTAATAATTGATCATCATATTCTAAAACTCTTTCTTTCTTTTTAAGCTCTTCATAAAACTCAAACGCATGCTTCATAACTATAAAAAAAGATTCATGCATCTGAGCGGATACTTGAGCATTTTTTATTTTTTCATATTCAGTTAATCTCTCAACTTCTGCATAAAGAATTGTATTTATTTCTGCAAATTGATCTGCTTGTTTTTTACTAAGTAAGTTTTTCCTTGGCGCACCTGCTTGCGTAAAAAAGCAATTTTTATAGCTGCAAAAATCCACAGGATTTAATGAATCTAAAATTTCAAAACCTATCTTAACTCCATTGCTAGCAAGTAATTTAGATGCATCAACTATCTGTTTTGGTAAAGCATTTATGAAATTTGATTCGAGTGTTGAAATGTCTACACCTCTAGTAGCGCCGAAAAGTGAGTATGCATCAACTTCATTTTTAATCGAGTTTCTAAAAGTTATTTTATTTGCTAAAATCTGATTTAAAAAAACTACTAACTGCGAGTAATCATAAAACTCTGAAAGCCTATTTTTTGCTTCAATAATACTTTCTTCTTTTACATCTAATACATGGTCTATTGCAGCTTTAGTTAGAGTTTGCTTTTTAAGCTGGTTTATAATCTGCGATGCACCGCTAATCTCTGGAAAATTATTTATTATTTGACTACATAAAGAGTGAATAGTTTGAATTTTTAAATCGCTGTAGTGCTCTAAATAATTGCCATAGAGTTTCCTTGCTTTATCTAGCCTAATTACATCAACATCATTTCCCTCAAGGTTTCTGAGTTCTGTTGAAAGATCGTGATCAGATATCTCTAGCCAGCTTTTAAGCTTACTTGCAACCCTGTCCTTCATCTCTGCCGCTGCTGCATTAGTAAATGTAAGACACAAGATATTACTTATATCAGAGCCATCAAGCATTAACCTTATCACTCTATCGCACAATACTTTCGTTTTGCCAGTTCCAGCAGAGGCAGAAACGTACACATTTGCTTTTGGATCAGATGCTTGTCTTTGCTGAGCAGAAATATCGAACATCACTTAGTCTTTATATCTATCAAATCTTTTGCCTATCATAAGCAGACAAGGCGTGAAGAAAAGAGTTAATATGGTTGCAAAAGTCAACCCTCCTGCAATAGATGCAGATAGCTGCCTCCACCATTGGCTTGCTGGCGCATCATATGTTATTTCTCTATTCATAAAATCGATAGTCAACCCAAATACCATTGGCAATAAACCTAACACAGCAGTCGCTGCAGTTAATAATATTGGTCGTAATCTTTGTATACCTGCACGTTGAATTGCCTCTCGGACAGGTATTTTTTCTCTACGTAAAAGCTGGTATGTATCAACAAACAGAATGTTATTATTAAGCACTATACCAGCGAGCGCAATAACTCCTACTCCGCACATAACAATGCCAAACGGCTGTCCTGTAATTAGAAGCCCAATCAAAACCCCAACTGTGGATAAGAACACAGCACTCATAATTATCACTGTGTGATAGATATTATTGAACTGAATCAACATGATCATAAACATTAAAACTAAAGCTAGAGAGAATGCTCCTTGTAAGAACCCTGCTGCTTCGGCTTGATCTTCATCTTCTCCCTTAAAAGAAACTTTAACACTTTGATCAAAACTTGCCTTTGCAATAAAATCTTTTATTTCTTTAACTTTTGCATCTACTAGATACCCTCCAGCTGTATCAACTGCAGCTTTAATTTTAACAACTCTCTCTCTATTGGTTCTTGTAATTTTACCAACTTGTGGCTTTGCAACTTTAGACACAAAATTACTAATTGGCACAACACCACCATTTGTTGTAACGATATTGATGTTATCTAAGGTGCTAATGCTTCTATATTCATCTGGAAATTTTAACAATATATCGACTTCATCATCTGCGTCTTCTGGCCTATATGAGGATATTTTCATACCATTAGTAACCAACCGAATTGTGTTACCAATCGTACCAATGTCCACACCATATTTTGCAGCTAATTCACGATCAGTAACTATCTGCCATTCAATTGCAGCAGATGAGCGCGAGTCTTCTATATGCTCTAAACCTTTTATATTGTTCATTGCCTGCAAAATTTTATCTGCGGTCGGTGGCACAACATCGTATCTTGAACCTGTAATATTGATTTGAATTGGTTTTTCTGGTGGTGGTCCATCTCTATTTTCCGTCACCTCAATTTTTACTCCTAGCATACCATGTAAGCGATCTTTAATATCATCAAGGATATACCTAGCTTTTCTTCTTTCTTTCCAATCCACAAATTCTATCGACATTGTCCCAATAGTACCTTCAGGAACTTGAGAATCGTTGTCAAAACGTCCTGATTTTGAATAAAATATTTTTACCTCACCTTTCATATCCAGAAGTCTGGTTTCAACTTCTTTCATTATTTCATCTCTCTCGTTAAGCGATAAATTTCCAGGAGATTGTATCGTCATAATTACCGTTTCAGGCTCTATTTTTGGAAAGAATTCAACTCCTGTTCCGAAAATAAAAAACATAATATAGACACCGACTAATGCACCGAAAATTAGAGAGACAAAAGCTTTTGGCGCATCCAGAACCTTATTTAAGATGTTTAAATAGAAATGAGCTAATCCCTTTACTTCCTCTAAGTCACCATTATCTGCTGCATGATAGCTATCTAATTTCTCCTGATCTTGTTCTTCTGCGTTACCTATAAGTGGCCCCAAAGCGGGTTGGAAAAACAAGGCAAAAAGTAAGGAGTTTGATAATATGACTATTACTGTGATAGGCATATATTTCATAAATTGCCCAACCACTCCCGGCCAAAATAATAATGGCAAGAACACTACAATTTTTACAAGAGTAGAGGTAACAATTGGCCACAACATTCTTTTTGCAGATTCAATAAATGCTGAAGACTTTGGGGTGCCATTTATCATCAATCTATCTGCATACTCACTAACTACAATTGCATCATCTACGATCATTCCAACGGTTAGTATTAGGCTAAACAAAACGACAATATTTAATGTATGATCTGAAAGGTATAATGCTAAAATTCCTGCGAGAAATGAGAAAGGAATTGATAATGATATAAGCAATGCAGGCTTATATCCAACTGATAAAATCACAACGATTGTTACTAATATAGAAGCAAAAATCAAATTATTCTCTAAATCACCAATCATAGCAATGATATTATTTGACTCATCTTGACCATATATAAGCTCTAACTTAGTTGGCCATGTTAATTTCTCTTGTTCAACAATTTCTTTAACATGCTTTACTGTAGAAATGATATTCTCTCCGGTGCGTTTAGAAACTTCCAGAACAACAGCTGGCTTCCCATTCACTCTTGCAACATCATTAGCTTCTTTGAATGTTCTCCTCACCTCAGCAATGTCTTTCACTCGTAATGTTTTGTCGCCATTAACTTTAATTGGAAAGTTCATTAGACTTTCTAAATCACTAATCAGACTTGGAACTTTTATAGCAAACTCTCCTGTCTTACCCCTTAAAGAACCTGCGGCGACAAGCCTGTTGTTACTATCAATCACTTGCTTCACGGCCTGAAGTGAAAGCCCATAGCCTTCAACTAGCTTTGGTTCGACAATAATCTCTAGTGAGTCAACTCTATCACCTGCTACTTTTACTTCTAAAACACCAGGAATAGCCTCAACTTTATTTTTTAAATCTCTAGCTACTTTAATTAAAGTTCTTTCAGGAATATCTCCTGTTAAGACCACATTCAATACTGGAAATAAACTTAAATTTACTTCATTTACGATAGGTTTTTCACTTTCATCAGGTAATTCATTTTCAGTATCATCAACTTTGGATCTTACATCTCGAAGCGCTTTTTCACTATCAAAACCCGCTTTGAATTCCATTATTATCGATGCACTTCCTTCAACGGCATATGAAGTCATTTCTTTAACTCCAGCAATACCTCTTAATGAAGTTTCTAATGGTCGAAGAAGTAACCTTTGCGCATCTTCAGGAGATATACCTTCATGAATTACATTAACATAAATTATTGGGATTTTAACATCTGGAGTACTTTCCTTAGGAATGCTTATATATGCATTATAACCCCATAACAAAATCACTATCAAAAACAAGATAGTAGCTCTACTTCTGTCTACGAATACATCAATTAAATTATACACTATTTTGCTCTCGTTTTGGGTGTAACGGAAATAACTTCGATCTCAAACTTTTTTATAGTTCTATCATTTTCAACGTGATCTACATTCTTTTTATCGCCCTGCTTCATCCCTATCAACGCATCCTCAATTGATTTATGTAATATGTTATTACCAACAATAATTGTCAAAGGTACATCACTTTGGGTTGCAGTTGTAATTTCTTTGAGATTTATTGTTGCTCTGTCTCCTATAGAAATTGGAACTTCTGAATAAATTGTATCATCAACTTTATCTCCGCGCTTCATCTTTATCTCAGCTTGCTTTGAAATGGTATAGTTATAAATAACTTTTTCAAAAAGTGTTCTTTCAGAATTAGGTTTATTTGGATCTAATTCCATAACATACTTTGCTTTTGGAACGATTGCCGAATCATCAAAGTCATTAATTTGAGGACCTTTAGCTGCCTGCATTTGATAAAACAAATAAAAACCCAAAGCAATTGAAGCTAGGGTAAAATATTTGCTGTTAAAATTAATGTACATATAATTTTAGAAATAGAACTTACATAGTGTAAATTATGACAATTTATGTATAATAAGCAATCTCATAAATAATTTTTAAAACATGCATAATTGTCATCATGATTTGGCTGCTCCAATTAGCACCGCTCTCTTCGGTATTGAAGGGCTTGGAGTAATTACTACTTTGTTTCTAACTGGCTTAGTTGGAAGTTTCACACACTGCATTGGAATGTGTGGACCCTTTGCCTTAGCACAAACCAGTATGCGCTTGATGAATATATCACCTAAAAAACTTTCACAAAAAGCACGGTTTGATGCTTCCGCTTTATTCCCATATTACTTTGGCAAAACTATTACTTACTGTATTTTATTAACAATCGCTTATTTTATCTCTGCAAACTTCAGAGATACTCAAGTCTATAGATATCTGGCGCTTTTTTTCCTAATTTCAGCTGCAGTGCTTTTCATTAAAATTGCCATCAATAAAAGCTTCAATTTGATTAAAATTTCTTATTTAGAAAAATTGTTCAGCAATAAAATCAACCTGACAAACACAAGGGGTATAAAAGGACTTTTAGCTGGTATGACACTGGGATTAATTCCGTGTGGTCTTGTGTACGGAAGTATTGTGGCAGCTCTTTCAGCTACAGATAATGTCCTTATTTCACTATTTGCAATGTTTGCTTTTGGTATCGCAACGGTTCCGGGATTATATGTTGTCAGTTATTTTGGGCAATTCATTCTTACAAAATATAGTAAGTTTTTTAATATTGCGTTTTCAATTATAATGACTTTAAATGCCCTATTTCTGCTAGGTTATGCATTGAAACTGATTTAAAAACATGTTAGCGTCATCATATATTAATTAGATACAATACCATGGCTAGAACCGACACCCTTTCAGTTTCATTTGATGATAAAGTAATAAAATTATTTGCCCTCATTTCTGTTTTTTGGGCCGTTGTTGGACTATCTTTTGGAGTCATCATCGCACTCCAAATGGCATTTCCAATTTTAAATCTTGATTATGCTTGGGGTACCTTTGGCCGCTTACGTCCAGTACATACTTCAGGTGTAATATTTGCATTTGGAGGAAATGTTTTATTCGCTACATCACTATATGTAGTCCAAAGAACTTGTCAGGCACGTTTAGCAGGAACAAAAGCCATGCATTATTTCATGTTTTTTGGTTATCAAGCATTTTTGCTTTTGGCGGTGCATGGCTATTTAAATGGTATTACACAAGGCCGTGAATACGCAGAACCTGAATGGTACGCAGATATTTTACTAACTTTTGTGTGGCTTACATACTTTTATGTCTATGTTCGAACAATAATGAATCGACAAGAGCCCCATATATACGTGGCGAATTGGTTCTATCTCTCATTTATTATGGTAGTAGCAATGCTTCATATTGGTAACAATATGGCAATTCCTGTTTCACTCACTAGCTCGGGAAGTGTTGATGTTTTTTCTGGCGTTCAGTCGGCAATGATCCAATGGTGGTATGGTCATAACGCAGTAGGATTTTTGTTAACAGCAGGTTTTATTGGCATCATGTATTACTTCTTACCAAAGCGTGCTAATAAGCCAGTTTATTCATATAGACTTTCAATTATGCATTTCTGGGCGTTGATATTTTTATATATCTGGGCTGGCCCTCACCATTTACATTACACGGCCCTACCTGATTGGACACAAACTCTTGGCATGACCATGTCTATTATCCTTTGGTTACCTTCATGGGGTGGCATGGTGAATGGAATGATGACTCTCTCAGGAGCATGGGATAAATTACGTGACGATCCTGTTTTAAGATTTATGGTAATTGCAGTAGCGTTTTATGGAATGAGTACATTTGAAGGCCCAGTCATGGCGATCAAATCTGTAAATGCATTAAGCCATTATACTGAATGGACCATTAGTCACGTTCACTCTGGCGCACTAGGATGGGTAGCATTTATAAGTTTCGGTGCACTATATCATATGATTCCAAAGCTATTTGGCAGAGAAGAAATGTATTCTCTAAAATTAGTAAACCTTCATTTATGGTTAGCTTGTATTGGAATTGTTCTTTATATCACCTCAATGTGGGCTGCTGGCATTATGCAAGGATTGATGTGGAGAAGCTACGACGACATGGGCTTTTTAACATATTCTTTCATTCAAATTGTGAGTTCTTTGCACCCTCTGTACGTAATACGAGCTTTAGGCGGAATCTTGTACTTATCAGGTGCAATCATTATGGCATATAATGTATATATGACTGTAAGTGGCAGAACTTATAAGACAAAAGATTTATTAGTAGCAGTAGCAAGGAGTTAAGATGTTTAAAAATCACGCAAAAATAGAGAAAAATCTTTTCTTACTCGTGGTACTAAGTTTTATAGTTACTGCGATTGGTGGGATTGTGGAAATATTTCCTCTTTTTATAAAAGAAGTTAGTATTGAGAAGGTACAGGGCATGCGTCCACATACCCCTCTTGAACTTGCAGGATTTAATATTTACAAACGCGAAGGTTGTTATGGTTGCCATAGCCAACAAATTCGCGCATTGCGTGATGAAGTTGAAAGATACGGGCATTACTCATTAGCTGCAGAAAGTATGTACGATCATCCTTTTGCTTGGGGCTCAAAAAGAACTGGCCCAGATCTAGCTCGTGTTGGTGGAAAATACTCTGATGACTGGCATGTAGAGCATTTGATTCACCCTCAAGCTTTAGTACCTGAATCGATTATGCCAAGGTATAAATTCTTAAACGAGACTATTCTTAATACCCAAGATATTCCTACAAGAATGAAGATTCTAAAAATGGTTGGTGACCCCTATTCTGATACTGATATTGCAAATGCTGAAGAGGACATTAACATCCAATTAACCCTCAATTCAGATCAGGCTAAACTTGCTGATTTTCAAAAACGCTACCCAAATACTTTTGTAAGAAAATTCAACAGAAAGTCTGATAACATTACAGAAATGGACGCACTTGTTGCTTACTTACAAAGTCTTGGTAACAGAGTTGATCTTAAAACTAATAAAGGGCGCGATTGGTAATGTATCTAAATCTTAAAATAGCCACTTTACTGCTTTTAATTTTGGGAACTATACTATTAGTCATATGGCTATTTAGACCTGGATCAAAAGAGAAATTTGAAAAAAACAGCAAAATCGTCCTTAACAACGATAAAGCAATAGTGATAAAAAAGAAGACGAAAAATGGAAAAAGAAAAAAATAAAAAGTCTAAGCAACAAGAACCTGTGACTACAGGACATGAATGGGATGGTATCAAGGAATATGATAATCCAGACCCGCTCTGGCTGCGCTATACTTTTTATATGGCTTTATTTTTTTCACTTGGTTACTGGCTATTATACCCATCTTGGCCAAGCCAAAGGGCTGATGGAATACTCGATTGGTCGCAATATAAGGAGCTTGAGGAATCTCAACAAGAAATAGAAAAAATTCGCGAACAATATCTAGCAGAGTTTGATAAAGCAACGTTTGAACAAGTTATTGCAGACCCCAAACTTTATAAATTCGCAATCACTGGTGGAAAATCTGCTTTTTTAAATAATTGCGCTGTTTGTCACGGCTCTGGTGGTGCTGGAAATCTTGGTTATCCAAACTTAACTGCAGGTGCATGGATGTGGGGTGGAAAACTTGAAGATTTGTACCAAACTTTAAAATTTGGTATCCGGTCTGGACACGATGAAACTAGAGATTCTCAAATGGCTGCTTTCGGTAAAGATAAAATTTTAAAACCTGAAGATGTCGATGTATTAACAGATTTTGTGATTGGCTTAAAAGATGGTAAGAATTACACTGATCAAGCAAATAATTTGTATCAGCAGAATTGTGCATCTTGTCACGGAGCTAAGGGAGAAGGCAACTATGAATTTGGCGCACCCGCACTGAATGATGCAATCTGGTTATATGGTAGTGATAGAGCTAATGTTTATGATGTTATTTATAATGGTCGTCAAGGTGTAATGCCATACTGGCAGGGCAAATTAACAGATGCAACTATCCGCCAACTTGCTTTATACGTTCATCAATTAGGTGGTGGAGAATAATTTGCAACACAAACTTGAGCTTCCATTCCACAGCAATAACGATTTGGAGTTTGGTTTAGAATGGACGCTTATTCAAGCTAGCGATAAGGATTGTGACAAAAAGATTGTCCAAGCCAGAAAAAAGCTAGAAGAAATCCAAGACAAAAATGATGAGGAATCCTTAAAAATCTATCCTGAATTATTAACAACTCTTGCAAGAGCATATTTAGAAAAATTTTATAATGATAATGATGTACCACCTAGCTTCAATGGGAATAATAATCTGATTGTCTTAGCTTGTGCAATACTTGGATTAAAATCAAGACTTGGTGACAAAGCAACATTTCATAGATTAGCATCAACAGCATGCAGCAATTTATATCAGCTACACTGTGAACATAAGATCAAAATTTGGCCTCAGACATTGGAAAATTTGTTTCCAACTATATTTCCAAATAATCAGACCGCCAAAAATTATTGTCAGAACATGCTAATGGTTTCTGCTGATAGACATCAGCGTTGTGCCGCGTTAAACTAAAACTTGGGTATTATAAGCAAATAAGTACTTGAGTTTACTATTATAAAATCAGATACTATTCCTTAAGCGAATAAACGCTTAATTAAAAATTTGGAGAAAAATTATGTTAGCATTATTATTAGCAGCTATCCCTGCTGCAGTTGTATTAGCAGATGAGCAAGCACCTGAAGAAGTTGTAGAATCTACAGAAGCTTCAAACGAAGCTGAATCTATGGAAGCAAATAACCTTGTTGAAGAAGTAGCAGCTGCAACTGACGCAACAGAGCTTTAATTCGACAAATTATAAGAGTGTGTGTACAATGTGCATGCACTCTTATTTTATTATATGAAATCGAAAATCCCATATTACATTATTGCTCTTATTGGCACCTTCATGTTACTTGATTTCGCTTTTGTAACATTAGCAAAACTCACCTATACAGGCGTATACACGGATAATCACTACAAAAAAGGTCTGGATTTTAATAAAATATACGGGGCAGAAATTTACGTTGGTGATAATAGCTGGAATAGCCAAATCACACTCAATCAAACTATTCTCAAAGATACGATCAAACTACCACTCAAAATCCACGAACCTCAAGAACTCTATTTCCATTTTACAGATCATCAAAACAAACCTATTAAAAATGCAATTGTAATGGGAAAACTAATAAGACCAGTCACCGATGCATATGACACTGAATTTAAGTTTCATGAAATTAAAAATGGACTATATAATACAAAAATATCTTTCCCAATGAAAGGACAGTGGCACATCAGAGTCAAAGCCCTTTCAGACAATAAAGAATTTGTAACAACTGCTAAAATAGTTATCTCTTAGCAACTCTCTCCTCATGCTCTAAAAGCCATTTCTTACGCTCTAGGCCACCGCTGTAGCCACCTAATTTTCCATCACTGGCAATAACCCTATGGCAAGGAATAATAATTGGAAGGCAGTTAGCCCCATTAGCATTTGCAACCGCTCTAAAGGATTTTGGCATATTCATATTCTTAGATTGCTCTGAGTAACTGACAGTTGTACCAAACGGAATTTTCTGTAATGCCTGCCAAGTTTTTTTTCTAAATTCTGTGCCTATTAACTTTATAGGTGTGCGAAACGTTTTAAGCTCACCTTTAAAATATAAATTTAATTCTTCAGAAACTAATTTGATTGGATCAGATGATTCTTCAAAAAAACCGTTTCCTAGTAACTCTAGTTTTTGGGACAATTTTTTATTATCAGCAAATTCTATCAGTAATAAATTATCCTTATCAGAGATTGCAACCATCTCACCAATAAGCGTCTCAATTTTTGATTTGTATAAACCCATAGTACCCTATTCAAATTTTTGATCTTTTCAAGAATCAATTAATAACATAAAATTTAGCTACAATCATCTCAAAGGTACTGCTATGAAATTTGCTGAGTTCAGAGAAAAACACTACCTACAAGGATATGAATTAGGACAGAAAGCATTGCAAGAAAACATACTTATGTTATTCGAAGCTATTGATAATAAGAATCTAGAACAACTTAGCTTCTTACTTCCCTATTGCAACACTAAAATGCTTCGAGAAGCAGAGCAACGAGTAGGCCACCCACAACTGTCAAATTTTGATATAAGGCTTGCTATAAAACATAGATGGCAAGAATTAGAAAGCAATCCACCAACGCATCCAAAATTTCCGATTGGAAGCATATCAGAATCTATTTTAGAAGCAGGCCATGATAGAAAACCAATGGCAACAAGATACGTGGGCTTTTCCAGAAACTAACTAAAATTAGATCTCTAAAACTGGCTCTTTTTGAGTGACTGGAGCTTTCTTAACTTCTCCTGAATCTGCATTATCATCATTTGCAGTAGCATTGCGAAGCTCTTCAATTATTGCTTCTAATTGCTCTTTAGACACTCCATCAAATGCATTAAGCATTTGCATAGGAGTCGGTAAATTATTGTGAATTTCCATTTTTTTCCACCCTACTTAAAAGTTCTTCCATAGAAAGCTCAAAATCGCTTTCTATCCACATTTGATGCAATTTATTCAAGATCTTTCCGACCTGAGGCCCATTATATCCCATTTTCACAATATTTTCACCATTTATTTTAAATTCAGGTGATTCCCACTTAATTGCTAGATCCAACAAAGCTTTGAAATGTAAGGATGGAAGTTCAATATTAAGCAAAGTAATACAATCAATATAGAGTTCTTTGCCATATTTATATAAGGCTCTTTTTTGCAAATTCTGTGAGCTAGAAATATCAACATCTATAAATTCAACTAAAGTTAAGAGTTTAAATTTCTCTTTTTTAGATAACCTCCATCTTACAGCCAATTTTGCAACATCTCCCTTATTATAGCCAGCAAATCTCAATATAACTGCAAGATTAATCCACGAATCCTCCACAAATTTATACTGGGGAATAGATAAAGAGATATTAATACCTATAACTTGCAATACCCCAACTTTTTGCATCAACTGCAAAGCAATTAAGCCAAAAGGCGATGATAGGATTTTTAACAACTCAACTCTGATTCTTTCTCCAGAGATCTTTTTCAATCCTTTGCTTAAATTACCACAAGCTTTTAAACTTGCCTTATGCAATTCAGCATCACCAAAATAAGAAATGAATCTAAAATATCTGAGTATTCTTAGATAATCCTCTTCTATTCTCTTTTCTGGATCTCCTACAAATTTCACCAAATTCTTTTCAAGATCAGACATGCCATCAAAGTAGTCGTAGATCTTACCATTTAGATCCATCGACAACGCATTTATTGTGAAGTCACGTCTTGCTGCATCTTCTTTCCATGAATCCGTAAATTCCACAACTGCATGCCTACCATCGGTTAACACATCTTTCCTTAGAGTAGTTATCTCAAATTGCTTTTCACTTATTATGGCGGTGACAGTTCCGTGCTTAAGACCAGTTGGGATAACTTTTACACCATTTTTGCTTAAAACTTTCATTACCATTTCAGGCAGCAATGATGTAGCAATATCAATATCCGAATGTGTCTTACCTAGTATAATATCTCTTACACATCCACCTACAAGTCGTGACTCCCCACCCGCCTCTTCCATTATTGCAAAGATTTTCTTGCATTCCTCTATTGCTACCCATTTTGGCAATTTAGACATGCACACTCAAATAAGTTGATAGATTTAAACTATATTCTTTTTTCTTTGCCATCAAGTATACGTACAATATTGTCCTTATGTCTCCAAAATATCAATAACGATATAACAATTACTAAGGTAGCTTTATCTCCAGAAACCATAAAAGCTCCAAGCAGCGAAGTAACAAGCGCTGCTGTCAGAGAAGCTACAGCAACAATTCTAAAGAATACAAACATTACTAAAAATGAAGTTAACGCAATAAAACCTAAATTTGGCTCAATTACAAAAAATACTGCAAGGCTAGTTGCTACTCCCTTTCCGCCACTAAATTTTAACCATATAGGAAATACATGGCCAATAATTACAAAGAAACCAGCCAACAATTGTGCTATTTCAAGATCTTGAGCTTTCAAATGGGTCGCTAGAACAACTGCCAAAACGCCTTTAGAAAAATCAGCGACTAAAGTAGCAATCCCTACTGCCTTACCTGCGACTCTATAGGCATTTGTTGCTCCAATATTTTTTGATCCTTTGCTTTTAAGATCATGTTTACCAAAAGTTTGCGAAAGCAGATAACCAGTTGGAATTGAACCAATTAGATACGAAGCTAGACTTAAAATGATATATGCGTCCATAATTTTTACAGAAAAATTTAACCATATGATGCTTACTAAATCAATTTTAGTCAAGAACTCTTGAATTAACCAGCATTAGATACTATACTGTAAAATAATACATTGAGGTATTATGCGTATAATACTAAAAACACTTATAATTGGTTATTTTTCAGCTGCATCTACACTTAGCTTTGCAGCAGATAAGTCTTGCAATGGATTGAATGAGTGTCCTGCGATTATCATTTCAAAATTACCAAAGGATAATAAAGGTAAGATCGGTGACAATAGACTAGATGAAACTCTTGATAAGAAGCTTAAGTTATACGAAAAAAATAGGTCAAATAGATCATATGCAGACAGATACGGCGTAAGTATAGATAAAGATGTATCCAGTTTCTATGGTGAATCGAGTAATCCAGCTTTAGGGGAACAAATCAAAAAATCTGATGATTTCAAAAAAGTCTATACTGGGCCTAAAGAAGCAAATAAAAACAATAAGAATATGGGGTTTAAACTGTCAATCCCGTTAGAAAGAGATAAAAAATAATGTTTATACAAACTATTGAAACTCCAAACCCCGAAACTTTGAAATTCGTTCCGGGCGTAGAAATATTAAAGTCTGGCACACGCACTTATAATACTTCTGATTCATATGTAGATGCACCTATTGTAGCATCTATCTTCAAAATTGAAGGCATCAAAGGTGTATTTTTAGGAAAAGATTTCATTTCTGTAACAAAAGCACCTGAGCAAGATTGGGAGTATTTAAAACCTCTTACACTTGCGGCAATAATGGACCATTTTATGTCTGGCATGCCTGCTGTAGTTGAGAAAGAAGAAACATTAAAGGAAAAAATTGGTGATGATGTTACGAACCAAATTATAGATATTATAGAAACCAGAGTACGACCTGCCGTTGCTCAAGATGGTGGCGATATTATCTTTAAAGACTTTAAAGATGGCGTAGTGTTCCTAGAATTACAAGGAGCATGCTCTGGTTGTCCAAGCTCAACTGTCACTTTAAAAAACGGCATTGAAAATATGTTGAAACACTATATACCTGAAGTTACAGAAGTAAGATCAGTATAGTTCATGAACCATAACCACTCACACCAACACGAGCCCCAAGAAGAACATATCCAATCATCTGCGGCAATGCGAGATTTTGTTATTGGCATGGCAGATGGCTTGACTGTTCCTTTTGCTTTAGTGGCAGGACTTAGTGGTGTCATAACTTCAACAGATTTAATAGTTGTTGCAGGTGGCGCAGAAATAGCGGCTGGCACCATCGCAATGGGTTTGGGTGGCTACCTCGCAGCACGTACTCAACGCGAGCATTACGATGCTGAACTGAAACGCGAAGAAAAAGAAATAGTAGACCTACCTCATATCGAAGAAAGAGAAACAGCAGAAATCTTGGCTGAATGGGGATTGGCAAAAAAACATATTCCAGCAGTGATTGCAGGGTTCAAAAAAAATCCTAAAAAATGGCGCGACTTTATGATGCGCTTTGAGCTTGGGTTAGAAAAGCCAGACAAATCTCGTGAACTTTATAGCCCACTAACGATTGGATCGGCTTATACTCTTGGGGGAATAATTCCTTTGATGCCCTACATTATAATTGAGCATGATATCAATTTGGCGTTACATTATTCTGTTGTTGCAACAGTAATTTCACTCCTTGGGTTTGGGGCGTTTAAAGGATATTTCACTGGAGTATCTGCAATTAAATCTGCATTACATACTTGCACAATCGGTTGTATAGCAGCAGCCAGTGCGTTTTATATAGCAAAATTAATTTCCTAAAAAATCACTTCTCAAAAGATTGATTATCATTATTCTAATTTGTACCTAATATTTTGGAATCAAAATGTATCAATCAAAACCTACAAATTTCAACCCTATTATCACTCATGGTTCTTCACAAAACTTTGAATCTGTTTATGCAGAAATTAAACAAGAAATTTTGAATGAAGGTGATAAAGATGACTCTACCGCAACTGAAAGATTTCAAATTTTAGAAGAATTTGCACAATTTAATTTTGGTAAATTTTTAATTTTAAACAAGGGGATTAACGGGTACTGGACACGCTATATGGTACTTCATCCCCAAGAAGGCCGATTATCTGGTAAAAACGACACTAACAAATATTTTTGCAAGCGTGAATCATGGTTACTTGATAGAGCCCCTAGCGTACTTGCTACACAAGAAAGATTTTTTAACTTCCAAAGATTATTACAAAACCATGTAAAAGAGAATGTACATCTTGCATCTGCACCTTGCGGACTTATGGATGATTTACTTGGACTCAATTATTTTGGAGTAACTAACTTCACACTAACAGGAATTGACCTTGATGAAGATAGCTTGAAATATGCAAAAGAGAATGCAAAGCAAAATAAATTAGAAAAACATTGCAATTTTCTACAAGAGAATGTTTGGAGCTTAGGTATCAAAGAAGAATATGATGTTATTACAAGCAATGGTTTAAACTTCTACGAGCCTGATAATGATAGAGTTATAGAATTATATAGAGAATTTCATAAAGCACTAAAACCAAATGGCTCTTTGATTTCTAGTTTCATGACACCTCCACCTGCAAAAGGTATAAGATCACCGTGGGACGCAAAACAAATTAATGCTGAAGATTTAAGAATTCAAAAAATCATTTTTGCTTATATACTAAAAGCACGTTGGCAAACTGCATATAGAACTGAGGAAGAAACTCAGGCACAACTAAATAAAGCTGGGTTTAGAGATATAAGATTTATTTATGACCGTCAAAGAATGTTTCCAACTTTCGTTGCTCTAAAGTAGCCTTATAAATATATAGGCTACATATATAATATAATGCACAACAAGCCACCTGCACACCATATTCTAAAAATAACAGGCCCTGGCGGTGCGGCGTGGGGCTCAAAATATGTTGAAGAAATTGTTCGCACCTTCGCACAGAGTGATACAGCAGTATTCAGAGCAGGAGATGGCACTAGTGGCATAAGCCTAGATAGCATTCGTAATGAATCTCGTGCCTTTGCATTCACACGCAATCAGAAGATGGTTCTTATGACATTTCATGGAACTAGAGATGAGAGTGGTACGCATCTAGTAGAGATTGCCAAAGGTGAATTATCTTATACAAGTGCAATATTTCGAATCATAAATGAGTGGGTATCTTCACCAATATATTTATTCCTAGCAAGCTGTTATGGAGGTGCTTGCGAAGCTGATCTAACATATCTTCCTCCAGGATCTATCATGTTCACCACTGCCTCAAAAGATGGTAAAGGCTATGGAGCAGATGGTAAATTCATTGCAGAAGCCCTTAATCACTTTCTGTCAGATGGCACCCCAATTGAGTTAGCTATGTACTTAATGGCCTATTCTTATTTGGCACATCATAAAAGTTTTTTGGGCAACCATCCAACACTAATCATTCGAGGATATGGGGAAATAATACAAAAACCTTTCACAAGTTTTGAAAAAGTAAGAATAGAATCGCCCCTTCGAACTCAAACTTTAATTGAAGCACTTTTAAATTCTCCTTATTCTGTTTTGCTTAATAAAGCTAAGGAACTTCTTGAAACACCCAGTGGCACTCCACGAGCATCTTTAGTCAATAAACTACCACTAATGAACAGAATTGCTGCTCATACAACTGGCGCATCGCTTGCTCAATTCACAATCGACAATAAATTAGAATCTATTTTAACAAGCGCATTACAAAATTCCTCACTATTATTTTGGTTCACTCAGAATCAGGAACAAATGATTGCTCAAGCAAGAACTCACAATATTAAGAACAAGTCCTTACTGCGCCTTGCAATAAGATTAGGTAAATTTGACTTCGCCATTTATTTAATAAAACAAGGTGTGAGTTTCGCAGATTTAAAAATCAATGATTTTCCTATTATATTTTTTGCAACGGATAATGTAGGTTTACTTGAAGCTCTTATAGAGCGTGGGGTTAATTTCAATGTTGCTGCACCAGAAACAGGTGACACCCCCCTACACAGAGCTAACCTCGAATGCTCAAGAATATTACTGGCAAATGGCGCCAACCCTAATCAAGTAAATAACGATGGATATACTGTTGTTCATTCAACCATCGCACAAAATGATGTTGAAAAATTTGCACTTCTATACATACAGAGAAATACTGATAAATCGATTACAACACCTAGTGGCCAAGGTTACTTTAATTATGCTGAATCTTTAGGTCGCCAAGATATAATGACAAAAATGAGAGAACAAGCTCCAACCCCTTCACAACCAAAGAGAAAATTTGATGATGAAGGCGACGCACTTCGAAAAAAATTAATGATCAAACTTGGGCCTTTTAAATCGCAATCACCCTCACGCGGCAACTAATTTCAATTTATTTTGTATTAGTTTGCTTTGGTTTCTTTTTTGTTTTCAACTGTATAATCTTAACCTTAGCAATCTTATTGTGCTGGCGTTTTAGAATCTTGATTTTGAATCCTGGTATCTTAAAACTTTCTCCGATAGAAGGAACTTTTTGCGCTATGTGGAATACTAAACCACCCACTGTGGATGCCTCTTCATCACTAATATTCCAATGCATCTGTCTATTGAGATCGCGAATACTCACATCCCCATCAACCGATATCGACCCATCAGGATTTTTCTTAATAGAATTTTTAATTCCTTGATCATATTCATCTTCAATATGCCCAACTACTTCTTCCAAAATATCTTCCAGAGTGATTAATCCTAAAAGCTCGCCGTACTCATCAACAACAAGTGCGAAATGCGATTGCTGCTCTCTAAAAGCATTTAATTGTTTTTTTAATGTAGTGATATTGGGTATAAACCATGGCTTTCTAATTATTTTCTCAATATCTTTTTTTGACACATTGTTTTTTTTGACACGCAACAAACGTACAACATCTTTAACGTGTATCACTCCAACTATATTATCGGGCTCATCTTTCCATAATGGAATTCTTGAATGCGTTGTAGAAATAACTTGTGATATAATATCATCAGGTTCTTCATCGATATCTATGCTTTCCATATCATTTCTATGGATCATTATTTCGTTAACAGTTATTTTTTCTAGGTCAATAATCCCACCAATCATGTACCTGTCTTCTGAAATCACCAAGCCTTCTTCATGATGATATTCCAATGCACCACGCATAATTTCTAGACCACTCATCTTCTCCTCTTTCTTGGTTGGCGAAGTAAATACTCTAAGTGTTGCGTTCACTAAGATCTGGATTGTTGTTGTAATAGGAGAAAATATTTTTGAAATGAACATGAAAAATGGAGCTACAAATAAAGAGAGCTTTTCTGCGTTTCTAACAGCATATGTTTTAGGTAAAATTTCCCCATAAATCATAATCAAAATAGTCATAATTAACGTAGAAATTGCTAATGCTTGGCCACTATCACCAAAATAATCAATAGATAGTCCAGAAGCAATTGTAGCACATGCTGTATTCACAAAAGTGTTTAACAACATCATTGCACCAATCATTCTCTCCCTATCTTCTCGAAGTTTAGAAAGAGTGATTGCTCTCTTATTTCCATCCAGTTTCAATTTGTGAATTTTCGAACGAGATGCGCTAAGAATTCCAATTTCAGAACCTGAGAAAAAAGCCGACAAAGCTAGTAGAACAATAACAAGGACGCCTTGTATAACATATGAGTCAAACATCTATTTCCTCATGAACCAATCTTCGTTTTCGATATCGATATCCGAATCTGAAACAATTTGTTGATCATCAATAATTTTCATTTCCTCTAACGTTGCAATGTGAAATAAAGCATTTCCTCTATTCACCAGCGGCATAGTAACGCCACCAATTATGATACCCGGTTTTGACGCGTAGACTCCCATCTTTCTCGCACCAAATGGATCAGAAATAACTCCCAGCAAATCGCCTTGCTGAACGAATGAACCAAGTTTTTTTACAGTTCGCAGGCTACCACTGTTTTGCGCACGAATCCAGTGGCTTGACTTTGCTGTCATAACTGTTCTTGCCTGAAGAGAATCCTCATTTTTTTTGAGCATTTTAAGTTCTTGCATAACATTCAAAATTCCATGCACTGCAATATTAATTGCATACTCATCGAATCTCAGAGCCTCGCCACCTTCAAACAATAATGTTTTAATTCCTTTATCATGCGCTGCCTTGCGCAAAGTTCCAGATCTATGTGGAGAGTTAATAATTACAGGCGCACCAAATGCCTGTGCTAACTTCAATTCAACAGGGTCACCTAACGCAAGCCTTACTTGAGGAAAATTATCTCTATGTATTGCTCCAGAGTGAATATCAATGCCATATTCACATTTGTACACTATCTCTTGTAGGAAAGTGTTTGCAATCCTTGCCGCCAAAGAACCATCAGCCGAGCCTGGGAAGCAACGATTCATGTCTCTTCTATCAGGCAGGTATCTTATATTATTGTTATAACCAAATGGGTTCACTATTGGAATACCAATCAATGTACCTTTAATATTTTTCAACTCTTTTCTATTGAGAATTCTTTTTACAATTTCAACGCCAATAACTTCATCTCCGTGAATTGCGCCAGAAATAAACATTGTTGGCCCATCATCCTGACCACGAATAACTTCCACTGGAATTGACATCTGTGTGTAGTCAAAAAGTGTGGCCACAGGTATTTCAAACCTTTTGCGCTCACCTATTGCCACTTTATTACCAGCTACTTCAAAAGTCATTTTTTAGCCGAAATTACTTTATATAATAATAGATTATATCAAATACCACACCACACAAGTTTTTTAGGATTTTTGAGATAATAATTGCTTTTGCATTTCTTTACCAAGACGCTCGATCGCATAGCGTAGCATTGTTCGTGGCATTTTTGCTTTATGTTTTTCTAAAAATTTTAACAAAATCGATTCATCTTTTTTCCCAAGTTCGCGCAACATCCAACCAGTTGCTTTATGAATCAAATCATGAGTATCGTTCAGTAAAATTTCTGCAAGCCTAAGCGTCCAGTCGTACTGATTGTTTCTAATAAAATACCAAGTTGAAACAATAGCTACTCTGCGATGCCACATATTTTTAGATTTAGCTAAAGTCAGTAAAAAGCTTTTATCTGAATTTAACAAATGCTTACCAACAATTAAATGTGCAGATGCATCAACCAAATTCCAATTATTTGCGTGATCTAAATTTTTAATATAAAAATCAAAAACTGCTTTGGGAGAACTCTCATATTTTTCTACGAGCAGTACCAAAGCTAAAAAGCGTTCTTCATTATACGGAGAAAGCAATATACTCTCTATTTCACCCAATTCTAAATGATAGTAATTTTTTGCTACTTTGCGAATTTCAGGAATGGAAACTCCTAAGAATTTATCGTGCTCGGCATATTCCCCTTTGCCAGTTTTAAAAAATCGCTTAGCGCCTTCTGCAGACTCTTTACTTGCTAATTTTCTTAGTGCTTTTGATGCTTCCATAATTAAGAATTGGCAGCAGGATAATCGATATAACCTTTCTCACCACCTGTATAAAAATATCTTTTGTCAGGTTGCGCTAGGGGGATATTGTTTTGTAATCTATATACTAAATCTGGGTTGGAAATAAATGCTGAACCAAAACAAATCAAGTCAGCATGATTTTCATCAAGTAATTTCGTTGCAACTTCTTTTGTTATCCCTTCATTTGAGATAAACACGCCTTTGAAATTCTCTCTCATTTTATAAGAAATGTGTAATGAGGAAGCATCAGACTCCACTAAATGAATATATGCCAATGGTATACTATCCAATGCCTTGGCAACTTTTGCAAAGTGTTCAGCAGGGTTGCTATCACTCATGCTATTAAAGCTAGAAACAGGCGAGAATCTTATTCCAATTTTATGATCGCCAAATTCATCAATAGACGCTTGTAAAACTTCCATGGCAAAACGCATCCTATTTTCAAGTGATCCACCATATTTATCTTGGCGTTGGTTTGTTCCATCGCGCAAAAATTGATCTATTAAGTATCCGTTTGCAGCATGAATTTCAATGCCATCGAATCCTGCTAGCTTAGCATTTTTGGCTGCATTTCTAAATTGCGCAACAACATCTTGAACTTCATTTTCTAACAAAACTCTTGGTTGCTCATATGCCGCCATTTTATAGCTTGAGTTCATAACATTTCCTTCGGGTGCTTTGTCACACGAAGAAACAGGCTGCTCTCCAGTTACGGAACTGTGTGCCACACGCCCAGTATGGAATAGTTGTATAAATATTTTGCCACCTTTCTCATGTACGGCTTTTGTAACTTTTTTCCATGCCGCAACTTGATCATCATTCCAAATTCCGGGAATATTCATGTACCCAGCACCTTGTTTCGAAACAGCCACAGCTTCTGTGATGATCAAACCTGCAGTTGCACGTTGCGAGTAATAAGTAGCTGCCATATCCGTTTGAACATTATCAACTGATGCCCTAGATCTCGTCATTGGCGCCATTACTATTCGGTTAGCCAGCTTAATACCGTTTAAGTCAAAATTTTGAAAAAGTGATGTCATTATGTTTTTTTAATTTTCAGTACATAGATATTACTGCAAACATCATCAATCTTGCAATAAATAAAAGTTTCTGCTATAAAATAAAAAAGCAATAATCACGAAAAATGAAGAAACCAAAGCGCAGAGGACTTATGCTTGTTCTTTCTGCACCATCAGGTGCAGGCAAGACTACGCTGGCTCACTTACTGCTAAAAGTCGACAAACATCTACATTCTTCAGTATCTTACACGACTAGAGCGCCACGCGAAGGCGAGATCCATGGTGATCACTACTACTTCGTTGATGAACAAACATTCCTTCGTATGATTAAAGAAGGTGAATTCCTTGAATATGTTGAAGTATTTGGTCATTATTATGGAACACCAAAATACCTTGTTGAAAAACACCTTCAAAATGGAGAGGACGTTGTTTTTGATATTGATTGGCAGGGCAATAGATCTCTTACTCAAATAGCGCGTCAAGACGTTGTAAGCGTCTTCATATTACCTCCATCGAAAAAAGAATTATTAGAACGCCTCAAAAAGAGAGCGAAAGATACTAATGAAACTATTGAATTACGTATGCGCAAAGCTAATTCAGAACTTCAGCATTGGCAAGAATATGACTACGCAATAGTAAATAAAGACTTAGATGAAAGTTTGAAAAAGTTACTAGCTATTCTCCGTGCTGAAAGACTTAAAAAAACCCGCCGCTTAGGTGTATTCGAATTTGTAAACAAACTTATCTCTGAAAGCATCGATTAGGAAAAACTATAGTCAGGTTGCTTGCCAGTATTCGCAGCTCTTGCTTCAATTCTTTGCTGCTCTTTTTGCGCCCAAGTAAGATTATTTTCATTCGATACTTCTGGCTCACGAGAATCAATATAACTAATAAGGTAATGAAAAGCTCTTGTTAAGGCTTGATGATTCATGTCTTGGGAATTAGCAGCTGAATTTAACATAAAATTGGTGACACCTTCTTCCCCTTTATCTTTTTCTAAAACTTTTAAAAGAAAAGTTATGAATCTAGAGGCCTCTATTATATCTGGATTTGTTTCATATACTGGCTGTCTTTCCTGTTTATGATCTTCCATATATTTTGAAACTTTTTGGAAAAGACCAATAATTTTATTAGCTTCTACTTTTCTATAAGTAGGGTTGTCTTCATGTTTTTTTAATAGAGCTATATAAAATTCTATAAAGGATGCACCTACCTTTTCTAGCATGCAGCTTGTATCCATTTCCATCTTGAAAAGAAGAGAATCAAAAACTTCTTTATCAAAACAAATAATTTTAATCGCGCTACTTTCTTCTAAAGCAACTTCCAATATTTTATTTCCATCTTTTATAGCCTGAACTTTTCCTGCAGCAAGATAATCTATTTGGAGGCCTTCCTCTCTAGAAAAGTTTTTTACAAATTCAGATAGCAAAACCATGTCATACGTTAAAAGTCCCCCAGATCTTCTAAGCCCCACATGATACTCTTTCGAATTAGAAACTATAGAGTTACCACTAAGTACTGATAAATCATAATTTCTATTAATACCTGAAGCATTTAAAAAAGCTTCAAATATATCATTAGCGTTTCTCATAACACTGTTCTATTTTTATTTTTTTGGAAGGTATTTGAGATACTTCTTCACGTCAAGCGTAATCCTCATCTTCAGCGTCTTTGGGATCTACAAAGAATTCACCTTTTATGCCATCTGTGTGAGTGTAAAGTTTTTCTTGTTGATTCAAAACCAACATTTTTTTCACATTTTTAATCGTAATTTTTTTGTCTTCATGAAATGCATAATCTTCAACTATCGCTTTTACTTGCTCAGCTGTAAGATTTTTCAATTGCAAGGCATTTGCTAAACCATCAACAGCCAACATTATTGCACCTTTTTTATTATGCAGCTCCATTGAAGCTAATTTTATTAGAGTTTGGCCAAGATTTGGAATTTTTATATTATCCATTGAAAATTCTAAGAGGCCCTGTATTTGCTTAGCATCTAACTTATCAACTAATGCTTGCTTAAACCCTTGCTTAATCAAAAAGCTTGCATCTAATTTATTAACTTTCCTTTTCATTATATTAATCTGCCATTACATCTATAAGGCTGATTCTGGCACACTATCAGTTAAAAAATGGTTAACAAAACACGATTATTTTATTTTTTACTAACTTTAAGGGCAAGTGAGTACACTCGCTTTCTTGGGCACTTAAGGGATGATGCAACAAAATCTACTGCATCCTTCAAAGAACTTGATTTTAACGCTGAGTGTAATGCATCAACTATCTGCTCTTCAGACACATCTATGTTTTTAGCGCCCTCAACAAGAACGACACACTCACCTTTAATTTCACCTGTTTCTGCAAGCAGCTGAGAAACCTTACCTCTTTTCACTTCCTCGTAAAGTTTTGTCAGTTCACGGGCTATTACAATCTCTCTATCTCCCAAAACTAAATTAATATCAGTCAGCAAATCAATTATTCTTTTGGGACTTTCATACATAATTAAAGTTGATTTTACCATCGCATACTCTTCTAACTTATCCTTGCGATGCTTCTGACTATTTGGTAAGAACCCTAAAAATACAAAGCTATCGGTTGCAATTCCTGATACTGACAATGCAGCAACGGCAGCACAAGCTCCGGGAATTGGAATAACAGGAATATTCAAAGATATGACTTTACTTAACAATCCATAACCTGGGTCGGAAATCATTGGCGTTCCTGCATCCGAAACAAGTGCTATGTTTTTTCCACTCAAAAGCAAGTCTGTTATTTTATTTATTTCCTTTTCTTTGCTGAACTCATGATGTATCAAACACTTAGTTTTTATTCCAAAATGGTCTAGAAGCTTCATCGTATGTCTTGTATCTTCACATGCAATATAGTCAACTGTCTTCAAAATATTGATGGCACGAAGCGTTATATCTTCAAGGTTTCCGATAGGTGTTGCAACGACATAAAGACACCCTTGAGAAAAAGCCTTTAAATTATGTTGTGATGCGTTAGTATTATTCATAGGTAATTAGGTATTTAGTATGCATAGATTCTGTAAATATATATTGTCAGCTGCTGCTATCATAGCAGTTTCTTCATGCACCATGGTAACAAGAGAGAAAAAAGTTGAGGAAGTATACCAGAACACTAAGACTGGGGATACGCTTAAACTAGCTAAAGACTTAAGAGTCAGAGGTGAAAGAAATACTGGCGAAGCAAGAGTCGCTTTGCTGCTTCCTCTCTCAGGAGAAAACGCGATGCTGGGCAGGCATCTGCTGGATGCAACTCAGCTAGCGATCTATGATCTTAGAGCTGATAATATCCATTTAGTTCCAATTGATACTGCTTCGGGAACTGAGTTTGTAAAACAAAAACTTGATAGTGAGCAGCCAGATCTAATATTAGGTCCATTATATGCAGCGGATGCAAAAGAAATTTATTCGTATGCAAGCAACAACAATATCTGCATGATTTCATTTTCTAATGATAAAGAACTAGCTGGAAATGAATGTTTGTTTTTACTTGGCATGATGCCTGAGGAATCAGTAAAAAGAATAACCAAATATGCGCAATCTAAAACTCTACCTGACATAAATAGCGTGCTTCCAAAAAGCAAATATGGCAACACGATTGAAACAAGCTTAGCTTCCCTAAATAAAAACACACAATCACCTGTTAAAATTATTGGTAGATATGACCCAAGCCATATCAAAGAAGATGTTAAGCAAGTCACAGCAAACATATCTCATTATGCGCAAGCAGAAACCACTCTTATAGTTCCAGAAGGTGGCAATACTTTACGAGAGTTTGTCACTAATATGAGAGGGGCAAAAGGTGGGAAAAAGGTTAAATATCTAGGTAGCGGGCTTTGGGAAGATGATAAGCTTCAGGATATTCCTGAGTTAAACGGCTCGTGGTTTGCTAGCTCTCCACGCAACGACCGAATTGCTTTTGAAAAACGCTTCGAAGAAAATTTCAGTTATAAACCATCAAGACTTTCATCTCTTGCTTATGATGGGATTGCTCTAGTTGCATCTTTAGCTCAGAATGGCTTGGATAGAACTACATTTGATAAAAACTCGATTACAAATCCTGCAGGGTTTAAAGGCGTAACTGGAATATTTAGATTCAATAAAAATGGAACTAATCAACGTGCAATGGCTGTATATGAAGTACGTAACGATGGCTTCCTTGAAATTGATCCAGCACCGCAAAGCTTTGCAAGCGCCTTCAATGATTAATACTAATGAGCATTCCAAAGTTATTTAATTTGTTCTCACCTATATCGCGCCTACCTGGATTAGGGCCAAAGCGAATAGAGGCTTTTAAAAGACTAGGATGCCAAAATATTAGGGACTTGCTTTATCACTTCCCTACCAATCTTGTTGATAGAACTTTTTCTCCTCCTCTGAGTTCTGCACAAGGAGGCTCCATAATAACTCACATGGTTACTGTTGAAGACTTACTCCCACCTAAATCTTACAAAAGTAGGAAGCCATATATCATTTCATGCTCAAACGAGACGGGAAGTATCGATGTGATATATTTCAACTTAAGCCCCAGCATAATTGAAAAAAAATTTGCTGTAGGCGAAAGAGTTGTGATTAGCGGCAAGACAGAAAGGATTATGGGAAATTTACAGATGGTTCACCCAGATATCGTAATGCCCATACATCACTATCAGAACGTTACAGGTATAGAACCTGTTTATCCACTGACCTACACACTTACAAATCGTATTGTTTACATAGCAATTAAAAATGCACTACAATTTCTACCAAAACTTGATGAGTGGATTTCAGCTGATTTAATAAAAAAATATAACTGGAATTCTTGGTATGACAGCATTAAAAAAGCTCATACTCCAAAGAAATTTGAAGACACACTTCCAAACTCAAAAGCTTTAGAAAGGCTTGCTTACGATGAGTTACTAGCCCAACAAATTAGCCTGCAACTTGCCCGCCTGCAGGTCAAAAAACCACAGAAACAACCTTTGCAATTCTCAGGTAATTTAGTTGCAAAATTAAAAGAGAATCTTCCATTTAATTTAACCTTAGATCAGGAAAAAGCGATTGATGAGATAGCATCAGATCAAAAAGATTTCACTCGCATGTTTAGGCTTTTACAAGGCGACGTTGGCAGTGGTAAAACATTAGTTGCTTTCGCAGCGATGTTGAATGCAGCAGAAGCTGGCAAACAATCGGCGATGATGGTTCCAACTGAAATTCTAGCAAGACAACACTTTAAAACTCTTCATTCTCTTGGAGAAAAACTTGGCATTAAAGTTTGCTTACTAATTAACCATATCAAGACTTCTGAAAAAAAAGAAGCGCTAGAGGCAATATCGAATGGTAGTGCACAAATTGTTATTGGAACTCAAGCTTTGTTTCAACATAAAGTTCAGTTTAGTAATTTGGGGTTTGTCATTGCAGATGAACAACACAGATTTGGCGTCGATCAAAGGCTTGCCCTTTGTAATAAAGGTGAGGAAGTAGATCTTTTGATGATGTCAGCAACACCAATTCCACGTACAATGAGTATGGTTAGTTTTGGTGATATGGACGTGTCTATTATCGCTGAAAAACCAAAAAACAGAATACCCATTGAGACCAGAATTATCTCCACAGAAAAGCTCAAAGATTTATATCAAAGTATACAAGGACTAATAGATAAAGGTGAAAAAATATACTGGGTCTGCCCATTAATAGAGGAATCAGAAGAGCTAGATTTTGCAAATGTCACTGAAAGATTTAGCGAATTATTATACATTCTTGGAGACCAAGTTGGTTTAGTACACGGCAAAATGAAAGCCGCGCAGCGCGAAGAAACCATGAATAATTTCATTGATGGAAAAATTAAATTATTAGTAGCAACGACTGTCATTGAAGTAGGTGTAGATGTTCCTGACGCAACTGTAATGATTATTGAAAATGCTGAAAGATTTGGACTTTCGCAACTACACCAGTTAAGAGGTCGGGTTGGTAGAAGTGATAAAAAATCATTTTGTATTTTATTGCATAGACCAAGATTAAGTCAGCAAAGTTATGCTCGTTTAAAGGCAATTCGCGACAGTGATGATGGGTTTAAAATTGCTGAATTCGATTTACAAACACGCGGCGCTGGCGATGTTTTGGGCACACGTCAAAGTGGCCTACCTCATTTTAGAGTATGTAATTTAGACATCCATAGCTATTTAGTGCTAGATGCATTTACTCAAGCTAAGCAAATTATTGCAAATGATAATGATTTATCAAAACCAGAAAACCAACCAATCAAAACCCTGATTAACCTTTTCGAATATGAAAAGCAAATGACTTACATTAGCCAGACTTAATATTTCATTAACAGTTCCTTAATATTTCCGAAACATATTTGCTTTATAATTTGATTATTCAAATCGATTATAAAAGTAATGGCATTTTTTAGAATTAACATACATGACGGACATCTTAACTTCAGCGCAAAACTACATGATGATACTTTAATTCATTATGGTTTTAAGCCAGAATCAGAAATTTTTGACGAAGGTTTTTATTCACCTTTTGCATTAACAACATTTGCAACTCTAGGTGTATATTCGCTGTACTTATTTATTACAAATCCAATTTTTGGATCTGCTGCATTGGCTACATATTCTCATATTCTAGATAGCTTAGTAAGCATGGGAGATGGTAATGGACAAATAGTAAAAGAAAAAAATTATAATACAGAAAATGCCGAATACAAAATCTATAAAGATTTAGATCTTACTCAAGAAGCTGCTTTACTAAATTTTATAGATAATAAAAAAAGCAACGTTCCAGAATACGATATATACAAGTACAACTGTGCTTCATTTGTTAAAGATGCATTTTGCGCTGTTTATCCAGATGAATGCTCTAGTTTTAAAGAATTAGTAAAAAATGAAGTTTATAACGATCCAAGCATAAACAACTTTATAGCGATTACCTTTCTCAATTACTTTGACATGTTATCTTAATTATTAATTCACATGGTGCCGAAGAGAGGAATTGAACCTCCGACCTACTGATTACGAATCAGTTGCACTACCGCTGTGCTACTTCGGCACAATCAATACAGTGAGATAAACTCCTTTAGCCGTCGGAATCTTGTATCTACAGGGCCTTTATATTAAAGGCGGAAACCATATTACTAGTCCACGGACGTAGTGAGGGACAGCTTCCTTTTCTGTATTTTGTAGGCCCAGATTATGTAAGTTCCTAGTTCGAGCTAACGAGCCTATCTCGAGCGCTATACTAACGCCTTTCAATTTTATCTGCAAGGTGGTTTATGTAATTGGCAACATATGTCAGTGTATCAGCCAGAACTTTTTCAGTATCATTTGCTTGATTGCTTGGCTTTAATTGGCTATCTAATTGATCTTGCAGCATTAGCGACAACATAAATGCAATTTTTGCATCCGTCGCATTTTTAGACTGACTAGCAATTTCTTCAGCTTTTGAATTGACTTTCTCAGCTAAAGAGCAAATTTTCTCTGCATCATCACTGATCAATTGATAAACATTACTTCTGTACTTAACACTCACTAATGCCATTAATCTTGCCTCACTAATTTCTTAAGCTCACTTAATGTTAGGTCAACATCATTCGCAACTCTACTATTAACAAGATTGATTTCTTCAAGTAAATCTGGACCATCATTTGCCACGGCCTTCTTTCTAGTCGCAGGTGTTTTTTGCTTTAACTTAATTATCTCTGTCTTAAGTGAGCCGTTTTCTGCTTGTAGTTCTTCTATCCTTTTAGAAACCACTTCTTCTATACGAGCGAGTGCTAATCTTAATTCTTCCTTTGCTTGTTCCAGTCTTGCCATTTTAATTTATATGTACATTCGAAAATAGGATATTGCAGAGTTTACCATTGTTCAAGAGCAAAATTTCTTTTAAGAAACCTAGACATTATTGGACTAAATTTCATGTGCAAGTCCAACTCTTGGACAGGATGTCCAATTCATATCCTTGGAGCAGCTTAATTGCCTATCATGTAATGGCCATTAACATTTCTTAAGCCCTCAGCAAATGTCGCTACAACAAATACAACAGCATTTACAACAGTTTGTACACCATTTACTATAGCTTTGCCACTGTCTATAATCGTCGCACCAATATTTCCTAAAGCTGTAGAACCCAGCTTCTGAGCCGCATATCCCATGGTGTGTCTTGAGTTAAAACTCTGTTGACTTGAAAACATATTCCCCATTTAAATTATATTAACTAGGTAATAAGTATAACACATAAGATGAATCTGGTCTAGAATCGCTTAAGACACTCAAAACTAGAGAAATAAAGCAATTTAAATGCTAATTACTTCTTCTTTGCTAGCAAATCCCTGATCTCTTTCAACAAAACAACTTCCTGATTAAGTACTGGTTTTTCTTGTACCTTTTGTTCCTCACTACGCTTTAAAGTATTTAAAGCTTTTATGGCTAGAAATATTGCAAAAGCAATTATCGTAAAATCTACCACACTTTGAATGAACATACCGTATTTTAAAGTCACAGCTTCTGCACCATCCTGAGCTTCCTTTAATACTATTGATAATTTGGAAAAATCAACACCTCCAATCAATAGGCCAATTGGGGGCATAAGCACTCCATCAACCATAGCAGAAACTATTTTACCAAAAGCTGCACCAATAATTATACCCACAGCCATGTCAACAACATTGCCACGCATTGCAAATTCTTTAAATTCTTTTATGAAGCTCATAATTTTTAAAAAATGTTTATTATCTAAATTTAGGATGACTAATTTACAACTCTAAAACAAGAGCGATTTATAAATCACCTAGTTTTAACCTACCAATAATATCATAGATAAGCTTCTCTCTATTAGACTTTGTACTTTTAATTGCAGGAATAATTTTAGCTAAAAACTGATCATCACAGTCTAATGATTGGTCATCATGTTCAAAGTGAACTCCTGATAAAACTACATTTCCTTTACCATATCTAATATGAACTATTGCAGGAGTTCGATCATAGTATGACCCCATAATATCTACATCAGAACATTTTTCTGCGCCGCTAAAATAGCCTCCCCCATTATAGTATAATGCTACTTTTCCCGAAGTTGCAGCTGAGATTTCTACAGCTCTTGCACCACTGTTATTTTCATAACTGTATTTACCAAAATTCGGCCCAATCATCTTATCTGGAAAAAATGCTAACTCACGCTCCCCTAACACTTCATGCTCACCACCTTTATCAAATTCTACATATCCAGACGCATAGTAAGCACCAGCACAAATACCTAAATATGCTCCGCCACCCAATACAAAGCTTTTTATTCTTTGGTTACCTTCACCATTGAGTTTTTTGGCATATAGCAGATCCTCTCCACCTGACATAACTATAAGGTCTGCATCTCGAGCCCAATCTTTTTCAATAATTTGCTGAGCATTTATCATTTCAATTTTGCATTCTTTACCTAGAAATTTTTTTAACATACTTATAATCTGGTACATCGATTCTTCACTAACACCTTCGTCTAAGTAAATATAGATAACACGCTTTTTATAATGCAATTTCATATATTCTTTGAGCAAATAATTTACTTTATAATTCAGCCTTAGCTGCTATTCAAGCTTAAGCTGTTGCAATTATTTAATTTCAAAACTTGATTATTTATTAAAAATATAGTAAGCTAGCTTATTATATACATGCTTATATTATGCAAATAGATCCTAACAAAAGTTTTGGTTTTTTAATTCATGACATTGCTCGCCTGATGTGCAAAGCATTTGATAAGAAGGCACAAACATTAGGACTGACTAGATCCCAATGGACTGTACTAATTCATCTGAGGAGACAGGATGGTCTAAAACAAGCGGATTTGGCTAACTTATTAGAAGTACAGCCTATATCTCTTACTCGACTTATTGATAGATTAGTAAATAAAGGTTGGGTTGTTAGAAAAAAAGACCCTGTTGATAGAAGGGCTAAAAGAATTTTTCTAACAGCAAAAGTAAAACCACTGACCGGTAAATTACTAGAACTGGGTAAAAAAACGCGAGAAGAAGCTCTTAAAGGTCTTGATAAAACGAACATAGATAAGTTGATGGGTATGCTACTTGATATTCGAGCGAATGTAACAGCAATTAATATACAAAAATAAATGTGATGAAGCGTTATTTGAAGCATATTTGGAAAAATGACGGGCAACCAGTAAATATGAAATTGGCAACAATTTTGTTTGGCCCACTGATTATTCTAATTCTTGCATTTGGCTTATACTTATTTGGCAACAGATATGTCTCAACAGACAACGCATATGTTAAAGCGGATAAAGCTATGTTAAGCGCTGAAGTTTCTGGGAAAATAAGCGAAGTGCTAATAAAAGATAATTCACGCGTTTCTAAAGGAGAGACACTAATCATTTTGGATGCTGAGCCATTCCAAATAGCTGTAACAAAAGCTGAAGCCAATTTGATACATGTAAAAGCAGAAATCGAAGGAATGAGATCTGAATACCTTCAAAAACTCGCCGAACTTACTAAAGCTGAAGAAGCTGTAAGCTATAATAAAAAAGAAGCTATTAGATATAAAGAACTTGCAGATAAGCTTGCTGGCACTAAACAAAAGAGTGACCAAGCTCAACATGACTTACATTCTTCTGAAAGCTCAAGAGACGCGGCAGGACAAGAAGCTGAGGCATTAAAAGCTAAATTGGGTGGAGATCCTAACATTGCCGCCGAAGATCATCCAAACTACAAACTTGCTCTTTCAGAACTAGAAAAGGCTAAATTAGATTTATCACGAATTAACATCACTGCTCCAGCTGATGGAGTTCTAACAAATGTAGAAACAGATGTAGGCGAATACATTACTGCAGGTCTTCCAATCTTTACTTTGGTCAATGATAATAACCAATGGATTGAAGCTAATTTCAAAGAAACAGATCTGACAAATGTTAAAGTTGGCCAGTTGGCTGATATAGAGATCGATACCTTCCCAGGCATCACCTGGAAAGCAAAGGTTACAAGTATCACTCCAGCCACTGGTTCTGAATTCTCAATATTGCCACCTCAAAACAGCTCTGGAAATTGGGTAAAAGTAGTGCAAAGAATAATGATTAAACTTGAACTTGAAGACAACAAAGACAAGCCAAAATTAACCGCAGGAATGAGTGCGTTTGTTAAAGTCGACACAGAACATAGTCGGGTAGGAAGATTTTTTGGATTAGATAAATAATCAATGGTCAAATGTCGGATATTGCAATCCAACCAAAACAACTAAATAAAGGTATGATTACCATATCGGTAATGCTTGCAACCATTATGCAAGTACTTGATACAACTATTGCAAACGTTGCTCTCCCACACATGCAGGGCAGCCTATCTGCAACGCAGGATCAAATTACATGGGTATTAACTTCATATATCGTAGCATCTGCAATTATGACTCTACCAACTGGCTGGCTTGCAGGACGATATGGTAGGAAAAAAATTTTTCTTTTAGCAATCTTTGGATTCACTATTACTTCTCTACTATGTGGAATATCATCTTCACTTAATGAGATGGTAATTTACAGGCTCATGCAAGGTGCGTTTGGAGCAGCTCTAATCCCAATATCTCAATCAGTTCTTCTTGATATAAACCCAAAAGAAAAACATGGCGCAGCAATGGCCCTCTGGGGAGTTGGTATAATGATCGGCCCAATCCTCGGGCCAACTTTAGGCGGCTACTTAACGGAATATTATAATTGGCGCTGGGTGTTTTTTATAAATTTGCCAGTAGGCGTTATTTCTTTTTTAGGCGTCTCTGCATTTTTAGAAGAGACTGAATCTATTGATCGTCCATTCGATAAATTTGGGTTTTTAACACTTAGCCTTACAATTGGAGCAATTCAATTAATATTAGATCGAGGCGAACAACTTGACTGGCTAGAATCAAAAGAGATCATTATATACTGCTGTCTCACAGTATCAGCATTTTGGATGTTCTTATGGCATTCACACTATGCAATTCATCCTTTCTTAAGCCCAGCAATGTTTGCAGATAGAAACTTTATAACATCACTAATATTCATCTTTTTCGTGGGAATTATTTTATTAGCAACACTTGCTCTACTTCCACCATACATGCAAAATTTAATGGGATATCCAGTTTTAGATGTGGGAATTTTAATGGCACCTCGTGGTGTTGGCACAATGCTTGCCATGATTATAGTCGGCAAAACTTCTGAGAAAATTGATCCTCGCATATCGATTTTTTCTGGCTTAGTTTTAATCGCATTTTCACTATGGCAGATGTCTGGATTCACAACTTTTGTCCCAGAGCATCTAATTGTAGAAAGCGGCTTTATTCAAGGGCTTGGGCTTGGCTTTATTTTTGTTCCACTCAGTACAATTGCATTTGCTACCCTCGAGCCAAAATATAGAACTGAAGCAGCAAGCTTGTTTAGTTTAATGCGAAATCTTGGCAGCAGTATTGGAGTATCTATTGTCGTTACTGTATTAAGTAAAAAAATTCAAATTAACCATGCTTATATTGGCGAAAACATCACGCCTTACAACCTAGATTTAATTAGAAAAGTATTCCCACAAATAAGCCGTACTGATTTGCTTTCTCTTAAGATCATTGATGTTGAAGTAAACCGCCAAGCCGCATCTATAGCTTATATAAATGACTTCTATATGATGATGTGGATTGTAATAATTGCTATGCCTATGGTAATTCTACTAAAGAATCCAAATCAGAAAAAACCTGATCAAGCACCCGTAGCAAATGAATAACTTTTTGCAACTGCTTCTGCAATTTTAATTCCATCAACGCCTGCAGAAAGAATTCCACCAGCATAACCAGCGCCTTCGCCAGCTGGGAATAATCCTTTGGTGTTTAAACTTTGTAGCGATTCATCGCGTTTGATTCGTATGGGTGATGACGTTCGCGTTTCCACACCGGTTAGTACTGCATCAGCCATATCAAAACCTTTTATCTTACGGCCAAAAGCAGGAAGTGCTTCGCGAATTGCCGTGATAGCGAAATCAGGAAGGCAAGATGAAAGATCTGTGGGCATAACGCTTGGTTTATAAGAAGGAATAACACTACGCAAAGATGTTGATGGTTTGCCAGCAACAAAGTCACCAACTAATTGTGCAGGGGCTGCATATGTACCACCACCAGCAACAAATGCGGCTGATTCCCATTTGCGCTGAAAATCAATTCCTGAAAGTGGTGAATCTGGATAATCATCTGGAGTAATTCCAACAACTATTCCTGAATTAGCATTACGTTCAGCACGCGAGTATTGACTCATGCCGTTAGTAACAACTCGACCTACTTCTGATGTTGCAGCCACTACTGTTCCACCAGGGCACATACAAAAACTATATACATCGCGACCATTAGAAGCATGGTGCACTAATTTATAATCAGCGGCACCTAAAATTGGGTTACCTGCACATGCGCCAAATCGCGCTTCATCAATAATTGACTGCGGATGCTCAATTCTAAAGCCAATTGAGAAAGGCTTCGCCTCAACATATACACCACGATCATATAACATTTGAAATGTATCACGAGAACTATGACCTATTGCTAATACTACATGATCGGAAGCTATGTGTTCACCGTTTTCAAGAACTACACCTTTTATTTGTCGCGCGCCGTCACTAGTTACTTCAATATCCAAATCTGTCACGCGGTTTTGAAAGCGATATTCACCACCAAGTGCTTCGATAGACTTACGCATATTTTCGACCATCTTTACTAGACGGAATGTACCAATATGAGGCTTTGCTTCTGTTAAAATTTCTTCTGGGGCTTCTGCTTTAACAAACTCAGTTAGAACTTTACGACCTAAATGACGTGGGTCTTTAATTTGACTATAAAGCTTGCCATCCGAAAACGTGCCTGCCCCACCCTCACCATATTGTACATTCGACTCTGTATTCAGTTCCGATTGACGCCACAAACGCCATGTATCTTTTGTACGTTCGCGAACCACTTTTCCACGATCTAAAATAATTGGTCTAAAACCCATCTGAGCCAATATTAATGCTGCAAAAAGCCCACATGGCCCTGCCCCAATTACTATTGGTCGATGAGAAAGATTTTTAGGTGCTTTTGCAACAAATTGATAATCCATATTTGGAGTAGGCTGGACACGTATATCATCTTTAAGTCTTGTTAAAACTTCTGCCTCATTTTTAATTTCTACATCTAGGGTGTAAATGAGGAATATTGCAGATCTTTTTCTTGCATCATTCGCACGACGAAATACTGTACATGACATCAAATCTTGAGGATTAATGCCCAAGCGAGATATGGCCGCCTTAGCTATCGCTTCGGGCTTGTGATCAAGCGGAAGTTTAATTTCTGTTAAGCGGAGCATGTAGTGCTTTTGAGACTATTAATAGCCCAGCATAGTAGCCTAAAATGGCAGGAATATCTAGGAAAAGTTGATTTTTCAATCAACAACCTTTCTCACAAACTCGGACTTGAGCCCCATTGCACCCATCCCTGGAATTTTACAATCGATGTCATGATCGCCACCAACAAGACGTATGTTTTTAACTTTTGTTCCAGCTTTTACTGCAGATGACGACCCTTTTATTTTCAGATCTTTAATAACCATAACTGTATCGCCGTCCTTTAACTCCACGCCATTTGAATCGCGAATAATCGTATTAATATCGTCACTATTATTTTCTTCCCCCGCCGTCCATTCATGACCGCACTCTGGACAAACAAGTAAGCTACCATTTTCATAGGCATACTCAGAATTACATTTTGGACATGGTGGTAGTTCGCTCATGATCTCTCACTGAATTTAATTATTAGAAATGTGATAACAGGCTGCTGGTAGTTAGTCAAATTATTAAAATTGCACAGCCTTGCTTCGGATTCGAAGAATCCGTTAATGTGTGCTCGAATTTGCTAAGAGCCGCCTTCGGCGCGCAAATTCGCCCCCCAACGCACACATTAACTACTTCTTCTCATGAAGAGAATAATTTGTAACTAGAGATAGGATTTTTCTCAGATCTATATGGTATCTTTTTCGGACTAGATATTGTCAAACCTGAATATATCTTTATCCTCAATAACATAACGTATTCTGTACCAGTATGTTCAAAAGAATTATCCTAAATTTTATCTTGCCAAGGCTACTCAAGAAAAAATCACCTAAAGTAATTCCAAGAAGTGGAGATGAAGCAAAAAAAATGGATTGCTATAGTGTCTTTTTATGCGAAAAAAATGGTAACGCCAAATATAGCATCGTTGGATACAATAAAAAAAATGGAGCATTCAAAGTTTTAGCAATAGATAAGGAAAACCACTTTACTAAACAAGAAACATTAAGCTTGGATGAAGTTCAAAAGTATCAATTTCGAATCACCCATTACTACAAACATTACAACCTACAATACGATAATTTCAACAAAACAGCTTTTTATTACGTTTCTATGTTTGATAAGTTTATAGTTAACTGTAAAATCTTTTTAGAATACATATTTCAGTCTCATTATAATCATAAACCTTTTGTCACAATCAAAAGAATGGAATTGCTGAGATTTTTGATTAGAAAGCATCTTGATCAAAAATATAATTTTTCATCGCCACTAGATTCGACTGGAAGCGGGATTCATTTTATTAATATTATGACAGATCTATATTCCATTAGATGGGCTTCTCATCCTGATAATGAAAATGAAAGGCAGAAACTAAGAATATATCTTAATTCTCTTGTCGATTCAGAAGATTTAAAATTTGACAACAATCTATATTCAATTACTAACAAAGCAATTGGCACTTTAGAAAGACATGAATTGGAGGAAAAACGACATAATTCAAGTTGGTGGTTACAATTCTGGATTGCAATTTTCACTCTCGTTAATGCCTTAGCTTTACTTTTCGAACTTTATTATAAAAAGTAATGAAAGTACGCAGTGGTAAGGGTTGGGGAAAGGAGCAAGTACTTTCATTACACTAAAAATGGTTTGCGTTAGCAAACTAAACACGACCTAACGCTACCAAAGCCTCACCTTGGATTTTATATTTAATAGAGCTACTAGCTTTTCCTGAAAAACCAAGGGAACTATAGAATTTATTTGCATCTATATTACTTTGGCTTGCACCAACATCCAAACGCCCGCAACCATTTTTGATTGCATCCTTAGCAACATGAGCTATTAGTTTTTTGCCAAGACCTTTGCCACGAAATTCTTGATCAATGAAAATCAAATCTAAATGGCGAACTTTCATACCACGTACAAAATTCATCCAGTCATAAGAAATTGCGAAACCGATAGCTTGCTCTTGCTGCCATACTATCCAACATGACATTATCTTTTTTGACCCCAAACATGTTTTTAGGAAATCATCTGCCGAAGATTTAGCGACATCTCCATGATGTGACGCTAATTTTTGCAACATATCTGACGCAAGTGGAGCATCAACCCTGCGAAATTTTTTGATCGTTGTTTTTGCCATTTTATACCTTTGGAGTCCCAGCTTCTATTAATTGACGAATTAATAAACTCAACTTACAAGCTTTATTGTAATTTTAAAGTTTTAATTTCAGTCTCTTTTTCAGCTTTATAAGTTAAGCTTTTACCATCTTTTGATAATGAAATAATGGAATAGCCTGAACTAGGCGAGCTAGATGATACCGATTTATCTATTGGCAATAGTTGTTTTTCAATGCGCCGTTCTAAATCTAATTGATACAAACCACCCGAACCATAAATTGAATTGGTTGCTACAAATAGGTATTTATTATCTTGAGACCAAACAAAATTAGTAACATCCAAGCCCCAAGTGCTTATTTGCCAAAATCTGTTATCAAGAGCCCACCCATCGAATCTAGTGCCTTCGGGATATTCGCTTTTTTGGCAAACGCCTGCGGCATAACATATAATTCCGATATGAGTGCCTGCAGCATCATCACAAAAGACCGCTGCTGCAAAAGGACCTTTTGGTTGTTGATGGATTCCATGCTTGCATTTGTTAGAATAAACGTCTGTTACAGCGCTCTCAGCATGAGAAATTGAGGCTATAGCGATAATTAAAGTGGTAATAACTAATATTGCTTTCATAATTAATAACACGAGAAATGAGGATTAGACTCAGATAAACTGGCGGAGTGGAGAGGATTCGAACCTCCGGTACGACTTTGAAGTCGTACAACGGTTTAGCAAACCGCCGCCTTCGGCCACTCGGCCACCACTCCGTAAAACGTCACCAGAATCTAATGTCTTTACTCGCATATTGCAAGTTTAAAATTCAGGACTAGTATATTTTATGCAAAACATCAGGTCACCAAAATGCTAAAAATCCTCAAATCTAAAGATAGAGGTCGTTCTAAAACCGACTGGCTCGATAGCTTTCACAGCTTTAGTTTTGCTGAGTACTACAACCCAGAACAAATGCGCTTCGGTAACTTACGAGTCATTAATGAAGATTGGGTTAAAGGTGGCGCTGGCTTTGATACACATGCCCATCGTGATATGGAAATAATAACCTACGTGATGAGCGGATCGCTTGAACACAAAGATTCGCTCGGCACAGGTTCAATAATCACCGTTGGCGATGTGCAAAGAATGTCGGCTGGACGCGGCATAGAACATAGCGAATTCAACCCCAAAAAAGATGTAGATGTACATCTATTACAAATCTGGATACTTCCTGAACGTAAAGCAATTGAACCTAGCTATGAGCAAAAAAACTTTTCGGCAAAACGCAAATCTGGCCAACTAACTTTACTAGTTTCAAGAGATGGCAGAGAAGACAGCTTGCATATCCACCAAGATGCCAACCTTTATGTCCTGGATCTTGACCCAAATCAAACTTACACATTCAACATTCCAACAGGTCGTAAACTCTGGTTACAGATGGCACGAGGAACTGTTATAGCTGATGAGCAACAATTAGAGCAAGGCGATGCTGCAGCAGTCACTGAGCAACTAACTATAAATTTCAAATGCTTAGAGAAATGCGAAATTTTGATATTTGATCTCCAATCGTTTTAAGGGCGTGTTATTGGTTGAGATTTCATCAATATGCACTATAATATGCATATGAAAATCAATAGGTACAATCATGCTAGTAGGCAAACAAGCTCCTGACTTTACAGCTAATGCAGTAATGGAAGACAATTCAGTTAATCCAAAATTCAATTTAAAAGAATATACAAAAGGAAAAATCGCAGTTGTATTTTTCTACCCCCTCGATTTCACATTCGTATGCCCTTCTGAAATTCTTTCTTTCAGCAGAAATATGGAAGAATTTAGAGAGCGCGGAGCTGTTGTAATTGGCGTGAGCGTTGACTCGCATTTCTCTCATATTGCTTACAGAAAAACTGCTGTTGAAGATGGCGGAATCGGCCAAATTAAATTCCCATTAGTTGCAGATCTTACAAAGAATATCGCTAGAGATTATGGCGTTCTTTGTAATGATTCAATTGCATATCGTGGAACTTTCATCATCGATGAAGCAGGCGTTGTAAGACATCAGTATGTAAACGATCTTCCGCTTGGTAGAAACGTGAACGAATTTATTCGTCTAATCGATGCACTTCAGCACCACCAACAGCATGGCGAAGTTTGCCCAGCAAACTGGAACAAAGGAAATGATGCGATGACACCAACTGCAGAAGGCGTTGCTAAGTATCTTGCAAAACACGCTGTGAATGGGTAGACTAAAGTCCCAAAAACGGACTTAATAAAATGACAACACATAAAACAAAAGTATTGATAATTGGTTCTGGACCAGCAGGCTATTCTGCGGCAATTTATGCTGCACGTGCGGCTCTGGAACCAATTATGGTTCAGGGATCTCAACCAGGGGGTCAATTGACAATCACCACCGACGTTGAAAACTACCCAGGTTTTGCAGATGTAATCCAAGGCCCATGGTTAATGGAGCAAATGGAAGCTCAAGCTAAACATGTAGGTACTCAAATCATTCATGATCACATCAGTAAAGTAGATTTATCAAAACGCCCGTTTAAATGCGAAGGTGATTCTGGTGATATTTATTATGGTGACACACTAATCATAGCAACAGGCGCACAAGCAAAATGGCTTGGCATTCCTAGCGAGAAAAAATATCAGGGCTTTGGCGTGTCAGGCTGCGCAACATGTGATGGATTCTTCTACCGCAATAAAGAAGTGATAGTTGTAGGTGGTGGCAATACTGCTGTTGAAGAAGCTTTATACATGACCAATCACGCATCTAAAGTAACTCTTATACATAGACGTGATTCATTGCGCGCAGAAAAAATCACACAAAAAAAACTATTCGAACATCCTAAAATAAACGTCATTTGGGACACAGTATTAGAGGAAGTTATTGGTACCGAAAACCCTCTGGGTGTTACTGGAGCAAAGCTTAAAAATTTAAAAACTGGTGAAGTGACTCAAGTTGCTACACATGGAATATTTATTGCGATTGGCCACTCTCCTAACACAGCAATTTTCAAAGATATGCTAGATATGGACCACGAAGGTTACATCAAAACAATTGCTGGCAGCACCGAGACAAATGTGAAAGGAGTATTCGCTGCAGGTGACGTACAAGATAAAATTTTCAGACAAGCTGTTACAGCTGCAGGTACTGGTTGCATGGCAGCGTTGCAAGCTGGGAAATTTTTAGCTGAACATGAAGATGAAAAAAAGAAGGCTATTGGAGCATAATGGATTCAGAGCAACAAAAACTTTTAGCAAAAAATTGGTTTGAAGAGCTGCGCAATAACATATGCACTGAATTTGAAAAAATAGAAGCTGAATGCGGCTCTACCTCAAAATTCCAAAAAAAGCCATGGGAAAGAAGCGGTGGTGGTGGCGGAGTTATCTCACTTATGAACGGTGAGATTTTTGAAAAAGTTGGCGTCAATGTTTCAACTGTATTTGGAAAGTTCGATCCAAAATTTGCAAAAGAAATTCCCGGTGCAGATCAAGACCCTACATTTTGGGCAAGCGGTATATCATTGGTTGCACATATGAAATCTCCTCTTGTTCCAGCAGTTCATATGAATACGAGAATGATTGTAACATCAAAACAATGGTTTGGTGGCGGAGCTGATCTAACTCCCACATTTGAATTCGCTGAAGATACCAAAGACTTTCACAATGCATTTAAAGTTGCGTGCGATAAATCTGATTCAAATTACTACCCAAAATTTAAAGAAGAATGTGATAAATATTTTTTCCTTCCACACAGAAATGAGTCGCGTGGCATTGGTGGAATATTTTATGATTATTTAAATTCAGGAAGTTGGGAAAATGATTTTAAATTCACAAAAGATGTTGGCCTTGCTTTCTTAGATATATTCCCAAAATTAGTTCGCAGACATTATAAAAAAGATTGGACCGAAGAGCAAAAAGAAGCTCAGTTGATTAAACGTGGCCGCTATGCAGAGTTCAATCTAATTTACGATCGAGGCACAAAGTTTGGCTTAATGACAGGTGGCAATACCGAAGGAATTTTGATGTCACTACCACCAGAAGTAAAATGGAAAACAGCTATATGAATTTTATCAATCCCCCAAAGACTAACTCACTTGAAGGCAAACTGCTAATTGCATCTCCATCCCTAAATGGTTCAATATTTGAGAAAACATTAATCTTCATATGTGCCCATGATCAAGATGGCGCAGTTGGCGCTGTAGTGAATAAAAATATCGGAGCGATTTCTTCTAATGAGTTGATTGAACTTTTAAAAATCAAAAAAAACAAAAAAGTTAGCAAAGAATTTAAAATTAATTATGGTGGTCCTGTAGAAGAAAATAAACTTTTTATTCTTAGCGCGACTCAAGAACAGAAAGATTCATTTTCTGAAGAACCAAAGCTTTCTCTATATACTAATGCCGAAGGCTTTTTAGCTGATGTAATCAAGGGTAAACAAAAAGATGATTTTATGCTAATCAAAGGTTTTTGTAGTTGGGATGCAAACCAGCTCGACGAAGAAATCAAAGAGAACTCTTGGATGTTAACTACGCCCGAATATAATGTAATTTTCTCAAAGAAAGCAGCTTCATGGGACAAGATCATCAAAAGCCTAGGAATTAAAAAAACTGATACCATCGTCTCATATTCTGGCTCGGCTTAATTTTATCTTCTAAAACTTGCTTTAACAATTTTTATCCTCTTAACTTAATGTGGGGGAAAATAAACTGTTAACAAATAGGAGATTAAAATGACAACAACTTGTCCATACACCGTTTCACAAGCTTTGAGAGACGTTCTTTCAGAACATATCGTTGCTTGCTCTAATAAAATAACTACATTAAATGCTGAAATTGAAACTTCAACAGCTTTAGAAAACAGCTTACAAACACAATCAACAACCCTAAGCTCTGAAGAGCAGACAGCAATAGAAGCTCTTGCAAATTTATTTGGTTCAAATTCTGAGCTAGTTGCTGCAGTTACAGAGCTGCTATTGAATTTCAAGCAGCAGTATTATGCTGATGACATTACTGCAGCTCATCAAGCTACTGTTGAAGCTCAGGCAGAACAAACAGAATATACTGAAAAATGCGCACCATTCCCTGTACTGGATCAAGCTGTTAGAGAATTCATGGGGCAATTAGTTCAAATGAATAATAATGCACAAGAACAAGTTTCTGGCTTAAGCACTC
>CAZLFQ010000006.1:0-2539 GCA_964558975.1 uncultured Candidatus Midichloriaceae bacterium
GGTAGGCTCCTTTTTCGCTTTAGCCTACCTCATTCCTTATAAAGGAACAAGTCTACTATCTAGACCCATTTCTATATAATATCGCTCGCTGAGATTTTGAGCTGACGACATTTTTGTTTCTTTATTCTCAAAAATACCATATTTTAAACATTTATAATATGCGAATTGTATATTGGCGAAAGACTCCATCAACGAAGCATTATTATTTGCGTTATCTGGTGTAGGCAAATTCGTACAAAGATAACTAAATTCTTGTGGATGATTGAAACTCAGGTGGTTAGCGAGTTTGCTCAGTACCTTGATAGGGTAATCAAAAGATAAGTCAAGAGTTTGACCAAAGAGAGACATAAACTGCAGGATTTTATTGTCGATATATTTTTTGCGTAAATCCGACAGAGATTGATTCCCAAGCGTTTCATAGAGCGCAAGTGTCACAGCCAATGATGACGTACTAGACCGATTAGTCAAGGCAATATCGAGATGTTCAATAGCCGCATTTGTGTCCTTTTCTTTTAGCAAAATTCGTGCTAATTGTAGGCGTGAGTGATCTGCATTGGGATCTGACGCAAGCAACTTTTTAAATATTTGTTTCGCCTCTAAGGTCTTTCCAATCCAAAAGAGTACTTTGCCAATATGATGCTGAACGAGATGATCCATCGCATGGTCTGATTGGTGTAAGGATAGTTGGCTTAATCTTTCAATGCTTTGGTAAGCCACAGTCTCATAGTTTTGTTTATCTGTTTTTCGGTTAATTTCCATTAGAGTCAGTTCGCAATTTTCGATGGCAAGCAGTACGTCGATTCGTGAACTACCAGAGAGATCAAATAAATCTATTTCCTTAATTAGAGCCTGTTTATGCGTGGTAGTATCTACAGACTGGATCTGGGCATAGAGAATATTTTTTCTCAAAATCTCATTTGTGCTGGTGTTATTGTAAAGTTGTTCAAGAAGTTGTCTGTGAGTAACTACAAATGAAAAATACTCAGAGGATTTAATATTATTTTCTTTATCAAGGAAGCCTTCAATTGAATTATCAAATGACTTTCTATATTTTGAAACATCCACTATTTTCTTTATTGATTCTAACACAATTTTGTGTAGGTAAGACACATTTCCAGATTGACTTGAAATAACGGCTATAGTCTGCAAGTTTTTGAGTGCAATCTTATTGAACCGCTCAGCAAAGATAATATTGGAGAAGGTTGTCGAGTTCAAGTAACTTATCAAAGCGAACTCGGTTTCAAATCTTTTAAGATGCTTCCCTAACACTCTTTCGGCGATTCGCTGCATCCGTTCTACATCAATCATGTCAGGTAAATTTTCAAGCTCTGTTATAAGTTCATACACCGTGTACTCACTATTTTTAAGCAGAGATTTGATTAGTTGTAATGCTAGCGGAAATCCTCCAACTGCTTTAATGATAGTATTAACTTCCGTGTCTCCTAATATGCCTACCTCGTTCAAGACGTTTCTAGCTGTGTAAAACGTAAGTTCACCAACATGGATAGCTTGATTAATAGGCAATACTCTCTCTACGGCAGTAATAATTAGCCGCCCTTCAGGTCTGCTGGTCTGACCAAATATATTGACAATTCTTATAGGATCCTCAACGCAATTATCAATGATGACTAATGTTCTGTAAGAACTTATCGCGTATGCAAGATTTACCTTTTTGTTAAATTTATCGATTTTAACAGAATCAATGTTGAAGTTCCGGTTAGAATCGCCATCTAGCCAAATTACAGTATCGAACTGTTTACTTAGATCTTGTGAGACTTTGATAGCAAGCTCTGTTTTTCCTATTCCGCTAATGCCATAAAGCTGAATCACTTGCTGTTGCATTAACAATAATTTTATTGATTCTTCTTCGTTACGTATATAGTAAAAATTTCTAAAATTTGGCAATTTACCTGTTTGAGGAAATAATCGAAAAATGGCTTCCGCTGTAGGTAAATATTCCATAACCTCCTCTAGTAAGGCCGTATGTTCGATATTGTTATAAATGGTTTCTGCAATTCTTTCAGAGTCAAGAATTTCGATATCATGGGTAAACTTACGAATTTTGATCGCTTTATCTAGTATGCTGAGCTTGCCTCCAGTAGCGTACACATTTGTAAATAAATATATTAATCGAGCTTGAGGACTATTTTTTACTACAGCTTCTATATCTTTAATAGGTTTTGACGAATTATTTTTCTCTTCATTTTCTGTGCTTAAACCATCAAAGTAATCGCTATCTGTACCGCATTGACCAACTATTTGAAAGTTGTTGGTGATCAAATCAACTGAATATCCAACTGGCTTTGCATACAGATTATGGCCGCGGAGTGTTACTTTAGTACCAAGGATTAGCTGAAGAATAATCTTGCAAAGGTACTCAAATTCGGTTCCATTGAGTTTTGATAAATCGTTAACAATGCTCTGAATGAAATTTCTTTTTAGTAAATCCATTTTGTGGGATATCTATTCCATATTTGACGGTATCTATAATGGACCCCAGAAACAAGACCACATGTTAAGATACTAAAAAACGAATCAT
>CAZLFQ010000007.1:0-2188 GCA_964558975.1 uncultured Candidatus Midichloriaceae bacterium
GTCTATAACAGATACAATTAATAGCTGTGATCTAAAAGATTATGATGCTATGTTCGCTATAGGCTGGTTCAAGACCAGGTTTACCGAAGATTCGGCATTGTCAGCGGCCATATATATGAATCATTATGGTAAGAAGTTATTAAATAGTGAAGTTCTACGTACAAGATCTAGGAGCAAATTAAGTCAACTGGTTTATGCATCGCTAAATGATATAAAAATAGCTAAATTTATGTCTATAAATGATGTTGAGTCGTTGGATAAGTATTATTCTAGAGGCTCTTTTGACTATCCATTGATTGTTAAATCGGCTACGGCTTCAAAGGGTAAGGATAATTATCTAGTACAAGATTATGCTGGGCTAAAGCAGGCAAAGCTTAGTATGTCAGAAAAACTAACTCTAGTTCAGGAATTTATACCTAATGATGGTGACTATAGAGTTATAATAATGGGCGATGAAGTAAAGATGATTATCCATAGACAGTCACAAGACGGTGGTCATCTAAACAATACCTCTAAAGGTGGCTTAGCAAAGATAGTGTCTACCGACAGTGTTAGCCCAGATATGGTCAGCCAATGTTTAGCAATATCAAAGTTAGTTGGCAGAGAAATCACCGGTGTAGATATGATCCAGCATAGGGACACAGGTGAGTATTATATGCTAGAAATTAACAATATGCCCCAACTAAGCACTGGTAGTTTTGTAAATGAAAAAGCCAAAGAATTGAGTGATTTTCTGGCTAACTGGGCATAAAACTTGCCATATAACGTATAAAAAGTTAGATTTTAAATAGGCCGGCTAGTATCTTAGTATTGACTATTTAGTACATTTGTGATAGAATTGGCAGGTCATATAAATTAAAAAATAAGCAGGAAAAATGTCAACATTTGAAGAAGCCCAGGAAAGAGATATGGTCCTATTCGTAGGGTCTTATTTGACATCCCAAAAAGTCGCTTTAGCTAAATTAGCCAAAAAGTTAGACAAAGACTTGCAAGCATTCGTACTGATTGATGTGACTGATCCTGGTGCTAGGGGTAGTGTTGCCAAAGATTCTAAAGCGGTAGTTTTGGAATGCGACTTCTCATCTATAACTAATATTCAAAAAGTTATCGCTCCCTATACTAATCGTTTATTGGCTGTGACTTGTCGTGCTGAACGTAATATTCCTTTACTAAAGAAGATTATCCCATATGTTCCATATCTAAACACTCCATCAGAAAGTTCATTAGACTGGACTACTAACAAGATAAAAATGCGTCAGCTTTTGCGAGGTTATGATGCTGATATTTCGCCAAAATTCCTAGTAGTGCATGATGCTTCTAAAGAAACTATTACTAGGATTGGCAAACGAATTGGTTTTCCGTTGATTATTAAACCAGCTGGACTAGCTGCTAGTTTGCTAGTAACTCTTTGTTATCATGAAGAAGAGTTAGAAAAAACCTTGCAGAATACTGTAAAAAAGATTGACCAGATTTATAAAAAAAAGAAAGGTCGTGGCGAACCAAGCATTTTGGTAGAAGAGTTTATGGAGGGTACAATGTACTCTATAGATTGTTATGTTAACCAGCGTGGAGTGATTTATTCTACTCCACTAGTTAATGTAAAGACTGGTCACAGTGCTGGTTACGAGGACTTCTTTGGCTATATGCGAATTACACCTGTTCAATTGAAGCCTTATAAGATTGAACACGCCAAGCAAGCCGCCCAGAAGGCTGTAACAGCCTTGGGACTTCGTAGTACAACTTGCCATATTGAGTTAATGAAGACAGAAGACGGTTGGAAGGTGATTGAGCTTGGGCCACGAATTGGAGGCTTTAGACACGAAATGTACGAGCTTAGCTATGGCATGGACCATAGTCTAAATGACGTCTTGATTCGTATCCCTAAAAAACCAATTTTACCTAAAAGAGCTAAGGGATTTACGGCTGTAATGCAGTTTTATCCTAAGAAAAAAGGTCGCTTGCAGTCGCTAGAGGGTGTAAACAAAGTTAGAAAACTACATTCGTTTGAGCGTATTAAGATCAATAAAAAGAACGGTGATATGTGTAATTTTGCCCGTAATGGCGATGACCCAGTTTTGGATCTAGTTTTGTTTAACAAAAAGCGTTCTGATTTGTTAGCCGATATCCGTCGTGTAGAAACTGCTATAAAAATCAAAACCCTAAAGCCAAGAAAAGCTTAGGTAGTCTA
>CAZLFQ010000008.1:0-1933 GCA_964558975.1 uncultured Candidatus Midichloriaceae bacterium
GCATAGTCCCCGGCGTCGAGGTCCGGCACTTCACCTTTGACGAAAAGGAAGAGGCGAAGGAGTGGATAAGGGAGTAATTGTCATCTATAACACCTTCTTCGCTTGACAAGTATACTTTTACATTTTTTAATTCTGTAACAAGTCGACTTAAACAGGCTAATTATGGTTGACCTAAGTTACCCAAACATATTATCTCATATCGCGAAACATAATATCAAAGGCAGAACCGAAAGTGCTGCATTTTTGATTTGGTATCTTGAAAACTATTATAGACTTGATGATGCCGTCGATTATGTTTGTGACAATAATGGAGATAAAGGTGTTGATGGAATTTTTGTAAATGACGACGCAAACACAATTAATGTTTTTCAAACTAAAATATCTCAAAAGAAATCTAGTAGCATTGGAGATAGATCACTAAGAGAGTTTGAGGGAACGCTTTCGCAATTTGAGAATCCCGAGTCCCTGAAAAATTTAATAGACACTGCAGGCCGAGCTGAAGTCTCAGGTTTAATAGAACGCTTAGGCATAAAAGAAAAATTAAGTGACTATAAGATTGTAGGTTACTTTATCAGTAATACCGAATTAGATAAAAATGGTATTGCTTTCCTCCAATCCAATAAACGTATATTTTTTATTGGTAAATCTGAGTTGGAATCCTCTTATATTTCGGAAACTAGAGAAGTACCCCCAGGAACCAAAGCTGAATTTGATATAGAAGGAGTCTCAACTTCCAAGCATTATGCAGATGCAGATGTATTTTCGATTATAGCACCTGTTAGAGCAAAAGAATTAGTAAAACTGCAGGGAATTAAGAATCAATCAATTTTCGCTTTCAATATAAGAGGCCCACTAGGGAAAACACAGGTTAACAGAGATATAGTTAAGAGCATAAAAAATTCTAGCCTACACAAACAATTCCCACTCTTCCACAATGGCATTACAGTCATTTGTGATAAAATAAATGACGATGAACATAGAATCGAAATAGAAAACTATTTCGTAGTTAATGGGTGCCAAAGTCTCTATGCACTCTTTGATAATCAAAAAGAGTTAACAGATGATCTAAGAATTCTAACAAAATTTGTCCAAGTCAAAGTTAATTCCGATCTGACAGAGATAATCACAAATTTTTCAAACAATCAGAACGGCGTTCGTGCCAGGGACTTCAAATCAAACGACCCTACGCAGATACGGCTTCAAAATGAATTTAACTTACTATACAAAGATGAGTTCTTTTACGAAATAAAAAGGGGCGAAAATATAAGTCGTTTGACAACAATTTCTAATGAGATGGCCGGTACGTACTTAATGTCATTTGATTTACAAGAACCCTGGATTTCTCATAGGAAATATCAAATATTTGAAGATAAGCACTCAATGTTATTCGCTAGACAATTAGTTACAGCGGATAGAATAGTAGCACTATATATCATGGATGAGGTTATAAAGGAAAAGATCGATGATATCAATAATCAATTGTTCGGCAAATATATACTAACTAGATACACAATACTATATATACTACGTCTAATACTTGAAATAGATAATAAAGGTAAAGAATTGATCGCCTCTCCTGAAGAATTTGTTAGAGATCCTCGTAAAAGGCAGAATTTCAAAGAATGTATAGAAAATATAGTTAACGATATAATAGTAGATATCAATGCTGAAGTAGATGAGTTAGGAGATGATTTTGACTATAGGAGTAAATTAAGAGATGAGAGTTGGGTTAAAGAACTTGCCAAAAAAGTCTCTACAATATATCTAAAAACAGTAAAGCGTGACAGAATCGAATCATTTGAGAAACAATGGTTAAAACTACCTTTGAAGTAAGTATGAGAAGAAAAAATAATTAAGTACAGATTCTTCAATCCCGGCGAGGAAACGGCCGTCTCCAACCTTGTCGCCCGGTCGTTCAACGAATTCATCGCGC
>CAZLFQ010000009.1:0-1754 GCA_964558975.1 uncultured Candidatus Midichloriaceae bacterium
TCACTACCAAATCCTTCATTCTTTAAATACCTTTCCTTAAGTTAACGACTATGGTCAGGCGACCAACAATAACTAAGGCACCTTACTTAATCTTTTCTTTGAACTGCTTTACAGTCAGTATTTTTGTCTGGCCGTATACTTTAATATCAAGCAGGTCTTTGTCTCCCGTGATTAAATAATTTGCTCTACTTTCCTTTGCTAAAGCCAATAGGAAGTCATCTTTAGGGTCACGACATACTTTATCAATCTTTTTGATTTTAATCTTGTCAGCCAAAATATCGAGTAGAGAAATTAATTCTGTTACTTTGTCTTGATCGAAATACTTCTTTAGCTTATCTCTTGAAGTAACAAGTCTGAATTCATTTATTGATTGCTCAGTCGTGATGACTTTAACTTTTTCATCTACTATTAGTTCTTTAAGGTCTTGAAGCTCTTTACCAATTAAAAAACTAATCCAAATATTGGTGTCGATGATTACTCTACTTGGCTTTTGACTTGGCATATAATTCTGCTCTTACAATCTCAACTTCTCTGTCAATTGTTGCTTGGTCAAGGTCGTCAGTTTTGAAAGCCTTTAATAAGGAAGTCAGTTTTACGTCAATTATCTCCTTTTCAAGTTCCTTTGATAGTCTGATTTTTTCCTTCTTTGTCAATTGTCTAACCAAGTCCAAGATTTGGTTGAATTCTAAGTCAATATTATATGTGCCTGTTTTCATGGTCTCCAAATTTAATAAATTTTGATGTCATTTTTTCGATCCGAACGCTAGCGGATTTTTAACACTAAAGTTCAATAGAATTACTGCCATTATAACCCAAACGGATAATACTCGTTGTACTGAATTACGTTGCTCCTGGTATGCGTCATCACTACATCATCCCCGCATAAGGCGGGGCAGGCTCCATAAACATCTACTAGGTAGCATTTTCATTGCTCACATACATAAACACGTAACCTTCTTCTCTGGCGGTGTACCCGCGTATTAATTGTTGATGGGCAACAACAGGTGTTGCGCCTACTTGGTTGCCTGGGGGCCTATTCGCTTCCAGGCAAAATCCAGCAACTTGTAGTTATTGGCAAAGACAATAATGTTTACAAAAGCGCAGAGTTCTCGAGACGAGTAACTCTGCGAAGAAAAGAAATAGCTTGGTACTCATCAGCACAAATTACAAAATACCTGTGTGATTTATTTCGCGGAGTCCCCGAAACGGGAGACTCCGCTAGGAAAGAGGCATTAATAAGAACCTTCTCTTCTGACTATAGAATCAGGTATTTTATTCCATCCATCTTTTGGCGCCTCAATGCCGACTGGCACAGAATAATCTACCATTAATTCTGAGATGATCTTATGGCCTACATAATACCTAACAATATATCTATCACCTAAAGTTAAATTTCTACAAGATTTTGTTGTACAAGAATGCGTAATAACGTCATCATTTATGTTAAATGAATATAGCCTACCAATAGATTTACTACTGGAATACGTTCCACTAATAACCCCTATTGTATACCGATTTTCAGTAAAATAAACTATATAGTTTTGGTATATAACAAAAACAAAAAGCGAAACAAGAACTATCCCGAATAACCATCTAAGTGGCTTGAATTCTTTGCTGTTGTCCTGATTGCCAAATGGATTATTCACTAGATTGTTTGCAATAGCTTTTTCTACTCTTCCAAGTGGAGTCTCCCGCCTCGGGGACCTTTAGATTTGAATTAAGCTAAATCTAAACCTAATGTTATAATAATAGAT
>CAZLFQ010000010.1:0-1700 GCA_964558975.1 uncultured Candidatus Midichloriaceae bacterium
ACCAAGTCAAGCTAGACTAGCCTATAACCGTAATAAAGTGCTATACTGCCCTCACTGCTCATTGCAGCAAAGAATTTTTATCTAAAAGTCAATAATAAAGAATCCCTGATGGTTGTACTTGGAGATATTTGTCTTTAAGGCCTTTCAGATAAAGTGACATAAATAATATGAATGGTTTATTACTAAATTTAATTGAGGTGCAGTTCAATAAAGATCAGATTGAGATTGCAAAAACAACTTACGACAAAGCTAAGTGGGATCGTTATGTAAAAAATGTTCAAGATTATTACTTTTATAGGGATGGTGCAGATATTTATGCTTGGAGGCTGTCAGCCCAAACTGAATCCTTGCCATCTGAGTTTTCAAGTCAAGTAGTTGCCCTGAACGATAAACCGCGTTTATTTGAGCGGATACTTGAACAAGCGGTCGTTACGCTACTGAGAAAGAATAACTATCATATTTATTTGAACAAATACTCATCAACATGGGGTGTAGGACTTAAAGGGGCCAATCAAGGAAAGCCAGTTATTCTTCAAGGGCTAAAACTATCCCCTTACATGGATATGGGTTTTCACAATTTTTACTCTCAAAAAAGCTCAAAATTATTTATTGGTATTACATTAAGGAAAAGATACAAACCGGAATTCATTTATGCAGAGGAGGAATTTAAAAGCAAGTCAATTGATACACGGAATTGGTCAAGAAATTTTGAGAATAAGCTAATTGCAACTAGGGAAAATGTAGAAAAATACCTATTGGCTTCAGGTCAGCATGATCAGTATTTTTCAGTCAATAAGAGTTTATACTCTGATGAAAACTTTGGCAAAGATTTGGATAGCCTTTATTCATCAATCAAGCAAATAAAAGACAGATTTTATTTACCAGATGGACTTCAGGTTAGCAACTTTCTGTTGAACAACCTGCCAAACGCCTATTTTGATAATGAGCAGGTCAAGAAACCAAACTACTACTATTACAATGAAAGAACCAAGTCCCGTTCTTATTACGACAAGTCATTAGAAGAACTTAAGCCTTCTACATATAACCTATTTATTAGTAAGACTGTAAAAATAATAGTTTTGACACCCCAAATTTATGAAGGTGTGTCTGGGAGTTTTAGCAAGAGGTTAGAAGGCAATTTGCATAAGATATTCCACTTACAAAAACTGGATATTATATTGGAGGCATTTGATGATAGTGAGGGGTATGTCGGCGCAATAGAAAGATTAAATCTTACAGATGTGGATATGGTAGTAATTATTCTATCGGAGCAGGATAAGGAGTATGCGATCAGCAGCTCTCCATATTATTTAAGCAAAGCAAAATTACTCAATCAGAAGATACCTTCACAAGATGTAACTATTGAGAAAATAAAACAACAGTATCCTCCCATAGAGAAAAACATTGCATTGAATATCTACTCAAAATTGGGAGGCGTAGCCTGGACAATCGAAAAAGACGAGAAAGATAAAAAAGAATTAATTGTGGGTGTTGGGTCAACAGTTGATAGTCAGAACAACAGGCTAATTGGTTTTGCAAACGTGTTTGATTACAACGGAAGTTATCTTGTCGGTGATTGTAGCCATATTAGTACAGATGATAACTATGTTGAAAACTTAGAAAAACACCTTGTAGATATGGTTGGGAGCGTTGTAGAAAGCAAGCAGATAGACAAAACGACACCTTTTAGGTTGATTTTT
>CAZLFQ010000011.1:0-1693 GCA_964558975.1 uncultured Candidatus Midichloriaceae bacterium
AATCTAACAAAGTTTTAACCAGACCTAAAAGTGTTTGCGGATGTGTGACATACTATAATCCCAGTCAGAATCAGTTTTCTTGTAAGGATTAAAGATATTGCTCGGGTCAAATATGTGTTTTAGATCTTTGAAATAGCCTAAGGTCTTATGGCCATACATCTGCTCCAACCAAGGTCCACGACTCATGCCGTCATTATGCTCGCCGCTCAAGCTACCGCCATATTTTAATACCAGCTCATTGACTTCTTTCATGGATGGCTTGATTTTAGCGACTTCTTTAGGATCTTCTATCTTCATTAATGGTATGACATGAAAATTGCCATCGCCATAATGACCAGCAACTGTCGCTAATAACTTATACTTATTAAGTATCCTGCGTAGTTCTGGCAAGAACTTCTGTAAATATTTAGGGTCAACCACCAAATCATCTATGTACGGAGCTGTGTGCTTGTCTTTTACTTTCTGTCTAAGCAAATTAAAACTCTCCCGACGCATAATCCAGAACTTTCTAGACTTAGCCTCGTTTTCGTCTTCTTCAAAAAGCATTTGATTGCCATACTTTTCCAGGTCTTTTCTAAGTAAATGAACTTTCTTAGCTACTTCAACTTCTGTTTGCCCATTAAATTCAATCAATAATACCATCTTCGGCACGCCTCTAAACATCATCAGGGCATTCGGCAATAACTGAACGCCTAATTTAATAGTGTTCCACCAACCCAGTTTTTTATGGAAGAAAAAGAATAGTTTAAAACTCAGCATTAGAGTATAGTTATCAAAACCCTCAAAAGTGGCCGGCTTGTGTTTAAGGGTCTCGGTTATCACATTACCTAAATGATCAATCTGCCTCATAAATACGACCAAAGTACCGGAATGAGTTGGCGCTTTAATCAATCTAAAATTGATATCGGTAACAATGCCCAAGGTCCCTTGCGAGCCAATAATCGCCTGAGTCAGGTCAAACACGCCAGTATTGCGATCCCAAATATTCCACAGATGGTAACCAGTAGAATCCTTACTAACCTTAGGTTTAGCCTTTTTTATAGCTTCATAATTTTTATCCACCAACCTAAATACATCTCTGTAGAGTTTACCCTCGTAATCCTTCTGTTTCATTTTTTTGTCTAGTTCGTGTTTGTTAAGTGGCTTAACTGTATACTCATTTCCATCAGCTAACACAACCTTTAGGCTTGTGACAAAATCTTCAGTTTTACCGTACTGTAATGATTTTTCACCACCAGAGTTGTTGCTAACCATTCCACCAACCGTACATAACTCACGACTAGCCGGGTAACAGGGCAGTAGGGCACCGTGCTTTAGGGTTTCAATCTCAAAGTCTCTATAAAAAACTCCTGGCTGAACGTTGGCTTTGTGAGCACTAACACTCTTTATATTGGTAAAATACTTTTTCATATCCAGAACTACTGATTCCGTTATTGCACCACCGCTCATATCAGTACCAGCGCTCCTAGCAGTTATAGATAGAGTAGGGTTGCTATTTTTATTATCGGCAACAAACTTAACTACCTTTTTTACATCATCACTATCTTTGGGCGAAACTACTAGTTGTGGCCTAAGCTCAAACATACTAGCATCATGACTAAACAAATCACGAGATTCATCGCTGTTATCAACATCGCCTCTAATCAATTTTTCTAATTGTTTTTTTATCTCACTCATAGTATTTATGCTTTTA
>CAZLFQ010000012.1:0-1537 GCA_964558975.1 uncultured Candidatus Midichloriaceae bacterium
AGATTTGGCTTAACAAGAAGGAAACCGGTCCCCATTCTGTAATAGCCAGGCATATAAACTTGACTATTGAAAAATTCTTTGACAAAGAGAATTTAGATTCCCTTGCCCGAGAGAGTAATTTCGTCAGGCGAAAATCAAAGCTTAGCGGAGCATTGTTTTTACAGGCACTAGTACTCAACAATCTTGATTACAGTTCTTTAACCTTGCAAGAGGTGTGCTGCGAACTGTCTGCCTCGTACGGCATCGTAATGAGTAAACAAGGTATTGATCAGCGCTTCAATAAAGAGGCCGTTGCATTTTTAAAGCGAGCCTTAGAACAGAAGATTGCATCGCAGATCAATACAGTTGATTGTAAAGAAATGTTCGCACCCTTTGCCGGTGTGCGCATTAAAGACTCCACCAAGTTTGTGGCCCCTGATACTTTAGCAGAGGATTTTGCATGCAACGGTATGGGTGGGCACAAAGCAGGGATTAAAATCAGCTACGAGTTCGATATCAAAACAGGCAAAATTATCCATCTTGAACTGTTCAGTGCCAACGTTCAAGATTTGACAGATGCCCAAACAACAGTGGGCGACATTAAACCCGGTGAGCTCGTTATCCGCGACCTGGGGTTTATTGTAACCGATGTGTTACAGAAAATAGAGGCAAAGAAAGCCTTCTTTATCAACAGGCTGCATTCAAATGTATTGGTATTCGAGCAAGACAAACCGAACCATTACAAGAAACTTGACTATCTGGCAATCTGTAAGCATATGAAAAGAAATCACATGCAGCGAGTAGAGAAAGAAGTGCTTATAGGCAATAAGCAACGTTACAAAGTTAGGATGATCATTGAGCGATTGCCCCAGGAGAAAATAAATGAACGGATGCGCAAGCTCAAAGAGGCAGGTAAACGAAAAGGGTATATACCTTCAGAACTGGCCAAGGCCAAAGCCTCAATAAATGTCTATGTTACTAACACGTCCCCCAGGATTATTGGAGCAGACAAGATAAGATCTTACTATTCGCTACGCTGGCAAATTGAATTAATGTTCAAAATCTGGAAGTCCACCCTGCACATTCATCAACTTAAAGTAATGAAACAGGAACGCTATCTATGCCACTTGTTTGCCAAGTTAATTTGGGTGTGTATCAGCTTTACAATCTTCAGATTCATGTGCGGGTACCGTGTAGAAAAAAATACCGGACAAATTAGTATGCTAAAAACGCTGAAGCATTTAAAAATCCATCTCAAAGCGATGGCATTAGCCTCTCCTGAAAATAGAGAACAGCAGATAGGGTGCTTTGTTATTTTTGCTTTCAAGTATTGGAGATTGGAAAATAAAAAATGTAAGTTAGGTCAGGAGAAAACAATGGAATACTTTGCGCACAAACCATAATCAAATTATCTTTATGCAACGTAAAACAAACAACCAAAGGCTTAACACGACAAGCCTTAAAAAAATAAGTTATGAAGAAGGAAAACTCTTTATAACAAGCCTAGCAATAATGGGGTTGCATGGCAACCCTATTTCAACCAAAAATTCATTATCAA